>JAOAPC010000021.1 GCA_025462735.1 Acidobacteriaceae bacterium | reverse complement strand
TGATGGTGCCGCTGACGCCGGGAGAGACCGTAAAGGTCGTGGTGTTTACGGTGGAGACGTTCATGGCCTCGCTGAAAGTGGCAGTGACGACGCTGTTCGAACAGACTCCGACTGAAGCATTGGGAGGACTTACGGAGAGGACGGTCGGGGGCGGATTGCACCCGTTGGCCGCGGTGGTGAAACTCCAAACGAAATTACTGGCAAGGGCGTTGCCGAATAGATCGCGAACGCCGGTGGTGATGGTGCCGGTGTAGACGGTGCTTACCGCCAGAGGGCTCGACGGGGTGAAGGTTAAGACGGTGTCAGAGGCATCGTGGGTGATGGTGCCGCTTACGCCGGGAGAGACCGTAAAGGTCGTGGTGTTTACGGTGGAGACGTTCATGGCCTCGCTGAAAGTGGCAGTGACGACGGAGTTGGAACAGACCCCGACTGAACCATTGGGAGGAATCACGGAGCGCACGGTTGGTGGCGGATTGCACCCGTTGGCAGCGGTGGTGAAGCTCCACACGAAATCACTGGCGAGGGCATTGCCGAACAGATCCTGGGCGCCGGTGGTGATGGTTGCGCTGTAGACGGTGGTTATGGCCAGAGGGCTCGACGGGGTAAAGGTGAAGATGGTGTTGGATGCATCGTGAGTGATAGTTCCACTCACGCCGGGAGTCACGGTAAAGGTCGATGAGTTGATGCTGGCCAGGTTCATGGCCTCACTAAAAGTGGCAGTGATGACGGTGTTGGGACAGAATCCGACTGAAGCATTGGGAGGAGTGACGGAGCGCACGGTCGGGGATGGGTTGCATCCGTTGGCAGGGGTGGTGAAACTCCAAACGAAATTGCTGGCCAAAGTGTTGCCGAACAGATCGTAGACGGCAGTGGTGAGGGTTGCGGTGTAGACGGTGCTTACTGCTAGAGGGCTCGCCGGAGTGAAGGTAAAGATCGTGTCGGAAGCATCGTGAGTGATGGTGCCGCTGACGCCGGGAGACACCGTAAAGGTGGCGGCGTTTATGGTTGTAACGTTCATGGCCTCGCTGAAAGTGGCGGTGATCACGCTGTTGGGACAGACCCCGAGCGCACCGTCCGGCGGGGCGATAGAAATGACAGTAGGCGGAGTCAGGCCTGGGAACCTGTTATGGTCTGGATCGCCGCATCCGCCCAGGAAAATGAGCGTCAGGCAAGCGGTGAACCATATCTTGCGAGTGTTCTGTTTACTCACCAGCCTTGCCTTTCCGTGTTACATCGCGCCTAGTCCAAACTTTTAGAGAGACTCCGGGAGGGGTTCTGTTGAGTGTGCCGCACAACTGACACGAAACTTCCGCGATTGCTGGCGTCGACCGCACGCTTGGGCGCCGGGGGTTTCGAAATGGGAAACCGCGATTAACCGGGAATTGGTGGCGCGCAACAGTACCGCTAAGGAAGGAGTGGATTGCTCGATAGAGACGGAGATTTTCTCGCTTGATTCTGCTTAGTTGGCAGTCCGGAAGCTATTTTGTACCAATGCCGCGTTCACCCGATTACGAGGCTTTCGCTATACTAGAGAGGTATGCCGATCCTCAAGAACATTGCCGCGATCGCGAAAGGCATGAGCATCACCTTTATGGAGATGTTTCAACCGACGACAGTGGAGAATTATCCGGATGGGCCGGGGCCACTGCGGGGGGCAAAATTCCAGGAGCGATATCGCGGCGTGCACGTTTTGCAGCGGGATGAGAACGGGCTGGAGAAGTGCGTAGCGTGTTTTCTATGCGCAGCCAACTGCCCGGCCAATTGCATCTATATTGAGGCGGCAGAGAACACGGCCGAGAACCGCATCAGCGGCGCTGAACGCTATGCCAAGGTTTACAACATCGACTACAACCGCTGCATTTTTTGTGGATACTGCGTAGAAGCCTGCCCGACCGATGCTATTACTCATGGGCACGGATTTGAGATCGCGACATTCAACGCGACCAATTTGATCTACCGCAAAGAGCAGTTGCTGGCAGCCAGGCCGGCGCATTTGGGAGCGAATCCGGTGTTCAATTCCGCAGAAGTTGCGGGTGGCGCGCCAGCAGAAGTCGCTCCAGGAGAATAAAGTTCAATAGCTTTTGCGAGATGATGACGCCGGTCCGGAAAAGGGCCGGCGTTTGTGTATAAAAAGCATTTGGCACTTCGCACTTGGCAATTAGATAGATCAAATGCTTGCCGCAAAATGCTAAGGGCTAACTGCCAAATGCTTCTCTAAAATGGAAACTTTTCTCCAACTCGTTAAGCAACGCGTCGTCATCTACGACGGGGCGATGGGCACCAACATCCAGAAGCGCAACCCCACTCTGGATGATTATTGGGGACAAGAGAACTGCAGCGAAGTTCTCGTTTTGAGCCGTCCGGACATCATTCGTGATATTCACGCTGACTTCTTCCGCGTCGGGTGTGACGTAGTTGAGACCAACACATTCGGCGCCACACGCACTGTTCTGAGCGAATTCGGCTTACAAGACCGGGTGAAAGAAATCAATCTCGCCGCGGTCAAACTTGCGAAAGAGGTCGCGCAGCAGTTTTCGGCGAATGGCAACCCACGTTACGTCGCCGGATCGATGGGGCCGACTACCAAACTGCCGTCGCTTGCGCACATTAGCTTCGACGACATGGTCGCCGCGTACGAGGAGCAGGCGGCGGCATTGCTCGAAGGTGGCGTAGATATTCTGCTCATCGAGACCGCTCAGGATTTGCTCCAGGCAAAGATTGCAACCATCGGCGTTCTCGAAGCCATGCGGAAAGCCGGGAAGCGGCTGCCGGTACAAGTGCAGGTCACGTTGCAGGAATCTGGAACGATGCTGCTTGGCACCGAGATCGGCGCTGCGCTCACCGCCCTTGAACCTCTCGATATCGATGCCATTGGAATGAATTGCGCGACCGGTCCGGCGGAGATGAATGATGCGGTCCGTTATCTGGGCGCGAACTCCACTAAAGAAATTTCAGTTTTGCCGAATGCTGGCCTTCCGCAAAATGAAGGCGGTCATCCGGTATATAAGCTGAAGCCGGAAGAACTCGCGCAGTATCAGAAGCATTTCGTGCAGGACTACGGGGTTCGCATCGTCGGCGGATGCTGCGGAACCACGCCCGAACATCTGAAGGCGGTAGTGGATGCGCTCTCCGGGGTAGAACCGGCCAAAAGGGAAGTGAAGCCTGTGGCAGCTGCTTCGAGCGCCTACACTTCTGTTCCGCTCGACCTTGACCCCAAGCCGCTGATCGTTGCGGAAGAGATGAACACCACGACGCGCGTCGAACATTTCAAGAACCTGGTCCGCGGCAAGAAGTACGACGACATTCTTGGCTTGGCGAAGAAACTGGTGAATGACGGCTCGCACATGCTCGATTTGTGCTGCGCCATTGTCGGAGAAGATGAGAAAGGCTACATCACCTCAATTCTCGAACGAATTGCCACGCGCGTTCCGGCGCCAATTCTCGTCGACTCCACTGAGGCCGATGTGGTCGACGAAGCGCTAAAGCGAATTCCCGGCAAAGCCATTATCAATTCCATCAACCTGGAAGACGGCGAAAAGCGAACGTCCAAAGTTCTGCCGATGGCGAAGCGCTATGGCGCGGCCGTAATTGCGTTGACTATCGACGAAGACGGCATGGCGCTAACGGCCGAGAAAAAGGCGGCGATTGCGCATCGCATCTTTGATCTTGCTACGCAGAAATATGGCATTCGCCCGGTCGATCTGATTTTCGATGCGCTGACTTTGCCGATTTCGACCGGCCAGGAGGAATACCGAAGTGCTGGAATCGAAACACTGAAAGCGATCGAGCGGATCAAGAAAGAACTGCCTGAGGTCAAGACCATTCTCGGTGTGAGCAATATTTCGTTCGGCCTGGATGTGTACCCGCGACGTGTTCTCAACTCTGTATTCATGCACGAGGCGGTGAATCATGGCCTCGACATGGCCATTGTGAATTACACCAAAATCTATCCGTTGTACAAAATTCCTCAAGAAGAAGTTGAGCTTGCGCGCAAGCTGATTTACCGCGACCAATCGGCGGGCGATCCGTTGCAGGTTTACATGCGGCATTTCGCCGGGACCAATGGCAAGACTCAGGGCGAGAGCACGGCGCACGTTGAAACTCTCTCCGTTGAGGACAAGCTGAAGTACGCCATCATCAACGGCGAGAAGTCGGTCGGCCAAGGGGCGAACAAGAAGCCACTTGAAGTATTACTTGAAGAAGCTCTGCAGCAGTATTCGCCGCTAGAGCTGATCAACACGGTTCTGCTTGACGGGATGAAGACCGTTGGCGACCTGTTCGGCGCACGTAAGATGCAGTTGCCCTCGGTGCTCGATTCGGCCGGGGTCATGAAGACGGCGGTCGCGTATCTCGAACCGAAGATGGAGAAGATGGAGAAGAAGGCGGGTTCGCAAAAAGGAACCATTGTTCTGGCGACGGTAAAAGGGGATGTTCACGATATTGGCAAAAATCTGGTGGATATCATTCTCACCAACAACGGATTTCGAGTTGTGAATCTGGGCATCAAGCAGCCAGCAGACACCATCATCAAGGCGGCGCAAGAACATAAGGCAGATGCGATCGGGCTGAGCGGTCTACTGGTGAAATCCACGCTGGAGATGAAGTATGTCATCCAGGATTTGCAGCGGCAGAAGCTTGAATTCCCCGTGCTCTGCGGCGGCGCCGCGCTCACGCGCAAGTATGTAGAAGACGATTTGCGGCGCGAGTATTCGAATGCCGTGTTCTACTCCGACGATGCTTTCGGCGGCTTGCACATAATGGAGGATTTGACGGGTCCGAACGGAAATCGAGAGGGACGACTGAAAGAGGGCCGCACGGTGAAGGAATATGCCAAGGCGGTTGCTGTCGATGAAGAATCCGGCCCAGTTTTTGCGGAGCGCAGTCCGGTGGTGAGCGATGCTCCGAACATTCCTGTCCCACCGTTCTGGGGCGTGCGGGTGAAGAAAGATTACGATCTGCGCGAGCTCTTTCCTTACATCAATGATACGGCGCTGTTCAAGAACCAGTGGCAGTTGAAAACCGCGTCGCAGGAAGATTATGCCAAGCTAGTCGAGAACAAGTTCCGGCCGATCAAAAAGGAGCTGGAAAAAGAAATCATTGCCAGCGGATGGTTCGAGCCAAAAGTTGTGTGGGGATATTTTCCGGCGCAGGGCGATGGAAATGATGTGGTTGTTTATGAATGTGGAGCGACGGGCGTCCTCGCCCGTCCTAATAAGGGTTCTGCGAGCACGGGCGAGGACGCCCGCGCCTCCACGAACCTTAAGGAATTCCTGCGCTTTACATTTCCTCGCCAGCGGGAAGGCCGGAAGCTATGCATCTCTGACTTCTTTGCTCCGAAATCTTCCGGCAAGATGGACGTGATTGGGCTGTCTCTGGTTACGATCGGGTCGAAGGCTTCAATCGAAACCCAGCGCTTGTTCGAAGCTGGCGAGTACACGAAGTATCTCTACCTGCACGGGCTCGGCGTGGAAACGGCTGAAGCACTGGCGGAATATCATCACAGGCTTATGAGGAAAGAGCTGGGAATTGCGGGCGAAGACTCTCCGCACATCCGCGATCTTTTTCATCAGAAATATCGCGGCTCGCGCTACAGCTTCGGATATCCAGCGTGCCCGAATTTGGAAGACCAGACCAAACTGTTCGCGCTGCTGCATCCCGAAGAAAACGTCGGCGTGCGCCTAACCTCGGGTTTCTTGCTGGAGCCCGAGCAGAGCACATCAGCAATCGTGGTGCACCATCCGGCGGCGAAATATTTCGTGGCGTAGGCCTTCTCTGGATCCCGCCAACTCGGGTCTGCAAACGCGCATCTTTTCGTCATGATCCGCAAATTGAAATCTGGCGAGTACCGCCTGTATTCGCGCAAGAAGGATCCGAAATCTGGAAAGAGAAGAAACTTAGGAACGTTTTCTTCTCGATCAGCCGCGGAGAAGCACGAACGGGCAGTGCAGTTTTTCAAGAGAGGCTGAAGTGAGTCGGCACGTCGCGTGAATGCCATTTTCAGAGAGTAAAACGGGTCCATTTAGAGCTTTGAGCGAAAGCAGGTTCCTCGACTGTGCCGGATCGTCCGCTTCGCAATTGATCCGGCTTCGCTCGGAATGACAATTGCTGGAGAATCGGTTTCCGGCTAGAGACCAACAAGACACTCTTAACCCTGAGCCAGCTCTTTTGCCCTCTGCGCAGCTTTCACTACGGCTTTTATCAGAGTCACGCGCAGCTTGCCCTCTTCGAGTTCCATGATCCCGTCAATGGTGCAGCCGGCGGGCGTGGTCACCGCGTCTTTGAGTAGCGCAGGATGGTCGCCGGTTTCGAGCACGACGGTCGCAGCGCCGAGAGTGGTTTGCGCCGCTAGAAGCGTGGCCACATCACGCGGCAGGCCGACCTTGACTCCGGCCTCAGCCAGCGATTCCAAAATTATGTAGATGTAGGCCGGGCCGCTGGCAGAGAGACCGGTAACCGCATCCATGTGCTTCTCGTCCAGGACGACGGTGCGTCCGACTGCGTTGAACAATGCAACGGCAGCTTCGATATGTTCCGGCTTTGCGTATTGTCCTTTGCAAAGCGCGGTCATGCCTTGTCCTAAAACGCATGGTGTATTCGGCATGGCGCGAACGACAGGAACGCCTCCGCCAAGCGCATTCTCGATTTGCGAAGTGTGTACTGAGGCAGCGACCGAGATGACGAGCTGGTCGGCGGAAACTTTGTCGCTGATGGTTTCCATCAACTCCTGCACGACCTGGGGTTTTACGCAGACAAAGACTATATCCGCGCCATCAACCGCCGAGACATTGTCGGTCGTGACCTTCACTCCAAGTTTGTGGGAGAGTTCGTGCGCGCGGGTTTCGTGAGCGACCGTGGCCTGCACTCTGTCGGCCGGAATCCGGTGTTTATCGATGAGAGCCTTGACTAGGATGCCGCCCATTTTTCCGGCTCCCAGTACGGCAATGCGACTCTTCGAAAAGTCCCTGTTCATGTCATCCTCCGCTTGAGCTGTCCTGCCGGTGTGAACCGGTGCCGCCACCGGCGTTCGCTGACGCACGCTTTTAATTGTGAATGAAGCTCGAAGATATCACACGGGTTACGGGGTGACGGTCAGCGAGACCTGGGCGGTGTGAGTGACCGACCCGCATGTGGCGGTTACGGTAATCGTGTAAGTCCCGGCCGGCGTTCCGAGGCTGCCCTTGCCGCCTCCTCCGTTTCCTTGGAGGCCGCCGCCGCAGGAGAGAAGACCCAAAATCAAAATGAACGGCAGAATCGCGAGCGTGCACCGTCGGATTTTATTTTGCAGCTTGGAGCGCTTCAGACAAATCAATCCCGCAATAGGGAGCGCAGAAAAAACTGTCGCGAGGATGGAGGTCCTGAATGCTAGAACGGGAGCCGTGGTAGCGAGAGTGAAAGTTACATCGGAGTTTTCGCTTCCCAAGCCGACCTGGGTTGGATTAAAGCCGCAGGTGGTGAGCGCCGGAAGTTTGGAACACGCAAAACTGACGTTGTTGGGAAAAGATCCGGCAGTCGGATTGACGTTCAGAGTGAAAATGGTTGGTTGCCCCACAGGGACAGACGCACTCGCCGGCGTGATCGCCATAGTGAAATCGAAATTCTGGTTGGGCCTCGCGGTGAAGGTGACTGTCTGAGAATGGGTGATGCCGGCCGGATCGCTTCCGACTCCGGTGATGATGAAGCTGTAGTCCCGCGAAATGTTGCTTGAAACAGTGACTGCAAAGGATGTTCCGCCGCTCGACGGAACTGCGGTTGCCGGGTTGAGGGTACAGGTCGGAGGAGCGCCGGGTCCGCAACTGAGGGTGACCGCGTTGCTGTATCCGTTTAGCCATGTGAGTGTTCCGTTAAATTGTGCGGACGAGTTCACGGAAGCGGTCAGTGATGGATTGGCGATGCTCAGGCTGTAGTCTGGGGAGGCGCTCACCACGAGCGTAAGGGTTTGCGTTTTCGCGGGCGTGCCCGGAGTCGTGGCGATGATGGTGATGGGGAAGGTGCCGAGCGGTGTACTCGGACTCGCGGCGATTTGAAAGTTTACCGAGGCCGGATTCCCGTTGGTCGGCGAAACTGTAGGTGACGACTGAAACTGACAACTGGCGCCGATTGGCAGATTGGAACAGGAAAGCGTCACTGAACCGCTGAAACCCCCGAGTGCAGAAACCAGAACAGAAACTGAAGCGCTGGTGCTTCCGGGCGCAGTGCTGATGGTGTCTGGCGAAGGTATGCTCAGCGTGAAATCCACGATGTGCAAGGTGAGAGCAAAATCATGGGTGACAGCCATTGAATCGGCGCCGAGCGCGTGCAAATTGAACGCGTAGTCTCCTGCGCTTCCGCTTGCGTTGATCGCAAAGCTTGCGCCGGTGGTGGTAGGCGCGAGCGACTCTGGATTCGGCGTGCAGTTCTGGGGTGGATTCGTAGCTCCGGCAGTACAACTGAGATTGATGGTGCTGTTGTATCCATTGATGGCGGAGATCATGCCGTTGAAAGTTGCGGTTTGGGCGGCAAAGATCGTGAGCGGGTTGTTACTGACGTTGAGCTGGAAGTCTGGCGTAGTGATCAGATTCCATTCCCAGATTCCCCGGCCGTAGGTCGCCGCGCGGAGGCGCTTCAGCCCGCCGGAGTTGAATATCTGAAGCGAGGTCACGGCGACATTGGGCAGAAATCCGTACGGGCCCGAGGCCGTTCCAACTTCTGTCCAGGCCGCAACGCCAGTGCTGCTGGCGAAGACCCCCACATCGGTTCCCACATAAACGGCGCCATTCGACAACGACGACGCGCCTGAGTCGACCACTATGGCATTCGCAGGGGCATCTGGTAAGTTCGCGGAAAAGTCGGTCCATGCACCTCCGGCGTTAGTGGTTTTCCAAACATGCGAAGTGTGAAATCCCATAATCGTGACGTAGGCTGTATTGCCTAACGGATCTGTGGAATCGAGCGCGATGCTCGAAATTGGAAAGCCCCGAGGATTGATCGCCTGGGTTACATCGTTCCAGCTCAGAGGACCGCCATCGGCATTGGTTGTGACCCAAACATGGCCGCCAGCGGGCGTGGTTGGAATCAGCGGGCCTTCACCGTTGGTTCCCGCATAAATCACTTGCGAGTAGCCGTTGGAGTCTTTGGGCCCCCCAGCGGCAATCGATCGAACCAAATTTATTTCATTTCCGCTGCAGGCACCGGCTCCGCCAGTCTCGAAGTCAGGACTAAGTAAAGAGAAGTTCCCGCCGGTGCTTGCGCCGCGCCATAGGCGACACGTACCCAGAATTAAACTGCTCGGGTTTTGCGGATCGAGCAGAAAGGGAAGATAGAAGGCTCCAGTATCTCCCCCCAGAGCGTTGCTGTCTGCGACCTGGTCATTCTGGAAATCCAGGGAGTGGCAATTAACGCCACTTGTGCAGCGAAAAAGATTGACTCCGGAGATTGAATCGGGCGGCGTGGCGACGAACCATTCGTTTTGGTTTGCTTGATTGATCGCAGTGAAGCCGTTATCTCCGGCGTTGACGCTGACCCAGCCCCCCGCCATGTGTGAGGAAGTGGTGGCGGGGGCGCCGTTGTCTTGCGTGCCTCCGAAAATCAGATTCGCATCGCTGGAAGATTGGGAGACGGAAACGAACTGCGTCATCGGACCGAGCGATTGATTCAAATTGTCGAATTGATTGCTCAATCCGCAGGCGCCGGTTGTGAGTCCGGTATAACCGTCCAGAGCGCGATAGATGCCACCGTCATTAGCGAAGTAAAGAAGCGCGGTTTGGTTCGCGAGCAGGAAATCCATAGCGTGCTGGTTGGGATGAACTCTGGCGATATCGCTGCACCCATACGCGTGGGTCAGGTTCAGGAAAGTGTTATTTCCCGCGCCGTTGCAAGATGGAAAAGCGTCGGTAATCGTGCACTTATAAATGTTAACGGCGCCAGCGTAGAGGTCGGTTGCGGGCCCGTTGGGAACGGCCGCGAGCGTCAGGTCGGAGGTCCCTTGGGCGGTTCCGCAGCCGCCGAAAAAGTCTCCGCAATTGGTAATCCCGGAGTCATCGATCTGAGTCCAGGATGCGCCTGCGTCGAGGCTTTTCCAAATACCCTGGTCAACGCCGTTCGCGTCAACGTACCAGGCGTACATTTCACCGAGGATCGATGCGCTGGCCGGATTAGGGACGACTGCGATTCCTCCGCGATAGATGGGGCAAGTGCTCGGCGAAACCGCTTGTGCAGGGCAGTCGGCGGGGCCGAGTCCGCTTCCGGGCTGAGTTGCGAGGCGCGTCCACTTAATGCCGTCGGGAGAGGAATAGAAACCGTGAAAGCGAATTGCCGCATAGAAGGAGGAGACAGATGCGGATGCATTGTATGCAACTGCGGTGACCGAAGCTGGAGTGATACCCACGCCAGAGTCACTTGTAGCCGCGGCCTGCCAATCGATTCCGGCATTCGTGGAGTAATACAAACGTCGATTCAGCGCGAGGCGATTTTCTAATCCTTCAAAGATGCCTTCAGAGGTCGATGCAGCGGCGGCAACTACAAGATTGGGATCGCCAGTGCTAAAAGCGATCTGGCTGAATCCCAGTCCCGCAAAAGAGTGCGTTCCGGTGACGTCCTGTGAAATCAGTGCCCAGGTTTGCCCGCCGTCGCCAGAGCGCAGAATACCCAGGCCGTAGTAAGAATCTGCGGAGCTGTCGGTCTCGCCGGTTCCGACCAGAACCACGCTTTTCGTCGGATCAGGGTTCGATAGTTGCCGCTGAACAGCGATTGCGCCAATGGCCAGCGTAGCCTGGCCGTCTGTGAGTGGAGTCCACGTCACCGCGGCGGGGCTCTCGCTAGGCACGCCGGCATTGGTCGATTTCCATACTCCGGCGTAAGCGCCTCCGGCATAAACCGTGTTTCCGCTGGGGTCGTTAGGATCGATTGCGATGGCGGTGGCACGGCCAGAAACAAATCCGTAATCCTGCAGTCCGGTGCCGCTTGCGTCAGAAGGGAGCGGTTTCGGTCCTAGCGAGACCCATGTGCGGGTTGTGCTCGTGCTAGCCAGGGCGCGCGTCGCTCGCATTTGGAGCTTCTGCCGAATGGCCCGGGCACGCAGGCTTGCCGAATTCGCGCCGGGAAGTTTGCGTCCTGCCGTTTGCCATTTTTGCCGCGCGAGAACGTGCTGGCGGCGCGCTCTATTTCCCGTGACGCTGCCGTCGTCAGTCGGGTGGGTCTGTGACACGCTTGATTGCTGAGCAGGCAAAGCTCCGCTAATCCCAATTGCTGCTACCGCAGCGAGCAAGACGCGTGTGACATTATTTGCCATGCGACGGCTATGCCGTCTTCCGGGCTTGGGGATCGGCGGAGATTTTTCCTAGCCGCACCAGCCGCGCGACGATCGATCCGTTAGTGCGGCTGTGCATCTGGGCAATTCGCTCGAAGGAGATGCCGCGGCGCAATTCGTCGCAGATCTGCGCATCCTCTTGGTTCGACCATGCCTTGCCGGCGTTTTTGGGGAGAAATTTTCTGGCGCGTTCGCGCTCTTCCTGAAATTCGAGCGCCGCCATGGCCCGATGCATGGCCCGAACTGCCTGCGGGTGGTGATACAGGCAGTCAGTTGGCAGCACCGCGCTGGTTTCGGGGTGCATGCCGTCTGCTAGTTTTCGTATGACCGCGAGCGCTTCCTGAATTTCCATTTCGTTTTCCTCACGCGAATCTTCCCTGAAGTGTCTTCCGCGAGATAGTACGCGGCGTGCATGCAATTGATCTGTGACGAGTGAACATTGCCGCTGTGACGTCCCAAAATGAAAGCGACAGCCCCGGAGCGATTACACTGTTGTGGCGCATGGATTGGCAGGCGTTTTGGCTGACATTTCGCTTGGCGCTGATTGTGACGGCGTTGCTGCTGGCGCTCGGACTCCCGCTCGCCTACTGGATTGCGTTTTCACGATGGCGGTGGAAATTCCTCTTTGAGGCGTTTGTGGCTCTGCCGATTGTCTTGCCGCCGACGGTGCTTGGGTTTTATGTCCTTATTGCACTTGGAGAGCGCAGTCCGCTTGGGCGTTGGTGGGAGTCGATGACCGGGCACACACTGGCTTTTACCTTCGAAGGCCTGGTCATCGGATCGGTGCTCTACAGTCTGCCTTTCGCCGTGCAGCCGTTTGCCGCTTCGTTTTCCGCGGTGGACTCCCGGCTTCTGAATGCGTCGGCGGTACTCGGGGTAGCGAAGTTCCGGACGTTTTGGCGGGTGATTGTGCCGTTGTCTTTTTCAGGGCTGGTAACGGGGGTCGCGCTGACGTTCGCGCATACGATTGGCGAGTTCGGGGTTGTGCTGATGGTCGGAGGCAACATTCCGGGGGTCACGCGCACATTGTCGATCAACATCTTTGACCAAGTGCAGGACTTGAACTATGCGGGGGCAAACGCTACCGCTCTGGTGCTGATCGCGATTGCATTCGTGCTGCTTTCGATCGTGTATTCGTTAAATCGCAGCGTTTGGAGCATATGGCCACGACCGTAGATCGTGTAAATCCGCGAACCGCTTTGTATCCGACCAACGGAACTGGCCTCCAGGTGCGAGTGCGCCGGACGCTTGCAGGCGATGCTGGCGGATTCGAACTGGATGTTGCGTTTGCTTTGGAGAAAGGAATCACGATTTTATTTGGGCCGTCGGGGGCAGGGAAAACCACGCTGCTGGACTGCATTGCAGGACTGACAAATCCTGACCAGGGGCGAATTGTGGCCGGAGGGCGCGTGCTGTTCGATTCCGAGGAACAGAGCAATCTAAGCACCACCGAGAGAAACATTGGGTACGTGTTCCAGGATTTGGCTTTGTTCCCTCATCTGACGGTGGAAGCCAATGTCGCGTACGGGCTGGGCGGGCTGAGAGCAGAAGACCGAAAACAGCGGGTTGCGGGTGCGCTTGAATCGCTCGGCATTTTGGTGTTGCGTAGGCGGCGGCCGGCCGAGCTTTCCGGCGGAGAGCGTCAGCGGGTCGCTTTGGCCCGTACCCTGGTCACGCAGCCTTCGGTTTTGCTCCTGGATGAGCCTCTGGCGGCGCTGGATTTGCCGGTCAGGATGAAAATTGCCGATGACCTGCGACGCTCGATTCAGGCGTTGCCGATTCCGGTGTTCTACGTGACCCACAGCCGAGATGAAGTCTTCATGCTCGGCGAAAGAATGCTTATGTTGGAACGAGGGAAGATTATCGCTGAAGGAACTCCGCACCAGGTGATGTCGGCGCCGCGTAGCGAAACCGTCGCGCAGCTCGCTGGATTTGAGAATGTCTTTGAGGCGCAGGTTACGTCCGTTCACGAAGAGCGGGGCACGATGACTTGCGAGATTCTCTCCTCAGGGGCTAAAGCCCGAGTCTCGGGAACGGCAGACGGCACGGCTGAAGCCGTGCCCTTTCAAAACCTCGAACGTGAAGGCCGTTCCGGTTCGAATGCGATCGAGCTGGAAACGCCGCTGGTGCGCGCGGAAGTTGGTACGAAGCTGCGGGTCGGAATCAGTGCGGGTGACGTTTTGTTGGCGACCTCCGCTCCACTTGGCCTGAGCGCACGGAATATTTTGACAGGCCGACTACTTTCGCTCTCGCAGCGGGACATGATCGTCGTCGCCCGTGTGGACTGCGGAGTCGAGATGTCCGTTCATCTGACGCTTGCGGCACGGGATTCGCTGGAGCTTAGGCCTGGCAGACAAGTGTGGCTGATTGTGAAGACGCATTCTTGCCATTTGCTGGCCGGCTGAAGCGCTTAACGCGCCCCGTGTCATCCTCGCCGGAGGGAACCGATTCGCTTGCGAATCGGGTCACGCAGTCGAAGGATCTTGCGCTGCTCGCGCATTCAACGATCTCCGAAAGGTATTCCTAAACGACGCACCGATTGAGTTCGCCGGGAGAATGCCTCACAAGGTCGGTGCCGAGCTGGAGCAAAACACGGGGTCCTTCGACTCCGGAATCTGATTCGCCAGCGAATCAGATTCGTTCGCTCAGGATGACAGGGTATTGCTAATAAAGTCGGCCGGAAGTGGTTAAGGAACGTCAGCTGAAATATCTCGGTGGGCAATTGAGATCCGCGCTTCCTCTACCTTCTCCATCTCGACAATTCCTACCCACTGGCCGCGGCGGCGCTCCACGTAAACGACATTCCCACCCAAGACGGAAGCTGCGACTTCCGGCGTGAGGTCCACGTGATAGCCGAAATAGCGGGACTTCCACTCCTGCCATAAGCGAAAGCGGTCAAATACGGAGTGTTGGGGCCGATACTTAGTTGAGAAAACCAGCGCAACATCGAAGCGGGAGCGAGCGTCGGCTGCCGAGAGCACCTGCTCGGCGGAGAAATCTTCGATTTTGACCACTTGAACAGGCTTTGGAACATAGCCCAGATATGGCCGCGTAAGTTCATCGCTGGCGGGCCACGCGGTGAGCGCGCGAGCATGGGGATATCGCAGCTCGAGAAATTTTTCGGCGCGCTGGTGCAAGCGGATGTAATCGCGATAGGCGAGATTGTCTTCGGGAGAGAATCCGTATGGCGGATTTACGAAGAGGGCGGAGACGAATGCTAGCGCGATCACGCCGATGACTGCCTTCCATGCTGGCAGCCGTCGCCAGATAGTAGAGACGCAAACCAGGATTACAAGCGGGACTACCGGCAGCATGTAACGGGCCAGCACCGCGCCGCCAATGACGGAGAGGCAGATCAGATACACAATTGCGATGGCGAGAAAACTGAACTGGACGGACAGATCAATTCGCGGGCGTTCGCCTTGTGCGTCCTTGATCGGCGCGAACATCAACGCGGCCATGCAGGCTAAGGTCAAGACATACAAATCGAGATATCCAAACGTTTGCCAGATGCGTAATAGCAGGGCAAGGAATATCCGCAAGGGATGTAACGTTTCCTGAACGTTGTAGCGGAAGAATTCGGGGTTGCCGAAGACGAATCCAGTGTGGGCGTAGTGATAGGAGTACCAGAGGGCGAGGGGCAGCAGCGTTATGCACAGCGGCCATGCGCTAGCGAGTCCGGGAAGGGCACGACTTCCAGTCGTGCCGATTTGCGAGCTTGCGACGTCGGCGGCTTTAGCCGCATAAGGAGATGTTTGAACGTGGTGCCGTCCCGTTCGGGACTCAATCGTCGCGGCGTCTTCTTCCCGGCACTTCCGTGCCGGGCTTTCATATCCCGCCGCTGCGCGGCTGGTGCTGTGGTCAGCCAGACTATTTTCTTCCGTAACGAGTCGCGATTGAGCGGCGCGAAATGGGAGTCTTTGCACAAATAGGCTGACAACGCGCCACGAGATGAGGGCCAGGGGAACCAGAATCGCGGTTTCTTTCGCCAATGCGGCGAGTGAGAACCAGATGAACGTGGGCCAGGATTCTTCGGCTTTACTCAGGACGGGCGCCCGTGCCTCCGTGGAAACGCGTTCTCGGCGAAAGTATGATTCCAGGCCCCAGAAGATCAGCCCGGCGGACGGAAGATCTACTTGTGCAAGCGAGCTTTGCGTGAAAAAGACCGGATAGATCGCGACGAGCGCTGTGCTGCACGCAGCGACTGCTGAATTCGCAACGGCTCGCGCCAGGCGAAAAAATCCCAAAAGAGAAAACGCTGCCAGCAGCAGCATCGCGCAACGGGTCGCTAACTGGCTTTGGCCCAAGATTTTCCAGCAAAGCGCCAGCCACGCCAGCACCAGAGGAGGATGCGCGTTCGACGGCGTGGAATATGGAATCAATGATCCGGCAAGCAGATCGCGTGTGGCGGGAATGTAGTAGCCGGCTTCATCCCAGAAATAGGGAAGCCGGAGCACCGGGGCGTGTAAGGCAATTAGAAGGACCGCGAACAACACAAACAAAGCGGACGTTCTTGCCGGCCCGAGTTGTGCGTTGCGGTTCAGACTTAGTGCACCGGGCCAGGCGCCTGCACGCGCGGATCGAGTTTGATCTCGCCGAAAGTGCCTTCGTAATTGGTGACGTTCTGCTGCAAGATCGAGGCCAGGGCTTTGGCCTGCTGCGGACTCAGGTAAACACCCTGAAAGTTACGCACTTCGACCTGATTCTCAGCTTGTTGCTGCATGGTGCCGAAGACAAGGAAAAAGTCCCAGACACTCACGCGTACTTGCACGCTATTGGCGTAAGCCTCGCGATAGTCGGCGGTATTAACCAGATTAAAATTCGGCTGTGTGGGGATGATCATAAGTCACCAAGTTTAACGGGAATGGCCGGGAAAGAAAATGGCGGAGTTCGAGCGGCGAATGAAAGCTATGTTTGGTTACCGGCAGCGTAATCGCAAAAAAAGTCGGAACAGGTCATCCCTTGTGCAGAAAAAGATGAGGCGGGAGTCGATTTCTACCCCCGCCACTGCATGCCACGAAATTCGGCCCAGGGCACGCGACGAAACATTAAACGGCGGCAGCACCGCGTTCCTGGTTTCGGATACGAATAGCTTCCTCGACCTTATAGAGGAAGATTTTCCCATCTCCGATTTTCCCAGTCGCTGCGGTCTTCAGGATCGCATCAACAGCGGTCTGCACAAGGTTATCCTGCAGCACCAGTTCGATCTTCACTTTGGGGAGCAAGTCAACGCTGTATTCGCCACCGCGATAGCTTTCTTTATGCCCCTTCTGTCTGCCGTGGCCGCGCACTTCTGAAATAGTCATGCCTTCAACGCCCATATCGATCAATGCTTGCTTCACAACGTCGAATCTGTTGGGCTGAATTATTGCTTCAAGTTTTGTCATCTGATCTCCTGGTGCGAGCTCTAGGATAACTGGAGGCAGACCTTATCTGCCTCCAGTTTTTTATTTGCACAAGTCCACTAACCAGCGGCTTGTGATAACGGTTTTGTGGGCACTACGCTTGTTCGACCGTGAGTCACCGGCAGTTCCTGAGACATGCCAGCCGGGGCTCCGAGAGCCGAGATGACATATTCCGGATAAGCCGAGATTCCGTGCTCGTGCAGGTCCATGCCGTAGGCTTCCATATCTGCCGGCAACCGCAGCATACCCATGGCGTTGACCACGTACATAACGGCCATTGCGACTCCGAAAGTAGCCAAAGTTACGCAAGCGCTGCCAATCATTTGGGCTTTCAGCACCTGCATTCCCCCGCCGTAGAAGAGACCCTTCAACGGTGCGGAGTTGTCGGGGCCCAGAGGCCCAGTGGCTCCGTATTGTCCGCATGCAAATAATCCTAACGACAGTGTTCCCCAGATGCCGCATATGCCGTGTACCGGAACTGCACCGATGGGATCGTCAATGCGAAGGTACTCAAGTGCGTCAACCGCCACAATAACCAACACGCCAGCGATTCCACCTAAAAGAACCGCTCCAGTTGGGCTCACCCAATAGCAGGGACAAGTAATCGCGACCAGGCCGGCTAGAAAGCCGTTAGTGGTGTAGCTTGCGTCCCAGGTTTTCATTTTGAAATAGCCGTACAGGATGGAGGTAAATCCGCCCGCGCAGGCAGCCAAGGTTGTATTGGCAGCTACGCGACCGATGCCCACCAGATCCATCGCCGAGAGTGTGCTGCCGGGATTGAACCCATACCAGCCGAACCAAAGGATAAGCCCGCCGCTGACGGCAATGGTCAAATCGTGCGGAAGCATTGGGCCACCGCCATCCCGTTTAAATTTCCGTCCGAGTCGCGGGCCGAGAACGATGGCACCGGCCAATGCAATGAATCCGCCGATGGTATGGACAACCGTCGATCCGGCGAAGTCATGGAATCCCATGCCCAGAGATGGGAAGAAGTGACCATCGCTGCCCATCAATGCAAGCCAGCCATCCGGTCCCCACGCCCAGTGTCCGATGATTGGGTAAATGAAACCGGTGACGCAGAAGCTGTAAAGAAGATCGCCGACGAAACCGGTACGTCCGATCATTGCCCCCGATGTGATGGTCGAGCAAGTATCGGCAAAGGCGAACTGGAATATCCACACGGCCAAGAATGCCACGCCGGTGGTTTCGTAGGTCGCCGGTGCGCCCTGAAGGAAGAACCAGTGATAACCAATGAACCCGTTCCCGTGACTGAACATGAACGCGAAGCCGATGGCGTAGAACAATAGGCCGCAAAGGCAAGTGTCCACCACGCATTCGACGAGAACGTTTACGGTTTCGCGAGAGCGGCAAAAGCCAGCCTCAAGCATGGTGAAGCCGACCTGCATCCCGAACACTAGAAATGCAGCAACCAGCGTCCACATCGTATTCACCGGATTCACGATGTCTGCAGCCTTCACCTCAGGGGTGGCGCTCTGCGCATGAACGCTGGTGAAAAACGCTCCGCTCACGACTACGATGACGAGTAGAACAATGCCGAGCCCGAGCAATTTGCCGCCTAACAGAGTGCCTCCGTATCGGCGCCATTCCGGCTCTTGTAGACGGCTACACAGTCGTGAGAATTTTTCTGATAGCGAAAGATGTCTTTCTCTCCGCTTGGTTGCGCTCATGCGTTTATGCTCCTTAGTTCAGGGTTGAATTGATTTCGAACTCTAATTTCAAACTCTTACGAACTTACCAACTTGCCGAACAGAACGACCTTTGCCATCGTGTAAATCCAACTCGGTTCATCTCTGCCGACGAGTCGGCCATTTAGTCTTTGCTCCTTGGAGTTTGAATCGAGGGATTCGGATTTAGCGTCGGGCTCATCAACGTGGATGCTCCTCTAAAAAACTTGGTGCGGGTTGGCCTGAAAACCATTGTGGTCATGGCAGGAGGTTGCGCGCTCCAAGCCAACCCGCGTATTTTTCAGCCCCGAATGAGCGGCTGTACCATAAAGCTTCTTACTTCCTACCTCGTCCTCCGTCTTGGCGTGGTCATCAGAACATGAAGCCTGCTTCGAGAACACCGCGCGGCTGATTTGCGCTCTTACCCGTTGTCCCGAAACCGAAGCCGGGCGTCATACTCGTGGCGTGAACAACCGCAAGGTCTCCACGAAGGAAGAACGCATCTTTGCGATACGTTGGGGTTACCGTAAACGAAAATGCGCCGCTGCCCGGGCCGTAGAGCAAGTTGACAGCGCCATTGCTAACGCTTCCTGTGCTCACGATGTATTCAACCCTGGGCGCCAACGAAAACCCGCGCTTGAAGTTGTAAGTCGCCAGGAGGGCTCCGCCCTTGGTGCTCGCTCCCTTCGCAATCCCAATTTTCGCGTTGCTGGGCACGTCGGTGTACTGGAAATATGGCTGCACCACCCAACTTCCCTTGGTGTATGTGTAAATCAGGTTGTAGATCTGTGAGTTATTTAGGGCGAGAGGTGTAGCCAGTGTGCTTTTTGCATAGGCACCGGCGTTTCCGCCTGCCACGAACGCCAAGCTATTAGCGGAGTTGAACGCGTACGCTGCCGAACCGGTAAGCCATGTGTAACGGTTAGAGTAAAAGCCATCGTTCCAGCTCAACGCCAGAGTCCATTTCTTGTAGGTCTCGTTCAGTTGTATTCCTCGGTTGACTGCATTCTCCTGGCCCCAGAGCAGGCCGCGCTCTATGTTCATGTTTTGGAAGCTGAACGTGTACTCCGCGCCGATCAGCGTTGGCAACGCGCCGATTTCTACGTTGAAATTTCCTTTGACAAACTTGGCGTACCCCTGTGGAAACGGCCCGTAGATGTTTTTTATGGTGTCCGCGGTAGAGAGGAACGGCACTCCGATAGCGGGTAGGTTGTAAGCGCCGCCCTGCAAGTAGAATTGCCACCAGCCGCTGGTCTTCTGGACGAAGAGCTGAGCATTGCTAATGTCATAGTGTGTCGACGAGTCGCCTGAAACATGGTTGCCTTCCGACCAGCCCATGCCTGTCAGAATGCCTGTAACCGCTAGTTTGCCGCCTTCGACCTCATGAGGTACAGCGGTCTGCAGCGGCCCTGACATCGAGGGCATAGGCAGAGGTTGGGGATCCGCGGGCTTGGTCAGGGCAGCAGCGCCGTCTGCGGGAGTTGAACTCGCCGCGGCCGGAGAGTCCGAAGGAGCATTCTGCCCAAAAGACGGAAGGGCCACCAGCGCCAGAAACAAGAACGCAACAAGACACAGCAGTCGTATGCGCAAAGTCAATCTCCTTTTCGGAAGCATGGTCACGTAGCGAACTTAGGTTGCGCGTCCAGCGTGGGCGTGTTCTTAACCACTCGATCTTTCGCCTCGCCCCAAGTGCGTCGCGACTAGTGGCTGGAAAGTTATTGCGTCAGAACCAGAGTGTCCAATTGATTGTTTTTTTTGGTGCGATTAGAGAAATTTTGAAAAGAGAAATCTATGGGAGAGATAAACAAAGCTTTGCTCCCTATGAAAACAAAAGGGGAGTTTCTGCCGTGAGGGGGCTACCAATCGAGAGTTGCGAATTTGGGAGATTCGGTTTGTGAATAGAGGTTAGGGTCACAACACGCAATTTCGGCTAGTCAAAAACTCTATTGATGGAAAAAGCTTGTGAGGCACGTCGGGGGAGAAGCTCTTCATGATGTTGAAGCTCGGATCGACAGATTTAGGACATCCAAAGCGATGACCGATATTAATGGATATGAGCGGACGATTAACGGGCTCCGATAAGTCCGAATTTTGAGCCTTGATGGTGGATGTCGGCGGCTTCAGTTTGCTCCGCAATCAAGGCCATAGAAAAGCGCGAAATTTCAACCACCAGGCTAAGACAGTGTTAACAACCGCGCAATTTGCCATGGCCCCATGAGTAACCTTCCAAATAAAAGATTCTGCGTAAGTTACTTTGAATTACCTTCGTGGTTCAATTCCCTTTTGAGCGATTGTTCATACCTTCCCAGGGACCTATAATGAAGTCACTCTGGTAGTCATTCTCCGTCAGGTTCCGGGAAGGTAGGCGCAGCGGTGTGTTTCGCCTGCGAGGTCACTGTTACCAACCCGGTATGCACAAACGCCTGCAACTCGCTCTGATGGCCAGTCCTGCGATCGCGACCCTCCTTTCGCTCACGCCTTATGTGCATGCGGCGAGCAATGCCAGCATTACTACAACCACCGACGATTCCGGTCACAAAGTGTATGTAAATGACGTTGTGCTTTCTGCTCCACGACGGGCAAGCCCGCCCAAAGGCGGTTTGCCTGAGATGCAGGCGCAAGCCATCCGCTCGCAACAGAACCGGCTGGTTTTTTGGAGCACCACGGAGCACCGTTGGAAGACAGTCCCGCATGCTCACGTGAGGGCAGCCAGATCGGCGGCTGCCGAGGTTGATGAGTACCTCGATAAACCATCGGGATCTCAAAACTCTTCATTGCGGAATGGGTTTACGCAACATGAGATTGATGATGCGATCAATAAAGCGGCCACGCGTCACAATGTCGATCCAAACCTGGTGCGCGCGCTGGTGAAGGTTGAGTCGAACTTCAACCCAAACGCGGTTTCGCGCAAAGGCGCCATGGGGTTGATGCAACTTATGCCGCAAACCGCGCGACAATTGAGATTGACGAATCCCTTCAGTCCCGAGGAAAACGTTGACGCCGGCGTCCGCCATTTGAAGGATTTGCTCGATAACTACGGTGGTGACGTCCGTTTGAGCCTTGCGGCCTATAACGCAGGAAAGGGTGCTGTGGCGCGGAGTTCGGGCATTCCACATTACGCCGAGACGCGGAATTATGTGAAGCGCATCACGCAACTCTACGGGGGGAGCCTGGGTAGCAGCTATTTCCCGGGGACATCACGTGAGCCGGTCAGAGTACAGCGAGACGTGCGTGGGGTACTTTACATCAGCAACACCGACTGAGGCATCTTAAGGTAGGGTATTTGTAGTACCGCGGTACGAAATCTCTCAGGGACTGACACTTGAAGAATATCGCTTCCAGCCGAAGCGTCAGGCACGCAATCGGCTTTGCTGGCCGATCCGCTTTTGTTGTTCCGCAAGGGAGATGGGCCGCGCTGATTTGCCTCCTGCTGACCGCGATGCTGGCGCAGGCGAGAGTGCATCGTTCCCAGGCCTGGGCCGAGACGCAGTTCAACAAGGCCGAATCGCAACGCCAGACGTTAAGCGGACACTCCGACCAGGCCCGCACCCGCCGCGAATATCAAACCGTAATCTCCTCGTACCGGCGTATTGTCCTCGAAGCGCCAACTTCCAGTAAAGCGGACGGAAGCGCCTTCGCCGTTGCGAACCTGACGGCGGAGATGGGCCGACATTTCAAAGATGATATGGCTTTGTATTCGGCGGTTCGAGAATACAAGTTTCTGAGAAGGGAATACCCAGGAAGCAAACATCGGGTTGAGGCCCTGCTGGCAATTGGCGAAATTTACAAGAATGACTTGGGCGACGAAGCCAATGCGCGTGCCACATTTGAGGAATTCCTCCGCCGTTACCAGCGCAGCGAACTGATGAAAGAAGCGCGGGCTGAACTGGCGACATTAAAGCCTGATTCAGATGATCATGACCAGGCGGAGCGGGCGACCGACAAGAACCCTCACAATGACAAAACTGACAAAGGTCAGGGTTCTGGCGCGCAAACGCATGCCTCAGTTGAGAAGCTCGCGTCAGAACACGACACTCGCGACAAAATAGTTCGAGTCAATTCCATTGAGCATAAGTCCGCTCCGGACTATACGCGAATCACTGTCGATTTAGCGCAAGGTATTCAGTTCGAATCACAGCGCATCGATCATCCCGACCGGATTTTCTTCGATTTGAAAAACGCCCGGCTGGTATCCAAGTTGATCGGTTCGAGTGTGCCTGTTGATGACGGTCGGGTCAAGAAGATCCGCGTCGCGCAATACAAGCCTGGCAGGGCACGAATTGTGATTGAGACTGCCGGACGCGTGGGTTTTAATGCGTCGCTGGTGCTGAATCCGCCGCGACTTGTGATCAATGTTCACGACAACTCCGTCGCCAAGGGACCTGGCTGTACTAACACAGAATCCGACGAGGACTGCGACAATGAGGCTGACGTCAGAGTGATTCCTGCGAGCGAGAGGGCTGCCGACGCCGGGCTTCCTTCTGCTCCGAAGAAAGTCATCGTAGAAGCTGATAGCAATGATTCGCCTGTTGCCGCGGACGACACTGCTCCGGTCGTGAAGGCAGGAAGATCGGCAAAACTCACAACGCAGCTTCGCAAAGGCAGAACCCAGACCGCTTCAGCAAGACCGCTACGTGAAGCACAGCCCACGTCCGATGGCGACCGCTCTTTGATCCGAACCCTGGGACTAAGAATCGGCAAGATCGTGATTGATCCGGGCCATGGCGGGCACGACACCGGCACAATTGGCCCCGATGGATTACTGGAAAAAGAGCTGGTGCTGGAAGTGAGCAGGCGTCTTGGCAAGCTGCTGGCGGCGCGCCTTGGGGCCGAAGTGGCGTTTACCCGCCGGGATGACACTTTCATTCCACTCGAGACCCGCACTTCGATTGCGAACCAGGAGCAGGCGGACTTGTTTGTTTCCGTCCATGCCAATTCCAGTCGCGATCCCGACGCGCGCGGCGTGGAAACGTATTACCTGAATTTCACTTCATCCCCCGAGGCGCTTGAAGTTGCGGCCCGCGAGAATGCCGCGTCCGATAAATCCATTCACGAGTTGCAGGACCTGGTAAAGAAGATCGCGCTCAAAGAGAAGATCGAGGAATCGCGAGAGTTTGCTTCTGACGTTCAGGGAGCGCTGCACAGCGGTTTGGCGGCGAGGAATCCCGGCGAACGGAATCGTGGTGTCAAGAAGGCTCCGTTTGTGGTGCTGATCGGCGCCAATATGCCATCGATACTGGCGGAAATTTCCTTCCTTAGCAATCCGACAGATGAGAGACGCCTAAGGACTCCGGAGTATCGGCAGCGGATTGCTGAATCGCTATATCGCGGAATAGCCCGCTACGTGGACGGTCTTGGTGGGCTCAAGGTCGCGAGCAAGATCGAGAAATCTTCGGCTGAATAGCCCAATCCAAGTGGAAACTTTCTTCCGCGCTCTGTAGTCTAACTTCTAGGGGCACTGTGCCTGCCGCATTCATGAGAATCCCAACGTTAATATCAGTTTTGTGCTTACACGTGGCTTTGGCTACGCTGTGTTCAGCGGCCGGAACCTCTACCCCGCAGGCCGTGTTGCCGCAGGCTTTTGGGGGATGGCAGATGGCTAACCCCGCCCAAGCCAGCCCTAATCCTGAATCGGCGGATCCGGTCAATGCGGGACTATTAAAGGAGTACGGCTTTACCGGTTTTGAAGGCACAACCTACCAGCGCGGGGATGGGCGCAAGGTCACGGTAAAAGCCGCGCGGTTTCAGGATGCGAGCGGGGCCTACGGCGCGTTCACTTTTTACAAAACGCCAGAGATGTTGAACGAGAAGATCGGGGACCAGGGCGCATCATTTAACGAGCGCGTTCTTTTCTATAAGGGAAATATTCTCGTCGATGCTGTATTTCAGCGGCTGTCAGCTATGTCCGCCGCCGAATTGCGCGAACTTGCGGATAGCCTTCCGAAGCCTGCGGGTTCGACGGGGAACCTGCCCGGACTTCCGATCTACCTTCCGAAGCAGTCGTACATAAAGAACACGGCAAAGTATGTAGTTGGTCCATTGGGACTGGAAGCGACGGCGGCACCTTTGCCAGCGAAATACGTGGATTTCAGCAAGAGTGCGGAGGTCGTGCTGGGCGATTACAACGTCTCAGGAGACAGTGCGAAACTGATGCTGATCAGTTACCCGACTCCGCAAATCGCTGCGGCGCAGTTGAAGCAGATTGAGTCAGCGCAACAATCCCATCAGTTGGATTCGGTTGTGACTGCCAGACGGACTGGTCCTATTCTAGTTCTCGCAAGCGGGCAGCTTTCTGAGGGTGATGCGAAGTCACTGGTTTCCGCGGTGAACTACGACGCTGACGTCACCTGGAATGAAAATATGTACTTCACTCGGCGCGATAATGCCGCGAACCTGATTGTTGGCGTGATCATTCTGGCGGCGATTGTTTGCGGGCTATCTGTCGTCGCAGGAATAGCATTTGGCGGCTTCCGGGTATTCATGAAACGGTTATTCCCTGGGAGAGTTTTTGATCGTCCCGAACAGATGGAATTTATCTCATTGCATCTGTCCGATCGGGAAAAAAAGCCGGAGATGCGGGCGTAAGTTCTTCAATCAATGCCAGTTGATTGGGTCGCTACGCATTTTCGTCTCAAATTGAAGCATTTCCCGCTGTCTGATGACTTTTGTACAATTTATTGATAACAAACGATTTATTTATTAAAACTTTCCTTGACACCCTAGTTTCAGGCTCATAAGATTTCGCCAGAAAGTTTTGACGGTTTTTAACCCTCCGTTGGAACTATTCTCCCTTAAGAAAAGGCTGCCCTGTTGCCGGGTGGCCTTTTCGTTTTGTATCTGGCAAACAAATCTGTCACGATTGCCCACTTTATTATTTTTTTGTTGTAAACGCGCTCGCGCTCGAAGTGATCCTTCCCTGAGCTAAGTCCTCTGGAATCGAGGTATCGCATTCAATTCTCCTTAGTTGTGCTCACGCCTGCTCTGGCCAGCGCTGCTGAGTGGCTGCTTTGTAGGAAAACCGCAGCCGTGCTGGAGGAATCGAAAGAACGATTCGAAAGCGATTAACTACAGGAGGATTATAGAAATGAAGTGGCAATCCATTGCAATATTGGTGCTATGCCTGGGAGCGATCGGGTGGGCAGCAGACGACGATTCGAAAAATGCCGGCGAACTGCAACAAGCCGCTGAGGTAATTCAACACATCAGTTCTGCAGCGCCGGACCAGGGTGTTCCGAACCAAGTGCTTGAAGGCGCGAAGTGCGTCGCCGTAATTCCGAAGCTGGTAAAGGGAGCATTCATTGTGGGCGGCGAACACGGAACTGGGATAGCGACTTGCCGCACCAGCAATGGCAGCTGGAGCGCGCCGGCGCCGTTCTCAGTGTCGGGAATTAGTTGGGGTGCACAGATTGGCGGCAAGAGCACCGATCTGGTGATGTTCATCATGAACGATCAGGGAATGAATGACTTGCTTCAGGGCCATATTAAGGTAGGCGCGGACGTTTCAGCTGCTGCCGGACCCGTAGGGCGAACCGCGTCTGCTGATGCGGGATATAAAGCTGGCATCTTGACTTATTCTGCCAGCAAGGGCGCATTCATAGGCGCATCATTGAACGGCGCTGAGTTGCAGCAGGACAACAAAGCTACACGCCAGTGGTATGGCAAAGAAGTCCCATTTAAGGACATTCTCCAAGGAAATGTACCGATTCCGAATGAGGATGCGCGCGCGTTTGTGAACGCCGTGCAGAATGCGAAAGAAGCTTCGACTCGTTAAGGTAAGGAGATTTTCGGGCGGCTGGCCGGAACTTGTTCTGGGCGCCGCCCGATTTTTCTTGATGTGAATGCTCAGATCTCGATGAGCACATCGCCATTCTCGGTTTTAACCGGATAAACGGCGAGTTTGGATTTGGGATCGTCCTCTAGTTCGCCGGTTTGAAGGTCGTACTCCCACCCATGCCAGGGGCAGACGATCTTGTTGCCTTCGATGAAGCCTTGTCCGAGTGGCCCTCCCATGTGAAGGCAGACGTTATCCATGGCAGTGATGGTGCCGTTCACGTTAGCGACGCATATCACTTTATCTCCGAGTTCGAATTCTTTAGCTTCTCCATCGCCGGGAAGCTCGGATTGCGTGGTGAGTTTGACGTAGGGCATGTACGTTCCTGGAGTGTGAGTCTAGGTTCGACGAAAGGTTCATGTCAATTTTGTGGAAGACACGCTGTTGCGGACCGAGCTCAGAGTGGCGTACTTTGCCGCTTTAATCTCAAAGGCCGCAGAATTAAATTCTAGCTGCTACAGGCAAGCGTAGCGGCCTCCCCGTCGCTGCAAGCTAGTGTCAGGGAGGGCCACGTTTTTGGGCGGCCTCGCCTCACGTAATTGTCCCACGTCAAGCGCAGCAATCTTCACCCGCCCTTTTGTGAGAAGCTAGACCTTGGAATGGTCCAAGTCTCGGCTTCTACCCCGAATTCGGCTTCTACCCCGAATAAACGTCGCGCAATCCGAGGTACCTTATCCGATTGGTGGTCGGAGGCCCGTACTTCTCCGTTCTGGTTGGTGATAGTCGCCTTCGGATTGCGGCTGGCCTATATCCTGCTGGCCCACACCTACAAGTTTAAACCTGATCAAAATGATTTTGGCTTCGGATACGAAATGGGACGGATCGGTCATGCCATTGCCACCGGACGCGGCTTTGCTGACCCATTCGGTCCGATAACGGGCCCGACCGGGTGGGAACCGCCACTCTATCCTTATCTAATTGCCTCGGTCTTTAAACTGACTGGAATCTACACACATGCCTCGGCTTTTCTTTTGCTCACGATCAATAGCGTCTTCTCCGCGCTGACGTGCATTCCAATTTTCCTGATCGCGCGAAAATGCTTCAACGAAAAAGTTGCGATGTGGAGCGCCTGGGGCTGGGCGTTGTTGCCAACGGTGATGTATTGGTCCACGCGCTGGGTGTGGGAAACGAGCCTGGCGGCTTTGTTGCTGGCGCTCATTTTTTGGCTGACGCTGGAACTGGAAGAACTCAAAGGCCTCACGCCGTGGATCGGATTCGGCTTGCTGTGGGGCGTGGCCGCGTTGACCAACACTTCGCTGATTTCATTTCTGCCGGCGTCCGGGTTGTGGGTCTGGTATCGACGATGGAAAGCAGGGAAGCCGTCGTTCGCCGGCGTGGCGCTAGCGTCGGTTTTCTTTGTTGCGACAATCGCTCCGTGGTTGGTGCGCAACTACGAAGCATTCGGCAAATTCGTTTTCATCAGGTCAAATTTCGGCGCGGAGCTGCGTCTCGGCAACGGCCCGGGTGCGGATGGAACCTGGATGTCCTATCTCCATCCCACACAGAATGCATTGGCATTGCAGCAGTATGAGCAAATGGGAGAGATCGCCTATGTCGCCGAACGGAAGCGCGAGGCAATGGATTTTATCCGCGCCGATTACGGGCGCTTCGCCTGGATCAGCTTTAAACGTTTCGTTTATTACTGGGGTGGGCGGCCGCGATCGTCTGAAATGTCAGCGCTGGTGGATAACTCCGCCTTTCTCGCAAGTTCGATTCTTGCCTTCTGGGGATTGGGACGCGCCCTACGCAGACGCCAGCCCGGCGCATGGCTCTTTTTCTGGCTGATTGTTTGCTACCCAGCCATCTACTACTTTATTTACCCGCATTCGCGGTATCGCCATCCCATTGAGCCGATAATGGCGATTCTGATCGCCTACGTAATCTCCGAGGCAGGAACCAACACCGGTACAAACGCCCTCGATAAAGTCTCCTAACCCTTTTGCGGGTCTCCCGTCTAAACGGACACGGAGGCGTTATGCAACGGAATCGCCGCTTAGCCACCTGGACAGGCGCAATACTCGGCGCGTTTTTGGCGCTGGTGCTGAACTCTGCTTTAGCCCACGCCTGGGATAACGAAGGCGCGGTCGTCACCGAGCAGTTTCACCACACTTATCCTCTCGCCGCCGATGGACGAATTGAACTCGAAAATATCAATGGAGCGGTGCACATTACTACCTGGGACCAGAACGAGGTAAAAGTCGACGCGGTGAAGCGGGCGCATGATGACGCCCGGCTGAAGGGTATAGAGATTCGGGTCAATGCCCACAATGATTCCATTTCCATCGAGACCCACTACCGCGAACGCGATGAAGGAGGGGAAGGCGACCACAACGATCCTGGATCGGTTGAATACACCCTGACGGTTCCTCGCAAAGCCCGACTGGATGAGATCAAGCTGATCAATGGAGCCTTGGACATCGCCGGAGTGCAAGGAGAGGTGCGGGCTTCTTGCATCAACGGGCGGTTAACGGCGCGGGGACTTGGAGGGGAAGCTAGACTTGCCACGATTAATGGCAAGCTGGACGCGAATTTTGAGCATCCCGCGGCCCCGGTTGAATTGACGTCGGTGAACGGGAGCATTGATTTGACGTTGCCGTCGGATGCCAAGGCCAGCATTGAAGCCAACACGGTGCATGGAGGCATCGACAACGACTTCGGTCTGCACGCGAACGATCACCGTTTTGTCGGACACGATTTACGCGGCGAACTGGGCGGCGGCGGTGCAGACATCAGATTGACGAATGTGAATGGACGAATTGACATTCACCACGCGGCCGATGGCCGTAATCTCAGTCCAGCGAAGGATACCGGAGAGAAGCAAGAGGGAAGTGTCTAAGGGCTCGATTCACCAGTCGCGGAGCGACGGTATGTGATAGCCCGGCATGGCAGTGCCGGGTGAGGTGCGGAATTGAGATGAGTCCCGCAGGGACGGTACAAGATTGCGAATGATCACACTTCAGCACGGCTGTTTGTCTTCTGAAAGTAGTCTGAATCAACTCTCTTGATTTCGTGCGTGGCCCTTGGAGCCACACCAGGTATGCTCGATGAGCAGATCAGCAACTTGTGAATCATCGACTAAGATCACGTTGTCTTGAATATCCTCGACTGTCGTGGCATCCACTGAACTCAACAAGCGGGTGCCGTCCCTAAAGGGACTCGAATCCGTTCATGAACTGTACCCGGCACTTACGTGCCGGGCTATCACATACCGTCGCTCCGCGACTGGGGTCTGCATCAACTAAAAATCTCAGTGTGGTTAGCGCAGCAATGATTTCAACGCGACGGGCGGGCCGCCCATCGCTCCGCGCCGCCTATCTTTCAACAGCCATCGCTACCGCGTTCCCGCCTCCAAGGCATAACGCCGCAATCCCGCGATGGACATCGCGGCGGATCATTTCGTAGATGAGGGTTACCAGGACGCGAGCACCGCTCGCGCCGATGGGATGGCCGATGGCGACCGCGCCTCCGTTCACGTTTACTTTTTCCGGATTCAGGCCGAGCTCGCGCATTACTCCCAGAGCCTGCACCGAGAAAGCTTCGTTCAGTTCGTAGAGATCGACGTCTTCATTCTTCCAGCCAGTCTTGTCCCAAAGTTTCCGAACGGCACCGACCGGGGCCATCATCACCCACTTGGGATCGACTCCGCTCGTCGCCTGAGCCACGATGCGGACCATTGGTTTCGCCCCGAGTTCTTTTGCTTTGGCAGCGCTGGTCACCACGACGGCGGCTGCGCCATCGTTCACTCCGGGAGCATTGCCGGCGGTGACGGTGCCGTCTTTCTTGAAAGCCGGTTTGAGCGAGCGCAGGATTTCGATGGTGGTGTCTTCGCGCGGGGATTCGTCTTTGTCGAATATGACCGGTGGCGCGCCTTTCTTCTTCGCTGGAAGATCTACAGGAACGACCTGCGATTTGAATCGGCACTCTTTGATTGCGGAGACTGCTTTGCGATGTGAGTTCACCGCGAACTCGTCTTGTTCTTCGCGAGTGATGCCGTATTTTTCGGCGACATTCTCGCCGGTGATGCCCATGTGGTAATCGTTGTAAACATCCCAGAGACCATCGCGAATCATGGAGTCAACGATCTGTGCGTCGCCGAGACGCAAACCTTTTCGCGCCTGCGGAAGGAGATAAGGGGCGTTGGTCATCGATTCCATGCCGCCCGCCACAACTAAAGTGCTATCGCCGGTTTGAATCGCTTGCGATGCGAGAGCGACGGCTTTGAGTCCAGAGCCGCAAACTTTGTTTACAGTCATGGCACCCACTTCCGGAGACAAGCCGCCGAAAATCGCTGCCTGCCGCGCCGGATTTTGGCCGAGTCCGGCAGAGATCACGTTGCCCATGATGCATTCGTCTACTTGAGAAGGCTCGACGCCAGCGCGCTTCACAGCTTCGCGGACGACGATTGCGCCAAGTTGAGTCGCGCTGAGATCAGACAAGCTTCCCTGAAATTTTCCCACCGGCGTTCGACAACCGGAGATGATAACGACATGATCTGTAGCGGCCATTTGTGTACTCCTGCGAAAAAGTTCTTTCGAAATTATAGTCCTCGAATATTGGATGAGATTTGCAAGAGCCACGATTGATGCGCGTTGTGCGTTGCGAGGCGTTCGGCCACGGGCACCATGGACGATCGCAGAAATATTGCGGAGGAGATTAAAAAAAGTGAGTGAGTAAACAATTTTTTCTTTGCGATCACTTACGAGTGACTTTCGTACAACTACTTCACCTCCTCGACGCTTCATTTTTTGCTTGACTTCGCATTTTAATGACTCTATACATTCAATCAGTCGCAACAGAAGACCGTTGCATCGATCCATGAACAATGGAAGGGAGAATAGTTAACATGGCAACCAAAAAGAAAGCAAAAAAGGCCACCAAGAAGAAACACTAATTGGCCTGATGCAAAGTAGAAACATGGGGACGCGAATAGCGTCCCCAAAGTTTTTTTTGGATTGATTTGTTTCAGCTAGTTTTGTTCGGTGGCAGCGACCGCGAGCAATTCGGGAATGCGCTTTTCGGTTTTTGGGCAAAGGCTGCGGTAGGCGCACCAGGCGCAATGAAATCCTGGTTTGGGTTCGAAATTTCCGGCGGAGATTTTTGCCGCAATGTCTTCTACATGAAGTTGCGCTTCCTGCAGTTGGAGATCACTGCGCACGCTGCTGATCGATGAGTTGCCCTCGAGGTTATGAAAGACGAGGCGCTCACTTCTGTATCCCCACTTTTCACGCGCGGCCAGCGCATACAGGGAGAGCTGCAGGCTTTCGTCAGCATCTTCCTGTGACCTGGGCCTTCCGGTTTTATAGTCGGTGATAACGACGCTGTCGGCAGACGCACGGGCTCTATCTCTATCTATGCGATCAATCCGGCCGACCAGCGTGGTCGGACCGATCTTCACGCTAAACCGCTCTTCCGTGTGTAACACTTCGGACTTAACCTGGGCAGAAGAGGCGATGAAGGCCCGCAGCTCTACGATCCCCTTCTGTTCGTACAGCTCGCGCTGGTAGTGATCAGAGAACCCGGCATTCGCGAGTTCTGTCCGAAAGAGATCGATCAGTTCTGGTTCGAGCAAAGTGCGCTCCAGTCTGACGGACTCGTAGTAGGTGAGCAGCACGCGGTGCATGCATGCGCCATACTGCAACGCGGCAGAAGCTTCCGCCGGGATCCGCCACTCGCGCTCCAGCTTGAACTGCAGTGGACAAGTCTCGTAGTGCTGAATAGAGCTGGCACTCAGCGTCGCGGCCAGATCAGAAGCTGGAGCCATCCCGACCCATTCTTCCAGCCTCGATGATGGTCTTTGCGCGGCGGCGAAAATGTCGGTCTGGAATTCACGGCAAGTCCGCTGTTTCAGCCACGGCCTCAACTCGCGATTCTTTAGCAGCTCACGCAAAAAACCCGGCGGCGTCTTGTCGAGTTGCCCTTTTCCGAACTGCCCGTAGATGGTAAGAGTATCTCGGGCCCGAGTCATGGCAACGTAGAACAAGCGCCGCTCTTCCTGTTCGCAAACTTTCTTCTCGTCCGTATCTGCTAATCCGGAGTTGCGAAGCTCCGCCGGAAGCTCGATCAGCGGCTCACGATAATAGACTGGAAAGCTGCCCTTGACTGCACGCAGAATAAAAACGTGGTCAAACTCCAGCCCTTTTGCCGAATGGGCGGTCATTAGCTTGACGGCATTCTTTTCGTCCGCAGCAGGCAGCGGAATGGTCCCCCGCGCTTCGCGAAAATAATCCAGATACTCGATGAACTCGCCCGGCTCGCCAGTTTTGGTAAGCGGCGATGTTTCCCATTGGTTTGAAAATCGCAGCAGGGCTTCAACCGCCTGACCGCGGGGAATCTGGAAAATGCGTATTACGGAGAGCAGGGTTGGGTAAACTTTGTTGCCAGACGTCTCACTCCGCGCCTGCCGCACTGCTTCGAGAAGAGCGCCGCATCCTTTAACGCGAGACAGTACTGAGGCGATGGTCGCAGTGGTTTCACGCGGGAGAGATTTGATCGCGCTTCTCAATTCCTCCGGATCAACCAAAAACTGCGGTAGTGCAGCGGCTCTGAATAACGCCGCGCTGTCCGCATCAGAGACTACCGCTCCCAAGCAGGCAAGCAGATCGCGCACTTCCGGGGTGTCGAGAACGTCGAGGCCCTCAATCGAAAAGGGAATTCCATTCCTCGCGAGTTCGGCGGCAACCTCGTCACGATGAAAGTGTGTCCGGTAAAGGAGCGCGATGTTCTTCCATTCACAGCGAGACTGGCGACGCCGCTCGATAAGGGTTGACACCAAGTCGGTGGCTTCCATGAAACCACCGCTCACCAATACCGCCTGAAGAGGAGCTCGCTGCGCGGCCCTGCCGGGATCGTGTTCATCACGCGCCGAGACCAGTGGCGTTCGATGATAGGCGCCCGCCCCTGTGCTCAGCGAAAATTCAGGGTTCTCGGCGATTACCGCATGGGCACATTTGAGAATGGGAGTTGTGGAGCGGCGGTTTCTGTTCAGAACGGCGAGCTTAGAGCTGGCGAATTGTCGTTGGAAAAGTTCGAACGCGCCGCTAGATGCACCGCGAAAACGATAAATGCCCTGATCCGGGTCGCCGACAGCAAAAATGTTCTGAGCGCTGCCGGCTAATTTCTCCAAAGTCTTAATCTGGGCGAAGTTTGCGTCCTGAAATTCGTCTACAAGAATGAATTTAGCGCGGGCACGCTCGCTTTCCAGCAGGGCGGGATCTTCAGACAGAAGTTCGTGGGCGCGAAGAATCATGTGCCCGAAGGTGCCGAAGTTGTGCTCTCTGAGCATGCGCTCGACGGTCTCAAAGACGAAGGCGATTTCGTGGCAGCGGCCGCGGGCTTCTTCATCGGTAATTTCTTTTGCCTTCTTGGATTTGCCGACACGAGGAACCGGCAACTCGCCCCGCTCGATACGCTCCACATTCGCGCGGTATTGCGCAGGCCCGACCAGTTCATCCTGGCAGCGGCGCATAAATTCCAGCAGGTCTTTGAGGAATTCTCCAATGCTGGCGGCGCGAACGTAATAATTCAATCGCAGCTCGCGGATATTCCGGCGCAAAAAAATCCACAACTGCTGGTCGTTGAGCACCTTGAAATCGCGCCCGCAGCGTTGAAGCAGCTCATTGCAGTAAGCGTGAAAGGTTCCAACCTGCAGGCCTTTAGCATCGACGCCGCGTAATTCACCCTGTACGCGCTCCCACATCTCCGCAGCAGCGTTGTTGGTGTAAGTAAGCGCCAGGATTTCGTCCGGGCGGGCGTGACCTTCACGAATCAGATTAGCGATGCGGCGAATAAGTACGGTGGTCTTACCGGTGCCGGCGCCTGCCAGCACCAGCATGGGGCCGCTGACGTGCTCGATGGCCGCGCGCTGCTGGGGGTCAGGTTGGAGTTTGGAAGTGGAGACGCCTTTGGAAACAGCCATTGAGCAGGAGAATAGCAGAGATGGCTGTGCAGTGGTCGGCTTACTCCGGTTTCTGAAGAATGGACGCGGCGACGGCCACCGCTGCAATCACGGCTGTCTCGGAGCGAAGAACTGTGCCCCCCAAGGATGCAGGCACCCAGCCAGCTTCGCGAAAAGACTCGAGCTCTTGTTCCTTCCAGCCGCCTTCCGGGCCGAATGCCAGCAGGACCGAGTGGGATTGCTGTGGGACGGCATCCTTGAGCATCAGCTTCTGCTCCGTTTCCGACAAGACGATTCTTGTCTCGCCGGGCATTTCAGGCAGTTCTTTGAACTTTATGGGTTCGGAGATCTCCGGCGCGGAAGGTCGCCGTGATTGTTCTGAGGCTTGATTCGCAATTCGGCGCCAGCGTTCGGCACGCTTCGTAGCAGACGTAGCGAGATGGGGTTCGGTGCGGGCCGCAATCACCGGAACGATCCTGGCGACGCCAAGTTCGGTGCATTTCTCGATTGCCCATTCCATGCGGTCGAATTTGAAAATCGAAATCGCGACAGTAATATCGGGTTGATCGGATTGGGTGACCGTCTCTCCCAATTCAAATTCCACGCGCTCCGGACGAATGGTTGCAATTCTGCCACGGCGTACGTCAGCACCGGTTGAGATGTCGAATTCCTGTCCCACCTCGGCGCGGAGCACCTGCGCAAGATGACGGGCGTGATCGCCGGTGAGAGCGGCGCGGTTTCCGGTAATTTCATCAGCGATCCAGCGGCGTCGGGTCATTTCCGCAAGTCTAATTCAGCGTGGCGCAATCAAGAGAACTGGGGTGCAACTTGCTATGCGACCCGTCCCAATCGCGCACGAATTTGTCATATGAGATTGTTGATCGCAAAAATTGTAGAATGGATGGAGGCCAAGCTTGGCCCGGGGTGAAGAATGTATCCGGAACTGATGGTAATTCCCATGCGCGAAGAGCTTACTCGGATGGGCGTCGAGGAACTGAAGACCGCTAACGATGTTGACCGCGAAATGCAGTCTCAGCAGGGGACAACTCTGGTCATCGTGAATTCGATTTGCGGTTGCGCCGCAGGACGTATGCGTCCGGCCCTGCGCGAGGCCTTGCAGAACTCTTCTCGTCCCGATCGGGCTTTCAGCGTGTTTGCCGGCCAAGACATGGAGGCCACAGAGCGGGCTCGCTCGTACTTTACTGGATACCCGCCATCTTCGCCTTCACTGGCGCTTTTTAGAGATGGAAAGCTGGTGCACATGATGCAGCGTAGTGACATCGAGCACCGCGATGCCGCCGACATCGCAACTGAACTGAAGCGCGTCTTTGATCAGCAGTGTGCTGTTGTCACGCAGCGTTAATCGGCCCGCGAGAAAACCTTCGCGTGACGAGCCATCTTCCGTATTACTTCCGTGCATCTGGCAGGTCACTTGTGGTCTTGGGCAGAACTTTTTTACTGTAGAGTCAGTTATATACAGCGAAACAGTGTTTCTCCCATAGCCACATAACTAGTGATGAACAGCTCTTCTGAGACGAAGAATTCTTTCCTGGCACGCTGGTCAAACAGGCACTCCTATTTTTTATTGGCCGCGGTCACATTGCTCTGCCTGCTTCCGTTCTCTGGCCGGGCATTCCACGTGGATGATCCGTTATTTGTGTGGGCGGGGCAGCAGATCGTAAAGCATCCCCTCGATCCATATGGTTTCCAGGTCGTATGGGACAACTTCTCCGAACCTATGTCGGAGATCACTAAGAATCCGCCACTGGCCTGCTACTACCTGGCTGCTATCGGTTCGATTGCAGGATGGTCCGAGCGGGCTCTGCATCTGGGATTTCTTCTTCCGGCCCTGGCATTGGTGCTAGGCACCTACCGATTGAGTCTGCGTTTCACAAAATCGCCGCTGGTCGCCACCGTGGCAGCGCTGCTGACACCGGGAGTGCTGGTTTCTGCCAGCAGCTTGATGTGCGACGTCATGATGTTGGCATTTTGGGTCTGGGCCGCGGTCCTTTGGATGGAAGGCCTGGACGATGGCAAGCCTGCGTACCTGGCGGCATCAAGTCTGTTGCTGACACTCGGCGCGCTCACGAAGTATTTTGGCATTTGCCTGGTGCCTCTACTGCTCGCGTATTCGCTGGCGCGGAAGCGTCGCTTGGGATGGTGGGCGGCGTATTTTGTTGTGCCAGTCGTTTTGCTGGCCGCGTATCAGCTGTGGACGGCAATTTTATATGGGCATGCGATGTTTTCCGATGCGCTGGATTGGGCGCAGACCGAACGGGTGATCAATGGCAAGGCTTCTCCGGTCACGAGCGCATTGATCGGCATCAGCTTTGCGGGAGGCTGCACTCTATCGGCGCTGCTTCTGGCCCCATTTCTCTGGAGCTGGCGTAAGCTAGCCATCGGACTGTTGTTCGGCGGGTTGTGTGGTTTCGCACTCATGCGGGGCTGGGTGGGTTTTGGGCCTTATGCAGAGCAGGTAATACGCGAATCGCTTAATACCCACTCGATCACGACCGGCGTTCAACTGGCGCTCGCCATCGCGGCAGGGTTTGCGGTTTTGTGGATCGCTGGTTCAGAGCTTCGGAAGTGGCGTGATCCGGATTCGCTTTTCCTCGGCTTGTGGGTGTTGGGGACTTTCATTTTTACTGCATTTGTAAACTGGACCATCAATGCCAGATCCATACTGCCACTGATTCCAGCAGCCGGCATTTTGATGGCGCGACGCCTGGACCAACTTGATTTTGATTGCATACCGCAGCTGCAACGGAAGGTTGCGCTCGCCTTAGTTCTCTCAGGCGTGGTCTCATTCTGGCTGGCCAAGGCCGACGCCGATTGGGCGAACTCGGCTGAGCAGGCGGCGGTGTTCATTCATCAGCAAACCGAGAATCAGCCGGGCACGGTATGGTTTCAGGGACATTGGGGATTCCAGTACTACATGCAGCTTCTGGGCGAACACCCGGTGGATTTTCTGAGGACGGGCATGCAACGCGGCGACGTGCTGGTTGTTCCGGAGAACAATGCGGACGCATATCGAATGCCTACGGCGCAGTTCGTTGCCTCAACCAACGTGCTGCAGATAAAGCTTCCCCAACCACTTTCCACCATGCGGTGGCGAAGCGGCGCGGCCTTCTACTCATCTTTTTATGGTCCTTTGCCCTTTGCGTTCGGTCCCAGTGAGACCGAACGCTATTACGTCTTCCGGCTCAGCATGCCGCTGGCGCGACGAATAGCATTTGGAGGCTTGCACGCTCCGAAAACTGCCCCGAAGTGACTGTGAAATAAGCGTGGAAAAAAGTGAGAATATCGACTACTCCGACGCACAAACGCTCACAAAGTCCCGTTACATTGCTTATGCGCTGATCACGCTTGTTCTGGTTCTGAACTGCGCCATTCGCTTCCACCTGCGCAATATTCCTCTCGAACGCGATGAAGGCGAATATGCCTATGCGGGTCAGCTTATGTTGCAGGGAATTCCGCCCTACAAGCTGGCCTACAACATGAAGCTGCCGGGTACGTATGCAGCCTATGCGGTAATTCTGGCGGTGTTTGGCCAGACTCCGGCGGGAGTTCATCTTGGACTGCTGTTGGTCAGTTCGGTGACCGTGTTCCTGGTATTTTTGCTTGCATTGCGACTTGCTGGGCCGACGGCTGGCGTGGTAGCTGGCGCCAGTTATGCGTTGCTCTCGGTGAGTCCGTCAGTGCTGGGCTTTTGCGGACATGCAACTCACTTTGTGGTCCTGATGGCAATGGCAGGAGTGTTGCTGCTGCTCGAAGCGCTCGACAAAGAACGTCTCTGGCTGTTCTTTGGAAGCGGAGTGTTTTTGGGATCAGCCTTTGTGATGAAACAGCCGGGGTTGCTGTTTGTGATTTTTGGCGCGCTGTATTTACTGCGCACGGAACGGGAGCACGGAGTTGAATGGCGGGCTGTGGGGAAAAAACTCGGAGCGTTATTGGGGGGCGCCGCGCTTCCGTTCGCGCTTACCTGCCTCATGTTGTGGCGTGCCGGAGTGTTCGGCACATTTTGGTTCTGGACAATTTCTTACGCATCTCAGTACGCGATCAATTGGGGTCTGAGTGAAGGCGCTCACCTGTTGGTAACGATGTTCCCGGCGATTATGGGGCCCGGCGTCTGGCTATGGATTATTGCCGCTCTGGGCGTAACCGCATGCGTCTGGGACGAGGAGATGCGCCCGCAATCTCCTTTTGCACTGGGCTTCTTACTCTTTTCTTTTCTGGCCGTCTGCCCGAGCCTTCTTTTCCGAGAGCACTACTTTATCCTTATGCTTCCCGCGGTCTCGGTTTTGGCGGGCATTGCGGTTAGCTCGGGGATGAAAATCCTCAGCCTGCGTCAACAAACCAGAACCTTGTATTACGCGCCAGCGATTCTTTTCATCATTGCGCTGGGATGGTGCTTTTCCCGACAGAAGGATTTCTTTCTGCAAGATAATCCGATTGCCACGAGCCGCAAGCTTTACGGAGGTAACCCATTCCCTGAAGCAATTCCCGTGGCTGACTACATCCGCCAGCGCACTTCCGAGAATGCCAGCATTGTGGTACTTGGCTCAGAACCGGAAATTTATTTTTATGCACACCGGCATTCTGCGACCGGCTACATATATACGTACGGACTAATGGAAGAACAGAAATACGCGCTGAAAATGCAACAACAGATGATCAGCGAAATTGAAGCGGCCCGCCCCGAAACTTTGGTCTGGGTCAATGTGCGGGCATCATGGTTGCCGCACGACCACTCAGAAGGGCTTCTTCTGTCCTGGGCGCAAAAGTATGTTCACGATCGCTACGACCTAACCGGGGTTGCCGATATACACGCAACGCAGACCGATTACCGCTGGGGCGACGATGCCAAGAATTATCAACCGCGCTCGAACTCGGTAGTTTTTGTATTTAAGCGAAAGACCTCGTAGACCTGAAGCATTCGATCCCCGCCGATTTCCACGGATCACTTTTCTTTACGGATGAATTCTCCGGTAGTTGCGTCCACGTCTACGACCAGCTTGGCGTCATTTCGGCTAGGACCGTAAATAACGTGCCAGACGAGCTTGTTCTCGCCGGCAGCCCATTCAAGCAGATAAATGACGGGAGTACCTGCCATCTTGTCGCCGCCATGTTTTTGGGCGACTTCATAAGCTTTATCGGAGTCAATCTTGAGGAAATTCACGTCGAAGGCATTGTTGGGCGAGTAGTTGTCCTGCGCTCCCGGCGAAACGCCGCGCGAGGGTGCGTCGGGCGAATCGACTCCGGACCACATGTAAGGTTTAGAACTGTGCTGCGTTGTCGAGCCAAATGATGCACGCCATATAGGAGCTTTTCCGTCGGTCCCTTTGTTGTCGCCAAACACCTGCGACTGCAACTGATAAGGCTTGGCATCGCCGGCCCAACCGTGGGCAGATACGTAGAGCCGTTGAAAAGCACTGCGACCGGTGATAGCCTCCGGCGGTTGCGGCTTGTGCTCCTCCTGGTTTGCCGGGGAGGTACATCCGGAAACGACAGCGAGCGACAGCAAAATCAACGCCAGTCTCTTCATAGGGCGCCCCTTTGTCGGAAAAGAAATGTTGCGATTGGAATTGCTGGAGAGCATTCTACTAGACGTGACCTCAAAACTGTCTGAATTGCGGGACCGGCTCGCAGCCGCGATCGACGGTATGTCGGCCGAAGATCTGGCGCGCCATCCTGAGGGCAAATGGAGTTCAGCAGAAATATTGGACCACCTGAATTTGACCTACCGCGGCACCATCAAAAACTGCGAGCGCTGTCTGGCATCCGGAAAATCGGGAGCAAGCCCGGACCGAAGCAGCAAGCGCTGGCAGCGCCGTGGAATCCTCTGGCTGGGATTTTTCCCGCCTGGCCGCAAGTCGCCGGGGCCCGTGCTTCCTCGCGGCACTCCCGTTTCCCAACTGACCGCGGAAATTTTTGAAAACATCAGACGGATGGAAAGCGTAATTTCCGAATGCGATTCCCGATTCGGCCGGGGTGAGCCGATCGCCGATCATCCGATTCTGGGGCCGATGACCGCGAGCGAATGGCGGAAATTCCACTGGGTGCATGGGAAACACCACGCGCGCCAGATTACCAGGCTCAGAGAATCGCGTTGAACTTCACTCCGCTACAGAAGCCGGCACTCCGGCTTTTCGTGCCTGCTCCTGCAGGTCGCTGAGGTCCGCTTTCGCCTGGGCCAGTGCTTTCTGTTTATCGGCAAGGCCCTGCCCATATTTTTGCGTCTCCGGCCAGACACTCACTTGCGCCAGCGTGGAGTTGTGCTGAAAGTCAACGAGGTCATGAGCGAGCGCGTCAACCTTCTTCTTCTGATCGGCGATGCGCGACTTCCAGCCGTCGTAAGCTTTTTGCCGTTCCTCAGGTGACTGGCCGGGCTTAATTTCGGTTACCGCTTTCTTCTCCGCCTTTTCGTCGGCTTTTGGAGTGGGAACAGCGGTTTTGTCGTCGGCTTTCGCATCCGGCTGCTTGTTGTCTTTGTTGTCCTTCGCGGCGTCTGTGGCTGCCGGTGCGGGCGCGCCTACTACGCTGATGGTTGCGGAAGGGAGATTGTCATTGTCGAATACCTTGGCAGGCGCTTTTGTGGCCTGAGGTTTGTTTTTCTTGACTGATCTGGCGTAGTCTCCAAGCGAAGCAGACTGTGCTTGTGCTCCGGCGATCGCGCTCAACGCAATCATGAAGAAGATTGCTGCCATTGAACCAAGAACGACTCGTTTCATAATGTTCTCCATTCTGTTCCGTTTACGGCGTTTCAAAGTCAGCTGCGATGTGGCACTTATATCTAGCCCCAGTACCAGCGCAGAAGACGCTGCCCGAACAAAAAAGCTCCCAGTCCCATGGTGCCGAGGAAAACCCCAAACGGCATCTGATAACGCCGCAGTGCGACCATAGCCGAAGTCCACGCACGTTTGCGGGCGGCGGATCCCGTCTCATGAAATGCACGCTTCCGGCGCTCGGTTCGCTTGACCCACACTGCGAGCATTGTGGATAGCCCGAAAATAGTTCCGGCGATCGAAGCCGCGAAGATGGTCAAGATGGTGAGGCGAAGGCCGACAAATGATCCAATCATTGCTATCAGCTTCACATCCCCGAAGCCCATACCCTCGACGCCGCGCGCGCGGAGATAAATAGCGCCTGCGCCATACAAGAACGATGCCCCGATTGCTGCGCCCAGGGCGGCATCCATAAACGAGAACAATCTGCTGGAAAAATTAGGGCTCACGGGTATCTGCCAAAGTCCGGGCAACAGCACTGACAATAGATCGTTCACCGGAACAAACCAGCTGAAGATCAGCCCAATGGCGAGTCCGGTCAAAGTCATCTTGTCCGGCAACAAGTGAGTTTCTGCGTCGGTAAAAATCAGCCCAAGCAAGAGAAAGCCGAAAATCGCGCATTTGAGGGTCGCGAGTGTGAAACCAAACTGCCAGTAACACAGAAGAAACACGCACCCCGTCAACAGCTCAATAATCAAGTACCGCGGAGTGATGCGCGCGGCACAGTCCCGGCAGCGCCCACGCAGCAGCAGCCAGCTGACCACCGGAACGTTGTCATAAAACTGAATTGCCTTCCCGCAGTGGGGACAGGCCGACCCTGGCCGGACGACCGACAGCCCGCGCGGCATGCGGTAGATACACACGTTCAGAAAGCTGCCAAAGACCAGCCCGAACGCAAAAACTGCCGCTGAAATGAAAGTCTCCACTCAGTCTCCAAACACCGTTGCCGCAGGGCGGAACACAAGCGATTTGGCCTGATTATATGCGGTTAGACGAAAGGAACATTGGGTACAGAAGTCACTGTCCCTATGGACAGTTCGGGGCTAGGCCGCCCGTGAGCTTGCCCTGGCGGGAGAATCCGGCAGAAAAACAGCAAACACGGTCCCGCTGATTCCCGGGGTGGTTCTGGTAGACACTCGCATCCAGCCGGTATGCTTCTGCACCGAGCCGTATGCCAGCCAGAGCCCCAGGCCGGTGCCCTCGTCCTTTTTGGTGGTGTAGAAAGGTTCAAAGATGTGCGGCAGATCTTTAGCGCTGATGCCATTTCCGGTGTCTGCGAAGGTCACGCGTACTCCTGACCGCCGATCGCCAGACCATTCCCGCGCCCGCGCGACCCGCAGCCGGAGCCTGCCGCCTCCGTGCATAGAGTCCATGGCATTGAGGATCAAATTGGCAAACACCTGACGTAATTCTCCAGGATAGCCGACTATTTCCAGGTACTCTCCGGTCTGCTTCTCAAGTGTGATTCGGTTTGCCTGAAGTTTCCGCATGTAGAGTTGGACCACTTCATCCAGAATTTTCCCGGCATCTGTTCGCTCCGGCGACGTGGTTTCCCGGACAAACCCGAGTGCCTGCTGCGCGATGGAATCAAGTCTGCCGATTTCGTGTTCGGCGCGCTGCAGGTATCCGTCACGTCCGGAGGAGTCTTGCCGGGCCAGATAAATCAGGTTTGTGAGAGCCTCGAGAGGATTCTTGATCTCATGGGCGATTGCGGCGGTTAATCTGCCCGCTGTGGCCAGGCGCTCGTTTCGGCGGAGCACTTCTTCAGTACGCTTTTGCGTACTGACGTCCCGCGCGATCGCAGAGGCACCTACCAGTTTGCCTTGCTCATTTCGTAGCGGTGAGAGCGAGAGCAGGATCGTGACGCGAGTTCCGTTCTTATCAACGCGTTCGGTCTCATAGCTGGGCACGTGTTCTTCGTGAATCAAACGGCCCAGGTCAGTGGCAAATTCTTCCAGGCGGTCAGGAGGAACCAAGACAGAAATTGGCCGACCGATGATTTCTTCTGCGGTATATCCGAAAAGCGCGTCAGCCCCGCGGTTCCAACTGGTGACGATTCCGTCGACGGTGAAGCTGGCGATTGCGTCTTCGGAAGAGGCCACAATTGCAGCCATCTGCAGGCGTGCTTCGTCCGCTTGAGTTTCGGCCCGCGAACGCTGCCGCGCGAGGCCAGCAACCAGGACCGAAATCAGAATGAACACTCCCAGCCGTTGGAATTCGTTTCCGGATACTGCAGCGCCAAAGGTTTGTCGGAACATCGAGTAATCCAGCACCACTGCCGAACTGAAGGTGCAGAGTACCGCTGGCCCGAATCCAAAGAAGCGGGCGCTAAACACGACCGCAAGGATGAAAATGATGAATGGGTCCTGATGCATTACAGGCGATAGCCACCAGATGCACCAGGAAAGTGCGGAGGCAGCCAGAGCGGAGCCGTACCACGCGACGCGGTCCGACCAGCGCGGCTCAAATCTATAAATCGTAGTGTAGCGACTTTCCATTTGCCTGGGACGAGTGGCGGGCAAAGAAGAGGCGTTGGGCTGTACCACGTACTCTGTAATTCGAATCTAACACGAATTCTGAAAGGGTCTACACACGCTAGGACAAAAAATAGCGCGGCGCAACGGCCGCGCGTTAAGAATTGAAAGTGAAGTTGCGATAAAATTCACTGCGCGCTTGGAGAGTCGAGCTTCGAGCCTTCGCGCGCCGGCTTTGTCGTGGGTACCAAAGTAACCGGGGCTTGCAAGGTGAAGGTCAGCACTCTCTCGGAGGACAACTTAATATCTGGCTTTTTGCTGGCAGCCTGAACACCTCCGCCGGCGCCTGCACCGGCGACGGAGCCGATGGCTGCACCCTTGCCGCCCCCGAAAATGCCGCCAAGAATCGCACCCGCGATCGCGCCTCCGCCGACTTTTTCGGCGGTGTTCTTGCCCCGCGAACCAGTCTTTTGCGAGAACTGGTCAGTCTGAATGTTATAGGTTCTGTCGCCCACCTTGATGCTATCGAGTTGCAGAACCAGAAGCGACTGTCCGGCAAACTTTCCCGAGGCTTGCGCGTTCACGATGTGTCCCTGCACGTCGTAGTGCGCGGGCACGACGACATCTCCATCTACTGCGATGGGAGCGTCAAGCGTGGCGTGGAAGACGTCTCCAATTTGCGCCGTAGCGCTGTCGATAGTGTCGATTAAGCGGACCACAATCGAGGTACCAGAGGGAATCGTAACTTTTGCCACCTGGGGCGGCGGCGGAGGAGTGGACGGAACCTGTGCAGGCGGGTCCGGGGCGGGCGTTTGATTGGCCGACGGCGCGGGCGGAGTATCGGCCCGTGCAACCTCGGCGGGCCGCGATTGTGACCTCCGGTGTCTCGCGGAAGAAGACTTGGGGGTTACGGGACTGCGCGTCGGCTCGGGCGAAGGCCTCGACTCTTCCTGTGCTGATGCGACCTGCAAATTGTTGACCACTGTTTTAACACCGGGCTCGGCAGCTGCGTATTTGGCCGCAGCATCGCGTTCGGCATCATTCTCGACAGAGCCGGAAAGAGTTACGGTTCCATTCGAGGATTGCACCGTGAGCTGCTTATTCTGCAGGCCGGAATCCGCCGCCAACTTCCCCTGAATGTCCGACGTTATTTGAGCGTCGTTCGGGGGCTTTGCGCATGCTACCGTCAACGCGAGAAGCGCAATACAGGCTGCTCGCCAAAAGAGGAAAGGTCTGGCGTTCATTTCATTTACTCCAGAAAACCGTTTATTGGATCACTGCCAGTTTAGATGCAGAGCGGCCCGATTGTTTAACAAAAATTCATCAATGTCCTGCAGTGTTTTCAGGGCTTTACACTTCAATGGACGAATTTGTAATCGAGAATCGCAGTGGCGAATTGATATTGCGGCTCTTTTTCGCGCGGATTCTTCATGCGGATGATTCGTCCCTGGCAGAGAACTTTACTGTTCTTCTGACCAGAGATTGCTTCGGGCATCTCAAACACCATCTCCAGCAGAGTATTTTCCGGAAAACGCTGGTGACCGGCGATGAGCACACCCGACTGACTCAAATTTTCGATTATGCCTTCATTCCATGTTCCCAGGTTCTTGACGCGGTAGCGTACTGCTGCCTCCATCTTTATACGGCGGGCTCGCGGTACCCAGGTCGGCTTTGATACGTGAGAGCGGCGTTTTGAAGCCGTGCCAGATTCTGGATCTTTTTTCAGGCGCTCGGTGCGGCGCATCGTAGTCCAGTCGTATCTGAACTCGCCGGCGCACAGCAGGCAGACCTGGTAATACTCGCCGTCGGCGGCGCGTCGAGGCCAGGAAAACTCATGAGAGCAATGGCCTAGGAGGAGAACGTCGAGGATCTTCTGGGGCATAGGAAGTTTTGCCTAATCGGCAAGCGAGGCAGACTCATGATCCAATGAATTGCGGGAATGCGGTAGGTTACTTTCGTGTAGCATGGCCCCCTGCAGTTGATGTGATTGTGCAACGGAAACCGAGACTTGCATCCACAGCGTCGGCTGTATGATCGCAAAATGAAATCGACGGCTACGTTCATCCTCGCCGGGGGACGAAGCTCGAGGATGGGCACGGACAAGGCATTCCTGGAGCTTGGGGGCAAGCCCCTGATTGCTAGCGCGGTCGAGTTAGCGCGCAAAGTTGCCGCGGAGGTGAAGATCGTTGGCGATCCAGAGAAATTCAGGGCCTTTGGACCCGTTGTTAAAGATGTCTATCGCGATTGCGGACCTCTCGGGGGAATTCATGCGGCTCTTAAGAACACGGACGCCGAGGTTAATTTGATGCTGGCGGTCGATCTGCCATTTCTTACGGCACCGTTTCTAGACTATCTGCTGAAACGGGCGCAATCGGCAGAGACTATGGTCACCGTTCCATCGACCGGTGGATACTTCCAGCCGCTCTGTGCCGTGTATCACAAGCAATTTGCTGATGTAGCGGAGCGTGCTCTGGCGAAAGGCCGGAATAAGATCGACCAACTCTTCCGCGATGTTTCCGTGGACGTTATTTCGGAAGACGAGATGGTCGCGAATGGTTTTACGGTGTCGATTTTTCGGAACTTGAATACGCCTGAAGAGTGGCAGGAAGCGAGAGGGGAATTCGTTTCGAGATCCGCATATATGATGGGCACAACCCGTATGCAAGAGGAAACAGCTTACAGTAGTCCGGAGATTGCCCAGAGCATCCCTGAGCCTGGCAGTGAGCAAGTCGAGCGCACGGAGGAGCAAGGTCCTTACATCCAGTTCCGTGACGTGTCTAAAGCTTTCGGCGAGAAGCACGTGCTGACCGACGTCGGCTTCGAGGTGAATACCGGAGAGACAGTTTGCATTCTCGGCCGCAGCGGGGTCGGAAAGTCGGTCGCGCTACAGCACATTCTCGGTTTTCTCAGGCCCGACTCAGGGCGCGTCATAGTGGCCTACGAGGACATTACCGATTATTCGGAAAAGGAAATGGAGCGGATACGGAAGAAAGTGACGATGGTATTTCAGAATGGCGCGTTGTTCGATTCGCTTACTGTGGGCGAAAACGTGGCCTTTCCTTTACGCGAACGCGGGGACTTAAGCGAGGACCAGATTCTGCAAATCGTCTCCGGATTGCTGGATATGGTTGGCGTAAAGGAAATGGCGGACCAACTTCCGGCTGAGCTTTCGACCGGCATGAAACGATCAGTTGCTATCGCCCGGGCGTTGGCTTCTCAACCCGAATGCGTTCTTTACGACGAGCCGACCACCATGGTCGATCCGCTGATGGGGCAACTGCTTGGCGATCTCATGAAGCGGTTGAAATTCCAATTGCATCTCACCAGCGTGGTGGTTACTCACGATATGCGCCTCGCGAAGAAACTTGCCGACAAGGTGGTGTTTTTGCATGAGAGTAAAGTGATTTTCTACGGAACTTATGCTGACATGGAAAAATCTGACGAGCCGATCGTGCAGGAGTTCCTGGAATTGGATAGGTTGGATTTGGGTGCGTGAGGGGTGTGAAGAGATGAGTCTTACAATTCAGGAATCAGGTATGCGCCAGGTATTTTCCTGTCCAAGGTCGCCAAAGCTAAGCCGTTGGCTTTTGCGAGCTGTATTAAATGACCGTCGGTAATTTGGCCATGAGTCTTTACCCAGACGGGCAGCTGGGTAATATCACGGTCATCAGAAAGAAAGCTAAACTTCACAGTATTCGCAATCTTAAGTTTTAGAAGAAGGTTTCGCGCCTCGGTCACGGTCACGCCGTAGTGGATCGCCTGCGAAAGGACGCGTACGAACCCGAGCTCTGTAATCGAGCAAGTCGCAATTGCTGGTGCTGAGTTAGTTAGCCAGCGCGCGACTCGCTCATGAAACTCGTGCTGGAGGAAGCCCAACGCCACCAAAGCGTTCACATCCAGAAGACACTTCATGGAAAATTCGAGAGTATTTCGTGAACGTCTTTGTTGGTGAGCGGCGGAACATCCCCACTCACACTCAGAACCGGCAACCCAGTGATATGATCAACGACAATTCTGGGCCTGAGGCGACGTGCTCTGCGGGGAGTCAAAACAATGCTTCCGTGCTCTACCTTTGCATCGAGGGGATCGCCGGTTCGTAGACCAAGCTTGCGGCGAATCTGACTGGGTAATACAACTTGACCCTTGGTCGACAATTTGGTCTGCATAAGTAAGACAATCTTACCACTTTATCCTATTGGCGCGATACATATTCTCATTTCAGAACCCCGCCCGGACCAGCTTCTCCAAGGTGACCGTTCTTTGCTTTCTCCGCCCCGATCATCTTCTCCACGTATTTTGCAATTACGTCAACTTCCAGGTTCAAGGGATTGCCAGGCTTGAGCGATCGCAGGTTGGTCACTTCAGAAGTGTGAGGAATAATTGCGACCCGCACCTGCGGGCCGTCGATAGCGGCTACGGTGAGGCTGATGCCTTCGATCGCCAGCGATCCTTTTGCCACGATATAACGAGTGAGTTCGGATGGAACATTAATCTTTAACAGATAATCATTGCCGTCGGGGACTTGGTCGAATGAGATCACGGTGCCTACACCATCCACATGACCCTGCACGATGTGTCCATCAAACCGGCCGCTGGCGCGCATGGGAAGTTCGAGGTTAACCAGAGCTTCTGGTTTGAGGCGCGAGAACGAGGTCCGCAGCCAGGTCTCCTGCGCAAGATCGCAGGTGAAGGAGTCCCTGGAAATATCCACCGCGGTCAGACAAACACCGCTCACCGAAATACTGTCGCCCTGCTTCAACTCTCGAACGAGTTTTGAGGAAACGACGGTTAAGCGTCGTTGCTGCCCCTTTATTTCGATTGAGGCCACATGCCCGACTTCTTCAATGATTCCAGTAAACATAGGACTAGGTTTCGAAGTTTTAAGGTTTCAAAGGGCAAAAATTGATTCTAAAATCTTGAAACTCAATCCAAATACGGATCTCTCAAATATCCTTCCACGGCGAAGTCCTCACCAAATCGATGTAGCCGGAGCGACTTCAGGTGCGCGGCCTCGCTCATCTTCCGAAAACCCGCTCCCGCAGCAAATGGCACTGAGCCTGTACCCGCCAGGATTTTAGGAGAGTAGTAAAAAAATACTTTATCCACCGTTCCAGAGGCCAGGGCGGCCCAGTTCACCATGGCGCCACCTTCAATCATAATGCTGGTGATTTCCCGCTCTGCCAGGCACCGGCAAATCGCCTGCAGATCAGGGCGCCCGTTTGGCCCCGCCGAAGCAACCTGCTCGACCTGGATGCCGATATCCTGGAGTTGCTGCTTCCTCTTCTCTTCCGCAAAAGAACAGAAAACCAGCACGTCGTTTTTCGCGGTTTGCGCAACTCGCGATTCCCTAGGCAAGCGCAAATGAGAATCTACGATGACGCGCAACAGAGGCCGTCGCCGCGGAATTCCGCTACGATCGGTCAAGAGAGGGTTGTCGGCGATTACCGTTCCAACCCCAACCAGGATTGCGTCATGTTGGTGGCGCATTAGCTGAGCGTGTGAGCGTGCCTCGTCGCTCGTGATCCAGCCTCCTGACGGTCCCGCGGTGTTCGGAAGCTGCGCTTCTGCCAAATCGTCGGGCGGCGGAGCGATCTTGCCATCCAAGGTCATCGCGGCTTTCAAAGTGACTAGAGGCAAGCGATAGCGGATGTATTTGGCGAAGGCATCGTTCAAGGGTCGAGCTTCCTCTTCTAGGACGCCCGAAGTAACCTGCACGCCTGCTTGCCGCAGCCGGGCAAATCCACGTCCGCTCACGGCTGGATTCGGGTCGCATGTGGACGCGACTACACGCTTGATTCCGGCTGCGATGAGCGCGTCAGTGCATGGCCCGGTTCGTCCGTGATGGCAGCAAGGCTCGAGATTAATGTAAAGAGTTGCTCCACGGGCCTTATCGCCGGCATGCTCCAGGGCGAGAATCTCTGCGTGCTTCACGCCGTCGTAGGTATGAAACCCCTCGCCGACGGTTTGACCATCCTGGTCAACCAAAACCGCCCCAACATTGGGGTTCGGCGAGGCCACTCCGAAGCTCTTCTGCGCAAGTTCCAGCGCTCGCCGCAAATATTTCTGATCAGACTGAGAAGATGTGTTCACAGATTGCATTTGCGAATCCGGAGACCAAGGGATTATGAGATGAGCGATTCCACGAACTCATTCGGATCGAATCGCAACAGGTCTCCGGCTTTCTCGCCCACCCCAACGTAGCGCACCGGTAAACCCAGTTCGCGCGCGATGGCAACTACTACTCCGCCCTTCGCGGTCCCGTCCAATTTGGTGAGCACCACTCCGGTGACCGCGGCTGCGTCGGTGAATTGTCGAGCTTGCTGAAGACCGTTCTGTCCCGTGGTGGCATCAATTACCAGCAGCACTTCGTGCGGTGCCCCCGGAATCAGGCGCTGGGCGGTGCGGCGCATCTTTTCAAGTTCTGCCATCAAGTTCGTTTTGGTATGCAGTCGCCCCGCGGTGTCCACAATCAGGCAATCGATGTGGCGCGCGTTTGCAGCTTCAAGCGCGTCATAGAGCACAGCCGCTGGGTCGCCGCCAGCGCGGGTGCGAATGACCTCGGTTCCGGTGCGTTGGCCCCAAATTTCTAACTGCTCAATTGCGGCGGCCCGGAAGGTGTCTGCGGCGCACAGCAGCACGGTCTTTCCATCCGAGCGCAAGGTCTGCGCCAGTTTGCCAATGGTAGTGGTTTTGCCGGTGCCGTTCACTCCAACCACTAAAACAACTTCCGGAACTCCTTCAGGCCGCTCCACGGGCGGCGTGTTGGCAGCAGTCAGGATTGCCAGCAGTTCCTCTTTCAGCAGGCGCTTCAGCTCTTCCCCATCCTTAATCTGTTTACGATCAGCCCGCTCCCGGAGTTTCTCCAGCACCTGGTGAGTTGTGGCCGAGCCCAGATCAGCCCCAAGCAAGGTCGCCTCCAGTTCATCGAGAGTGTTGCGGTCGATCTCTTTGTTAAATGCGACAACTTCGTCAATACGCTCGCTGAGGTTCTCGCGAGTGCGCGCCACAGCCTCTTTCATGCGGTCGAATAGGCCGGGCTTATTCTCCGTACTGCCGAATAGGGTCTGAATCATGAATTCTTCAGCTTAGACAGGGACACATTTTTCATTATAGCGGCGGGAGGAAGCGGGGTTCAGACGAGCCGAATGCGGAGCGGACGCGTTAAGCGCGATCCATTTCAATGATAGCGTTGGCGGGCGGAAAAATCATGCTTGCCGGAGCGGCTTCGTTAGTAGCGCCGGCCACCATGGCCATAGCTCGTGGTACTTGAATCTCACCACGTTGGTAGACTGCGTTGAGCGCCGCAACCGCATCCGGATCAAGCCGTTTACCGGAAAGAGAGTGGATAATGCGCAGCGCATCCTGCGTATCATGCGCCTGCTGATAGGGGCGGTTAGTGGTCAATGCGTCAAATGTATCCGCAACCGCAATGATTCTAGGCAGCAGCGGAATTTGGTCTCCCTTGAGGCCATGAGGATAACCGCGTCCGTCGAGAGATTCATGGTGAAGCTCAATTCCGGGTATCATTTCCTTGAGCTGCGCAACTGGGCGCAAAATGTTAGCGCCCTTGCTGGTGTGCGTCTTCATGACGGTGAATTCTTCTTCAGTCAAGGCACCCGGCTTTTTAAGAATGCGGTCCTCGATTCCGATCTTGCCAACGTCATGCAGCTGCGCCGAAACGCGCAGAATTCCCAGGAAATCTTCGGGCAAATCCATTTCTTTGGCGATCTGCAAAGAATACTTTGTAACGCGATCAGAATGGCCGCGAGTGTAAGGGTCCTTTTCGTCGACCGCGCCCGCCAGCATCTGAATGGAGTTCATGAACAGCTCACGGTTCTCCGCTGCGGCGCGTTTCAGGTCAAGGACAAAGTGTTCTAGTTCCTCCGACATGAAATTGAACGTTGATGCTAATTCGCCTATTTCCGTGCGGCTCTTCAACTGCACGCGTTGCGAAAAGTCGCCGCGAGCGATGGCGTGGCTGGATTCAGTGAGGACCTCCAGAGGATTCGTAATACGCCGCGCGGCAATGATGCCGACCCCGATACTCAATCCAATGGCAAAGATTGCAAGTACTCGAGCGCTGCGCTGCATCTCATAGACACTGCTATAGGCTTCGTCGCGGGGTTTTTGCGCGATCACGGCCCAATCCAAGTTCGTCACTGGGCTATATGTGCCAAGCATCAGCGTGCTGTTTTTGCCCGAGCCGATGGTGAATTCCCGAGTAGCCGCCACCATTTGCGCCTTGCCGCCTTGCTCCACAAAATTGCGTACGATCTCAAGATTGGTCATGTCCTGACCAGTAACGTATTGAGCGCTCGTGCCTGCGACGAGCCGGCCTTGGCTGTCCACAACGTAAGGGCTCAATCCCCCGCCTTCGATTTCTTGCAGCCGGCGGATCAAGTATCCCAGGTTAATCACCGAGGCTATCATTCCCAAAAACTTGTCCTGATACATGACCGGCGTGGTGACCAGCATCACCGTTCGCGACGACTTGCCACTTCCCACAACCAGTGGCTGCCCGTTGTAAGCACGTGAATCTCTGGCAGCCGCATAGGCCTGCTCCAGTTCCCGCTGGAGGAATGCGTCAGGCTCGATTCGCCCGGCAGAGATGCCTTTTCCTTCGGAGTTCAGCAGAGTGGCGTAATCGAGGTCATCTGAAAAAGAGACGAAATTTTCGAGCAGCGCTCGCAGTTCGGGGGCCTGGACATGTTCTCCGGTCAAGTCTCCACCACTGACAATCTGCAATGCAGACGCCAGATTGGCCTGCATTAGTCGAAATGAGGCCTGGTGCTGAGAGATGTCATCCGCAATCGATCGCGTAATGGTGTTCTGCAGAAATCGTTCGTTGGTAATCAACGGGTTGCGATTAATGGACTGGACCTGTGCCGAATAGAAATACATCGGCACCACGCTAATGAGTACAAGCACACCAAGGATTACATACAGAATTGGAATGCGAGTTGGAAGAAATTTAGCGCCCAAAGCCGCTTGTCTCCGTACGTGAAGTAGCTACGGACGGAGTCCTAGTCGAATTTTACGGTGCAAAATCGGGCCGGAGGGATTCTGACCGTCGCGAGCCGTTACCAAAGTACTGCAAAGGAACATGGAAGCAGGCTGCGCATTCCAGGCACGTCACTCACGTTCGCCAGAGTACACATTTAGGAGGATTTCGGTTGATCGGTTTCCCGCTTTGAGGTGCGGGTCATGAGAGCCTGAATCGCGTCACGGGGCGATTTTCCCTCATTCAGGACGGCGTGCATTTGCTCCGTAATCGGCATCTCCACCCCGCGGGCTTTGGCCAGTTGAACCGCCGCATTGGTCGTGAAAATTCCTTCGGCCACCATGCCGTGCATGGCCTCGACAATTTCTGGAAGTTTTCGTCCACGTCCAAGTTCCACTCCGACGCTGCGGTTTCGCGACAGTGCTCCCGTGCAAGTCAGAACGAGATCACCAAGGCCGGCAAGTCCTGACAGGGTTTCGGCACGGCCGCCGCAAGCCACGGAGAGGCGTGTGATTTCAGTGAGGCCACGAGTGATGAGCGCGGCCACGGAATTGTGTCCCAGATCCAATCCATGGCAAACGCCGGCCGCAATGGCGATAATGTTTTTGAGCGAGCCGCCCAGTTCCACTCCGACTACGTCTTCGTTGGTGTAAACGCGAAATGCCGGATCGCTGAATTCCCGCTGAACAACTGTGGCGAGCTCGCTATCTTTGGACGCAACCGTGATGGCAGTCGGATCGCCGCGCGCGACCTCGGCGGCGAAAGTGGGGCCGCTCATCGCGCCCACGCGGCAAGAGATTTGTTTCTCGCTTGCCACCTGGCAAATCACTTCGCTCATTCGCAAAAGTGTTGTCTGCTCCAAACCTTTGGTTGCGCTGACAACCAGAGTATCGGAGCGTAAGTGCGGGGCCATCTGCTGGAACAATCGGCGGCAATGCTGAGACGGCATCGCGCTGACTACGATCTCGGCTCCGCTCAGCGCCTCGGCGAAATCTCCAGTCGATTGAACGCTATTGGGAATCTGCTGGCCGGGAAGGAAAACCGAGTTCGTGCGGGTGGACTTGATGGAATCCCTAACTTCTTTTTCGTACGCCCACACCTTTACTTCGTGCCGGCGGCTTCGTCCCAGCACGATTGCAATCGCGGTCCCCCATGCGCCAGCCCCGATGATGGCTATCTTACTCATTTGCGATTCGCCTTGAATTTTGGTTCGACGCCAGCTAACATCCGACGAATATTTTGGTGATGCTTCAAAATAATAAGGGCGGAGCCTGTCGCAACGAGAACAATTTGAGCGGAGCTGGGTCCTTCGTGCAGCAGCAGCGCGAAGACCGGCAACGTGGCGGCGGCCGTCACCGAAGCGAGTGACACATATCGAAACATGGCCATCAAGGCGACGAACACGGCCATTGCAAGCAAGATGGATTTGGGTGTGAGCAGCAGGAAGGAGCCAACTCCGGTGGCTACCCCTTTGCCTCCGCGAAAACGAAGCCACACTGGAAACACGTGTCCACTTATAGCCGCCAAAGCGGCGACAAATGCTGCAGTCCTGTTGCCGGGAAACATCGTGAGCGCTAATCCAACTGCTGCAATCCCCTTAAGAACGTCAAAGACAAGGGTCAAGAGTCCCAAGATCGGGGAAGTGCGCGCAACATTCGTCGCCCCAATATTTCCGCTGCCGGTGGTACGAACATCGGCTCCGCGAAATGCACGCACCAGCAGGTAGCCAAAGGGGACTGAGCCTAGAAGATATCCCGAAACAGCGCTGATGAGAATGGGGTGCATGCTCAAATTGTTGCTAGTTGCAGCTCGAAATGCGCGATCTTTGTATACTGCGAGCCCTTGCTCGAAAGCTGGCTTCGAAACAGAAAGAACTCGCGGGCGGTCAGGGTACCAAAATCCGGTGCGGGGCGTGTAGCAAGAAAGTCTTGCAGTTTCGCGAATAGCCGATTCGGGTTGTCGCCTTTGCTGCGCCCTGGCGCGCCGGATCGACCGCTTGCGCGAGCCACCGTTAGATGCGGGCTGAAGGCACGATGCTCTTTCGCGATGCCGATTTTGGCCAGTGATTCGTCAATTGCTCTTGCCAAGTGAATGAGCGCGTCCTGCGCTTCGATTCCGATCCAAAAGACACGGGCCGCTTTGGTAGTCGGGAAAAAGCCAGCACCACGGAATCGAAGCTGGAACGGCTCGGCGCGGATCGAGCTGAGGGTTTCCACAATCTGCGACACCTTCGCGTCCGGCTTCTCGCCAATGAACTTCAGCGTAACGTGTAACGATTCGGCGCTTAACCAGCGTACGTCGGGAGCGAGACCATGAATCTCTTCTATGAAGTTCTGAATTCGGTGACGAATTGCCGGATCCAAATCGAGCGCGACAAAAGTCCGCATGCCACGGTTGAGCATAGCAAACCGCGAGGCAGTGGGTGTGTATCAAGTAAAATAGTGCCGCTGCTAACTTATATGAAGGCTTCTGAGCTCATATACGACTGGAACCGGGCACTGACGCCAGAGCTTTTACCCACGAGACCGGTTTTGCTGAACGATGAAACTCTTCGCGATGGGCTGCAGTCGCCTTCCGTGCGTGATCCTTCGATTGAGGAAAAGATCGAGATTCTTCACTTGATGGAAGATCTGGGGATCAATTCGCTTGATCTTGGACTTCCGGGCGCAGGACCGCGCGCGGTTAAGCACGTTGAGGCACTGGCGCGTGAGATCGTCGACAAGCGAATGAATATCCATGCGAACTGTGCGGCTCGCACCCATGAGAACGATATTCGTCCGATTGCGGATATCGTGCAGCGCACAGGACTCAAGATCGCAGCGGCGACGTTCATCGGATCGAGTCCGATTCGAAGATATACCGAAGGGTGGACGGAAGACTTTCTGCTACAAACGACGGAAAACGCAGTGACGTTTGCCGTCTCGCTCGGCCTGGAAGTGATGTACGTAACCGAGGACACCAGTCGCTGCGATCCGGCAATGGTGAAGCGGCTTTACTCGACCGCGATCAACTGCGGAGCGCGAGCCATTGTCGTCTGCGACACGGCCGGGCACGCGACTCCGATGGGCGCGTATGCCTTGGTGAAGTTTGTGCTTAAAGAAGTCATCGAGCCCTCCGGTAGCAAGATTCGTGTGGACTGGCACGGACATTGTGATCGCGGCTTTGCAATTGCAAATTCTATGGCTGCACTGGCCGCCGGCGCCGATTGTGTCCATGCCTGTGCACTGGGCACCGGAGAGCGCGTAGGCAATACGCAAATCGATCAGATGCTGGTCAATTTGAAACTCATGGGAATTTCGCCTTGGGACAGACAGGACTTGACCAAACTGCGGGATTATTGCGAGGCGGTCTCGCGCGCGACTGGCGTTCCGATTCCGCCAAATTATCCGGTGGTTGGAGAAGATGCGTTCCGCACAGCGACTGGGGTCCACGCCGCGGCCGTGATCAAGGCTTACAAGAAAAACGATGTCGAGCTTGCCAATGCAGTCTATTCTGGCGTGCCGTCGCACCTGTTTGGAATGGAGCAGGTCATCGACATCGGGCCGATGAGCGGGAGATCCAATGTACTGTTTTGGCTGGAGCGGCGTGGGATTGCCGCATCGGAAGATGTGGTGGAGAGAATTTATAAGCGGGCCAAGAATTCGGACCACACGCTGAGTGAGGCGGAGATTCGGGAGTGCGTGGCGGCCACGCCAAACCGGCGTTAAAACGCCGGTTAATTTTCGGTTGTCCATTCAGGATTCTGTCTGTTCGCATCGACCGCGCTGAAACGTCGCGCTATGTCAGCCGTCCCTACAGGACTCGTCTCATCTTTGCTCCTGCCGACCCGGCGTTGCAAACCCGGGCTATTGTCAGCCGTCCCTATGGGACGGGAACTCAGCGGAGCACCCTCGGAAATGTCTGAAACCAAAATCATCGTTCCGGAGGAACGATTGATAATAGCCCGGCGCTTCGAGCGCCGGGGTGATGCAAGAGCAAATGACGCGAGCCCCGTAGGGACGATTGAATAGCCCCTCGCCTTCAGCGCCGGGAATGATGCGAATTACATCCGTAGTCACGGCTGTTAACCCAATACGTATTTTGGATCGTAATCGATGTCGAGCTTCTTCAGAAATGAAATAAACTCCTCTTCGAAATTGCGCGTACGGTGATGTTCGGCTTGTGAATTGATGTAGAAGATGGTCTGGCGTTGGTGAGAGACACTGACGCTGAATGCTCCATAACCTTGTTGCCATTCAAAGTGGGGCTCGATGGTTTCGTTCAGCCATTTTGACGAACCGCCTTTCAGCAACTGCATCGCCGTAGCCAGCGGCATGGTGGCGGGAAGGGACAGGAGCATGTGGACGTGGTTGTCAGTTCCGCCGACTGCGATTGCCTTGAACCCATTCCCTCGTGCGATTCCGCCGAGAAAGGCCCAGAGCCGGTCATGCATGTCCGCAGAGATGGAGCTACGCCTCTGCTTGGTGGAGAAAACCACGTGAAGAAGCTCCGAAGTGTATGTGTGCGACATAGATCTAAGATCCCAACCCTGCAAGCCTCACGGCCCTAGCTGCTGGGCCTCAAATTGCACACTGTTGTTTCCTGTCGTCGCGGTGCCTACAATCCCGACGTTGCCCGAAATCCCTGCTGTTGAAAGTTGAAAGCTGGCGATGCCATTAACGTCGGATTGCACTGTGGCCTGGGATTTGGCCAAGATAACCGGCATGCTGGGTTGGGAGACGCCTGCCTCACCGGCCCAGAGGATGGGCCGGTTTCCCGGCATTCGGCCGATGTAAGCGAGAAAAGCGATACTCACGCCTGCTACGGGATGCTGCGCAGTGTCGGAGTCGATCATCCGAACTGCGGCTGGCTGTAAAGTTTCTCCTGGCGCCGTAATCTGCAGCATTCCGGAAACCGGTTGCAGTTGGAGCGATGAGGTTTGCACTATGGTCGCCTTAAAAATGTGGCATACGCTATTGTTCGGTGCTACGCAGACATTGACGTGAACCGAAGCCGCAAGAGAATTTACCCGCAAGCTCACCGAAGCATTGCCATTCGAATCCGTCACGACCGATGCTGCGCTCAAAGTGCCGCTTCCCTCTGTGATCCGATAATTGAGCATTGTGCCACTAACCGGGCTGCCGTTAGAGAGAACACGGGCAGCAATTGGCAAAGCCACGGTCGCACCCTGGGCAATCCAGACCGGAGGGGTCATTAAAGACAGATCAAGTTGCGAAGACGTTCCCAGCAGAATTGTCTGGACCTGTTGTGGATTGGAATAAGAGGCTGGCGCCAGCTTGGCTGTGAGCGTCAGCAGACCTGCCGACAAGACCGTCACGTAAGTCGACGCGGTCCCGCTCTGGTCGGTGAGCACGGTGCAACTGGCAGAGTTCGCACACGCGGAAAAGCCGACTGCCAGAGAAGAACTGAACTGGACGCTGGCGCCGGCTACCGGCGTACTGCCGTCCGCACCCACAACCAGAACAGCAAAGGGTAAAGGCGCCTGGCCGCCGATGGGTGTGCTGGGGTTCGCGCGGGAGATCAGTTTGATGGTGTCGGCTGGGCCGGCCCCAACGGTAAGCACTTTGCTCATGCTCGATGTGCCGCCGGAGTTCGAGTCCTGAAGAAGTACGCCGTAAACTCCGTCCGGAACAGCTTTGGTGTTGACAAGCAGCTGAGTAGCGGAAGACGCGAGAACCGGAGCCACGCGAGCTGCCACCTGCACCGCCGTATTCAATTGCAGGCCGAGCCCCTGGATCGTCAGTGGAGTGCCGCCGGCCGCGCTGCTTCGCGTGGGCCTGACGTTGTCGCCGTAGAGCACTCTTGCGTTATATCGATAGTCCGGCCGCCCGTCGCCGCGGTAGTCGGCGATTCCTAAGCGGAACGCTGTGCTCTGCAAAATCTGGGCGTCGAGCCGGGTCTCTCCAACCAATGCCGTGTTGAATGCCGAGGGCGTCTCGGCGGGCGCCGGTGACGTGCCGGGATCGGCAAGCGCCCACATACCGATGACGGGGATGGCCTTCGATTCCGAAAGATTGTGTGAGTCATCGATTGCATTCACGGTTACCGAAAGGGAGCGGTTGGCCTGCGCCGGAAATTGAAAGAAGTCCGCATTGCCATAGCTGTTAAGGGCTCCCGCCCAATTACCCGAAGTTGGCAATTGTGCGGGGGACGCGTAGCTGGTAGCCCCATACCACTGAGGCTTTTTTACGGCACTGGCTTGCATCTGCACATTCTGGATAACCTCACCGCCAAGGGTGACCGTTATCAGAAGCGGCTGGGCCGAGCCGGAAGGTTGCACTTGAGAAGCAGAACCATACGGGCCGGCGTGGGTGGACCACAGAGGATCGACTGCCTCGATCGAAAGCTGATACTGCGCGCTGCTTGCGCCGTTCGGGATCTGCAAACCGGCGAGATCGAAGAAACCTTCGAGCGTTGTGTCCCCGGAGCCGAAGCGGTTGAAGTTCTGCCCGGTGCTATCGAGGAAGCCGCTGATCATGTTTCCGGCGTTACCACAGAACAGAAATCCAGAAATCGAAGTCGCGACCGCAGAACCCGAAGGCTTATTGGTCGCGGGATCAATCCAGCGCGCCACAACGTTGACTCCTTGCATGGGTTGGGCCGCAGCGCCATTCGTGTCGGCGAAGTAAACGCTGCCATGTATTCGGGCGGTGACTTGTGAGAAAACTCTCTTGCCAGGAAAGTTTGCCAGGTTTTGCGGTGTGACCGGATAGAGACGAGAAAGCGCGGCTTGGTCGTCCATCTTGGGCCGTGCTGGGTCGATGGCGCCATTATTGGAATAGCAATTCGCAACCGGAACGCACGCGGGTGGGTCGAATTCGTGCATAACTGGAAGGCCGGCAACGTCAGCAGATGTAGGCGCAGGAGTTCCGGTGACCACATTGAGATTCGCTTGTGACCAATCGAGGCCCAGAAGGCGTCCGATGACTCGGACGAGGTGGTATTGCAGATCCGGCAGTTGCGAAGAAGTCTGCGCGCAATTGCCGTTAAGAATAATGAGCGCGTGTTGGAAGTGCGCGTTGGTGCCGAGATTGTCGATTTCGCCGAATGCCGCGTTCTGCGAACAGTAAGCGGAGTTGCTTGCACCCGTGCCCAGCAGGGCGTCGGTGACCGAGCCGTCCTGGTCATAGACAATTCCAACCGGCAGCGCGATTGCAGTAGGTGCAATGTCGGCAGGGGCAGTAATTGCGCCATTCACGATAGTCAGGTTTGGACCGCTGACGTCTTCGGCCAATTGACCAGAATTGGTTGCCGAAATTGCCGCAGTCGGAATCGAGGTCCACATGCCGAACGCGTTGGCGACGAACGTATCAGCGCTGGCTCCCGGAAGAACCGCGCTCAAGTCACCCTGATCGGTGTAATAACTAATAGTGCCTGGCGCCCAAGTGACAGGCGATCCCATGGTGGACGGATCGAAATAGCTCGCCCCAGCCACGTATGCTGGGCCACCGGCCCTCGCGACGCTGGCCAACTGAAGCACAATTGCAAGCGTAGATAGACACTTCAGCATGGGGCTATTTCCTCTCGGCTTGGCGGATTGCTGCCACCACCCTGCGCATTGCAATCGGCTCGGCACGGCTGCTAAACCCACTTCTCAGCAGCACGTGCCCGGCGTTGTTTACAGGAAAACGACCGGAGCTGTGTCCGACCGGGCTGGTTAATCCCAGCTTGCTCGGGGGATATAAGAAAAGCAGAACGCGTTCGCCGGGGCGATAGCGTTCGCCAGATTGCCACAGGCCGCCCCATTCTTCTAGCTCGACTATTTGGCCGCGCCGGACGTTGCGAATCGCTTCGTCTACACGGAAGCGGATGCTGGTGGTCGGGAGAGCGCTGGACGAATCAGAATTGCGATGCTCAACTTTGACGACTGTTCCGGAGAATATCCGCGCTGAATCGCGCAGAAGAGGGGAAAGAGTGGTCTGCAGCAGTCGGGTCGACGTCATCTCGGTAACGGGAATCGTCCCCGATGATTGCGTGGGCATTTCCGCGGCGAGTTCCGCGGAAGCAATGGTGACGATAATTACAACGCTTAACAGCGAGCGCACCTGGAGCCTCACAGTCCGGAGGCCAGCGCTCTGACGGGAGCAGCGCAATTCTATTGCGACAGGCGAGCCAGTTCTGTGATGGATGTCACAGCACGGTTGTGATTAACGAACATTGGCACAGCGTTTGCTACGACGATCAAAAATCAATAACTACGAAGGGCACGAAGGTTCACGAAGGAAATCCAAACACGGGGCGAAGCCCAAATGTGTCGGCCGCGCAGATTTTGCGTTTCAGCACCGCAGCCGCAGTAACGGTACGCTGCGTTAATCCTCAGTTGTCTTTGAGAAATATTTTTTGGGCAGACAAATGAGCGCCGGTTAGGAGCAGCAATCCCGACAAGAACGCCCAAAACATCATGCTGACGGAAATGGCGAACGGCCCATATACTTCCTGAAAGTTCAATCGAGGTAGCAGCAGGACGTAGGAATATTTGAGGATTTCAGAGAGCAATCCCATGATGATGGCAGCGGGCAGAACCGTCCTGGCTGGCACTTTGCCATTAGGCAGGAGCCAGTAAATCAGAAAAAAAATGCCCATGCTAGTGATGGTGGCAAAGACTTTCGCGGTCATGAAGTCGAGGATCCGAATCAGGAAGAATTCGTGCCCGAAGGCGAGCATGCGGAGCAGAAAAAGGTTGCCGGCGCTGAGCGCAATCGAAATCAGGGACAGAATTCCACAAGCAAAAGCCAGGGCGAGGGCAATGATCTGGTTGCCGAGATATGACCGGTTGCTGGGGAAGCGCCACACCCGATTCAACGCCACCTCGAGAGGCATGAATATTCCGGTTGAGGTGATGAGCAAGATGACCAACGAAGCCAACTGCGGGCGGTTCTTTGCAGTTGCCAGCGCACTCAAGTTACGGATCACAAATTCTTGGCCGGCCGGGAGATAATCTCGAAGCAACTCGACAATTATTCTGTACATGGTCGGCGAGTGAAATACCCGCAACACTAGGGTCATCAGGAGCAAAACGAAAGGGAAGAACGAGAGAATGGCATTGGCCGCGACTGAGAAGGCAAAGGTGTGAACTTCAGTATGCAGCAAGTACCGGACTGTAGAGGTCGCCAGTCGGCGGTAGTACCGAAGCCGGCTCCGTTTCGGTTTTGTGCCGCTGTCGGATCCGGGACCGGCATCGGGAAGCAGGATGGTCTGCGGCACAATTCCTCAATCGTATCAAACACTTGCCCCCCAAACCAGCTTCTTTCCAATGGGCAATTTTGGCGACAATAAGCGCCATCCTTCATAAATCGTTTTAGAAGCTCATATTTTTCTTGCCATTAGGGTAAGTTCCTGAATAATATTTGGTGCTCACTGCCCGAAGTTTGGGGCAGTAGTCAAAAGAATTCGGGCGCATGTTTTGTGGGGCGTCGTCCAAACTCGCAAATTTGTATGGCTCTGGTAATCGGGGAGAGGTTTCTCCGGAATGCCAGAGCTTTACTTTTGAGTTGTGACTCGCCGTAGCAAGACACGACCTGATTCAACCTGCTCGATCTCTTCAGGGGGGAAGTTGAGGCACGAGCCTCGCCGAAGGGCTTGGGCAAATCTTAGCGAATGGCTGAAAGGAGTAATTTAGTGAGAGAGAAGGGTACAGTAAAGTGGTTTAACGGGGCCAAAGGATACGGCTTCATCCAGAGGTCTACTGGTGAAGACGTTTTCGTTCACTTCTCCGCCATCCAGGAAAACGGTTACCGCACTCTGAACGAGGGCGAAACCGTCGAGTTCGATCTGCTGAAAGGACCGAAAGGTTTTCAGGCAGCCAACGTTAGCCGCGGATAGTCAACCCTAACGCGAAAACATGTGTGTTGGGGAGTCCGGATCGAGCCCCGCATCCACTTGCAGACCCTTCCAGAAACGCTGGAAGGGTTTTTTAGTTCGTCCCTGGGTATGTCTGCCTCAACGACCGGCTTCGGGAATCTCAATGGAAACCAGGTCGCCAAACGCTACGCCTGCTCGGTAGTTCACGTTAACGGCGATCCGCTTCCAGGCGCATGAAAAGTTCGGTGCTCCGATTACGGCCACGGACTTGTAATCAGCCGCGCGCAACTTGAGGAGTTTACTGCCCTGCGAAACGGAAAGCACGGCAGTGGGAGCCTTTGAGCAATCGACCGACAGCAGCGTTGCCTTCATGAACTTTACGGGACGCCTATCGATTGTCTTCGCTTTCGTGCCTGCACTGGTTGGACTTGAAGAGCTTGCGCCGGCATCGCTAGCGTCTTCTTTCTCGGAGTCATTCGTGGAGTCCTGGTTCGGTGCCGTAACCGAGGTCTGTTTTGCGGCCGCAGCCTCATCGGGTGGAACGCCGTACTTCTTCAAAAACGGCAAGTCTTGCAGGTCTTTGCTTGCTGCCTGCGCTATGCGTGGATTCTGGCTTACCTGCAGGTGCTCTAGCGTCGCCGTCGCGTCGTCGAATTTCTTTGCGGCGAGGTAAGCGCGCGCGAGCCGCAACTGGTATTCCTCATTTCGTGGGCTCAGCTGCACTGCCTGCTTCATGGCTTCGAGGGCGGCATTCCCGCCACCTCCCGTGAGGCGCGCCCATCCGAGCATGTTGTATGCTTCCGCGAAATCCGGATACTCGTCGATCACGATATGCAAGCTCTCCATCATGTTCGCCAGCCCCTGAACTCTTGCGCCCTTTTCGCCAGAGTGATAACTCGCCAGCGCCAACCCGAAGCGGGTCCACGGGTCGGAAGCGTTCATTTGCACCGCAGCATTCAGCTCCTCAAAGGCACTGCTGGTGTCGCCTTTCTGGACATGCGCCCACGCCAGCGAGCGATGGGCCACAACGGTTTCAGTTTTGGGGTCAGCAATTAGCCTTTGCAGCGAATCAAATGCTTGCTGGCGCTTCTCGGGAATGCGTAATTCCATCTCATCGACAAGGGCTTGGGCTTCGGCAACGGGGACCGACTTTGAGCTGGTCGCAACATCGTCGACCGTAAACGGCAAGGGGGTCCGATACACGGCTTCGGAAACCTTCGGCGAGCTTGGCTGCTTGGCGGCGTCCAATGCATTCGACAACGGCGTCAGAGAATGGAAGTAACTCTTCACTTCGTGATCGAGTTGCGCCGCTGACATTCCAAAGGCCTGCTGAATCGCCTGTTCCACTGGGACTTTCTGGATCTCGACGAGACCGAAGTATTTACCCAGGTCCGACATCTTGTCCTTGTTGAGCAGGTAGTGCACCAGGATCCAAGACTGCGCATAGAACAGAGTGTGGTGCGTTCCTTCCTGCCCATTCACGATCCGGTTCTTCATGGTGAGCAAATCGGGCCAGGTCAGCCACACCGGATTGCTCAGAATTTCCGTGAGCGATTTCAGGTTCTTGCTTTCAATTTGATTGCCCAGAAGGTCGGTTTCATAGGCGGGATTTAGCTCGGGATCGCTGCCCAGTTCGGCAGTCTTGGCCGTTAAATTGAGGGAAGCAAAATATTCCGCGAAGCCTTCGTCGAACCATGGCGGCGTGGGCGGATAGTTGTAACTCAGCATGTAGTGCGCGAATGGGTGCTCCACGGCGCGCCAGCTGTCCGGCTCGAACAGGTTCAGCACGACGAAAATACGGTCTTCGCCCGCTAGAAAGAACGCCGGGGCTTTCGTAGGCTGTCCATTCACAAATGGCGCTAGCTGGGCATAGTCTTTGTCGCTGCGGTTTGCGATGATCTCCATCGGCTCCGACATTCGGAGTTTACTTCGTGACAGCATCTGCCCGAATAGCACACGCATCTGCTCGAAATGGGCCGCAACATCGTGCCCCGGCTTCTCGCCGGCGTCGGTGAGCACGATGAAATGGTCGGAGCTAACGCGAAGCCAGTGCTGGTCGGCGGCGTGCACTGGCAGGCAAGCCATCACAGCAAAAAGCAGTAGGTGGATTCTCGTGACAGTGAGTTGAGGCACGGACATCTCGGCGAGATGGGTCTCGCCAGCCGATGCTAGCACAGCTTAAATTGAAGCTTGGTTGGATTTGGGCTGGGAGCTTAGTTAGGAGGGTAGGCGGCTGCCACTCTCACCCCCACCGGCAGTTCGTCTCCGCGGAAGTACTGGCCTGTGGCAGCTTTCATCTCGGGCATGGCGACGTATGGCTTGCTGTAGTCGTTGTTTGCATTCCAGAAGAGGAAGCCAACTCCGCCTTTGTTCTTGGCGGTTAAGACCTGGACTTCGATGTACTTCGGGGAATAAGTCTTAGTGCGCCAGGCAAACGCCTGCAGCCACGGGCGAATTACCACGCCGCTACCTTGCGTGATCTTCTGGAAGCGATCCATGGATTCGCCGATGAAGTGCTCGGGCGCGTCGCCGGGTCTGGCAATGTTGTCCATGCCAAAGAAATGCGACGGGTAGATCATGGGCGAGAGCACGTCGCAGTACTTTGCCATCCGCACGATGTCCTGGCCGGTGTGGGCCAGATCGACTGACCGCTGCCAGGCCATGATGCCGAAAACATCCAGGGACAGCAGAGCGCCCTTGGGATGGATTGCGGTATAGGCACGCCGCAGGAAGTCTGCAATCACCTCAGAACGCTGCCATTCGGGATGTGATTTTTGGAAGGCGAAGCCTGCGTCCTTCTGCTCGCCCTCAGCAGGGAAGCGGACATAGTCGAACTGGATTTCGTCCGCCCCGGCTTGGGCCGCCGCCAGTGCCAAAGCAATGTCATATTCCTGGACTTCGATCCGCGAGGGATCGGTCCAGACAAGCTTGCCGTTTTCCCGCCAGGGCTGACCTGTTCTCTTCGACTTGATAGCCAACTCGGGATGAGCGACCACCAGCCGTTCGTCACGGAAAATGGCAACTCGCGCAATCGCATGCATTCCCTGTGAATGCAGGAAGCGGATGTACTTTGGTACGTCGTGAATGTAAGTCTTGTGGCCACCGATCAGCGGGTGCTCAAAGGGAATGTTGACGGTGCCATCGCTGTCCTTGACATCGAAGACGACCGCGTTGCCGCCCGCCTCGCGCCACCGGCGGACAATTTTTATGCCGCGATCACTTCCGGCCATTAACCCGGTAAGGTAGATCGCGCGTACCTCGAAATCCTTGGGCACCACGATAGATTTTTCAATGATTGGGCCGTCCAGAATCCCCGGAATGGTTAACTGCTGCCCGGATTTCAGAAAAGTACCATGTACATCGGAGTTTGTCCGGCGGATCGCCTCCGCAAGCTCTCCCGAGGTGAGGTAAGAAGTCTGGGAAAGATAATGCCGGGCTACAGAGATAACTGTATCCCCGCGATGGGTTTCATAGAACGCAGTTCCGGGCTCTGGCAGCTTTGGCGCCGGGATGGGAGTGCTTACAGTCGTCGCCTTCGCGGGGACTAACTGTGCCGCCTGCGGCGCTGCAGCCGCCTTAACTGTACGAAGGTGAAGCAGGCCGAGGCCAAACGCGGCCACGCCAAGAACTAGAAAGAGGTTGAGGTCGTGCCGCCGCAAGTTCTTCTCCAGAGACATTGATTCTTTTGATGCTACTGATGCGGAATTCTGCTTGCTAGTTACGCCAGACCACGAACGTCAGGAAAATTGCCGCCAGGGCTTCTTCAGCTTCGAGAACGCCGAGCCCACTCCCTCCCGCACGACAGGGGAAGGCGTCGCTGACCCGAAAAACCCGAAAGCCGGCGCCGATTCCTTTTCCTGCGCAAAACATTTCCGTTTACACGATCTCACTTGCTAATGTAAGTGACTCTCTCGATGCAACCATCGCATCTAAGCCTTGCAGAAGATGGCTTTGCGGGTGTGGTAGAGGTTGGCTAGATGGTTGCTGTAGTGGTGGTTCGGAGAGGATCTTGGAAATGACAAAATTTGTCACTCCGGCGAACGTCTCGCAACATCCCGCAAGGCAGAGTAAGGAGAGCTACGCGCTCGTATGAAGACTATTGCTAGCACAGTTCTTGACCCCAGCCGCCGGAGCGGTGATGCCCGAGATTTCGAAGGCGGCCTCCGGCGCAAAATCGTTGGCCAGGATGCGGCGGTCGAAAAGGTCGTCGAAATTTACCAGATGTTCCTGGCTGGCCTGAACGCCCCGAATCGCCCAGTAGGGAATTTGCTGTTCCTGGGCCCGACCGGTTCAGGTAAGACCCGTGTAGTCGAAGCGCTGGCCGAAACTTTGTTTGGCGATGCGCGCGCCTGCATCAAGATCGATTGCGCCGAGTTTCAGCACTCGCATGAGATCGCGAAACTGATCGGCTCGCCTCCGGGCTACCTGGGCCACCGCGAGACGCACCCCCTGCTTACGCAGGAGGCACTCAATCAATGGCACACGGACAAGCTCAAACTTTCAATTTTGTTGTTCGATGAGATCGAAAAGGCGTCTGACGCCCTTTGGCAGCTTTTGCTTGGCATCCTCGACAAGGCTACGCTCACCCTCGGCGATAACCGCCGAGTTGACCTCTCACAGTGCATCATTATTATGACCTCGAACCTGGGGGCCGGCGAGATGAGCAACCTTGTCGGGGGCGGATTCGGCTTCATGCCAAAGGCCAATGTCGTAGATGAGGCTTTCGACGAAAAAATCGACCGGACAGCGGTCGAAGCTGCCCGCCGCAAATTTACGCCCGAGTTCATGAACCGCATCGACAAAGTCGTGGTGTTCAAAACTTTGCGGTCGGAGCACCTGCAGCAGATTCTCGAAATCGAGCTGGGAATGGTGCAGCAGCGGGTATTGATGGCCTCTGCGGCAAACCAGTTCGTCTTCTCGTGCACGCCGAACGTCAAGAGCTTTCTACTTCACGAGGGGACTGACGCCCGCTATGGGGCTCGGCATCTGAAACGAGCGATCGAGCGGCATCTGGTGTTTCCACTTGCAAATCTGGTTGCCACTGGCCAGATACGGCTCGGAGACTTCGTTCGCGTCGATCTCGGCCCCGAAGGCCGATTGACCTTCATAAAGGAAGCCGAAGGCGCAATGGTCCCCATGCTAATGGAGCGTTATGGAGCGGCCGCGACAGCTCCGAGCCTGGCTAGCCGCACCGCGAGACCCATTGCCAAACCGAAAGAGTTTACCGCCACGCCTGGTAATGAAACTAAGTAAGCTCCAACGGAGGACCAAAGCCCAGCAAACTGCTGGGCTTTTGCTTTTTTGCCGCTAATTTTGTCTGGGATTCCTGAGCGCCGTAGGCGGCCGCCAAGCGGCCAATGGACAACAGACCGTACGCGCAGACCGGGAGTCGCCCTGGGACTAGTCTTTTAACTCCCCAGCTATTTCCGGGATCACCGTGCGCAGCAATGCCACGAACTCCCCACGCACGCGCTCGGTGGTTTCGAATACCTCGACAGAGCTGAGCGGCTTGTCCAGAATTCCTGCGGCCATGTTAGTCACGCAAGAAATTGCCAGTACATTGATTCCCATATGACGCGCCGCGATCACTTCCGGGACAGTCGACATGCCGACCAGGTCTGCGCCGATTGCGCGCAGATACCGGATCTCCGCGGGAGTTTCGTAACTGGGGCCTAGCAGCCCAGCATAGACGCCTTCAGTCAAATCCTTGCCTAGTTTCTTCGCCGCCTTGCGCGCAATCTGCCGATAGGCTTTCGAATACGCGTGAGTCATGTCTGGAAAGCGCTCTCCGAAACGATCATCGTTAGGACCGACCAGCGGATTCTGGCCTTGCAAATTTATGTGGTCGCTAATTAGTACGAGCGCACCCTGCTTATACTCAAAGTTGATGCCTCCGGCGGCGTTGGTGAAGATAATTGCGCGAACTCCCATGCGGCCGAAAACGCGAACTGGAAACGCGACCTGCTGAGCGGAGTAGCCCTCGTAAAGATGCACGCGTCCCTGCATTGCAACGACCGGAACTTTGCTTACAAATCCGAGGACCATTTGCCCGGCGTGGCCGATGGCCGTGGAACGCGGAAAATGCGGGATCGTGGTGTAGGGGATTCGTACTGATTGCGAGAGTTCGTCTGCAAAACTGCCGAGCCCCGAGCCGAGAACCAGCCCGATGCGCGGACGAATGGACGTGTGGGACAGAAGATGCTTGGCCGCGGATTCGGCGTGCGAGAAATCGTCGGCACTTAGCATTTGGCAGTTAGCATTTGGGAGATCCGATCTGGACTGGCCAAATGCCAATTGCTACATGCTAACTGCTAGTTCAGAATTTCTTTTCGAACGCGGCAAAATCCTGCTCCAACTGCCCTTGCATGCGAGCTTTTTCGTTCGCATCCAGAAATCTGTTGCAACTTGCAGACAGCGTCGAACTGGCCGGTCGGTCCGTCGCGCACGTGTTGACGAGACGGGTTTGCTGAGAGTTCACCCATAAGCTCGCTCCCGGAAGGAAGCTATACTCCAGGCTTTGGCGCGCCATGTGCTTCAGATCGATGTACGACAAACTGTACGTTTCCGCAGCCCGAAGATATTCATGCGTCATATCGGAGCGGGAGACGCCTTCATCATCTGTGGCAAGAGCAACGGGAACGTTGTATCGGCGATAAACCGGCAGAGGGTGTTGATCACCCTTTACGCCGAGAATTACATCGTTCGAGGTGAGGCAAATCTCAACCAGAACTTTGCGCTCTGCCATCTCGCGCAAGAGATCCAGTGCATTGTGCTCATCCATCACCGCGACTCCATGCCCGATTCTCTCAGCATGACCAAGCTCGATCGAATGGCGGATGTGAAAACTTAAGCCTTCAGGCGGAACCAGGCCCATCGCCAGTTCACCGGCGTGCAGACTGATGTGCACTTTGGGATAAAGCCCGTGCAGGTAATCGAGCATCCTCATGTGCAAATTGAAATCGCGCATCGGGACGTACCAGTCTTCCGGCATGACCAGATTCAGTCCAACGACCCGGGGATCGACTGAAGCCAGTTCGAAGCCGGTGAGAATCTGCGCGAAAACCTGTTCCGGCGGAAGTCCGCGCAACACTTGGTAAAGATAGCGGACTGTGACGTCACAAGCGGGAAGCGCGGACTGTGTGCCGCATTCAAGTTTCTGTTGAATGGCGACCCCTTCTTTGTCGAGTTCAATGCGAGCGGCGGCGACTGCGTCTTTGAGTCCGCCGGAAAGGAGCTTTTCGCGCATGGATGCGAAATCGGAGTTCCACCCCAGCTTCGCTCCAAGTTGCGCGGACTGCATTCCGCCGACGGTATGCATGAGCTCTAGGTACTGCAAGTTGTCGGCAGCGGCGCGCTCCATGGCTAGAGCCGTGGCTTCGCCCATGTGATTTCTTGTGGCGAGATCAAATTTGAAAAACGTAGCAAAGAAGTGATCATGGCCAGATTCGTGTCCACGCTCCCAATTGCGCATGGACCAGGCGTCGATCATGGTGTTGTAGAGCCCGGGATCGTGATAGCCGCACTCGACGGCTGGCTTATCTTTGCGGCAAGATTCGTCACATGGGCCGGGCATCAGCGTTGACGATCCGCGATCGAGGCAAAATTTGTCGTCGGCGGCAAAGTCAATGAGGTCCTCTGCGTAGATTGCACCGCCCAGATGATTGTGTAGGTCTGCGCCTTTCGGCATTTCGCGTAAGAAAGCCAGCGCCAGCGGAGGCGAATGCCGTACGCTCTCCAGGTAGCGGTTAGCGCGCTGTTCAGGCGTGGCGCTGGATTGAGCAAGCGCCAACGTGGCATTGAGGACAAGAAATAGAAGGAACTGCGAAGCGTGAAACTGTCGCAATCTGCCTCTCACGGGCCTCAGATTGGCTACGGCGGGACGCCCGTAGACCAAATTCACGAATTAACAAAACGGCATTGTACCTTGTCGAGATCGCCCCTAGAAGCTAAAGCTGAGTGACATCTGCACCTGCCGCGGGCTGCCGATGGTTTTGTTCACGGTCCCTAGCCCGAACGGCTGGTTATACAGCGGTTTGCCTTCGACAGGAAAGTCGTTGAAGTTTTCATTTTGGGTAACATCATCGATTGGAATGTCGAAGCTGGTTGTATTAGTGACGTTGAAGACATCGAAACGGTACTTCATCGATACCCGCTCGGTAAGTTGCGTATCCTTCACCAGCGAGATATCGGCCCGTTTTTGCCATGCTTGCCGGAATACATTTCGCAGTCCGGAGGTGAAGTTGGTCTCGAAGGTATCACCAGCGGGGATAGCTCCGCCCAGGGCACCAGGGCTCAGCAAGGGCAAACTGAAGCAGAGGGGATTCAGGGCGGGAGTGCCAAATGCGCCCGACGCTCCGGTTACCGCGCTCTTTGCGGTGCAACCCGGGGCAAGCGGAACGATCGGGTTTGTAATGCCGTCCGATGTACCGAAGAAGATGCTGCCGGCGGCGCCCGAAAAATCGATCACGCTATAAGGCTGCCCGCTTTGAATCACGGCAATGCCCTGAATCGCCCAGCCATCAGCCAGCTTTCCCTTCAGCGTTCCCACGCCGTAGAACCTCGGCAACTGGTAAACGTAGCTGAAGTTGATAACGTGGGTGCGGTCGAAGTCGGCTGATCCATAGGCGTCGCGAAGCCGCAGCGGGTTGCTTCCGTTGTAGAACAAGCCCATACCGCTTTGCTCATCGAGGGCGTGCGAATAGGTATAAGAGAAGCCGACTTGCAATCCATGGCTCATGCGCTTCTCAATGTGCATCTGTAGCGCGTTGTAAGCCGAGACGCCGGCTGCCGTATAACTTTCCGATTCCGCTGAGTAGCCGATATACGGAACGCGAAGATCGACGTTTCCGCCTTCATAATTCGCCTGCATCCGCTGACCGTTGGGCAGGTTGATGGCAGGACCGAATTCGAACTGGGTGACCGTGTAGCCGTAGGTATATTGCTGACACGCGGCATTCGAAAGAGATGAACAATGAATCGGATGACCCGGCGAGGCAATTCCAGGTTGGTTAAAAGGTATAGGAATTACTTGATGGCGCCCGAAGTTTCCGACATAACCGATCTCAATTGCCAGATCGCGCCGCGGCTGCCATTGAATATCGAGCGTGTCGTTAATCGTATACGGAAGCTTGTTGGCTCGATTGTAAGTCGCGAAGGAAAACAGTTGGGATCCGCTTTCTATGGCCGCGGCGTTGGGCAGGAAATTACTAATGTCGGCGGGATTTCCCGTCGGCGCCGGCCCTAAGGTCGTCCCCCACGGATTGGCAAGTTGCTGTGAAGCGCAACTCGGAATAAAACCCAAATAAGCCGAGGTCGGCTGGCAAAGCTGCGAATTCACATACGGTGGTGTCTGGTTCACGCCGAACGGACCCCCGTTGATCACGCCGGCGGCAAATCCCGGTGAAAGGTAAGTGAAAAGTTCCCCGCGATCGTAGTAAATTCCAGCTCCGGCGCGCACTACAACTTTGTCGTTGAATTTCCTGGGACTCCAGGCAAGCCCGAGCCGAGGCGCGAGTCCCCACTGCCGGCCTGTCAGGGTCGTATTGCTGACTCCCTTAGTTGGAAACAGTGAGTTGTTGCCGGCGATGATGAAGCCGTTTGACGCGATGGTGTCGGTGGCGGCGTCATATGAATAACGTGAAGGGTCAAAATTGTAGATGCGCCCGTATTTCTCGGTAAGTCCGCCGTCCCAGTCAAATCGTAGGCCCCCGGTGAGGATGAGGTTTGAACGGAACTGATATTTGTCCTGCAGGTAAGCTCCAGTTTGTCCTGCGCGGTAGTAGCGATTAGCGTTGCCCTGCAGATAGGCGGTCGTAATAAATCCATCCGATGTATAAGAAACAGCCTGACCTTGCAGGAACTGAGCAAAATCAAAAAATCCGATGGTGCCCTGGTTCGTTCGTTCGTCGCGGGTATTTAGTTGCGTATATGCGTAATTGCCACCGAAATTAAATGTATGCCTGCCAACGGTCCAGGTCGCATTCGCGGACGGCATGATGCGGTTCTGAAAAACCCCGGTGAAAGCTGCCTGTGACGCGGCGCCTTGTCCCATGTTCATGGCGACGTTGAAGACGGGACAGCGGGGCTTCGGAGGTGTGCATCCTCCTGTATTATTCAACGAAGCATTACCCAGAATGTCCGCGATGGTAATGCCGGGGAAACGCCAGTTTCCGAAAGTGTTGATGCTCAGCGGTCCCTGCGAAGATGGTATTGCGCTTGGGGAGAACGGTTGTCCGATGGTACTGTACATCTTCTCGCGCAAAATGCCCAGCTCTTCGACAACGCTGAAATTCGGTCTCAGCGATTGGACGTTGGTGATTGATGCGACCTGGCTGCCGGCGTCCAACTTCTGGGTGAATCCCGCTACGCTCGAATATGCGTACGGAGAAGCGCTCGGATCGTGCTGGTAGTAATACTTGACCGCCACGGTGTCCTTCGCGCTCTTATTCCAGTCGAGATTCGCAACTGCTTGGTCAGCAATGAAGTAGGCGGTTCCCGGCACGGTCGCGTTTTCAGGAAAGCTAGCGGTGGGAACGTTGCCATCGTCGTTGGGAATCAAAAACTGGCCGTTGGGCAATTTGTGCTGGAGCAGGGCCAGCGCGATGGGGTCGACGTTGCTGGCGTTGATCGTCGGCTCCCCGTTTGGACTTAAATAATTATTGTTCGCCAGAGTCGCCAGAGTCGCCGCCGAACGGTCGGATGTGAGACCAAAAGGCACGGACATTCGCGACAGGCCGATCTCCTGGTCAGAAGCGTGGGTATGCTGGTAGCTTACGAACCCGAAGAGCTTGTCTTTGATGATGGGAGCGCCAAAGGTCCCACCAGCTGTGTAACGGTGTAATTGGGGAACTTTTTGATTGGCCGGAATATTCGGGTCTTGCTTGAAGAAAAATGGCGCGGCATTTAGCCAATCTGTTCCGCGATGTCCATAAAGACTGCCGTGCAGCGCATTCGTCCCTGATCTCGTGCTCATGTCAATGTGCGCACCGCTGGTTGAACCTTGCTGCGCGTCATACATTGAGGTGTTCACGCGAAGTTCTTGCACTGTCTCCGGGGCCGGGGTCGGCAATGCTTGACCGATTGCAAGGTAGGGCGACGCTGTACTCTGTACTGGAGCCGAACTGGCAGAAGCCGCCCCGCTGGTTCCCGTATTAAGCACAATGCGAGCCGAGAGGACCTGACTGGTGCTCTTGCCGTTAAAAAGATTGCTGGCATCGACGCCGTTCAATAGGAAGCTGTTGCTGGTATCGCGCTGTCCGTTGGCCCAAATGGGCGCATTACCTAAACCACTGTTGGCGCCCGTACCGCCGGGAAGTTCGGCGTTGACGCCCGGAGACAGAATCGCTAAGCCTGTAAAACTGCCTGTAGGAAGCGGTATCGATTGAATTTGATCTTCTTCCAAGATGTAGCCATTAGTGGTGTCGGCGGCATTCATCAGCGGCGAAGCTTGAACTTCTACGGTCTCGCCGACTTGGCCAACATCGAGCGTGGCGTTCACGGTGGCAGTGCGATCGGCCTGCAACGTGATCGACGGGATCTTCTGGGTCTGAAATCCGTCGTGCGTGAATGTTAGCGTGTAGGTGCCGATGGGCAAGTTTACGAACAGATAGCCGCCGGTATCGTTGGTCTTCTGCGCACGCGTTAGCGTGGTCTGGTCGCCGACGATGGTCACCGTCGTATTTGGCAGAACGCTGCCGGTTTTATCGGTGACGGTGCCATTGATGCCGCCGAGTGTCTGCTGCGCTTGCATACAAGGTGCAAAAGCGAACGCCGCAAACACTGCTGCCACATGAACTTTCATTCGCATTGACATGGAATTAAGCCCCTAATTGAACGTGGTGCGATTCGCGCCGGACATTAGACCCTTGTTGCTGAACCTTTCAAGCAAAATTTCTGCTCCGCGCGATGTCCTGCGCGCTGATGGGATTTGTACGTGTTCTGGTTGGGAATTGTGACGAACCAATGTACGCCAAGTTTCTCTTCGGAGGAAGAGAAACGTTCAATGAAACTTTTTTTGGCGGCCATCAATTGTTTTTATTTTCAATGTCCAATGAGTCGTGGTAGGTGTCCGCACCTTGGTTCGTCCGGGTGTATCATCGTGCCACGCTTCGTCTGATGGGGGCGCCGTGAAGTTCGATCGAAGTTTTATCAACTCCTTGCCCAAAGTCCTGCTGCATGAGCACCTGGATGGTGTACTGCGTCCGCAAACTGTAATCGAGCTCGCACGAGAGGTCGGATACGCCGAACTTCCGACTGACAATCCTGAAGAATTGGCCGTCTGGTTCCACCAAGGCGCAAACAAAGGAAGCCTTCCCGAATATCTGCTGGGTTTCGCGCATACCATTGCTGTCCTGCAAACCGAAGATGCGCTGGAGCGAGTTGCGTACGAGCAGGCCGAAGACCTCAGCCGCGATGGAGTTGTTTATTTTGAAACCCGCTTTGCACCCATTTTTCACACGCGAAAGGGATTGACGCACCAGCAGGTGATCGCGGCGGTGCTCAAGGGCCTCGAACGCGGCCGGCAGGATTTCGGCATCCAGCCAGGACTGATCATTTGCGCCATGCGCAACATGAATGTGTCGCTCGAAATGGCAGAACTGGCGGTAGACTTTCGCGAGCGTGGCGTCGTTGGCTTCGACCTGGCGGGTGAGGAAGGCGGATATCCTCCCAAAAAGCACGTGGACGCGTTTCATTTTATCCAGCGCGAAAACTTCAATATCACGGTCCACGCTGGGGAAGGTTATGGTAAGGAATCGATTTGGCAGGCGATTCAATATTGCGGCGCGCACCGCATCGGACATGCCACGCGGCTTATCGACGACATGACAATCGCCGACGGCAAAGTGGTGAAGCTGGGCGACCTGGCGCAATACGTTCTCGACAAAAGAATTCCGCTCGAGATTTGTCTTCTCAGCAACGTGCATACTGGCGCGACTCCGAGCGTGGTCGAGCATCCGTTCAGAATTTTCTATCAGCAAAAATTCCGGGTCTTTCTCAACACCGACAACCGGCTGATGAGCAACACCACGCTGAGTCGCGAATTCGAAGTCGCCGCGGAAACTTTTGACCTGACCCTCAATGACTTCGAAATTCTTACCATCAATGCCATGAAAAGCGCATTCCTACCGTATGATCAGCGCTGTAAATTCATTTATGAAGTGTTGAAGCCGGGGTACGCGAAGGCTCGGGAGCAATTGAAGGCGGAGCGTGGGGTGGAGAGATACTGATTTTCGACGCTTGATTGCCAACAATCTTTACGAAATCAGCATTCCGGCAATCGAAGCAGACATCAGATTGGCCATTGTGCCTGCCAGCATTGCGCGTAAGCCCAGGCGGGCCAGGTCTCCACGGCGATTGGGCGCGAGCGCGCCGATGCCGCCGATCTGAATTCCGATCGAACTGAAGTTGGCGAAGCCGCATAGCGCGAAGGTTGCAATGGTGAAAGAGCGCGGGTCGAGCGTGCTCTTGATAGTTCCGAGTTTGGCGAAGGCGACAAATTCATTGAGCACCATGCGCGTACCCAAGAGGTTTCCGATGGCTGCGGCGTCGTGCCAATGGATTCCGATCAGCCATGCTACCGGCGCAAACACCCAGCCAAACACTTCTTCCAGACTGTAGGGAAACCAGGAAATGTGAATGTGGACCCATCCCATCATGGCGTTGACCAGCGCCAGCAGCGCGAGAAATGTGATCAGCATGGCTGCGACATTCAAGGCCAGATGCAGGCCATCGATGGTGCCACGTGCGATTGCGCCCAGGATGTTCGATTCTTTTTCCATCTGCGGCATTTGAACGCGGCCCGCGGTCAGGGGCTTTTCAGTCTCGGGAACCAGCATTTTCGCAATCAGTAGAGTTCCGGGGGCGGTCATGATCACCGCGGTCAGCAGGTGTTTTGCATCCGCGCCGCCTACAGCGATGTACGCCGCCATCATGCCTCCGGAGATGTGGGCCATGCCGCTGGTCATCACGGTCATAAGTTCGGACTGAGTCAGCTCAGGAAGAAACGGCCGGATGGTGAGCGGGGCCTCTGTCTGTCCCATGAAAATGCTGGCTGCCAGGTTAAGCGACTCGGCGCCACTCGCGCCCATGACTGTTGTCATGACCCAGGCGCCCGCGCGGACGATCAACTGCATAATCCCGAGGTGATAGAGTACGGCAAAAAAAGCGGCGATGAAGATGATGGTTGGCAGCACCTGGAAGGCGAAGATCAGGCCTAACGATGAGTTCTGTTTTCCCAGCTCACCAAAAATGAAAGACGAACCGTAGTAGGAAAAGTCGAGAAGATGCTTGGCGCCATAACCGGCCTTGGCAAACAACCACTCCCCGGCTTGAACACGCAGCACGAAGACGGCCAGCACGAACTGCAGGCCCAGTCCCCAGGCAACGGTCTTTATGCGGATGGCGCGGCGGTTGGTTGAAAAGGCAAAGGCCAAGGCCAGCATGGTGAGCAAGCCTAACAAGCCGGTGAATCGCCCCATTGATTCTCCCCCTAATCCTGCACTCACCCATTATTTGGGTGGAGCAGGACTTCAGTCCTGCATTAGAAAGCTGCCTCCGCCTGGGCTTTAGCCCCTGAGGTACGTTTGTTCCTCGCGAATTTACCTCAGCGGCTAGAAGCCGGGCCGCTCTATCTGCCTCAATGCAGGGCTGGAAGCCCTGCTCCACCCGAACTCCCATCCCGCCAAAATCAACGCGAGGTGATGTCGCCGCCGATCACACGATGCACTAATGACTTCTTCTTTGCTGGCGCGGCTTCTGCAATGCGAAAGCTTTTCTGCAGCAGCGCCGCGGCCTCATCAGCCTGAGTCTCAGAATTGTAATGGATAGTGCAAAGCGGCTCGCCGGCGGAAACTGCATCGCCGAGTTTTCGGTGCAGAATAATTCCCACCGATGGATCCACAGAGTCTTCCTTCTTCGCGCGTCCGCCGCCGAGAATCACTGACGCGGTGCCGATGGCTTGGCAGTCAATCTCGCTGATGAACCCGGTCTTCGGACTGGGAATCTGCATAGCGTGCTTCGAGCGTGGCAGCAGGGAAGCGTCGTCGATGACGTGCTCATCTCCGCCCTGCAGCTTAAGCATTGTTCGGAATGTTTCGAGAGCCGCGCCTGATCGGATTAGTCTTTCTGCTTTCAGCTTGCCGAGTTCGGTAGTGCTTTCGATGCCCCCGAGGTAAAACATCCAGCCGGCGAGTTCCAGGCACAATTGCCGAAGATCTTCGGGGCCGCTACCACGCAGCACATCGAGCGCTTCGATGACCTCAAGCGAGTTTCCAATGTGTGTGCCAAGAGGTTGGTTCATGTCGGTGATTAATGCGACCATTTTCTTGCCGACACGTTCGCCGGTCTCAACCATTAACTCCGCGAGGAAGATCGCGTCTTCTTCTTTCTTCATGAAGGCGCCTGAGCCGGTTTTCACATCGAGCACCAGCGCATCGATTCCTTCTGCGAGCTTCTTGCTCATGATGGAAGCGCAAATCAGATAAGGGCTCTCGACCGTTGCGGTGACATCGCGCAGTGCGTATAGCTTGCGATCCGCCGGCGCAATTTCCGCAGTCTGGCCGATCATGGCGCAGCCGCATGCGCTCAGAACGCGACGGAATTCCGCGACGCTCAAATTGACCTTGAACCCGGGAATCGATTCCAGCTTATCGAGCGTGCCGCCGGTATGACCGAGGCCGCGGCCGCTGATCATGGGTACGACCAGTCCTCCTGCGGCCGCAAGTGGCGCAAGGACGAGCGAGGTTTTATCGCCAACCCCGCCAGTTGAATGCTTGTCGACTTTGGCGGCGGGAAATTCCGAAAGGTCGAGGACCTCGCCAGAATGCAGCATCGCGTTCGTCAGGGCTGCAGTTTCAGTCCGCGACATGCCGCGCAGAACCACGGCCATAAGCCACGCCGAAGCCTGGTAGTCAGGGATGCCGCCGGTTGTGTATGCCGCGATGAACGATTCGATTTCGGCGGCCGAGAGTTCGTGCCCATCGCGTTTCTTCGTGATTACATCAATAGCACGAATCGGGGACGCGGCAGGACGCGAACGGAAAGTCGAGGTCACTGGAGACGGAACCCTTCGGGCAGAAGTTCCGTGATCGGACTTTCTTTCCAGCCGTTCGCGCTCTGGAAAATGACAATTGCTTCCGGACCACATTCGTAGATTACCTGACGGCAGGCTCCGCAGGGTGAGCACGGCACGCCTTGATCGTTCACAACTGCGATGGCTTTAATGACTAACCCTGGCCCCGATTGCGCCATCGCCGAGAAGATCGCGGTACGCTCGGCGCAGTTCGACAATCCGTAGGATGCGTTCTCCACGTTGCAGCCGGAGATTATCTCGTCTTTTGCAGTGAGCAGTGCGGCCCCGACTTTGAAGTGAGAATAAGGCGCGTAGGCGTGCTGCATGGCCGCGCGTGCGGCTTGGAGCAACTGGTCTCGCTGCACATCGGAAAGTGTTCGGGTCACAATGGCACATGTGGCTCGGACATTCTTGTCCGAGCATGTTTGCTTCAACGCTGTGTGCTCATCAACTTCTGGTCGGACAGGAATGTCCGACCCACACGGTTTGTGCTGCTACCTACTTCTCCACCAGCAGGACTTTTTCCATCCCATCGATCTCATGCAACTTGACCTCGATCACTTCCCGCATAGTTGTGGGCACTGCGCGTCCTACGAATGCGGCTTCGATGGGCAACTCGCGATGTCCGCGGTCAATTAACACGCAAAGCTGCACCCGGCGCGGGCGCCCATGAGAAAACAACGCGTCCAATGCGGCGCGAATCGTGCGCCCAGTGAACAGGACATCATCGACCAGGATGATGCGCTTGTCTTGAATGTCGAAGCCAATGTCGGACTTCTGCACCACGGGTTTGGGGCCAAGCGTAGAGAGATCGTCGCGGTAAAAAGTAATGTCGAGCGAGCCGACGGGAATTGTGGTGCTCTCGATTCGGCTCATCAGCTTGCCAAGGCGTTCGGCCAGAGGTACGCCCCGGCGGCGGATTCCGACTAGCCCCAAGTCGTCGACGCCGCTGCTTTTCTCAACGATTTCATGGGCAAGGCGCAGAAGCGTGCGCTCCATTTCTGACGCCGACATCAGCTGTGCTTTTTCTCGAAGACCGAAGTTATGCAAGGTGCTCTCGGTTGCCATGAGGTTGGATGATACGCAGGCTGGAGGCGGGCTGCAAGGCCTACGTGCCTCTGCCGTTTTCACCTAAACTGGTCGAAATCGGTCGCCGGAAAAAGGTCTTTTGTGCCACGAGGTCAGCAGCGCCGACCCGACGATCATCAGCCCAGTACACAGCCCGATCCAAACGCCGAGTGCGCCCCATCCCAGCCGAAAACATAAGAAGTAGCCGAGTGGAATTCCAATAAACCAGTAAGCCACAAAGTTTGCGAGCATGGGAGTCTTTGTGTCTCCCGCGCCGCGCAGAGCGCCCGTGGTCACCACCTGCACACCGTCAAACAATTGAAACGCGGCGGCAACCAGCAGCAAAGTGGCTCCAACACGAACCACGGCTGGATCGGGTGAGAATACGCGCGCGATCACTCTGGGGATGGATACGAAAACCAGCCCCGCGCAAGCCATGAATCCCGCTCCGAGAATAATGGCCGACCATCCGGCACGGCGCGCACCCGCGGGATCGCCGCGACCCAATTGTTGTCCCACCCGGACTGCGGCAGCCGAACTGATCCCGTAAGGCACCATGAATGTGAAAGCAGCGCAGTTCAATGCGATCTCGTGTCCGGAAAGTGGCACGGGACCAAGCTTCGCGCAGATCGCCGTCGCGCCGGAAAATGCGCCGATTTCCACCAGGATTTGTCCGGCGGCAGGCGCCCCGAGTTTCAGTAGCGCCCAAATTCTCGCGGCATCGACTTTCAACTCGGTCGTCCCCTGCGAAAACGTTGACGACGACCCTCGTTTGGATTCCACCCACGCCAGCGTCATCGCCAGCACCAGCACCATATAGATGCGAGCGAAACATGTGGACCATCCGGAGCCTGTAATACCCTCGGCGCGAAATCCTAGATGTCCATAAATCAGCGCCCAGTCGCCGACCGCGTTCACGATATTCGCGGAAACCAGTGCGAACATGATCGGGACCGCTACGTTCACCGCTTGCAGATAACGCCGCAATGCAAAGTATCCGAGCAACGGTAGCGTCCCCCAATTCAGCGCCGACAAGAATGGCTGCATCGGCCCAACCAGGTCCACGCTGATTCCGAAACGCCGCATCAGTGCGGGCCAAAAAGAGACGGCGATCATCAGTATCGGCGTCAGCAGGATCGCAAGCACCATTCCGTTCAGCAGCGTATTTCGCGCGTCGTGCAGGTCGTCGCGCCCATAAGCGTGGGCGACGAAGGTATCCATGCCCAGCAGCAAGCCGCCACCGAAAATCGCTACCGCGTGATAAAGGCTTTGCCCCAGGCCGGTAGCTCCAATCGCGATGGCGCTGTCGGGCAAGCGGCCGACCATGATTGTGTCCACCACGCCCATGCTCATCCAGCCGACCTCGGCCATGATGAGCGGAAGCGCCAGGCGCAGAGTCTGGCGGAAATCGCTGCCCAGTGGCGTAGCAGAAGTTTGTTGAGTCTCAGCGGGCATGGGTTTTGTGATTTTACAGGGCGGTGATATTGGCCTGTTGATTCGGCGATCAGCAAAGGTCAGCGTTTTTGGCGCGGCTTTTCTCGATTAGGTTTCTTGGGGAACCCGGCCGCGGCTTTCAGCTTTTCGATCTCGCCCATGCTGAGCCGCCGGAATTCTCCGGGAGGCACGTCCAAGCTCAGCGGTCCGTATCGGACGCGCTTGATTTTTTCCACGTGGTGACCTATCTCCTCGAACATGCGCCGGATCTGGCGGTTCCTGCCCTCGGTCAGAGTGAGCTCATACCACGGATTATCGGCTTCGCGAATCAGTCGAACCTTTGCGGGTCCGGTCTTCACTCGTTGTTCACGCTTCGCATTTCGATATTTTGGGAGACTGCGCCTTTCATCGCCTGTGCCTTTTTCGCGATGTGAACGTATTGGCCGATCATCAGTCCCCTGTTCCTCTCTGTCGCGGCTGTCATCGCGATGGCCTTTGGGGATGAATCTGCGTTCAACAGGGATCGACAATCCGCGCCGAAGCTTTTCTAATCCTGCCTCATTGGGCGTGCCCGCAACCTTGACCACATAAACCTTTGGCACGTGCGAGGCGGCTTTCATCAGCTTGTTGGCAAGCTCGCCGTCGTTACTCAGCAATAATAAACCCTCACTCGCGTAGTCGAGGCGGCCGACAGGATAGACCCGAACGCGAATTCCACGCAGGAGGTCCATCACCGTAGGCCGCCGCTCGGGATCGCTCACGGTAGTGACGTATCCTTTGGGCTTGTTCATTAGCAGATAAATCGGGCGCTCGGCGCCGTGCAGCAGTTTTCCGTTTACACGGATGTGATCGTGCTCGGGATCGGCTTTGGTTCCCAGCTCGGTGACCATCTTGCCGTTCACGGAAACCGCGCCAGAGGAGATCAATTTCTCGGCACTGCGGCGCGAGGTGATTCCGGCAGCGGCAATGATTTTTTGAAGACGCTCAGAAGGCATGTATCAAAAGGTTATCAGAAAGGACTGAGGGACTTTCCTCTGTGGAACTCTGTGTTCTCTGTGGTACGCTTTTCTTTTTTAACCACAGAGGGCACTGAGGTACACGGAGGACCTCAGCGATCTCTAAATGGCATGTTGTGGGGCTGGCTGACTGCGTGAGCGGGTTCTGCAGAAACAAAGCGCTGCAACGTTTATGCGGTCTTACTGCTCTCGACCTGCCCTGGTTCTGCCTGATCGCCTGCGGCTTCTGAATGTCCTTCTTGCGGTTGTTGCGTCTCCACCGGCAGCAGATCACTTTGGAACGATTCAGAGACGAGCTTTTCGAATTCCTCCATGCTGGGAAGTTCGTGAACGTCCTTCAATCCGAAGCGGAGAAGGAATTCTTTCGTGGTCTTGTAGAGGATAGGGCGGCCGATTACGTCCTTTCGGCCGGAGGTCGTGATCAGCTTGCGGTCGAGCAGTGTGGCAATTACGCCGCTTGAATCGACGCCACGAATTTCGCTGATTTCCGGAACTGTGACCGGTTGCTTGTAGGCGATGACTGCGAGGGTCTCAAGCGCCTGCAGAGAGAGTCGAATCGGCGGCTTCAAACTCTTTGCGAATGATCGCACCAGATCGTGCTGCTCGGGCTTGGTGGACATGCGGTATCCGCCGGCAATCTGGCGGAGTTCGATGCCGTGGTTCTCGGAGGAATAATCGGCGGTTAGTTCCTCGATGGCAGCGCGGGCTTCAGATTTAAGGTCGACATCATCGGTGGCGCCCTCGGAGTCCTTCAGCAGATTAACGATCTGGTCGAGGGTGATCGGCGTTTCTGCCGCGTAAATGATCGCTTCGATTTTGGGTTTAAGGCTCATAAGAAAAGTGGTCAGTGGTTAGCGCGCAGTGGCGAGTATTCGAATTGTGGCTCAGGATGCTCCCTCAGGGGCTAAAGCCCGCCGTTGGTCCGGTTGATCGGCACGGCTAAAGCCGTGCCCTTCCCAAACCCACTTTAAAACAGCTTCCAATCATTTCCAATCGTCCCTAACTGCTGTCTGTTCTGCCATGATGGCGTCGAAGCCATCATGCTTTCTTACCAGGATTTCTCCGAATAGCTTGTCTTGGCGGAGCTGGATCGCCTGCAGCCGGACCAATTCCAGTAATGCCAAAAACATGCATACCAGAGCCTGGCGCGATTGGACGTTTCGCAAAAATTCTTTCAACCGAAGTGGACGGTCTTCCAGCGAAAGCCGCCGGCGCAAGTACTCGATCATCTGGCTCACGGTGACGGTGTCTTCGTCCACCTGAATCATTGGGCGGGAGCGCGCGCGTTCCAAAACCTGCTGAAAGGTTTTCACCAGGTCGATGACATCGGCGGCAATTTCCGGCTCGGTCCCTTCGGCGTCGATGAACTCCCGGATCGCGGGATTCGAGCGCACCGCGTCTTCAATTTGCTGCTTTTGCATCAGCATTTGGGCCGCTGATTTGAACTTCTCGTGCTCGATCAGCCGGTTCACCAATTCGGCGCGCGGGTCTTCCTGTTCTTCGGACGCAGCGGCCGGATCGCGCGGCAAAAGCATCTTCGACTTGATGTGAATCAGCACCGCTGCCATGTAAATGAAGTCCGCGGCAACGTTTACATCCAGTTCGCGAAGCTTCTCCACGTACGCGAGATATTGGGCAGTGATCTTGGCGATGGGAATGTCGTAGATGTCGATGTCCTGCTTGCGGACCAGGTCCAACAACAGATCGAGCGGGCCTTCATATACGCTGGTGACTGCAACCGAAAAAGGGAAGTCATTGGCTTCTCTTTTTGTAGCTGTGGGTACGTCCCCCGAAACGGGGGCAGGAGCCGAGGGAAAATCGTGAACGACTTTGGCGTGTTCCGGCACTGCGGGTTACTTTGCTCCTTGGGCGTTGGTGGGCGCTTCGTAATCCAGCGACATTTTCATGGCTTCGCGTACTTCGTTCATTGTGGCTGAAGCGACTCTACGCGCGCGCTCCGAACCCGCTTCAAGGATATCCCAGGCCAGCCGTGGATTGTCCTCGTATTTTTTTCGCCTTTCCTGCATAGGCTTGAGAATCTGTACTAACGAGTCAGCAGCCCAGCCTTTGCATTCAATGCAGCCGATCCCCGCAGACCGGCACCCGGCATCGACTTTAGCGTTAGTTTCACGATCACTGAATATCTTGTGCAAATCTCCGACCGGGCAAACGTCTGGATTGCCAGGATCGGTCCGGCGCACCCGCGCGGGGTCGGTCACCATGGTCTTGAGTTTTTGCCGGACTACCGGCTCAGGGTCGGTGAGCAGGATTGTGTTCCCGTATGATTTCGACATTTTGCGGCCGTCAGTTCCGGGAAGCTTAGCTGCTGGGGTGAGCAGCGGCTGCGGCTCAGGAAACACGGACACTCCGCGCAGAGAATAGAACATGTTGAAGCGCCGCGCGATTTCCCGAGTGAGCTCCACGTGTGGGACCTGGTCCTCGCCGACGGGAACGAAGTCGCCTTTGTAAATCATGATATCGGCAGCCTGCAGCACGGGGTATCCGAGGAAGCCGTAGGTGCCCAGATCTTTTTCTTTAATGTTCTCGCGCTGTTCTTTGTAAGTTGGCACGCGCTCGAGCCAGCCCAGGGGCGTGATCATGGAAAGCAGAAGATGAAGCTCAGCATGTTGCGGTACATGTGATTGGATGAACATGGTGCAGCGGTCGGGATCGAGGCCGGCCGCGAGCCAATCCAAAAGCACTTCGAGCGAGTTCTGCTTCACTTGTGAGGTATCGGCGTAGTCAGTGGTGAGGGCGTGCCAATCAGCAATAAAGAAGAAGCAGTCGAACTGGTCTTGCATGCGCACCCAATTGTCGAGGGCACCCACGAAGTTTCCCAGGTGCAGCTTGCCGGTGGAGCGCATGCCGCTCAAAACCCGTTTTGGTTGAGTTCGCGAGGCCATCATGCCTTTAAAAGGACCACATCAAATACACCCAGCACTGGATTAAGAACTGCACCCAAAAATCTCCCGCCAAAATAGACCAGAAGCAGTAATCCGAAAAGTCCCATCATGTCATAAACACGTCGAACTGGATCGGGCAGGAAATGGCGCAACACGTGACTGCCGTCGAGCGGCGGGACCGGAATCAGATTGAAAACCGCGAGCACTATGTTAATGACCATCAGCTCATAAAGCAGCACGCAAAATGGGACCAGAACCGACTGCGAGTGCAGCGGAAAAGGGCCGACAATTTGCTCAACCACGAGTCTTCCTGTCGAGGAGGTCAGCTTTATGAGCAGCAAGAATACGGTCGCGACAATGGCCACGGCGAAGTTGCTGATAGGCCCGACTATGGACGTCAAAATGTCATCCAACACCGGATTGCGAAAGTTCCTGGGATCGACTGGCGTTGGCTTTGCCCAACCAAGCATTGGGATATGAGCAAACACCGCGACCAATGGCAGTAACACGGTGCCGACGGGATCAATGTGCTTGATCGGATTTAATGTGATCCTGCCCAGCATTCGTGCGGTGGGATCGCCGCGTAAGTTTGCCATCCATGCATGTGCGGATTCGTGAACGCTGATGGCGAACACAAACGCAATAATCTGGAACAGGATGTCAACGTGTTGGAGGGTCATTCCTGATTTAATAAGCGGTCTGGTCAGCGCACTGGGCTGCTCGAGAAACCGCAGGATGTTGCTAGAACTCGATACTAACATGCAAGACTGGTGCCGCGAACCTGTACTCGCGGCGACTAGGTATTCTGCCTCTACTCGGGTTTTTGGGGCGGAGCGATGGTCTTTACCTTGATGGTTTTTGCCGGCACGCCCGCCACGACGTGATACGGCGGAACGTCCTTCGATGCCACGCCGATCGAGCCGACCATTCCGTGCTCGCCGACACTCACGCCGCTCAGCACAGTCGCATGGTAAGTCACGCGGGCGCGAGGCCCAATCTCCGTCTTGTGGTTGGAGATGATCATGCCATCATTCAAATCGTGAGAATGGGTATAGACGTTCGCGTAATCAGAAATTGAACTGCCCTCGTGAATGATGAGTTCACCTCGGTCGTCGAGCAGAACATACTTGTGAATGGTGCAATTGTCTTCCACCGTTAGGTTGTAGCCGAACGAAATTTCTACGCCGTGAAAAATCTTGACGTTCTTGCCGCAGTATTTAAAAACATGACGCGCCAACATGGCCCGCATTCTGAATCCGAGCCAATGGTTCAAGCCTAGCGGCGAGCGGTCGTACATCATCCAAAACCAGATCAGCGGTTTGCGCTCCGCGTACTTGGCGGCATCGATATCGCCGTAATACTCCGGTTCCAGCGTGGAGTTGCGGGGATCGAAACCATGTACGAGGGAGCGCTGCGCCAAACCGCCCTCTGGATGCGCGTATGGCCGTCCGAGATAAATTTCATGCAATGTATCGCGAACTACATCGCTGCGGTGCTCCGGATCTTTGTTCGCGAATTCGGAATACAGGCGCTCAATCCATTGGAGGAAATCTTTCTGAGCTTCGGGCGTGGGCTGAAGGTTGCGATATTCGTATTTCGACATCGTTAGGCCTCGACGGTTCGAACGGAAGGCGTTAACCACTAAGGAGACTAAGGTACACGAAGTAAGAGGACGACTGCTCTTAAACTATTGTTTTCTCGGCTTCGATTTCAGCGCTTACTTCTGCGTGACGGTGAGCTCGCGGTGGCCCACGGTCGCGGTGTCGATATGATTGGGAAGCTTGAATTGCGAATCCAAACCTAATTCCGGATATTTGGGCTTCAGAAACTTGTCAACGAACAACTGGAGCACGAAACGCGGGACTTCAATGTTATCGATCGACACCGAATCGACCTGCACGTAGCCGATTCCGCCTGCCCCATGAGCATGTGCCACGACCACGACATCATGAACACCGCTGAAAACGGAAAGGAGCGGGTTTGACGAGTGCGATCCCTCGCGAATGCGGTCGAAATCCACGCGGGATTTTCCGGTTATGATTCCGGCTTCGCCTTCCAGTTTTACCGACTGCACTCCCGCGGGCAGGCGAACGTTATCAGATCCGAGATAGGCATTCACTTCCGGTTCGGTGAAGACTGTTGGGGTCGCGTCCGGGTGTGGTGAGCGTCCGTTGGCTTCGATGTGGTTGAGCTTTCGCTCCATTGACGCAAGGTCGTGAGAGTTGGACTCGCCGGCCACAGCAAACGTTAGGCAGGACAGCAACATGCAAAACGCAAAGAATTGTTTTCTCACGGTTTCAGCGCGGCCTGGGTCGGTGGGTTTGTGATGGGTGAGACGCGAGTCTGATCCAGCGTGCCGGAAACATTGTACCCAGTGGAATTTTCTCGAGTCATTTTTAAATCCAAGGCGCCTGCAAGAGAAGCTGTGCCGCTGACATTGAAAACCCCGTCCGCGGTAACGAGTTCCGTGTCGTCCAAAGAAAAATTGCCTTGATGAAGATCGAGTTGTCCGGAAAAAACGCTTGCGCTAAGCGGTTCGGCATTTTCGGTGAGCACAACGTGCGGAAAGACGCCGTCCTTAATATTGAAGCTAGCGTTCAATTCGGCTTCATCCAGCAACTCCTGAATGTTCCAACCTGCTGCTTTGAAGCGGTAGTTCGCGGAGCCCGAACCATCGATCCACTCGCTTCGCATAAGGCCGGCAACGGACGCGAGCGATATATCGTCTAAGCTGCCACTGCCGGAGTACGTCGGCGGGCGCACTGAGAAATCAGCTTTCCAGATTGCTGCGATTTGCCCGCCAAACAGGCTGCCGCGGACGTTTGCGAGCGAGACTTTACCTTTCTCTAAATCTACATCGGTGGAGAATCGAGTGCACACCGCGTTTCCCAAATGCAACTTGTCGATCGCGATTGATCCAGCAGCGATCGTTTTTAAAAAGAACGAATTAGAAGAGCTGCCAAGCCCCAGGAGCCGGTACCAGGGGCGCTTCACTGCCAGGGGATTGAATAAACGGTTCAAAACCACGGCGCTGGCTTCGGGTGACCTCAGATGGAATTGGAACTGACATGATTCCGGGGCCGCGCAGGGACGCGGAATCAGCACAGAGCCATGCCAGGTTGACTCCCCGGCCATGGCTTCCAAATTTTTTACGCGCACCGAGTCTGCGTCGATTACCAGATCTGCGCGGCGGATCTGAAGTGGCGAATTGAGCCCGCGCACCTGAGCATGAACAGAATGAAGTTGTGCGGTGCCGCTGAGACTTGGGGTCGCCAGATCCCATGCTCCCCTCAAATTGAAATCGAAGTTCGAACTTCCCTCGGCGACGACCAGCGGCGCCGGAATCCTTAACATCTGAGCGGCTTGCAGCAAGCGCTTGAGCCCAGCTTCACCGTGCAGGGAAGCAGTGTAACCGGAACGAGAAATGGAGATCTGAGCCTGAACCGGAGTAGGCCTACCCAGGGGAACATCAATTTGGCCAATCTCTAACTTGGGAAAATCCGGCAGCGCTGAGATCCCTTGCGATGTTGAATCCCTGATAGTTGAAGCGGACGTGAGCAGTGCGAAAGGAACTCGGCCCAGCAGCAATTCAGTTCCAACCTGAGAGCGTAGACGTACTTTGTTGGCTTCGCCTTGCCCTTTTAACTGTGGCGCTACGGAAGGACCGCTTCGCCCCAATGAAAATGCAAAGTCCATGATGCCAGTAGCACTCAAGTCCCTGGGAACCGTTTGATTCACGTGGCGGATCAATTCCAGAGCAGACTGCACAGGCACATCTTTTGCAAGAAGCTTCAGCTCGTAAGATGAGAACGGAATACCGACAGCGCTGCCCTTCATCTCCAAGGTTCCATTGCCCGAGGGGGCGGTGCAATCCAAATTCCGCAGAGCTCGCCGATCGGAGTTGTATTCCGCTGCGCATTGAGCGGCGACGTTGAAATCTCTGTCGGCGGGGATATTTTGCCGGCGGAGCTGATCAATAGATGCGTTACTCGTAATCTTTAAGTGTCCTAGTGTCCCGGCCAAAGTGCTCGAAAGGGTCACGCTGCCACGCCATTCCTGGTCAGTTCCCAAAACCAGTATGGAAACCTGCCCGATCTGCGCCTGTTTCCACTGCAGCGAAAATTGGAGCGGAGTGTCGTTAAGCACAGCCGATCTCTGCCAAATTCCGTTGACAGTGATAACGCCGGTGTCAGTCAGATTGGCATCGGTTCGGATTGGACTGGCCCGCAGGCGCATGCCCCACTGGTTCTCTGATTCCTGCCACAGCGCGAAATCGGCATTGGTGAGAGCGAAGTGAGTTTTTTCCATGCCGTTTTTGAAGTTGATCCGAGCGCGCCCTGCCTCGATATAAGGAAATTTCCGGCGCGGTTCGGTTTTGCCGGCCGTAGTGGGTGCAGCGGAACTCTTTGAAGCGCGCTCGACCAGTTCCTCGAAATTCCACTTGCCTTCGGAGTTGCGGCTCAAATTGAGGCTGGCATCGCTCAAGTTCAGGCTGGAAATCTCGATTCGTCCGCGAAGCAGCGAACTCACACGAAGCCATGCCGCTACATCGGTGGAGCGAACAAGCGGCTCGGCGCCGAATTCAGAGTTGTCGTGAATTGTCAGGTTTTTAAGTTTCAGCCCGGGCCGAGGCAGGAAGCGGATGTGAACTGCGGCTATCTCAACCCGCCGGCCAAGTTCTATGCTGAGGGACTCCGCCACTTTTCGGTGCAGAAGCCCCACTTGCGGTCGCACGACAAATAGCGCCAGCAAAAGCAGCAGCGTTAGACCGATTACGGGTTTGGAGCGGAACTTCTTCAACGAACTACCTTGAAAGTGCGTTTCCAGCGTGTCATGTCAAAAAAGTGCAGCACCACGTGCCCCAGGAACCCAACCCGGTCGCCCATGCTTTTCTGAAGATATTGATCAGGTGGCGTTTGAAAGGACCAATAAATGAACATGGGCCGCCCAATGACGTTGTCCTTGGGAATAAAACCCCAGTACCGACTGTCGTAGCTGACATCGCGGTGGTCGCCCATGGCGAAGTAGCTGTCGGGTGGAACGACAAGATCGGCGTTGTCAATGTGCTGCGGCATAATTAGTTTCCATTCCGAAGTCACATTGCTGTAGTCCGAAGGCGGCACGTTGGGAAAATTATCGCGATACGGATCATACGGGTTAAATCCAGTATTCAGGACATATGGTTCGTCCAGTTTTTGCCCATTGCGATAAACCACGCCGTCGCGCAGGTGAATTCGATCACCGGGAACTCCGATGATTCGCTTTACCACGTAGAGGTCCGATTCGGCCGGGGAAAGAAAGACGACAATATCGCCGTGGTGGATTTGCGTGTAAGGAACGATCGGTTGGATCCAATGGCTTGCTGGCGCAAATTGAACGCGATTGACGAACACGTGATCACCGATCAGTAGGGTGTTCTCCATCGACGCGGACGGAATCTCAAAAGCCTGCAAGATGAAAGTAATAATGAAGAGGCCAGTGACCAGCACTCCCGCAAGTGACGCTAAGAATTCGACCGTAGTCTCGCGCGGTTTTTCTTCCTTGTTCTCTTTCGTCGCCAATCTCGTCCTCTTTTCTGAATGTTTACCGAACCAGCCGCAAAGCACGGTCCCAGCGGGTGATCTGCACCAAGTGACTCATAGCATAGACGAAGCGGGCCAGTTTGTTGCCGTCGGACGAGTCAACTGCTTCCTGACTGCGCATGGACCAGTAGATTACCAGCGGCCGTCCAACGATATTTTCTTTGGGCACGAATCCCCAATAGCGGCTGTCCAGGGAATCGTCGCGATTGTCGCCCATCACGAAATAGCTGTCTTCCGGCACTATCAACTGGCCGTTGTCTACCAGCTTTCTCATCTCCAGCCACCAGCCTCCGTTCAATCCGGCAACCGGGAGATCGACGCGCGGAAAATCGTCGCGGAACATGGATTCGGGACCGCCATCATGCGGCCGCGAATAACGGGCGTAGGGTTCCACCATAGGGGACCCGTTCACGTACACTTGGCGATTAATCAAGCGGATGCGGTCGCCGGGAATTCCGATGACTCGCTTCACGAAATGCTCGCTGGGATGCACCGGGTAATGGAATACCACAATGTCGCCGCGTTCAACCTTCCGGTACGGCAGAAAATGGCTCCAGAAACCGTCGTCTCCGAAGTGCAATTTGTCCACCAGCAGGTAATCGCCTGTCAGCAGAGTGTTCTCCATCGACTCTGAAGGAATTTGGAACGCCTGCACGATGAAACTCACCACAAACACTGCGATCACAACCGTCCCCAGGAGGGACTGCAACGACTCTGGCCAGCCGGAGCGACGTTCTGCGTGCTTGCGAACCAGGTTCAACGGGGGACTCCATTGCCGGATGGCAGTGAAGCGAGATGCTCCAGCACTTGTCGTGCGGCTTCCTGCTCGGCGTTTTTCTTGGTGGGGCCTTCTGCACGTCCAACGAATTCAACTTGGCCGCTTCCAAGCGCCAGCAATCGCGCTTCGATGGTGAATGTTTTCTGGTGCTCCGGGCCAGACTCCTTCACGAGGACGTAAGCTGGCTGGGGCCGCGCCGTCGCTTGCAGCGTCTCCTGCAGCGCCGATTTGTAATCTGTGACCTTCGCCGCTCTGCCAGTGGAAACGAATTCTTCAAGCTCCGGTAAAACAATGCGCCGCAGTATAAGTGCGCGGGCGGGTTCGAGCCCTGCATCCATAAAAACGGCGCCGAGGACCGCCTCCAGAGCGTCGACCAACAGCGCCGCCTTGTTGCGGCCTCCACTTTTTTCCTCGCCGCGCCCAAGTCGCAGATACTTTCCTAGTTGGAGTTGTTCGGCTACGCGGATCAAATGGTTCTTGCTAACAAGGTGTGCGCGTAATTTTGAGAGCTGCCCCTCGCTGAATTCTGGAAAGCGGCGGAACAGTTCCTCAGTGGTCACCAGCCCCAGCACCGCATCGCCCAAAAATTCCAGTTGCTCATTGTCGCGGGTGCGCTCGCCTGACCCGGGACGTAGCATTTCCGCTTCTCTGGCTTGGGAGCTGTGAGTCAGGGCGCGTTCGAGCAATTCGGGCGAAGAAAACACGTGACCGATGGATTCTTCCAGGCTCGCCAATTCTCTGATGTTTGAGGTCAACATTGCAAAAGACTTTCCGCGTCAGTGGCTGGGTACGAAAACAGGAGCGCCTTGATTGGGCGGTACACTGGTTTTAGGAGCGGCCTGATTCGGACTCGCTGGGGGGACTGCGGGCGTCGCGCCGCCTATTTGCCCTATTAACCGGTCACGCTCGTTCCTCGCCATCCTGCCCAGATCCGTGCCTTCTTGCGTTAATTCAACGGCATGGTTCGCCTGCTCCAGGGCGTCGGTGTATTTCTTTTGTTGATCGAGCGCAAGCGCAAGACGCAAAACAACCACCGGGTCTGGATTCGCAGCGTCGGCATCAATGGCATTACGCAGCTTGGCTTCCGCCTCAGGATAGTGCTCCTGCTTGTAATAGATGGTTCCAACGATTGCGAGCGCCGTCGAGCGAAGATATTTCTTATAAGCATCAACTCTGTCGGGCGAAGTTCCAGCGGGGACGACTAAATCGGTGTCTAGAGTTTTGAGGGCGTGCGTCGCATAATCGACCACTTGCTCTGAGCGCTGCTGGCGATCCAGGTCTGTAGGCCCGGTGCGCTCTTCGAGGACTTCCGCAATGCCGACCAGAGCCTCAGGATCGTCTTTATCGATAGCCAAAACTTTTAGTCCCACGTCCATCATCTTTTGCGGGTTGCCGGCGTTTTGATAGCTGCTCATCGCCGTTCGGTAAAGAAGGACGCGCACTTCACTGTCGGGGAATTTCGCCGCGAAATCATCAGCAGCCTTTTCCATCGCGCCAGCATTTTGCTCGTTGGCGACGGCGGCCTGATATGCCTTGTATTCTTCTCTCGTTTTTGTATGAACTGGAGGCCTGCCGCTACTCGGGGTCCCTGCTTGCGGCGGGTTGGATTGCGCTGGCGGCTGAGACTGCGATTGTGCAGCCAGGACGGTCGCCGCCAGCACTGTAAACAGCACTGCCGCTGTCTTCACTCCACTCTCCTAAGATTGCAAGCGAGGCCGGTATCCAAATTCGAGATCACTTGCTCTGGCCGTCCGGGTTCGAGTTTTTATCTTCTGTATCTTTGTCTTTGGCATTGTCGGGCGGCTCGTAAGGCTTTTGCAATCCTTGTTCGGCGGCCGCTTTGGCTGCGGGCAATGACTCGCTGGCGCCCTCGGCAGCTTTGTAATGTGCTACGGCTTGCGCGCGCAGCGGGCCGCCCGCCTCATCGTCTTGAAGATCAAAAATTCGTCCGAGATAAATATGTGACCAGGCCACAACTGTAGGCTCGCTGGTGGCCTGCAATGCCTGTTCAAAGTAATTGCGTGCGCCGTCAATATTTTTGTTTAAAGAAATCTGCGCCAGAATAAAAAGTGCACGACCGGGATCTTCGGTTTTTTCCGCTAGCGCCTGTTTGGCAAGTCTTTCGGCGGTCGCCGAATCCCCGGCGGACAGGCGCTCCTCTGCGGTGCTCAGGAGCTTGCCTTCCTTGGGGCGTGCGAGGTGCAGAACTTCCGGATCGGACACGCTGGCGAATTGGATCTGTGAAGTTTCCTTGACCTGCTTGCGAACATCAATGCCGCCGATCATCGCTGGCAAGGCATTCCGGAATCCAATATTGTCCTTCTCAAAAGGAATCAGCTTTTCGTAAAAGTACCGGGTGAGCACGAAGCCCTGAGACATGGACTGTTCGACAGCCTGATCCTGCTCGGGCTGGCTGGCTTTTCTACCCGCGAGAGTGCGTGCCTCGACTGCGCGGATCACGCATTCAGTCACAAGCAACGAGGCATCGTCTTTGAACGCTTCGTCCATCGGCGCCAGCCTCAGTGCATCCATTAAAGGAGCGAGCGAAACAAAATTGCCGGCGAATTTTCCGACCATCGGATCCAGCAAATAATGCAGATACGCATGCCGAATCTGGGCCATCTTTAATGCGACGTTTGTGCCGGGAGTTATGACAACGTAATACTCAAGACTGTAATTGCGAGCATTAGTCTGCGAGGACGCGCCCATGGGCTCAACGTAGATGGTGAACGTCCTTCCCAGATAGCTGTTCGAAGGTAGCTTGAGATACAACTCTGTATCGAAAATCATCTTCGACAGCGCAGCGCGATAGCGGTCGGTCAGGTCAGCGTAAGCCGCCGCATGGCGCTGCCACAGATCGTGAATTCCAACTTCCGTGTAGAACTTGCCCAGCAGCGGAACCAGACCAAGCACCGCACTTGCGTCCGGCGGGAGGTCCGCTTCCTTAGCTTTTAACGAGAGTGCCGGCGGCGGGTTTAAATAAAGACCAAGCGAGATGTATTCCGAGAGGGTGAGGGCGTCATTTCTCTGTTGATGATCATGGTAGAACGAGCACACTGCGTCGGCGGCGGTTTTTGCACCTTCGGAAGTCTCAATGTTGTGACCAATTTCGCCGCGAATAGCCATCCGAACAGGGTCTGCGGGCGCAAGTTCAGCGTCGTAGCCACAAATATTGATCGCGCTTAAGACGGTGAATAAGGCTTCGCTGGTATCAAGCGTAACTGGGCTTTGCGCAAGGCTAATGCGAGAACTCAGCGTGGCGAGGACGGCCAGTAGAATCGTTTTTTTGAAAGTCGAGAAAGCAGAACTCAGGGAAACCCTCCGGCGCGGCGAATTGCGCGGCGCAATGAAACCATGGCCCCGAAAACAAATGGTTTTTAGAACGATGGTTACTAGAACAAGCCCTGACAAAAGTTTAAGAGGTTCAATGGCGGGGGTCAAACCGGAAGCGGGTTAGGAGATAGCACAGTCAAAGTGACACACCCTATTAATCAATTAATAAATGTGAGATTTGCTGCTGCTACGACTCTGCTGTTCACGATGATTTTATTGCCGGAGCTGGTGAGGTGCCCAGTTCTCGCCCGGTAATTTTGTTTAATCATCTTCCAGTCGATGGCGATATGTTCATACACTTTTAGAGTACGAATCGAAAAGCCGTCGCCTTCTCCAGCCAGAACGCCGGCTCTGCTGGCCTTTCAGTCGAACGGATAAGCCGCAAAAAGGCTTTTGTGGTGGCAGTTTTCCTTGTAGAATGCCGAGTACCTTCCTCAACATGATTCCCAGGAGTTATTAAATGAAGCAAATTTGCGCTCTGATGGTGCTGGTGTCTCTGAGCATTGTGAGTGCTGCTCAAATAACCGGCTCATCCGACTTCCACGAGCTGAAGGTATACGGCGGATATCAGTACACGCAACTCGATACTCATGCGGCCCAAGATCAATTGAACTTGCAGCACGCACTTGATCCCACATTTCCGCTCCTCAATTTTGGTAATCACAAGAACCTAAGCGGCTGGAATCTTGGCGTGGAGGAAGATACATATGCCAAATGGTTCGGACTCGTGGTGGACATTGGCGGAGGCTACGGAACTAACAAACTTAATCTAGGCACCACTGGCTCTGTTTCAGTACAGGCACGTACCAGAATGCGAATGTACACCGCTACAATCGGTCCGCAGTTCACGTTGCGCATGAGCGGTAGAGTGCAGCCCTTTATACGCGTTTTGATCGGCGGGGCGTGGGAGCGAATCTCTGCAAACGTATTAGAGAATAACGTGCCTCAGTTTGCGGAAGTAAAAGCTAGAGATGAGGGGTTTGCCTATGGAGGAGGGGGCGGAATCGACTTCTTCTTTTCTAAGAGAGTAGGTTTGCGCTTATCGGCTGACGGCATCAGGACGCCATTTTTCAATGACACGCAAAACAATCTCCGGGGAGCTGGCGGACTTGTATTTAGGTTCTAAAGATACCAGCTAGTCCGAAGCCTCATGCGTCCACACATGCCCGCCTTCTTAGGAACGTGACTCAAACGCCATTCAAGAGGCGATTTGGTAGCTGAATAGCCAAGTCATGTACTTTTCTTTGCATCGTTCGGAGCAGAAATGCACCGCCGAGGGATGAACCGCGTGTGCGTCGGCCCAACTGGGAAGAATGCTGATCTCGCGGTCGCCAGGCTGTGCACCGGAAGCTTCGGATGCAAACCCTAGGATCCAGTTCTCGCCTACCCTCTTCCGCGTGCGACAGGTCTCACAGAAAAATTCCATCATGGAGCGGGCCTCCACCGAAAGCTTCAGCGGCACAACAGCGGATTTTAGATGCTGAACGAGAGCGTCGAGGAGGGGTGAATTGACGAACAGGATTCCTTGTGGCCACGGTCAAGGCTGGACCATGGCAAGCTGCGCGTATTTAGGCGACATCGCATGCAAGTTAATAAGGCTGAGTGGCTTGGGCGGCTTTAGGGCTTGTGCTAACCTAAAAATGCCTTCCTTGGCCGGGATGGCGGAACTGGCAGACGCAGCGGACTCAAAATCCGCCGGTGCTTAGCACCTTGGGGGTTCAACTCCCCCTCCCGGCACCAGCCCCAAGCTGGGTCATGTTCCGGAATACTTCAAAAGAAGCAACTATTGCCTCCCTCTGATCAGTCAGAGGTGTTTTCCTTCGCCGCGCGGCGCTTTGCTTTGATGCGACCTGCCATTTTCGCGAGCGCGCGACTGTAGGCTGCAATAGTGGCGGGAACAGCCTGGCTATAAACAAACTGCCCTTCTCGGCGGCAGGTGATCAGCCTCGCCTCACTCAAAATCTTCAAGTGATGGGAAACGGTTGCCGGAGTCACGCCGCGCATCGAGACGATATCGCCACACTTTATGCGTTCGGTTGCAGAGATGGCCTCAAAGATCCTGAGCCGGGTTTCGTCCGCCAGGGCCTTCGATATTTTTTCAACTTCAGAATAGTTCATGTTCCCCTACAGTGTAGCGAGACCTCGCCAACACTCCCGCGAGAAATCTCATCTCCTTCTTCCAAGTCTTTCGATTAATTGTAACCGAACAGTTAGATAGTCATCTAAATGTCTAACTTGGTAAAAACACCCGCAGCGCGACGGAAATCCGGCGCGGGCCGCGCAAAGCATTCTCGGGAGAATAGAGGAGACTAACATGAAGAGATTAGAGGGAAAGGTAGCAGTAGTGACGGGCGGAAACAGCGGCATTGGGCTCGCAACCGCAAAGCGTCTTCAGGACGAAGGCGCGAAAGTCGCCATCTCAGGTCGAAGCAAGAAAACGCTCGATGAGGCAGTCAAAACAATTGGCAATGGCCTCGTAGCAGTGCAGGCGGACGTAGCCAATTTCGCGGACACCGACAAGCTATATAAGGAGGTTTCGCAGAAGCTGGGCAAAATTGATGTGCTGTTTGTGAACGCAGGTGTTGCGAAGTTCGCGCCGTTTGCCGACACCTCGGAAGAATTGTTCGACGAGCAGTTCGACATCAACATGAAGGGAGCATATTTCACCATCCAGAAAGCGCTGCCCTTTCTGAATGACGGCGCGTCGATCATCCTGAATACCAGCGTGGCGGACAGCAAAGGTTCCATCGGGGCCAGCGCGTATGCGGCAACCAAAGCAGCAATGCGCTCTTTAGCGCGAACGGCAGCCGCGGAACTGGTCGGGCGCGGCATCCGCGTGAACACAGTTGCGCCGGGGCCGATCGTTACTCCGATCTTTGGCAGAACCGGTTTGCCCAAGGAGGCCTTTGATGAGTTCGCGAGAGACGTACTGACGAGGATTCCGATGAAGCGGTTCGGACAGCCCGAGGAAGTCGCAGGCGTGGTGGCATTCCTGGCCTCGCAAGACGCCTCCTATGTAACCGGCGTCGAAATCAATGTAGACGGCGGCTACGGTCAAATCTAACGGTCTGGATTTTGCAGGGTATTCCCGGCACCGGGGGCACACAGACTTCCTTAGTTTGCATCAAAGTACCGCGTGAGACCCCAAACTGTAGCTCTTAGCGGCATGATCCTGCTCGGCCTTTTCTCTGCGTCCTGCGGCACAATTAGCCGCATTCAAAAGGGTATTTGCGACTGCCTCTCTGTCCTACCTGATGCGGCAGATTATCGCCACAACGCCAAGCATGTGCCCATTCCGAGTGGAACGCCGCTAGAGATAAACGTCAACACCATATTGTCCTGGCCGCAAGATTCAATTCCTCTTCCCCCAACTCAGCCTCGCACCGGCCGGGAGCTTCAGTTGATGCATGTGGCCCTGGCATATCTGGAGAATGCCAGCGTAAATCAGGGCGACTGCGATATTCACATGGAGATCTCCCAAACTCCGGACAAGAACGCCTCACGCGTGGTCGTGGAAACACCAGTGGATAGCGAATACTGTACGGCCCGGATGAATCTCCAATCGAAACTGAAGCAACATGGGTTTCAACTTGACCTGCAGCACGGCGGGGACTTGCCCCAGCCATTACCCGTGAGCGTGCTCGGATTGCCATTCGAAGACTTCGAGCACGGGCGAGGGAGCCGGCAGGTCGCAACTGTTTGGGAGATCCACCCAGCGATTGTCCAAATTATGTGATCGTCCCTCGGCCCGGGAGCGACAACGTTCGCGTGCTCCTGGCGTTATCGCTTGGACTTTCCCATCGTCAAATCCCCGCGAACAACTACTCGGAAAGTGTGCGGCATCTTAATCGAAATCAAATGAACATCCCAAGATATCGCCACGTTCCCACACTTTTCCTGCTGGGCGCGCTCGCGGGCTGCACGCAACAACAAAACCCGCAGGACCTTAAAGAGAAAACCGCACGGGCAACAGCGGAAGTAAAGAGAGATGCCAAAGCTGTGGCAGCAGGGATACGCGAGGGCTGGAGCCGCGAAAGCCGCTAGATTTGAATGCTGCCACGAAAGAGCAGTTGCTGAGCCTCCCGGGCGTGACCTCGGCGGAGGCAGAGCGAGTGATGGCGGGCCGTCCCTACAACAAACCCGATGACCTACTGACGCGGCGGATCATCCGTAAGGCTCAGTATGACAAAATCGCAGACCTGGTGACGGTCAAGAAATGACCGTGCTGCGTGAACGAAGGTAGTCATGCAATGCTCCCTTTATCCTTGAATGTTGGAATGACGGCAGCGCACGGTAGCATCCTACGCACAATTGGACCCGCTAATTTTTGGCGTATCTTCAACGAGTTTTCCTTGGTGAACACATCATGCATGATGGAGAACTTTTAATGTTGAGTTCATGTGTGCGTGCCCTTAGTGCAAGATAATCAGTATTCATAGGTAGAATAGCGAGATGCTCCAGGTGCAGTGGATGCAACAAGTAAACACAAACCGCAGTTAGGCTCCTTCGTGTACCTGATCGGGAGTGCGGATAAAAAATGCTCAGTTCGAAGGATGAGGAAATCCGGTGCAAGTGCTCAAGCGTTATTGGCTGATTGCAACAGGCACGATCATCGCAATCGGCGTCTTCGCTGCCTTTGAGTTCAAAGGGCAGGACAAGCCGCAATACTTTACGACCAAGGCTGATCGCGGAGATATTCGCGAGGTAGTGGAAGCGACCGGCACTATCAATGCCGTCATCACGGTGCAAGTAGGATCGCAGGTTTCCGGGACCATTTCCCATCTCTATGTTGATTTCAATTCCCGCGTGAAGAAGGGGCAGGTGGTCGCACAGATTGATCCTCCACTGTTTAAAGGCGCCCTGCTCCAGGCCAGAGCTGACTTGGCGAATGCGGAAGCCAATGTTGCGTCCGCCAAGGCCAACTTGCAGAAGGCGAAGGCAGCCGATATTCAAGCCAAGGCTGATTACGAACGTGCGGTCAGGCTCACCAGCCAAAAGGTAATGAGCCAGCAGCAACTTGATCTGGCGAAAGCCGGCCACGATTCCGCCGTTGCGGCCGTTTCTGCTGCGGACGCTCAAGTGACGCAAGCCGCCGCCCAGGAACAACAGAAACGAGCTGCGTTGACGGTGTCACAAACCAACCTCGACTACACCACGATCCGGGCGCCAATTGACGGCACGGTCATTGCCCGGAACGTGGATGTCGGTCAGACGGTGGCGGCATCGTTGCAGGCGCCTACGCTCTTCACCATTGCGCAGGACCTTACCAAGATGCAAGTGTATGCCAGCACAGATGAGTCAGATGTGGGCATGATCAAGAAGGGGCAAGTGGTCACTTTCAAAGTGGATGCGTTTCCACGTGACACCTTTACCGGGCGCGTCTCGCAAATCAGGATGAATGCGACCACGGTGCAGAACGTTGTGACCTACAACACTGTGATTGATTTCGATAATCCGGAATTGAAGCTCTTTCCTGGCATGACGGCATACATCACGATTCCGGTTGCGTCGGCCAGCAATGCACTACGGGTTCCGAACGGAGCGCTGCGTTATAAACCCGATCTTAAGATAGAAGAAATTCGCGCGCTCTATCAAAAATATGGACTGGACGATAACGCCACTACATCAATTGCCAGCGACAGCTCTGGCAGCGGCGTAGCCGGTAAGAGAGATCGTGCGCATGCGGCGGTCCCACAGACGAGCGGAAATGATGCGGAACAGGTACGAACTCCGCGTTTTGACATTGCAGTGGTATGGAAGATGCATCCCGACCAAACGATTGAGCCAGTGAAGATACGCACCGGGATAACGGACCACACCGTTACTGAGGTCGCCGAGGTTGTGAAAGGCGAGTTGAAGCAGGGAGAAGAACTGGTCACCGGTTCAATGACTGCCAGCAAGGCCTCCGCTCCTGGGATGGGCGCTGCTCAACGCCGCTAGAATCTCTGCGGACCAGAAACATTCGACATGGCCACCACTGCCCAATCCGCGGCAAGTCTCGCAGCAAAGCAGAACCACGAAACCGTGATCGAGATCCAGGATGTCCATAAGTATTACGAGCTGGGAGAGACTCGGGTGCACGCCCTGCGGGGCGTGAGCGTCAGCATCGCGCGAGCGGAATTCGTAGCCATCATGGGTTCCAGCGGCAGCGGCAAGTCGACGTTCATGAATATTCTGGGTTGCCTCGACAAGCCAAGCGCGGGCCGCTACCTCTTGGAAGGTGTCGAAGTTTCTAAACTTACCAAGAAAGAACTCGCCACTATTCGCAACCACAAAATAGGATTTGTCTTTCAAGGATTCAACCTGCTTTCGCGAACTACCGCGCTTGAGAACGTGGAATTGCCGACACTGTATGCGCGCATCAATAAGTCGGAAGGCGAAAAGCGGTCGCGTGAGGCGCTCGCCCTTGTCGGCCTTGCAGACCGCATGGAACATTTCCCTTCGCAGCTCTCCGGAGGTCAACAGCAGCGGGTGGCTATTGCCCGCGCTTTAGTGAACCGGCCCTCGATTCTTCTGGCCGACGAACCTACCGGGAATCTGGATAGCCGCACATCAGTCGAGATCATGGACATTTTCCAGAAATTGAATGATGAGGGACTGACGATCGTGCTCGTGACCCACGAGCCTGACATAGCAAATTTCGCGAAACGCAGCATTCAATTCCGCGACGGCAAGATCCGCCGGGACGAGGCAGTCCAGAACCGACCGCGGGCCGCAGAAGTAATCAAGACGCTGCCGACGCTCGAGGATTGAACGAAACGAGCATTGAACGAACATGGATCTGCTTGCAATCATCCGCATCGCAATGCGGGCTTTGTCCCGCAACAAGATGCGCTCGATCCTGACCATGCTGGGCATCATCATCGGCGTCGGAGCCGTCATCGCTATGCTTGGGGTCGGCCAGGGTGCGCGACAAACCATGCAGGAGCAGATTCAGGCCATGGGTTCGAACATGTTATTTGTTGGCGCGGGAACTGTTACGCGCAGCGGAATGCACATGGGCTGGGGATCCACCAAGAGCCTGGTCTACGACGACATGCTGGCAATATTGCGTGAGTGCCCAGCCGCCCATGCGGCAGCACCGGGCAGCAGCTCAAACGGTCAGGTAGTCTTTGGCAATGACAATTGGGCTACACGGCTCAACGGCACCGAGCCGCAATACTTTGATATCCGCAATTGGCCGTTTCAGGAAGGATCCGGGTTTACGCAAGATGATGTGATCATGGCGGCCAATGTGGCTGCGATCGGGGAGACTGTCCGCAAGAACCTTTTCGGCGCGACTGATCCCATCGGCCAGACTCTCCGCATTAACAACTTGCCATTTCGTGTGACGGGTGTGCTGGCTCCCAAAGGAACATCCGCCGCCATGAGCGACGATCAGGATGACATCATTCTGATTCCCCTGACCACGCTTCAGAAAAAAGTTACCGGCCAACCCTGGTTGCGTTGGATCATGGTGTCGGCGATTTCGCGGGAGGCGAGCTACGCGGCGCAGAAGCAGATTACATTGCTGCTTCGCGATCGTCACCATATCCGACCCGGCGCCGACGACGATTTCTTCGTGCGCAATCTGGCCGATATGGCCGACGTTGCCGACGAAGCGGGCAGGGTTATGACCTTATTGCTGGCTTCAATTGCCAGCGTTTCACTGATCGTGGGCGGTATCGGCATCATGAATATCATGCTGGTATCAGTAACCGAGCGTACCCGCGAAATCGGTCTGCGAATGGCGATTGGAGCAACTGAAGCCAATGTCCAGCAGCAGTTCCTGATTGAGGCTGTGGTCCTCAGCTTGATGGGAGGAACGATTGGAATCCTCTTCGGGCTGGGTGCGTCTTACGTGATTACCCAAACCCTTGGCTGGCCGGTTCTAGTTTCTCCAATCGTAATCGTGATTGCAGTGTTATTTTCCATGGCGGTCGGAGTGTTCTTCGGCTTCTATCCCGCTCGCAAGGCCGCCCAATTGGATCCGATTGAGGCTCTTCGCTACGAATGATGGGATGAGTTTCGATAGTCGGGGAATGCGTCGACAAGGCCTAACGGAAAATCTGAACTATTCGTAGCGAAGACCCTGGATCGGGTCGAGCTGAGACGCTTTGTGGGCAGGGTAGTAGCCGAAAAGAATTCCGATGCTGGCGGAGAATATGCCACCGATGGCAAAAATCTCAGGAGAAAGCTTCGTGGGCATTTGAAACAGGTTCTCAACCAACGCGGACGAAAGGAACCCCGCCAACAGGCCTAGCAATCCACCCAGAAGGCTTAGCGCGATGGCTTCGCTTAGGAATTGCAGTTGGACATCAGATTCGGTCGCGCCTACAGCCAGCCGCAGTCCAATCTCTCGCGTGCGTTGAGTGACAGATACCAGCATGATGTTCATGATGCCGATGCCGCCCACGAGCAAGGACAAGGAAGCGACGCTCGCCAGAAGTATGGTCATAATTCGGCTGGTGGCAAGCTGAGCTTGTACTACGTCTTCCGGACGGCGGACGTTAAAATCGTCATCTTCCGCCGGATTGAGATGGTGGCGCTCACGCAGCAGGGCCACGATCTGCTTTGTGGCTTCAGGCATGGCTTCGCGTGAGACAGCCGAACAGAAGATGTCGTCAAGCCAGAACGTTCCGGTGATCCTTTTTTGGGCGGTGGTGAAGGGCATCACAATAAAATCGTCCTGGTCTTGGCCGGTCGCGGAAAACCCTTTGGCCTGCAACACACCAACCACCTTGCAAGGCATGCTCTGCACGCGTACGGACTTGCCGACGGGATCATCGGTGCCGAAGAGGTTGTCCACCACCGTCTGCCCCAGAACGCAAACCGGCGCGGCTGCTTCCACGTCGGCATCGGTGAAGAAAGTACCCAATCTCATGTTCCATCTTCGAATTTGCAGAAAGACTGGAGTGACGCCTCGAAAACGCGTAGACCAGTTTTCTCCCTCGTAGATGACCTGAAGACTTCCATCCGCATTGGGGGACATACTCTTAACGAGAGGGATCTGCTCCGCGATCGCAGTAGCGTCGCCGAGAATCAAAGTGCGATCACCACGCGCCCCGTAGCGGACGCCGTTTCTGGCGCGGCTTCCAGCCTCAATCCAAATAAAGTTGTCTCCCAGACTCTGAAGCTGGCTCTCGATGCTGCTGCTGCCGGCATTTCCAATCGCCACCACGCAGATGAACGCGCCCACCCCCACCGAGATACCCAAAATGGTGAGCACGCTTCTCACCCAGTTACGCGTTAGCGCGGCGGTCGCTTCCCGGATTGTGTTCTTCAAGTTCATCAGAACTGCGGCTCAGCCAATTTTAATTCGTCCACACCCGAGGGTCGAAGATCGTCAATCAGAAGATCAGTGAAGGATCAACGTATTGATCCGTTTAGGTACTTCTCCTACTGGTATGACCGCTATTTGTTTCAGCGTATTCGCGTCTATGGCAGACACCGATTCCGCTCCTGAGTTCGAAACATATACAACTTTACTGTCTGGCGTAAACGTAATCCACTCAGGCACGGAGCCACTTGGCGGACGCCCCAGTGGCTGAACTTCGGGCAGAGCTGCATATCCCATCAACTCTAGATCAGGGAGAGAGTATTTGAAGACAGCATTCGCCAGAGTGCTGTTGATCCAGAGCGATTTCCCGTCCGGCGCGGTCGCAATTCCGTGAGAGGGAACTCCGGTACGGCCCTCGAATATTCCGAATCCGCTGGGTTTGTCAGGCAGTTTGATTCTCGCCACCTCGGCACGCTTCGCGAAATCCACGACCGCAAATCCGTTAAAGCCCGAGAGCTGCACGAAGATGCGGCTGGTCGAACCATCACGATTCGTTTCGAAGGCCATGGGTCGGACTGCTCGATCGAATTTGACTACCCAAATCGCCTTGTCCGTATTGAGGTCGACGATTGTGGCGGTCTTCTTTTCTATAGAACCGCTGACCGCGTACCTGCCATCGGGTGTGACGAACACATTATGTACGCCGCCATCTACGGGAATGCTCTTGACCCGGGTAAGGGAAGTCGTGTCGATCACATCAATGATTCCCGGTTCCGTGCGGATACCCACCAGCACCCGGCTACCATCCTTGGTAATGGTGAGATTGTTAGGCCGAGCACTAAGAGAGACTTTCTGGAGAATTTCTCCGCTCTGCCGATCGACTACGTCGAGCACGCTCTCAAATTCATTGCTCACGTAAATGCGCGCTCCATCAGGAGAAAACACGATGCCATGCGGCAACTCTATGCCATTAATTACCTGCACGACCTTATTCGTCGCGGGATCAATCACATCAATTGTGTCGCTGGCGCTGTTCGTGACATAAATCCGCACTTTCCCCGTCGCTGATGACTCAGAAACAGCTTCAGTCCGGGCGCTTCGTACCCATGCGGCGATGACTAACCAGTCAGGGTCGTTCTGCGATGCGAACTGCCTGCCACCTGAGTGAAACGAATCCCCTCCGGCCTCAGGTGCAAGCGGATGAAGCAAGAGCCTGCTGGACGCGGGATCTCCGGGAACGACATGCTGCAGGACGTGCTGGAAGTTAAGCTGCGATTGGTCGTCGTTCCACGCCGCGGTCCCCGGTGATAGCGGCTCGAGATGGAAACCTCTGTTGGGAAGGATGTGGCAACCATAGCAGCGGGCGTGTCCCGGGCGCTGCTTCAAAAAAATCGGCTCGACCTTCATTTTAAAAACTTCGAAATCAAGAGCATCGGTAGCGGCAGAATGTGAAGCTGTTCTAGCCGCTGGCGGAGCCTCTGATGATGCCGCGACCGCCGCTTGTTGCGCCTTGGCTGCCACTCCGAGGAACAATCCGCAGACAGCGACACCCAATAGCACTACCGTAGCTCTTGTTGACGGCTTCATGAGGTTTGTCGGCAGCCCGGCTCCCGCTTATTTCCGATCAGGCACCTGAAGTAGCGGCCGAAGTTCTCGGATGTCTTTCACCGTGTCGAGTGCAAGCACGCGCTCAATCAGCTTCGAACACTTGTCCGAACCGAGGACCGGCGTCATCAACTCGCGCGCTTTTGCTACCACTTCATCCCGAGTCATTGGATTTTCAGGAGTGCCGCGCACGTGCTCAACCCGCTCGCTAAGGCGCGTGCCGTCGGACAGCGTTACTTCAACCACCGCCACCCGCACCGGTATCAGCTTCTCCAAGTCTGCATCAGGTACGAGTTGCACCTTAGCGCGCTCACGAAGAACAGACGGGTCTTGCATGCGTGCCTTATCGTGGGCTGCGTGGAAGGAAACCGTCTTGTCGAGCAGCATTATTGCGACCAAGTGCTGCAGACAGATATCCGGCATATCGCGGTTGTTGACGGTATAGGCCGCGCTGGTAGCGACACGTACCACCACGTCTTTTACTTGATCCGCCTGGAAGGGCCGGCGTTTCTGCAAGTTCTCCAGTGCGTCCAGTGGAGCTTGAATGGGACCTCCGGTCGTCCACTTCTTGAGCGTCGTCAGTGTTACCCCATAGACCTCGCCCAGTTGATCGACCATGCCTGCGGCATCGGCTTTGGGATTGTATGACTCCACAAAGTTGTTCGGACCGGAAAGAACGTCGTCAACTCCAGTCCAGCCGGAATGAACCACCAGGGCAGCGTTGACTCCATTGCGTGCCCCCATAGCGCCAAACAAAAACGCTTTCTCAATATGTTCAGTGTCGCGCCGCCATGCGCCGATGCCAGCGCCAGCCTGTTGCGCCGCATAATCAACCAGCCAGCGCATCTGTTGCGCATTGAGACTTGCAGTGCACCCCGCCGCCGCCGTTGCCCCCATGGTCCCCACCAAATTGTGTGTTTCTTTCATTGCAACACCGACCGTCTTCATGGCCCTCAGGGCTATGTCGTAGCCGAGTGTAACGGCCCGCAAGAAATGCGTGCCACTGACGCCGAAGTGCTCTCCTGCAGCCAGCGCTGCGGGGACGAGGGCGCATCCAGGATGCGCTCCTCCGGTAGTGAAGTCGTCGTCGGTTTCATCGGAATGCGCGAGTTCGCCGTTCGCAAATGCCGCTTCGATGGGTCCACACAGGATTTGAGAGGCGACTACAGTGGCGACTTTCTCTCCACCGTACGAGCGAGCGAAGTCGATAGCCATGTGGCCGGGAGGCAGTTCGGACCCTGAGACCATCGCAGCCATTGTGTCCAGGATGTGGTGCTCTGTTTCCTGAACCACCTTGTCGGGTAGCGCGCGATTGCGGGCCTCGGCCATATACGAGCTGAGCTTCTCCATGACCGGACTAATTTCATGTGCGGCCGCTGCGGCTAAGCGTGGAAGCATTGACGCAGCGGCAATCCAAACAGAGTTCTGCAACAGACTGCGCCGGGTGAGGTTTAGCGGGCGAGATTCAGGCTGCGGTTCTGCATAGCGGTCTTCGGAATTCACATTTCACCTTGGGTAAGAAGATCATCTTGCGAGATTCATCCTAATAACGGTCACGAGTAGCGGTTACGAATGACGCTCAAGGCGCCCGCGGGTTGCGGGGCAGGGCTAATGACAACCCGCGGACTTTTGCTGCCGAGCACTGCCGCGGCAATTACGGCTCGGTGCTCCACAAACTAGAAGATCACTTTGACGGCGAGCTGAATCTCTCGCGCCGTAGTGGTGGTCCGCGTCACTTGACCAGCCCCGGAGTTCAGAAGTCCTGTCCCATCGAAAATGTCTGTATTGGTTGGGGTCGAGGGTGGAGCAAAGTTGGCATGATTGAGAATATTGAAGAGTTCCGCGCGGAACTGCACATTGAATCTTTCCGAGATTCTCGGAATGTAGTTGTTCTTAAATAGAGAGAAGTCGAGCTCGGTTACGCCCGGCCCGGTGATAGTATTTCGTCCGGCGTTGCCGCGGAGATTAAAGCATGGCAGAGCTGGAAGCCAACCCGCTCCGTCTGTGATTGGAGTCAGCGGGTGGCTAATGGTAATTTGGTTCCCGTTCGCGTCCACCAAGCTCGCCGGCGAGGGATTGCAGTTCGCGTTCCAGAACGCTAAATTTGGAGCGGTGGGAACTGAGAAACACCCTGTTTTAATGTACTGGTTGGGATTCCCAGGGTTCGTCAGCTTACTGCAACCTGATCCGCCAAGTCGATTTGGAAATGCCCAATCATCACCGCTGTTGGTATTTGCCGGATCCGAGCCTGTTCCCCAACTGGGAGTGAACGGAACTCCATCGCTGGCGGTAAAGATAAGCCCCAGTTCCCATCCCCCTAAGACCGCTTGCGCTGGTCCCGCAAAGGACTTCGGAGTGGGGACGTCCCATACACCGTTTATCACCACGGTGCGCCCGACGTTGAAGTCCGATGGGCCCCGGGTCAATCTTAGGTCGAACCAGTCAAGGCTGGAGATTGAATTGCCGAACGAATCGCCTGCAACGGAGGCCGAGCTGCTATCAATGCTCTTACTCCAGGTGAAAGTGCCTTGCACCTGAAAGCCGTGGCTCATGCGCTTCATCAACTGCGCTTCCATGGCGTCATATTGGGAGTGCCCCGTATAGAACATTCCTTTGATCGAGCCAAAGTTTGGATTGATCGGATCGAGAGGGCCACCACCTGGTGCAAAGGGCCAGACGTACCCGGCCGAGGTCTTCGTCGGAATCACAAGATTGGCGTCATCTACCCGGAATGGCTGATGCACGCCGCGCGACCCCACATAGGCAAGCATCCCGGTGAGGCTGGGAGCAAGCTGCTGCTGGACATTGAGATTCCACTGCATCACATAGTTGCGCTTGGGGTTCGGTTCCAGATAAGTACTGCGCAATCTATTCACCGGAAATGAAATATTTTGGCCGCCGAAGTTGGGGAAAGGATTCGGACAGGCGGTAGCGCATACTGCTGTGGGATCCTTTACCACGGTATAGGAAAAGAAAGGAACCGCCTGGCTGGTCAGAAGCGGAAACTGGTATGGCAGCGGCTGCACATCGAACATCCCAATTCCTCCGCGGACTGCGGTCTTCCCATTGCGCAAGGGGTCCCAAGCAAAGCCAAAACGCGGTTCAAAATCTTTTAGGGTTGGATTGCTGAAGAAAGGATTACCCAAGTGAGCGGTGGCGTCGGAGATGTTCCGCAAATTCGCCAGCTTGCCGGCAGTTTCCGAAATCACAGTTGACATTTCGTAGCGCAGGCCCAAATTGAGCGTCAGGTTTGGTCTGGCGCGCCAGTCGTCTTGAAGGTATACCCCGAAGATAGTCTGCCGCAGATTGCGTGGGGAAAGCGTGCTGGCAATTCCACCTTGAAATCTTGATGGCTGGTTGGTGAGAAATCCTTGAAGATTGTCAAAGTTCCAGATTCCGTTGGGATCGGTGTCGGCAAGCAAGTTGAGCATCTCACGTTCGATAGCGACGCCGAAGCGTAGGGAGTGCGTGCCTCTGGTGAGAAAGGCATCGTCGTAAACCTGGGCGGAATTCCAATGGTAGAAGTAAGTGGGGCTTCCACCCACCCCACCTGTAAAGTCCGTGACTCCACCACCCATCAGGACCTGGGTCGCATCGCGGCCTGCAAACGCCGATCCCCCGACTCCTAAAGATGCATCGGCCGCAGCCGGATTGATCGCCTTGAGGCTCTGATTATTTGCAACTGCTTCGTGGTTTCCTCCAACGCGAATGGAATTGGCAAAGCGAGAGTTGAAGAGATGGGTCTCTTCTACGGAAAGGAACTGCCGCGAGGTCAAAGTGTCGAACTCCACATTGTTCAGCCCGTCGGGCGCCGAATAAGGAGTCTTGTCGTACATATACGTCCCGAACAGGCTGTCGCTGTTGGAGATTTTGTGGTCAACGCGTCCAGTGAAGAAATTTTCGTTCACTATCTGCTGGCCGACGAAGGTGTAGTGCCCGAGATCGCCATTCCCAAAGACCGTACCGGGATCGGGTAGATGGTAAAAAGTGAGATATTTAGCTGCGAATGGATCAACAGTGATTGAATGCGGGCAAGTAGTGTCCGTAGGATCCGTAGGATTCCCCAGATGACACATCTGCCCGTTCCGTGCCTCCTGAGAAGGCACCGTGGTAAACGTTGATATGCCTTTCGACTGCCGAATGCCTTCGTAGTCAGCGAAGAAGAAGGTATGGTCCTTCAAAATAGGGCCGCCGATGGCTCCGCCAAACTGGTTCCTCTTGAACGGCGGAATTTTTGCCCCGTCGAAATAGTTTCTGGCGTCGAGTGCGCTGTTGCGAAGAAACTCGTACACGCTGCCGTGAAACCGATTTGTCCCTGATCGGGTAATGGCATTGACTACTCCGCCGGAAGTCTTGCCGTACTCCGCCGAGTAGTTACTGGTCAACACGGAGAACTCCTGGATGGCATCCACCCCGAGGTTTCCACCTAATACGCTGCCGGGGGCTCCATTGGCGTAATCGTTGAGGCTGACCCCGTCGAGACGATAATTGTTTTGCTGCGGCCGCGCCCCAGAAATAGTCAGCTGCTGACCGAAACCGCGATTGCCTCGATCGGTGCCTGCTGAAAAATCAGGCTGCGTATGAATCGCATTTACTCCCGGCTGCAATTCTGCCAGGTCGGTCCAACTGCGGCCGTTAAGCGGCAACTCCCGCACCGTGGTCTCATTTACTACCGCGCTAATGTCCGAACTGTTGAGTTGTATGGAAGGCGCTTCAGCGGTGACCACCAATACTTCTTTGGTGCTTCCAACGCGCAGAGTGAGATCGAAAACTTGCTGCGCACCGACCGTGAGTGAAATCCCGGTTCTTTCCTCAATGGTGTAGCCCTTTGACGATACGGTGACCGAGTACTCTCCAGGCAGGAGGTTGGCCGCATTGTAAAAGCCGTCCGAATTCGTCGTAACCTCTGTGGTTACCCCGGTGGCTACATTCTTAATGATGACCCGCGCGCCGGGAACAACCCCACCGGAGGAGTCTGTGATCGTGCCGGAAAGTGTTGCTCCCGCGACCTGCGCGTCGGCCGGGATTGAAGCTAGAATTCCGAGAAACAACGTCGCTGCCGCTAGGCCAATCGATCTTCCAAAGGACACCGGATCACCTCCACATGTGCGGAGGCCACTGTACGCCTGTTGAGCCGTTAACCCAAGATTAATTTCTGTTCAGGTTTACTTTTGAGGTTGCTTGCGGCATGAGTTGCGGGCAAAACCACTGTGAACGTTGAGCCTGCGCCGGACGCGCTCCGGCACTCAATGACGCCGCCCTGGGCACGAACAATGGCCTGAGCGATGGCCAAGCCCAGCCCCCCGCTATGCGTTTCCCCACTGTTGTGCGGGTCGGCACGATAGAAGCGCTCGAATATGAAGGGCAAGTGCGCGCTTGAGATCCCGATGCCCTGGTCTTCGAAATGAACTCGAATCTTACCCGCCTCTTGCTCTAGAGTTACGCGGACTTGGGTGGCCTCGGGAGAATACTTGATCGCATTGTCGAGAAAAATCAGGAACAGTTGGTGCAGAAAAGCCTCGTCCCCGGAGTAGGGAAGCTCCTCGTTTAGCTCTCGAACGATTGCAATCTTCTTTGCGAGTGCGCGTGACGTGACCAGAGCGCACGCCTCTTCTAGGACCTCGTTAATGTAAAGAGGCTCAGACATCAACTGAAGCTGCCCAGCGTCAGCCATGGAAAGCGTAAACAATCCTTCCACGATCCGCGTCAGCTTCTTGAACTCGTCACCAAAGTCGGACAGAGTCTTTCGATATTCTTCAGCATTCCGAGGTTTGGACAGCAGCAATTCGGTCTCACCGTGCAGAACTGAGAGCGGTGTGCGCAGTTCGTGCGAAGCGTCAGTCACAAACTGGCGCAACTGACGGACTGCTGAATCGATGCCCTGGAACAGGTGGTTAAAGGTCTCGGCTAGGCGACTCAGTTCGTCATAGGGTGAGGAGACGGGTAGCGGTGACCAGAACCCATTCTGATTGGTAACCCTTCTCGCCATCAGAGCGGCGTGCCGCGTCAGGGCTTTGATCGGGGCCAGACTTCTTCCTACATAAAAGGCCGAAATGCTGGCCGTAAGCGCCAGGCTCAGAGGAAATAGCAGTAGGGCGACCTTGCCAAACCCGTCGAGCACACTATTGGTACCCAGTGTGGGGATAGCCACCAACAAAACACGCGTTCGTTTCCCTTGTTGAAAAGGCACCAGTGCAACGCGGATTGATTCATGACCGATGGTTGCACTGCCAAACGTCGGATGTGAAATTGCAGGGTTAATTCCGTTCAGCTCGATAGGCGCCGTAACATTTTTGGAACGTTGAAGGACCTGTCCGGCAGGGTCCAGCAGTTCAAAAAACTCCCCGGGAATGTCCAATCGGTTTACGTCCTGTGCGTCGGGTTCCGTAATGATGTCAGCAATGACCGGCCGAGCGGTCTCCAGCAACTGACGGTTCAGTTGGGTACGAACGGCGTGGGACAGGAGGCCAAAGAACGCAAGATAGGACGCGGCAAGGAGAACCCCAACCACTGTGGTGAACAACAACATCATTCGAAAGCGAAGCGTCTTCGCTATCATTCGGGCATTCCCAGTCGGTAGCCTACGCCGCGAACGGTGTGGATCATCTTTACCGATTGACCTTCTTCGAGCTTCTTGCGCAAGCGGTTGATATAGACTTCGACCAGATTGGTCTCGCTGTCGAAGTGGCAATCCCAAACATGCTCGACAATTTCGCTGCGGGTGATCAGTTCAGGGGCGCGAAGCAAGAACAGCTCGAGCAGTGCGAATTCCTTGCTGGTAAGAGGAATCACCTCGCGGCCAAGGGTTGCGCGCCGGCGGTGACGGTCCAGCGAAAGATCTGCGTAGCTTAATTTGGCGTTACCACTGTGGAAGCCTCGTCGAACCAGGGCGCGGACGCGCGCGAGAAGTTCCGCCAAGACAAAGGGTTTGGTTAGATAGTCATCCGCACCGGAGTCGAGTCCTTCCACTTTTTGCTCGGTCAGCCCTCGCGCCGTAAGAACCAGAACGGGCGACTCGATTCCGCGCTGCCGCAGCTCGCGGCACACCTCAAGACCATTCATGCGGGGTAGTCGGACGTCGAGTAAGATGGCGTCGTAGTGGACGTCGGCCGCCATTTCTAGTGCCTTCTCGCCCGTCTCAGCTACATCCACTGCGTAGGTATTTTCTCTTAGTGCGCGGGCAATAAAGCTCGCAACCTTGCGTTCGTCTTCAACTAAGAGTATGCGCATACGAGCCTTACAAATATCATCGCACACGGAGTAACCAAACAGCGCGAATCCCGCAAGGCACCCGGGAGGTACCCTGCGGGAGCTTCGCTCAGTGCACCTCGAATACTAGAATCTTCGCGCTTTCAGTTTCGTGCTGCGGTACGGCCACGAAGTAACGATTCAGTTCTGGAACCAGGCGCGCAGTTTTCCCAAGCGGTCCGGTGGGAACCTTTCCCAGCAGCTTGTAGTTGTCTGGGTCGGTCTGTTCATACACATCGACGCTTCCGTCGCCAGCGGCATAAATACGCTTACTGCCGGCGTCGTACTTCATGTCGTCGACACCCTTCGTGATTGGCAGAGTGGTGATTTCCTTTCCGGTCTGAGTGTCCAGTACGGAAATCTGTCCGTCGCGGCAAGCCACAAATAATCGATGGTCTGCTTCATCCAATCCTATGGCGACGTTTGGCTTGCACTTGGTAACCGGCCAGCTCGCAACGACCTCATGTTTTTCTCGGTCAACAACGTCAACCTGGTTCTTTGCTTTGTTGTTGACGTAAATTTTCGGGCTCGATGTCTCCAGAGCCATGGCCTCAAGCGTGTCTCCGTCGACTTTGATATCGGCTAGCTTCTTACCAGCTGTGGTGTCGACAACGCTGATCATGGAATACGTCTGATGGACATCGCCACCACCATTGTCGATGTATAGGTATTTGGTTGCCGGATCGTATCCGATGGAATCAGCGTCTTCCAATAGCTTCACCGTCGAAAGCAATTTGTAGGTTTTGCCGTCGAATATCTTGACGTCGCCAGCCTCGCCATCGGTCACGTATATGCGGTCGAGGTCTTCGCGATAGAGCACGGCATGCGACTTCTCGATCCCGCCGATAGTGTGAATGAGTTTTCCGGTCTTTAGGTCGAAAACGAGGACGGATTTGTACCCCTCGGGAGTCGCAAACAGCCGGCCACCTTTCAGATCAACCTCGAAATGATCGAAATGCCCTTTAACGGCAGCAGGCAGTGTGATGGTCTGGACAAGTTTGAGCGGCGCAGTTTCTTCGGCCTGGACTTTTATGCCTAAGGCAATGAAAACCGTAATGGCAACTAAGAAATACTTTTTCATTTTTTCTCCGTAGCTGTGTTCTAGTGTGGAACAAATTTAAAAATTGTTCGATCTCGTGCGGCCCGCAGACCGCACCAGAACCAGCGCAGACAGCATAATTCATTCACCGGCGCGCGAACTGAAACCAAAATTAATTTCCGTTTAGCTGAAGATCCAAGGCACGATACTTTTTCCTTGAAAACACGCTACTTTGAAGTAATGCGAGGCTTGTTCGTTATTCACCAGTAAGAAGATACGTTGACTCGGCTCCTACGGTGGGATAGCATCCGCCGTCGAGTGTCCCACTTTTTATGGACTGCTGCACGGCACTCTTGGAGAAATTATGAAGCGAACGCATTTTGTCGTTCTTGCGCTGTCAATCGCGCTGGCTGTTGGCTGCAAGGCTAATGCTGAAGACCACGCACCTTTGAAACTGGTGGCGACCATCCCTTTGCCGGGCCTCCACGATGGCGACTTTGATCATTTCGCTCCAGACGTCGATGGACACAGGCTGTTCTTGACCGGGGAAGAAAATGAAAAGGTTCTGGTGTTAGACACCAGCACAAACCAACTCATTCACACCATTGATGACGTGAAAGCGCCGCACGCAATTCTTTTTCGCAAAGACTTGAAGAAGCTTTTCGTTGTGGCTGGTGACGCTTCCGCAGTGCAGGTGTACGACAGCGATAGTTACAAGTTACTTGAAGAGATCAAAGTCGCGATCGATGCGGATTCTATCGCCTACGATCCCGCCACTCATTACCTTTATGTCGTCAACGGAGGCCGAGAGGCTCATACGCCGTACTCGTTGATCAGCGTTATTGATACCGACAAGTCAAAGAAGTTGCGCGATATCAAAATCGATAACGACCACGTCGAAGCCATCGTGCCTGAGAAGTCTGGACCGCGCATGTTTTGCAACGTCACAGGTAAGAGTGCGGTCGCAGTCGTCAACCGGAAAACCTCTGCGATACTGGCTACTTGGCCTTTGCCGGCAGGCGACACGGCGAATGTTGCGATGGCCTTTGACGAGCCGGATCACCGTTTGTTCGTCGTAACCAGAAAGCCCGGAAAGCTAATTGTTCTGAACTCGGACAACGGTAAAGTGGTAACCAGCCTGCCTGCGGTGGGAATGGTCGATGATATGAGTTACGACGCCAAACATAAGCGCCTTTATCTAGCCGGGGACGGAGCTTTGGACGTTTTCGAACAGAAAGATGCCGACCACTACGCTTTGCTGGCGAAGGTGCCGGGAGCGTTCCGTGCAAAGACGGGCACTCTAGTGCCGGAACTGAATCGCTACTATCTCGCCGTTCCTCATCACGAGAATCAAGAGGCCGAGGTTCGGGTATACGAGGTGCAGCCTTAGCGAATATCCGAGTCACTTTGCTGAACCTGCAATGTGGAACCTTCAACATTCGCGAGGCTCAGTCATCTCAATGACAACCGCCGAACAGGGTGCCGCGAAAATCGAAGCCTCTCGATCCGGAATTTCACTTCGCTGGATCCGCGTCATCCCTGTTGCTCTAATCATGTACACGATCGCGTTTATCGATCGCACAAACATTTCTCTTGCCTTGCCGCATATCAGCCGGGACCTGCATTTGGATCCGCAACAAGCTGGAACAGTCGCGGGCATCTTCTTCTGGGGCTACCTGGCCTTGCAGATTCCAGGAGGACATCTAGCTAAAAACTGGAGTGCGAAGAAATTCATTAGTGTTCTATTGGTTGTTTGGGCCGTCTTCGCGGTGGGCTGCGGCCTGGCTCGTACTTATCACGAACTCTTGTTACTCCGGTTGCTTCTGGGAGTGGCGGAGAGCGGAGTCTATCCGGCCACGTTGATACTGCTCTCACACTGGTTTAGCCGTAGCGAGCGCGCGCGCGCGAACGCATTCTGGCTGCTCTGCTTGCCGGGAGCCGTGATACTGGCATCGCCCTTTTCTGGATGGATTTTGGATCACTGGAACTGGCGCGTGATGCTGGTCGCGGAAGGCTCATTACCTTTCCTGTGGCTGGCGATTTGGCTCTTATTTATTCAGGATCATCCGTCGCAGGCGTCCTGGCTTCCAGAAGGCGAGCGCGCTCTTCTGGTGGAGACCTTGCGTCGCGAGTCTTCCGAGCTCGAGGGATCGGAAAAGGTCCCGTACCTTCGAGCGCTGCTGCGTCCGCAGGTGTTTCTTCTGGCAGCCATCTATTTTTGCTTCGTAAGCGGACAGATGGGGCTGCTGTTTTGGCTGCCCAGCGCCATGGACAAATTCAGGAGGCTAAGCAGCCTTTCCACGGGAATGCTGTACACGTTGCCTTTCATTGTGGGAGCGATCTCGGTGCTGCTTGTCTCTCGTCATTCAGACAAAATGCACGAGCGCCGCTTTCACGCTGCTGGAGCTATGTTGTTTGGAGGAACTTGCATTTTGCTCGCAGTTGCCATCATTCCTCATTCACTGCTGATCGCTTTTGCATTCATCGCACTGAGCGGCGTAGGAGCCTACGGTCCGATGGGCGCATTCTGGGCTATCCCGACGGAAACACTATCGCCAAAAATTGTGGGCTCGGTAATGGGTTTTGTAAACGCCATCGGCAATCTCGGGGCATACTTCGCTCCGCTCATCGTCGGGTATCTCAACAAGAGGACTGGTAGTTTCCTGGCAGGATTTACTTATCTTGGCGTCATTACATTAGTTGCAGCTGGACTCACCATGCTGGTTAAGACGGCACCCACTCATGCGGAAGCCGGATCGTAGGAGGAACGATGTGGCCTGATGCAAATCGGCTGTCGCGGAATTTAATTCGTTCAGGAATGCTCAGTCTGTTCTTGTGCCTGTCTCTGGGTTCCTTGTTTGCGCAAGAAAAAGAACCCGAGACTCCGCCACCTCCCCCGCTTCCTCCTCCACAGGTCCGAACGCACGAGCGATTGGCGATTCGCGCCGGACGCATGTTTGACGGAAGGTCGGATGCTCTCGCTAAACAGCAAGTCATCCTGGTTGAAGGCACCCGCATCGTCCAGGTGGGACTTGCGAGTGAAGTGTCCATCCCGGCCGGCACCGAGGTGCTCGATCTGACCAACGCGACCGTCCTACCCGGCCTAATCGACGGGCACACCCACATCTTCGCGAGCGGTCCGGACCTCGATGCGCAGATGTTGAAAGAGTCGTTGCAGTACCGCGAGTTGGAAGCGCTGGTCAATGCTCAACGTGACCTTTACATCGGCTTCACGACTCTTCGCGATCTGAAGACTCTGGGAGGAATGTACGGAGACGTCGACCTAAGGACGGCCATCAACAACGGGTTGGTGCAAGGCCCTCGCTTGCAGGTTTCTGGACGCGGTTTCCAGACGACAGGAGGCTTTCGTCCCAAAGGATACTCACGCGATATTCCACTGCCTTCAATGTTGCAAACAGTCGATAACCCGTGGGAGGCGCGAAAAGGGGTTCGCGAACAACTGATAAATGGCGCCGACTGGATAAAGTTTTACGCCAACTATGATTTCACCTTTGCTCCGGACGGAACGCTGGTCATACCGCCAACGTTCACGCTGGAAGAAGTTCAGGCTTTTGTGGATGAAGCGCACGACAAGGGTCACAAAGTCTCCTGCCATGCGTTTGGAGGAAAGGGACTGCACAACTGCCTCACTGCCGGGGTAGACACGATCGAACATGCAGTGCAGCTCTCTGATGACGACATCCGGCAATTCAAGGCAAAGGGCATCTACCTTATCCCGACTCTTTATCATTACCAGCTAGAGCGGGAGCACGACGCCAGGAAATACGGTGGTCATATGGTGGCCGAAGTATCGGAACCAAATTTCCGGCGTGCCGTCGCCGCCGGAGTAAAGATTGCCTTTGGGACCGGCGTCGGACCTTTTCCGCATGGTATCCAGACCAAGGAATTCGAATACATGGTGAAATTTGGAATGACTCCGGCGCAGGTAATTCGGGCCGCGACCATCGTGGATGCGCAAATGATGGGGTGGAGCGCCGATATCGGCTCCATCGAGCGCGGGAAATTCGCGGATTTCGTCGCTGTGTGTGGGGACCCGCTGGCTGATATTACAGAACTCGAGCGCGTGAAATTTGTGATGAAGGGCGGCCAGCTATTGCGCAATGATCTGAACTCTCCGGGCGCTAAGGGATGCAATCAGAAATGAATCCGAAGAATATTGGGGCTGAAAAATGTTAAGGCGTGACTTCGGAAAAGTAGCTATCGGGACACTCGCCTCAAGCGCGCTCCTTCGATCCGCAAAAGCCGCGGACGTTACGCCTGTTACTGCGTTTTCCAAGACTCCCGGCCTAACCGACTATGTTGGAAGATTTGTTGTAAACACAACCTACGAAGATATTCCGCCAGACGTCGTCGAACTCGGCAAAAAATCAATTCTTGACGGATTAGGCCTGGCCTTAGCTGGCTCTCGTGCGCAGACAGGAACCATATGCCGCCGGTATCTTCAGCAGCTTGGGGTTTGCAGCGGGCAAGCCATCGTTATCGGATCGGAGCTCAAGACCTCCCCGCGCTTCGCCGCGTTTGTAAATGGAGTTTCTATTCACGCCGATGATTTCGACGACACGCAACTTTCTTCGGCGAAAGATCGTGTATACGGCTTGCTCGTCCATCCAACCGTGCCCGTCCTTCCAGCTGTCCTTGCGCTTTCACAAGGGCGAAATATTTCCGGGAAGGAGTTGATGCTCTCCTATCTCGTCGGAGTCGAAGTGGAATGCAAAATCGCGGAGGCAATTTCGCCGCGTCATTATCAGGATGGATTCCACTCGACCGGAACATGCGGAGCACTGGGTTCGGCCGTGGCGTCTGCAAAGCTGCTTCACTTTGATCAACCGAAGGTTCAGAATGCTCTTGGTCTGGCTGCCAGTCAGTCGGGCGGTCTGAGAGAAAATTTCGGGACCATGACGAAGCCGTTTCAGGCGGGGCACGCAGCCGAAAGCGGCGTTGTTTCCGCGAATCTGGTTGCTCTGGGCTGGACCGCAGCCGAGCAAATTCTGGAGGCGGATCGCGGATTCTTCCATGCCTTCGGAGGATCTTACGATTCATCTGCACTCATGGATTGTTTGGGAAAGCCCTGGACATTCTCGTCCCCAGGAGTTTCCTTGAAGCCTTATCCCTCGGGTTCCCTCTCTCATCCCGCGATGACCGAACTGGCGCGACTGATTGAGCTCAACAATATCCGAGCCGATCAAGTGGAGAAAGTGGATGTCGGCGCTAATCACAACATGACGACAACGCTTCTCCATCACCAGCCGAAGACTGGGCTTGAATCCAAGTTCAGCATGGAATACTGTCTGGCAATTTTGCTGTTAGAGCGAAAGGCTGGCTTGGGCGAGTTTTCCGACAAGGCAGCTCAGCGAGCTGACGTGCAGGAGATGGTCAAAAGAATCAACTTTTATGTGGACCCAGAGGCCGAGAGCGCCGGTTTCGACAAGATGACATCGATCCTGAAAATCCATTTGAAGGACGGCAGAGTTATCACAGGCCGCGCTGATTTCGCCAAAGGCAGTCCCGCAGATCCGATGACTTTTGAAGAAGCAGCTACAAAATTCCGGGGATGTGCTGAATACGCAGAGTGGCCAAAGGCCAAGGCCGAAAAAATTATCGCTTTTGTCAGAGCTTTAGACTCGGCTTCGGATGTGAGCGCGCTTTCGCCGTTGTTGTCAGCTGAGAAGGGATAGACGTGGCCTTATGAAAACTTTCAACATAGCGGTTATCGCAGGCGATGGCATCGGGAAAGAAGTGGTGCCTGAAGGCATTCGAGTGCTGGAAGCGGCAGGACAGCGTTTCGGATTCCGGCTCAGTTGGCATGCGTTCGACTGGAGTTGCGAAACTTACGTTAAAACCGGAAAGATGATGCCCGCAGACGGCATTCAACAACTGCGGCCGTTCGATTCAATCTTCCTGGGCGCGGTTGGACATCCGAGCGTTCCCGATCATGTCTCGTTGTGGGGACTCTTAATTCCAATCCGCCGCCATTTTCGGCAATACGTTAATTTACGGCCAGTACGCTTGTTTGAAGGGATCGAAACCCCACTCAAGAATTGGAAGCCGGGTCAAATTGATTTCTGTATCGTTCGGGAGAATAACGAAGGTGAGTATTCAAACATCGGCGGCCGCCTTTATGAGGGAACCGATGAGGAAATGGCGATCCAACAGACCGTTTTTACGCGAAAGGGAGTAAACCGAGTCTTAAGATTCGCGTTTGATTTGGCCCGGAGCAGAAAAAAACACCTGACCTCGGCTACGAAATCTAATGGGATCATCCACACCATGCCGTTCTGGGATGAATGTTTTCACGCGATGGCGGCGGAGTATCCGGAAATCCGCACCGATCAATATCACATCGATATCTTAACCGCCCATTTTGTGCGGCATCCTGACTGGTTTGATGTTGTCGTGGGTTCTAATCTTTTCGGGGACATACTTTCCGATCTCGGTCCCGCGGTCGTGGGATCGATTGGCATTGCCCCGTCTGCCAATCTCAACCCAGAAAAAGAATATCCGTCGATGTTCGAGCCCGTCCATGGCTCTGCCCCAGACATTGCTGGGAAGGGAATAGCGAATCCTATTGGCCAGATCTGGTCGGGCGCTATGATGCTAAGGCATCTCGGTGCTGCCGACGCCGCCGATGCAGTCGAGAGCGCGATTGCTGAGACACTGGCACGATCAAACGTTCGCACTCCCGACATTGGAGGCACCGCGACGACCAAGGATTTGGGCGAGGCCATCGCATCGCAGGTGGTCGAAGTTAGTCACTCTGTGAGCCGGTGATCGTGCACTGATCTTCGTACACTGATCGTCGTTCAATGATCGTTGTTCAATGATCATCACTTGGACTCAGCGCAGATATAATTTCAATCCTTCCTTCACGCCGGGAATTGATAATTGTGGCTTATCAAACCGTGGCACCGTCGACTGATCGGGAATCGAAAATATGGTCGGTGGTGCGCGTCTCCAGCGGTAATTTTCTGGAGATGTATGACTTCATGGTGTTCGGTTATTACGCATCCGCCATCGGCAATGCCTTTTTTCCCAGCGGAAATCCCTTCCTGTCGTTGATGTTGTCCCTGATGACTTTCGGTGCCGGTTTTCTGATGCGGCCCCTCGGAGCCATTGTCCTAGGCGCGTACACCGATCACCATGGACGGCGCGCGGGGCTAATTCTTACGTTGGGATTGATGTCCATCGGCATTATTTCCATCGCGTTCATGCCCGGATATCAAACAATAGGCCTCTTGGCTCCGCTCCTTGTATTGACCGGACGCCTGCTTCAAGGATTTTCAGCGGGCATGGAACTTGGCGGCGTCTCGGTTTATTTGTCGGAAATCGCGACGCCAGGGCACAAGGGGTTTTATGTCAGTTGGCAGTCGGCAAGCCAGCAAGTGGCCGTGATGTTCGCGGCGTTGATCGGGGTGCTTTTGAGTTCCACCCTTCCACCGCAAAAAATGATGGCGTGGGGGTGGCGCATTCCGCTGCTTCTCGGCTGCGCCATTATTCCGTTCTTATTCAGGCTCAGACGCTCGCTTCAGGAGACTGACGAATTTGCCGCCCGCAAGCAGCGGCCAAGTACGTCGGAAATACTTCGCTCGCTGACTGCAAACTGGGGGATTGTGCTCATTGGAACCATGATGGTGACCATGACGACAGTGTCCTTCTACATGATCACCGCTTATACGCCGACCTTCGGTAGTTCCGTGCTTCATCTAGCGAGCATCGACAGTCTGATCGTCACCTTATGCGTTGGAGCGTCCAATCTGTTCTGGCTCCCGATAATGGGAGCTCTGTCCGACCGGATAGGCCGCCGACCTCTCTTACTCGTGTGCACCACACTGATGCTGATCACAGCCTATCCCGTGATGTTATGGCTCGTCGCTGCACCGTCCTTCTCCAGATTGCTCCTCGTCGAGCTCTGGCTGTCTTTCATCTTTGGGAGTTACAACGGAGCCATGGTCGTTTTCCTGACAGAGATCATGCCGGTCAACGTGCGGACTACAGGTTTTGCTCTTGCATATAGTCTGGCAACGGCCGTCTTCGGTGGATTTACTCCGGCGATCAGCACTTATTTGATTCACCTCACCGGGAATCGGGCGGTTCCCGGTTTGTGGTTATCGCTGGCTGCCGCGTGCGGTCTGGTGGCTTCGCTCTTGGCCAAGCCTCAACAAAGTGTGACCGAAGCCGTTACGTAGCATGCACTCTTGAGTCGAGTTAATCTTTTCCGGCCGGATGATCTTTCGATCTTTCCGCAGCCAATAAGCCAGCTATGCCACACGCATTTCTTCGCGCTCGGGTGAAAGACTCTCCTCTTCGTGGCTGAGATAAAAGTGAACGGCGGGAGTAATAATCAGCGACAGCACCATCGAAATCAAAATTCCGCCGATTACAGCAATGGCGAGTGGTTGAAGCATCTGCGAACCCGCGCCGATAGCGAATGCCAAGGGCAGCATCCCAGCCATGGTGGCGAGCGCGGTCATCACGATCGGGCGGAGACGGCGCCGGCTGGCCTGAAGCATAGCTTCTTCTGCCGAGGCTCCAGCGGCACGAATTCTCTGGTCGGCGTCGAGCAGCAAAATGCCGTTTTTCGCGACAATGCCCACCACCATGATCATTCCCATGAAGGAGGAAACGTTGAACGTGGTTCGCGTGATAAGTAATGCAATAAAGACTCCGGAGGTCGAAAGCAACGCGGACGCCAGAATGGCAAGCGGTGCAGCGAACGTTCGGAATTCAAACAGGAGAACGATGAAGACAAGCACGATCGCGAGCATCAGAACGAAGACGAGATCGCGGAATGATTTCTGTTCTTCTTTGTAAGTTCCGCCGTAATCCACGCGAATTCCGGGCGGCAAATGAAGATCGCTCACAGTTTTTTGCACCGCGCTTACTGCGCTTCCCAGATCTGTCCCTTCGAGCCTCCCGGTAACCATCACCACGCGCAATAGATTCTCGCGATGGATTTCTGTTTGCCCGGGAAGCGCGGTGATCGTTGCCAGCGATCCCAGTGTGGCAGTGCGCCCGCTGCTGCTCGCGAGCACGGTGTCTCGGACGTTGTCCACCGAAACCCGGTTCTTCTGAGGAAAACGGATGCGTATCGTGTACACCCGGTCATTCGAGATTACGGGGGTGGTGGCCGGCTCTCCCTGCACCAGGGCCGACACATCGGTAGCAATTTCCTCAGGAGTAAAGCCTGCGCGCGAAGCCACCGCGGGATCAATTTGGAAGGAAAGCGCCGGACCGCTGATGGTGTTTTCGATCCCATCAAACACATCCACCACTCCGGGGATCTTGCGGATCGCTTCGGCTACCTTGGGAGCCCATTGTTCGGTTTCTGCTGGATTCTTCGAGAACAGCTTGATCTGAATTGGCTCGCGCTCGCCGACCAGGTCGCCGATCATGTCCTGCAAAAGTTGTACGAACTCGACTTGGACAGCAGGCTCCTGTTCAACTATCTTGCCTCGGACTTCCTCGATGATTTCGTCAATACCACGCTTGCGGTCTTTCTTCAATTTGACCAGAATGTCGCCCCGGTTCGCCTCAGTTACAGCCGCTGGGCCGAGTTCCGCGCCAGTGCGCCGCGAACTGCTCTCCACTTCAGGAATCGTCTGAATGATCTGCTCGAGATGCAACACCATGCGGTTAGTTTCTGAAAGCGCGCTCCCTGCTGGGGTCAAGTAATCGACCGTGAAATCGCCTTCGTCCATCTCCGGCAAGAGGTCGTTTCCCGAGAACCGATAGCAAACATATGAGCTGACAATCAGCACAGCGCTCAGGCCCACCAGCCACCAACGCTTAGCGAGAGCGAGACGCAACCAGCGCTGATGAAAATCAATAATCTTGCGGAAGCGCGGGCCGAGCGAAGCTTCTTCCGCTGCTAGCAACTGGGCAAAGGACTCTTCCTCGTCAGCATCACCGTCTGATCCCAGGTCGTCCTTGTGCTTCCGGATAAAGTAACTGCTGAGAGTAGGGGTCCAGGTCAAAGCCAGGGCCAACGAGGTGAAAAGAGACACGCCCAGGGTTATGGCCAGAGCACGAAAAAACGTTCCAGTAACGCCGGTTATTGAGATCAGCGGAAGGAACACGACTACCGGAGTTACCGTCGAACCGATCAAAGGAACTGTGATCTCGCGCAATGCGGCACGAATCGCCTGCAGCCGTCCTTGCCCGGCGTCACGATGCAGCACAATGTTTTCGACCACCACGATGGCATCATCAATCACCAAGCCGACGGCCGCCGCCAGGCCACCCAGCGTCATCAGGTCGAAGCTTTCTCCCAAGAGTTTCAAAACGACGAACGTGACCAGAATGGTTACAGGAATCACCAGGCCGGCTACAATCGAAGTGCCCCAATCGTGCAGGAACACAACCAGGATGATGGAAGCGAGAATCACCCCCAGCAAGATCGCATCGCGCACGCTCTTGATTGAATCCGTCACAATTTGGGACTGGTCGTAGAAAGGCTCGATCTTGACTCCGGAAGGAAGGGAGCCGCGGATATTTTCGACTTCCCGATGGGCCTCATCGGCCACCTCTTTGGTGTTGCTGTCTGGCTGGCGATTGATGTTGAGCAAAACCGCCGGCTTCCCATTGGCAGTGACGATCGTGTAAACCGGCTTCACCCCGGAGACCACATTGGCGAGATCGCCAATTCGCACCGGAATGCCGGTCGGCGTGGTTTTTACAACCACACTGGCAAGCTGCTCTGGAGTCCGCACCTGTCCACTTATCAAGCCCAGCACCAACTGGTGGTTCTGCTCGAACAGTCCGGGCGAATCAATCAGGTTGGTACGCTTGATCGCATCCAGAATGTCGGTGACAGTTACGCCTGCGTTCAGCAGCCTCGCGGGATCGGGCTCGATGTGAAACTCCGGCTCCTGCCCGCCCTGAACGGTAACGGTGGCAACGCCGTTTAGCCGGTTCAGGCGCGGTTTCAGGTCGTAGGTCGCCAATTCCCACAGTTGTGTTTGCGGCACCGTGTCGGACGTGAGGCTGTAACCAATGATCGGGAAGCTGGCGAACGTCATGCGACGCGTGTCAATAGTTGCGGTCGAAGGAAGTTCAGGCTGAACGCGTGAAATAGCCCCATTCACATACTGCAGCGTCTGGAACATGTCCACGTTCCAGTTAAAGAAGAGATCTATTTCAGCCGAACCGCGGCTCGTGGTGGACCGGACCTCTTCTAGCCCAGGCACGCTGTTCACTGCCTCTTCGACTGGACGCGTGACAGTGACCATCATTTGATCGATTGGCATGACGCCGTTATCGACAGCGAGAACGAGTCGCGGAAAATTGGTGGTGGGGAAGACTGCAACTGGGATATTGAACGCCAGATATCCGCCCATCGCCGCTATGGTGAGGATCAGAAAGATCAGCGGCTTCGAGTGGCGCGCAAACCAATAAGAGGATTCCGGCCGGTTCACGCTAATCCTTTTCATCTTTCGCTTCGGATTTGCCTTCGGGTGCGGCTTCGGCGGCGGTGATTTTGGTGTTGTCGGGCAGTCCGTAAGTGCCCAAAGCGACGACCTTGTCCTCGAGTTGAAGGCCTTCTACGATCTGCACGCGGTCGTTGTCGCGTATTCCGACCTTAACTGGTTTCTTGTGCGCGTGGCCGTCAGCCCCCGCCACCATCACCGAAGTTATGCCTTGGTCGGTCAGCAGAGCCGCTGCCGGAATTGTCAGGGCGTCCGGGACTGAACGCGCGACCATCGAAACCTGCACGCTGGTACCAGGCTTGAGTTGTGCGCCAGTATTCTTGGCCTGCACCCAAACTTCTACAGTTGTGCTGTTGGGATCGAGGGCCGGGCTCACTACTGTAACCTTTGCCGGAAATGGTTTTTCCATGCCAGCTACGGAAACTTCTGCCTTGTCCCCTACTTTCAGCAGAGCCGCACTTTGCTGCGGGATGTGGGCGCGGGCGACCACTTGCGATATATCCATCACGGTTAGCAGCGGCGTGCCTGCGGCGGCCATTTCACCGGGATAGAGCGGGCGCTCGGTCACCACGCCACTAATTGGGCTTCGGATCTCGGAGTAGCTGAACTGCGCCGTGGCTCCTGAATATTTTCCCTGAGCAGATTCCAGCTGCCCCCGAGCTGACTTCAGCATCTGTTGCTTGCCTACCGCGTTCAGGGCTTCCAGATGCTTGGTGGCCAACTCATATTGATTGCGTGCGTTGGTCACATCTACGCCCGCCTGGTCCAGTTCCTTGCGGGGAAGCGCCCCCTGCTCAAACAGATCTTTACGGCTGGCGTAAATCTTCTCTTGCGCCTCGGCCGCCTGCTTGGCTGCCTGTGCGTCCAGTTGCGCCTTCTGCATTTCTTGCGGAAGATCGGAGGCGGTGGTGGCCGTGTACGTGGCCTCGGCTTGGTCATAGGCGCCTTTGTTCTCTTGCGCGGCAGCCGCCAGGTCACGATTTTCAAGCACCGCCAGCAATTGCCCGGCATGCACCCGGCTTCCGCGATTGACCAGAAAGTTCTTTACTGGGGCGCTAATCTTCGGAACAATCGCAGATTGCGCGACGGGAAACAGTACCGCGTCCGCGGTGACCTTCTGCTCCACAACCCCCTTTTCTACGGCAACGATCTGCACTGGAACCACCGGCTCCGCTTCTTTCTCTTTTGCGGAGCACGCCGTCATCAGGGCTAGCGCGATGGCCATGAGCGTGAGAATGAGAAGGAGACGAAGAATGGCCGCCATACCCCGGCGGCGCGGGCGGTCCAAGCTATGAGTCTTAAATAACGATGAAGTTTCCACTTAGAATGTACCTGTAAGGGTCTGAAGATTCGCCACCGCGGTCCGGAAGCGCAACTGACCATCGCCCAGCGCGTTCTGCGACGACGTAAGCGTATTCTGCGCATCTACCACTTCCAGCACCGTGGCGTCGCCGGCCTGGTAACGCAAGGTTGTAAGCCGCAAACTTTCTGCCGCCAGATCAGCAGACTGCCGCAGGGACTCCAGTGCCGCTCGCGCAACCTGACTTTCGGTATATAGAGTTTTCAAATCCGCCACCATCTTGCGCTGTGCAAAGCTCAATTCAATTCTTGCCTGATTCCGTTGCAGGCCCGCGCTCTTCACTTTGCTGCGGCTTGATCCCCAATTCCAAATCGGAATCTCCAGGGTTGCCGTTGCGGCATAGCCCAGGTTGTGCACGTTCCTGGCAGGTATTAAAGTTCGATCGAATTCCTTCACCGCAAAATGGCTGGCATCAATGCCGTAAAAGTAATCCATGGTCAGCGCAGGCAGAAAGCTGCTCCAAGCTACCGCTACTTCCTGGTTTGCCGACCGCAAAGCTGCTGTCGCTGCCCGCAACTGTGGATTGTTGTTTCCGGCTTGTGCCTCGACTTCCTGGAACGACGGCAACGGCAAGATGTTCTCTAAGTCGTCCACGGTCGTGAAGTTCTCATTAAAATTCGGGAAAATGATCACCGCCAATTCGAGGCGGGTGCGCTCCATCTCCAACTCCGTATCCTGCAGCGTGCGCTGTTGTTGCTGAAGCTGCAGCTGGGCCTTAATGGTGTCGGAGTGCGCGACCTCTCCTCCACGCTCCAATTTCTGAGTGATGTCAAAGAAATGCTTCGCCTCTGCCGCCGCGCGCTGTGTGGTCGAGTACTTGCGCTGCGCGATAACCGATCCGTAATAGGCCTGCACTACGGTTACGACCAGACCTCGCGTGGCAATCTCCGACCTGGCCTTTGCGAGTGCTTCCTCGGCACGCGCCCGGCGGTAGTCCGCAACGTTCTGCAGCGAGAGAACCTCGTGCGCATTGCCTTGGCTCAAATACTCATGTACGCCGTTATTTGCAATGAAGCGGGGACCGCCCGTGCCATTTCCCTGGGTGTAGATATAGGAGGTGGTGTAATTCACGTTCGGCAGCATCGCAGCGCGGGTCTGCACCGTGTTTCCCCTCGCCACTCCATACTGAGTGAGTGCCGCGCGGTATTGCGGCTCATTGGCCCGCGCGCGTGCAACTGCATCTTGCAGCGTGATGGTCAGCGGTCCTGCGGAGCTCGCTGCAGGCTGAACCTGGTTAGCCTCCTGCGCCGACGCCAGCGAAAGCGCATTACTCGCTATTCCGCATAGCAGGACCGCCTTAAATCCGCGCCGCGCACCGTTTATGAGATTTGTCCAATAAGGAGTCACAGAGGTCGCTTGAGAGCAGGAATTTAGTGACAAAGCAATGCACGCTCCCACGACTCCGCACTATAACTGATCGTATGAATAAAGGCCTTAAGCCAAAATTAAATCGTATTAATGTTTCGGGCGCGGCCAGAGTCAGAGGGCCTGAAAGAGGAGAAACGGTAGCCAGTCTTCACTCCAATTACTCTGGGCGCTTTTTGCTGGAGAGGTTCTCTTTGACGGCATTATCTATATAGTTTCGAATCGTGTCCCGATCCGTGGGAGCCATGTCGATAAACTGGATTCCATTCCCGACCTGAAGTTCCCTCGAGACGACGATAGCCTTTGCATGCACTGTATGCCCAACCTGAAGGCTAAGCTCCAATACTGCACCGATGGGAAACGTAAACATCATTTCTAAGTAGCACCCACCAAGGCTCAGATCGGCAGTCGCACTGCGTAGCCTTCTGCTGCCCTCTGGGTGGAACTCAATTGGCACTTTGATCTTGAAACGCGCATGCTTTCGGCGATCTTGATGGGAGGATGACATGGCTACGTTAGGAGTTTGTTTCTGTTCTTCGCCGCTCCTAGGAGTGCCCCAATCGGAACAAAATTCGAAGCAGCCTCTTATCCGACCTAAGCTATAGCTCCGAGACCCATTGATCCAGCGCTCTTTAAGACTTCTGTCGCAACGTGCTAATCACTGGCTTCCCGGGCTGCGCTCCCCAATATACTGCTCGACGACCTTCTTCCACTTGCCCTGAGCTTTTAGGATGAACTCGATCACGTCTCGCAACGCTCCATCTCCGCCGCCGTGCTTGGTCACGTAATGGGCGTCACGTTTCACTTCGTCACGGGCATTGGCCACGGCGACTGCTAATCCACAATTCCACATCACCGGCAGATCAATTACATCGTCACCAACAAAACAAGCCTCGGCAGGGCTTATCTGCTCCTGTTTCAAAATTTCTTTAAAAACGCCGAGTTTGTCGTTAATTCCCTGGTGCACGTGATCGAGCTTAAGGTCGCGTGCGCGTAGGGCCACGGTTTCTGAGATTCGTTTCGTGATGAGGCCGGTTTTGATTCCGCCAAGCCGCGCCAGCGAAATTCCTGCGCCGTCGTGAGCATGATAGCCCTTGGCTTCGATAAAGCTCTGGCTGTGGAGCCCGAATCCACCTTGGCCTCCATGTTTTGCCGCTTGCTCTTGAATACTCTGTTGTACTCCAGGAGGGGAAGGGAAGAAAAAGAGTTTCCCGTCGGTCAGAACGCCGTCAACGTCGAAAAGAAGCAGCTTTATTTTTTTTGCTCGCGACTTGCTGTCTGGCATGACGCGGATTTTAGCAGAGGTCCCAAGCCAGAACCTGGTTGGTTCGGGACGGAACTGCTCCGCTCAGCGCGTTACGGACGCAGCGGTCTTTTCGCTGCTGGTAAGCGCCAGGACCATTGACATATCTTTCGGATAAACCACATTGCGTCCACGTGCCAGGAAGTTCCCATAAACCGACCGGGCGGCGCCGTAGGCGCCGAAACCCGCGGTCAAGGGTTGGGAATGTGCAAACGCTGCTACGAGCATGCCAACCAGCTTGAATCCCGAAGCGCCATTGAGTGCGCCTCCACCCCCTCCACCAGCCGCGCCGCCGCGTACACCGCCGTGATCTTCATCCGGCCTGGAGGAACCAGCAGCCAGCATCACCGCGATTCCTGTCGTCAAATATCGCGTCTTCGGAGCCTTCACTTGCGCACCGCCCTCCGAGTCGAGAGCCAGGTTTTCGCCTTGCGCAACCTCCAGGCCCTGGAGGGTGGCGTCAATCTTCTGCTCAATTCCATTCGGGGGGACGACTTCATGAAAGGCAATACGTAACTGCCCGTTGCGGGCGAACCGGCGCGCAGGCCTGACTTGTAGCACGGTGCCTTTGAGTTCACTTCCTTCGGGGAGATAAAGTTTGTTCGCAATGACCAGAGGCTGACTGACGATCGCGTCAACAGGATCGCCTTTCTTAGTGGTTGCGGAATCGAGCGGCGTAGTCAGCCAGGCGTGGACCACGCCCCCGGCTGGTGGCAGCGTCCCGATCTCCGACAGCGTCTCCGGTCTTAGCTGCTCCGATCCGAAAGCCAAATCTTCCTGCACGTCGGCATTGAAGCTGGTCCCCGAATCCATGTATTGCGGGCGGTACGGCGACTGTGTCAGCGCGAACCTTTCCAAACGGCGTACCTTGTTCGGTCCGGAGACTTGTTTCTTCATGTCTGCGATCTGTTGCTTTATGCCTTGCCGTGCCTGGCTCAGTTTTCCTTTCGCTGCTGCTTTGCCTTCTGCAACCTTGCTCTGTTTGGTTTCTGTCGCGGTGACGAGCTGCAACACCCCCGCTCCCGGTGTAACCATCGTGTGGATTGGCAGCTTTCGCCCATCCGGCATCAGTAACTGATCGAACTCGACGCGCACTTTGCGCTCCGGCGAGAAGTCCGCGTTCAGCGCCGAGAGAGTTCGCATGCCGGTCGAAACGTCGTCAATCTCGGCGATCTTGCCGGTAACTTCAGTGCCCACCGGAACCAGCAGCTTGTCGAACGCATAGATGGGTTCGGTGGTCTTGCCCCGGACCGGCTGGCCGACCCGGCGAATCCGCACTTCCTTGTCGAGTGCCACCTTCAATGGCGTGCCAGTCGGCACCGTGAGAGAAATGGTAGGAGGCTCGGCTTGCGCGGGAACTGGCGTCTCCGCCGGCTTCTCCGGACGATGCTTGAGAGTTTGAGCGCACACGCCGATTGCGGCAACGAGAAGCAAAAGAAGAATAAAGACAGAGAGAACAAGAAAACGACGCATAGGACTGGTTCCTGAGGTAACAAATACCTGTCAGCAGGTGCACTGGTTGGTTAAGCAAGTTTACTGGAAATTATTGGAATCTGGTTTGGTCGGGTCAACTAAGCTGATGGATGTGCGCGGGAGAATGAAAGGTTGTCCTGATGCAAGCCGGAACATTCGCTTGGGCCCATCTTTACGCGTGATTTAAAATGAGCACAGGCCGGGATGGCGGAATTGGCAGACGCGCTGGACTTAGGATCCAGTGCCGTAAAGGCGTGCAGGTTCAAGTCCTGTTCCCGGCACCAGCAAATCATTCTCTTCTCGCCCACCCACTTTGCCGTTACTCATGCGGGTCTTTCGTGGGTGGAGCAGCGCTTCAGCGCTGCGTTTTGAATTCCCGATTTGAGATCGGCTTTAGCCGCTGGGGTTACACCGGGCTGGAGCCCGCCTGCCCAAAATCCTATACTTGTTGCACCGCTAAAGCGCTGCTCCACCCATGCAATATGGTTGGCTAAACTCATTGCGTCCTATTCTCGACACCGGCCAATCTTCCAGCTTTACCCTGCTGTGTCGTCTGCCCCGTTCCAAACGGATTCCGCAACCCACTTACCACCGTCTCCGCCGCAATGCGCGGTAGCCCCTGGTAAACCCTTTCGCGTAAGTCCGAGTACTCCTGCGCCCCAACAAAAAGATCGCGCATTATGTCGCGAAATCGCGGACTGCACTCTGTCAATTGAATCATGCGCTCGACTACCGGGCCGGCCATCCACTCACCCCCATAGAAGCGGTCGGCGATTCGCGCGGCGCGTTCGAGCTCGGGAAGAAAATCGCTTTTCGCGAGCGCGGGGTATTTTTCCGGCGCATTCGCAAGCAGCGCCTCGGTCAGGAGTTCTGCCGAGCGGAGCGCATAGTAAAGGCCTTCGCCGGTAATCGCATCTACGAATCCAGCGGCATCGCCGACCATGGCCCATCCCTCTCCCGCGAATGAACTGTTGCGAAGCGCGTCGGGTGTGAGCGACGGAATAATGTGCGCATAAAAACTCGCGCCATCGAGGTTCAGCCCGAACTCAGGCAGCGAATTTTCCAGCAGGCGTCGTAGTTCCGCTGTGCTTTTTCCTTGCATGCGACCGCAGATTCCTGCTGAAAAATGATCGGCGCGGGAAAAAATCCAGATGTATCCGTGTAAGCCCTTCAGGAACTTGATTTGAACCGTATGGTGGTTGCCGGGAATGTAGTATCCCGCCGCAACCATGAAGTTCTCCGGGCCGAGCGGCGCGGCAAATCCATTGCGAAGGGAATTGCGAGCACCGGCAGCGATCACCACGAAATCCGCGGTGTAACCCCCGCTGGCAGTCCGAATGGCCCAACCGCCATCGCTTTTGTCAATCTGGAGAACTCGTTCGCGACGTAGTTGTGCTCCCACCTGCCGCGCGCGTTCGAGTAGCAGCCCATTCAACGTCAATCGGGAAAAGATCGCGATGTGCCGCTCCAGCCGGAACCGGACCTGCCGTCCCGATGGAGCGATGAGTTCGCAGTCGCTGACCCAGTTACGCTCGACTGGCGCATCGCGGAGAAATGGCCACTGAGCCAGGGCCTTGTCAGTCAGGCCGCCGCCACAGGGTTTCTCCCAGGCTAGTTTTTCATCGAAGAGAAGAACTTCACGTCCGGCGCGGGCAAGCTCCGACGCGGCAAATGCCCCGGCGGGTCCGCCGCCTATGACCGCAATGCGCTCGAGAGCAGGCATGATTCAGACGCAAAACACTGCGTTTTGTGTCCGATGCTACCGGAGTGGCTGAGAACACACAACCACCTCACTGTTATCCCGCGCGACACGCGGCCGCGAGTTATTGCGCCTGCTGCAGTCCCTGGTAAATCGCGACCCCAGCAATGGTCAGGATCAGCACAGCTGAAGCCGTGCCCAGGATCTTCACAAAAGGGGCCAGTTTATTCACCCGGTTCATGATTTCCATTTGTTCCCGCGCCATGTGGGATTCAGATTCACCCAGGAAGAGCTGATCATCCTCTCGCATTGTGAGGGTGCCGCGATAAATTAGCAGGACAATCAGGGCAACTGTAAGCACTCCCCAAGCGACCAGAAGCTCGAACAGAGTCGACATAGACCACCTCGTTACAGGCGAGCTGTCCTTGCCTCCGTCTGGGGCCGTTCACCGTGGATCCAACGTGGAACGTTGGGATGGTAGTCGGCTCCGGGCAGAGTTGTTACCTCAGATTATAGACCCGGTTTCACCCGTTTATGTGGGATTTTGCAGAGTAGAACCGGGTATTTGACAGGGGTTCTGACCGGCGACTATTTGACGAATGGTGCGGTACCGGCGACCACCAGGCCAATAATTGCGACCACAATGCCGAGCTGCCAGAAGATGCGCCGGCCGGACAAGAGTGTGATAGACGTCACCACCAGCCCGATCTCCAGAAAGACCTCTGCCAGGTCGTAGCGATCGGCGCGGGCGCGTTCGTGGGTGGTCTCCTGTTCAAGCTTTCTCGCCTCCCCATCGATATCTTTTTGCTGGTCGCGAAAGGTATTTGCTTCCGCCTGGTACTTCTCTCGAAGCTGGGCCAATTTTTTCGGATCGGTTGTAGCCATTACTGAGGCGAAGTCGGCAAATATTTCGTCGGTATGGCGGCGAATGTTCTTCGCCTGGTAATAGGCCCACTGGTCAGTCGCTTTGGTTTGCAGAACCACTTCTTCTGTATGCGCGCGATGACCTAAGAGCGAAGCCACAGCCACCAGTACCGCCAAGATCGCCATTGTCAGTGAGACCGGCGCCATGGATGGGTTGTGCGCCGCGTGTTCGGCGTGCTCCTGCAATTCCTGAAGTTCGTCTGTGCTCATGTTTTGTGCTTACTCTCCCATTACCTTGACAATGAGGCGCTTGTCCCTCTGGCCATCGAACTCGGCATAGAAAATCCGCTGCCAGGGACCGAAGTCGAGCCGCCCTGCGGTAATCGGCACAATGACCTCGTGATGGATAAGCAGCGCCTTCAGGTGTGAATCACCGTTGGTCTCACCGGTATCGTGGTGCCTATAATCTTCGCGAAATGGAGCAAGCTTCTCGAGCCATTGGTCGATGTCTTCGATGAGCCCCGATTCATTGTCATTGACATAAACTCCGGCGGTAATGTGCATAGCCGAAACCAGCACCATGCCTTCGCGTATGCCGCTCTTCTTCAGAATCATTTCTATCTGCGGCGTGATGTGGATGTACTCGCGGTGTTTGCGAGTGTGAAACTTTAGATATTCAGTGTGGAATTTCATCGCTGATAGTTGTCGAGATCAGGCAGCGTCGAAATTCGCCTGGTTCGCCGCATGACACATCGATTCCGCAATTAAACGTTCTTCGACCAACTCTTCCGGTGAGAGTGATTTGAAATACTTGATCGGGGCTTCCGTAAATCGGCGACGGTCTTCCTTTCGATGCAGTTTCCCCGAAGAGGCTGATTTATCGATTTTCCTTGGATGTTTCGTCATTATCGCTCCTTTTCTCCGGCCTTAACAGCGGGAACAGAATCACGTCGCGAATAGACTGCGAATTTGTGAGCAGCATAGTCAGGCGGTCAATCCCTACGCCTACGCCGCCGGCGGGGGGCATGCCATACGAAAGCGCACGAATGTAATCTTCATCCATCTGGTGGGCTTCTTCGTCTCCGCGCTCGCGTTCCTTAAGTTGTTGCTCGAAGCGCCGCCGCTGGTCCTCGGGATCATTGAGCTCGCTAAAGCCGTTCGAGATTTCCATCTGCCCGATATAGATTTCCCAGCGCTCGGTCCAATCCGGCTCGTCTGCTTTTTGCTTTGACAGAGGAGATACGGCAGTAGGGAACTCGTAAATGATCGTTGGCTGCGTCAGATGCTCTTCAGCAACTGCTTCGAACAGGCTCGCGATGGTTCTCCCGGCTGGCTCATTCGGATCGTATGCCATGTGGGAGTGTGCCGAGTTGAACTGCTGCACCAGCGCCTTCACCGAATCGTGGGAGGCGAAGTCCGCAAGACTCGGCTTTGCTCCAGCGCTGTCCGGCCAATATTCGATAATGGCCTCACGCATGGTCATGCGCCGCCAATTGGCGTCTGACCAGTCGATCTCCTGCTCTCCCCATTTCGTTTTCATGCCGCCGGTCACGTCCTGTGCGGCCTGAATAATCAGCGCCTGCGTCAGGTCCATCACCCCCCGGTAATCGGTGTATGCCTGATAAAACTCCAGCATTGTGAATTCGGGATTGTGCCGCGTGGAAATGCCTTCATTGCGAAAGTTGCGGTTGATTTCGTACACCCGGTCAAACCCGCCGACGGTAAGCCGCTTGAGATAAAGCTCCGGCGCTATGCGAAGATAGAGATCGATATCTAGTGTGTTGTGATGAGTGATGAAAGGCTTTGCCACCGCACCGCCGGCGATCGGCTGCATCATTGGCGTTTCAACTTCCACAAATCCCCGCCCGTCGAGAAAATTACGCATCGACTGCACCAGCTTGGCGCGTTTTAGGAAAACTTCGCGCACTTCGGGATTCATGAATAGGTCGACGTAGCGCTGCCGGTAGCGCAGTTCGACGTCCGTCAACCCGTGCCATTTCTCGGGAAGCGGCAGCAGGCCTTTCGAGAGGAATGTGATCTCCTCCACGTGCACTGTCAGTTCCCCCGTCCGGGTGCGGAAGAGATATCCGCTGACTCCTATGTGATCGCCGAGGTCGAGCAACTTGTACAGCTCGAATCCCTTCTCGCCGACCGCATCTTTCTTGACGTAAATCTGTAGCCGTTGCCCGTCCTGCTGCAGATGGGCAAATCCGGCCTTGCCCATCAGGCGGATGGCCATGATCCGGCCAGCCATGCGAACGTTGACCCGTGATGCTTCCAACTGTTCGGCGGTTTTTTGTGAATGCTCCGCCAGCACCTGTTGGATGGTTCGAGTGAATTCATACTTCGTCGGATAGACGCGCTGGCCTAGAGCCTCAATCTGCTTGAGCTTGTCCAGGCGTAGTTTGTAGATGTTTTCGTCGAGTGCCAAGGGCTTCCTAAGGCTCGATGGAATCGAGATTAAGCAATTGCGGCCGACCCATCACTGAAAGTGAAAGCCGATTATAACCGCGCACATACAGTCCGCGACGAATGCACATTCCTCCGTCGTCGGTTCCAAGCGCCGGGAATCACCTGTGCCTCCAAGAATTCACACGCCGGTTCAACTTCCTTGCCAATCGGCGTTCTAAGTTGTTCCTCCTATGGGACAGGGAAAACACGCTCCAGCGTTAAGTCTTTCCCCTTACAAAAACCGATAGTAATGAACTAATTATTGACCTTTATGGCGATTGTTGTTGAACGTAAGTAGTAGCGTCCCTACTATCCAAGACAACTTAGCTGCTCTTCGCAGCCACTTTAAAAAAGAATTGCTGGAGATTTTGTAATGAATGTTGGGAAAGTCTTAGTCGCAGTGTGTCTGTGCGCAATGTTTGCGCTGCCCGCAGTCGCGGGTGTCTCCGTTAGCATGCCAACCAGTGGCAGTACATCCGGTTCGCCGGTTCATTTTGTAGCAAGCGCTTCGTCCAGTTGTGCCAAGGGTGTCTCCGCAATGGGCATCTACACCGCTCCGGGCAAATTAGCCTACACGGTGAACGGGGCCAAAATGGATACTTACCTCAACATGGGAAATGGCACCTATAACGTCGTTGTCCAGGAGTGGGACAACTGCAATTCGTCTACAACCGCGCCGCTTACCCTGACCGTTGGCGGATCTACGGGTGGCGGAAGCGGAAAAGTGTTCTCAAACTTGCAGAAGGGTGGCGGCTGGACGGGCTACGCCCTGCTGCCTCCGGGCTTCGGTATCTGCTCCGGCTGCACGCCGACCGGTTCCAATGTGAAATGGTCATGGACTCAGAATGTCAGCTCGCCGTCTATGGACGGCATCTCAACCAAATCCAGCTACAACGGCGGGACAACCCAGTGGGCGGACATTCTCTGGAATAACCACCTGATCGGCGATTTTTCATCCCAAGGACTTCCTGACTTCAGCAAGACCTTGGCGCCCTCGCTACGCAATTTCACCTACGACGTTTACTTCTGGGTCGGAAACGTCAACGACTCCCAAGCTCTTGAATTTGATATTAACCAGTTCGTAAACGGAAAGTCTTACATTTGGGGTCACGAATGCCGAATTGGGCGGGCGGGAGCCATGTGGGACACTTGGAGCAATCCTGGCCAGCATTGGGTGGTGAGTGGCATTCCCTGCAATCCGATCAGCAATGCATGGAACCACTTGACCATCAACGTCCAGCGTACCTCTGATAACCATCTGTTGTTCCACACCATCACGCTCAACGGTCAAACCGCCACCCTGAACCGCTACGACACGCCGACGGCCACGAACTGGTACGGAATTACCGTCAACTACCAGATCGACAGTAACGTCAACAAGACGCCGTATTCGGTGTATATCGACAAATTCACGTTTACAGCTCAGTAATCCTCTTCTACGCTTTGAATAAGGCACGTCCGCCCCCGGACGTGCCTTTTGTTTTGGCGGCAGAGGCAGCGAGGGGATTGGGCTTGCCATCCAAGAATATAATTAGGGTGGGTACTTGTATGCGGCCGCGCCTGGTTTTACCCGTCTTTGTCTTTGCGTTTTGCTCGTTGAGCGCGCTGTGCAGCGCCGACAGCACATCCTCCTCCCAACTCACCGAACAACACCGGATGGACTTGATTCGCACTTTTAACTCCGATTTTGTCTTCATTCGCACTCAGTTTCCCATGGGCAAAGTTGGACTCACCATTAAGAATGGCAAAATTTCACCTGATGCTCAGAAGTTGAATGAGCTGCTGGCGATCTGGGGACCATCGGTGAAGCCCGGCGATCGCGCGATCATTACGCGGTTCGATCTCAAGCCCGATCGGATGCACTTTGAAATCAATGGCGGTCCGGTCAAAAAAACCAAGTGGTACCAGCATGTCCAGGTCGGGGTCAATGGCGCCGGAGGGACGCCTGGTGGTCCCACGCCAGATCCGATCAACAATCCTCGCGGGTCGTACGTTGATGTTCTTTTTGACCACCACCTCCCCGATCTCACCGTGGAACAAGTCAAGCAGATACTGTGGCCGGTCTTCGATTTTGACTCTAAGTCTCCGGTGGAAGCTTATCTGGAGTCCGTGCCGCCGAAGGTGAAGGAAGCAATCAAGAATCATCAGGTGCTAGTTGGCATGAACCGCGAAATGGTGATTTATTCCAAAGGCCGTCCCGAGAAAAAAGTCCGTGAAAAAGACGGCGGGGCTGAATACGAAGATTGGATCTACGGCGAGCCGCCACACGATGTCGATTTCATTCGAGTCGTCGGCGACGAAGTCGTTCGCGTCGAAACCATGAAGGTTAATGGCGAAAAGGTCCTCCGCACATCGAAAGAGGTTGAGTTAGGAGGCCCCGCGGTTGCCAGCGCAGCTCAAAAAGAAAACAAACCCGTGAAGGCGCCAACTTTGCGCCGTCCTGGAGAAGAAGCGCCTAGCACCGATTCTGGGAGGGGCACCTCGACCCCGCCTCCAGTGACTCCAATTCCGAATGCGCCAGCGCCTCAATTTGGTTCCCCGTCGAGCCCCTTCTAATCTGGAGGCGGCGCAAGTATGCCTGCTTGGGGCTTGTTGTGTCGCAAATTACTCGGCGGCCAATGACTGCGGGTATCAGTCAGTCACCTGACTAGTGTCAAAGCGAAACAGATCGATTCTCTTGGCAACGGATTCTTGTGATGTAGCCGGGGGGCGAATAAACGATGGGTAAGCTCAATCAACTTTGTAGACGAGGCCGGTTTGCGCCCCCAAGATGGCGCGTTTGTAGGCTTGTCCAACTTTCCATCCTTCGACCGGAATCACGCCGGGAAAGAACGAACCCATATGAGCTTCGGATTCTTTTAGGATCGTAGGATTCACCACATTGAT
>JAOAPC010000012.1 GCA_025462735.1 Acidobacteriaceae bacterium | reverse complement strand
GTTTCACCACCGCTGCCAACGGATGTAACCCGCCACCGACCGTTCTCTCCGTAGGCCCTCCCAACGCTTCAGTCGGCGTTTGTTCCAACAGCGTCGTCACCGCCACTTTCAGCGAGGCCATGAACGTGGCCAGCATCAACTCATCGACCTTTACCATTTCCCCCGGCGTTACCGGAACTATCACTCACGATGCCAGCAACACTGTCTTTACCTTCACCCCATCGGGTCCTCTAGCCATAAGCACTGTCTACACTGCCACCATCACAACCGGAGTTCGCGACCCCTTCGGCAACGCTCTGGCCAGTAATTTCGTTTGGCGTTTCACCACCGCCGCCAACGGATGCAATCCGCCCCCGACCATTCTCTCCGTAAGCCCCTCGAATGCTTCAGTCGGGGTCTGTTCGAACTCAGTCGTCACTGCCACCTTCAGCGAGGCCATGAACGTGGCAAGCATCAACGCCGCAACGTTTACCGTGGCTCTCGGCGTAAGTGGAACCATCACTCACGATGTATCCAACACGGTTTTTACGTTGACCCCGTCGAGTCCTTTTGTCATCGGCACGGTCTACACCGCGACCATCACCACCGGAGTCCGCGATCTCTTCGGCAATGCTCTGGCCAGTGATTTCGTTTGGCGTTTCACCACCGCCGCCAACGGATGCAATCCTGCACCCACCGTGCTCTCCGCCAGTCCTCCCAATGTTTCAGTCGGTGTCTGTTCCAACAGCGTCGTCACTGCCACTTTCAGCGAGGCCATGAACGCGGCCAGCGTCAACTCATCGACCTTCACCGTTTCTCCCGGCGTGACCGGAACTATCACTCACGATGCATCCGACACCATCTTCACCTTCACCCCGTCCAGCCCTCTAGCCATCAGCACCATCTACACCGCGACGATCACCACCGGAGTTCGAGACCTGTTCGGGAACGCTCTGGCCGGTGATTTCGTTTGGCGTTTCACCACCGCCGCCAACGGATGCAATCCGCCCCCGACCGTGCTCTCCGTCAGTCCTCCCAATGCTTCAGTCGGGCTATGTCCCAACACGATCGTCACCGCCATTTTCAGCGAGGCCATGGACCCTTCATCGATCGATGGCACCACTTTTACATTAACGGGACCGGGATCTTCACCCGTCGGCGGACAAGTTACCTACGACGCTTCAAGCAATACGACGATCTTTACCCCGTCCAGCAGTCTCCCACTGAGTACCGCATATGTCGCGACGATTACCACCGGCGCTCATGACATGTTTGGCAATGCACTGGCGAGTGATTTTGTGTGGAGCTTCACCACGGGTGCAAATCCATGTCAACCGGCAGCCCCGCCCATTTCCGTGACCCCTCCCAACGGCTCGACCGGAGTATGTCCGAACATAGTCATTGCTGCCACTTTCCCGCAGGCCATGGATCCTGCGACCATCAATGCAATCACTTTCACGGTGGCTTCTGGCGTGACGGGAACCATCACCTCTGATGCATCCAACACAATCTTCACCTTCACTCCATCAGGCAATCTCACACTGAGGACGCTGTACACAGTCACGATTACCACCGGGGCGAAGGACCAGTTTGGCAATGCACTGGCGAGCAATTTTGTATGGACCTTCACCACAGGCGCTACTTCATGTCCGCCTCCGCCTCCGCCTATAGTGATTTCCGTATCCCCTGCCGCTGGTGCGGCTGGTGTGTGTCCCAATACCGTGATCACCGCCACATTCAGCGAAGCGATGGATCCTGCAACCATCAACAATACGACCTTTACGGTGGCACCCGGAGTCACCGGGGCAGTCACTCTGGACGGAACGGGTCAAATCGCTACGTTTACTCCATCCGGCAATCTCGCGCTGAGCACAACTTACACAGTCACGATCAGCACCGGCGTCCAGGACCTGTTTGGCAACGCGCTGGCCACCGACTTCGTATGGAGATTCACCACCGCAGTGCTGGCGTGTCAGTCGCCTGTACCGATGGGATCGGCCGCGAATTTCGAAGTTCTGGGCGCATCCACGGTTACCAACACTGGCCCGACCATGATTAGCGGTGGGGATTTGGGGTTGAGTCCAGGCACCTCGGTGACCGGATTTCCGCCAGGAACACTAACTCCGCCCGTGGTCATGCACTTGACCGATCCAGTCGCAGCGCAGGCGCAACTCGATTTGAGCATCGCGTACAACTACATCGCCGGACTCACAGGAGCTGCACTCCTGCCCGCAGATATGAGCGGTCTGACTCTTACCCCTGGCTTGTACAAGACCGCCAGCACAGTCATGCTATCCGGAGGAAACGTCACTCTCGACGCCCAGGGTAACGCGAACGCCATTTTCATCTTCCAGATCGGATCAACACTCACGACCATAACAAACACGCAGGTTGTTCTCGCAGGCGGCGCCCAAGCGAAAAATATCTTTTGGCAGGTTGGCAGCTCAGCGACCTTGGGAACGAACTCGATATTTAAGGGAAACATTCTGGCGCTGGCTTCGATCACAATCACAACGGGCGTGAGTCTCGAAGGCAGGGCGCTGGCGCAGACTGCCGCGGTCACCTTAGACAGCAACACGATCACAGCCCCGTAAGTCGAGCGGCGCAATGATTGCGTCAACAATCGCAAGAGCGCGATTCCACGTGGGTGACTGGCAACTCGGAAACTACCCGTGTTCAGGCGCGCACATATTACAATAATCAGTCGTCCCTTTCTTTTGGCCGGCAATCCATTTCATTGCACTCATTGGAGGACTTATGAAGCTTACCCCGGGAAAACTCGCGGGCCTGCAACGTGTTTCGGACAAGCGCGGCGTAATCGCGGCCGCCGCCATGGACCAGCGTGGCTCGCTGCAGAAGTCGCTGGCAAAAGAAAAAGGCGGCGACATCACTGACTCAATGATGGAGGAATTCAAGTCGCTGGTCACCGAAGTTCTCACCCCCCACGCGAGCGCCATCCTTCTCGATCCTGAATGGGGACTGCCCGCTGCCAAGCGCCGCGCGAAAAATGCCGGCCTGCTACTGGCTTACGAAAAAACCGGATATGACAAAACCGGTCCCGGCCGTCTGGGCGATCTCCTTGACCACTGGTCCGCTCGCCGGCTGAAAGAGGTTGGAGCAGATTGCGTGAAGATCCTGCTCTACTACACGCCTTATGATCCCAAGGACGTGAACGACAAAAAGCACGCGTGGGTCGAGCGCATTGGCGACGAGTGCCGCGCCAATGACATACCCTTCTTCCTTGAGTTTGTCGGATACGAAGAAGGCACGGACGAAAAAGGCGTGGACTATGCGAAGAAGAAACCGCATATCGTCACTGAGAGCATGCGCGAGTTCACCAAAGACCGCTACGGCGTAGATGTGCTGAAAGTCGAAGTGCCGGTGAATATGGAATTTGTCGAGGGCACGAAATCATTTGGTGGGCAGAAAGCCTACACAAAAAAAGAAGCGATTGAGCTGTTTCACAAGGCTGCTAGCGTTGCCACCAAACCGTTCATTTACCTTTCGGCTGGAGTTAGCAACGCCGAATTCAGCGAGACGTTGGAGCTCGCCGGCGAGACCGGCGTCAAGTTTAACGGCGTACTCTGCGGACGCGCCACCTGGAAAGAGGGTATTCCGGTTTATGCGAAACAAGGGCCGGCTGCATTCCGCAAATGGCTTGAAACCGAAGGCGTGAAGAACATCGAGAACGTGAACGAAAAGCTGAAAGCCGCGACGTCGTGGTTCCCGATTTATGACGTGGAACCAGCGATGGCCGGAGCCTGAAAGCTCTTACCAAACCACGAAAGACACAAAGGCAAGCGAAGGAAGAACATTAAAAATCCTTCGTGCACCTTCGTGTCCTTCGTGGTGTAAGGTTTAATTCTTACGCCGCTCGCGGCGAGACCTCTTTCTTGGGGCTACCAGTTTCGGGTGGATGCGTGATCAACGGCAGAACTGCACTGATGAGCACAATCACAGCGATCATATGCAGAGCTTCGCTATAGTGACCGGTGCGCTGGCGAACCGTAGCGATCAGCGTTGGTCCAAGCACGCCCGCGAACCCCCATGCGGTGAGCATTAATCCGTAAATCGATCCCACATTGGTTGGTCCGAAATAATCGGTCGCAAAAGCAGGCATAGTGCCGAAGCCGCCACCATAGCAGAGCAGCACGATGAACGCCAATGTGGTGAACATCCCGAAGCTCGAGACGTGCGGCATCATCCAGAACACCACTGCTTGAATCAAAAACATGGACAAGAAGACGGCGCGCCGACCAATCGCATCCGAGAGCCACGCCCACAGAAAACGCCCCGCTCCATTGGCAATTGAAATGATGCCGACCATTCCAGCCGCAACCGCGGCGGTCACATGCGTGATTTCCTGCGTCATTGGCGCAGCTTGCGAGATGATGGAAATTCCCGCCGAAGTATTCAGGAACAACATTGCCCAGAGCGCGTACCATTGCCATTTTTTAAGGGCTTCTGCCAGCGTGTAGTCTCGCGCAACGCGTTGCTTCGCCTGTGCTGCGGAAGGCTGCCACCCCGCAGGCTTAAAGCCCGGGGGCGGATCTTTCATAAAGAGCGCCGGAATTGTCACCCCAAGAAAATAAGCAACGCCAAGAATCGCGAATGTCTTGAGCACTCCCACGCTGACGATCAATCGGCTTGCAATCGGCGCAGTAAGCAAGGCGCCGGCGCCGAACCCGGCTACCGCAATTCCAGTAATCATGCCGCGTTTGTCTGGGAACCATTTCACCAGCGTTGCTACCGGGACGATATAGCCGAGCCCGATGCCGATACCGCCGATAACGCCGTAAGAAAAATAAAGCCAGTACAAATGCCCGCCGGAAAAGCTGGCCAAAAACACTCCGGCGCCATAGAGTATTCCACCCACAATCGCCACCCGTCGCGGTCCGACTTTCCGCATCCAGAGGCCGCCCACGAAGGCCGCGAAGCCCAGCATCAAAATGGCTATGGTGAAGGTGAGAGTGACCTGCGAAATCGTCCAGCCGAATGCCTTGGTGAGCGGAATGCGGAATACGCTCCAGGCATAAACCGCGCCGAGAGCGATTTGCATCACTACTCCGGCGGCCGCAATTCCCCATCGGTTGGTAGACGAAGCTGCTTCAGGACGGCTGGGGACCACTGTGGGGCGCTGCGAATCTGCCATAACATTGCTCCTCGAACTAATATCGCTTCCAGAATGATGCTAGGCGTTAACTCATGGATACCCGATTCTTCGCGAATTTAGGCCGCTCAAGGGTGCTGCGGCTACTCCTGTGCTGCAGCGATTATCCGAAACCTTCTGGATCAAGCGCCGGAACTGCTCAGCCCTAAAGCTTCGTGGAACAAGACGACCTTACTTTCCGTACTGTGATATTGAAGGCAGAATGGATTAAGCTCGGTTCGCAGATCAGAATCTGTGTTTAATTTTGCCAACGCCGGGGAGGAAATATGTGCAGGACCAGCAGAACGCTTTTAGCTTTCTTGACAGCCATGCTTTTGTCCGCCGTGACCGTCTCGGCACAGGGCACCCCCGCGCGCGTACAAGAATCGATTACCATCATCTTCAATGACGGGCATCGCCAAAGTATTTCTCTCGACGATATAGCACGTATTGAGTTCAAATCGGCGCCCGTTGTGGTCTTCAAAGATGGGCGTCAGCAGAACCTGCGATTTGCAGATCTCGCGCGCATTGAATTTTCCTCGTTCTCGAAAGATTCGGCCATCGGACGAAACCATTTCGTAGGCAAATGGGAGGTTGGCGTCGATGTCGCCGCCGGGAATTTCTTCATCACGCTGGAGCCAAACGGAGAAGCGCACAAAACAATGGGCGCGAGTCACGGGACTTGGACGGTTGTCGATGGCGAGGCCCGCATAAGCTGGGATGACGGTTGGCACGATGCCATCCGGAAGGTAGGGTCAAGACACGAGAAACGCGCTTTCGCTCCCGGAAAAGCCTTTTCGGACGAGCCGTCGAACGTCACTAACGCCAAGAACACCACGGCTGAGCCGATCTGACCGACGCTTCGCGCACGTCAAGAAGAATTAGGCGCACTTTTCCATGCGCAAGCCAGGCTGCTCTTCGCAAGAAAGTCTTGGGCTGGATTCTTTTCTCATTGCTAAACTCTTCTGTCTCGCACCCATCCGAACTTTTGCTTCTGCTGGCGCGTATCCTAAGTACGAAACGGTTTGGGGCTGGTCTCGAAAACAAGCTCTCAGCTGTCAGCGGTCAGGAAGAGCGCTCAGGCGCGATCGCCAATCAAGATTTCCCGAGATGCGACAGATTCATTTCCTGATAGCTGATAGCTAAGGACAGCGTAGTCCCACTCCGAGCAAGCGTTTCCGGGGAGCAACTTTTGGAAGACGCCCATGTGGCTGCTTTGCTGGTCCGTCGCTGCGTTGCCGGCGACGCAGCTGCATGGGAGGAAATCGTCCAGCGATATCATCGGCGCATCTACAACCTCTGTTATCGTTTTGCCGGATCGGCGGACGATGCTCAGGATCTGACCCAGGAGGTGTTCATCAGAATGTATCGCACCCTCAATTCCTACGATGTCGGGCGGGGCGCATTCATGACTTGGATCACCACCCTGACCCGCAACCTGCTTGTCGATCATTTCCGCAAGACCAAGCACGACCGGCTGACCGATTCGCTGGACGCGACCGCTTCCGACCACGAAGACGCTATGCCCCTCGGCGAGCGTATTCCGGACGGAGGCCCCGCCCCCGACGCCGGCGTACAAAGCCGTGAAACCAAGGAAACCGTTCATCAGGCCTTGCAGAGGCTCTCCCCGGAGCTTCGGGAAGCAGTGATATTGCGGGACTTACAGGACATGGATTACCGTGAAATCGCTACGGTACTAAAGGTTCCAGAAGGTACAGTTAAATCAAGGATTAACCGGGGGCGAGCGGAACTTGCGCGCCTCCTCCAACGTACATATAGGCAGGTGATGTGATGCCAGGCAAAGAAGATATCCGGATGAGCTGCTCGGAATTCGACGCTCTGCTCAGCCAGGCGATTGATGGTACTCTGGCGGGCGATCGACTCTCAGCCTTCGAGGCCCACGGGCGCGTGTGCCAGCTCTGCGGCCCATTGCTCCACGAGGCCGAAGCAGGACGTTCTTGGCTGAAGTCCCTTGCCGACGTCGCGCCCCCAGACGAACTGGTCACCAACATTCTCCTGCGAACCAGTGGAGTGGCTTCCACCCATCGTCAGGTCGCCGGAAAGGCAGAACCGACTTCATGGGTCGCTCGCATACGTGAGTGGGCCAACGTCATCACTTCACCAGTAGTCGCGATGGCGCGACAGCCGCGGTTTGCAATGTCGTTCGGCATGGCTTTCTTCACCTTATCGGTGACACTTAGCCTTGCAGGAGTTAAATTAAGCGATCTCCGTCACATGGATCTGCGTCCCAGCGCCATCCGGCGCAGCTACTACGAGACTAGCGGTCGCGTGGTGAAGTATTACGAAAACATTCGCTTCGTGTACGAAATCGAATCCCGGGTGCGCCAGTTCAAGGAAGCTGCAGCCCCCGCCGAACAGCCATCCGAGCAGCAGAACAATAACGATCGCAAGAACAAGACCAAGAACGATACCAGTGGACAGCCCGAGCAAAAACAAGAACGCAACTACAGCCGGGAGGGGAACCAGCCAGTGTTTGCTGCTTCTCTTCCCGTCAACAGGGGTCCTGAACTGGCGCGCCTTTGGCGTGCTGGGTCGCCAGAACCAACTGTAGTGTCGGTGACCACTTACAGGAGGTTCTCATGAACTGCGCTAACCACCCGCAATCGCCGATTGCCGCATACTGCCGCACTTGCGGCAAGCCGCTGTGCACAAACTGCACGCGTCCAGTGATGGGTGTGATCTATTGCGAAACTTGCCTGGCCGAACGCGTTGGCAGCACTGTGCCTCCGCAGGCTCCTTATCAACAACCGACGAACCAATCTCCCGGGGTGCAAGTCCCGGCTCCTCCAAGCTCCGGGCCGAATCCTGCATTGGCTGGAATATTGGGCGCAATCCCGTTTGGCGTAGGCGCGATTTACAACGGGCAATACACCAAGGGACTCGCTCACTTGGGCATTTTCATTTTGCTTGTGATCGGGGCCAACCAGAAAGAACCCTTGGACGTGATCTGCGGTATTGGAATCGCTGCCTTTGTTCTCTACCAGATCATCGACTCAATACGGACCGCCAAGGCGCTTCAAGTCGGTCAGCCCGCCCCGGATCCTTTCGGCCTCGCCACCATGTTCAGTCCGGGCGGCGACAAGTCTAATTTTGCGCGCGGCGTGCCCACAGGAGCAGTTGTGCTCATCGCTCTGGGCGTTCTGTTCCTATTGCATAACCTGGGGTTCTGGTTCCTGAGTGTGGATAGGCTCTGGCCTGTCATCCTGATCGGGTTGGGCGTATGGCTCTTCATCAGAAGGCAAGCGTGTATTAATCGCGGTGATTATAGCCACCGTGGCCTTGCCGGGCCGGCGGTGCTGGTCACCGTGGGAGTGCTTTCTTTACTCGACAACTTGCATGGGCCGAACTGGGACCGCACTTGGCCGGTGATTCTGCTCGTCATCGGGGTCGTAAAGTTGCTTGAACGCAGCGGTCACTTGGGCGGCCCGCACTCGAATATTACTGGGGAATATCCGCCTAACGACGTTCCTCCGACTAACGTTCCGCCGACCCAAGCGCCACCCAGTGAAGTAAACAGCGAGGTGAAAAATGGTTAGCGCCACCCAAATGCCTCCACCCGCTCCACCGGTGCGGCCTCCGCGCCCTCCGCGTTCGCTGGCGGGTCCGGTCGTGCTGATCGTGATTGGAATTTTCTTCCTGCTGGGGAACCTGCGCGTCCTCTACTGGCATGATCTGGGCCGCTGGTTCGCGCACTACTGGCCGGTTTTGCTAATTCTTTGGGGCATCATCAAGTTGATCGAATATCAGCAGGCCAACCGCTCCGGAACTCGACCTGCCGGAATCGGCGCCGGAGGCGTGCTGCTGGTTATTTTCCTAGTAGTGGCGGGCCTGATCGCCACCCAGGCTTACAACTTCAACTGGGATGAAATTCGCAATCAGATGCACATCGAGGGCGCGGACATGCCCTGGTGGGGTCACACTTACGACTACAACGCGGACCTGCAGCAGAGTTTTCCGCCAGGTGCCACCCTGCGCGTCACCAACACCCGTGGCGCGATCAACCTGACCACATCGAACGATAACCGTTTGCACGTTACCGTCCACAAGCGCATCAACTCTGAGAACCAGCAGGACGCCGAGAAGTGGGACAAATCGACCCAGCCCCAGATCAACGTGACCGGTCAGACAGTGACGCTGAACGCCAACAACAAGGGAGCAGGCGACCACTGGGTCAGCAGCGATCTTGATATCGCCGTGCCTCGTAAGGCCTCTGTGGTCTTATCGACCAGCCATGGCGACATAAGCATTATGGGCCGCGACGGAAACGCCGATGTGACCAGCCAGAACGGCGACGTCTCAGTGACCGACCTGACCGGAAACCTCAACTTAAACCTGGAACACAGTTCCGCGCGAGTCTCCCAGGTCTCCTCGGATGTGAAAATTCAGGGCAGAGCCAATGACGTCTCCATTGAAGACGTAAAAGGCACGGTGCATCTCGACGGCGATTTCATGGAGAGCGTAAAACTCTCTCGCATTGCCAAGCCGGTCAGCTTCAAGTCAACTCGCACCGACATGGATTTCTCCCAACTCAGCGGTTACCTCAATCTCGATTCTGGCGATCTTGAGGCGACCAGCGTCACCGGTCCCTTTCGCCTGCGTACCCGCTCGAAGGACATCATGCTGAACGGCATATCCAACGAAGTGCACGTGGAGAATCAAAACGGCGCGGTCGAGGTGCATGTCAATAAACTGGGGGGGCTGGACATCAAGAATTCCAAGGGCGACATTCGCGTCTTCGTGCCAGCGAAGTCAGGCTTCCAGCTTGAGGCCCAGGCGCATGACGGCGAGATACAGTCCGATTTCTCCGACCTAAAAATCAACAACGGTGATAATCACTCTTCCGCCAACGGTAGCGTAAACGGCGGTGGTCCGCACATGACTCTGGAGAACGAGCACGGCACCATCGAGATACGCAAGGGGACAGTTGTTCCGGCGCCTCCGCCCGGCCCGAAGATGCCAAAAGTTCCGGGGATTCCGGAGACCCCCGAACCAACCGAAAACTGACCGGCAAGGCGGCAGCATTTTTGTGGCGACTTTTTGCGACAGGCTTCCTTCCGCTGTCATCGTGATAAAGTGACTTCCCTCGGAGGTTCCCCGTGACACAAACCGCAGCGCCCGATCTTGCGCAAATAAAGTCGAACATGAAATCAATTTGGATGGCCGGCGACTTTGGCCAGATTGCAAACTACGCCGTGCAAGCCGGAGTTGGCTTCATCCAGCGAACTCCGATCAAGCCAGGCAGCCGCGTTCTGGATGTTGCCTGCGGCACTGGGAATGTTTCTCTTCCCGCCGCGCACGCAGGCGCAGTGGTCACGGGCGTGGACATTGCGACCAATCTCCTGGAGCAAGCTAGAAAGCGCGCCGCTGACGAAAATCTAAACATCCGTTTTGACGAGGGCGACGCCGAAGACCTGCCGTACGCCGACGGCGAATTCGATATCGTCGTTACCATGTTTGGCGCCATGTTCGCTCCTCGACCGGAACGAGCTGCCGCGGAATTGATTCGCGTATGCCGTCCCGGCGGATTGATCGCGATGGGCAATTGGACCCCGCAGGGCTTTGTAGGCAAGACTTTTCAGCTCACGGCAAAAATGGTCCCGCCTCCGCCCGGAGTTCCCCCACCTGTGCTCTGGGGCGATGAGGCCACAGTCCGTCAGCGCCTCGCGCAGAATATTTCGAAGTTGACGTTGATACGTCACAACGTGACTTTTGAATATCCGTTCAGCCCCAAAGAGGTGGTCGCATTTTTCCGCCAATATTTTGGCCCCACGCAAGCCTCGTTTGCGCGGCTTGATAAGGCCGGGCAGGAGCAATTGGCTTCCGGGTTAGAAAAGTTGTGGGCCGAGCACAATCAAGCCACCGACGGCGCCACAAGAGTCGAAGCCGAGTACCTGGACGTCAGGGCCATTCGCGCATAACCGGCGTCCTAGTAATATCGAATCATGGGATCTCCATCCCCCACCGCCGCCGGCTTCCGTCTTATTCTCCGGCGGCCTACCATCGTCTTGGCTGAGATCGCTTGGCGATGGAGCTTCGCCGTCGCCGTCTGGTTCCTGGGCGGAGCGTTTCTGCTGCAGTACGCAGGTTCGCTATCGGTGAATTCCGTTGACCGGCTACTGCTCGGCACCAGGCAACCGGTGCTGATACTGCGCGCCCTTCACCGCATTTTTCACGGCAGTGCCTTGCGCTTCACCACAAGTGGCATCCTTCTCGCTATCGCATTGACGATCGCGTGGATCGCGCTGGCATCACTCGGCCGAGCGGCTACGTTGAAGGCGACTATGGAGGAACTAGGAATTACGCCATCGCCGAATACCCGTCGCGGGACCATCTTTTCGTTGTTCGCATTGAATTTTCTTCGCGCCGCCACCACCCTGGCAGCGGTCGTCGCTGGATTTGGCGCCGTCCTGATTGCAAGCGGGGTGTGGGCTTCAACTCACTTATCCGCAGGCGACGCGGCAAGACTGTGGCTTGCCCTGCTCTTACTAGTTTGGATTTCATGGGCAACGCTAAATTGGCTTCTCTCGACGTCAGCCCTCTTCGTAGCCGCAGATGGCATTGGCGCTTTTCCAGCCATCTCGGCAACCGTGGGCTGGTATCGCGACCGGCGCGGCTCCGTGCTCGCCGTCGGAACCTGGTTCGGTCTGATTCATGGCGGCGCATTCCTGACCGCCTGTGGCGCAGGCTTTACGGTTCTCGGTATGGCTGCTGCCTTAGGCCCCGGTCCTACGCTGTTTCTGGAATTCTTGATCTTGGCAGTGTATTCCGCCGTTGCCGACGCACTCTACATCGGAAGGCTGACAGCATATCTGGCGACCATTCGAGGAGCGCCGGCGTACGCGCGCCTGCCGCAAGCACCACTGCCAACTGTCTCCGGTAGCGGAAGGGCTTCTATTGATCAGAGCGAGCTAATTCTGAGCGATGTTCCGCTTCCCGCGACGTAGCGATGACGCTTTACATGACATCTCTGATTTGAGAAACTCATCCGTGGAAACCCAATCGATCGTTGTCCTCGATTTCGGGGCACAGTATTCTCAACTCATCGCCCGCCGCGTCCGCGAGCTGAATGTCTTCTCGGTTGTCCTTCCCTGCAACGCCAAGATTGAAGAGATTCGCAAACACTCTCCGGTCGGAATTATTCTTTCCGGCGGCCCGTCTTCGGTTTATGACAAGGACGCTCCGGTCGCGAATTCGCGCGTCTTCGGACTCGGGATCCCTGTACTCGGAATTTGCTACGGGTTGCAATTCATGGTGCACACGCTTGGTGGCAAAGTTCGCGCCGCGAAGCATCGCGAGTATGGGCATGCGCAGGTTGATCTGCTCGAAGAGTCCGAGCTTTTCCATGACTTGCCACGCAATCTCGAGGTATGGATGTCCCACGGCGACGAGGCCTTGGAGCTGCCTACTGGCTTTAAGCTCCTAGCCAAATCGCCCAGCGCGGTTGCGGCAATCGAAAATAGTACCCGGCAGCTATATGCCGTACAGTTTCATCCTGAAGTTCATCACACCAAGTTCGGTAAAGACATCCTCCGTAATTTTGTACTGAACATCTGCAAGGCCGAGCCCACCTGGACCCCACACCATTTTGTCGATGCGACGATCGCGTCGATTCGCAAGCAAGTCGGGTCGGGCCGCGCGATCTGTGCTCTGTCCGGCGGAGTGGATTCAGCCGTCGCGGCCACGTTGGTAGATCGCGCGCTTCGAGACGGCGAGAAATCGCGACTGACATCTATCTTTGTGAACAATGGCGTCCTGCGCAAAAACGAGTTCGAAAAAGTTCAGCAAAACTTACGGGATAAGCTAGGACTGCACGTGGTCGCAGTCGATGCCACCGAACGCTTTCTGTCGAAACTAGCAGGAGTTAGAGACCCTGAAAAAAAACGCAAGCTCATCGGCAACGAGTTCATCAAAGTATTCGAAGAAGAAGCTCACCGCATAGAAAAGGAAGAGGGCGAGGTTGAGTGGCTGGTCCAGGGGACCTTGTACCCGGACGTGATCGAATCGGTTTCGGTTCGCGGGCCATCGCAAGTGATCAAGTCTCATCACAACGTCGGCGGTCTGCCGGAGAAGATGAAGTTAAAGCTGATCGAGCCGCTCCGGGACCTCTTCAAAGATGAGGTTCGCAAGATAGGTCGCGACATGGAGATGCCGGAAGAAATACTTCAGCGTCAGCCCTTCCCCGGACCCGGACTCGCAGTAAGAATTCTCGGTGAAGTCACGCCCGAGCGTCTCGCAATTTTGCGCGAATGCGACGATATTGTGGTGAACGAAATTAAGAAGGCCGAGCTCTACACTAAAATCTGGCAATCGTTCGCGGTGCTCCTGCCGGTTATGTCGGTCGGCGTGATGGGCGACCAACGGACTTACGCCTACACCTGCGCCATCCGCGCGGTTCATTCCGAGGATGGCATGACCGCCGACTGGGTCCCACTGCCTCACGAAGTCCTGAAAACAATTTCCAGTCGAATCGTGAACGAGGTCCACGGAGTCAATCGCGTGGTTTACGACGTAACCTCAAAACCACCCGGAACAATTGAGTGGGAATAGTCAAACTCTCGTAAAATCCTGGCTCTTGGTCTCAGACAACACGCCCTTCCGCTAGAATTGGTGGGTTTCTAACCTTCTCAGGATCTTCGAGTCTAAACAAAATGAAAAACAGATTCGCCTTGTGCCCGATCTTTTCTGTCCTGCTCTGCACCGCAACCGCTTTCAGCCAATCCAACGGACCAGAGGCTCAGCCAGCACTGCCATATTCTCCGAGCCTGGACTTGTCCTCGATGGACCGTTCTATCGATCCCTGTGTGGATCTTTACCACTATTCGTGCGGCGGCTGGCAAAAGAAGAACCCGATCCCTCCTGACCAGACCTCGTGGTCAGTGTACGGCAAGCTCTATCAGGACAATCTCAATTACCTGCGCACCATTCTGGAGCAGGCGGCTTCGACCACCAGCCAGCGGGATGCGGTGACCCAAAAAATTGGAGATTTCTACGGCGCGTGCATGGACGAAAATGCCGCTGAGAAGCGCGGCATATCGGGATTGCAGCCGGAACTGGATGAGATCGCACGACTAAATTCTGTGGCCGAACTCACTCACCTGATCGCCCGCCTGCAGCTCACCTTCAGCAAGATTTTGTTCGACGGAGGTTCAGAGCAAGACCCTGACAACTCAGACCAGGTGATTGCCGGGCTAGACCAGGGTGGGCTGGGCTTGCCGGACCGTGACTATTACGTAAAAGACGACGCCAAATCTAAAGAGACTCGCGACCGTTACGTGCAACATGTTCAAGCCGTTTTGGAGCTCAGCGGCGATAGTCCGGGTACTGCTAAGGCGAACGCGCAAACGGTAATGCGCATTGAAACCGCACTTGCCAATGCTTCCCTGACGCGTGTCGCACGACGCAATCCGTATAACCTGAAACACAAGATGAAAATTGCCGAGCTGCACCAGTTGGCTCCCGCCGTTGATTGGACCGCTTACTACCGCGACGCGAGCTATCCCAAGTTCGAGACTGTCAACGTGAACACACCTGATTTTTTCAAAGAAGTGAACGTGTTGCTGACATCTGAACCGATTGGTAACTGGAAAACCTATCTGCGTTTCCACGTCGTCGATTCGGAATCGCCATATCTGTCGTCAAAATTCGTTCAGGAAAACTTCGACTTCTATCGAAAGTATTTGCGAGGTGTGTCCGAACAACAGCCGCGCTGGAAACGGTGCGTCTCGTACACCGACCGCAACCTGGGTGAAGCTGTAGGCCAAGCTTATGTGGCGCATGTATTCTCACCGGAACTAAAACAGAGCACGCGCGAGATGGTACTGCACATCGAAGATGCGATGGCGCAGCGCATCGCGCAGTTGGACTGGATGAGTCCGGAAACAAAACAGCAGGCTCTCATAAAACTACATGGCATTCGCAACAAAATCGGTTATCCCGACAAGTGGCGCGACTACAGTTCGCTCACAATTGTGCCCGGCGACTTCGTCCAGGACATCCAGCGAGCGCACGAATTTGAAAGCCGTCGCGACATTAGCAAAATTGGCAGACCGGTTGACCGCACCGAATGGGACATCTCTCCCGCCACGGTTGACGCTTACTACAATCCGCAGATGAATGACATTAATTTTCCAGCCGGCGTGCTGCAACCTCCGGTCTACGACGCGAAAATGGATGATGCCCCGAATTACGGAGACACCGGTGGCACCATCGGCCACGAACTGACCCACGGCTTCGATGATGAAGGCAGTCAGTTCGACGCCAAAGGCAATCTGCGAAACTGGTGGACCAAAGAAGACCGTGAAAAGTTCGACGCGAAAACCAAATGCGTGCAAGACCAGTACGCGCAATACGTCGTCGTCGATGACGTTCACATCAACAGCGCGCTCACTCTCGGCGAAGATGTGGCCGATTTCGGCGGCGAGGTCCTGGCCTACATGGCATGGAAAGACGAAACCAAAGACAAGAACCTCCAGCCTGTCGACGGCCTTACTCCGGAGCAGCGCTTCTTCATTGGCTTCGCACAGTGGGACTGTGCCAATGAACGTCCCGAGGATTTACGGGTTCGTGCTGCGACTGATCCTCATTCTCCGGCCCAGTACCGTATCAACGGCGTGGTTGTGAACATGCCGGAGTTTTCCCAGGCTTTTTCCTGCAAGGCAGGACACCCCATGACCAAGCCGCCGGAGAAAATTTGCCGGGTATGGTAGGAACGAGAGAAGGGTAGTTTCGGCTGGCGAAGCTACCCGTCGCTGGATGTGGAAGAGAACCCAGTGCTACTGCTGAGCGTCGGCAGTTAACGGCCCCACGTCCCTCACCGAGCTGACGGGTTTACGAGGAGCGACAGTAGCCGGCACCGGCGGGCGCTGCTCCAATGTGCCTAACAACGGCGTCTCGTCCAACCCCATGTCAAGAGAGACGAACTGGTTGTTGGCGCACATGTATTCAATCATGCGCCGTTGGCGCGAACTCAGCACCTTTACCGGCAAGGTCTCAAAATGGCGGAAGACCCAGATTAGATACAGCCGTTGAGCGACAGAGGGGTTCAGGTAACGCGGCCCGAGCGGAGTTAGAACTCGGAGCACGCCTGAAAAAAGTTTTTCAAGCCACATGAAACTGTCCCAAGAGATTTTTTTAATTCTTGACGAAGAGGGCGCTGCGCTTCATCTGCAATTCAGAGTCCATGAATTATGCACCTAAATCAATGCATTGGGAAGAGGGCGGGTGCAAAATTTTTATGGAGCCGGAGTTTTTTATATCATCGCAATCCGAACGTTAACGCCGTCTGTTAACGTCTTCCATGAATTTCCATGATCAGCGACAGTCAAAGTGCCCGCCAGACCGGCCTTGCGCGGGCGCTCTCGAAATTGGGCTATTGCTCGCGGTCTCAGGCCTTCGGCTTGATCCGCGCCGGGCGCGTGCGACTCAATGGGCGCTTGGTTCGGGACCCCGAGAAGCCCGTCTTGCCCGGCAAAGACCGGATTGAGGTGGACGGAAACAAGATCGGCCAGGCGGGCATGCTCTACCTGATGCTCAATAAGCCCCGAGGCGTGGTGACCACCGCTCGCGACGAGAAAGGGCGCAAAACCGTCTATTCCCTGCTTCCCAACTATACAGAGAAAGACTGGCTAGCTCCCGTGGGCCGGCTGGATATGGCCAGCGAGGGCCTCCTTTTGCTAACGAATGACTCAGCCTGGGGTGCCCGAATTTCCTCGCCGGAGGCACACATTGAGAAAACTTATCACGTCCAGATCGGGGCGATCGCGGGCAAGGAGCTAGTCGACCGCCTGCAGAAAAGCGTTAGAACTGCGGAAGGGGATTTCCTTGGCGTCAAACGCGCAAGCGTTTTGCGCCTGGGAAAAAAGAATTCCTGGTTGGAGATCGTGCTCGACGAAGGCAAAAACCGGCACATTCGCAGGATGCTTTCAGAGCTTGGGATCGACGTATTGCGACTGGTCCGGGTTGCGATTGGTCCTGTAAGGCTGGGCGATTTACCGAAAGGCAAAGCGCGTCCGCTTACAAATGAGGAGAAAAAGGCATTAGCGGGCCAGAACTGATTTCCGAGTTTTGGAGCAACCGGCGTCCTCGCCCGTCCACACCATCCCGTCATCCGCGAGTCATCGGATAATTCTTTTCCCGCCACTCGCGCACGCCGCCATCCATCGATAGCACGTTTGTATAACCCATCTTTTGCAGATTGTCAGCCGCCAGCGCCGAGCGAAAACCTCCGCCGCAGTACAAGACCACGGGAGTCTTCACGTCGGGGACACGCGCCTCGACATCGCGCTCAATCACGCCTTTGCCGAGATGAATCGCTCCCGGCAAATGGTCCTTAGCGAATTCGCTCTCTTCGCGCACATCGACCAATAGAAATTTCTCGCCGCCGTCGAGCTTCTCTTTTACTTCATCGACAGTGGTCTCTTTAACGCGAGACTTCGCATCGTCAACAATTTTTAAAAACCGCGGAGTGTGCTGCATACGTCCTCCTAATTAAGTGGTAACTACCTCTTCCGTCTGCCCTTTGAACGTGCAGTCTTCCGGATTCTTGTCTTCTCGCAAACCGAGAAACACCGGCGCGCGAAGCTTCAACCCGCCTTCGGAAGTTTCGTGCGTCCACTCAGAAAACTTAACTTCTGCAACCCGCTCCGGCTTCACCCAGTGTACGTTCTTGGCGTCCACTGGACCGGTGAACGGACTCTTTTTCGTTTCGATTTCCTTCAGGACTCCCCAGATTTGTTTCAGCATGGCCTGGTTGAAGCCCGTTCCCGCGTTGCCCACATGGATCAGTTGCTTCTTATCATTGTAAAGTCCCAGAGCCAGGGAGCCGAAATATTGCCGCGCTCCTTCTGGGTCGGTGTATCCCCCGATTACACAATCCACCGTCTGTGTGATTTTGATTTTCAGCCACTCGCGGCTGCGCCGTTCCTCGTAGCAGCTATTGCATTTCTTTGCGAGAATTCCCTCCAAACCTTTCTGTTTCGCCGCTTGGAAAAGAGCAACACCCTGCCCCGCCTGATGGTCCGAGTAGCGAACCATCTCTCCTGCGGGGAGTATTTGCCGCAGCATCCGCTTGCGATCGTCGAGCGCAACCCGTCGCAGATCATAGCCGTCGAGATAGATGAGATCGAATACGTAATAAAGGATGGGCAGATCCGACCGTGATGCCGTCTGGCGCCCGTGGGCCCGGATCCCTGTACGTTGCTGCATGAGGCTGAACGATGGACGGCCTTGTTCATCGAGGACGACTACTTCGCCGTCGAGAATGGCCGACTTCGCATTGACCAGCTTTGGCAACTCGCGCAGCTCGGGATAACGCGGCCCAAGATCATTCTGATTGCGCGAGACCATGCGGACGGCTCCATTTTCGATGAATGAGACCACGCGATAGCCGTCCCATTTGATTTCGAACAACCAGTTCGGATTGTCGAAAGGCTCTTCCGCGATTGACGCGAGCATCGGCTGAATTGCGGTGGGTATGGGCCGCTTGATGGCCCCGCGCAAATTCTTAACCACAGAGGTCACAGAGATCACAGAGGAAGGCGCCGTTCTCGAAACTACTCGCGTCTCGGATCGCTTTTGGGATGGAATTAGTAAATCAGCTTTGGTCCTTTCTCTGTGTTCCTCTGTGCCCTCTGTGGTTCTGCTTTGGATTTTTCGTTTTTTTTTATCCAGCTTAGCCATAGTATCAGCAAGCCAGGCGGCCTTTACTCCGCCTCGGGATGCCTTCTTGCTGCTCTGCCATTCGGCCGAGCCTTCGTCCCCCGCGATTTGCGCCATGGTCTGACCGCTCAGCACCGACTTGTCATATTTCTCGATATCGAATTTTTCATCTACGTATTTGTCGGCCTTCTTGATCATCAGCCATTCGTTGCCCTTACTCCCAGGCCGGCGCGCCTTCATGTGAATCAATGCGTAGTCGCCGTTCAGTCGCTGCCCATGAAGGCGGAATTTCAGATCGCCTTTTTTGATCATGGCCGCAGCCTCAGCTTCGGTGCCGGGAACATATTCTCCATTGACCGGTACCGGTGAGAGCGGTTCCCATGCACCGACATCCCACACCATCACCGTACCCGCGCCATAGTTGCCTTCGGGAATAATGCCCTCAAAATCAAAGTAGGAAACAGGATGATCCTCAACCTGCATGGCTAAACGCTTATCGCCGGGATTCAGCGATGGGCCTTTGGGCACGGCCCACGACTTCAAAACGCCTTCCATCTCCAGGCGGAAGTCGTAATGCAAGCGCGTAGCGCGATGGCGCTGCACCACGAAGCGATGGCCTTTGCTCTTCTCCAGTTTTGGAGGGGGCTCAGGAGTCTCCGAGAAGCGCCGCTTGCGTTTGTATTCTTCTAGAGCCACGACCGATATTGTAAAGAAAGAAGACCCGAGAAGCGCAATGGCGCCATCTGAGTCAGAATGCTACAGTCAGTTCGACAATGACTCTCTGCCTCTGCATTCTTTTTCTGACGCGGGCGTTGGTCAGGGTTCCCTTCTTGGCGTTAAATCCTCTTCATGCAACGTGAATATCCTCAACACCCGTTGGTCGGAGTCGGTGCCGTCATCATTGAAGACGGTCGCGTGTTGCTTATTAAGCGAGGCAAAGCGCCATTGCTCGGCGAGTGGTCAATCCCCGGCGGAATGCTCGAATTAGGCGAGACCATGCGGCAGGGAGCGGAACGCGAGGCGCTGGAAGAAACCGGGATCGTTGTCCGTGCCACCGATCTGCTTGGGGTCTTCGACCGCGTCGTGCCCGATGACAAGAAAGCCACGCTCTACCACTACGTGCTTATTGATTTCCTCTGCCAGAAAATCTTCGGAGATGTGCTCGCAGCGGGCGATGCAGCCGATGCTCGCTGGTTTACGCCGGACGAAGTAGCGGAAATCTCTCTGCCTGAGGACACACGAAATATAGTGCAGCTCGGATTCTCAAAAGCTGACTAGAGTGTTCCTCACCTATGGGTGCTCAACCCTGATCAGACTCGAAGTCGTCGCTGGAATCAGACCCGACCGGCTCATTCAATATCTCGCTGGCTTTGCTAAAGTCCGCTGGCTGCACCAGTAGCTTCACTCCGCCGAGAAGGTTGGAGATGAACCAGTCCATGCGGACCATATTTTCGTCGGCGAGGAAGCACTCGATCCCTGACGCCTCTAGCCTGCCTTTCGCGAGCGGTGCCTCGGGAACGTCGCGGAACCGGCGGAGCACGACCAGATCTCGCATCGCCGGCAAAATGGGTTCCGGCAACGACTCGGGTTCCGGGACTTCCAGCTTGCGACGGTCTAATTCATCCTCAAGCGCATCCCATGCCGGGTCGCTAAGCTCCGAGGACTCAAGCGCAACCTTCAGCAGTTCGCCGTCGCTCATTTGGGAATAGTGGCTTGCAAACCTCTCGTATTCTTTCCCGAAATCCAACGTCGCCACGAACAGAATCATATCGAGGTTGTGGCTGGAATGCGCAGGTTCGAACCTCAAACGTGTCCGGCTGGAACTCCAACCCCGCAAAAAAGAGAACGGCCCGCAAGCTATTTGCCTGCGGGCCGCCCGGCGGACTGTTCGGGATTGACCAAGAGGTGGTCACTCTAAGTACCCGACGCGATCACCTGCGCGGGACAGTGGCCTCTTTAGCGAACTCCGGGTCTAGCGGTTTAGCTTCGGCGCGACCTTACGCCGGGCTCAACCCAAACTCACCGGTCGAGTTGCGAAGCACTCAGAGCAACCGCTCTAAGTCTCAGCCACCTCACCTGGTCTTTTACATCTACCACTACAATCAGAACTTGTCATCCGACCACCTCCTTTCCGGTGTAAACGCAGAATATTACACAACGAACTCTGGATCAAGAGGACGGATCGGGAAATAAAACAAGCCAGGTTTCAGAGTTTCAAGGTTTCAGAGTTTCAAAGTCACATCTCGAATGACCGCCGAAAATTGGGGCTCAGAAACCTTGAAACTTCGGAAACTTTGAAACCTTTACTATGATGGAAGCTGTCCATGTCTCCGACCTACATTCTAGGAATTGAAAGCTCCTGCGACGAAACCGCCGCGGCCGTGGTGCGCTCGGGCGAGCAAGTGATATCAAATGTCGTGGCGTCGCAAATTGCCACCCACCAACCCTACGGAGGCGTGGTCCCCGAACTGGCTTCGCGGGAGCATTTGCGGGCCATCGTTCCGGTCGTCCGCCAGGCGCTGGCCGATGCCGGAAAGAATTACGAGTCTATCGACGCCCTGGCAGTCACGCAGGGGCCCGGCCTTGCCGGAGCACTGCTGGTTGGGATCAGTTATGCCAAAGCGCTGGCGCTTGCGCTCGAAAAACCGCTGATCGCCGTCAACCACCTCGAAGGCCACATTCACGCGGTGCTGCTCGAAGAGCGTCAGAAGGGAAACCACGAGCTGCGCTTTCCGGTGCTGGCGCTAGTCGTTTCCGGTGGCCACACCCATCTTTACTTAGCGGAGCAGCAGGGCCAGGGTTGGTCCTACGAAAATATCGGTCACACCCGCGATGATGCTGCCGGCGAGGCTTTCGACAAAGTTGCCAAACTGCTCGGCCTTGGATATCCCGGCGGCCCGGTGATTGACCGTCTGTCCAAGCATGGGGACCCCAAGGCAATAAAGTTTGGGACACCGCAGATTAAGCATCCTGATCGAAATTCCATCCTTCCGCAAAAAACGCGGAATGATGGGGCAACCGGCGAAAAAGAGACGCACAAAAAACAATTGTGGAGCTCCGGGCGTCCCCGCCCGGAGGCGCATGCTGACGAGCATCCCCGTTTTGATTTTTCTTATAGCGGAATTAAGACCGCTGTGCTTCGCTACGTCGAGACGCATGCACTGGCAGCTTCGATTGCAGAACGACGCAAAGTCCTGTCCAAAATTGCCAAGCCTAAGCTGGAAGACTACCTTGCGTGCTGCGACCAGCAGACGCTTGACCTCATCGCTTCCTTCCAAAGAGCCATCGTAGGAGACCTCGTCGCGAAAACATTGGCCGCGGCGCGCGAGCACGAAATTGCGACTCTGTTTGTGACCGGCGGGGTCGCCGCCAACAACGAACTGCGACAAACTTTTGAGCAGGAGGCTGCCCGAGAGGGACTGCCCGTGTACTTCCCTTCCCGTCCGCTGTCGACCGATAATGCGGCGATGATTGCGGCTGCCGCGTATCCGAAGTTCGTTGCTAAAGATTTTGCCGCCATGGATTTTTCTGCGGAGGCGGGGTTGGCGTTGAAATAGCTATCAGCTCTCACTGATCAACATTTAATTTCCGGAATGCGCCACCCTCACGATGATGTCATTCCGAACCGCTTTAGCGGTGAGGAATCTGCTTCTCAACACACCGATATCGCGCTAGCTGATGGGTGACAGCTAATAGCTACTCTACTCAGTTTCCTCGATCTTGCTCTCCTCAATATCCATATCTTTGAATTCGCTCGATTCGAAGACTTCACCACATTCCAGGCATTCTACGAATTCAGCGTCCTCTTCGCGGGCGACTACTCGTACACGGGGGTGTTTGCACTTGGCCAGATCGTTCGTCATCGCAGGAGGTTGAGCAGGGCGGGATGTCGTCATAGATTCCGGACTATCGCTTTCTCGGGCTGGGGCTGCCCCGAGGAGACTCGCGCCGGAATTGGCCGTATTTTTTCGCCGCAAATAGGTGCTTGTCAAGCACAGAATGACAGAATGGATAATCGACTTGGAGCTGCAGTGCTCTGGTTTTCTCGATCTTACGCCTTGAAATTACAAAGCTTGGCACGCCGGAAAGGAGTTGACCCGAGCATCGACCCGGTTCTGCCCGTTGAATGTGTGTAAAATTTTGCTCAGAGGGCATTAGGAAGGCATTATGGCGGTGGATGTGACCAGGTTGGTGGAAAAACAGGAGACTCGGGTCCCCGCCAATCTAAAGCTCCCGATCTACCTGGATAATCACTCCACCACACCAGTCGATCCGCGGGTGCTGGAGGAAATGCTTCCTTATCTGAGCGATAGATTCGGCAACGCCGCCAGCCGCAGCCATTCTTTTGGATGGATAGCCGACGAAGCGGTCGAGACTGCACGAGCGCGGGTTGCAACTCTGATCGGCTCGCCGAGCGGTGAGCTCGTCTTCACCTCCGGCGCAACCGAAAGTGACAACCTTGCCATTAAGGGCGCGGCTGAAGCCTATCGCGGCAAGGGCAACCACATCATCACTGCAGTCACCGAGCACAAGGCTGTGCTCGATTCCTGCAAGCGGCTGGAGAAATACGGCTATCGCGTAACTTACTTGCCCGTAAGGTCGAACGGCCTACTCGATCTCATTGACCTCGAGCGTGCCATCGATTCAAAGACCATCCTGGTCACGATCATGGCTGCCAATAACGAGATCGGCGTGTTGCAACCGATCGACGAAATAGGAAAACTGTGCCGCGAACGCGGAATAATCTTCCACTCCGACGCTGCGCAGGCCTTGGGGAAAACTCCGATTGACGTAGTTCGGCAAAACGTCGATCTGCTTTCGATGTCAGCTCACAAGGCATACGGTCCGAAGGGCGTGGGCGCGCTTTACGCTCGGCAGGGGATCCAACTCTCCCCGACTATCGACGGGGGCGGGCATGAGCATGGAATGCGATCGGGAACGTTAAACGTCCCCGGCATTGTGGGGCTAGGCAAGGCTTGTGAAATTTCGCGGGAGGAAATGCCGCACGAATCATGCCGCATCGCGGGCTTGCGCAACCGGCTTCACGACAATATCAAATCCAGTCTGGACGAAGTTTACGTCAATGGCTCCATGGAGCAGCGCTTGCCCGGAAATTTGAATATGAGCTTCGCCGGGGTCGATGGCGAAGAGCTGATGACCGCCATCGATGATGTTGCGGTTTCAAGCGGCGCGGCTTGCACCTCGGCGCACATCGAGCCTTCGTATGTGTTAAAGGCTTTGGGCATCAGCGACGAACTAGCCCAAAGTTCCATTCGCTTCGGGATCGGCCGCTTCAACACCCAGGCTGAAATCGATTATGTGGCCGCTAAGGTGATTCACACTGTGCAGCAGCTGCGCGAACTCCGATAGCTTTTTTACACCATAAAGAATGTGTCATTCCGAACCCGCTTTAGCGGTGAGGAATCTGCTTTTAGAACGCACGCACAAGCAGATTCCTCAGACTTAAAAGTCCTCGGAACGACAAGATTTATCCCGCGACCGCCGCTGCGGGCTCTTCCACCGTGGCTTCCCGCAAAAACTTCGCCGCTTCTTCAGGCGGTGTGGGATTGATATAGAACCCCGTGCCCCACTCGAATCCACCGACCTTTGTCAGCTTGGGCACGAACTCAATGTGCCAGTGATAGTGGTCGTTGCTCGAATCCTGCGTAGGCGAGCTGTGGATGACTAAGTTGTACGGCGGATCATCGAGAACACGGTTCGCTTTATTGAGCAGCGTGCGGATCGATTTTGCCAGGTTCTGGAACATGCGCGAGGACGAATTCTCGAACGCCGACTCGTGTTGCTTGGGCAAAATCCAGGTCTCGAACGGAAAGCGTGGGGCGTATGGGGCAATAGTCAGGAAGTCGTCATTTTCCGCGACCACTCGAGTACCGGCCTCAATTTCTTGCCGGGCAATGTCGCAGAAGACACAACGCTCTTTATACAGGTAGTACTGCTTGGCGCCCTCGATCTCCTCCGCCACATAAATGGGCACCACAGGAAGTGCGATCAGTTGCGAATGCGCATGTTCGAGCGTGGCGCCCGCGCCTTCGCCGTGGTTTTTGAAAATCAGAATGTATTTCAGCCGCCGGTCTTTTTTCAGATCAAGGATTCGGTCGCGAAAGGTCCACAGCACGTCTTCAATTTTCTTCGGCGGCAAGGTTGCCAGGCTCGCATTGTGGTCGTTGTTCTCAACGATCACCTCATGCGCGCCGACGCCGTTCATTTTGTCGAACATACCTTCGGCCTGGCGGTCGAGGTTCCCCTCGATTCCGAGCGCCGGAAATTTGTTCGGCACTACGCGCACTGTCCAGCCGGGAGTGTCCCGCTGAGGCTGGGCGCCATTCTGGTTAGGACGATAGGCCTGAATTTCCGGCGGGGTCTTACCTTCGTTTCCGTAACAAAAAGGGCAAAAGCCGCCCTTCATCTTTACCGATTCGCGGGCAAAGTCAGTGGGGCGTTTGGCGCGGTCGGTGGAAATAATGACCCAGCGGCCGACGATGGGGTCTTTTCTGAGTTCGGGCAAAAGATTGAGTCCTCCACCCGCTGCCACCCGGGTAATTCATTTTACGATGAGATCGCGGCATTCTGAAATAGCTCAAAAGTTGGTCGCCCCGACCCGCCCTCGTAATACACCGTGACGACGTCAAAGCGCCACTGCGGGATCTCCGGGAATTGCCGCCGCGGAAGCGCGCGCAGGTAATCGCGAATCACAACCCGAAGGTCGTGCCGCTTCTTGCGATCGACGGCTGCCTGGGCAGGTTTCACGTCACGCGTGGTCCGAGTCTTCACTTCGATGAAGCAGAGTACGTCTTCTTTGTCTTTGCCCCTGTCCCAACCGATCAGATCGATCTCACCGCGATGTCTTGCCGTGCGAAAATTTCGCGCGACCATGATGTAACCCCGACGACGTAGGTAGAAATACGCGTCTTCTTCCCCGCGACGCCCGGTACGTAGATGAGCTGGGGCTTCGTCAGCGATGGAAGTCTTACTGGCAATTCGATCCAGCCCACGAAGAATTGCCTGCGTGACGCGCCCGGAGAGCATCGGAGAAGCATAGGTCGCTCTAGGCTCAGAGCGCAGTGATGTGCGTCACATCATCGGCTGTGGATTTCTCTTTGCGTCCACCCGTTTCAGGAGTTTGATTCAGGTTTGCTCGCGAAGAACTGCTCACAACACTCCGCGCATAGCCACTGCCTGCCATTTGTGTAGACAGTGAAGTGTTCTGCGCCACCATAGACGTTCAGTTCCCAACCACAAATCACACACCAGTCGCGAGTCCATCCATCGGGGACAAGCTTGAAGCGCGGATCCTGTGAGGGATTCGTATCAAAGAAAATGCGGCCAGTTTCGAACTCGACTAGCACATCCAGCGGTTTCCATTCGCGCTTGCTCCACGCAAACTTCTCGAGCGTCTTGGTTTGTGCCCTGACGTAGTCCAGGTTCCAGGCTTGGCCGTGAATTGCGACGGATTCCGTTCCTTCGGATTCTTCCGCGCTGCCGTACTTTTTCTGCCACTCGGCAATATTCCCGCGCGAGCGTTTAAGGACGACGCCTTCCTCATTGAGCAGTTGCGCAGCAAAGCCCTTCTTTTCCCTTAACAAGCCAAGCAGCAGATGCTCAGTCCCAATATGTCTGTGTCCGAGGCTCTCCGCTTCTTCGGCCGCGTATGCAAGTACGCGCTTCGATTCATTGCTCAGCGGCAGATCGACAGAGGTCGGGAGCTTTTCCCCGAGCATGCCACGTTCTGAGATTTTGTGACGAATTACGTCAATGGAAGACTCCGAAAAAACCAGGTCCTTGAAGGTTCCGCCGGCCCCCAGGATTCTCCTTGAAAGTGCATGATCCTCTCGCAACAGCCCCAAGAGTAAATGCTCAGTTTCAATATCTGGGGACCCATACTGGCTAGCTTCATAACGCGCAAAGAAAATCACGCGTCTGGCTTTTTCCGTGTATCGTTCGAACATTCTGGCCCTTCCCAGTGTCGGAAATCTGAGAGAAAACTTCATCACACGTTCTTGAACAACTCCGCTCTGGGATCTTCCGGATTCAGCTTCGCCAGCTCGCGCAGAAGCTCTTTCGTCTTCTCATCCCGAGGCATGGGAACGACGGTCTTGATTTCCACGATCTCGTCTCCGCGCTTTCCTTCGCTCGTAGCCGAAGGCACGCCTTTTTCACGCAGACGCAGCTTCTGGCCACTCTGGGTTCCGGGCGGGATCTTGAGCTGAGCACGGCCATCAATGGTAGGAACTTCTATCTTGGCGCCCAGCGCGGCTTCCGAAGCAGTCACGGGAACAGTGAGGTAGATATCATCGCCCTCGCGGCGAAATATCGGATGGTTCTCGGTACGAATGATGACGTAGAGATCGCCCGGTGGGCCTCCGTGCCGTCCAGCATTTCCTTTGCCCGGAATGCGAATGCGCTGGCCGTCGCGCGTTCCCGCCTTAATGCGAACTTCGAGCGGCTCGGTGCGGCTGACCACGCCTTCTCCGTGGCAAACTGGGCAAGTGGAAATATTCTTCCCCGTACCATGGCAGCGCGGACAAGTGATGTTGAACTTCATCCGTCCGCCAGTCTGCTCGATAGTTCCCTTCCCTTTGCACTGCGGACAGACACCCGGCGCCTCAATGAAACCATTGCCTTGACAATTGCTGCACGCGTCTTGGCGCGTGATGTTCAGGCGAATAACACCGCCGCGAATAGCCGTCCAGAACGGAACGGTTACCTGATATTCGAGATCTGACCCGGGTTCGGGGCCTTCTTGCGCCACTGCACCGCCGCGCCCTCCGCCGAACATGCTGGAGAAGATGTCGCGAAATCCTCCCCCGCCACCGCCTCCAGTGCTCCGCTGGCCGCGCGCGCCTTCGAACATGTCATTGAAATCGAAGCCGCTGAAATCGAACGGAACGCCTTGCCCGTGGCCAGCAGCGCCGGGCTGTCCACCTGGAAATCCGCCAAAGCCCCCGGCTCCGGTTGGGCCGCCGCGCGCGTAGGCGTCGGCAGCCGCCGGATCGATGTTGTCAGAATAAAAGCCGAGCTGATCGTAAATCTTGCGCTTCTTGGGATCGCTGAGCACGTCGTTGGCCTCAGAGAGCGCCTTGAATTTTTCTTCCGCCCCTTTATCCCCGGGATTTACGTCCGGATGATATTTGCGCGCAAGTTTACGAAATGCCTTGCGGATTTCGTCCGCCGAAGCATTTTTCTTTACACCCAGGATTTCGTAATAGTCTTTCTTGGTAGTGGCCGCCATAAGCTAACAATCGGCACTCAGCAGCAATCAGTTTTTTAGAATGACAGATGTGTTTCCGTTTCCAAGATTCCTGGCGTCTGATACTTCTCCGCATCCACATACACGGGTATGCGATTCACTCCATCTGACGTAGGCGCGAAAACGTACCAGCGCTTTTCCTGCTCTACGAATGCTAAAAAATAGTCCTGATCTTTAATTTTGAACTGCAATGTGTTTTCCCCATTTCTAAAATTTAGGCCACGGATTGCACGGACTTCGCAGATTTTTATATCCGCGAAACCCGTGACATCCGTGGCAAGCCTGTTTCCGAGTCATTTGTTCGCGCAGATGACTCTTACTGATAGCTGATGGCTAACAGCCTATTTCTTGTCCACATCTACGTACTCGGCATCGATTACGCCCTCGTCCTGCTTTTTCCCTGCGTCACCGTTGCCGCCAGGCTGCGATCCGCCGGCGCTGCCGCTCGGGCCTGCATCTCCGCCCGGAGGCGGAGTTTGCGCTTGCGCCGATTTGTACATCTGCTCGGCCAGCTTGTGCGAAGCCTGGGTCAGAGTCTCGCGGGCGCGGTCCATCTGCGCCTTGTCATTCGACTCCAGCGCTTTTCTCGCGTCGGCCAGTGCGTTTTCTACCTCGCCGCGTTCGGAGCCGGAAACTTTGTCTCCCTGCTCCTTCAGCATCTTCTCGATCTGGTAAACCATCGAGTCGAGCTGGTTCTTGGCGTCGATCGTCTCACGCTGCGCCTTGTCCTCAGCCGAGTGAGCATCGGCCTCCTTCGCCATGCGCTCGACTTCTTCTTTGGACAATCCCGAAGACGACGTAATCGTGATCTTCTGGTCCTTCTGCGTGGCCGTGTCTTTCGCCGTGACGTTGAGAATCCCGTTCGCGTCAATATCGAACGTGACCTCAATCTGCGGCACGCCCCGCGGAGCCGGAGGAATTCCAGTCAAATGGAATTTGCCCAGCGTCCGGTTCTGCGCTGCCATCGGGCGCTCACCCTGCAGCACGTGTACTTCGACCGAGGTCTGACTATCCGCCGCGGTTGAGAACGTTTCCGTCTTCTTCGTCGGAATCGTCGTGTTGCGCGGAATCATCGGCGTCGCCACTCCACCCAGCGTTTCAATCGCCAGCGTCAGCGGAGTCACGTCGAGCAACAGCAGGTCTTTTACTTCGCCGCCGAGCACGCCGCCCTGGATGCCTGCGCCGACTGCCACGACTTCATCCGGGTTCACGCCCTTGTGGCCTTCTTTGCCGAACAATTCCTTCACGATCGCCTGAATGCGCGGCATGCGTGTCTGTCCGCCGACCAGCACCACTTCATTGATCTTGCTGGTATCGACGCCCGCATCCTTCATGCACTGCCTCGAAGGACCAACCGACCGCTGCAGGATGTCTTCCACCATGCCTTCGAGCTTGGCCCGGGTCAGTTTTTTCACCAGGTGCTTCGGCCCGCTCGCATCAGCGGTGATGAAGGGCAGGTTGATCTCCGTCTCCATCGTGGTCGAAAGCTCGATCTTGGCGCGTTCAGCAGCGTCACGCAGACGCTGCAACGCCATTTCGTTTCCCTTGCCGCGAAGATCAAGGCCTTCGTCTTTCTTAAATTCGTCGATGAGCCAATCCACTAACCGTTGGTCAATGTTGTCGCCGCCGAGGTGCGTATCGCCATTCGTGGCCTTCACCTCGATCACCCCTTCGCCGACTTCAAGAATAGAAATATCGAACGTTCCGCCACCGAAGTCGTATACGGAAATAGTCTCGTCTTTGCCTTTGTCCAGCCCGTAAGCCAGCGCGGCCGCCGTTGGCTCGTTGATGATTCGTTTCACGTCGAGCCCGGCAATTTTGCCTGCGTCTTTGGTCGCCTGCCGCTGCGCGTCATTGAAGTACGCCGGCACGGTGATGACCGCTTCGGTCACCTTCTCGCCTAAATAGTCCTCGGCCGCCTTCTTCAGCTTTTGCAGGATCATGGCCGAAATCTCAGGCGGCGTGTACTTCTTCCCCTGCGCCACAATCGATACGTGGTCGCCATCGCGTTCGACCTTATACGGGACCATCTTCATTTCTTCGTTCACTTCGTCATAGCGCCGTCCCATGAAGCGCTTGATCGAATAAATCGTGTTCTCGGGGTTGGTAATTGCCTGGCGCTTGGCCACCTGCCCGACAAGCCGCTCCCCGGTCTTGGTGAATGCCACCACCGACGGAGTAGTCCGCCCGCCTTCCTCGTTAGGGATCACCTTGGGCTCTCCACCCTCCATAACCGCGACGCAGGAGTTGGTAGTCCCGAGGTCAATTCCAATAATTTTGCCCATAATGCTCTCCTTGTAGAACTTATAAGTGCTTTGAAATCATGTACTCACGTTATGCAATCTGGCTTATTATGAGAGTTGAGTGAGATGTTGTCAATGTTTAGATGCGGAACGGAAGGCGTGGGATGCGGAGGTTCAATTTGGACGATTGGCATATTGATATTCCAAGGCTATGTGACACATCTAAATGCCCGATCTCACGACTGCTCACGTAGGGGCGGGTGCCCTCACCCGCCCGGCGGAGCGTTGCTCCGCGAAGATTTTGGCGAGCAAGGCTCGCCCACCCGGACGAGGGCGTCCGGGCCTACGTGTCCATCGATTCAGGAGGAGACATGAATGGTCTTTCTATGGCCTTGCTCCACGACCATGGATACTCACTCGCAATCTTCACCAGTCGCTTGCGCACCGGATTCTGCAAAATGTAATCAATCTTCGCGTCCAAACTCTCAGCCGACCGCAACACGTGATCGAATGATTCTTCCTGCCAAACTGCGCCGTTTGAATGCAGCTGACGATTGATCGCGTGTGAGGAAGCTCCCTTGATGGCCTTCATGATTTCTGGAAGCCGGAAAATCATTCGCTGAGTTTCATCGGTTAGGGGCGTCAGAATCATGTGCGCATGATCCGGCATGATGACCACAACGCGTAGGTCGTATTTGTTGTTGTGATCGTGGGTGCAGCAATCGAACACAATCTGTCTAGCCCAATCAGGTAGCACGAGGCGGTGTTTGGTAACGAAGGTGACCAAATGAGGTTTGTAGTCGCGCTGCAGGTGCGGCAAGTTGCGACGATAGAATGCCACGCATGCATTTTGCTCCGAAATCAAGGCTCTCAAACATCAAGGCAGAAAAAATCGCAATCTCCGGCCCGTTTTGAAACTCAGCGACGAACTGCGTAGGGGCGGATGGCCCACTTCTTACAATCTCCAAACACGAGGGTGCCCCATCCTTCGGCTGCGCTCAGGACAGGTTTTCTCGCTTCTTTTGCGAGAAGTGGGGCTCTTGTTTCGAGGATGTCTTGTGCAAGCGACCGTGGTTCCCACCTTTCGCGAAGAACGCGAAAGATGGGGCACCCAGCGGGTCGGAGATTTGTGCATTTCCGACGTGCGTCATCCCGAACCCCCGCGCTTTCACCAGCGGGGCGAGAGCCTGCCCTGAGCGCAGTCGAAGGGGATCTAGCGTGTAGTGGCCCGAACTCTGTGAATGGTCCCGGAAGTCGACCCAGGTGCCCCACGCAATATCCCCGTTCGACTCCTTTCGGCTTCGCCGTCAGTCGCTCAGGGCAGACTCACTCGGCTGAAAAGCGCCGAGTTTCGGGATGACGCATTCCTAGTAGAGGATCGGGGGCTGGCGGGTGGCCAAGTCCCCCATCTTCGGTATCAGCTGGGCGCGCTACTTTGCTGGGATCAAATCAAATTTGCCGGACGATTCTGAGTAGAACAGCGCGCCTTCTTTCTTGTCTCCGCCGCTCCAGTGCTTGTGTCCTCCGGGAACGCGTATGAAATCCCCCGCCGCTACTCGCTTCTCACCGTCGTCGTCCTTGTACAAATAAGCGCCCTTCAAGACGACTAACCACACGTCATTCGTATGGGTGTGCATGCCGGCGTCGAAGCCCGGCGCGAACTTAGTGAATACGCCATGCGCTCCCTCGTTGGCATCTCCCCAGATGGGGGCCATGGACGAACCTTTGCCCATTTCAGTAAATTTCGCCTGATCGGCTGAAGCAAAAATGACTTTTTTCCCTTCATCTTGCTGTCCCTGTACCCGCCCAATGGACCAGGCGAACACCATGGCCGCTACCACTCCAACAATCAACAGTGATCGTCGCATGTCATCCTCCTCCTTTTTCAGTTTGCAGTTCTCGATTCAAACCTAAGGCGGACGCATTCTACACCCTCAGCCACAGAAGCATCGCTACGCTGCCACTTTGCGAAACGCTGCGGATCGTAAGAAACCTGCTCACATCCAGCTCCCCCCTAACGTCTAAGTTGCCAGGCCGGTGTGACCTGCGGCCTGTCGCTCGTTTCGAAAATTTTGCGAGTTGCATAGGAGGCGTTTCATGCTCAGGACTACTTTGCGAGGATTCTGTTTTTGCCTGCTGATTACAGCCATGTCTGCCGCAAGTGCGGCGCAATCGTTCGTACTCGATCTGCCCGACCAGAGCCAGCGGGCTGAGATCGCACAAAGAATTGGCATTACCAACATCACCATCAACTATCACCGGCCGCTGGTGAAGAATCGCAAGATCTGGGACGGCCTGGTCCCGTACGGTAAGGTTTGGCGCGCCGGCGCGAATGAAAACACTACGATCACTTTTAGCGATCCAGTCATGATCGAGGGCAAGCCGCTCGACAAGGGATCGTACGGGCTGCACATGATTCCGAACGCTGAGGAATGGACAATTATTCTCTCGAAGAATTCGACCTCATGGGGATCGTTCACCTACGACCAGGCGGAAGATGCGCTGCGCGTGAACGTGAAGCCCAAGGCGGCGGACATGCATGACGCCCTCACCTACGACTTCGACCAGTTGCAATCAGACTCGGCGGTGGTGGAACTGGAGTGGGAGAAGGTCGCAGTCCCGTTTAAAGTCTCCGTGGACTTACACGACGTGGTGCAGGCAAGCCTGAAGAAGCAGCTCCGTAATCTTTCGCAATATACATGGATGAGCTGGGATGACGCGGCCAATTATCTCCTCGCGGAAAAGATTGCGTTGAACGAAGCGCTGAAATATGCAAATGAATCCATCGAAAACGAAGACCGTTACGACAACGAGATGACGAAGTCGAAGGTCATGACGGCGCTCAATCGCAAAGACGATGCCGCAACCGCGGAGAAGAAGGCGCTGGAGCTTGCCAACCCGCTGCAAACCCACTTGTTCGCTCGCCAGTTGCAGGGCGAAAAGCGGAGCGAAGAAGCCTTTGTGATCTATCGTGAGAACGCGAAGAAACATCCCGACCAGTGGTTTGTCCATACCGGCCTGGCGCGCATGTACTGCTCACAAGGCAACTTTGACGACGCGGCAAAAGAAATGAAGGTCGCGCTGGCAAAGGCTCCGGACAATCAGAAGAGCTATCTGGATGGGCTGGTAAGACAGCTTCAAGCCAAGCAGGATATAAACCAGTAGCAACCCAGGAGTGGCCCACTCTACCCGCAACATCAGAAGCGATCGATGTTGTTTGTAGTCCGGACTTTGAACCAGTCGTACCGAAACCCCATCTGCAGTAATCGATTGCGGACGTTCGAGAGTGAATGTTGAAGTCGCACTATCCACTGGCCGGTGCGAGCGATGTCCGCCTGATCGTAACGAGCGCCTTTAGCTTCGGCGACTTGCCTTCTCCGGCATTCGCTATAATCCTGCTCGTTTTGGCACACCTCATAAGCATTATTGACGCTGGCCCCGCGGACCTCTTTGGTTTCTAAATTATTCTTGATCGCAGCGGCGAGCTCAGTGTCGTATTCGTTGTACCAACGACGAACCACCGTTTCGGTCTGTTCGGGAGAATGGGACTGTTTGTATTTGGCGATGGCAGCAATTACATCTTCGCCGTTTTCCGCCTCATCCGTTTTCAGGCGGGGTAGCGGACCCAGGCCTGATTGGAGATCATCGTCGGTGATGACTTTCTTGGAGTGGCCATCTTTCTGAACCTTGGCGCGCCTGACAACTGCCGCCAGGGAATCTTCGGACCCAGATACGGCTTGGGAAGGCGACGAGGACGAGGAAGATGGCCCCTGACTTTGGGCAGAACTCAAGCTCAATAGAAGCAGAACTACGAAACTGGCACACCAAGACCTCTTAAAGCCTCGCCGCATGAGCGCTCTCATGACAAAAGCATACCGAGAGGACTAAGGGCTCGCAATGTGACCTAAGTTTCTTAACGCAACGTATTGCCAGCAGGGCGGATCTTAGTCGCCGTCCTTAAATCACCCGAGCCGCTTCCTCAAACTCCAGTCGAGGATTGCGCGGGTAGAGCTTACTGGTGTCGCCGTATCCCAAGTTGCAAATAAAATTCGCCTTCCACTTGCCGTCAGGAAAGAACTCAGCATTTAATTTGCCCGGGTCGAAGCCCGACATAGGTCCACAATCGAGGCCCAAGGCTCTAGCTGCAATGATGAAGTACGCGCCCTGTAGAGAACTGTTGCGGAAGCCAGTTTCCTCGGTGAGCTTTTCGTTGCCCACAAAGTAAGAACGCGCGTCGCGATGTGGAACCAACTTCGGCAGCTTCTCGTAAAACTCTGTGTCCCAGGCTACGATCACAGTCACCGGCGCCGCCATAGTCTTCTCGACATTGAGCGGAGCCAGGGTTGGTTTCAGCCGCTCCTTTGCCTCCGGAGTGGTCAGAAACACGAAGCGTGCCGGCGAAGCATTCGCGCTCGTGGGCCCCATTCGCGCGACCTCATAAGCTTCCCGCAAGATTTCGATTGGCACTGGTTTGGGAAGCCATGCACCGTGGGTGCGTGCATTCCGGAAGATCAGGTCTAATGCATCATCGTTCAAGCGGTTTGTAGTCGGAATACTTTCAGTTAGAATTGAATTCATGGTGGTTCCCTCTTGTCTGTTGGTACTTATTTGTTACTAACAGTATAATAGGAAGCAGCACGCATACAAGAAGGCACATTCATGTCACCGAGTCACAAGCATGTTCCCGCTGAATGCCCCGCAATTCGCGAAGTCTTGAACCGTGTGGGGGACAAGTGGAGCGTCCTGGTCATAGCTATGCTCGGAGAAGGTCCAAGACGATTTAGTGAGTTGCGCCGGATGATCGAGGGCGTATCGCAGCGCATGCTCACGCTTACTCTGAAGGGTTTGGAACGCGATGGTATGATCACGCGGACCGTCTACCCCACTATCCCACCGCGGGTGGAGTACCAACTCACAAATCTCGGACGTACGCTGCTGCAGCCGATTCAAGGTCTCGCGAAGTGGGCCGGCCAGAACCGCGAGAAAATTCAGGAAGCCCGTGGTAAATACGACTCCACACACGCTAAGGCGCGTGTAACGCCGGTGGGAACGCACGAATAATTTGTTCGGAACGGCTAGCGTCGAAGGTTAAACACGGGAGCTGGCCCGCGCTATGCAAATGCCAGCTCCATCGCAACCTAAACCGAAGCATCGAGTTCGTTAAGTCGTATCACGTTTAGGGTTCGGATGGCGTCCTCAACCCGCTGCCTCTCTCGATTGCGCGCAAGGGGCACTTGGCTTAATGCATGCCACCGCTCGCGAAGTGCATCCTGCGCAGTGTTGATTCGATCAACGGCCTTTGCGGGATCATTCTCCAGCACCGCCGCCACGTACAGTTCTTCCCATGGCTTGAACTCAGTTGTCTGCATAAGGACCTTCCTATTTAGAAATTGCACCGCACGAGATCAATCCTTTTCGTGCTTGTGCTCTTGTCCTTGAGACGCTTCCTCGGCGCAAAATTCGCGTAAAGAGAAGTAAAGAGTTGTCTAGGTCGGGACGCACCGGGGTTTCTGACAGGTAAAGCTCTGGAATCGAAAACTGCTCGGTGAACAAATAAAAAAACGGACGATCTGCAAGCAAATCGTCCGGCTCCGGCTCGAGCAACAAAGGCGAACTAGAAGTTAGGCTTGGCGATGAAGCCGTGCATGACACCACTGGAATCGGTGTAAACCCCGGCTATCCACCGCACATCATTCAGTCCCATGGGATAGGTGCTCTTAGCATTAGGGTAAGCAACCGAGATGAATGCGGGCTTGTGTTCCGTCGCGTCATTCGTGCCTTCGTTGGATTCGATACGCTTGGCAAACCAGCCCTTCCCGGTCGAGAAGTAGCCAATGACATCTGAATTCGAGTTTACGGCCGTGCCATTTGTATCTCTTGTCACGGGATAAAAATCCTCATCGGTTGCACTTTTGAACCAGGCGCTAACGAAGTCGTGGTAGAAATTTGTCCCGCTGAGAAAGCCATTGTTGGAGATTCCGTTTACTGACCAGCAGCAAGTGCCTGAAACCGTGTCGCCGGGGTTCATAGTGCTGAAGGTTCCGTTTTGCCAGACCCAACCACCGCTGCCCTGTGAATCACTAAAAAACCAGAGTCCCCCAACAACAGTGAGGGCCTTATTTACCCCGAATGCGACGGTGTGCTCGTCAGAATTGTCCCCGGCACCCGCAGCATTGATTAGCTTCACGACATTCGTATGCAACCAGAGAAATGCGTGGGCGCTCCCATCCTTCAGTCGGGTGAAGCCCACAAGATCGCCGTAGTCGTTCACACCCATGATTGCGGTGCTGATTGAATTTGGAACCATGAGCTTAGTGATTGTTCCGTTGACCATTTTGAAGCCTTGAACGATGCAGTTCGGGAATTGAACTTCTCCCGTCGGTTCTGTGCAGGAATTGGTTGTGTAATAGAAGCCCACGACCTCACCGCTGCTGTTGATCCCCCGCGCTTCCGTTGCAACAGCACCGGGCACATTAATCGGCGCATAAGTAAAGGTTTGGGCTAATAAGGTTGACGGTAAAGAGAATACGATTGCGAGCATTAGACGATTCATTGTGGTGCTCTCCTACTAGCAGAAGAGTAGATGCCCACCTCAGGGCAGAGTTGTCATTTTGAATTGTCAAAAGCCGCTACTGGCGCGGGAATTAACCGTATATCTCCTAAGAGCCTGGTTCGTTTTAAGAAGCCGCCAAATCCACGATTAATGACCGAGCCCACGCGGATCCCACGCTCACCGGGTTGTACCACATATAAGGATTTCGGTTCTTTTCTAAGGCTTTCTGCAGTTCCACCTCTGGCGTGCTCACCCCAGCTCTCCTCGTAATCAGGGATTTCCTTTCCATTGCTACCCCATCCTCCTGATTGTCACGCCCAGCTTGGGTTCCCTAGTCTCAGAGTTGTTCTAGGAGCCAGCTCGTGACCACACCTCAAGCACGAATGTTGATCGCCGGTGTCACCCTATTTCTGGCCCCGTGTATCGGGCTGGCCGAGTCGCAATCAACGACCGAGATCTCCCCTGCCGAGATGGTCAAATCCGTTATCTACAATGAGCTGCACCCGTCGAAAAGCTCAAACATTCGCTGGAAGTACCGAGTGGACAAGGAATCGGATGGTAAGCAGGAAACCAGAGAAGTCGTCGAAACCAAATCAGGATCTCTCGACCGGTTGTTGTCGAGCGCGGGTAAACCTTTGACCGACGCACAAGCGAATAGTGAGACCGGACGCATCCTGCGGTTTTCTCATAGCCCAGAGGAGCAGCGGAAGGCAGAAGAAACCCGCCGGAAAGATGCGGCACAGTGTGCCGCCTTTATGCAGATGATTCCGGACGCATTTGTCTTCCAGTACGCAGGCGAAAGTGGGAACTTAGCCAAAGTCGTCTTCAAACCCAATCACCAGTTCCGGCCTCCATCTCGCGAAGGAAAGGTTCTACAGCAAATGGCGGGAGAGATGTGGGTGGACGCCAGACAGAAACGCTTGGTCAGCATCAATGGCCAGCTCATGAATGAGGTTAAATTCGCTGGTGGATTCTTAGGGCATCTGGAAAAGGGCGGCCAGTTTACGGTGAAGCGGGCCGAGCTGGCACCGGAAGATTGGGAGCTCACCGAGATGACCGTGGACATGCGGGGGAAAGCGCTATTGTTCAAGAGCATCACCGTCCAGCAGAAAGAACTTCACAGTAACTTTGAGCGTGTGCCGGACGATCTAACCCTGTCGGACGCTGCCAACCTTCTTCTCCGACAGACTATTGTCGCGTCCAAACAGTAGTCCAAGCCGTTAGGCGACAACCTACGCCTTCCCGTACCGGAAGCAGGTTACCATGTGATCGTTGACCATGCCCACCGCCTGCATGAAGGCATAGCAAATCGTTGAACCCACGAAAGTAAAGCCCCGCTTCTTTAAATCCTTACTCATCGCATCTGATTCGGCCGTTTGGCTCGGAAGTTGACTCAAACTCTTCCAGCCATTCCTACGAGGTTTGCCGCCGACGAACTGCCAAATATATCGATTGAACGAGCCGAATTCCGTCTGCACTTCCAAGAACGCTTTTGCGTTCTTTACCACCGACACAATCTTCAGCCGATTGCGAACTATACCCTCATTTCGCATCAGCGAATCCAGCCGCCGCTGGTTGTAGTGCGCAATTTTCTGAACGTCGAAGCCGTCGAAAGCTGCGCGATAGTTTTCTCGCTTCTTCAGGATCGTCTCCCAGCTCAGGCCAGCCTGCGCGCCTTCGAGCACCAGAAACTCGAAGAGCACGCGGTCGTCATGGCACGGCACTCCCCATTCGCGATCGTGATACTGAATGGCAAGATCATTCTTCGCCCAATCGCAACGGACAATTTTCTTGGCAGGTGATGTCATTGCGTATGCGAATCCCGATAAAAAGACGGGGGGCGTTTTCTGCGGGCCCGGCCGTTGTTCCTGATTATGCTACCCTCTTTCACGCACGTTGCGGAGCTCTCATGGATTCGCGGAGATTCCTTTTTTCACTTTTGTTGCTGTGTGCTTCGGTAGGACAGATGCTCGCCCAGGCCAAAACAATCGCGGAACGACTCGGTTATCCTGCCGACTCCAAACTGCTCATCGTTCATGCCGATGATCTCGCCGTTGCTCACTCTGTCAATTCGGCGAGCTTTGACGCGCTGGAGAAAAGGGCTGTCACTTCCGCTAGCATCATGGTTCCCTGCCCATGGATTACTGAGGTCGGGGTCTACGCGAAGGCGCATCCCGATGCGGATCTTGGCCTGCACCTCACGCTTACAAGCGAATGGAAAACGTATCGCTGGGGGGCGGTCGCATCTTCCGACCGAGTCCCCAGCTTGCTCGATCCTGACGGAACATTCTGGGGTGACACCTCGCAGGTCGCTCAGCATGCCAAGGCCGACGACGCGGAACGTGAAATTCGCGCGCAGGTGGAGCGCGCCATGGCACTCGGAATTCACCCTACGCATCTCGACACGCACATGGGCTCCGTCCTCGCCACTCCAGAAATCTTTGCCGCGTATGTCAAGGTTGCGCGCGAATTTCATCTTCCGTTTCTGGCGGTACGAGTTCCCGGCGCCGAGCCTTTTCTTTCGACGCTTTCAGAGAAAAACATCGTCCTTGATGCGCTGGTAATGGCCGCGCCTACGGTCCATGCCGATCAATGGAAGGAGTTCTACCTGAATTCGATCAAAGGCCTGAAGCCGGGATTAACCCAGATGATCGTGCACCTCGGGCACGACGATGCCGAACTCCAGGCTGTCACGATGGATCATCCCGACTACGGCTCGGCCTGGCGCCAGCGCGATTACGATGTCGTGACCAGCCCTGAGTTCAAAAAAGCGCTGGGAGACAATCACATCATTCTCGTGAAATGGAAGGACCTTCAAAAACTCGTGAATCGGCCCTGAGGTGGGAGGCGCGACGTGGTACCGAGAGCTACAGTCGCAACCGGGGAATCAAAGCGCCGGTCGATCTACTGTATTCCTGGTATTCCGGACCGAACACCCTGTGCATAAACCCCTCTTCCATTCTGCTTTTGATCCAGAATCCCAAAAACAGCAAAACCACCGCAAACAAGCCGCGAGGTTCACGGCGGGCCAATGCCGTTCCGAGCGTTGCCACAAGTAGGCCAGAGTAGATCGGGTGGCGGACCCAGTAATAGGGGCCGGTACGAATGAGTTGATGCCCAACTTTTATGCTTACAGCGCTGCTCCAGTTCTCTCCAATGTAAAACCTTGCCCAGACTGCGAATGCGATTCCTACTGCGGTCAGCGATACCGCAAACGTTTCAATCCAAACGTTTAGCGCAATGATGCGTGACTGCAGCCACCCGACGGGGATGTGATCGCCGAAAAGAAGATAAAACGCGACGACTACTGGAACTCCATAGAGCAGGCGAGAACCGAAGTCTGCTCGTTCCTGCGTACGCTTAGTTCGCAGCAAAGTCACCAGCCAGACTAGAGAAAGCGCCATCCAGAGAGCCGAACAGATTCGCATCGCATTCATAAATGAACCTGAAAGTTATACGTAACCTGGGCGAAAAGAGTTCCGCCTATTGCATCAATACTCGCCACGCCATGTAGGCCCACAGCACAGGAGCGGCGAAGAGCAGCGCGTCGATGCGGTCGAACATACCGCCATGTCCAGGAAGAATGGCGCCGGAATCTTTGGCACCGGCGCCGCGCTTGATTACTGACTCGACCAGGTCCCCCAGCTGTGCAGCAACGTTGAGCACAATGGAGAGAAGCACGATCGGGAGCAAATGCGGTTCAGTAAAAACCCCGTCGCGTTGTTCGATCAATCGCGCATGCAGGAGGGTTCGGCTGATCGGCACCGCGTAGTGAGCCATCAGCATGCCGACGGCGAGGCTTGCGATTACAGAGGCGACCGCGCCCTCCCAGGTTTTCTTGGGACTGACCCGCGGCGACATACGGTGTGTGCCCAGCGCCTTACCGACGAAGTAGGCAACGATGTCTCCGGCCCATACCAGCAGCAATAAATACAGAAGGAAAAAACTGCCTTGCCACTGCTCGCGCAATTGCGCCAGAGAAGCCATGGGCAGCGCAATGTAAACCAGGGCGAACGCGGAAACCATTGCAGCCGGGAACGCAGAGGAAAGCTCGTCCCGCCGCATTGCAATGGCCAGAAAAACAAAGGGCGCGAGCGCCGCGGCGCACCCAGCAATGAACGCGAATCCTGAAGTCGAGAGCGCCGGTGTTGGCTCTGAGCTGATGGCGATGAACAGAAAGAACAATCCGACAAAAATGTAAGTGGGAACGTAAAGCGGACGGATGTTGTAGCCTTCCGCCAGTTTCAGTAGTTCATGAATCGCCAGCAGCGCTACTACCCCAGCAACAAACGCGAGTACCGGCACAGGAGCGCGCAGCACCAGCAGCAGGACTATCGGGATGAGCACTACAGCGGTGAGTACTCGCTTCAGCAGTTCCAATTCGGATCAGCTCCGCAGAGCACGTGCAGACTGGGAGTCGTTGAGCCCGCCGTAACGGCGATCGCGCTTTTGATAATCGGCAATGCCTTCTAGCAGGTGCACGCCGCGGAACTCAGGCCATAGCGTTGGTGTAACGTAAATTTCGGCGTAGGCCAGTTGCCAAAGCAGGAAATTGCTGAGGCGCATCTCTCCGCTGGTGCGAATCACAAGATCGGGATCAGGTAAGTGGCTCGTATAAAGGTGTCGCGAAACTGTCTCTTCATCAATTGTCAGGTGTTCGATTCCGCCGTTGTTAGCGGCGGCCTTCAGCATGGACTGGAATGCGTCTACCAGCTCCGAGCGCGCGCTGTAGTTCAGTGCGAGCGTAAGCACCATTCCGGTGTTGCGCGAAGTTTCCTCGCGTGCCCATTCCATCTTTTCCTGCACGAACACCGGAAGCTCACGCAGCCTGCCAATATATTGCAACCGCACATTGTTTTTGTGAAGCGTCGGGACCTCCTGCTTCAAATAGCGGGAGAGCAGCTTCATCAGGAAATCAACTTCGGCCTTGGGACGGCGCTTCCAGTTTTCTTCGGAAAAGGCGTACAGCGTGAGCGACGGGATGCCTATGCGCGAGGCACACTCGACCACGTAGCGCACAGACGTGACTCCGGCGCGATGTCCGGCTACTCGCGGCAGGTGGCGCTTGCGCGCCCATCGGCCGTTGCCGTCCATAATAATTGCAATGTGCTTTGGAAGCCGTTCCGGATCCAGCCGCTGGTATATCTCGGCCTCTTTGCGGTCCAGCCCGGCAGGAACTCTCGCCTGCAAAGGTAATCCCTTCTGTTTCAGAAACTAACATAGGGGAAACGGAGTTGCAATGAACAGAGATATGCAGCTTAGCTTGCGGCGTTTGCTGCAGGATTCGTCCTGCGACCCACCCATTCTGCGCGTCCACTGTGTTCGGCGATCACAAAAACGTACGACTATTGCTTCGACTCTTCGGGAACGATGCCAACTTCCAGTCGTTCCGTCCTGCGAAGGATTATGACCGAACTCTTTACTCCGACTTGCGCCTCGGTCAGCAATCGATGCAGATCGTCTACTCCCGCCACAGGCTGGCCGCCGAATGCAATGATAACGTCGCCTTCGCGCAGTCCGGCCTTTTGTGCCGGGCTGCCGTCCGCCGCCGCCAGCACAATCACCCCGGTTTCTTTCGGCAGGTCATAAAATCGCACGATCCGGCGATGCAGCGGGGCATTCTGCGCTTCCACACCGATGTATGCGCGCCGAATCCGCCCTTGCTGCAGAAGCCTGGTGGCAACAAACTTCGCGGTGTTGATGCCGATCGCGAAGCACAGTCCCTGCGCGCCCATGATGGTCGCGGTATTCACGCCGATCACTTGTCCGTCAGAAGAAACCAGCGGTCCTCCGGAATTGCCCGGATTTAGCGAAGCGTCAGTCTGGATCACGTCTTCGATCAAGCGCCCAGAATAAGAACGCAACGACCGGCCCAGCGCGCTCACCACTCCAGCCGTGACTGTGTACTGAAAGCCATAGGGATTTCCGATAGCAATCGCTAGCTGGCCGACACGCAGCTTTTGCGAATCCCCAAGTGGCGCAACCGTGAGATTGGGCGCATCAATGCGAATGACCGCGAGGTCAGTTGCAGGATCATCCCCGATGAGATGCGCGGGAAAGTGGCGTCCATCCGGAAGCGACAGCCCGATCCGCGTAGCCCCGTGGACTACGTGGCTGTTCGTGAGCACCAGCCCGTCGGGTGTGAATACGAATCCCGAACCGCCGCCCTGGCGTTCGCGTGGTTCGCCATTGCGCGCGCGGCCAGCGGTTTGCGTGACTTCGATCTTGGCAACTGAGGGGCTTACTTTTTCCGCAGCCGTGACCACCGCGCGTGAGTACGCGTCCAGCAGTGTGGAGTCTTCGTGCGTCGGTGTAGCGTCGAGAACTGGCCCGTTTTCAATCTGGGTATTAGAGAGATATTGTTCAAACATGGCTGGTAGATGAAGTCGAGGGCAAAAGGGATTCAGACGCCGGGTCCGCCGCGCTCGTCATTCAGCCTGTCATCCTGAGCGGTTATCCGACCCTCCAACCTGTCATCCTGAGCGGAGCTGCCGCTTCGCCCTGCGAAGCAGCAGCGGAGTCGAAGGACCTTGTGGTTATGAAAAAACAAGTTCGCCCGAAAAGCTTCGTGGCCTCAATATCCGCTGAACCTACTTCGCGCCCGCCGCTTCGACAGCTTCTGGCGTAGCCGCGCGCAGCGTCAGCCAGTCTGTCCGCACCCGGTCCCATTCCTGAATCATGACCCCGTACGATTCGAAGAATGCGCGAATCCGTGTGCGAGGCCACAGGGCGATATCTTCAAGGATCGGCGCCAGTACGGCAAGCGCGTTGGTACTTAGTATCGTGCGCTTTGCGACCTGCGTAACGTGCCTGGCTTCGGAAACCGCAATGGTATACCCATCGCGGATGTTGGTATGCAGCATCACGTGAACATCGGAGCTGCCGTCACCTGTGTAAACAATATGGTCGGGACCGATCTGGGCGCGGTTTTGCAGCTGGTCGAGCACGAACACCTTGCCGTAGCCCGCGGTTGCGCGAACAATAGTGTCAATCTCTCCGGAGTGCTTGTACAGAAATTCTGTTCCGAAGATGTGGTCCTGCGGCACAATTCCCTCGAGCGCAGAGTGAATCACTTCGCTGGGAGCCGCCGAGAGCACGTAAAAATCGAAATGGTAGCCCGGAATTCCGCTGGCCAGTATCTGATAAAGCAGAGCGATATTTTCTTTTAGTCGGATGCGTTTCCCGACTTCGTAGAGATGCTCTTTGCGGACGCGTCCCTTGAACTCAGGATCATGCAGCAGCAAGTAGGCGAGTTCCGCCCCTTGTTGCACCAGGTTCAGCCGCGCCATTCCAGTAGCTTTGCGCTCGAACTCGTCTGTTGGAATACCCACCAGTTCGGCAAGCACGTAGCCGGAGTCATTGAAGGTCAGTGTCTGATCGAAGTCACTGGCGAATATGAATTCTTTGAGCGTAGGGTCAATCATGCACTTTATTAGATTACAGTGGGCGTTAAAGGATAAGTAAAAGAATCTATGGGAGCCATTCGTGCCACTTATCCTGCCTTTACTTAATCGGCTCGGCAGTTGAGAATAAAGAATTTGCCACTCATTACTAAAGTGACATAGGAGCGCAATTCATGGCAGCCACGGGAGAACTCATCCGCCTCATCAACTATGTTGACGACATAACCACCACCATTCGGCGCATTCACGCTTCCCTGCCGAGCGTAGATGCAGAAGAGAGAAAGCGCCTGGCCGGGAGCCTCAGGAGCGCGGGGGAGAAAATTCAAGAATTAATCGCTATTGTGGAGAAATAGTGGCGGAGATCAAGACGATCGCCGTCATCGGAGCCGGTATTATGGGCCGGGGGATCGCGCATGTGGCGACGCTCGGCGGCTATCGCACCATCCTCGAAGACCTGATTCCTGCAGCGCTGCGCAAGGCCGAAAGCGAGATCCGCACCAACCTCGATAAAGCCGTTGAGCTTAAAAAAGTTTCGTCCGATGATGCTCGCGCGGCATTCAGCCGTCTCGAGTATGCGGGCAGCGTGGAAGAAGCGGCGCGGGAAGCCGACCTGGTGATCGAAGCCGTTCCGGAAGAGATGGAATCGAAGATCGAGATTTTTACCCTGCTCGATAAAATCTGCCGGCCATCAACAATCCTTTCTTCAAACACCTCTTCCTTGAGCATCACCGAAATAGCCAGCGTTACCTATCGCGCAAAGAAATGCCTGGGCATGCACTTCTTTAATCCGGTGCACAAAATGAAGCTGCTCGAGGTGGTGCGCGCGCTCGAAACTGACGACGAGACCATTGCTGCGGCCGCCGATGTGGGTCGACGAATGGGCAAGGACGTCGTTGTGATCAAAGAATCGCCCGGCTTCATCACCAGCCGCATTAACGCCATGATCGGCAACGAAGCTTTCTATATGCTGCAAGAAGGAATTGCCTCAGCCGCCGACATCGACAAGGCCTTGAAACTCGGGCTGAACCATCCCATGGGCCCTTTTGAGCTGGTTGATCTCGTCGGACTCGATACTCGTCTGCATATTCTTGAGTACCTGCACAGAACTTTGGGCGAGAAATACCGGCCTGCTCCTCTGCTGGTGCAGTATGTGAAAGCCGGCAGGCTGGGAAAGAAAAGCGGCCGCGGAGTTTACGAATACTCCGCCGACCAGCCTAAAGCTGCCGCGAAGTAGTGGCGCAAACCCCGCATTGAACTTCCGGTCCCGCTTCGGCGTATTCACACACGGATGCCGGCGGGTCGATGAGACCCTTCTCGCCGGAATCAGGCCCCTGCTGGCTCCCCGGCTGCAGGGGCTGCACTCAACCTAATCGCTACATAAGAGAAATTGGTTAGTAGTGATATTTCGCCTGAAGGAAGTCGATACGCGTCCCGGCGACACGATATACAAGACGGTGCTCCTTGGTGATGCGACGCGACCAGCAGCCCGCCAGGACGTACTTCAGCGGCTCCGGTTTCCCGATTCCATCAAAAGGACCACGCAGAACAGCTTCGATCAAATCTAAGACCCGGAGCGCTATGCGGCTGTCAGTTTCGATCCAAGAACGTAGGTCTCAAGAAACTATGGCAGAAAGACGGATTGTATTTCAACGCAAGCCTGCAAGACCCATCTCGATACGCAGTTTATCGACAGATTGAGGCTTGCCTCTGCCTCGTTTTGAGCTCTGCAAAGCCTTTAGGAGCCGTTCAGCGTTCTTCGGAGAGCGCAGCAAGTGGGCAGTTTCCAGTAGCCCGGAAAGTTCGTCGGCGGGAATCATGGCAATAGGCTTACCACGTTTCCGGCGCACAATGACCACCTCGCCGTCATTAACTACGCGATCCAATACCGATGCCAGATTTGCGCGCAAACTACTGTAGCTGGTTTCCACCATAGACCATGTTGTACAGGATTCCTGCGCAACTCGCTACTCCGTCGAGCAGGTGGTCAAAACTAGTTCTTCCCCTTGATTTCTTCGCGCTTCTTGGCCGCATCCAGCGGGCGCACCGGCTCAGTCATGCGCACCGGGTCGAGGATTTCGTTGATCTCCTGCTCGCTAAGTAATTTCTTTTCGCGGGCAATCTCAATGATGGACCGTCCGGTAGCTACGGCTTCTTTCGCGATCTCGGCAGCTTTCGCATATCCGATATACGGGTTCAGTGCGGTCGCCAGCGACACCGTCGCCTGCGCGTAGAAATTGCAGCGCTGCTCATTCGCCGTGATGCCCGCTACGCATTTATCCGTGAACTGGCGCAGCATGTTGGTGAGGATGGTGATCGACTGCAAGACGCTATATGCCATGGTCGGCATCATGACATTCAGTTCAAGCTGTCCCGCCTGCACCGCCATCGCGACCGCCACATCGTTGCCGACCACTTGAAATGACACCATGGCCGCGAGTTCAGGGATCACGGGATTAATCTTCCCGGGCATAATCGAGGATCCCGGCTGCAGAGCAGGCAGATTAATCTCGGCAAATCCCGTGTTTGGGCCGGATGCGAGAAGCCGCAGGTCATTCGAGATCCGAATCACCTCCAGCGCCAGATTGCGCAACGCCGACGACACCGCCGTCATTGCCAGGTTCGATTGCATGGCATAGCGCATATCGTCTACAGCGACAAGTTTCTGTCCAGAAATTCGCGCCAGGTTCTTAATCGCCGTTTCGCGATAGTCAGGGTGCGTATTGATTCCCGTGCCGACCGCTGATCCCCCAAGCCCAAGTTCGCGAAGCAATTCGGCACTCGATCGGATCGCGTCTTTCGCCCGCCGGATCGCACCCGCATATGCCGTAAACTCCTGCCCCAATCGCATTGGCACCGCATCCTGCATGTGGGTGCGGCCCGACTTCAAAATGTCGTGAAACTCTTTTCCTTTTTTCTCAAGCGCTGTGACAAGCGAATCCAGCACTGGGTATAACTTTTCCAGTTCGAGCAGCGTAGCTAGCCGCATTCCCGTTGGGAAGACATCGTTGGTGCTCTGGCCGTAATTCACATGATCATTAGGATGGGCTTTCGAATAATCGCCAAGCACCCCGCCAAGAATCTTAATAGCCCGATTCGCGATCACTTCATTAGTGTTCATGTGAAAGCTGACGCCGGCGCCCGCCTGGAACACATCCACTACAAATTCCCGGTCCCACTTGCCCTCTGCGACTTCCTTTGCTGCCTGAATAATCGCATTCGCGATCTTTTCGTCGATCAATCCCAGTTCGCGATTTGCCTCGGCCGCCGCATCTTTCACCATTCCGAACGCGTGAATCAGAGAAGGATGCGCGCGCATTCCGGAGATTGGATAATTCTCCACCGCCCGAGCAGTCTGGATTCCGTAATAAACCTCAGCCGGAATCTCCTTGGTGCCGAGAGAATCTTTTTCAGTGCGGGTCGCGGATTGCGTCAGCGTGGCCATGAAGTGCTCCTGCGAACCAAAAATTATAGCAACCGGTTACCAATGCTAGGCGCAAACCAGTGACGGCCCATGGCCTGCACTAAACGAAGCAGCAATGCGGACGAAAACCGCTTTTTAAGTTCGCGTGCTAGAATCGACAATCCTCAAACGGCATCTGCCCTCTCAGGACAACAGCCTTGTCCACCAAGTTAATTCCAGACACGCTGCCTAAACCACAACAGCGGCCCCGTCCGAGTATGCAGGCCGATGTGATCGTGCTCGGTGCCGGACCAACAGGTTTGGCATGCGCCATTGAGGCGCAGCGGTCTGGCTTCAAGGTGATTACTCTTGACAAGGGGTGCCTGGTAAATTCCATCTTCCACTATCCGGCGAACATGATTTTTTTCACTACGCCGGAACTGCTGGAGATTGGCGACATCCCTTTCAGCACCGCGAACCCGAAACCAAACCGGCCGGAAGCCCTCGAGTACTACCGCAAAGTCGCCGAGCACTACAAGCTGGATGTGCGGCAGTACCAGCGTGTAGAGACGGTCACGGGCGCTGACAACGATTTCCACATCACCACCTGTGACCGGCTGGGTGGCGTTTACGACTACGCTTGTCGCAAGGTGATCGTCGCAACCGGATATTACGACCGCGCTAACCTGCTACGCGTTCCAGGAGAGGACCTACCCAAAGTTTTTCACTACTACCGCGAACCGCATCCCTACTTCGACAACGATGTGCTGGTGGTCGGCGGCAAGAACTCCGCGGCGATTTCGGCGCTGGACCTTTGGCGGCACGGCGCGCGTGTGAGCTTGGTTCATCGCGGACCTAAGATGCACGCGCACGTCAAATATTGGATTTTGCCGGACATTGAAAACCGAATCAAAAACGGCGAGATCACCGCCTACTTCAACACCAGCGTGCAGGAGATTGCGCCCGACCACGTGGTATTGCAAACGCCCGACGGCGAGCTGCGAATCAAAAACGATTTCGTATTTGCGCTGACCGGATACCATCCGGATTACGATTTCTTGCGTGCGATGGGCATCGAACTCTCAACCGATCAGTGCAGGCCAGTGTGCGATCCAGTCACCCTCGAGAGTAACGTGCCAGGCATTTATGTAGCCGGAGTGATCGTTGCAGGATCACGAACCAACGAGATCTTTATTGAAAACGGCCGTTTCCACGGCCAGCAGATCGAGGAAGATCTAAAGCAGAAGCTCGGCCGCAAAGCCTGACCGGTCTTGCATCGTTACCCAGACTTTCCGGAAATTAAAAAGCCCCCGGAATTTTCTCCGGGGGTTGCAGAAGAGGATTGATCAGGCGATTAAAGCGACAAGCGGCGGCGCACGACACCTGCAATTCCTACCAGCCCGGTTCCTAGCAAGCCTAGCGTGCCAGGTTCAGGAACAGTCGGAGTCTCAGGCGTACCGTAGGCGAACCCAGTTTGCGGACCGCAGTTCGCACCAGAGGCCGTGCAGAAGTGAATACTGACCCCGGTGAACTGGCTTGCGGTAAGGCCGGTGGACGTAAGCAGGAACGTCATTGTATTGGCACTCACTACACCATGGGGCTGACCTTTGACATTGGTGAAGTCGAAGGCAAACGTTCCAAACTGGCTCACGTTCTGAGTCGTCTTCAGGTGGTCAAATTGCAACCCGGTGCTCGCGTCGGCTGTCAATTGGCTTACCGCGGCAAGAGAAAGGCCCGAGGCTCCATTCAACGCCACATCGCCTCCGCTTAACTTCAAGGAAAACCCTGAATTCATGGCAATCGTAACCTTTACCTGACCGCTGACACCGGTGTCCGAAATTGTCACAGTTCCCACCGATCCGGCGATGCCAAGATTGTTGGAGGTGAGATTGAAGGTGAATGAATCGGCTGAAGCGCTTGGGGCCAGAGCTAAGCCGAGCACTACAACAAGGGAGAGAATTGAGATTTTGAGACTTGTGAGGCGCACAGTAGGATCCTCTGGGACCGGAGTTTTTGTACTACAAAGAACAACTCAGCACGGCAGTGGCCAGTCAAGCCAGCCAGAAGCCTTTCTGTAAGTAACTGCATTAACAGGGGTTACTGCGTGAGGGAAACGCCATTAGACTTCTCAGAGGCAAGAACACGCAAGTTTCTGCATATTATGTGCGGCTCTAGTTATCAGGTAAATCCTGTATTCTCAGTAATATAAGGCGTCGATTTTAGGGACCACATCAAATCATTCTGGATGCGGCCATCGATCTTGCGCGTCTACGCACGGAGCGGCGAGCCACGCTGGCAAGGCCTACCAGACCGGTGCCGAGGAGCACCAAAGTGCCCGGCTCTGGGACGCTAGGTACGCTGGTCTTTGCAAATCCGGTCTTGCCACAGCTGCTCTCATCCACTACGCAGAATTGCACCCCGAAGCCTGTTAGCTGGTTAACATTCGCATTCAGAATTGTGAACGTCAGGGTCGAGAGCAATATCTGGTCGTCGGAATCGTGGTGGTGGTGTTTCCCCTTTCGTTTGTCGTCATCGCCATCGGCGGATCGGTCGTCCTTGTCGTGGTTGTCACGGCCTGAAGACGAGTGTTCCCTTTTTTCGCCTCCCTCGCCCGTGTCGATCTTGAAGATATCGGTAAATGTGAATCCACCGATCGTTGTAACGTAGGTGAGTTTGTCGCTCATTTTGGAAATGCTAAATCCGCCAAGTGATGTCTTGGTCAGCCTCAGGCTTCCGCTCGTATTAAACATCAGATAGCCGTCGTCGGTTGGGAGCAGGTATCCGGAATTGAGCCTAATCGTGACCCGGACGTTTCCGCCCACTTGAGTTGTCGTGACCGTCCCAATCTGCGCGACTCCGGATAGAGTCGCGAGGTCAAGGGGTAGGGTGGTGGCAGAACTTGATTGGCCGGCGACGAAGACCGCGACGACGATAAGAACTGGAATGGAAAACCTTGAAACGAGAGGGCGCACGGTGTTCCTCCTCCGGGGATTGATTCGGAAACGCTAGAGGAAGGCGCACGTGAGAGACCAAATGGCAGGAAGCCCGTCGAAAATGTATGTTACACAATTCAGTGATGTTCCACTCGACTTCAGAGGTACTCACGTTAGCACTTAATAAACAAGTGCAAGTTTCTGCATATTAATGGGCGGCTCTCGTTATCAGGTAAATACTGTATTGTCAGTAAGATAGGCCGTCGATTTTGGCCGCCATGATTAAATCACTTTCGGTAAGGCCATCGACCTTGTGCGTCCACAGAGTAATTTCGACTTTGCCCCAGGTCAGCAGGATGTCGGGATGATGTCCCTGCGCCTCTGCAACGTCACCGACGAGGTTCACAAAATCCAAAGCCTGCTTGAAATCCGGGAAGGTAAATGCGCGCGTGATGTGGTGCTCATTGACGATCTTCCAATGCGCCCATTGGGGAATCCGCTTGTGAATGTCAGCGAGTTCCTGTCCCTTGAGCGGAGGCACTCCGCCACGGCACGGCACGCAAGTCTTGCTGGCAAGTTCAGACATGGATCTTGTCCATTAGCTCCACTGCTGAGCCCCGGACGCCTCGTCCGGAGGAATCAAAACGGAATATCTTCGTCGCTGATCGGACTCGACGCGGCCACTGCTGGCTCGGGCTCAGGAGTACGCTGGTCGAAATTATTATTCCCAGACGCCGCGCCGCGCGAATATCCGCCTGAGTCGCCGCCTTCGCCGCGTCCGCCGAGCAGAACTAGGTCATTGGCCACAACTTCGGTCATGTAACGCTTCTGGTTGGTCTGCTTGTCTTCCCAGGACCGGGTCTGCAGCTTGCCTTCGATGTAGACTTTGCTGCCTTTTTTCAAATACTCACCGGCGATCTCCGCCAACCGTTGCCACAAAACCACGTTGTGCCATTCGGTGCGGTCCTGCCACTGGCCTTCTTTGTCCTTGTAGCGCTCGTTCGTAGCCAGCGCCAGCTTGGCAACAGCAGTGCCTTGTGGCGTGTATTTAACCTCGGGGTCTTTGCCGAGATTGCCGAGCAGAGTAACTTTGTTGACGCTTTTTCCTGCCATGAGAGCTCCTTAAATCTGTGGCCAGTGGTCTGGGGTCAGTGGTCGGGATTTTGACAAATATAACAGCTTTGCTTTGACCTCGGAGCAAAAATCCAGCCCTCCGTTTCGAATTGGAACTTGAGCGCAAATTCGGTATTGAAATGCAAAGAACACGCAAGACTATCGCTGAGAACCTTCATCGGCGACGCCCCTTTGCGCTGCTCTCCGAGAACCGCAGTTGCGTAATTCCCTCCCCGCCTCTCATACTGTTACTTCATCCTCATGAAGACAATACTTTCTCTCTCTCCTGCTGCTCAAGTTGAAACCGAATGCCTGGTCGCGGTCGTACTCGATCGTGCCGAGAACGATCGCGCCGATAATACCCCTGCGAAAAACGATCGTTCGAAAACCGATCGCCCCAAGAATGACAAGGCCGAAGCTTTCGTTTCCTCCTCCGACAAAACCGTGCAGCAGGCCGCTGCCGATTTGATCTCCTCCGGCGATGTCGCGGGCAAAAACTTTGAGGTTTCTTGGCTGCACAAACCTGCCGGACTTAACGCCAAACGCCTGCTGCTGGTTGGGGGTGGCAAAGCCAGGAATTTTTCTCCTTCCGAGTTGCGCAAGGTTGCAGGGGCAGCCGTGCGCGCGCTCAAACCGCGCAACCTTCGCAGCCTTGCATTTGTCGTTCCCGATCAGATCGCGGCCGAAGATGCGATCAAGGCAATCGTGGAAGGCGCGATTGTGGGAAATTTCGATCCTGACACTTACAAGAGTGATCGCAAGGATCAGACAGTTGACTCGATCACCGTCGTCGCTTCGGGTAACCAGAGCAGCTTGCAACGCGCCATGGAGGAAGCCCGCATCGTGGCCGAGTCGCAAAATTTCACGCGCGAATTAGTCAACGAACCGTCGAACCGCATGACGCCCACCATATTGGCGAAGCGAGCACAGGAGATGTCCAAAGAATTCGGCCTCAAGTGCGAAGTCTACGGCGCCGACAAGATAAAGGAATTAAAGATGGGCGCCTTTTGGGGTGTTGCCCAGGGCTCGGATGAGCCTCCCGCCTTGATCGTCATGCGCTACGAACCCGCCGGAGCTCCCGAAAAACCTGTGCTGGGCTTGGTTGGCAAAGGCATCACCTTCGACACTGGAGGAATTTCCATAAAGCCGGCTGACGGCATGGAAAAGATGAAGTACGACATGGCTGGCGGCGCCACCATGATCGGCGCCATGCGGGCAATCGCCCAGCTCAAGCCCAAGGTCAAAGTGATTGGCATCGTCTGCGCTACCGAGAACATGCCCTCCGGCAAGGCGCAAAAGCCCGGCGATATTCAAATCGCAATGTCGGGCAAGACGATTGAAATTATCAATACCGATGCTGAAGGTCGCCTGGTGCTGGCCGATGGTCTTTGTTATGCGCGTCAGCTGGGCTGCACGCACCTTATCGACGCCGCCACGCTCACCGGCGCAGTCGTGGTCGCGCTCGGATACACCAACGCGGGCATCTTTTCGAATGACGACAATTTGTACCAGAAGTTTGCCAAGGCGCTGAATGAAGCCGGAGAGAAAATGTGGCGCTTGCCTCTTGACGATGAATACAAAGAGCAGATCAAGTCGAATATCGCCGATATCATGAATACCGGCGGGCGATGGGGAGGAGCGAGTACAGCGGCCATGTTCCTTAAAGAATTTGCTGAAGATACTCCCTGGATCCATCTCGATATCGCCGGCACCGCCTGGATGGAAGACAACAAGCCCTGGATCGCTAAAGGGCCATCCGGGATTGCGGTAAGAAGTTTGATAGAGTTTGCTCGGGAGTTTGGGAATTAAATCTGCAATCCGAACGGAGAATTTCAATGAGAGCACTGTTCGCGGTTGGGCTTGTCATTCTAGTACTCGGGATTCTGTCCTTCTTCGTTCCAGTCCCGCATACCGAACGTCATGGCGTTGACGCCGGCGACGTCCACCTCGGCGTGAAAACGCACCACGACGATCTTCTGCCGCCTGCTGTGAGCGTCGCATTGCTTGTGGTAGGCGCAGGCTTGATGGTCGCGGGGCGCAAGAGCGGCAACTAACCTCACATCACCGGCGGAACTTCAATCCCCATCACTCCGAGGGCGCGGATCAATTCGCGTCTGACCACCGCCGCCGTCGCCAGCAGAAACTTCTTCCGTCGCTCATCCGCTTCGGCGAGGATCGGATGACGATGATAAAAAGCGTTGAACAATTGCGACAACTGGAAGACATGCTTGGCCAGATACGCAGGCTCAGTCGTGGCAATGCATTGATCGACCAGATACGCCGTCTTTGAAGCGGCCAGCCATAACTCCCAAAGTTCGTCTGCATCACTAACTTTGTCTTTATCTTTGTCGCCTTTGCCCGCCAGGAATTTGCCGAGTTCGTCGGAAGAGATGTTGCGTCCCAATTCTTTGGCAAATGCGTCCGGATCTATTCCGCCTTTGCGAAAAATGTTGGTCGCTCTGACCACCGCATATTGCGCGTAAGGGCCGGTCTCGCCTTCGAAGCTGAGCGCGTCTTTGAAGTCGAACGCGATTACGGACTGCTTGGTGTACTTCAGCATGAAGTAGCGCAATGCGCCGATGGCAATCTGTTTTGAAATCTTCTGCCGCGCGGAATCGTCCAACTCAGCATGCCGCGAATCGACTTCTTTTTGACCTGATGCGATCAGCTTGTCGATAAGATCATCGGCCTTCACTCCGAAGCCTCTGCGCCCCGAGACTTCGATGTATGAGCGTGCTTTTTCGTCTTCGGAAAGTTCGTATCCGAGTTCAGCGGCGCATCGCGGCGTCAGCGCGACCATTTCGTAAGAAAAATGCGTGTAATGGTCGGCTTGTTCGTCATACCCCAGCCCGCGCAGCGCTTCGATCACGGTATTCTGCGCTTCGGACTGACGGGCATCGATCACGTTATAAATTTCGGCGACGTCGCCAAAGTGCTGATGATCCCGTTCGCCCTGCTCCGCAGAAATCCAACACTGGTGCTGGTTGGGATAAATAAAAAATTTCCGGTATCCGAAGTCCTTTCCCAGAAGCCCAAACTTCCACATGTGATAAGCAATGTCCTTGCCCACATAACCGACGGTGCCGTTCGAGCGCACGATGACTTTTTGATCTTCTTCCGAAACGATCTTCTCTGCGCTCTCGTTCGGCTCTGCGTTCTCTGCGGTTAAAGGCTTAGAAGTTCCCGCGCGACGCATCACCCAGCAACCTTTGTTTTTGCCCTCAGTCTCGAAATAGAGCACGCCAGCAGCTCTAAGTTTCTCGAACGCCGCATCCCAAAAGCGCAAGCGAAGAATTTCGCTTTCGCGCGGCAGAAAGTCATACTCAATATCAAGCCGGTCCATCGTCTCCAAATGCCGCCGCAGTACGGCGGTTGAAATCAGCTCCGCCATAGCCGCGGTCTCGTTTCCGCCCTGCTCGAGTTCGTGCAAAGTTCTCAGCCGGATTTTCTTGTTCTCCGGACTTTGCTCGTACCACTGCGATGTCCGCGCGTACAAGTCCCAGCAGTAGTAATCGAAGCGAGGCCGGCGAGTGAGTTGCTCAATCTCGGAGAGAGATTTTTTTTCGAGATGCTGAAACCCGACCACAACATCTGCAACTTGCACGCCAGTATTGTCGATGTAGTTCTGCACGTCCACCTTGCGCCCGGCGTACTGCAGCAAGCGAACAAACGTGTCGCCCAGGATCGCGTTGCGCAAGTGGCCGATGTGCGCCGCCTTATTAGGGTTGATGCTCGAGTGCTCGACGAGAATTTTGCCGGACGGGACCTCCGATTGCGGCTCTTCATCTTTCGCGACGGCTAACGCCAGCGCCGCACGATTGAGTCGCGCATTGATATAACCAGCCCCCGCGACTTCGAACTTTTCGAAATCTTGAATCGGGCCGATGCCGGCAACGATCTCTTCGGCGATTTTCCGCGGCGCCTTGCGAAGTTTCTTTGCCAACTCGAAGGCGAGCGGCAGCGCATATTCTCCGAAACGAACGTTCGGAGGTTGCTCGATCACAATTCGTTCAATGTCGATGCCGTAACTCCGGCGCAGAAAATCGCGAATATGCTGCGCCAGGCGGCGTTCCAGGTGGCGATACAAGGGTCCTCTAAGTAGTTGAAGAGAATAGTGATTTTAGCAGAAGCGTCGTTGGTCGTCCGCGGTCCGTCGTTGGTCGTAGGTCGAGGGTCGTTGGCCGGGCGGGTTTCGAGTGATCCCATCGCAAGACTGCCAGGATTAAAAGCATTAAAGAGCAAAAGCATTAAAATCGATCAGTTGTCCGGACCGGTCCGACCTTGAGGGCTTTGGCCAACGACCGACGACGAACGACCAACGACCATTTATGCGCATTGCCTATCTAGACTGCTTCTCCGGAATCAGCGGCGACATGTTTCTCGGCGCCCTGATTGACGCCGGAGTTGCGCCCAGAATTTTTGAGCAGGCAGTCGAAGCCCTCGACATCGGAGCAGGTCTGGAAATTTCGCGCGTGAACCGCAGCGGCATCAGCGCCACCAAAGTCGATGTAATTGTGAATGGAGAGAAGGACACGCCGAGATCGACCAATTTGGCTGCCGAGCAGGAACATACTCACGGCGATTCGCACTCTCATGAGCACGATCACCACCATGATCATGAGCCTCATCACGATTCCCACGAACACGAGCATGGCCGAGGACTGCCAGAAATTCGCGACATCATTCGCAAAACTTCTCTGAACGACTCAGTAAAAAAAACTGCAATCGCGATCTTTGAGAAGCTCGGAGAAGCCGAGGCAAAGATCCACAACGTCCCAATTGAACAGATCCACTTCCACGAAGTTGGGGCAGTCGACGCATTAGTCGACATTACCTGCGCGGCGGTCGGAGCCGACGCGCTGAGCGTGGATGAAATCATCTGTTCGCCATTGAACGTGGGGGGCGGAACGGTGGTCTGCGCTCACGGAACTTTTCCCGTCCCTGCGCCCGCAACCGTCGAATTGCTCAAAGGTGTTCCGGTGTACTCGTCCGGCCTTCAGGCCGAACTTGTCACTCCCACTGGTGCGGCGATCGTTCGCACCCTGGCAACACGCTTCGCCTCCTTTCCCGAGATGAAGATCGAAAAGGCCGCATACGGCGCTGGTAGCCGCGACTTCCCCGGCCACGCAAACGTACTGCGCATTACCATTGGTGAGGCTGCTTCCAAACTCGCCGCAAACACCTCGCAGGAAATAATCTCCGTGCTGGAAGCCAACCTCGATGATCTAAATCCACAGGTATTCGGCTACGTGATGGATCGCTTGTTAGAGGCCGGAGCGCTCGACGTGTTTGGCACGCCTGTACAGATGAAAAAGAATCGCCCCGGGAGCTTGCTTACTGTACTTGCGAAGCCGGACGACGCCGACAAACTTGCGCAAATCATTTTTGCTGAAACCACCACCCTGGGCGTCCGCCGCCGCGAAGAAAAACGGCAAGTGCTCGCCCGCAAGTGGCAAACCGTTCCGACCCGCTTTGGCGATGTGCGCATCAAGATCGCAAGCTTGAATGGCACCGTGACCAACTACGCTCCGGAATACGAGGACTGCCGCCGCATCGCCGCCGAGCACCGTGTACCATTGAAGTTGGTGATGCAGGAAGCAGTGCAAGAATACCTGCAGTCTAAAAAGCAGTAAGCCACAAGACACCAAAATCCACGAAGTAAAATAATGTTTCCCAGGTTTCCTTCGTGATACTTCGTGTCCTTCGTGGTTGATGATTTTGAAGCAGGAAGCAGTCAGTCGGCAACGATCTTTCGCCAACGACGAACGACGAACGACGAACGACCAACGACGATTTCATGGCAAAAAAGTTCTACATCACGACCCCTATTTATTACGTGAATGCGCGGCCGCACATCGGACACGCGTATACGACCATCGCCTGCGACACCATCGCGCGTCGCCAGCGCCTGCTGGGCTCTGAGACTTATTTCCTGACCGGCACGGACGAACACGGGCAGAAGATCCAGCGCGCTGCCGAAGCCGCCGGAAAATCGCCGCAGCAATTCACGGATGAAGTTTCCGCCGAGTTTCGCGCCCTCTGGGACCGGATGGGGATCACCTACGACGACTACATTCGCACCACGTCTGACCGGCACAAGCGCGGCGTGCAGGAGTTGTGGCGTCGCATCCGCGACAACGGATACATCTACAAGGGCAGCTACACCGGCCAGTACTGCGTGTTTGACGAACTTTATGTCGATGTCGGGCCGAGTGAGCCATGCCCGGAATGCGGCCGCCCGACGGAAACCATCAAAGAAGAAAATTATTTCTTCAAACTTTCCGTGTTCGCTGAACCGCTGCTGCAGCTCTATACCAGCCAGCCGGATTTTATTCGCCCCGAGACTCGCCGCAACGAGGTGATCGCCTTCGTGCGCTCCGGTCTGCGCGATTTATCCATCAGCCGCTCGACTTTTTCGTGGGGCATTCCTGTTCCGGATGATCCGAAACACGTGATCTACGTTTGGCTCGACGCGCTGGCAAATTACATTACCGCGCTGGGCTACAGATCCGATGACGATTCGAATTACAAGAAGTTCTGGCCCGCTGACGTGCACATGATCGGCAAAGAAATCGTTCGCTTCCATTGCGTGTACTGGCCGGCCTTCCTGATGGCCGCTGGTTTGCCCTTGCCGAAGTCGATCGTCGCGCACGGCTGGCTGCTATTTGAAGAAAGCAAAATGTCGAAGTCTCGCGGCAACATTGTTCGCACTGAGACCATTCTCGACGTGCTCGGCTCCGACGCTCTGCGCTATTTTCTGCTGCGCGAAGTTGTTTTCGGCCAGGACGGATCGTTTTCTTTCGACGCGCTGGTGCAGCGCTACAACTCCGATCTTGCCAATGGTCTAGGAAATCTCGCCAGCCGCACCTTGACCATGATCACCCGCTACTTCAAAGGCGAAGTGCCGTATCCGTCGAGTTCAGCTTCACGCGTTCCCGCAGATGATGCGATAGTGAAACACGCGCAAAAAACCATCAGCGACTTTCATGCGCTGTTCGAGTCATTTCAGTTCTCGCGGGCTTTGGAATCCGCATGGGGACTGGTCGCCGCGGTCGATAAATACATTGTCGAGAACGAGCCGTGGACATTAGGCGAAAAGCAGGACGAGCACAGCCGATCACGCCTGGCAACGGTCCTCTACACGTCTGCTGAGGCGCTGCGTATTGTCACAGCCCTTGCCCATCCTGTCATGCCCGACGCGACTACAAAAATATGGGCGCAGCTCGGACTTGGTGACATCGCGAAGTCGTCGCTGGCGGATTTGCGCTGGGGGCAACTCCAGTTGGGCACCAAGGTCGGGAAAGTCGAGCCGGTATTTCCCCGCGCCGATAAAAGCGCAATTGAAAGGATGCAGATGATCGAAGACCAGCAACGAACTGCTTCGGCTGAGGCTCGGCCAGACCCCAACGAAGGGCGTGCAACTGAAGCCGCAGCCGGAGCCACCACAACAGAGGTTTTGGAGCGCCGGGCGTCCTCGCCCGGCACAACCGAAACGCCAGCCTCGCAGGGATCAGCTCCGCTAAACAAACCGCCGGCAGCCGCGCCATCGGACGGAAAAATCACCATCGACGATTTCGCCAAGATCGAACTCCGTGTTGCCCAGGTTAAGGTCGCCGAGAAAGTAAAAGGCGCGGACAAGCTGCTGCGACTTGAAGTCGATCTTGGCACCGAAGTGCGCCAGATCGTCGCCGGCATCGCCGAAGCCTATGCGCCTGAAACTTTGGTCGGCCGCAAAGTTGTAATCGTGGCAAATCTCCGGCCTAGAAAATTGCGGGGCCTCGAATCAAATGGCATGATCGTGGCGGCCTCACTCGAAGGCGGAAGGCCAGTGCTGGCTGCCTTTCTAGAAGAGGTGCCGGTCGGAGCAAGGCTGAAATAAGCGGGATTACCAGTACACATGTGGCGCGGACATTCTTGTCCGCGAGATGGTTCACCTAATCTGAGCTTAAGAAAGGCGGACAGGAGTGTCCGCCCCACACGGACATTGCTCATGTTCATCGACTCCCACTGCCACCTCGACGGCCCTCGCTTCGACTCTGATCGCGAACAGGTCATCGCCCGTGCTCGGGACGCCGGCGTGGCCAACATTCTCGCGGTCGGCACCGGAGACGGCCCCGGCACCCTCGACTGCGCAGTAAAGATTGCGGAACAGCACCACTTCGTCTACGCCACTGTCGGCATTCATCCCCATGAAGCGAAATTGGCGACCGATGGGGATTTCGAACAACTTGAAGCACTCGCACGTAAGCCCAAGGTGATCGCCTGGGGTGAAATCGGTCTCGATTATTACTACGACCACTCACCGCGCGACATACAGAAGAATGTTTTTATCCGCCAAATGGAGCTTGCTCGCGCAGCCAAGCTGCCCATCGTCATTCATTGTCGCCCATCAGAGAATAGCGCCGACGCATGGGAAGACTGCCTCGGATTGATCGAGCAGCACTGGAAGCCATCGGGCTTAGGAGGAGTGCTGCATTGTTTCACTAGCACATGGCCGCACGCCAAGCGCGCGCTCGATATGGGCTTCGTCATTTCCTTCGCCGGAAATGTCACTTTCCCCAAGGCGCAGCAGATTCGCGATTCTGCCACTCAAGTTCCTCTCGAACGCATGTTTATCGAGACTGATTCTCCGTTCCTCGCGCCAGTTCCCTTCCGCGGCAAACGCAATGAACCGGCCTACGTCAAAGAGGTGGCGCGGCAGATCGGCGAACTGCGCGGTCTTTCAACCGACGAGATAGGCTCTCAAACTACGCAGAATTTTTATCACTTCTTTTCCCTTCCGGAATTGGCTGCGGCCATTTAGCCTTTAGCCCAAGATTAACTGCCGAACACACAGACAAACACGGGCTAAAAACTTCTGTGATCCTCCGTATCCTCTGTGGTAAAGATTTTTCCCTGCGCTTTCGCGAACTCGGCGTGCTCGGCGGTAAAAAGTCTTCCTGCAGACAAATTGCTCTCGGCGTCAAAAATCGTTTCCATTGGGAATCATTCGTTAAACTACGTTAATCTATTAGGTCATGCCCGAGAACACTTTTGACATCGTCAGTCAGATCAACCTGCAGGAGGTCACCAATGCCATCCAGCAGGCGATCAAGGAAATCCATACCCGTTTCGATTTGAAAGACTCGAAATCGAACGTCGACATGGAAGGAAAAGACGCGATCGTTCTAAGTTCGATCGACGAATACAAGCTCAAAGCGGTGAACGACATTTTGCAGCAAAAACTGGTTAAGCGCGGCGTGCCCCTCAAAGGCCTCACCTACGGCGCGGTCGAACCTGCAACGGCAGGTACGGTGAGACAAAAGATCACCATGCAGCAGGGCATTCCGATCGAGAAGGCCCGCGACATCGTCAAGACGATCAAAAATTCCAAGAAAAAAGTTCAGGCATCGATCCAGGGCGATGTTGTGCGAGTCAGCGGCAAGGATCGGGATTCGCTGCAAGAAATTATTGCGCTATTGCGGCAGCAGGATTTTGGGATTGATATGCAGTTTACGAATTACCGGAGCAATTAGAGTTCACCACGGAGGCACAGAGACACGGAGAGGAGCTTTTACATTGATGACGAATCCTGGGGATCCGCATCCATTGTTGTAATACTTTTCTGCACTTGTGTTTCTCCGTGACTCCGTGCCTCCGTGGTGAAAGATTATGAACACCATTGCCATTAACGGAACGGAAGTTTTCGAACTTCTCCGGGACGATCTCGCTGCCATCGAGCGCGAGTTTGGCCGCGACACGGTTTCAGACGTCACCGCGATCACCGAAATCGGGGAATACCTGCGCGGAGGCGGAGGCAAGCGGATTCGTCCGGCGCTGCTGCTGCTCTCCTCCAAGCTTTTCAATTACGAAGGGCGCGGCGCCGTGAAACTCGGCGCTGTGGTTGAGATCATTCATACCGCGACTCTTGTTCACGATGACATCATCGATGAGGCCGAGACCCGGCGCGGCCGTCCTGCCGCAAACACCCAATGGGGCAATTCAAAATGCGTCTTGGCGGGTGACTGGCTTTACATGCAGGCGTTTAAAGTTGCAGTACAAGAACGAAATTTCCGCATCCTCGACGCTCTCATCGATCTCACCCAGCAGATGGTCGAAGGCGAACTGCTGCAGATGGAAAAGCTAGGCAAGCTCATTTCTCTGGACGAACACGTCGACCTCATTTACCGCAAGACCGCATGTCTATTCTCTGTCTGCATGCGGCTGGGCGCGATCCTTGGCGGCGCAACTCCAGAGCAGGAAGACCAAGTGGCGCGGTATGGCCGCGATCTTGGGATGGCATTTCAAATTGTAGATGACGTGCTCGACCTTACCGCGTCAGAGAGTGTGCTGGGCAAGCCCGTAGCCAGCGACCTGCGCGAGGGCAAAGTGACTATGGCGGTGATTCACGCTCTCGAGCGCTGCACCCCAGAAGAGCGCGAGATGATTGAAACTGTAGTCGACCAGCGCGCATTCAACGGCGTCACTCATTCGGAGATTCTCGGCATTCTTGAGCGTTACGGGTCTCTGGATTCCGCAACCACCCGCGCAGCTGCGTTCGCGGAATCCGCCCGCAAGGCGATCTGCACATTTCCCGGTTCCGAGATCAAACGCGCTCTGCTCTGGGCTCCGGAATTCGTGGTTGCCCGCGAAAAATAGTTTTCATCACCTTGTAACATTTCTGTCTCTTTCACATCCAATTCGCTGCCACGTCCAATTCGCTGCTTGATTTCATATTCGACGATGGAGTCTAATTTCACCGGACAAGTTTTCCAAAGGAGACTGTGCATTATGAAGAAGCTGTGGATTTTGATATTTGCAGTTTGTCTCGCATTCAGCATGACCGCTATGGCGCAGGAGATGGGCAAGAGCTGCGACATGGGTAAGGACAAAGCAGCTGCTGCGCCGCTAAAAACGCTGAAGGGAACGGTCAAGGCCGAAGGTGACAAAGTGACATTCGTCTCCGACGCCGACCAAAAAAGCTGGGACGTTATGAATCCCGAGACCCTGAAGGGTCATGAAGGCCATCATGTTCAACTCAGCGCCCACGTTTACGCTGACAAAAACCAGATCCACGTCATGAGCGTCAAGATGCTGAAAAAGGCGTCCTCCGCAATGTAATGTGTTTTGGTTCAGGTCAAGGGCGGCTGCGGCCGTCCTTTTTTTCTTGTACTCTGGTCTACATGAACGATCTGCTTAGAGCGGTTTCACATCACGGCCATTCGTTGCTCTTCCTTATCGTTTTGGCAGAGGCCTGTGGACTTCCCGCCCCGGCTGCCTTAGCGCTGGTTGCGGCTGGTTCTGCTGCGGCTGCCCACGTTATGAGCGCGCCCTTCGCGTTCCTGGCCGCGATCACCGCAATGCTGCTCGGTGACACGCTACTCTTTTTCCTTGGCCGCAAAACGGGATGGGCGTTCCTCGGATTTGTTTGCGGTATATCGCTCAACCCTGAAACTTGCATTCTGCGTTCGGCAGAAAGTTTTTACAAACACGGCCGGACCACTTTACTCTTTATCAAGTTTATTCCTGGCGTGAACACTATGGCAGCGCCGCTGGCCGGCAGCATGAAGATGAGGGTGTCGCAGTTTCTGCAGTTTGATATAGCCGGTGCTTGCCTTTACATCCTGGCCTACGGAGGAGCGGGTTTTATCTTCCGTGACTTTGTCGCACACATCACCGATGGCTTGCAGACCGGAAGCCGCACCATCGCGGCTTTGGCTATTTTTGCACTGGTGGCATTCGCCGCTTACCGCATCTTCCAGTATTTTCGTTATCGCGTTTATGGCCTGCCTCCGCACGTCGGAGTCGAAGAAATCGCGCTCCGACTATCTGCTGAGGGAGACAAAGAGGTCATACTGGCTGACGTGCGCAGTCACGGGTATTACGATCCCGGCACCCAGCGGATTGCAGGATCAATTCGCATTGAACCTAACCGGCTGGCGGACGAACTGAAAACCCTGCCGCACGACAAGGACATTTATCTCTACTGCACTTGAGCCCGCGAAGCCACCAGCGCCCGTGTGGCGCGGCTACTTAGAAAGCAAGGCTTTCGCGCGTTTGTGATCACCGGCGGACTCGCCGCCTGGCGCAAAGCCGGACAACCGGTTGAACAGGTGCCGGCAAACGATCTCATGAAGCTGCCGACTTTCAGCTAGCGCCTCGCTCTGAACCACACCCGACTTCATCTTCCGAGTTCAACTTACGCGCCGTATACTGGGCCTGATGCCGGGTTCCGCTTCCAACGAAGTCGAAATCAAGTTCCGCCTCACCGGTCTAGGCGGCCTCGTCGCCCGCCTTCGCCAGCTTGGATTTCAGCAGGTCACGCCCCGAACTCACGAGATGAATGTGCTGTTTGATCTGCCAGGACATCCGCTACGGGACCGGGGCGACGTGCTCCGCCTGCGCAAGTACGGCGAACTCTGGGTGCTGACTCACAAAACCAAAAACAAGAACGACAAGAAAGACGGGCCGCACAAAACGCGCATCGAGACCGAGACTCGCGTAGAAAATGGCGAGAAGATGGAAGCCATCCTCCGCGCGGTGCAGTTCGAGCCTTCCTTCCGCTACGAAAAATTTCGCGCCGAATGGAAGGCTCCAAGCGGAGAAGGATACGTGGTGATCGACGAAACTCCCATCGGCAACTTCGCCGAGATTGAAGGTCCGCCGGAATGGATAGACTCGCTCGCACGCGATCTTCAAATCGACCGCACGCAATACATCACAGAAACCTACGCCGGACTATTTCTTGCTTGGAGAAGAGAGAACGGAAGCAACGCTCAAGAAATGACGTTTGAAGCGATTGGCTCTGGCCAAACGAATACTGCAGAATGAATCTAAACAAAGGCCGGACTCGCATGAGTCCGGCCCTAAACTCACAACTGTAGGTCAGTTGCTCAGAAAACGTCTGCTGCATAGTTCACCTTAGGTGCTTAAGTGTTTTGTTCATCGGATGTTCATCTTCGTCGGTTCCGGGTGCGATATCCCTCGGCAAAATTTGTGTTGCGAGTTCCACACCGTGTTGCAGCGGCCACAAATCAATCGCGAGAGTTGCCGCTAAGCTCTGAAAAATCAACACCCGCTCGCTTGGGCCCAGAGTTGCCACTCTTTTCAGCGCAGTCCCAAGGAGGGAATATGGCAACCATCAATCGCACAGAAGGAAACGATAAGCAGAACTTTAAACAGATCGAGAGTGACAGCTGGTCAAGCATCTACCTTCCGGCAATTTGCGCCGGAGTAGTAATGACCATTGTGCTGTTCCTGGCAGTCAGTTGTTCGAAGAAGCCTGATAGTCCGGCAGCAAAAATCACAGCACCGGAAACGCCCGCTGTACAAACCCCCGCTCCCATCAGCGCCGCCGCTATTCCAGAAACGCCGAAGAAAGCAGCGAAGAAGCATCGTCCAACAACTGCCACTTACGTGAACGGAGTCTACGGAGTCTCATTAACCTATCCACGCAAGTACAGCTTGCAGCCCGCGGACAAACAGAAGGAAATGCCGGTCCAAACCAGCTTCGCAAAGCCCGGAGCCGTACAAGTTGCCTCGCTGGATATGCCGGATGGCTTGTATCCGGAAACCGATTTTTCTTCCGCGCTGCTTAACGTCAGCGTCAATCAAGGCATGACCGAGGAGCAGTGCGGCCAGTTTGCGACGCCATCGAATGACGCTGACACTGCCAAGTCTGCCACCGGCGATCAGCCAGCCGCTGAGCCGCTGAAACCCACAACCATCAAACTGGGAGCGAACCAGTTCAACGAAGTTGAGCAGATGAGCGGATCGGGTGAACTTCAGTCCGATCTGAAGTATTTCCATCTGTACAAGAACGGCGCCTGCTACGAGTTCGCGCTCGACGTGGAAACTTCAAGAAAAGCTGACGAAGATCTTGCGCAAGTGGACCGTGGCAAGGTCTTCCATCAACTCGAGAAAATTCTCACGACCGCGCGGATCAAGGATGTTGATCTGACCCGGACAGAGAATGCCGACAAGGCTGCTGCCCCTCAGCAGATTGCAACAACGCAACCAGTTGCTACGTCAACACAAGAAAAGGCCCAGGTGGTGACCCCGGAACAGAAGTGAATGCACTGCGAGGGGCGGTCCACCGCCGCCCCTTTTCTGTATTTTCTAAAGGCTGTCATTCCGAACCGCTTTAGCGGTGAGGAACCTGCTTTGGATCCGCAGAAATGAGTGGCCAATTCACGCGTCGCAGTTCGACAAGCTACCGCTTCCTTGATCGCGCAACCGCTTCTCTAGCCTCGCGGTCTGCGGTGCGGCGGCGTTCGGTTTCACGCTTGTCCCAGAGCTGTTTGCCCTTCGCAAGTGCTAGTTCAACCTTCACTCGGCCATTCTTGAAATACATTCGAACGGGTATCAGGGTTTGCCCCTTTTGCTGCGTCTGGCCAATCAGCTTACGGATTTCCTCTTTATGTACCAGCAACTTCCGGGTGCGCAGGGGCGCGTGGTTGTAGATGTTGCCGTGTTCGTAGGCTCCAATATGACAGTTAAGCAGCCACAACTCGCCATCCTTTACGAGGCCGTACGAGTCCTTCAGGTTCACTAAGCCCCCTCGAACCGACTTTACCTCTGTACCTGTTAAGGCAATCCCCGTCTCAAATTTTTCCAGCAAGAAGTAGTTATGAGAAGCGATCCTATTAACAGCGGCATCTCTCTGCCCAGCGGCGGTCGGATCGCGGCGCTTGTTTTTCTCAGCATTCGGCTTGGTTTGGTGAGTCGCCTGACGCGCCATGGGAATAGGGTACCGTATTGAAAGGTTTGCATGTTTCAAGGTTGCAAAGTTTCAGCGTGAAATATTCGGAGGGAACCTCCCTCGTGGGGCCCGCCGTCGTCGAGAATCTTCGAGATGTCGAACTGGGAAACCTTGAAATTTCGAACCCTTGAATCCGCGGACGAAAGATCCTTTGGTGTTAGCACTTGTGAGTTTAAGTACAGCGCGAACAGTAACTTCGACCGGTTACTGCGGTGCTATAATCGCGTTTCTCCTACAGGTTAAAGCGGTCAAGGTCGGTCGGGCCTATCAGTGAGGAAGAGGAAGGAGTTTTTTGAGAATTTCACCGATTAAGCGTGCATTCCGTCCAACGTTGACATTCCTCCTTCTCTTTACGCTCATCATTCCATCGTCAGCTGAGAGCGCTAAGTCGCTGTATAACAAGGGGAAAATCGCCGAGGCGCGGCAGAATTACGAACAGGCTTACGACTTCTTCAAAAAGGCTTACGACCAAAATCCACAGGATGTTTCGTACCGCTCAGCTTATGAACGCCTGCGGTTTCTAGCCGGCGCGTCACACGTCCACCGCGGACAACTGCTTCGCGAGGCCGGTCGCCTGGAAGAAGCCATGGCGGAATTCCAAAAGGCCGTAGAGATTGACCCCTCCAGCGCCATTGCAAAACAGGAAATCAAAGTTACTCAGCAGATGATCGATGGGGCCAGGTCTCCAGCTCCAAGCGCTGCCGCTCCCCCACCCAGTGAACTCGACAAGATGATGCAACAGGCCGGCGGCCCTGTCGAATTGGGGTCGATCCCGAACGTCCCCATTAACCTCAAGATCACCGAAGACAGCAAGGTTATTTACGAGACCATCGGCAAGCTTGCCGGAATCAACGTTTTGTTTGACCCCGATTACACCTCGCGGCGTATTAAGGTCGAGCTGAATTCGGTTTCGCTCGAAGAGGCTCTGCAAATCGTAGCGCTGGAGTCAAAAACTTTCTGGCGTCCAGTGACCCCGAACACTATTTTCGTGGCCGCCGATAACCCCGCAAAACGTAAAGAAGTCGAGCAGAGCATCATCAAGACCTTTTATCTTTCAAACTTGTCTCAGCCCACCGAGCTGCAGGATGTGGTGAATGCGCTGCGACAGATTCTCGAGATCGCGCGCATCCAGCCGTTGCCATCGGAAGGCGCGATTGTGGTGCGCGGCAATCCGGACCAAATCGCGCTTGCCGAAAAACTGGTCAGCGACCTCGATAAATCGAAGCCCGAGGTGGTTGTTGATGTCGCGGTAATGCAGATCACCAAAGATAAGACCCACACGTTAGGCATCAGTCCGCCCACCAGCGCGACCATACAATTGCAGCCGAACGTTAGTACAACGACCACGCCAACGACGAACGGCACAACAACGAACACCGGCACAACCGGGACCAGCACCAGTGGATCCATTAACCTGAATTCGCTGGCTAATCTGAATGCAACTGACTTTCAAGTGACGATCAGTCAAGCCAACGTCAGTGCCCTGTTTTCGGATAACAACACCAAGCTGATTCAGAACCCGCAGATTCGCGCTGTCGACGGACAGAAGGCATCGCTGAAGATCGGCTCGCGAGTTCCCATTGCCTCTGGGTCATTCCAGCCGGGTATCGGTGGAGTTGGTATCAACCCGCTGGTCAACACACAGTTTCAGTACATCGATGTCGGCGTGAATGTCGACGTCACGCCCACCATCCATGCCAATGGCGACGTCACTCTGAAGACGATCATGGATATTTCGTCGGTGACGAGTTTCCAGAATATCGGTGGCATCCAGCAACCGGTTATCGGTCAGAGGAAAATTGAGCACGTCGTCCGGCTGCGCGAGGGCGAAGCTAATCTAATGGGCGGAATGCTCGAGGATTCGCAAACTAGGAACCTAACCGGAATCCCCGGACTGGCGCAGATACCCATCCTCAAATATCTGTTCGGACAAAGTACAGTCGATCATTCGCAGACCGAAACCGTATTTGTTCTCATACCGCATATCGTGCGCCGGCAAGTGCTGACAGCGATAAACCAGCAAGCCATAGACGTGGGCACAGCGAGCGCAATTGCGCTGCGCCGTGTGAACCGGGTCGCGCCGGCTACGACAACTCCGGCTGCCCCAGCGACTGGGCCTTCCTCCGGCGCTGGCTCTGTAAATGTGACGCAGCCTCCACCTGCGAGTTCCAGTATGCCGACGCCGCAATTAATGGAGCGTTCTTCGCTGGCAAGCTTCGCCTTTGATCCGCCAAACACAATCCAGCATGTGGGATCCACATTCACTGTTAACGTGCTATTGAATGGCGGGCAAAATATTTTCCAGGTACCGATGCAGATTTCCTACGATCCTAAGCTCTTGCAGGTGGCAAACGTCTCAAACGGTAGCTTCCTCTCGCAGGATGGACAGATCGTCACCGTCACCCATCGCGAAGATGACGGCACTATGCAGGTAACGGCCACACGTCCCCCCGGGGCCGCGGGCATCTCCGGCCAGGGACCTGTGGTCACGCTGACTTTCGTGGCGAAAGCGGCGGGGCAGGCTTCGCTTACCATTGCAAGAGGCGGAGCTCGCGATCCCGCGATGCAGGCGCTTCCGGTCAATGGGGCCAGCGCAGCGGTTACAATTCAATAGCTTGGGCCTGCATTCGCGCGCTTTGGGGACAGTCTTCTCCCGTGTGGTGGTCCGCTTTTAGTCGCTGGCTGGCGGCTACTCGCGGTTTCATGACGCTGAGGACCCTACTAGTCTAAGTCTGTGTCCACCGGCAGATTGTATGCAAATTCCAGCATCCGAAGCGTTCCCTAAAGATATAGGTTAAGGATAAATACGTGGCCAACGCGAACAAACAACGCGGATTGACACTGATTGAGCTGATCATTGCAACCACCATCCTCCTCATCCTGAGCGGAATGGCGGTCCCCCTTGCGCGGGTCACAATCAAGCGGCAGAGAGAGAAAGAACTCCGTGCCGCCTTGTGGCAACTGCGGGACGGCATTGACCGCTACAACGACGCGGCTAGTCAAAACAAGTTTCAAACCAAGGTCGGTTCTGAGGGATATCCTCCTGACCTCGAGACGCTGGTGAATGGGGTCGATGTCGCCGGCAAGAAGTTAAAGTTTATGCGCCGCATTCCGATCGACCCGATGACCGGGGGTATCGAGTGGGGCTTGCGCTCAATGCAGGATGATCCTACGTCTGACTCCTGGGACGGCAACAACGTTTTTGATGTTTACACCAAATCGACGGGCACCGCGCTCGATGGGACCAAGTACAAGGACTGGTAATGAAACTGAACCGAACCCGAGCGAACGTCCCGTCGCCAAAAACATGCCGTGACAACCGTGGTTTTACCTTGATCGAGTTGATGATTGTGGTCAGCATTCTGCTGATCCTCATCTCAATTGCGGTGCCGCAATACCGGTCATCGGTTAAGCGGGCGCGCGAATCCGTATTGCGCCAGGACCTTTTCACCATGCGCTCGGTCCTCTCCCAGTACACGCTCGATAAGCAGAAGATGCCGCAGTCGGCAGATGACCTGCTGCAAGCCGGATACTTGAAGCAAATCCCCACTGACCCAATTACCAATCAGGCCAACTGGACTTGGCACACCGCCGACGAGGGCACGATCATGTCGCCCGATGAGCAAGACCAGGGTGGCATCGACGACGTAAACAGCTCGTCCACCGACATTGGCACCGACGGCGTTGCATATAGCCAGTATTGAATCCGGTTCTCCTTGCTTCTGGCTTTAGTCTCATCCTGCTTGGTTCTCGCTGTCCCTCCCCGAGGCCGTACAGTTTTACCTCTGTCATTCCGAGCGAAGTGTGATCACTCGCCGTGCGAGTGATCATGCAAGTCGAGGGCCTGCCCTGAGCGACCGACCGCAGGGAGGGAGTCGAATGGGAACCTGCTTCTCCCCGGTTTTGGAATTCCTCGTTTAGCCACCAAAAGGGACTTGACCATTTTCACCTTCGTGAAACCGGAGCCTGCCCTGACCGCAGTCGAAGGTGTCCTTAGTGGTTCATGAATTTAAGCGGACGTCTGCCCTGAGCGACCGACCGCAGGAAGGGAGTCGAATGGGTTTGAATCCATTGCTCGTTTCGCAATACCATCTAACTATGCCCGTCGAAATCGAAGCTCCCACCTACACTCCCGTTCGCGCACCGCGTGGTACTACGCTCTCCTGCAAAGGATGGCAACAGGAAGCCGCCATGCGCATGTTGATGAACAATCTGGATGAAGAAGTTGGGGAACGTCCACGCGATTTGGTCGTCTACGGAGGCACCGGCAAGGCTGCGCGCAACTGGGATTGTTATCACGCCATTGTTCGATCCCTCAAAGCCCTTGAGAACGACGAAACTTTGCTCGTGCAATCAGGCAAGCCGGTGGGAGTTTTTAAAACCCACGAATACTCTCCGCGCGTCCTGATCGCAAATTCGAATCTCGTGGGCCACTGGTCGAACTGGGAGAAGTTCAACGAGCTGGAACGTGCCGGCCTGATGATGTACGGCCAGATGACCGCAGGCTCGTGGATTTATATCGGTTCACAGGGAATCGTGCAGGGCACCTTTGAGACTTTCTCGGCCGCGGGCGAAAAACATTTTGGCGGCGATCTTGCCGGTAAGCTGATTGTGAGCGGCGGAATGGGCGGCATGGGCGGAGCCCAGCCCCTGGCTGCAACCATGACCGGCGCGGCATTCCTGGGGATTGACGTTGATCCCGAACGCATCAAGAAGCGTCTCAAGACCGGCTATTGCGACTTCATGGTCACAACCGTCGACGAAGCCTTGCGAATTCTCAAGAACGCAGTCCGCAAAAAAGAAAATGTTTCCGTCGGCTTGGTGGGAAATTGCGCTGACGTCATTCCCGAGCTGGCTGAGCGCGGAGTTGTTCCCGACATACTCACCGACCAGACTTCTGCCCACGATCCCCTAAACGGCTACGTGCCGAACGGCATGACGCTCGACGAAGCTCTCGACCTGCGAAAGCGAGATCCCAAGGCCTACGAAGAGAAGTCGCTGAATGCCATTGCCCGCCACGTCGAAGGCATGTTGCGTCTTCAGAAAATGGGCTCGGTCACATTCGACTACGGTAACAACATTCGCACCTTCGCCTTCCAGCAAGGGGTGAAGAACGCATACGACTTTCCCGGATTCGTGCCTGCATACATCCGCCCGTTGTTTTGCGAGGGCCGCGGACCATTCCGCTGGGTCGCCCTTTCAGGCGAGCCGTCTGACATCCACGTCACCGACGATCTCGTGCTCGAATTATTTCCTGACAATCGCATTCTCCGCCGCTGGATCGATCTCGCACGCAAGCGCATTAAGTTTCAAGGCCTGCCCGCGCGCATCTGCTGGCTGGGATACGGAGAGCGCGCGCAGTTTGGACTCGCGATAAACGACTTGGTCAAGAAAGGCAAAATCAAAGCTCCGATTGTGATGGGGCGCGATCACCTGGATTGCGGCTCGGTTGCATCTCCATTTCGCGAGACCGAACGCATGAAAGACGGCAGCGATGCCGTTGCCGACTGGCCGCTGCTGAATGCTCTGCTGAACACGGCTGCGGGCGCTTCGTGGGTATCCATTCACAACGGTGGCGGAGTCGGCATCGGCTACTCTCTTCACGCCGGACAAGTCACCGTCGCGGACGGAACCGAAGCCATGGCAAAACGCATCGAGAGAGTGCTGACAACTGATCCAGGGACGGGAATTATTCGCCACGTTGATGCGGGTTACGACGACGCCATAAATTTTGCCAGGCAAAAAAGCGTAAAAGTCCCAATGAACTCGTAACACGGCCAGGCCCATGTCCTTCATAGTTCCAAAGCTTAGATCATTGCAATGCACCGAACTTGCGACAAAACTGAAATAGTTCGCGTTTTCACCAAAAGTCCCGTTCGATACCGTACGGTCGGGAGGCGAAACGCTTCTGGCCTGCTATGGAATTGAGCGGCTAAGACTAGCACGCGACTTTGCAAGAGCGCACAACAGGCCCGCCGCCCAAAAGCCTTGCTGGAAGCCGATTCTCCTGCTACCCTGTTGGGGTTTGACCGGAAGGGCCAATGATTTCCGGGTGGTCTGCTGGGCTGCTGACATCTGCTGCTGACAAAGATAGGCTTAGAAACCTAGAGCGTTGAATGTCAGAAATATCTGCACTGCTACCCCGCTCCGTAAATCCTCACCCTCACTAAAATCCTCACAGACATATAAGGAGTAGTCATGATGCGATTGGATCGACTAATCGGGCCAGCCCTCGTCGTACTCTGCGTGACCGCCACACTGTGCGCGCAGAATCGTTCCACCCGGCAGCTCACAGTAGCCGGAGTCACCAACTTATCCGCTCAACCCGGATCGGCGTCGGCGGAGGTCGGGAATGAGGTCTTCATCGGCCCAGAGGTAGATGAGCAATTTACTAAGCCGCAGATCACAGGATCGATCTCGCCGGCGCGCGTCTCTTCGGCGCATGTGCCCACGCCAAACGGGAGCGCGTTCGCCACTACCGCGGGAGACATATTTTCCGGCTTCAACGCGATCTCGCACCGGGACCAGCGGCTCGCCAACAACGGGAACCAGTTCAGCCTTGAGCCGCCCGACCAGGGACTCGCGGTGGGCGGTGGCTTCGTGGTAGAGGCAGTCAACGACGCCGTACGAGTTTTCAACTCCGGGGGAGCGGCTCTGACCGAAACAGTTGCTTTGAGTAGTTTCCTCAACCTGCCGCCGGCGATCAATCGCAGCACAGGCGTCTTCGGGCCCGAGCCCACGGATCCCAAGGTGTACTACGACGCACCGACACAGCGATTCTTTCTGACCACTTTGGTGTTGGGCCGCAACTCAGGAACTGGTGCGCTAACCCCGCCGATGAAGGTTTATATTGCGGTGAGCCAGACTCCCGATCCCACCGGGAACTGGACAATCCTGAACTTGGATGTCACCAACGATGGCGGTGCTTTTGCCGCGTGTCCGTGCTTTGGAGATCAACCGTTGATTGGCGCCGATGCAAACGGCTTCTATGTAAGCACCAACGCATTTGGGCTGGCGACCTCGAGTTTCAGCGGAGCGAACATATATGCCTTCTCCAAAGTGGCGCTGGAGAGGGCGAGTGCGGGCGCGATTACCGGGGTGCGGTTCAGCAATTTGACGGAAGCCGGCATGCCGTTTGCTTTCTCGATTCAGCCGGCAACAGTCCCGCCTGGCGGTTCTTTCGCCACAAAAACGGAGTACTTCGTTAGCGCGCTCGATTTCAACAACACGGTGGATAACCGCCTAGTGGTCTGGGCGCTAACTGGCACCAACACCTTGAACTCTGCGACGCCAAACCTGTCGCTGGTCAATGCGGTGGTGGACACGCAGTCCTATGGTGCTCCGCCGCAGGCGCAGCAAAAACCCGGGTACTTTCCGCTGGGCATGTCGCTGAATGACCATGAGGAACTGGTCTCTTCAAATGATGACCGCATGAACCAGGTCGTTTTTGCCGATGGCAAGCTGTGGACGGCGCTGAACACCTCGGCGAAAACGCCGAATGGTCCAGTGCGCACAGCCGCGGCGTGGTTCATCCTGTCGCCTTCGCTCAGCGGAGGAGCAGTGTCGGCCTCCGTGGTCAACCAGGGCTATATCGCAATCGACGATCCCAATCAGCAAAGCGTGTTGTATCCGTCGGTGGGGGTCAACAGTCAAGGCAAAGGCGTGGTGGCGTTCAGCGTGGTCGGACTGAACTTCTTCCCCAGCGCTGCCTACGCGCCGATTGACGTGAATGGCACGGGCGCAATCCGGATTTCCGGCGCCGGCGCCCTTCCCGACGACGGCTTCAGCGGGTACCCGCAATTCGGCGGCAGCAACCGCGTCGGACGCTGGGGTGACTACTCGGCCGCCGTTTCCGATGAGAACGGTGCCATCTGGATGGGCAACGAGTACATCCCGAATGCACCGCGGACGGTGAATGCGAACTGGGGTACGTTCGTCGGCAGCTACACACCGCAGTAATGGAACTAAATGTCTACGAGCAGGGGCACGAGAGCCCCTGCTTTATGAGGGCTGCGAGCACTCTAACCGCCCCATTCCGCAAGCGATGCGAGTGGGGCTTTTTTGATTTTCCTGATCACATATATGGTCACGCTAATTCACCCCGCACCGATTTACACCTTAAGTACCACAAGCTGAAATAGTTTGCGCTGCACGCGTGTATCCCAAAAGAATTCCGCGTACGGTTCGATGCAAACCCTTACAGGGCTGCTGGTTCAGATATACTGACCGACACCGGGTTTGGCTCCCAAATTATCTAGTCCCACTGAAGGTTAATATCCCGACCCAGTTCCTCGCTTTAGGAGAATCGTATGAAGAAATTCGCTCTCGGGTTTCTGCTCGTGACGCTGCTCAGTGTCACAGCATTCGCACAGAACGCTCCGGTGCAAACCACACAAGATAGAGACGCACTCCCTAACAATTACCTTGCCGGAAAGCAAGTTAGGTATTCCCATCCGGCTCCTGGCGGCCCTTACGCAGCGCAGAAACACGCGATGACCGCAGCAATCGCTCTCTCGAAAACAGCGACGACTACATCCACCTTTCCCCCAGGCGTGGACAGCTTAGTAAACTTCACGGGCAATTATTCGGTGCCTGGCATCAACTACAACGGGAAGCCGAATGACCACTGGCACTACAGCATCGTGGGCAATCCACCGTCTCGCAATCAGACTACGGTAATTAATGCACCAGTGATCCCCGTCACGATCGATATGTTGAACGCGGATGGTACCCCACGATACGTGATCACGAACTCGCGTAATTGTCCCAAGTGCACTCCAAGTGAGCTCGGCAAAAAGGTTCGACTGCTCTCCACGCCGCAACCTTTCACTGCGCGTTTCCTGTCCAGTCCGGTGTTTAGGAAATCCACCTACACCAGCAGCGCCATTCCCACGCAATTCACGGATGCTGTCCAGAAGGCTGAATTTGGAAACTTCGGGCGTCCTGAGTGGCACACACTGCTTCAGCCCAGCCTAAAGACGGCACGCAGGATGGCCCTGATTGAAGGCACATATTTCTATGCGCTCAACGACAACGGCACCTGCTGCGCATTCGTCCTGGTGAGCGACACTGTGTTCTCAGGCGAACTATTTCCGCCCACCGCACCCCCGGACAACTCAACCGTAATCGGCCAGGCGGAAGTCGCTGGTGACATCACCACCAAGGACATCTCCACGTTCTTCTTCCCCAACGTTTATCTCTATTCGAACAATAATCCCAACGACTGCTGCGTGCTGGGATATCACAGTTTCGACGTAGAGCCTGGCGACGCCAGCAATGGCAATCGCACCAGATTTTACGTGATGAACTACTCAAGCTGGATCAGCCCTGGTTTGTTCGCCGCCCCGACTTGCTCGACAACAGACCCGGAAAACTGTTTCCAAGATGTAACCGCTCACAGCCACGAAATCGCGGAGACGTTCAACGATCCATTCGTGGGCTTTGACAACATCCATAACATCACTCCCTTCTGGAAGAATCCGGCGGGTCAATGCCAAGACCTTTTGGAAGATGGTGATGTGATCGAAGACCTGCCTAACCCAACCTATCCAGTCACTATCAATGGGTTCGCGTATCACCCTCAGACCGAGGCGCTATTGCCGTGGTTTGAGTTCAAATCGCCGTCGTTCGCTGTTCATGGCGCCTACAGTTACCCGAACGAGACCGCGCTCACGTCGCTGTCGCCTCCGCAAAAATTTAATTGCGGAAGGTAACGCTCAAACCAGCCTGCTTCGCGCAGGATTTTCAGGACCCACTTCGCATGCATGCGGAGTGGGTTTTTTCTCGTTCCTTTGGCAAGCTGTGCGACCACGACGGTTGTAAGATGCTAGAGCTGTTAGCTTGCAGTTCACAGCCATTACCACAGCAGGAACTAGATTGAGAGCGCCACCAAAGAAACCAAACTCCACTCGGCCATTACTTCTCCAAAACATTGGCCAACTTCTTACCCTGCGCTCGACCTCCGGCAATTCTGGCCCAAGGCGCGCCGGAGACCTTAAACAACTTGGGATCATTGAAGACGGCGCAATCCTCTGCGTTGGCGGAAAAATTGTTTCCGTCGGCGACACACGAGAAGCGTTGCGTGATTCCTGGATCAAGAAGAACCGGAGTCAAATCGTCGAAATCGATTGCGGCGGCAGAGTGGTTTTGCCAGGTTTTGTCGATTCCCACACGCACCCCGCGTTTGTCTCTCCACGCTTGGTGGATTTTGAAGAGCGTACCGCCGGTGCCACTTACGAGGAGATCGCAGAAGCCGGTGGCGGCATCCGCTCTAGTGTCGAGGGCGTGCGCGCATCGAACAAGGCGCAATTAGCTGGAAAAGTTCTTGTCGCCCTTCAAGAAATGATGGCGCACGGCACCACTACGGTCGAGGCGAAATCGGGATATGGATTGTCGCTCGACTCGGAATTGAAGTCCCTGGAAGCTATCCAACTCGCGGCGGCACAATGGCCCGGCACAGTGGTTCCGACTCTGCTTGGCGCGCACGTTGTTCCCACGGACTTCAAGAATCAACCACAGAAATATGTCGACCTGATCTGCGAGCAGATGATCCCACAGGCGTCGAAACGCAAGCTCGCGCGGTTCGTCGATGTATTTTGCGACCGCGGAGCCTTCAGCGAACAAGACACCCTCAAGATTTTTGCCGCAGCCCGCAAAAACGGGCTGGCGGTCCGCGCTCACATCTCACAACTGGCCCGCACCCCTCTGGCGAAGCTGCTTGCCATGAATCCAGTATCGCTCGACCACCTGGACCACGTCGACGAAACCGATGTTTCGCAGTTGGCCCAAAGCAGCACCGTCGCGACTCTGGTTCCCGGAGCAAATTATTTTCTTGGCTTGAAACACTTTCCTCCGGCACGCAACTTGATCGACGCCGGTGTGGCCGTTGCCTTGGCGACCGATTTCAATCCCGGCTCGTCTCCAATCGCCAGCATGCCGTTCGTTCTCTCGCTCGCATCCACCCAGATGGGGATGTCACCAGCCGAAGCGATCTCCGCGGCCACTATCAACGCCGCATGTGCCCTCCAGATTCAGGAGAAGAAGGGATCAATCGAGCCAGGCAAAGACGCCGACATCGCCATTTACAAGGTTCGCGACTATCGGGAAATTTCTTATTGGGCTGCCTCGAACCGCTGTGAACTGGTTCTGGCCGGCGGCATGGCCGTCACATCCCGGCAGGACGAGAGTAGGCGGTAGTCAAGTCTTCTGGCGCGACTTTGGTCTTCGGACGCCGACTTCGGATGTTTGCGCACCCGCTTGGAGCGCAACTGATCACATTGTTATAATCAATCCCTTAACGCGCGGACGAGACGCTCACCTGCATCGCATCTCTCGTGAATCCCGCTGCAACTCCGGCCTAAGCGCTGTAAACAAGCCGGACCAGCGGACAAGTGGCCAGGTAGCTCAGGTGGTAGAGCGCAGCCCTGAAAAGGCTGGCGTCGGCGGTTCAACTCCGTCCCTGGCCACCATCATTTCAATCATTTGCACGTTTCGTATTTCACTCCTTGGCTGCAATTGGCTGCAATTCCTTTCTGAATTTAATTGATACTCTTGCTGAGGGCACTTAGTTTTTGCACTACTCGCTGCTGGCTTTCGGGCACGAACTGCTGGTAAATATCCAGAGTGGTTGATGCCCTCGAGTGCCTCATCTGGCCTTGCGCATCTTTCACGTCCGCGCCGGCCATTTTCAGCCATACGGCGTGTGACGTTCTCAGACTTCGCCAGTTTACCCAGCCCAGGCCGAGCGCTCTTGCGTGAGGCTTAATGAAGCGCATAAGGATGTTGTTGTCGCGAATTGGTTTTCCATCCTTCACCGATTGAAAGACCAAATCGCTGGGTTGATCTGACTTGACGACGCGGTACTTGCGAATCGAACGTCCCGCCCTCACCTCCACCGTCATAAGTCTTAACAGGTGAATTCGCTCGATGACGCATCGGTTTACGCCAATTGTGGCGTTGGAGGACTCGCTTTTAGGCGCACCCCAATCGCCCCGACAGTACCGCTCATCAATTGTGATTGAATCTTCGTGTATGTCGTCCCACCTTAAGCCAGCCAACTCGCTTACCCGAAGCCCTGTGTAGATAGCTACATAAACCATCGTGGCATAGGGCTCAGGGATTAGTTGCAGCAGTCCGTCGAACTGGAAGGGAGTGAGGTAGGGCTTGTTTCGTTTTTTGCCTCGTCTTTCCGCCGGCATCCGCACGTTTTCGACCGGGTTTCTCAACAGAAATCCGTACCGAACCGAAGAGCCGAGCACGCTAGATAGGACATCCCTGATCTTGTCACGCGATTCGTGGGCAAGGGCTGATGTCGCCATATTGGAAAAATACCTCTGAACTGAGAGGGCAGTTAAGTCGCGTAGAGCGAGTCCGCCGAATGCAGGAAGGAGGTAGTTCTCCAGCACTCCTTCGTACCGATCGCGCGTACTTTTTGCAAACAGCGGCATCACCACAGGCCTATAAGTGTGTTCAATGTAGTGGGCGAAATTGGTAGCTGAACCGATCCCCTGAAGCTCCTGATTTAGCGGTCTCAGGTGCTCGGCTGCCATCTTGCGAACTTGGCGTTCGGGCATCGTAGCCGGCGCCAATCTCACTCGTGTGTTTCTGCGTTTTAGTTTTCCTCCGACCAAGACATCTTGACGTACCTGAATCGTCCACCAGGCGCCACGACGCTTCGGCGTCGGATCTTGAAATCTCCGGCGTGCCATCCGCTCAAAGTCTCCTTTCAGCGGATTGCCGGTGTTTGCCTCGGTCGGAACAATATCACGGGACTGGCCACCGGTTAGCTCGAAATTTTGGTGGGCTGCCATTTGAGGTTTCCGAGTACGCTAGAACCAATTGCTGGTTCTGAGCGCCCTCGCGATGGTTCTTTATCCCGCAGAACTGTTGAGCTTGGGAATGGCATTAACATCCGGAAAAAACGTCAAGGACAATTGCCTGTCGGGGAACCAGCAAGGGTTATGGAAGAAACACTAGACGAGGTTTTTTGTCCGGAATTAGTTTCCGGACGCCGGACAAATCGAAATATTAGTTGTCTGCGCAGCACACCGCGAAAGCAGTCTTCTCATTCCTCGCACGTGGTCTTTGTCCGCGAAAGTAACGAGTTGAGACCAGGTCATGATGGGTCCGGTCTTGGAATTGGAGTTCTTGCTGTTAAATGCTTTCAGCTTCATTGCGCAATCGCTTTCGAGATATCGAGCAGGAGGCACAAATTGATTTTCATCCAAATTGGAAGCGATTTCACGTAATTGACCGTTCGATACTTTTGCCGATCCATTTTTCTGTCGTGCTGCTAACCACAAGCTTCCTGCCACACCAACGAAGCGATCAGGTCGAACCGAAGCTCGTCCGCACTTCCTGGGCTCTTCTGAAATAGGCCGGCTTGGAGACTCGGCGATTCCCAATGAGTCCTCTAATTCAGCATGCTCACCGGATCCTGCGATGCTGCCCGCGAATCCAGATTGTTTAACGGCGCCGTATTCCGCTGCAACTGCTTCGCCCTCCAGTTTGCGTTGCCAACGGTTGGCTAGGCGATCCATTCTTCGCATCCATTCGCCGATTGCGTGGGCGTTTAAGGGCTCGTTTATCCTCATTGCGCGAAACCCGAGCTGGCCACATACGGATGATTTCCTTGCGGCCAGCAATTCGGCTATCGCACGGTCGCGTACTGCTCGTATGAAGGCGGGCAATAAAGGACGATTCTGCTCTTTCCACGTCTGACAGTACGCGGCGTACAGCTTTTCAGCCCATTCATCAGCTAGCTGTTCATGGAAGTCGAAATAACGGGGTAAATAACCCGAAGAATTGCCGCTCTGCGCAGCTTCGAACGTAATACGCCTCTCTCCGTCATTTGCGCGTTTATGCATCTCTCGTGCCAGCTCGAACGTTTTCGATGTGAGGAGTGGCTGATCGATGTCCTCCCATCGGAATGAATTATTGGCATCTTGAAATTGAAGCCGCTGTCTCTCGGCTTCTAGTTCAGAAACTGCCTCCTCCAAATGCAGGCGCTCCTCGATGAGTCGTCGTATGGAGCCAGCAGTGACGCCTTTCATGACTGGTCGCGCAAGAATCAGATTGATCTCCTCCATCCGCGCTCTCTTCTGCCGAATGGCCATCCGGAAGTTCTCGTCCTGGTCGAACACAGGCTTATCCCTCACAAATTCCGGCTGGAATTGAGATCAGACTTGATTTGACGTGCGAATCGGCGCGAAGAGGAGGTCGGCTGGAACAGCCTTTTGCGCGTACCATAATTTTACCCGAGGGCTGCTCGAAATGGTTCGGATTTGGTCGTCAGAACTCCTGATTTGGGTTATATTCTGAGTTCTTCCCCGCTTTGAATTCCTATGCTTACAGGTGAGATTCGCAGCCAAATTGACCGCATCTGGGACACGTTCTGGTCGGGTGGTATCTCCAATCCGTTGGAAGTGATTGAGCAGATTACCTATCTGCTCTTCCTCAAGCGCCTGGATGAACTCGAAACCGCGGAAGAACTGAAACTGACCCGCGAGAAGAACGCCGCCGTCAAGCCATTCTTTCCCAAGGGAAAGGACAGCAAGAAGCGCTCTTACCAGGATTTCCGCTGGAAGAACTTCAGGAACTTCGAGCCGCGGGACATGTACACCGTCATCAGCGAGCACGTCTTCCCCTGGCTGCGCACTCTAGGCGGCAATGGCACCACTTACTCCAAGCACATGGAGGGCGCACGCTTCACCATTCCCACGGCGGCGCTTCTTGCCAGAGTCGTGGACATGATCGACAAGGTCCCCATGGAGGACCGTGACACCAAAGGCGATCTTTACGAATACATGCTGGGCAAGATTGCCTCTGCCGGGCAGAACGGACAGTTTCGCACCCCGCGCCACATCATCCGGCTGATGGTGGAGATGGTTGAGCCCAAGCCCACCGACGTTGTCTGCGACCCAGCCTGCGGAACCAGCGGATTCCTGGTAGCGATTGGCGAGTCGCTGCGTGACCGCCATCCTGAAGTTCGCACGACTTCCAAGTTGTGGAAGCACTTCAACAACGAGCTTTTTCACGGCTTCGATTTTGATAACACTATGCTGCGCATCGGCAGCATGAACATGCTGCTGCACGGGGTGGAGAACCCGAACGTGCTTTACCGCGATTCGCTCTCCCAGGACCATGCCGGCGAAGAAGACAAATACACGCTGGTCATGGCCAATCCGCCGTTTGCCGGATCGCTTGACTACGAAAGCTGCGCCAAAGACTTGCAGCAGGTGGTCAAGACCAAGAAGACCGAGCTGCTTTTCCTGGCGCTTTTTCTGCGGCTGCTCAAGCCGGGCGGACGTGCCGCCGTCATCGTGCCCGAAGGTGTTCTCTTTGGATCGAGCAACGCGCATAAGAGTTTGCGTCGCATGCTCATCGAAGACCAGAAGCTGGACGCTGTGATCTCACTACCCAGCGGCGTCTTCAAACCTTACGCTGGGGTCTCGACGGCGATTCTGCTGTTCACCAAAACCAACTCCGGCGGAACGGATTACGTGTGGTTCTATGAGGTAGAAGCGGATGGCTGGTCACTCGATGATAAGAGGACGCCGCTCTTGAATGAAGACAAGCTCGGCTGCTTACCGAAGGTCAAGCTTGATAAAAACGACCACGTCAAAAACAACTTGCCCGATACTCTTGCTCGCTGGAAAGATCGTAACGGCAAAGAACGCAAGGCTCCGCGTACAGCTCAAAGTTTCTGCGTGCCGAAAGCAGATATAGCCGGGAAGGATTACGGCCTGAGCGTCAATTTCTATAAAGAAGCGATGCATGAAGAATTAGCGCATCGCCCGCCGAAAGAAATCCTCGCGGAGTTGGCCAAGTTGGAGGCTGAGATTCAGCAAGGGATGAAGGAGTTGGAGGGAATGCTGCAGTGATCGCGACGGTTGACGAAGCCTGCGACATGGTTACGGATGGCACTCATTTCACCCCGAAAAACGTCGGCAACGGAGTTCCATTCCTTACGGTAAAGGATGTCACGGATTCGAAATTGGACTTCGTTAATTGCTCCTTCATCACACATGAAGACTACCGAGCAGCAAAAGCGGGCAATTCAGCTCCCCAGGAAGGGGACGTGCTGTTCTCAAAGGATGGCACAGTCGGCAAGGTTCACGTAGTGATGACAGACGAACCTTTTGCGGTTCTATCCTCCTTGGCCATACTTCGCCCAAAACGGAATCGTGTTGACTCTAAATATCTAGGCCACGTCTTGCGCTCGCCGATGGCGCTCGAAGACGCAATAAAGCGAAAGACGGGTTCGGCAATTCGGAGAATAGTCCTTTCGGATCTCAAGCGCGTCCAGATTCCACTTCCTTCATTGGCGGAGCAGCGGCTGATTGCGGAGGTACTGGACCGGGCGGAGGCGTTGCGGGCCAAGCGCCGCGCCGCCCTCACCCAACTCGACACTCTCACTCAATCCATCTTCCTCGACCTCTTCGGCGACCCGGCAACCAATCCGAAGCGATGGCCGGTTGTCCCCCTGCAAGAGGTCGTGAAACGAGGGACAGTCGTAACCTACGGTATCGTCCAGGCGGGTGAAGAATATACCGGCGGAGTCCCTTACATTCGCACAGGAGACATAGCCGATGGCGAGATATTGCAATTGGGTCTGCGGCATACAAATCCTGCTATCGCAGCGAAGTTCCTCCGATCACGCGTCGAATCAGGCGAGATAGTGATGAGCATTCGCGCCACTGTCGGAACTACAGCTCTGGTCCCGCCGGAATTGGACGGCGCAAACCTAACTCAAGGAACCGCGCGAATTGCACCGGGAGAATCCGTCGAACGAACATACTTGCTGTATTATCTACGCTCTTCCGCCGTGCAGCACTGGATAAGCCTTCAGATCAAAGGCGCAACATTTCGTGAGATCACGCTAACTCGCCTTCGAGAGCTTCCGATCCGCGTCCCGCCATTGTCTGCACAGCGCGGTTTCGCAAGTAAGATTGCCGCTGTCGAGAACCTGAAACGGTTACAACGCGATTCTTTCTCGCGACTAAATAAACTTTTCAACGCGCTGCAAAGTGGCGCTTTTCGAGGAGACGTTTTCGGCGCTGGTCTGGGATTTCAAGCTGTGGCAACGGCTTGGACCAGGGGAACGGAATGACCAACTTCGGCTTTCTTCAATCCGAATGGCCGGAGCTCTGTGCTGATGCGGAGAAATCCGAAGGTCTCGTCATCCCTGACCCGCGCACTTCTTGCTTCTACGCTCGTCGAACTCTTGAGCAAGCTATCACGTGGCTCTACAAGAGTGATCCGTCGTTCAAGCTTCCGTATCAAGACAATCTCAGCGCGCTGATTCATGAGCCCACATTCAAGGCTACTGTCGGACAGAAAATTTTCGTAAAAGCCAAGCTAATTAAAGACCTGGGCAATCTGGCGGCGCACAGCCACAAGCAGCTGGGTCAGTCTGACTCGATGGTCGCGGTGCGGGAATTGTTCCACGTGTGCTTCTGGCTGGCACGAACATATTCTAAAACTCGCAAACCAGCTGATGGGCTGGCGTTTGATTCCACGCTCCTGCCGAAAACTTCTTCGGTCCCGCCACAAACGCTGACGCAACTCCAGCAGCTTGAATCCCAACTGGCAGAAAAAGACACCCAGCTCACAGAGCTGCTTACCGGAAAGGCCGCGCTCGATGCCGAACTCGAACGCCTGCGCGCCGAGATTGCCGAGATCAAGAAACAGAATGAGGCCACGCCGGACACGCACAACTATTCCGAAGCCGAAACCCGCGACTACTTTATTGATTTGCTGCTGAAAGAAGCAGGATGGCCTTTGGATAAGCAGCAGGACCGGGAATATCCGGTCGCGGGCATGCCGAATGAAGAAGGCGAAGGCTTTGTGGATTACGTTCTGTGGGGCGACGACGGCAAGCCTTTGGGACTGGTGGAGGCCAAGCGCACCAAACGCGATGCGCGCGTGGGACAGCAACAGGCGAAGCTCTACGCCGACTGTCTGGAAAAGAAGTTTGGGCAGCGCCCGGTGATTTTCTATAGCAATGGCTACGAGCATTGGATTTGGGATGACCAGAACTATCCTCCGCGGGAGGTGCAGGGCTTTTATAAGAAAGATGAACTGGAGCGGCTGATTCAGCGGCGCAGCACGCGTAGTTCGCTTGGTTCGGAGGAGGTAGACAAGAAAATTGTTGAGCGTTTTTACCAGGAGCGCGCTATCCGCCGCATTGCAGACGCCTTCGAAAAAGACCACGAGCGCAAAGCGCTTGTCGTCATGGCGACAGGCGCGGGAAAGACCCGGACAGTGGCTGCGCTCTGCGACCTAATGATGCGCTGCAATTGGGTGAAGCGGGTGCTGTTTCTGGCCGATCGGATCGCGTTAGTGAAACAGACCACGAATGTATTCAAAAAGTTTTTGCCATCGGCAGCGGCAGTGAATGTACTGGAGCATCCGGAGCAGATTGCGGAAGCGCGGGTGCTGGTTTCGACCTATCCGACAATGCTGCGGTTGATCGATGAAACGAAAGATGACAAGCGCAAGTTCGGGCCGGGGCATTTTGATTTGGTCATCATCGACGAGGCGCACCGCTCGGTGTATCAGAAGTATCGCGCCATCTTTGAGTACTTTGACTCCTTCCTTGTCGGCCTGACCGCGACGCCTAAGGACGAGGTGGACCACAACACCTACGGATTATTTGATCTAGAAGACGGAGTCCCAACCGACGCGTATGGATTGGAAGAAGCCGTGAAAGATGGCTTCCTGGTACCGCCTCGATCGGTTTCGGTGCCGATGAAATTCCAGCGGGAGGGCATTAGCTACAAGGATCTAACCGATGAAGAGAAAGAACGCTGGGACGCAATCGAATGGGATGAAGATGGCAGTGTGCCGGGAACCATCGAGCCGGAGGCACTGAACCGCTGGCTATTCAACGAAGACACAGGCGACAAGGTTCTTGAGCACTTAATGCGAAAGGGGGAAAAGGTAGCCGACGGTGACCGCCTGGGGAAGACGATAATCTTTGCCAAGAATCATGCTCATGCTCAATTCGTTGCTGACCGTTTCGACGCGAATTATCCGCAGTACAAGGGCAGCTTCGCGCGCGTGATTGATTTTAAGGTCGAGTACGCACAATCGTTGATAGATGACTTTTCGAATCCCGCGCGAGCGCCACACATTGCGATTTCCGTAGACATGCTGGATACCGGCATTGACATTCCTGAAGTCGTGAACCTTGTCTTCTTCAAAATGGTCCGCTCGAAGACTAAATTCTGGCAGATGGTGGGACGCGGGACGCGCTTGCGCCCTGATCTATTCGGGCCAGGTCGCAACAAGAAGTGCTTCTACATATTCGACTACTGTCAGAACCTCGAATTCTTCAGCCAGAACCCGGAGACGACGTCGGGCTCGGCAAATGAGTCATTGAGCAAAAAACTTTTCGCCAGCCGCGTCGAGCTGATCGGCGAGCTGGATAAACGTCAGAGTGCTGCAGGTAAGCCCGAATTGCGGAGCGAAGTTGCCGAACGCCTGCGCCAGGAAGTCGAGCGGATGAATGTGAACAACTTCATCGTTCGACCAAAACGCAAGCTGGTGGAAAAGTACGGCGACAGAAAAGCATGGCAGAGCCTCGATGATGAACAGAAGTCGGAACTGATTGCTGAAGTCGCTGGCTTGCCTTCAGAGCTGATAGATGACGATCAGGAAGCGAAACAATTTGACCTGCTGATCTTACGGCTGCAGCTCGGTCTGTTGCGGCACGAAAAATCTTTCACACGTTGGAGTGAAGACGTGCGCGAGATCGCTGGAGCACTGGAGGAGAAAGCCAGCATTCCAATGGTCCGCGAGCAACTGGAACTCATCATCGAGGTACAAACGGACGAGTTCTGGCAGGACATCACCACTCCGATGCTGGAGGATGTTCGTAAGCGGCTACGCAGCCTGGTGAAGTTCGTCGAGAGGACGGGCCGCACAAACATTTACACGGATTTCCTCGATCTCATGGGTGAGGAGCGGGAAATCGATCTGCCGGGCTTTGACTCCGGGCACGATGTCGAACGCTTCCGCGACAAGACTCAGCGGTTCCTCAAAGCGCATGAGGACGATCCCGTCATTCACAAACTGCGCTGGAATGAGCCACTGACCAGAGAAGACCTCGATAGGCTTGAGAAGATGATGGCCCAGGCGGGCGCGGAGAGCACGGATGGACTGAAGAAGGTTCGTTCCAATGGTCAGTTGGGGCTGTTCGTCCGATCTCTGGTAGGTCTGGATCGGGAAGCTGCGAAACGCGCGTTTGCTGGATTTCTTGACGGCAAGAAGCTAACGGCGAATCAAATTCAGTTCGTGAACCTGGTGATCGACTATTTGACCCATGCGGGGTGGATGAGCGCTGCTCAGCTCTACGAAACTCCTTTCACGGATTACAGCCCGAGAGGCGTTGACGGAGTTTTCAACTCGGACCAGGTAAGCCAACTAATTGGAATTCTCAACGAGATTCGCGCCAGAGCTGCCGCTTAGCATTTCGGAATTTATAACTATCTTGAACAATGAATTCCTGCTCCTACAAATCTCTAAAAGTATCGTCGTGTCAGAACCACCTCTCCACTCAGCACGGCTTCGGCTTGTGAAATAACGTCGGATCGAACGTCGCGAACCTGTCATAGCCGACAACGCGAAAACGATTGAGATGATCCTTGTCTTGGTCGTAGGTCCTCAACAGCAACCCACTCTGTTCCTCTAAGCGTTCGATGGTCTCAGGGTTAAGCTCAACTTCAGCGTGCATATATTAAATGGTACGCGATTCGGGCGCTAAACGTTCCCCTGCCCAGTTACCTTTGTGCTTCAAGGCTCCCTCGAACCAAGTCTCGGCCTGCAAAATCCAGTCAGGGCTCTTCAAATTGGAAACCGATGTATGGTTAGCTCATTGACGATGTGGAGAGCTGCTGTTTGTTGCTGCGTCGAGAAGTCGGGTCGCCTCCTCCACCAAACGGTGCATCTTTCGGAGAAATGATCGCCTGAACTCAGAATCCTTTGTTCCCTTCAGGTTCCAAAGGGTTTCGTCTAGCTCTCGCTGAACATCTTCAAAGTTACGTTCGGCCATTCAATCCGGTATTTATGACTGAGACGCAGTAAGACGCCGCTGCCGAGCGGCTAATTTGTCTGCCAGCAGTGCGACGAGCGTATCAGCGTTCGTGGGTTTCGCAATGTAATCATCTATTCCTAAACGAATGCCTTGCTCCGCACTTTCCTCGTTCGGATATCCGGTAAGAATAATCTTGAGGCAATGAGGGGTGATCTCCCGCATCGCACGAACAACTTCCAATCCGTCGTCTTCACGCTCAATATTTAAATCGCAAAGGAGCAGGTCGAACTCCTGGGTTTTTATTTCGTGAATGGCCTCCGCTACTGTGGCGGCCAGCGTTACTGTAAACCCGTATCGTCGCAAAATTGCGGATAGCGTAGTGCGGATTGCGGGTTCATCGTCTACGAACAGAAGGCGTTTTCGAGTGAGCTTCACGGTTTAGGCTGTACGTAATGTTTAAGAACAGGACCGCTGAACGACTTCTCGGACGATACCGAGAAACGTCATTGTGGGTTCGCCCTTATTAACGTAAACGTCTACACCTTTGAAGTTTTGCGGAAGCGAGCCAGAAAACAGAATGATCGGAACATCAGGCTTGATCTTCTTCATTTCTCTGGCAAGCTCTGTGCCTGTGGTTCCCTGAAGCATGTGGTCTGCAATGGCCATCAAGGTCGAAGTGGCACAAGCGCCGGTTCTCTCGATCGCACACCAGTAGCAGCGGTTGTTGGTACCGCTGGTCGAGGCTGAGACCATGAGAACAGTCAAGCTGCCCATCACCGCTTCCTTTCTCTGCGAAGGTTCCCTTCTAATTGCCGTTCTTGTCAAAACGGAAAATGCGCGAATTGCCGTCACCGTTGGCAATAAAGATGGAGCCGTCCGGAGCAAGAACCGCAGCCGTGAGGCGCCACTCGTTAGGAGCCTTAAACCCGGCTTCCGGGGGGAGCTGTGATCTTCAACACCACTGTGCCGTCGATCTTCATCTTTATGAACAACCAGTTCTCTGCGGGCGTGCCTTTCTGGACGGTAGCGTAAAAGAACTCCTCTCCGTGTTCTTCGGCGTGAACCATGGAATGCACTTCGGGGTAAGCGTTGGCTATAGTTCTGATCAGTATCCCCTCACGGTTGTAGACGAGCACTCCGGTTGCGCTTTGGGTGCTGACGTAGATATTGCGGGCATTGTCCTGCGCGATAGCGCCATGTGTCCCTCCAAAACTCGTGCCTGACGGCAGCGATCCCCAGCCCGGCACAACTTCGTAGGTCCATTCGCCATTTCCGGTTAGGACCGCAGGGAATGTGGTCGTTCTCGTTTCAGCGGGAAGAAGCGTGGACATAGCCGGTATAGCTGCTGCGACTCCCGCCACGCTAATGAAGGCGCGCCGATTGAAGTTTGTCATTGTGTGCTCCTGACGCCGCTGTCCGCCGTCGATGCCGGATCGGCGGGCGTGTTGAAAAGATAAAGATGACGCAAATTGGGTGCCCTCTTCAAACGAGCTACTGCGTCGCTGGTCACTTTTGTCCCGCTCAGATTCAAATAGGTGAGCTGCGACAAGGAAGAAAGCTTGGCGAGACTTCGCCCAATCACTGCAGTTCCCTCCAGATGGAGAGCCCGAAGATTCCTGAATTGGCTTAGGGTTTCGACGCCGACATCAGTAACTGCGGTTCGTCCCAGTTCCGCCTCAACGATGAAAGGCGCAAAATGTTGAAACTTTGCAAGCTGCGCATCGTCGAAAGTAGCAGCCGCGTCGGTTGTGCGAAGGATCAGGCCATCCGCCGGATTCGCCGACACCGGCACCAGTTTCGCTCCTTGTGATTGCTGCATCTGCCGAATCTCGCCCATGAATGCAGTGTAATCGCCAACTGGCGGGGGCGCTTCCTCGTGATCCTCTGCGATGAAAATCCCTGGAACGCTGGTGGCATCAGGCGACGCTCCCTGTAATACCCACGCGTGGATCCGCGCAATTTCCTCGGGCGTCAAGGGTGTTCGCCCTTCCGCAGGCATGAAGTGAGGATCGTTCGGAGGAAGCGTGACTTTTTTCAACAGGAGACTACCGTCAGGATGGCGGGGAACGATCACGATGCCATCTTTTCCCCCCTCCATGAGTGACTCATAGGAATCCAGTCGCAGGCCGCCTTGCTCTTTATTCGTACCATGGCACGCGACGCACTTCGTGTCGAGAACTGGGTAGATATGCCGGGCGAAAAAAGAATTGGGATGAGACGAGACCGCGCTTGGAGCGATAAGTCGCTTGAGTCTGGGTGGCATGTAACGGGTCAAGTAATCGCTTCCGCGCGCAAGTGAGCCACCTTGATGTGCGGTCCAGGCGAGTGTAATTAGAACCGTAGTGAGCAAGATGTAATACGAGCGTGATTGCTCCCCCGCAGCGTATGAGCGCCGGACGGCAAGGCATAACAACAATTCAATCGCCAATGCGATTCCACCGCGCATGTGACGTGTTACGGTATTTCCAATTTCTCCGCTGCCGTAGGCCAGAAGAAGTCCAAAAGTAATAGAAAGGACGCAGGTTGCCAGAGCGATCAGCAGCACGAAACCTGCCGCCTCGCGCAGGGATTGACGCCTTGTCCCCGCAAACTCCAGCAAGGGGAGGAGCACAATCAGGCCGATGGGAAGATGCACAAGCAACGGGTGGAAGCGGCCGAGGAATTGCAGCCAGTCCCCGTGGGGTTTACCGTCCAGAGGGAAAGAGAGCGGCAAAAGAACGATGAAGGCGCCCGCACAGATGCAAGCGATCCACACTCGAGGAATCAGGCGTGTTCTTCGCAGCACATCGCCAGCGGCGTCCACAAATTTCGCCGCGACGCTCAAGCCAATATTCCTTGCACCACCCTTGCCGGCACGGGACTAGTGAGCTTTTGATTCAAACCTTGAAACTCGTAAGTAAATTTGTCGTGGTCTATGCCCAGGCAATGAAGAATCGTGGCATTGAAATCCCGTACATGTACCGGATCCTTTACAACGTTGTAGCTATAGTCGTCGGTCTCGCCATAGGTGACTCCGGGTCGCACGCCAGCGCCGGCCATCCAGGTGGTGAAGCAGCGGGGGTGATGATCGCGGCCGTAGTTTTCCTGGCTCAACCCGCCTTGGCTGTACACAGTGCGTCCGAATTCGCCCGCCCAGATGACGAGCGTGTCATCGAGTAAGCCTCGGCGTTTGAGATCAGTCACCAGGGCATAACCGCCGCGATCAGTCTCGTGACAAAGCACCGGTAGGTTGCCGACGACATTGTCGTGCACGTCCCAGCCTCGCTTATAAATCTGGGTGAAGCGGACACCGCGCTCGGCCATGCGGCGCGCGAGCAGGCAATTGTATGCGAACGTACCGGGCTCTTTAGCTTCCGGACCGTAAAGGTCCCAAGTTGACTCCGGCTCTTTGCTGAGATCCGTGAGGTCCGGCACGGATGATTGCATGCGAAACGCCATTTCGTATTGCGCGATTCGCGAGTTCGTTTCGGGATCGCCAACTTCGGCGAGTGTTTGCCGATTGATCGCTTCTACCGCATCCAGCATTTTGCGCCGCGTATCGCGATCCACGCCGGCGGGATCTTGCAGGTAAAGCACAGGATCGCCGGCCGATCGCAGCCCGACGCCCGAGAATTCAGATGAAAGGAAACCGCTGCTCCACAAACGGGAAGAAACCGGCTGGTTGTTCTCTTTGGGATTAGTCTTCGTCTGAAGAACAACGAAAGTCGGCAAGTTGTCGTTCATGCTGCCGAGGCCGTACGCCAGCCACGCACCAAGGCACGGCTTGCCCGCATTCATGTTGCCCGTATTGATGAGCATGATGGCTGGCTCATGATTGATGGCATCAGTATTGGTTGACTTGATAAAGGTGAGATCGTCCACCATGCGCGCGGTGTACGGAAGCAAGTCGCTCATCCACGTTCCGGTTTGACCATACTGATTGAAGGGCCAGTGTGCAGGAGCAATCGGGAAACGAGCCTGGCCGGCGGTCATCCCGGTTAGTTGCTGGTTGCCTCGAACCGAAGCGGGCATGTCTTTGTCGAATTGCACGGCAAGGTTCGGCTTGTAATCAAAAAGATCAACCTGAGGCGGAGCTCCAGACATGAAGAGATAAATTGCGCGCTTGGCCTTGGGCGCAAAGTGTGGGAGTCCGAGATTGTTAACCCCGAATCCTGCCTGCGAGCTGGCGCCTGATGCAAAAGCAAGGTGACGAAGATTCGCTTCGCCGAAAAGCGTTGCCAACGACGCCCAGCCAAGCACTTTCCCGAAGCGGCCAAAGAATTGTCGGCGGGACTCGCAAACCGACCACTCATTCTTGAGTCCAACGGGGATGGGCAGATCCATCGGAGTGATCTTGTCTTCGCAATCAGTACACAGGGGGTGCTGTTTCATACGATCCTTATCTACTTGTTGATGGTCTCATCAAGGTTCAACATTTCACTGGCGATCATAGTCCAGGCAGCCAGTTCCGGCGCCGGAATAGAAGTGTCAACTCGCTTTTCGCCGATGCTCACGAGAGAACGGGCATCCTTTGGATTTGCGGAGTAATGCTTCTGCATATCATTAAACGATTTCTCCAGAACCGCGGCCGTCTTTGGAGAAGGCACATGCGCAAGCAGAATCAGGCCCATGCGGTTTATCCTCTGCTCGGGGTTTGGCTCCGCCTCATGAATTACGCGCTCAGCCAGGGCCCTGGCCGATTCCACCCACTGCACATCGTTCATGGTCACGAGAGCTTGCAACGGTGTATCGGTCCGCTGCCGTCTGGTGCAGACCACGTCGCGGGTAGGAGCATCGAAGGCGTCCATGTTAGGCGGTGGTGCCATGCGTTTCACATAGGTGTACATGCTTCGACGATGGAGCGAATCGGCGCGGTCCTGCACGTAATGTACTGTGTCGCTGGTTGGGTAGCTTACTTGCTCCCAAATATTCGGTGGTTGGTAGGGCTTGACGCTCGGTCCACCGATCTTTTGTACCAGCAGACCGCCGGACTGTAGTGCGATATCACGAACCATCTCGGAGTCCATACGGAAGCGGGGGCCGCGAGACAACAAAATATTTCTGGGATCTTTTGCCAGCTGCTGCGAGATTGCCTTCGAGCTTTGCCGGTACGTAGCCGACATCACCATCAGCTTGTACATGTGCTTGATGTTCCATCCGCTATCACGGAATTCGACGGCAAGCCAATCGAGTAACTCAGGATGTGTCGGCCGCTGTCCCATTATTCCGAAATCTTCGGTTGTCTCCACCAGCCCTGTACCGAAGAGCTCGTACCACATACGGTTCACCGTGACGCGGGCGGTGAGCGGATTCTCTGGGCTGATGGTCCATTTGGCCAGAGCAAGACGATTGCGCGGTTCGTTTTGAGGCAACGGTGGCAGAAAGTGAGGTGTGTTGGCCTCAACTCGCTGAGTCCGGGCCGTGTACACTCCGCGGGTCAGCACATGAGCATATGGAAGCGTGGACTTCTCCCAAGAAACCAACGTCAAATCACCGCCTGAGGATAGGCGATCCAACTGCTCATCGAGGAGAACGATTTCACGTTGGATCCGCCGCCAAGTAGCGTCAACGTTATTGAGGTAGAACTCGGTGACAACATGCAACTGGTCTTCGGTCCACCGGGCTGCCGGCTGCGCCGAAATTTCCGCGGCGTAGTCTTCGAATGGAATCCGTTCGACCTCGCCCGACGCAAGAACTCGCGCATAAAGACGGATGTCCTGGTAACGCGCGTCCTTCGCGGGATGCTCATCTGGATTGCGCCAGCCCAGTTGCATGGGAGCGTCCGTGCGAATGCTCCATTGGCCAAGGTTGTCCTTGAGCACACGCGTTTCGACGGGCACGCCATTGACGTAAATCTTGACGCCAGAGGCGCGGCCGGAGCCGTCATAGGTGAAAAAGATGTGCTTCCACGCGTTGTCAAGCGGCAGTGGCTTCACGGTGGCGACACGGGCCGCCACCTCGGGGACGCTCTCCTCTGGCTTTTCGCTGGGTTTTGATTTTTTCTTCTTGGCGTCTGATTCCGCCTCGGCTTTTCCTTTTTTCTCCTGCTCTTTCTCGGCTTTCAATTGTATGGGGGGCTTGTTCGGCGCCAGATCCTTTTTGCCGAGATCCTGCGGGGTAGGATAGTCAAAAGGTTCCTTCGGAACTGGTGGCTCCTTGTGTGAGTCTTTCTTGTTCTTCTTTTTCTCCGGTTTACCTTCTTTCGGCGCTTGATTGACCAGAGCCACGCTCAAAACGCCGTTGTCGTCGGCGGCGAGTTCCCATCCGCGATCGTGCTGCGTCGATTCCATCTTCGAAAGCAACGTTCCGAAACTGCCGGGATGAAATGGCGCCGACCGGAACATGAACCAACCGCCCGCGGAAAAAGCATGCTTCGCGTCGTAATCGCCAGCTTGCCCTAGCAGCACTCGGGTGCTCGACTGCATGCGGAAGTCGGGCCACAGCCACGTGGTCTCTCCCCATTCAGGTTTCATCGTCGTTGTATTTAAGCTTGCGGGATTTGGGTTTGGCGCACTGTTCTTCAACGCTTCACCGCGGCCCTCATCCAGCCGCAGGCGAATAATGAGCCCGTCGGTAGAGACTGGACGCGCAGGGTCCTTTTTAGTCGCCAGCCAGCGAGCCACCAGATTTCGGGCGTCGAGACGCATTGCATTCAGCTTCGCCTGAAGTTCTGAGCGCTGGGCCAGTACCCGGTTGTACTGCCCCATTTTCTCGGCGTGTGGAACCCGGACGGCAGGCGCCCACACCGGACGGTCGTCATTAAAAGGTTTTTCGTCGAGATTATTGAAGAACGCGCTCAGGGCATAGAAATCGCGTTGGGTAGTTGGATCGAACTTGTGATCATGACAGACTGCACAACCAACAGTTAGCCCCATGAATGTGGCGCCGAATGCTTCCGTGCGCTCACGTGCGATATTGACGCGTAACTCCTCGGGGATTGTTCCACCTTCATTGCTGCTGACACCCAAGCGAACATAACCGCTGCCGATCAGTGGATCGAGATTTTTCATCGGCATCAGGTCGCCAGCGATCTGCTCAACGGCAAATTGGTCGAAGGGCTTGTTGCTGTTGAATGAGCGGATCACATAATCACGGTAGGGCCAGATGTCGCGACTATTGTCGAAATGCAGACCGTAAGTATCGGCGTACCGGGCGTAGTCGAGCCAGTAGCGTGCCCGGTGTTCTCCAAAGGTAGGCTGGGCGAGTAGCCGGTCGACAAGATGCTCGTATGCGTCCGAAGAAGAATCGCTTACGAATGCCTGAACCTCCTCGGGCGTAGGCAACATCCCGGTGATATCAAGCGTTACACGGCGAATGAGGGCCGCCTTACCGGCTTCTGGAGAAGGTTGCAGACCTGCTCTTTTTAGTTTTGCAAAAATAAAATTGTCGATAGTGTTCTTCGCCCAAACGTCGCTCCCACTCTCGTGAGGAATAGCCGGTCGAATAGGTACTTCGAAGGCCCAATGCGGGCGGTAGACAGCGCCTTGCTTGATCCATTCCCTGAGAATTGCAATCTCTTCCGCACTCATCGGCTTGGCCTCACCTTGCGCAGTTTGCGGCATGAGATAGTGCGGGTCTTTGGACTCAATTCGTTTGACTAATTCACTTTTCTCAGGATGACCAGGGATGATAGCGTCGTGACGGCCTTCGCGTTTCCTCATCGCCCACTCAGCCAGATCGAGCCGCAAGCCAGCCTTGCGCATTTCTGGGTCGGGACCGTGACAAGCGAAACAACGACTGGCCAGGATCGGCTGCACATCTTGATTGAAATCGAGGCGTCGCGTAATCTGCACGCGGTTGCAACCGGCGGCCCCGCCGATTGCGAGAGCCGCAACGACCAAACGAAGGCCGATGCGTGACATTTTCCTGGATTCGCCGACCGCTGGTTGGGATGGACGACAGCAGTATGGAAAATGCGAGCCGTTTAAGCGATTCAATGCTGAGGAGTAGGGTTGCAACGCGAGTCGTCCGATAACGACATTCACGAACGGGAACGAATTCTGAATCACTTCTTCTAGGGTCAGAAGTTTCTCACTGCTTGGAGAGCTTGTCAACGCGGGTTTGAAGATGGCTAAAAATCGCGATAATTCCAAGTGGGTTATTTCGATGGAACCAACGTACAGCGCGCGAAGAGCGACACCAGCGGAAACGCGGATGTAGTGTTTCCTTCGGCGCAGCATGTGATTGTCGATACCGCTCCGACGACAGCCGTAACCGCCTCATCTCTGCCGCTCCCTTCCAATGCAGCGCAGGAAACCGGGGGAAATCTTGCCACTCTTGCGGGTGCGGTCAGCGGGGCCAAGGTTGCCGTTAAGTCTGCGGATGGAGATCAGGCAACCATCGGCGCGAAAGCCGACGCCAAGAGCGCGGCCACAGATACGACCGCGATCACCTTAATGCAGGTCATGAAGGAATTAAGTTTCCTCCTGCAAAACACGCTGACCGTAACCGGCGCTGGTGGGACGTTTCCAGTCACAGGCACGGTCACAGCCAATGCCGGAAGCAATCTCAACACGTCGCTTCTGGCCCTTGATCTATAGGAAAAACAAAAACCAATTTCAATACATGGGCCAGCTCTCGGTCGAGCTTCAAGTTCTACTAACCTACTATGAAGTTCTGAATTCCCTTAAGATGACATCTGCGGAAAATTCTTAGCGTC
>JAOAPC010000007.1 GCA_025462735.1 Acidobacteriaceae bacterium | reverse complement strand
CTACCTCTCTGGAAAGCGCCTGAGTGAACATCTTGACGGCTCCTTTCGTGGCCGCGTAGGGCACAAGCCCGGGCGCAACGGCACGCTCGCCCACTGCCGAACCGATCATGATGATGCGACCACCCTCCTTCATGTGCTTCAGCGCGGCCTGCGTCGCAACGAACACCCCGCGGATGTTGATGTCGAGCACGCGATCCATCTCTTCCAGCGTGGTCTCCTCGAACGTTTTCGGAATGGCCGTGCCGGCATTGTTCACAAGCACATCAAGTCGGCCGAAGGTCGCGACGGTTTTTTCGACCGCGCCCTTGACAGCTTCGACGTCGGCGGCGTCCGCCTGAATCGCGATCGCCTTTCCGCCGGCGCGTTCAATCTCTTTGACGACCGACGCGGCCGCGTCTGCGCCTTTCGTATATGTAATGGCCACCTTCGCTCCGTCGGCGGCCAGACGCTTAGCGATTGCAGCACCAATGCCGCGCGAGCCGCCCGTGACGAGTGCAACCTTTCCTTCCAGTTTCCTCGACATTGTCCTTCTCCTCGGACTAGACGTCTCATCAGGCATGAGCCCAAACCTTGCTCGCCCAACGCATCCAATCAGCTCATTGGATTACAAACATAGCCAGTGGTCGCGCCGTTGAAGCATATTTTGTTAAGCTGGCACCGATGCCTCGCAAGCATGGGAAGTGGATATGGAATTACGACATCTTCGCTATTTCGTCGCAGTGGCCGAGGCGGGAAGTCTAACGGTGGCTGCAGAGCGGAAACTGCACACCTCACAACCTTCGTTGAGCCGGCAGATTCGGGATCTTGAAGACGAGGTCGGTGCCCAACTGCTGAGGCGTAGCGCTCGCGGCATCGAACTGACACCGGCTGGTCGAGCCTTTCTCGATCACGCTCGCTCAGTGCTGTCGCAGGTTGAAGCTGCAACCCAAGCTGCACGCCGGGTCGCTCATCCTAGCAAGCCATGCTTCGCGATGGGCTTTCTGACCGGACACGAATTGAGGTGGATGCCCGAAGCGTTGCGGATCTTGCGCGACGAACTGCCTAACATCGACGTGATGATATCGAGTCAATACTCGCCTCTTCTTGCGGACGGCCTTTCGAAAGGGAAAATCGACGCGGCCTTTCTTCGACGGGAACAAGGCGCACCAGACTTGGCGTTCCGCCTTCTCGTCAAGGAGCCCTTGGTGGTGGTTTTGCCGAGTGACCACCCTCTCGCTGCGCTTAAAGCCATCAGCCCTGAGGATCTAGTCGGCGAGACATTCGTGACCGTGTCACGCACCGCTCCTGTGCTGCGTGGGATCATCGACAATTACCTGGTGCGGTCCGGAATCAAAATCACGCCAGCGCACGAGGCGGACCATGTCACTATGGGAATGTCCTTAATAGCGTCGACGCGCGGCGTAGGGCTGTTACCGGCTTACGCGCAGAACTTTCTCCCTTCGTCTATAACGAGTCGCCCCCTGAAAGGGGATACGCCAACCGTCGATCTGGTACTCGGCTACAAAAAGTCGAACAAGTCTCCGATCCTGAAGCTTTTGCTTTCGAGATTGGACGAGTTGGTCGCTCGTGTCTCGAAGGAGACCCGCTAAAAACGCGAAGTGCATTACTACCTGATTTCGAGCCTTGTTTGCGACGTCACTCACTCCGGATCGCAGTAGCGGCACGCTTCTCCTGCTTTGCCCCCGCAACTAGGCTCAAGCCTCCGCTAATCGCAAGGGTGATGCCAATCGCCAGCAGTCCTCGGAACTGCCCATTGCCGGAGCGCAGCAGGCCTATGATGTCAGGTCCGAAATAGCCGCCGAGATTGGCGATGGAATTAATGACCGCAATCGCGGCAGCCGCATTGGCACCGACTTGAACCGTAGCCATGGCCCAGAAAGGGCCAGTCATGGCCTCTGCTCCCATCATTCCCAAAGTCATCCCGCCGATCACAAGGAAGGGTTGTCTGCTGTGAGAAGCGGCCGCCAGCGCAATGGCGCCTATGAAGGCCGGAATCGCGATGTGCCAGCGACGCTCATTTGTGCGATCGGAGTGCATGCCAACCAGTACCATGGCCACTGCGGTCACAATAAAAGGAAGCGCTGCAACCACTCCGGTACCAAAATAACTGAGCCCAGAAAGGCTGTGGATTGCAATCGGAAGCCACAGCGTGACGCCATACATGCAAGCCGGCAGAGCAAAATAGACCAGCGCCAACATCCACACCCGCGCGTTAAAAATAACGGCCAGCAGGTCGCGCTTGTTCAAGCCACGGCCGCCCGATTGTTCCTGTTCGAGCATTCTTGTTAAATAGTTGCGCTCGGAGTCAGACAGCCAGCTTGCATTTTCGGGGCTTTCCGGCAATATCCAATAGACCGCGATGCCCAACACAATAGCTGGAACGGCTTCCATGACGAACAACCACTGCCAGCCCTGCAGACCGGCGCCATGCAGACTTAGCAAAGCTCCTGATATCGGGCTACCGAACACTCCTGCGAGAGGATTCGCGCTCATAAACCACGCCACAGCTCGCGCCCGCGAGCTCGCCGGAAACCAGCGCTTCATGTAAAGGATCATCCCCGGGAAAAATCCGGCTTCGGCGGCACCCAGCAGGAAACGCAAAACATAAAAACTTACCGGCCCGCGAACGAAGATGGTGCAGCAAGAGACCAGGCCCCAGGTCACCATAAGCGCTGAAATCCATTTGCGCACACCGATGCGTTCAAGCACCAAATTGCTAGGAAGCTGAAAAAGGAAATACCCGGCAAAGAACATCCCAGCAGCACGGCCGTACATGCGATCGGTGAGGTGCAGCTGCTCGCGCATTTGCAAGGCTGCGAAGCTCACGTTAATGCGGTCGAGATAGGCGACGATGTAGAGCAGGAATAAAAACGGTAGAAGATGCAGGAACAGTTTTCGGACGGTGATCGCTTCCAGCTCGGGAACAGGCGCGGCTGTCATTTTTTGGCTGAATCAGTTTGTGCTGGATCAGGACGTGAGACCGGCGATGCGTTCAGCTTGTTAATAATCTCTGCGACGATCTCTGCGGGAGCCTTGTCGATCTCAACCATGATCGCGTCATCCGGTTTTTCCAAATCGGCGAACTGACTTTTCAGGATAGATTCGGAAGCAAAATGACCATGGCGGGCGCGCAAGCGTTGCTGAATCACTTCGTAGTCGCCTTTCAAATACACGAATTGAACGCCTTCGACGCGAAGGTCATCCCGGTATTTGCGCTTGAGCGCCGAACAGGCCAAGACCGCATTTTGACCCTGAGCATTCCATCGCAACATCGCGTTGCGCAGAGCTGCCAGCCAGGGGGCCCGGTCAGAATCGTCTAGCGGAATGCCGCGCCTGATTTTTTCGACATTAGCGGCAGGATGAAAGTCATCGGCGTCGGCGAACTGCCAGCCAAGGTTCTGTGCCAGCAGGCTGCCCACCGTGGTCTTGCCCGCTCCAACAACGCCCATCAGGATCAGGATCACTCGCTTTTGAACAATAACATGATGCTGTGACGAGGGCAGCGTTCCCAAATTCATTTGCGATTACTTTGCGACGAGGAGATTTTATGGCTTCTACCCTAGCGGGCGGCGGCAGCGTGGGTCCGTACCAGCAGCTTCCTGGTCTTGGCAATGAGGTCGCTTACTTCGAAGGGTTTGACAAGAAATGGAACGTTGTTCTCCTCAAGGAAGTTTCGCACTTCAGGCTTAGCCAGGCTGGAAAAAGTAAACAGGCAGTGACGCGAAAGCTCTGGCCATTTTTCGGAGATCCAGCGGCAGGTCTCCGGCACAGCGCTGGAACCAGGCAAGTTGCCGTTCATGATTACGGCATCGAATGATCCGCTCTCGAGAGCCGACTTCATTTTGTCGAAACTAAACGCGGTAATCACTTTTGCTCCGGCTCCTTCCAGGACGTCGCGTTCAAACTCTAAGACGGACTCTTCGTCCTCAACCACCAGAATCTTGCCTTGAAGCGCGGTCTCGCGTTTTTGGACGGGTGCAGCGGATGGAATGGTCACTGCGGCATGTCCGGCTGAAGGCAACCTGACCTCGATGATGGCGCCGCCATTATCGGCGTTCCTGGCCGAAATTTCCCCGCCGTGCTCTTTTACGATGCCATAGCAGATGCTCAAGCCGAGTCCGGTTCCCTTGCCTACACCCTTTGTGGTGTAAAACGGTTCAAAGATGCGATTAGGCTCCTTGATTCCAGGACCCGAATCCTGGAACAAGATCGTGATGCGATTGTCCTTCGCCGAGACAGAAACTTTCAGGCGGCGCTCCGGGCCTTCTTTACCTTCTTCGATCATTGCATCGACGGCATTGTTGACGATGTTCAGAAAAACCTGTTCAAGCTGGTGCGGATCTCCGGAGACAGCCGGTATATCGGGATCAATCTCGCGTTCCAGCTTCACGTTGCCAACTTTCATGTCATAGTCGCGCAGGAGCAACGACTCCTCGAGCACTTTTACAACGTCAAACTGTTGCTTCTCGGGCTTACGCTGCCGCGCAAAAGAGAGCAGGTTTTGCACCACTCGATGAGTCCGCTGTGCCTGCTTGAAAATCTTACCGGCGTATTCCATGGCCCGCGCTTCAAGCGTTTCAGTTTCGAGCAACTGAGCGTAACCAAGTATCGCGGTCAGCGGATTATTCAATTCATGTGCCACGCCTGCAATGAGCTGGCCGATGGCGGACATTTTTTCGCTTTGCAGCAATTGTTCCTGTGCGCGTTGAAGATCGTCGTACGCCTTGCAGGTCTCCTCGTAGAGACGGACCTTTTCGATGGTCGTGGACAGCTGGCGGCCAATAGCCACCAGAAGATTTTCGTCCTCGGGGGTGTACTCATGCCCTTGGTCTTTGCCGCGGCTGATTCCCATTAGACCGATAGGGGCATCTTTTCCCCATAACACCACCCAGGCGGAGAAGCCTGCATCGGCCGCGCGCACAAAATCGATGACTGCCTGGGGAAGGTGGGGCAAATATTCTGCGGTCAACACCTCGGCGCGCGAGCGCATGACCAGATCTCCCAATCCATTGGGGAAATTTGCCTCAACCAATCGCTTGCGGTCGGTAAGGCGCTGGCCCCAATTGGCCCGGCGCCTGAATTGACTTGTCGATTCAGCCAGATATACGGAGCCTGACTCCGCCCCCAAAACTGATATGACTTGGCGCAAGGTGAGGTTGAGGATCTCATCCAAATCAAAGCTTTGGGTCGCGATTACCGCCATCGCATTCAGCGCATTCAGCTCGCGGTTGCGGCGCCGGATTTCATCTTCCGCACGCTGCTTCTCGGTGATGTCCAGCAAGAACCCCTGGAAGCAATCGATCTTTCCTTTTTCATCGCGGGTTGCGAAGCTGCTCTCGAGAGCGGTCAGCACAGTACCGTCTTTGCGGCGGAGACTAACTTCAAAATTGCGCACGAAATTATTGGCTTCGACCTCGCGGCGAAAGGTGCTGCGTTGCTCTGGTGAAGCATAGAACTCCGCGTCCACGTTGCGCCCCAGCAACTCCTCGCGCAAGGAATAGCCCAGCATGCGAACAAAGGCATCGTTGCAATCCAGCAATGTGCCCGTGGGACTTGCCACGAATGCGCCTTCCTGCACCTGCTCAAACAGTGAGCGGTATTTCTGCTCGGCGGCACGGCGCTCGGTGATGTCACGAACAACGTGAATTGTTCCCTTCTGTTTTGTTCCCTGGTCCTGGTAAGTGGAGGTTGAAGCGACGGAGAAACCGCCGAAGGGATCTGGTCCTTCAAAGAAACCATCTTCTTGGCTGCGGCAATACGGGCATTTGGCCCATTGCAGCTCGCTTTTCGGCAACACCGCTTCGCAAAGCTGGCCCACAACCTCTGACTGCGATTTCTCGAGCCTTCGCAGAAGCGCCGGGTTTGCCTTCAGGATACGGAAATCAGAATCGTGCAGAAGCACCAGGTCCTGAATGGATTCAAAGGTGTTGCTCCACTGCCGGTGCGAACGAAGGATCTCCTCGACCAAATGGAGATTCTCAAGCGCTAAGCCAAGCTGCTGGCCGCAGGTCACTAGAAAGTCGAATTCGTCGGGTGCGTACGATTTTGATCGCCGGTTCGCCAAAACTAAGTTGCCCACCAATGATTTCTTGCCCGGAACAGGGGCAACCACAATTTGGCGGAGGCGCTCTTGCTTAAGGACCGCTTTCGCGGGCTCATCCAATTTTGCTGCGGTCAGAACCAGCGGGAGATTTTCATCCGGAATCGGTTCGAGCTTATCTCCGACCGGAATTGAGGTTCGCTGCCGCAAAAATTCAGGGGACAGGCCGATGTGCTGGAAGATGGTCAGCCGTCGGCCATCCACCAGACGGAACCAGACGGCGTCAGCATCCATGAGTTCTTGCAATTTTTGCAACGCTGTAGCCGTCATCGGGCCATGCTCGCCAGCGCGAGCAATGCTGGTGGTGAGAGCGTTCAGGGTGGCAAGGCGGCGAGTGTGAATGCGGGATTCGTCGAAAACCACCAGTAGCATGCCGAGTCCGAGCAGCATGTCGAACAGGACTCCGGCATCCGGCGGAATATGGGAACTCAGAGGCGGCCAATCGAGATGCAACAGCAATAGCCCGATTGCAAGTAACCAGGTACCGATTTCCTTTCGCGGGCGCCGGAAACGCAGCGCCTCCACTGCACCCGCGAAAGCAAGAATCCGGTAAGAGATCTCAAGGGCTAACCGCAAAGTAACGGATGTGGGCCAGTAAATCCCTTGTAAAAGTGCGAAGGCAATAAGGCCCAAGCTAACGACCAGCAGCGGCAGCAGAAAGTCGCTGGCGCTGGCATAAATGAAGGCCCCTGCCGTGAACAAGGCAAGGGCTAAAACAAACTCAGCGTGTCCGACCGGGGTGGCGTATGGATTCGCCTGGCCCGAGGCCGACATCAATGCGTGGTGGGACCCGAAATACGCAAACCAGCCAACGATCCACACCATTAAACAGCGTTCGCGAAGGGTGCGAAACACCAGCAGACTGGCGGCCAGGATCAGCAGCACAGCGGTCTCGCGAGTCACGAATTTGGGTGCGGCCAGCCCCCCGAGGAGCTCCCAGGCCCGCCATGCGATGGTGCCCATGCAGTTTGACCGTAGTTAGCCGTCTCAGTTTTAGCATGGATCAGATAGTAACTATTGGGATTTCAGGTGACCTTTGGTTACTTTCGATACCTCACGCCTAAAGGTACAATCTGCAATACACTACCAGTGCCTTTATGCCAGCCGAACGAATCCTCATTGTTGACGACGAAGAACCGATCCGCGATCTGGTAAGCGCAATGCTCTCCTCCGCGAATTACGTTTGCACCCAGACGGAGTCGGGAAAAGAAGCATTAAGTCTGCTGAGTTCCGGAAGCCAATTTGAGCTGATGCTTTCCGACCTGATGATGCCCGGCATGGACGGCATCGCCTTGCTCGAAGCAGCCAAGGAACGTTTTCCCGACATGCCCGTGATCATGGTCACCGCAGTCACGGATGTTTCGGTGGCGCTTGGAGCGTTACGAAATGGAGCTTACGACTACCTGTTAAAGCCCTTCGAACGCGACCAGCTTCTGGCGACCGTGCGCCGCGCAATGGAAAACCGCCGGCTCAAGATGGAAAATCGCGAGTACCAGACGAATCTTGAGGCCTTGGTAACCGCCCGCACCGAACAACTGCGGCAAGTGGTCTCTTCGCTGGAGAAGTCTTATGACATCACGCTCGAGGCGTTAGGAAACGCGCTTGACTTGAAAGACGCGGAAACTGAAGGCCATTCGAAGCGCGTAACTGCATACACGATTGCCATTGCCCGCGCAATGGGTCTGAGCTCCGATCAGATCCGGATCATCGCGCGTGGAGCTTTCCTGCACGACATCGGCAAGATGGCCATTCCGGATCATATACTTAAAAAGCCGGGAAAGCTCGACGCGGAAGAAACCGCCATCATGCGCGAGCACTGTTATCGCGGTTACGCGATCGTCAGAAGAATTCCCTTCCTGTATGAAGCTGCCGAGATCGTCTATGCGCACCAGGAGAAGTTCGACGGCACTGGTTACCCTCGCGGACTTAAGGGCGAGGAGATTCCGCTTGGGGCGCGTATCTTTTCAATTGCTGACACTTTGGATGCTATGACCTCAGACCGCCCCTACCGCGCCCGCCTGCCACACTCAGTAGCGCGCGACGAAATTGTTCAGTGGTCCGGACGCCAGTTCGATCCCGATGTGGTAAAGGTATTTCTGAGCATGCCGGAGAATATCTGGTCCGATCTGCGCAAAGACATCGACGGCCAGATTTATCCTGTTGCGTACTCCTCGGCCGCAAAAGTTTAAGCCTTGCAACACGCCAAGCCCGCCTGATAGGCTTCTGCCGCTACTACTTCCTCCAAGAGAGCGGACCATGCCCAAATATCTGATCGAGCGCGAACTTCCTGGCGCGGGAAAATTAACTCCCGATCAACTTCGCGGTGTTTCCCAGAAATCATGCAGTGTGCTGAACCGGATGGGGCCGGAGATCCAGTGGATACACAGTTATGTGACTGCGGACAAAATCTACTGTGTCTATCGCGCTCCCAATGAATCCATGATTCGGGAACATGCAAAAGAGGGGGGATTTCCGGCCAACAAAATCTCTGAGATTTCGTCGGTGATTGAGCCTTCTACTGCGGAGTGAGTAAATACCGGGGAGCTCTATTGGCTGAAAAACGACCGAAAAACGCCCGCGCGTACTCGCTGGAGGCAAAGAAAGCTTCTAGTAGCGTTCCGCCCACACCCTGGAAATTCGGTTTCCATCCACCGCCACGTCCCGCTGTAACACCACCTCCAGGGTTGTTCCTGGCATCATCTTCACTTCGTTGCCGTGAGTGAGAGCCGCGATCGTGGTACCTATCGCTCCACCGATTCCTGCTCCGATCAACGCTCCCTCGCCGCCGCGAGCGACCGCACCGATTAGGGCGCCGTTGGCGGCAGGCCCGGCAATGGTGGCTGCGGTTTTCCCTTTATTGCTGTCGCCTTGAATAGTGCCCTCTTTGTCCTTGACCTTGGCGTTGTCAACTCCGGGCGCATTTTCGAGCGAGCCCGGCAACATGACGGTGTATCCGCTCGGATAAATGAGGCTCGTAAAGTGTATGAGCACCTCGGCACGGCCTTTAATGTGCCCCGCAGGCTTGATCGAGATGATTTTCCCTTGAACGTAGGTTCCTGCCGGGACAATGATCTTATCGTCGACCGCAACCGGGAAGGTCGACTGCGCGTAGATGGGATCCCCTTCGTGATTGGCTTTGGTGGAAATGGTGTTCTTCAGTGCGATGGGAATGCGAGTGCCCGCAGGAATGACGAGCTGACTAACGGTTCTCTCGTGACGCTGGGTGAGGGCCGGAGCCGGCATGAGTCTTGGCTGAGTCTGGTTCCGGGGCTGTATCTCTGGCTGTTCGCTTTCCTGTGCCAGAGCAAAGGCCGACAGAAAAATCAATGTGAGTAGAATGCGCACGGCGTACCTCCAGCAGAACTGAGTCACTGGCAATTGCCCTGTGTAAATACGATGCAAGTTACCTCAAGAATGTCTAGTCGGCAAGGCAAATTCTGAGCTTTTAGTCTGTACTGCCTGGAAACGAGAATCTACGCTCGAATGCGAGTCGGTTGCTATATTGACTCAGGCGAGCTTACATGACGCGATCTTCCGCTCAAAATCCACCAATTCGATATCGAATGCCTGCCGAGTGGGAGCCTCACGCGGCCACCTGGCTGGCATGGCCTCATTACAAGCTGGATTGGCCGGGCAAGTTCGAGCCAATCCCCTGGGTCTATGCCGAGATCATCCGTTATCTAAGCAGGAATGAGCGGGTCGAGCTGATCGTCAAAGATGCGGCAGCCGAGAAGCTGGCGCGCAAGACCCTCCAGCGTGCCCACACCTTGAACGACAACATTCGTTTTCATCGTTGGCTCACCGACCGGGTGTGGACAAGAGATTCCGGCTGCGCTTTCGTATGGCCATGTGGGGCGGACACTCCTGTCCGCCAAACGGGAGCTAAAGCCCCCGTGAGTTCGAAGGCGGTCTCAGCACGGCTCGAAGCCGCGCCCACCCAAAGCAGCACGCCACCACAATATGCAGCCGTCAAGTGGCGATTCAATGCCTGGGCTAAATATCCCAACTGGAAGCACGACGAAAAGATCGGGAGTCTGATGGCTCGCGTCGCTGGTGCGAACCAAATTCAACCCGTCGCGGGAAAAAAGCGCGTCGTGCTGGAAGGCGGTTCCATCGACGTCAACGGCCGTGGATCACTCATTACCACCGAGGAATGCCTGCTCAGCCGCGTACAGCAGCGCAATCCGGGAATGAAGAGACAGGACTACGAAAAGATATTCGCTGAATATCTGGGCGCGTCGAACGTAATTTGGATCGGCTCAGGAATCGTAGGTGATGACACGCACGGCCATGTCGATGACATCACCCGCTTCGTGTCTCCCGATACCGTGCTGACCTGCCTGGATGCCGACCCGCAAAGCGAAAACTACGAAGCCCTGCGCGAGAATCTGCGGCGGCTGCGGGACGCGACCACTGAAGATGGAAAACCCCTGGCCACCATTGACCTCCCCATGCCGGCGCCGATTTATTTTGAGGGCCGGCGCTTACCTGCAAGTTATGCGAATTTCTACATCGCGAACCGAGTTGTTCTGGTTCCGGTGTTTAACGATCCCAACGATCGGGTCGCTCTCGACATTCTGGCGGACATTTTTCCCGATCGTGACGTGGTCGGAATCTATTGCGGAGATTTGATCTGGGGATTTGGCGCGATTCATTGCATGACCCAGCAGCAACCGGCACTGCCCAAGTGAATCCCAGATAATGCTGAGACTACAACTCAACTATCTGATGATCCAGGCAATCAGGATGCATCACATCCAGTAGGCCATCCATTAATTGCTTGCCATGCTTGGCCAGAAAATAAACGCCTGCAAACTCGCGCTCCTGCAGGGTCTTTTCCGGATAGAGTGAATTACTAAGTGTTTCGGCATGACGTTGCACCACTTCGCTGTGGCGCAACTCCGCTCTTGAGGCCCGGGCGTGAAGGTTATTGATTTGGTAAAGCATCTTGGATTCGGCGTTCTCCGCCGACTCGATCAGTGTCTTGTCTAGTTCGGCAAGTGACTCGCGGACCGCCTTCATCGAATGTTCGATCGCCGCACTCGCTTGCTCGAAAGAGGTTTGAAGATTAGGTGGTAATCTGCGAGCGCCGATGGTTTCGCGCAAAATCTCCGGGCCTTCGAACACGTCAGAAATTCCCAAACTATACTTCTCAAGCAAAGCTTTACTTTTTGGCTCTATCAGCGTGGCAGAAAAGCGCGGAACGACCGGAGTAACTTTCCCCAGCAATGCTTGGTACACCGCGCCGGCCTGCGCAAAATACGCCACTTCCGCAGCCCCACCGACATACGCCAGAGTGGGAAGTAGGTAATCCTGAACTACCGGTCGGAGCAGCACATTTGGGCTAAATATTTGTGGAGAAGATGCGGCCATCTTTAATAGCTGGTGAGGCGAAACTTTTTCTTCGCTAACCAGAAACTCCCCCGACTTCGCCTGATGAATCGGAACCCTTGCCCCGTCGCGGATGCCGAACAATAACGTCGATGAATTCGTGACTTTAACCTGCTGGTGATACCCGGCGGCGTGCAATTGAGCATCGCGGTCGAGCAAAGCTTGAGTGAATTCGGGAGCGTGTTCGATGGCTGTGGTGTAAAGTGGCGCCGCAATCTGGTCCAGCTCGGGGTCGGAGCCGTCGAGCAAAACCACACCGAACTCGGAGAAAAGGCGCGCGAAAAGTTTGGCGAAGGCGGAGCCGAAATTTTCCCCGGGGCGATAACACTCAGTCAGCAGTTGCGCTGATTCCGAATCCCCCAGCAGCTCCACGGCACGCCGGACTGTTTCCGTAATTTCCGGCCCGAAGCTGATGGTGCCCACCGGAGCATCGGGCTTACTTTGAGCGCCGCTCACCAGAGTTTCCAAGCGGCCGTCGACGCCCAGAATGCGGACCTGATTCACTTCTTCAAAATCATGGTCTTCGGTGGCAAGCCAAAAAATTGGCACGCAATCGATTCCCAGCTTCCTCGCCTCTTCAGCGAGCTTGACCGCGCTCAACGCCTTGTAGATCGAGAAGACCGGTCCGCCAAATAATCCGACCTGTTGCCCGGTGACAACGGCGCACGCTCCGGAACGTAATTGCTCAATATTCTCGAGTGTGGTTGCAGACGCTCCCCATTGCCGGTTCTGCCGTTCGAGAATTGCTGCTACCCCGTTTCTCCGCTCGGGCGGATATTGAATGCGCCCGCGTTCCTCCTGTGCCCATTCCAGAAAATGCGGCGACCGCGAGTAGAACGGCTGCACGGAAGGAGAGAAATCCAGATAATCAAGAAAGAGCTTGCTGGTATGCGGAACCTGGCGAAATGGGTAACAGTGCGATTTCATGAAGTCAGCTTTTAGCTACTAGCTCTTAGCTTGTCGGAACCTGGAACCTGAGGCAATCAGCGCAATGGCTTCCAATTCTTTCCATCCGATGAGATGACGAAACCATTGACCGGATGCAAAGATACTCTTTCAGAGTATATAGACGTATCTCTTTCTCGGGAGTTTCTGCCTGAACACACATTCTTTCACTTCGCCCTTCTCGGTTGAGGGCACGAACGTCCGCCTGGCGCCGCTTCGGCCCGAGCACGCTGCCCTACTCTGGGAGATCGCGAAAGATCACCTCGATGAATTGTTTCGCTGGATCCCTTACCGGCTGCAATCGCTGCAGGACTTCCAGGATTTCAACCGCCAGGTGCTGCAGGAGCAGGAGCGCGGACTATCGATTCCATTCGCCACTTTTGAGCGAAGTTCGAAGCGCCTCGTCGGGACCACGCGCTACATGAACATGGATTTGGCAAACCGCAAAGTCGAAATCGGATCAACCTGGATCGCACCGCCTTGGCAGCGGACCGTCATCAACACTGAGACCAAATACCTCATGCTGCGTCACGCCTTTGAAACCTGGAATTGCCTTCGGGTTGAACTGAAGACCGACGCTATGAACCAGCGTTCACGCCAAGCCATTCTCCGGCTGGGAGCTAAGGAAGAAGGCACGCTGCGCAAACATATGCTCACCTGGAACGGCCGGCAGCGCGACTCGGTTTACTTCAGCATTCTGGATACAGAGTGGCCCGAGGTGAAGGCCCGGCTTGGGCGGAAACTCGAGATACTGCCTTCCGGCGGCGGCTAACATATGGAATTCTTGAAAATCTGGCTGCTTAGCATAGCGGCCGCTATTACTTACGGGATCCTGCACGACCAGGTCACAGCACACATCTGCGTTGAATACTTTTCATTTGCCCACCCCATGATTTTGCCATTGTCGTCACCCACTCTGCTCGCATTGGAGTGGGGTGTCCTAGCAACTTGGTGGGTGGGAGCGTTTCTGGGAATTTTGCTCGCCTTGGCTGCACGATCAGGCCCCCGTGAAAAGTTGTCTACGCGCGACATTATTCGCCCGCTGCTTACGTTGTTGTTTTGCATGACAATAGGGGCTCTGGTTGCCGGAACCGCCGGATTCTTTTTCGCAAGAGCCGGGTTGCTGTCTCTCCATGGATGGCTTGCCGCTGAAATTCCTGAGGGACAACACCACCGGTTTATCGCAGACTGGTGGGCGCACTCGGCATCCTATCTAATCGGATTCGTGGGAGGAATTGCACTCTGCGCGTGGGTCTATCGAACACGTCGGGGTGTTGCCGCGGCCGAAGTCGGGGCCTCGAAGTCGCCATAAATCTGCACCATTCTTGCTACAATTCTCAAAATGAACCCCAAGGCTCCATTCACCGATGTTCCGGCCGCGATTGAAGAAATTCGCGCCAGCCGCATGATTGTCATCGTGGATGATGAAGATCGCGAAAACGAAGGCGACCTGATGCTGGCGGCGGAGAAGGTCACGCCCGAAGCAATCAACTTCATGGCCAAGTTTGGACGCGGTCTCATCTGTTTGACTTTGACAGAAGAGCGCTTGGGCCATCTGCGCATCGGACCGATGAGCGCGGAGAATACGTCGAACTACGGCACCGCCTTTTGCGAAGCGATTGACGCGCGCGAGGGCGTGACCACCGGAATTTCAGCGTACGATCGGGCGCACACCATTCGGGTAGCAATCGACCCAGCCACTAAACCGTCCGACCTAGCACGCCCTGGCCACGTGTTTCCGTTACGCGCGCGTAAAGGTGGAGTGCTGGTGCGCGCGGGTCAGACCGAGGCATCCGTGGATTTGGCCCGGATGGCTGACATGGTTCCTGCCGGAATTATCTGTGAAATCATGCGCGAAGACGGAACCATGGCGCGGGTGCCTGACCTGATCGAGTTTTGCCAAGTGCACGGACTCAAGATGCTTACGGTTGCTGAGCTGATCCGCTATCGCATGCAGCACGAGCGCTACGTGCATCGTGTGGGCGAAGCGCTGGTGAATACCCGCTACGGCGAATTTCGCGTGATTGCCTATGAGAGTGAGATCGATGGCGGCGATTCCCATCTGGCGCTGGTGCGTGGCGATATTGAGTCCGGCGGCGAAGCGGTCTTGGTAAGAATGCACTCGCATTGCTTAATCGGCGATGTCTTCGGATCCGCTGGTTGCGATTGTCGTGACACACTCGATGGATCATTGCAAGCCATTGCCCACGAAGGCCGCGGCGCATTGATCTATCTGCATCAATCATCCAAAGGATTCTCCACCGAGCGAGTTGGCGATAAAACGGCCATTTCGTTCCACCACGAGCGCATGCCGCAATCGGCATCCGAAAACCAACGAAAAACGCAGAGGGAAATCGGCATCGGCGCGCAGATTTTGACGGACCTGAATCTGCATCGCATACGCCTTCTCACCAACCACCCCCGAAAAGTCGCCGCACTCGAGGGATTCGATATCGAAATCGTGGATCAGGTGCCAGTGCAGTTCGAACGGAAGAGAGTCTAGTGATTAGTGGTCAGTAATTAGTGACTAGTGTTTGGTGAGAGCAATCCGGTCGGCACAAATGAATAGAATATGCCACTGACAACTCACCACCGACAACTGCTTTAAAACGGTTTTCTTATCTCGATTTCGCTGTCGCGGATAAAAAATTGTGCGGAACATTTTCCCGAGCCGCATATCACCGCGATCAGACCGGCAATCTGCTTTCGCGTGATCAGGCCGAGAATCCCGCACTTAGGACAGGAAAGCACAGCCCAGTAGGGGTCTTCTTTCTCGCCGATGCGGCCGGCGTTTTCCAGCACAAAGATCGTGCCAGGCTGCATTTGCTCCGGTATCCATTCGTTAAGGACTTCGAGTTCAGCAACCATTTCCCCTCCTCGGGCAATCACTGCTAGGAACCCAATTTCGCTCTGCGTGCAGAACGAGCTTTTTCCGGAGCACAGCGGCCCGGACGCTTGCGCCCGCTGACCACGGCCCTGACCTGCCGGACCGTGTCACTCAGGCATATGGCGAACATCGGCTGCCGCGAATTTTTCAATATGTCCACGATCTGCTGCGGAGAGGTTTCGAGATAGAGAGAGCGGCCGTCGGTGAGCAAGTGATAGCTGGATGAACCGCTTACGGTTTCCGCCAGGCGCTTAGAGAATTCTCTTTGCAAAAAGCGAACAACCTTGCGCACCCGCTGCAGCGAGAAGCCCTTGCGCCGGAGCTCACAGATGACGGCAACTTCGGTCAAATCCTCGAACGAATAAACGCGCCGGTGCCCTTGCCGGGCAGGAACGACAATGCCGCGCTCGTCCCACCACTGCAACTGGCGCGCGGTGATGCCGGTCAGCCGGATGACATCGTGCGATGTGAATGAATCCTGCATTTCAGTCGGCAAATGTTTCAAACGTTCTACTTGCAAAATGTTTAAAACATTGTAGGCACGAGATGGATGAATCCCTTACAGAAATAGCAGGCAGACAGTAACTAACAGAGTTACCTGCTCTCGCCGCAGCGACGATGGAGCGGGTTCGTGCGAGGAGATTTCGGGATCAGAGGCTCAGGAACCGCCGCCAACGAAATGGACAATTTCCAGCTTGTCACCGTCGGAGAGCTGCGTCGAAGGCCAGCGATCGCGCGGAACCAGTTCGCGGTTGAGTTCGACGGCTACGCGATCTGGCTTCATGCCGAGTTGGGCAAGAAGAGAGGACATGGTCAAAGCGGACTCGAACTGGCGATCTTCGCCGTTAATGATGAGGTTCATTTGGTTTTGTGCCGGCGGTGAGGCGTCCGGTTAACCAGCTGTTTAGGATTGCACCGGTCTCAGCTGGAACTTTCGGGTGGCGGTGCGTCCTTGCGAGTTCACCTGCACCAGCACCGATGAATCGGAAAGCGACCATTCTTCTACGGCCAAGACCAGCACGGCCTCGCCCGCGCCATCGGTGACCATTTGCGCGTAGAACGGAGCCGCATTGGCCCGCGCCAGGCGGATAGTCAGTCGCGCTCCGGGGACGGCGTGGCCAGATTCAGTGGCCCGCAGCTTCATCGAAAGCTGATCTCCGGCATGGACGGAATCAGAGTTCAGCCACTGGATATCCAGTTCTTTAACCGCAGTTAAGGCTTCGGGGTTCTCGCGCTTGTCGAAGATTTCTTCGAGGCGGCCATCGCGTATCGCGTCAAGCACCTGGCGGTGCTGCTCGCGCAACATCTGTTCTTTCTGCTGGTCAGTAAAGCCCTGGCTCGATGCCTGCTCGGCATAGGAAATCGCGTGCTTACCAATGCAGCGTCCGCGCACAAACACCTGGGTCTGCAGTAGCGTCTCGCCCTCGCGGGCCTCGCTCTGCACGTGATACACGGTATCTTCGTGCTTGATGTCGGTATTAAAGCCAAAGATCATAGTCAACTTGTGTACCAGTGTCGTCCAAAAAACCGCCGAGCGCAATAATTACTGAAGTTCGGGCCGAGGGTGATCGGTGGCGGGCGATATCGTCCCGTTGACCACGGGAAATCTGGCGGTAAATCCGGAGTCGGAACGCTGAATGCCCCATGACTCGCACGTACAATGCAGGAGTGAAGAGCTGGGACGTTGTCATCATCGGCGCGGGGATCATTGGACTGTCGCTGGCCATTTCGTTGCGTAAGCAACGTCTGCGCGTGCTTGTGGTGGAACGCGGGGAGCCGGGGCGCGAAGCCTCTTACGCGGCTGCGGGAATGCTGGTCGGCTCGGGTACGGAGATGCCTCCTGCCGTGAAGCCGCTTGCTGCGGAGAGCGCGCGGATGTATCCGGAGTTCGCGCATGAACTGGAAGACGAATCCGGCCTGAAGGTTGATCTGCGAGAGCAGGGGACAATCCTTATTTCTTGCGACTCTGCCTTCCCTGATTCGGCGGAGCCGATTTCGCGGGAGCGACTTCGATCGCTCGAACCTGAATTGATCGTGGCGTCCTCCGCCGCGTATATCAGCGAACGTTCAGTTGACCCTCGGGCGCTGACGGCGGCGGCATTCAAGGCCGCGCGCCATCGCGAAGTGGATATCTCCTCGGGAAGCGAAGTGAAGGGGTTGCTCACCTCCGGTGACCGCGTTAACGGAGTTCAAACCGACAAGACTTCTTACTCGGCGGGAATTGTGGTCAACTGCGCGGGCGCGTGGGCGGGATGCATTGCTGCGCAGAAGTTTCCCGTGCGGCCGGTGAAAGGGCAGATGCTGGCGGTGGTTGGCGGACCGCATCTTGAACATGTCGTGCGCGCCGACAACGTGTATCTTGTTCCACGCAGTGATGGACGGATCGTCATCGGCTCGACACTCGAAGATGCGGGATACAACAAGCAGACCGACGTGAGTACCATTCAGCGGTTACTTCAGGCTGCGCGAGAGTTGGTGCCGGAGCTCGCGAAGACCAAAGTGCACGACGACTGGGCCGGACTGCGGCCAGGGACCCCCGATGAGCTGCCGATCTTGGGCGAGACTCGGACCACCGGATATTTCATCGCCAGCGGCCATTATCGCGACGGCATTCTATTAGCGCCGATTACGGCGGAGATTATGACCGGTTTGATTTTGGGCAAATCCGGCACCCACGATGTAGGGGCTTTTACTCCGCGCCGGTTCTTAGGATTGGAACAGTAGCCGAGTTCGCCTCTTGCGCTGACCGGCTCATGTGATTACCACTCATCAGATCTGACCGAAGGGCCTGAGTGTCTTAGAAAGGGTGAAAGGAATCCCGCCTTGCCCTCAAAAACAGCGACATCTCCCGGTTTGTTCCATCTGCCCAACTCCTGTAGCCCGTAAAGAGCGCGGTCCTTGGCATTGGCGAGTTGCTTGGGCGGCATCAGCTCCGAAAGACTCTTCATCCTGCCGGCTGCATGCGGATCACCGCCCTTTGCTCCAAGGCTGTACCACATGTACGCGGTGGGGTAGTCGAGCGGGACGCCTTTGCCTTGTTCGTACAAATACCCCAGATCAGTTTGCGCGGTTGCATAGCCCTGCTCCGCCGCTCGCCGGCTCCACTTTGCTGCTTCCTCATAGTCGCGAGCAACTCCTGCACCGTTGTAGTACATGAAAGCGAGATTATTTTGCGCGACCGCGAGGCCCTGTTTCGCAGCAGCGCGAAACCACATCGCGGCTTCCCCGTAGTTCCGCGGAATCTCCCGGCCTTCAAAGTACAGGGTAGCCAAGTTGCACTGAGCGGTGGCTTCGCCGTGCCCGGCTGCAGCCCGATACCACCTGATTACCTGACTCATATCTTTGGGCACGCCCCGTCCATAGTGATACAAGCTGCCCAGATTGTTCTCGGCAATCTTGTGCCCCTGCTCAGCGGCTGCGCGGTACTGCCGAGCTGCTGCTGCGTAGTCCTGGGAAACACCGATACCATGCTCGTAAAGGTATCCCAACTTAAATTGCGCATCCGCCCAGCCCTGTGCCGCAGCCGTAGCGTACCACCGTTCCGCTTCTTTGAAATCCTGGGGAACGCCGTCGCCGTTCAGGTAAGCATTGCCCAACATGTATTGGGACAGGGCATTGCCGTTCTCGGCTTTGTGCCTCAGATTTGAGAAGTCCCCAGAAACCAACTGCGGACTTTGCTCGCGGCTTGCGGGCAGAAGGGAGTCCGACTGAGCGCCACTCGAGCGAACGTACAGCAACACCACGGCTGAGATTATGATTGGAAGGCAAACTCGGAAGCGCACTGTGATCTCCTCCACCGCTGGGATGGTCCAGTTGTTCGCAAAAAATTCGATGAACAATTATTTGACGGACTCGACGACGATAAGTGATCAACAAACCCTCAACGCGAATCGCAACATCACTGGCCTAAGTGTCGTGACTGTGAGCAAAGGCTTCGTCTTCTCTTTCCGATATACTGAAACGCTTTCGCACCTTCTCTCGCCTGAAAGGATTCGCCCATGGCCTCTCCAGCCGTCGCCTACGCCCGCCAAAATCAGAAACGTTTTTTGAATGAACTGAAAGACCTGCTGCGCATTCCGAGTGTGAGCACCGCGCCCGAGCACAGATCGGACGTACAGAAAGCGGCGGATTACGTGGCCAGCGAACTGCGCCGGATCGGGATGGAGAACGTCGAGATCATTCCTACCAAGGGCCACCCGCTGATTTACGCCGAGTGGCTGCATGCTGCGGGCAAGCCGACCGCGCTGTGTTACGCGCATTACGATGTTCAGCCGCCTGATCCCTTGAATGAGTGGATCTCGCCGCCGTTTGAGCCGGCCGAACGCAACAACAATCTCTACGCTCGCGGGGCGGTCGACGACAAAGGCCAGCTGTGGATGGAAGTTAAAGCGATTGAAGCACTGATGCGCGGCCATGGCGGCAAGCTGCCGATCAACGTGAAAGTGATCATCGAGGGCGAGGAAGAGGTCGGTGGCGAGTCAATCGCCGAGTACGTCCGCAAGCAGAAGGCAAAACTCAAGGCTGACTTCGCGCTGGTCTGTGACACCGAATTATTTGCCCCCGACCTGCCAACATTATGCGTAGGACTGCGCGGATTGGTTTACACCGAAATTGAGGCGAAAGGAGCCAAGGTTGATCTGCACTCCGGCATGTACGGCGGGGCGGCGCCAAATCCTCTTTTCGCGCTGATTGAGATCATCGGCAAGCTGAAAGACGCGAAGGGACGAGTTCTCATTCCGGGGTTTTATAAAAACGTAAAGGCCCCCAGCAAGGACGAGCTCAAGGCATGGAAGCGGCTTCCCTTCGATGAAGAGCACTACCGCAAAACCGAGGTGGGATCCTCGAAGCTCACCGGCGAGCCGGGATATTCGGTTCTCTATCGGACCTGGGCGCGGCCGACGCTCGAAGTGCACGGAATGCCCGGGGGCTTCACGGCACCGGGCGCGAAGACGGTCATTCCGGCGCGGGCCTCGGCGAAGGTATCGATGCGCCTGGTCCCCAATCAAGACCCCGATGACGTCCTCAAGCGCTACCAGACTTACGTGAAGAAGCTCACCCCCAAAGGAATTGAAACCAAAATTAAAGTCTGGAGCAAAGGGCCGGCCTGTGTGGTGGGCACCGACAATAAGTACATTCAGGCCGCGACCGAGGCACTGCACGACGTGTTCAAGAAGGACACGGTGTTCATCCGATCCGGCGGATCGATTCCGATCGTCACCGATTTTCAAGATGTCCTCAAAATTCCTTCGGTGATGATGGGCTTCGGTCTGCCCGATGACAACCTGCATGCGCCCAATGAAAAATTTCATATCCCGAATTTCTATCGTGGCATTGAATCGATCTGTTTGTTCTTTGAGCGGCTGGGCGCGTAGATCACAAACGAAAGCTTTTAACCGCAGAGAACGCCGAGAAAACCAAAAAGCTGAAAACCACTTAACCACAGAGAGCACAGAGTCACAGAGGCAGGGAGAAACCACATAGATGATGTCCGGGTTCTCTCGGCGTGCTCTGCGGTAAAAGCCTTTTTCTGGGGAAACTATCACGAGGCGCGTGCGAGCAGCGTTAATTCCCGCCTAAGCAGAAGACCAGCAAAAATAAGCCCGCGAAAGAAGCCCGCTCAAATCTCAAGTTGCGCTTCCCGCAATCGCTTGGCTGCGCTCTCCGGCGACACCGGCGAGTAATACACCTCTTTAAAGGTATAGGACTTTGCCTTAGCCGCCAAGATGGGCAAAATTTCGATGTGCCAGTGGTAGTCCTGATCGAGCGTCTTCCAGTATCCCAGGCTGGCCGACTGGTGCAGGTGATTGGGCGAGGTATGCAGCACCAAATGAAACGGCTCGGTGAGGGTGCGCAGCCGCTGCAAGCTACGGCGAATGAGTCCGCCGAGATCACGCAATTTGGCCGAGGGCAAGAGTGCGGCATGCTCGAAAGCAGCATCGTGGGTGCGCGGCAGGATCCAGGTCTCGTAAGGGACGCGGGTGGCGTAAGGGCATAGGGCGACATAGTCTCCGCGTATTTCGATGATGCGCTGCCCGGTCTTCACCTCCTGGGAGATGATGTCGCAGAAGACGCAGCGCTCTTTTTGCTTGAAGTAATCAAGCCCAGCGCGCAGCTCGTAAAGCACACGCCGAGGGATGAAAGTCGTGGCAGCCAGCTCGGAATTGGGATGCTCAAATTCCTGGCCTGAGCCCACGCCATAATTCTTGAAGACGCTGATGTAGCGAAAGCGGGCATCGCCCTTGAGGTCTTGGATACGCTGCGCCGCCAGCAGCAAAAACTGTTCAATTTCGGCGTCGTCGGCCTTCCACAGCGGCCGGTCGTGGCGTGGGTTTTCCACCAAAACCTCGTGCGCGCCCACCGTGGGCATGCGGTCGTAGAGACCTTCGCCGCGGCGCTCCGGGGTGCCCTCAATGTGGTAAACCGCGCTGGGGTGGACGATGGCGCGCGCCGACCACGCGCCGCCTAGGCCAGGAATAGCGGCGCGGCTTGAAACCTGCTGCACGCGCTCGCTCGAGCCTGGACAGAGCCGGCACTCGGTGGCCGCCCGCGGCCCGGTCTCCGGGAGATCGTCGCCGGTGAGCACCCAGGAGCGGGTCAGGGGATCTTTGCGCAGTTCCATTTTTGGTTTCGAACCGTAACCCGTTTTGTCCGAAGCCGCTCTTTGTGTGGATGGCGGCTGCTCGGCATTATCGCACGCTGGGTCGTAGGGACCGGTTTTCCACGATAAGCACAGGCGGGGCGGCTCTATAATTCGCGAACGAAGAGCAATAACCACGAAGGACACGAAGGTACACGAAGTAAGAGCGCCAAGGCGTGGGAGTTTACTTTTTCAATGTCCTCAGCTGAACCTGCCGCCGAATCGGCGAGGTTATTCCTTCGTGTGACTTCGTGTCCTTCGTGGTCAATGAATTTGGTTACGACCGAACTTCGCTTGCGACAGAACCATGACTGAACCCTCGACGCCGCTGATGCGGCAATACTCCGCTATCAAGAAAGAGCACCCCTCAGCGCTACTTTTTTTCCGCCTGGGGGATTTCTACGAGATGTTCTTTGAGGACGCGGTGGTGGCGGCGAAAGAGCTCGAGATCACGCTGACCTCGCGCAACAAGGAAAAGGGGTTGGCCGTGCCCATGTGCGGCGTTCCTTTCCACGCGGCCGAGGGCTACATCGCGAAATTGATCCGCCGCGGCTACCGGGTGGCGATCTGCGAGCAGATGGAGGACCCGCGCGTGGCCAAGAAGCTGGTGCGGCGGGAGGTGACGCGGGTGGTGACGCCCGGCACCGCTGCCGATTCCTCGCTAGGCTCAGAAGAAAACAATTTCTTGGCCGCGGTCGTGTCTTGGAACGAACTCGACAACAATCGAAGCGCTGGAAATACTCAGGCCGGTCACGCCCGCGCCGGCTTTGCCGCCCTCGATCTCTCAACCGGCGAGTTCCGGGCGACGGAGTTCTCTGGCGAGGGGGCGGAAAAAAGAATTCAAGACGAACTCGAGCAGCTGCGGCCGAAAGAACTTTTGTATGCGAGCTCGGCGCCGTTGTTTGACCTCTCCCGCCGGGTGGGAACAGGCGCCCCCGCCCGTCCGGTTGAGCGAAGCTCGACTCCGTGGGCGCTCACCCCGGTTGAAGATTGGGTCTTCGCCCCTGACCATGCCATCCCGCTGCTCGAAAATCATTTTGGCGTGCTCTCGCTTGAAGGTTTCGGCCTGGCAGGAAAACCGGCGGCGGCCGCGGCAGCGGGCGCGATCCTGCATTACGTGCGCTCCACTCAGCGCGGCGGGCTCGACCACGTCGACCGCATCGGATTTTATGAGCGGCAGACCTCGCTGGTGCTCGACGCCGTCACTGTGCGCAATTTGGAGCTGATGGAGCCCCTCTTTTCCGGGACCGACGCCGGCGTGACCCTGTTTCGCTCGCTCGATGCGACCGAGACTCCTATGGGCAAACGCCTGCTGCGGGCATGGATGCTGCGGCCATCGGTTGACCCCAGCGAAATTCAACACCGGCTCGATGTGGTCGAAGAGCAGGTGAAAAATACCATCGCCCGCGAAGAGCTGCGGCAGGCTCTTCACGGCATACTCGACTTAGAACGACTACTCAGCCGGGTCACGCTTGAAACTGCCAATCCCCGCGATCTGTTGGCGCTGGCGGCTTCGCTGTTCCGAATTCCGGCTGCACGCACGGCACTCGCCCATTTGGCCTCATCGAGAGTAAATTCGCTTTACCAGAACTTGGACGAACTGGCCGATGTGCGCGAGCGAATTGAACGCACCATCGTTCCCGAGCCTCCGATCACGCTCAACGACGGCGGAGTGCTTCGGTCCGGAGTCGATGGCGAGCTCGACCAGCTCCGTGAATTGAGCCGCAACGGCAAGCAGTTTCTCGCCCGCATGGAAGAGCGGGAGCGAGAGCGCACCGGCATCAGCTCGCTCAAGGTCCGGTTCAACTCGGTTTTTGGTTATTACCTTGAAGTCTCAAAGGCCAACCTGCACCTCATCCCGACCAATTACGAGCGCCGCCAGACCCTGGTCAACGCCGAGCGCTTCACCACTCCCGAGCTGAAGGAATATGAGGCGAAAATCCTCGACGCCGAGGAGAAGATCGTCGAAATCGAACGCCGGATTTTTTCCGAGCTGCGAGCGTCGATTGCCGGGGAAGCTAGGCGGATCCGCCAGACCGCGCTGGCGCTCGCCGAAGTCGACGTGCTTTCGAGCTTCGCCCAACTGGCGGCCGAGCGCCACTACTGCCGCCCGCAGTTCGATGTAACCGCCGACCTCGAGATCGTGGCCGGACGCCATCCGGTGATCGAGCAGCAGGAATTGTTTGGGCAGAATTCGACACAAACTTTTTCCGAACGTGATTTGTCTGGAAAACACCGCTTCGTTCCCAACGATCTCTATCTCAACTCGACCACCCACAGCCTGTTACTGGTGACTGGTCCGAACATGGGGGGAAAGTCGACATACTTGCGGCAGACGGCTTTGATCGTCATCATGGCGCAAATGGGGTCGTTTGTTCCGGCAGAAAAAGCGCGGTTGGGAATCGTCGACCGGGTCTTCACCCGCATCGGGGCCAGCGACAACCTGGCCCGCGGACGCTCCACCTTCATGGTCGAGATGACCGAGACCGCCGCCATCCTTAATACCGCGACCGCAAAATCTCTCATCCTCTTGGATGAAGTGGGCCGGGGCACCGCCACCTACGACGGCCTGGCCATCGCCTGGGCGGCAATCGAGTATTTGCATGCGCGAACCCGGGCGAAGACGCTCTTTGCTACCCACTATTTTGAGCTCACCGAGCTCGCCGAACAACTCTCCGGGGTGAAAAATTATCACGTAGCCGTAAAAGAAACCGCGAGCGGAATCGTCTTCCTGCGTACGGTCGAGCCCGGACCCGCCGACCGCAGCTACGGGATCGAAGTGGCCAAGCTCGCCGGACTTCCGGATGAGGTGGTGCGGCGGGCCAGAGAGGTATTGGCCGAACACGAGAGCGCGGAATCGCGGCTGAGCGCGCAAATAGCGGGGGGTAGTGCGCCAGAGAGACGCCCGCAGCTGACCATCTTCACGCCGTTGTCGCAGCCAGTGCTCGAGCGGCTGCGCGAACTCGATCTCGACCGGCTCACGCCGCTTGAGGCGCTGAATCTTCTGGCCCAGTTGAAGGAGCAGGTTCAGTAACGCGAGAGTTACTTCTTGTCTTCATTCTTAATATGACAATATGCCAGTCTTGATATGCTTCTCGTAACTTCTCGTTGCTGATGAGCCCCTCACGAAAATCCTTGTCACCCGCAAAGCAAGTCGGCCAGCTCCTTGTCATTGGCTTTGACGGCACCGAGATGACGCCGGAACTCGCCAACCTGTTGACGCGTATCCAGCCCGCGGGAGTAATTCTTTTCGCGCGCAACATCGTTAATGCGCAACAAACGCACAAGCTGCTGAAAGACTGCCAGGGCTGCGTCAAAGACCGGCTTTTCACATCGGTCGATCTTGAAGGCGGGCGTGTCGACCGCTTCCGCAATGTGACCGGGCCCACGCCTTCGGCGGCGGAGGTATTTGCCACCGGCGAACCGAAGCTCTATCGCAGGCATGGCGAAGTCATCGGCAAGATATGCTCGGCGCTTGGCTTCAATGTCGACTTTGCCCCAGTGCTCGATCTGGCTTTCGCAGCTTCGCGCAAGGTGATGAGCTCGCGGGCGTTTTCAACCGATCCCAAGGCGGTGGTGACCTATGGCCGGGAATTTCTCGCCGGGCTCAGCGGTGCGGGCGTGATCGGCGCGGGCAAGCATTTTCCTGGACTTGGCGAGGGCAATCTCGACTCGCATCATGAGCTGCCGGTAATCAGGAAATCTTTCAATCAGCTTTGGGAAGAGGACCTGGTTCCTTACCGGCTGATGAAGCGCAAGCTGCCGATGGTACTGATCAATCACGCCAACTATCCCGATGTCACCCGCGACCCGCTGCCAGCGTCGCTCTCAAATTACTGGATCACCGATGTGCTGCGGAGGAAGATCGGCTATCGCGGCCTGGTGGTTTCGGACGATCTTGAAATGGGCGGGGTGCTCGAGGCTGCGCCCATCGATGAGGCCGCCATGAGATTCATCGCCGCCGGCGGCGACCTCTGCCTGATCTGCCACGAGCAAGCGCGTATTGAACAGGCATACGAGACCATGCAGCGTGAAACGGAGCGGGACTCAAAGTTCAGGCGCAGGGTGCTTGAATCGACGAAACGCGTGGCCGCCTTCAAGACAAAATCCCCTGAGTTAAAGCGCCGGGCGCCCGCGCCCGCGCCCGAGAAGATCAGCCGGCTCTCCACCCAACTGTGGGAGTTCAGCGAGCAGGTGCGGTTGCAGGCGCTTTCGGTTGCGGCGATAGCTGGTGTCCGGCGATGATCGTGGCCGGGGTGATGAGCGGGACCTCAGCCGACGGTATCGACGTAGCGCTGGTGCGGGTTGAAGATCCGGTCACTCCCAAAAGCGGAGGCGGGAAGACGCGCAGACAAGAATCTGCCGGCCAGACCCGCATGAAGTTTCTGGGGCACGCGGACTTTCCCTATCCTGCCGATGTGCGGCGCAAAATTTTAGTGTCCATGAATTCGCCGCGCGCCAGCGTCCCCGATTTAGTACGGCTGAATTTTCTGCTGGGCGAACTGTACGCCGAGGCGGTGATCGCAACTCAGAAGCGGTTGCGTAGCAAGGCGGAGCTGATCGGCTGCCACGGGCAGACGCTTTATCATCAGGGGGTGCCGGCGCCATTTCTGGGACGAAAGTTGGCCGTCACCTGGCAGACGGGCGATGGTGCCGTAGTCGCGGCCCGCACCAGCTTGCCGGTAATCTCTGATTTCCGCCCTGCAGATATGGCTGCGGGAGGCAAAGGCGCGCCGCTGGTTCCGTACCTCGACTATCTTCTTTATCGCGATCCGAAGATCGGGCGGATTGGCCTGAACCTGGGCGGCATCGCCAACCTAACCGCGATCCCGGCCGCGGGCTCGCTGAGCCAAGTCGCGGCTTTCGATACCGGCCCGGGGAATATGGTGATCGATGCAATGGCAGAACAGTTGTTCGGACAGCGGTGCGACCGCGACGGCAAGATCGCATCCTCCGGGCGCGTGCTCGAAGACGCGCTCGACCGTTTTCTCACTGATGCCTTTTTTCGCGAGAAGCCTCCGAAGACTGCGGGGCGCGAGCAATTCGGACGCGAGTTCGCGCGCGAGTTCCTGCATGCCTGCCGTCCGCCGGGCGCAATCAAAGCACGAACCAAGGCCCCCGGTGCGACGTCGGCCACGAGAGCGATTGAAAAGCGCGACGTGATTGCGACCGCAACCGCACTGACGGCCCGCTCCATAGGAATGGCAATCGAACACTTCGTCTTGCCCAAGGGAAAATTCAACGAGCTGATCGTTTCGGGCGGAGGCGCAAAGAATCCCACGCTGATGGCCTGGCTGGGCAACGAAATCCGTAGGATGGGGCTGCGCCTGCGGTCTTCGGACGAATTCGGAATCCCGTCCAGCGCCAAAGAGGCGGTGGCCTTTGCGGTAATGGCTTACGAAACCTGGAACTGCAGGCCATCGAATGTGCCTTCGGCGACGGGCGCAAAGCGGGCGGTGGTGCTGGGAAAAATTTCGTATCCGTAACGAAGCACCGAGCTATTAGCCTTTAGCCATTAGCTGGGAAAGCGTGGGTTCGCTAAAAGCTAACGGCTAAGAGCAAAAAGCTGAGTTTCTATGCCGGTTTACATTGCTCTGTTGCGCGGAATCAACATTGGTCCGCACAAGCGGATGAAGATGGAAAAACTGCGTGCCTCCTGCGAAGGACTGGGATTGAGCAATGTGAAGACTTACATCCAAAGCGGCAACGTGATCTTTCGCGCCGAAAAACTGTCGTCAGCGATATTGTCAAAACAATTAGGCGAATGCATTGTCCGCGACTTCGGCTTCTCCGCCGATGTCATCTCCAGGACGCGGGACGAAATGAAGCGGATCATCGACGAAAATCCGTTCACCAAAGATCCCGGCCTTGATGCTTCAAAGCTCCGCGTTGTGTTTCTACCGCACGCGCCGGCGGAAACTGCGTTAAAAAAGTTGCAGGATCTCACGCTCGCGCCCGACCGAGCGCACCCCTCCGCTAACGAAATCTATTTTTACTTTCCCAACGGAGTCTCTGGCAGCAGTCTGTGGAAGCACCCGCTCGATAAAGTGCTGTCAGTTGCGGGGACGATGCGCAATTGGAATACGATCAATAAGCTCTATGAAATGGCGCGGGATCTCGAATGACGGCCCGTGTGGTGGCGGGCGTCCACGCCCGCCCGGAAAAAAAATCTCTCAGCGTTTCATTGCATCTTCGTCGCGGCGTGACAAATGCACGGACGAGGGCGTCCGTGCCTACATGCGTCCTGCTTATTTTGACACTGGTCCTCGCTTCCTGCTCCCGAAAGCCCGATCCAAACACGCTGGTCGTCATCATCGAATCCAGCCCTACGAATCTTGATCCGCGGGTCGGACTGGACGCACAATCCGAACGCATTGACGGATTGCTCTTCGACAACCTTCTCTCCCGCGACGAACACCTGTCGGTGAAACCCGGCCTCGCAGAGCGGTGGGAGATTCCAGATCCGAAGACCTACATTTTTCATCTGCACCAGGGCGTGAGCTTCTGCGATGGACGCCCGCTGACCGCGCGCGATGTGAAGTGGAGCTTCGATTCCCTCTTGCAGGGAAAAATCCGCAGCACCAAAGCCGCGGCTTACCGTTTGGTCGATCACATCGACGCGCCCGACGGTTCAACCGTCATCTTTCACCTGAAGGAGCCTTGGGCCGGGCTGCTGTGGAACATTGCCGGCGGTGAGGGCATGGGAATTGTGCCTTACGGAAGCGGCAACGAACTGAGTCGCAATCCCGTCGGCTCCGGGCCGTTCCGCTTCGTGCGCGCCGAGCAGGACAAGGAAGTGGTAATCGAGCGCAACGATAACTACTGGGCTATAAAGCCCAGCGTAGGCAGAGTGCAATTTCTGGTGGTGCCGGACACCACCACGCGCGCCCTCGAGCTGCGCAAAGGCAGCGCCGATCTAGAAATTAACGCGCTCACTCCTGACATGGAGACCGCATTGCAGCGTGAACCCACGCTTGCCGTCCTGCGCGGCCCGGGAACGCGGCTGGCCTATATGGCATTCAACCTGCGCGATCCGATTCTAAAAGATGCGCGTGTCCGGCACGCAATCGCTTACGCACTCGACCGCGGCCCTCTGATTCGCTACCTGATGGGCAACGAAGCCCGGCCCGCTGCAAGCGTCTTGCCGCCCGAGAGCTGGGCCTACGATCCTCATGTGGAGCAATACTCCTATGATCCGGCAAAGGCCCGGCAGTTGCTGGATGATGCTGGGTACAAGTCGAACAATGGCATTCGCTTTCACCTGGTAATGAAAACTTCGACCGAGGAAAGCTCGCGGGCTATGGCCGCGGTATTTCAACAGCAGCTTCGCGATGTCGGCATTGCGCTCGATATTCGGAGCTTTGAATTTGCGACCTTCTTCTCCGATATCACTCATGGAGAATTTCAGGTCTATTCACTGCGCTGGATCGGCGGCAACGAAGATCCGGAAATCTTTGAGTACGCCTTCGACACCGCTCGCATCATTCCTAATGGCGCCAACCGCCAGTACTACAGCAATCCGCGGATAGACGCGCTCATCGAGAAAGCCAGAACCGAAGTCGACCAGAATGCCCGCAAGCAGGACTATGCCGAGATCCAGCAGATCCTTGCGGAAGAGTTGCCATACATCAATTTGTGGTATTTCGATAACGTGATGGTCTATTCGAATCGAGTGCGGGGGTTAGCACTGAATCCTTCCGGCAACTACGACTTTCTGCGGACCGCAGAGCTGGCGAACTCAAGACAAGTCGCTGACCAACAGTAATCTGGATGGAGCCGAAGAAAGGCGATAGCCTGCCTGAGTTAACAGACACTGCTATGCGCCTACAGCTCATATCTCTTCTGCTCGGATGTTCCATAGTCTGCCAAGCCGACACGACGGTAAAGACAGGTACCACTATCACGGATAGTCGTGCGACTCCGAACGTACAGAATCCAACGGTGACCCACACTGTTTACTATCAACGCGGGGCCATGAGGAGGAAGGACAGCCTCGGAGCTTCAATGTCCAGCATCGCGAATTGCGATACCAAAACCGGATTCTTGATCGACCTTGACGCTCATCAGTATCGGACCTACAAAGTTGTGAAGTTCGCGCCAATGTTGCAATTGCAAGAGTACCTTGAAAAGAATCCGCGGAGTAAGGTTCAGGTTGAGAGCCAGACGGTTGATACAGGTGAGCGGAAGACATTCTTCGGTCATCCAGCTAGGCACCTTATCACTACCACAAAGAGGGCGCGAGACGAGAAAAACAATGGTGGAGAAGAGACTATCGATGGCTGGTACATCGATCACGAGGGTCTCGATAACGACTGTGCTCCTGACTACGTGCACACTGAACCCTTCTATGTGCTTGGAACGGGTCTCGTTATATACCCGGAAATTCCGCAATTTCACCATATCGGGCCGATTCCGGGTGGATTAGCCGTTAAATTGACTCACCGTATTAAGTCAGCAGGAGCTAAGAACGACACAGCGGACCGTGTCGTGACACTTGAACGAACCGTAGAAGAGATCTCGGACTCACCACTCAACTCATTCATATTCGAACTCCCGTCTGGCCTTCACGAGAATCCTCAACTGCTCCGTGGACACTCGGCTTCTGGCAAGTAGCACGCTGCCGACGCGTTGATTTTTGCGTGGTACCATCGAAACTGCGTGCGCATTCTCTTCATCGGCGACATATTTGGCCGGCCCGGACGCAACATCGTCCGCGAACGGCTCAGGGATTTAGTGCGCGAGCAGCGCATCGATCTCGTGCTCGCCAATGGCGAAAACTCGGCTGCCGGGTTCGGCATCACGCCCGCGCTAGCGGAAGACCTGTTTGATCTTGGCATTGACGTGCTTACCACCGGCAACCACGTTTGGGACAAGCGCGAACTGTTTGATTACTACGCCTCTGCCGACGGCGACCTGCACAGTCCGGCTCGGAGAATTCTGCGTCCGGCAAATTATGCGCCCGACCTGCCGGGTTGGGGGGTTTACGAAGGCCGAAAGAATGATGTCCCGTATGCGGTCATCAATCTGCAAGGGCGCGTGTTCATGGCCTCGAACGACGACCCATTCCGCAAAGCCGACGAGATACTGAAGCAGGTGAAGGCGAAAATCATTTTTGTGGATCTGCATGCTGAAGCGACGTCAGAAAAAGTTGCGCTGGGCTGGTATTTGGACGGACGCGTGACGGCGGTTGTGGGCACGCACACGCATATTCCGACCGCCGACGAGCGCGTGCTTCCCGGCGGCACCGCTTACATCACCGATGTCGGCATGACTGGGCCCTACGACGGCGTAATCGGGGTGAAAAAGGAAATGATCATTGATCGTTTCTTGCACAATATGCCGATGCGCTTTGAGGCCGCGACCGGCGATCCGCGCTTGTGTGCCGTGGTCATTGAAAGCGATGACACCAGTGGACGCGCGCGCTCAATCGAAAGAATCATGCTGGTCTGAGTGAATAGACAGCCATTGCACAAAATGGGTACACTTCGCCCGTCCTGCATTCACTCTGTGAAACTCTGTGCCCTCTGTGGTTAACGATTTTGCGCTGCAGCAATTTCCCGACTCGTCCATGCCAGCCCTACCTGTAGCCGACGCCTACGTCTTCGATATCGACGGCACTCTGCTGGTCACCAAGGACCTGGTGCACTGGAACGCGCTGCATCAGGCGATGATTGAGACCTATGGCGTCGACACCAGTATCGAAGGCATTCCGTATCACGGCAAAACCGATCTTTCGATTCTTCGGGCGGCGCTCGCAAGGGAGGGAATTTCCAACAGCGAGTTCGAGGCAAAGCTTCCGGCTGCGATGGCTGTAGTCTGCCGAGAAGTTGAAGCTAACCACCGCCAGCTCGCGCCCGAAGTTTGCCCGGGCATTGTCCAGCTGCTTGATTCTCTCAAAGCGAGCGGGAAGCTGATCGGCGTGGCTTCGGGAAACCTCGAGGCCGTGGGATGGCACAAAATCGAAGCCGCCGGCCTCAGGAAGTTCTTCGCCTTTGGGTGCTTCAGCGATCATCGCGAGAGCCGTGCTGACATTTTCCACAGCGCGCTGGAGTTCGTCACCGCGCAACTCGGTCCCGAAGCGAACGCCTGCTTTATCGGAGACACTCCTTCCGATGTTGAAGCTGCAAGGGAGGTGGGGGCGCAGATACTTGCAGTCGCATCGGGAACTTTCGGCTTCGACGAGTTGAACGCCTGTTCGCCGGATTTATGCGTTTCGCACTGCGGCGAATTTTTCCCGGCCTGATGCCGGCTGAGGTTCTCTCTGCGAACTCGATCTCTCTCCGCGATCTCTGCGGTTAAAGTCTTTTCGAAGGCTTTAAAGCTTTTAACCGCAGAGCGCGCAGAGGTTTCGCTGAGATCGCAGAGAAATCCGTTTCAAGGATGCGGGCAATTTGACGCCGATTCCGATTGGGTAGGAACTGCAGCGCAGCTTGTGCCAGTCCCGCATAAACCCTCTTCGCGACCGGCACTCTAGTGAGTACGGTCAAGTGAGCACGCACGGTTGCTGTATCCCCACGCACGATGGGACCACTGAATGCTCCCGCCGCGCCGAGCTTTTCATAATTGCGCAGCGTCTGGCGGACAATCGGCATCATTCGGCGCCGTGCTTCGGCTTTCGGTATCCGTGCCAGCGCGGCGGCTTTCTCCGAAGTAGCAAGTAAGGACACCAGGAGCGGACAGATCATGGTGGCGAAGGCATGGTAAGCAACTTTGTCCTGCTTCCTGATTCCGACGGGAAGCCCGCCTAAATTCCGAACAATCGCGCGCGCCTCGCGAATCGCCGATAGATCTCCTTCAATCGCGAACGGCACGCTTCCAAGCTCCGGCACAGAACCTTTAACGAATGTCATTAGTGGATGCACTGAAGCAACGCGCGCTCCGGCACGCCGCAACGGATTGAGCACTTCGCTGGAAAGAACGCCGCTGGAGTGGAACGCGAATTTTCCTTCCCACTCTACTTCGAGGAGGCTCCGCGCAACCGTCGTAATTTCCGCGTCCGGAACACAGAACCAAACCAAATCGGCGCGCAGTCGTGAAACACGCGGACTCCTGCGCGAATTGATTTTTGAAACCTCATATCCAGCTTCTGAGAGCCGTTGCGCCAGCGCAGTCCCGAGCCGTCCCATGCCGACTACCGCAATTGAGGGCCGCTTCACGCCTGGAGCATAGCAGAATGAACGGGGACTGCAGATCAGCGCCGGCCTTCAGACCAATGGCTGCGCCTGCGTCGCAAAATTTTCGCGCGCAACCCTTCAGCGTCCGGAAACAACGACCGAACGACCCGAGACTTCGTCCCAAATACGGCGCCCGTGAGTTTCGCGCAACAGCAGGCTTCCGACGATGAACGTCATGCCGGCGACGATCATCGGGTAGTACAACCCGGCGTATATGTTGCCGGTGGCGGCACACAAAGACAGGCCGATGAGTGGCAAAAGTCCTCCAAAGACGCCGTTGCCGATGTGGTAAGGCAACGAAAGCGAGGTGTAGCGCACCTTCGCCGGAAACGCCTCGATCAGGTAAGCCGCGATCGGCCCGTAAACCAGGCACACGTAAATTACCTGGACAAATACCAGCGCGACCAGCAACGGACAATTCGGATTCGCCGCTTCTTTGGCGGGGACAAGCGCACCCGAGGCGTCGGTGGTCAAGGGCGTCAGGCTGATTGCGCCGGTGACTTTATTGCGCGCGGATTTCAAAGTGACCACGTTATTGCCGGCCGCCCGTTCCATGGCTTTGTAGATTGGAATGTAAGTAAGCACGGCGAGCAGGCAACCGGCCATCATCAGCTTCTTCCGGCCAACGCGGTCAGAGAGCGCACCGACAACGGTGAAGAACGGCATTCCAAACAACAGCGCCAGCGCAACTACGATGTTGGCGGTGCGAGGGTTTATTTTCAGAATCGTCTGCATGTAGAACAGCGCGTAGAACTGCCCCGTATACCACACCACGCCCTGGCCGGCGGTCGCGCCGAATAGCGAAATCAGTACCTGCTTCAGATTGCTCCATTTGGTGAATGCGTCTTTAAGAGGTTGCGTCGAGGCCTGTCCGGTACTCTTGATGTGAGCGAAAATGGGCGACTCTTTCATCTTCAGTCGGATGTAAAGCGAGATTGCCACCAACACTATCGAAATCAGGAAAGGAATGCGCCAACCGTAAGCTTGAAATTGCTCCTTGGTCATCGAAGACTGCGTGATCAAAATCACGATCAAGGAAACGAACAGGCCGAGCGTAGCCGTAATCTGAATAAAGCTGGTGTAATAGCCACGCTTATTGTCTGGGACATGCTCGCCCACATAGACGGCGGCGCCGCCGTATTCTCCGCCAAGCGCCAGTCCCTGCAGCACTCTGATACCGATGAGCGCGGCCGGCGCAAACCAACCAGCGGTCGCGTAGGACGGCATCAGCCCAATCAGGAAAGTAGACAAGCCCATGATCGAAAGCGTGACCAGGAATGCATATTTGCGTCCGACTAAGTCACCGATGCGGCCGAAAAACAGCGCTCCAAACGGCCGGACCACGAATCCCACGGCAAACGTCGCTAAGTACGCTATGACGGCGACCGTGTCGTTCCCCGGAGGATAAAACTTCAGGGCCAGGACCGCAGCCAGGCTGCCAAAGATGTAGAAGTCGTACCACTCGATCATGGTGCCGACCGCGGAGGCCACGATCACCCGCGGGATGCTGTAGTCACCGCTGCTGCGGTTGGCAATTGCGACCGCCTGATCGGACATAGCTGCCTCCCCTTTTCGACGGCGAGAGCCGCATGCAACCGTCTCTGAGGTCGGCAATGTTTATCACATGTCTATTAGTCGCGGCAACAAGAAATCTGAGGGAGAGTGAAGCCAGTGCGCGTGGGCCTTTTTTGCAGAGAATCCAAGAACAATAATGCGAGGCCCTTTCGGGCCTCGTACCTAAGAGAATTAGCCTTCCACAACTCTCAACTGGTTATCGACAGAGAAGATTCCCGGGACGCTATTCGCTCGGATACCGGCAACGTTCTTGTCCATTTCATTGTCGACGACACCCATCAGTGTCACATGGCCGTTATCTACAATAATGCGGATCGACTTATTGACTCCCAATGAATACTTCTGCAGCGTTGGATAGCCATAAATAGTGCGGAACAGCCGGATGCGCAAGCCATCATCCATGGGAGATAGCGGCAGCACCTGAATCTGATTATTCACGTGCTCGACTCCTGCGATTCTCTTCACCACATTTCCCGCATCACTCTTGACTACCGGATTCGTGACCTCTCCACTCAGCGTGACGTTGTTGTTTGCATCCACCGTGAAGGTCATGTAATCGAACACATTCCCATAGGGGAGCATGTTCAACTCATGTCTCACTTGTTTCTCAATCGCTTCCGTTCCCGGCAAAGATGCCATCGCATTCTGCACCGAGAACGACAGCGCCGATGCCGTCATTCCCAAACCAAGAACTAACGTTCGTACTTTCATATACATCGCCTCCGAACCTATAAGTAAGAACACGGTTACATGAGGAAAGTTGCGGCAAACCGCTGAACTGGAGGCAGTTATGCGTAAAGAATTGTCAATGGATGTAATATCTTTGGCTAGAACCGCGCGTTTCGTAAACGCGTCTGGAGGTGCATATGGCAACCGCATCGATTCCGTCGGGAGCGGAGAAAAACGGGCGGTCGGCTCGTATAGCGATTGTTGAGCAACACGTTCGACTTGAGAACGCGCATGATCTGGAAGGCGTTCTCCACACCTTCGGCAATACTGCGCGTTACGACGACGAGGCCTGGGGTGAACACTATGAAGGCGGGAGCGGAGTCCGCCTATTTTACGAGCAGATGATGAAAGCGCTGCCCGACCTAGAAATCGAGGTCAAGCGCCGGCACGTTACAGATGACGCCATCCTGCTCGAAGTCGTGATTCACGGTACGCAACTCGGACCCTGGCGCGGTCTTCCCGCCACAGGACGAAGAGTCGCGGTCCCGCTTTGCGCCGTGTACACCTTCGACTCCGACGATCGTCTGGCCGGTGAAAAAATCTACTACGACCGTGGTACGGTGTTGAGACAACTCGGCGTCTTCCACGAGCCGCAAAGCATCTTAGGCCAATTCTGCACTTTGGCAACTCATCCGATTACGATTGCACGCGCCTTGGCGAGGAAGCTGCTGCGTAGATGACATTGGTCCGAACGTGTGCTGACCCTACGCGCCTACTGCCGATACTTGCTCGCCGCTTTGCTTCGCAGGAGCCAGGGCGATCAGGGCTACACCAATAATGACGAAGACAGCCACACCTAGCAGCTCATGGCGCTCGACAAATTTCATGTATGCCTGAGTTCCCATAACCGCAGCATGAGCAAAACTCGACCATGCGGTGAAGGCGATCAGGCTGCGATGCGCCGACGGGTTCCGCGCCGCCAGCAACAGGAAAATTCCGAGCGTGACATAGAGGCTGAGCATCATCGCCAACGCCGGCTCTCGCGAGAAAAACATCGTCAACGGATAAATGCCCGCCGTAAAAATCAATCCGACCAGCACTAACACAACTTTCAGTGCGCGTTCTCGATGCATACTGCCCTCCTGTTAATCACGTGGCAACTCGCAACCTCCCCGATTTGTTCTTCTGCTCCAGGCTCTTCAGCCATACCTCATGTTCCGCATCGCCCCAATGATTGATGCCGATTATGTAGCCGTCCGGATCGGTCAGCGTCATCTGGCCGCTCGGCATGTAATCTGGATAGGTGATCGACGGCGCCTGCACATCATTTGCCAGAACATGTTCACGCAGGGCTGGCAAGTCCGGCGTGTACATGGCGAGCAGGATGGACTGGGCGGAGGGAACGATAGGTTCCTCGGCCAGCAAGAACATCAGCGCTCCACCCTGGCAATGCATGCGTGCCCACCCAAGGCTTCCAGTGCTACCTTCCGTGTCAATAAGATCGAACCCTAGCAGCCCATAGAAGCGGATCGAACGCGCGACATCGGCGACGTGCAACATGGGAGTGGAATATGCAGCCTTGGGAGCCATAGCGGGAGAATTTTACTCCCTTGCGGGGTGGAGTTTTCATATTGAATGTGCGATCACGGGCAGCTCATGGAAAGTTGCCCGTCCCCAATTGCAACCATCGTCGGCCGGACGCCCTGTAGAAGTGTCACCACCTTTTCAACTCGCAGTCATTTTCTTGTCAGAACTTTCAGGGCCGGTCGTAGGCGGGGCTGTTGGGAGCGGGGGGCTCGTAATCCATTCCAAACTTATTCTTGTGGGCAGTGGAGGTCGTCCCCCCGGTGATCTGCAAAACGCCCAGGGTAGTGCTGTTCTCTGAAACTGTAACGTCTCGTGTCAGCGCGTTGAGATTTTCCGGTAGGGCGGTTTCCGACCAGGCCTTCATCGTATAGTGCCCGACCGGAACCCCCGGAATGACTATTTCGCCCTTACGATTGGAAATCCCATAGTAGGGAGTCTCCAGCGCGATCACGATAGCGCTCATCTCGGCGTGAATATTACAAAAAATGAAAGAGATCCCGGGCCGATCGAAGCTCACGTTGCGAGTGGTTCCAGCCTCATACAGTCCCAAGTCGAACCTCTTCCCCTCAAAAAGCGAAAACACGTTATGGAAGAAAGGGTCACGGTTAGGAAACTGCACCATGGCCCCCACCGGAACCACTAACAGATGCGGCTCGAAGCTCTTGTTGTGCTGCGTCAGACGCATCGGTTGTTTGGGAACGAACCTGGTCACCGGTTGTGCCCCAATCGGAGTCAGCCAGACCACAACATTCTCAGCATGCAATGATTCCAAATTGCGGTCATTCTCTGTGACCTTGACTCGCGCTGAGAGAGTGACCTCTTGCGCGTATCCATATCCACCTGCGCACAGCAAGGTTGCGGCGCAAATTAGGACTGCGCAGATCCGGTGTTGCATCAGAACAACACTCCCATCATTAGATTCACTTGATCGGCGCTGTAGTAATTGCCAATCTGAGAAGTCCGCAAATGCCGGTATTCGCCTGAAAGCAGCAGGTCGGAACGAGGCCGGTAAATGAAATTCAATAATTCGCTCCGATTCGCCGTCAGCACAGATGGATAGACACCTACAGGCAACGAGAGTGCATGAATATCACTCGCAAAGGGATTATCAGCGCCAAACGCTCCGTTGAATTCGAGTCGTGAGCTGGCGGTAAATTTGAGTTGCGACCATCCACCGGCGGAGTTTAAAGGTCTGAAATCCGGAAAAGAATTAGGGATCCCGCTAAAAAGCACAGACTGCCCAATCCCACCGCCCAGGCCGCCTACGGCCTTGCCCCGGTAAAACTCTCCGGAGAATTCAAGCTTGGAATAAATAGGAACACGCCAGTCGCCGACCACTGCCCAGCCATCAACCGTCCAACCCGAACCCCAGTTTTGCCTGGAGTAATATCCGCTCGCTCCCAAGGTGAGCGGTCTTCCATTCATGCTTCTCGTCCATGCAGTCCGCGCCGCATACGCGGGCTGCCCCGATGCCTCACCGGCCTGCGGTCGGCGGCGCGAGCCGTAGGAAGGCTCTCCGGTAACGTTATCCAAAATGCCGCCCTGAACAGAAATATTCTGGTCGTCCGTAAGGTTGAACTTGTGTTCAACCCGCACTTGCGGTGTCCACGCCCACAGATTGCCCGAGTAGCCGAGGCTCGGAACCAGCAGAGATGCGAAAGATGTAGGCGAGTTCGGCGAAATAAACAGACTGTCCTGCCCGACGATCAACGAAGTGTTCTCCCAGTCCAGACGCATGTTTGCGGTGCGCAGCCGCACTATGCCTGTGTTGATGCCGTCGAGTGCGCCCGCCGGGAACCCCCCTCCGAAATCCAATTGGACTTCGCCCCGCGTTTTCGCCCCGGCCAGCTGCGGCCCGAAAACTTCCAGCCCAAATTCCGACTGCCGCACAGTGGCACCGAATCCAGGAGTTACACCGTAAGGTCCAGTCGCGGATGCATAAGTGGGGACGTCGAAGTTATCTACCTCGCCGCGATTGTGAAACAGATTCAGCAGCACCAAACCCGAGAGCCGCACGCGATATTTTGAAGCGCTCTCAACTTTCGTCTGGTAGAGGGTGCGCAGCTCGCTCTGCACGACTTGCGTGGTCTCTTCGAGAGAGGAAACTCGCTGTTCGGTCGGAGCGGTTGAGACATTGTTATTCTGAGCTGCGGAAGCATTCTCCGCCGGCCCGTTCTGCGCCGCACCTGATTTCGTTAGGATGTTCTCCAGTTCGTTGCGCAATTCCTGGTTCTCGGCACGGTATTGTGCTGATTCGGATTTGATTTCGGAGACGGCCGTGCGCAACTCTTGAATCTGCTCGCGCAGCTGGCGAACGGAATCTGCCAAGTCGGAATCCTGCGTGGCACTGGTCGTTTGCTGCGCTGTTGCCAGTAAAGCGCTGGCGCCGAAGGTAATCGCCGCGGCAAAAAATCTCAAGGAACGGCTGAAATGGATGGTTCGCGGTTTCAAGTTCCCCTCCCGAAAACGTATCAATGGGTAAGACGGACTTAGCTTAAACCCGTTTCGTAGAGTTTACGCTGCCTGCGGGGACCGAATCCTCAGCTGTTCCCTGCTCGTTGACGGCAGCGGTGGGAGCCGGGCGCGGGATTGTGAGACGGAAAACTGTGCCTTCGGGCGAAGTTCGTTCAACCGCGACTTCGCCGCCGTGGTCTTGAATAATCTTCTGCACGACCGTCAGTCCCAGTCCGGTACCGTTCTCCTTACCCTGGCTCACAAAAGGTTCAAACAGAGTGCCCCGAATTGAGTTCGGGACGCCCCGGCCGTTATCGGTAATCGTGATTTCGACCCCGTCCACCATCTCCGAGATCGATACATTAATCTTCCCGAAATGTGCATCGACCGATTCGCAAGCGTTCAGAAGAAGATTGGAAAATGCTCTCTCCAGCTTGCGGTGGTCAAACCAGCCTTCAACGTTGCCACTCTCTTTGACGGCGATCGGAATGTCGCGGAATTGCGGATTAGATTTCACGGCCTCGATGGCGCCGTCAATCGTATCCCGCAAACTTCCATAAGTCGGGCGGAGTGAAGCGCTGGTACGGGAGAACTCAAGCAACGAGTCGATCAGTTCGGTCATGCGACCGACCGCAGCACGTACTTCCTGATACAGCTCTTCCCTCTGCCCGGGCGAAAGGTGCGGCTCGCAAAGAAATTCGGCATTGGCCACGATGGCAGCCAGCGAGTGCCGCAGGTCGTGAGAAATGGAACTCGCCATTCTTCCAATGGTGGCAAGCCGCTCGGATTCAAGCAGATTCTGCTGCGTCCTGGCCAGACTCTCTCTCATCCGGTCGAAGGCGCGGGTCAGCTCGGCGACTTCGTCTCCGCCCCTCGCATCCAGGGCGTAAGTGAAATCGCCGCGCTCGAGGGCCGCAACTCCCGCCAACAGGCTGGAAAGAGGCCTGGTAAATGTGTGCGAAATGAAAAAGACAAGCGCGCTTCCGACCAGCACTGCGAGCAGCCCCAGGGCCAGCAGGAAGCGATTGATTTTTTGCAGAAAAGCAGTGGCCTCGTCGTAAGACTTGAGGACAATCAATCTCACATTTGGATTTCTGTTGTGCGACAGGTCGAGAGTGGTCGCAAGAAAACGCTCGCTTCCCAATTCCAGGGATGCCGGTTGCGAGCGTTGGGAGCCTGGCAACTTCTGCTTCATCAGTTCCGATTGGTTCGCCGGAGTCAGGGTGCTGGTGACAATAGCATCGCCGTAAAAGAAAGCGACTCGACTGCTCGCGACGCGTCCGATTTGCGCTGCGACTTGCTGATCAATTTCACGCCCGATTACAAGAAAGCCAAGCAAACGGCCCGCCGATGCCGGTCCGAAATAAATTGGCTTCAGAAAGATCTCATAAAGGTGGTTGGACCCGAACCACCAGCGCTCCTGCCGCTCCGATTGCAATGATGAGGTGAGCGAATTCTGCGCCATCTCCGACGTGAACCCGGGAAGATTGGTGTGCAGTGCCACCACTTTGCCGCTTCGATTTGCCAGGACGAACAGGTCGCTGCCTGCAAGCTGCCACAATGGCGTTGAGCCATCCTGGATGGTGGCTTCATGGTTGGTTGTCATCAACGCGCGAAGGTTCGGCAGGTCTGCCAGAAGGTCGGCTGAATGACTCAGCGTGATCTCTTGCTCTTGCTGAAAACTTTCAAAGGTGCTGACGGAATTGTAGAGGTCGGAAAAAATCTCCTGCCGGACTTGCGACCGCACACTTTGCCGCACTAACAACAGGCTCAATGAGGTCAATCCGGCTGAGATTAGAACCATCGAGAGCAAAAATTTGGTTCTGAGCCGGATTGTTACCATACAGTCCCTTTTACCGGAGACGCCATTTTCAGGCTACGAACTTATAGCCTACACCGTGGATGGTGCGAAAATGAACCGGATTTGCCGGGTCCTTTTCCAGCTTTTGGCGCAGCTTGAGGATGTGGTTATCTACGGTGCGGGTGGAGGGGTAGTTGTGGTATCCCCAAACCTCATTCAGAAGTTCATCGCGCGTAATCACGCGCTCGGGATTCTGTACCATGAATTTCAGGGTCTTGAATTCCTGAGCAGTCAGGGCAATGGGCTTGCCCTCGCGAATGACTTCCATTTTCGTGAAATCAACAAAGATGTCGTCAAACGAGCATTTGTCAGTCGGGGCGGGGCGCACCGTGCGGCGCAACGCAGCCCGCACTCTGGCTAGCAGCTCGCGTGGACTGAACGGCTTGGTTACGTAATCATCGGCGCCGAGTTCAAGCAAAAGAACTTTATCGGAAACATCGCTGGTCGCGCTCAACACAATGATCGGCACGGCTGGAGAACTCTGCTTGAATTCGCGGCACACTTCACGTCCGGACAATCCGGGCAACCGCAGATCGAGCACCACGGCTGAGGGCGCAGAGGTCTTGAATATTTCCACGGCGGCATTGCCGTCTGGCGCGATTTGTACCGCATACCCTTCAGCCTCAAACAATCGCCGTAACGCTTTTTGCACGGCATGATCGTCTTCAACGACCAGAATCCGCTCTGAAGGAGCCGCATTCACACGCTGCTGGAATTTCTGCGGGTTAACCGGGAAGGATGGTGAAGTTAGGTTCTCTGCGACGCGCAGCATAGCCTGCCCCTTTTGTCCTCACTTGAAATCGGAGGGCTGAGACAAGGTTACTACTACTGGCGCAGTCTCTGCCGATACTGCCTCACGCTTGACAATCTTTTTACATGTCCACACACTTCCGCAAGGCTGTCACAGTCTTAGCAAAAGCATTAGCGAGTTCGAGCCGTGATCAGATCGACTCACCGATAAGTTCTGATAACCCGGCAGAATCCAGTCAGCGCCTGCTCCTTCTAGCTCGGAATCCGGGGAGGTGGTCGGCAAGGCAATTACTAAAGCGCCGGCAGCCTTTCCGGCACGAATTCCGGCAGGCGCGTCTTCAAAGACGACACACTTCCCTGGAGGAAAACCTAAAAGGGCCGCACCTTTGATATAGGGCTCAGGATCGGGCTTGCCGTTTCGTACGTCATCGCACGTTATTATGTTTCGCGGCATCGGTAAACCGGCAACCTTCAGCCTCACTTCAGCGAGCGGACGTGCGCATGAAGTCACCAGCGCCCACTGATTGTCGGGAAGCGAAGTCAGTAGCTCGCGCGCTCCCGTGAGAGGAACGACGCCTTCTGTATCTTCGATCTCGCCCCGCAAGATTACTTCATTTTCTTTTTCATAGTCGGCGCCGGGAAGGATATCTCGGATGGTGGCTATGCTCGGACGGCCGTGGGCTTGCCTGACCGTTTCTTCGGGGTCAAAGCCGTGCGCAATTGCCCACTTCGTCCAGACGCGTGCGACGGCTGGAGTGGAATCCACCAGCACGCCATCCAGATCAAAGAGTAAACCGCTGCATGTCACCTCAACCATAATTAACGATAACAGGTCGGCGCCGAACTACGCGGACGAGTTGATCTACGCAAACAATGGCCTCAACGCGGGATAGAGCTTGCGAAACTTTTCGTATTGAATTGCCAGGATTTTTACCGCAGTCGGATCTGGAGGTACATGCTGCTGCACCTGGACTACAGCATCGCAGGCCTCGTCAACAGAGTTCCAGAACTTCGCTCCAACCCCGGCCAGCAGTGCTGCTCCATAAGCAGCACCTTCTTCTGCAGCCAATATCTCCACTTCATGACCGTACACATCTGCCTGGATCTGTCTCCAAAGCGGCGAACGCGCTCCCCCGCCTCCGAGCCGAATATTGCGAACCGGAACTCGCATTTCGTCGAAAAGCGAAAACGTGTCTCGCAGGCTGAACGCCACTCCTTCAAGAATCGCACGCGTGACGTGCGCCCGAGTGTGGCTCGCCGCCAGACCAGTCAAGGTCCCACGCGCATACGGATCAAGATGCGGAGTGCGCTCGCCCATCAAATACGGCGCCCACAGCACGCCGTCGGAACCAGGAGGAACGCTGGCTGCTTCGCGGGTGAGATCGTCATAAGAAACACTTGAAGAAGTGCCGCGCAACAAATCGCGAAACCAGCGGAAAGATAATCCTGCGGCCTGGGTGACGCCCATTACGTGCCACCGCCCCGGGACCGCGTGGCAGAACGTATGCACGCGGCCTTTGGTATCCATGGCGGGAGAGTCCGTGGCAGCAAATACAACCCCGGACGTCCCGATGGTTGCACTCACCGCTCCGGATCGGACGATGCCCATGCCCACCGCTCCGCCTGCCTGATCACCGGCGCCAGCCACCACCTGCGTCCCCACTTTCAGTCCAGTGTGATTAGCCCCGGCTTCGGAGATGCGACCGCAGACCTCAGGCGATTCATACAATTTCGGCAAGCAGCTCATCGGAAGGCCAACAGCGGACATCATTTCTTCCGACCACCGGCGATTCGCCACGTCCAGCATTAAAGTGCCGGAGGCCTCGGCGACGTCCATCGCGTGCTCGCCGGTTAGCCGGAAGCGTACGTAATCTTTCGGCAGAAGCAGCCGGCGGAAACGTTTCCAAATTTCGGGTTCATTGTCGCGCACCCACAACAATTTGGTGAGCGTGAAATTGGTGAGGGCGGGATTGCATGTGAGCTCAATAATCCTTCGTTCGCCGAGCTTCGCGTCGAGCCATTCGCATTGCGCCTGCGTCCGCTGATCGCACCAAATCAGAGCAGGGCGCAAGACTCGATCGCTCTCATCCAACAGAACGGCGCCATGCATCTGCCCGGCCAGCCCAACCGCGGAAATATCAGAGGAATTGATTCTGGCGGCTGAAATGGCCTGCCGTATTGCCGACCCCGTCGCCTGATACCAGTCTTGCGGGTCTTGCTCCGCCCACCCAATTTTGGGTGATGCAAACGGCACATGCTCGCAAGTTGCAGAACTGACAATTTCTCCCTCACGGCCAGCCACGACCGCGCGGGTTCCACTGGTACCAACATCGATTCCCAGCACGTAATTCATGGCGTCCCGGCGTCTCCAGACTGCGTCAGAGCGAGACAGTGTACCAGACGTCAAGACCGCCCTTACGATTTGCAAGACACTGAGCAACCCGCGCGTGAGCAGTACCGTCTCAGTCCCCGTTCAAATCACGCCATGGAGGAATTATGCGCAATAGACTGATCGCCGTTCTTAGTACGTTTACGCTTTTGATCGGACTTGGCTTGTATTCAGTACATGCCCAAACCCGCGAGATGGCTCGCCACGAGCCACACATGAGCGCGGCCCTGGGCCATTTGCAGCAGGCTAAGGCCGAACTCGAGAAGGCTGCCCCGAACAAGGGTGGTCACAAGGAAAAAGCCACAGAACTTGTGAATCAGGCCATCCAGCAAGTACAGGAAGGCGAGAGGTATTACCAGGAGCACGGCGGAAGGTAATTGGGTTCGGGCGGATATTCAGAGCTTGCGCCGGCTAATTAATGGGATCGAGCGGTTGCCTCCGATTAGCCGGCGCCGCAGTTTACTGGCGAATTGAAAATCCAGAAAGGCCTCGGCGGCGTTCGCCACATGCGAGCCGTAGCTATACCACCACGGCTTCCTGGTTCCAGGCATCAGATCTACGTCAACATACTTCGTGCGCACCATCTCGTCCAACCCAAGCTTTCCGTGCGTGCGTCCGATTCCGCTCGCTTTGATCCCGCCGTGCGGGGCCTCGCTGATTCCGTAGCAGGAGACGGCGTCGTTCACCATCACCGTTCCGGCCTTGATCTGGCGGGCAATTCTCTCGCCCCGCTTTCGGTCGCGTGTCCAGACGCTGGCGGCGAGGCCGTATTCGGAATCGTTGGCCAGGCGAATGGCTTCGTCTTCGGAGTCGAATGCCATGATCGGAAGCACCGGGCCGAACGTCTCTTCGCGCATTACCAGCATTTGGTGGTTAACATCGGCCAACACTGTCGGCGCGTAGAAATTCGGCCCCCGGGACGGAAGCCGCTTGCCGCCTGCCAACACTCGTGCTCCGCGGTCGCGCGCGTCTTCGATGTGACGATCGACGGTGCGAAGTTGACGATCATGGATCAGTGGTCCTACATCGGTTTCAGGATCCATGCCATTGCCTACGCGAAGCTGCTTAGCTCTTTCAGTACATAAAGAGACGAAAGAATCGTAAATACTGCGGTGAACATAACAGCGCTCGACTGAGAGGCATGCTTGTCCGGCATTGACGAATGCTCCCCACACTGCTCCGCTGGCGGCAACGTCGAGATCGGCGTCCTCGAGCACGATCATGGGATCTTTGCCGCCCAACTCAAGCACCACCGGAAGTAATTTGCCGGCTGCCATTTGTGCAAGCCGCTTCCCGGTCGCGACGCTTCCAGTGAATACCAGTTTGTCGATCTCTGATTCCATGAGAGCCGCGCCAGTTGGGCCATCGCCGGGTACAAGCTGAAAAATATTTTCCGGAACTCCAGCTTCCCGCAATAACGAGGCTAGTTCGAATGCGGAAAGCGGTGTCAACTCCGACGGTTTCAACACCACCGCATTCCCCGTCACCAGCGCAGCCAGAGATTGGGTGGCGGGAATTGAGAACGGGTAATTCCACGGCGAAATAATTCCGATCACGCCATACTGTTCGCGCAGCAGCCTGCCACTTTTTGTTTTAGTCGCAAGACTGCCGTGTCGCACTGGTTGTTCCCGAAGAAACTCAAAGCTCTCGCCGAGAAGAAAACGCGCCGTATCGAGCACGACCAGTATTTCCGTTAGCAAGGCCTCAACGTAGGGTTTACCACTCTCAGAGGTAATGATGCGGGCGATCTGCTGCTTGCGTTCGCTGAGCAGTCGCTGGAATTTTCGAACAACCTTCAGCCGCTTCTCTAGCGAAGTCTGCTCCCACACTGGCTGGGCAGCACGGGCTTGCCGAACCGCATCGGCCACATCACCAGGGCTCGCGTATTCGAACTCGCGTAGCAGCTCATTGGTGGCAGGGTTCGTCACACGTATGCGGCGCGCTCCGATTTCGACGTCAGTTGCCATTCCTATTCCCACATCAGTATTCCACGTTCACCAGATACAATCCCGTAGCCGGAGCAGTCGCGCCCGCGGCGGAACGGTTGCATGCTTTCAGAATTGTAGTCATATCTCCGGGCTTCAGCGTTCCCTTCCCTACCAAAAGAAAAGTCCCTACGAGATTGCGGACCATGTGGTGAAGAAAACCATTTCCCCGAACTTCATAGATCAGTTCGGATGATTCGCGCCGCCACCCTGAAGAGAAAATACGGCGCACATTGGAAATCCCCTCCCGCCCGCGCTCGGGATCAACCGCTGCGAACGACGTGAAGTCATGTTCGCCTTCGACCAGCGGCGCGGCTTCCCGCATCGCATTCTCGTCCAACGGATAAGGATAATGCCAAACGTAGCGCGCCAATAACGGAGGACAAATTGCCTCGCGGTAAATCCGGTAGCGATAAGTTTTCGCGCGCGCCGACTTGCGCGGGTGGAAATCGGGCGCGACTTCCTCGGCGGCGAGCACTCGGATCGAAGCTGGAAGAATATCGTTGAGCGCCACCACAAAATTGCCGGCCGGAATTACCGATTCAGTATGCACCGTAGCGACCTGTGCCAGCGCATGCACGCCCGCGTCGGTCCTTCCTGAGCCTTGCGGCAGTACTTTTTCGCCGCTCACCCGTCCAATGGCTGAGGCTAGGGTGCCTTGGATCGATGGAGAATCGGGCTGGACTTGCCATCCGGCAAAGTCAGTTCCGTCGTAGGCCAATGTCAACTTGAGATTTCGCATGCAGAAAACGAATCTTCAGAAATGAACTCGCATCCAAGATTACAACTGATTGTTCGAATTGCGGGCGGGAGTATCGGTTCGCGCCCAACTGCTCGGCTATACTGGTGCATTCTTTTTCACAGTAAGACTACTGTTTCATGCCATTGCGAACGTTTGCGCGGGCGCGTTGTCGAATCAGGCGGAAATCTGGAACCACAAGAATACTTTGATCGTACTAAGCACTGACTAAGATCTCGTAACCCAGAACTTCGTATCTACAGCTCTTAAGAATGAATGATGGAGAGTATCGAATGTCCTTGTCTTCGTTGAAGTGTGCCTTCCAACATGTGACTGCGTCATTATTATTGTTCGCTTTCCCACTGAGTCTTTGGGCGCAAGACGCGCAGACTACGAATGCGCAAAGCCAAAATTCCACGCCATCGCAATCTTCCACGCAATCTGCGCTTCCCCAGGCACCGTCGACTCAGCACGAGTTCGTGGTAAAGGATTATTCCAAGGCCAAACGTCCGTTCCCCAACGTGATTGCGCCCTACACACCGCAGCATGTGCCGCCGCCCGACTTGTCGAATACGCCGCGAATCCTACAGCTCATGCGAGACGGCAAAATTTATCTATCCATGGACGATGCCGTAGCCCTCGCGCTCGAGAACAACCTTGACATCGGAATTGCCCGCTACAACCTGAACATTGCCGATACGGAAATACTGCGCTCAAAAGGCGGCGCCAACAACTTCTTCGGCGTGAATACCGGAATTGTGCAGAACACTCCAGGTGGAGGAGTAGGCGGTTTGAGTGGAAACGTCGGCTCGGGTCCTGGCGGAACATCTCCGGCCGCCGGCGGAATCGGTGCAGGCACGAACGGATTGGTGAGTTCAACGTTGGGCATCGGACCAACCATTACGAGCTATGACCCGATCGTCAGCGCCACCCTGCAGAGTGACCACGCGAGAATCGAATGTGTTAGCCCTTTTTGCGGGCCCGTACAGAACACGACAACTGCAAATTTCAACTATTTGCAGGGACTTCAGTCAGGCACGAATATCAACATGGGATTCACCAACTCGCGTGTTACCAGCAACAACCCGTTCAACTTCCTCAGCCCAAGTTTGAACTCCGGTTTCAAATTCCAGTTGAGCCAACATCTTTTGCAGGGATTCGGCTTTTTGCCCAACACCCGCATCATCCAAATCACCAAGAATGATCGCGAAATCACCGACGTTGCCTTTCGGCTTCAGATCATCACCACCATAGACCAGATTGAGAACCTCTACTGGAACCTCGTCTACGCATACGAAAACGTACGGGTCCAACAGGAAGCAATCGCTTTTGCCCAGAAGACTCTCTCTGACACCCAGAAACAAGTTCAGATCGGCAGTCTTGCGCCAATCGAAGTGGTCCGCTCGCAGAACACCGTCGCGACAGACCAGCAAAACTTAGTCCAGGCGCAGACCAATCTTGATTTGCAACAATTGCTGATGAAAAATGCGCTCAGCCGCACGCTGCAGGATCCGCAGCTCGCGAGCGCAGAGGTAATCCCCACTACCACCATGGCCCTGCCACAGCAGGAGCCCATAGTCCCGACTGAGGATTTGGTCAATGAGGCCTTGCAGCACCGCGCCGAACTGGCAGAGTCACGTATCGACCTATCGAATCGTGAGATCAGCGAAAAGGCGCTGAAGAACTTGCTGCTGCCATCGCTTGACTTATTCGCCTACTATGGAGGATCGGGAGCCGGCGGTCGGCAGAACCCAGTAGCCACCTGCGGCTCACCTGGCGCGTTCAACGGTATCTGCAGCCCGGCGGGCTCGTTTGCGCCCACTAGTTATGTGACTACTCTGAATAAACTCGTCAACTCCACGGCCCCTGATAAAGGAGCAGGGTTTACTCTCAGCATCCCGCTTCGCAACCGGCAGGCAGAGGCCCTGCAAGTGCGTGGCGTGCTCGAATATCGGCAGGCACAAATGCGTTTGCAGCAGATCGAGAACCAGGTGAGCATTGAAGTACGCAATGCGCAGTTCTCGGTAACTCAGAACCGCGCGGCGGTGCAGGCCGCGCAGGCTGCGGTAGAACTCGCCAACCAGTCGCTCGACGCGGAGCAGAAGAAATTTAGACTGGGAGCTTCGACGGGCACGAATGTTTTGAATTACCAGTCGCAGCTTGCCGCGGCGAAATCAAACCTGGTTTCCGCCGAGGCGGCCTATGAAAAAGCGGAGCTTGAGCTCGACCGCTCCACCGGTCTGCTGCTCGAGCACGCGGGCATCGTGATGTCCGATGCGGTGAAGGGTGAAGTGACGCACATGCCGAAAATTCCGTATGTCGCGCCGCGCCAGGACGCTGGTCCTGCGATGTCTCCGCAGCCGCAAAGTCAGCAGCCAGCGCCGCCTCCGCAATAAATCGAGCAGCAGCTTATCGCTGGGTGCCCCATCCTTTTCGCGTTCTTTGCGAAAGGGTGGGGCTTTTGATGTTGCCATTCCGGTGCTGCGTCGGAAGTATCATCAATCGCCTGCTTAGCACAACACGACGCAGCCAGCTACACGGCTTGACTTCCCACTTGCCTTCAGCTACTCTCCGCCCTGCTCTGGAATTGGGTCCAGAGCGTCCGCGAAATCTCTCCACATCTTTCAGCAGTACCCATTTCTCGATCCGAGGAGGGTCACGTCTATGAAAAGCATTGCAAGCTGTCTGTTGGGAGCGACACTTCTGAGCACAGGCCTCAGTCTGGCCACAGCACAGGAGGCGCCTGGAGGAACTACGCCTCCGCCTAAGTTACTGGTGATCGACCGCGAATTTCTGAAGCCAGGCAAAGGCGGCGCGGCGCACGAAAAAACCGAGAGCGCATTTGTTCAGGCGTTCGCCCGAACCAAGTGGCCCACGCATTATTTCGCAGCCAATTCGCTAACCGGTAAAAACCGTACTTTGTTTTTCATCCCCTACCCATCGTTTGAGGCTTGGGAGAAAGACAGTCTGGCCCAGCAAAAAAACGCCGCGCTCTCTGCTGCCGTGGACCGCGCCGCCCTCGGCGACGGTGAATTACTCAGCGAAACTGACGCCGGCGTCTTTACATACAACGAAGACCAGAGTCTGCGTGGGCCAGTTGACATTGCCCACATGCGCTACTTCGAGATTTCCCTGTACCGTGTTCGGCCGGGACATCGGAAGGAGTGGAACGACATCGTCAAGCTGGTAAAAGCGGCCTACGACAAAATTCCCGATGCGCACTGGGCAGTGTATGAGGCCCTATATGGTCAGGAGGATGTAACATACCTGGTAATCATCCCCATGAAGTCGGCCGCGGAAATCGACAAGAGCATGGAGCAGGACAAACAGTTCATGGAGGCGATGGGCGAAGATGGCATGAAGAAGCTTAGCGAACTAGAGTCATCGGCAGTTGAGTTCACCCAAACCAACCTCTTTCAGTTCAGTCCGGCGATGAGCTATCCCCCAGATGCCTGGGTGAAAGCTGACCCGGATTTTTGGAAGCCGAAAGCCGCGGCGCCCGCAAAGGCCGACGAAAAACCAGCTGCCAAACAGTAGCCACGCGCGCGACAAATCAAAAAGGACAGCCGGAGCCGGCTGTCCTTTTTTTTGAAAAGCTTAGGTGCCTTTCGCTTATTGCTTATCTGCCGTCCAGTTCATGGTTGTATTGTGCAATTTGTCGTCGACGGCTAGTTTCATTGTCTTTCCATCAGGACCGACTGTCATGCGGGCGACGCTGATCGTCTTGCCGTTTCGCTTGTCCGTTTCTTCTATGGTATTGTCGTCGATTTTCTTTAATGACACGCTCGTGGTCCCTGGATCCCCTTTATACGGATAATCTTTTCCATCGAGCTTTGCGGTATAAGAATCGCCGGTCGGATCGCTCATGGAGATCCCGTCAGTGGTCACCTTATACGTAAATGTGCTGACGCTGTCGGAGGCATTCTCGATCTTGTTCGCATGCCATTCCCCCGAAACTTTGTTTGCGCCAGCTGGGGCGTCGCCGACCCGCTCGGAGGTGAACTTTCCGCTGCCCTCCTTGCCGCTTTCGGAGACAAAGCTCCATTCGGTGGCCAGTGTCTTCCCATCGTCGGAAACCGTCATTTTTGTCTTGCCAGTAGGTTTCCCGCCTTTTTTGCTGCTGATCTCGACGGTGTGATCATTCACCTCTTTCACCTGAGTCGTGTCTATGTAGGGCGAGCCAGCCACTTTGTGGTCCTTGCCGTCTGCCTTGACGGCAATTTTTGGAACGCAGGTGTCGCAGCGATACATGCCGTTTTGTAGTGAATATTTGTCATTGCCTTCGATCTCGGCGCTTTGCGTATTTAACCGCCAAGTACCGTCGAACGCGCTCTGTCCAAATGCTGGAATCGCTCCCAGAGTCAGGAGCGCGAACAATAGCTTTTTCATTTCACAGCCTCCTTTTCGGGCGGACGCATTCTGACCCCGAACGTTCGCCAAGTCAAGGGTCCGCAGAACGCTCTTGTGGACTGCCCGTCCTGAGCGAAGTCGAAGAGACATTCCAATTCGGCGTTTTTGATCTCCGATAACCTACCTCTCTCTCTGCTGAGGCTGCCCCACCTTTAGCGGTTTTCGAAAGATGGGAACCACAACTTCCACAGGCGAATAAATGGCGAATATGGTACGATTTTGCTCGTCATGGCTCGCCGTCCCGATATTCGAAGCGACGAAATCATGAGCCCGGACGATCTCAATCAGCTTCGAACTAGCCTGTCGCGCCTCAGCCGCAGCGCCGCCCTGCAGGCCTACCACACCGCATACGCGCGCTGCCGAATGGTCAATGACCGCGTCCCCAGCGCGCGCTCGATCCAGGAGCTTGTCCAAGTATGGAAACAATTGTGGAAGCGACGCTGACAGTTTTGAAAGGGCACGGCTTCAGCCGTGCCGAATGCAACTCTCCAAACCTGTCATCCCGAGCGCAGCGATTGGATTCGCTTGCGAATCCAATCGCGAAGTCGAGAGCCTGCCCTGAGCGAGTGACCGCGAAGCGGAAACGCGTCGAATGGGGACCTGGTGTTTGAATTTGCGATTCGAAGAAGTTGCCCCATGGATAATCCAACTTGCTTTATCGACAAGATAAAATCAGAAGCTGAAATCGAATAGAACATCTCGATGAAACATAATTTGGATCACACCATATCGCTTCTCACTCGCACCCCCGCCACTCTCAATGCGCTGCTGCGAGATCTGCCGCAAGCTTGGACGCTCCGCAGCGAAGGTGAAACCACTCAGGGTGAAGAAAGTTGGACCGCGTTCGATATCGTCGGCCATCTCATCCACGCCGACCGCACTGACTGGATGCCACGCGCTAAGACCATCCTTCAATTTGGCGATACTCAGCCCTTTGCCTCCTTCGATCGTTTGGGACACGTACGCGAGATTCAAGGCAAGTCATTGGGGCAGCTATTGGACGAATTTGCTCGTGTACGGTCAGAAAAACTCGACGAGCTGCGGGCGCTGAATTTGCGGCCAGCGGACCTCGAGCGCCGGGGACGTCATCCTGCGCTGGGCGCGGTGACGCTGTCAGAGTTGTTGGCCACCTGGGCAGCTCACGACTTGACTCATCTGCACCAAATCTCAAGAGTTATGGCTCACCAGTACCGGGATGCAGTTGGTCCGTTCCGCCCATACCTCGGGGTGCTACAGTGCGCCGGCCACAGCTCGTAATCTCCGGATATTTCACCGGAACTTTCTTCCCTCGCCCTGCGTAACTCCATTACGACGCCCCCGAGGCGTCCCTTCGTAAGTCGGATCCATTCTGAAAGGACGACCATGAAACCGACAAAAACATTCCTCCCAACACTGGCAGTATCTTCCACCCTGCTGCTGGCGGTGACTCTTGCTTTTGCTGCTTCCACCACGCGCTATCTTCACGTCAGGGTCACTAACCCGACTACGCACGAACTAGTCCGCGTCAACGTGCCGTTGGCTCTGGCTGAGAAAATCATCCCCGCCATCAATCACGGAGAGCTACGCGACGGCAAAATTCGCATCGGCAACTTCTCCGCGGATAACGTAAACCTGCGCGCAATTCTCGACGCTCTGAAAACCGCTCCTGAAGGCGAATTTGTGACTGTGCAAGATACTGGTGACGATGTTCGGGTCGCCAAAGAGCACGGACAAATGGTGGTGCACGTCATTGACAAAAATAGCCACGAGAATGTTGACGTCACCGTTCCCTGGGACGTCGTCCAAGCCCTCGTCTCCGATACAACCGAAAATCAGCTCAACGTCGAAGCGGCGATCAAGGCACTTGAAAATGTCGGCGACACTACTTTGGTTCGAGTGAGCGGGCACGATGAAAACGTCCGCGTCTGGGTCGACTCTCGCAACACTGACTCTGAATAGGACGTGTTTAGCGCGCACAGTAGGGAGGTCACGCCTTCCAGCGTGCACAAATTAATGGGAAGGGCACGGCTTTAGCCGTGCCACTACGGTCGAAATATTTCGGGGCTTTAGCCCCTGTAGGAGAAACCGCATGATCTTTCTAGCCAAGCTTGGTATTGGCGCACTGGGGACGGCGCTCGTCGGCGCGGCCGCACTTTCCAGCGAAGGCTTCATTTACGTCAACGTCCTCGAGCACCAGCCGGGCGGCACACACATCAACGTGCTCGTCCCCGCGGCGCTCGTGCCCGCAACGCTGAGGTTCGTGCCCAATCACCATCTCGCTAAAGCATCGCAGCAGTTGCGCCCTTACTTGCCAGCCATCGACGCCGCCATTCCCGCACTCAACGATTCCCCTGACGGCGTGCTCGTCGAAGTGGCGGACCCGGGTGAGCACGTTCTCATCACCAAGCGCGACGGATCAATCGTGGTGGACGTGAATGACGCAGGGGAAACGGTGCACGTCTCAGTTCCCTTACGCGCCGCACAAAGCGCAATTCACCAGATCGCGGAAGCAAATCCAGCGGACTGACCGTGTGGGTCGGACATTCCTGTCCGACGATTTTGATTTTTCCTGATCTACCACAGACGAGGCTGCCCCATCCTTCCCGCGTATTTTGCGGGAGGGTGGGGATTTGTTTCACCTCGCACCGCGATCAGTAAACCCACATCTCGGGGGGGCAGCTTTGGATTTCTGTTGAGAAATAGGCCACCCGCCGTTCTTTTTTGATCTCATATAGCTATGATGGGTGTATGCTTCTCGGGCAAATTCCTGCCGCGCGGGGCTTAGTTGGCGCTCACCTCGCGACCCAGGCGAGCTGACCTTCAAGGAGGTTCCAGTGATCGCGCTCAATGATACGGTTGGTTTGATCTTAAAAGACAAGGGCAACGCCGTTTGGTCGATTTCTCCCGATGAATCCGTCTATGATGCCGTGGAAAAAATGGCCGACAAAGAAGCCGGAGCGTTGCTGGTCATCTCCGACGGCGCACTCGTGGGCATAATCTCCGAGCGAGACTACGCGCGCAAGGTCATCCTGATGGGGAGGTCGTCGAAGAATACCCAAGTCCAGGAGATTATGACCAGTACTCTGGTGTGTGTAACCCCTTCTCACACCTTGGATGAATGCATGACCCTGATGACAACCCACCGCATACGTCACCTTCCGGTCATGAAGGACCAGCAACTGGTTGGCGTCGTCTCCATCGGTGACGTGGTGAAGTGGATCATCTCAGCTCAGGAAGCAACCATCCGTCATCTCGAGCACTACATCTCCGGCGTTCCTTCGGAATTGATGGCCCCGACTGGACAACAGGGTTCGGGACATTGAACCGGCAGTCCTCAAGTTTGTGAGGGGCAGGGCACGCCTGCGGTGTGACCAACCGAAGACTGTTGCGTCCCAGGGTGGAACGCGTTTTCAGGGTGCGGGAGTGGCGCCAACAACTGGCTCGGCGGTCACAAATTCTGGTTCGGTCGGCCGCATGAGTTTCCAGGCTTCGCGGTACTGTTCGAACAAGCCCCGCCTTGCGGCGGGGCTTTTGATCTAACCGCAGATCCCTCGACTCGCACAAACATCGTGCTCGCTCGGGATGAGCGCCCGCGGCTCAGACGCCGCGGAAAGCTCGCTCAGTACATGTCGCCCATGCCCCCGCCACCGTGGCCGCCTGGCATTGCCGGTGCTTCTTTCTTTTCCGGCAGCTCGGAGATCAGGGCTTCGGTCGTCAACATCAGCGAGGCAATCGATCCGGCATTTTGCAGCGCGGTGCGAACGACCTTGGTAGGATCGAGCACGCCGGCCTTGACCAGATCTTCGTACTCGCCGGTCAGGGCGTTGTAGCCGAAGTTATTGTCCTTGGAGTCGTTGATTTTGCCCAGCACGATTGCGCCTTCTTCGCCCGCGTTCTCGGCGATCTGGCGTAACGGCTCTTGCAGGGCGCGCTTTACGACGTTGATGCCGATCTGCTCGTCACCTTCCGCCTTGAGCTTGTCGAGGGACGGAACGCAACGGGCGAGAGCAACTCCGCCGCCCGGGACGATTCCCTCTTCGACGGCCGCGCGGGTTGCATGCATCGCATCTTCCACGCGGGCTTTCTTCTCTTTCATTTCGGTTTCGGTGGCAGCGCCGACTTTAATGACGGCGACTCCGCCGACCAGCTTCGCCAACCGCTCTTGCAGCTTCTCGCGGTCGTAGTCGCTGGTGGTCTTATCGATCTGGCTGCGAATTTCTTTTACGCGGCCCTCGATCTCGTTGTGCTTGCCCTTGCCTTCGACGATGGTGGTGTTGTCCTTGTCGATGGTGATTTTCTTCGCTTGGCCAAGATCAGAGATCTGAACGTTCTCGAGCTTGATGCCGAGATCTTCAGTGATAGCTTTGCCGCCGGTCAGGATTGCGATGTCCTGCAACATGGCCTTGCGACGATCGCCGAAGCCCGGGGCCTTCACCGCGCTCACATGCAGCGTGCCACGCAGCTTGTTGACGACTAGAGTTGCGAGCGCCTCTCCCTCGACGTCTTCAGCAATGATCACCAGCGGCTTGCCGCTCTTGGCAATCTGCTCAAGCAACGGGAGCAGGTCCTTCATCGACGAAATTTTCTTTTCGTTGATGAGGATGTAGGCGTTTTCGAGAACGGCTTCCATGCGCTCCGGATCGGTAACGAAATACGGAGAGAGATAGCCGCGATCGAACTGCATACCTTCAACTACTTCAAGCTGGGTCTCAAGCGTCTTCGATTCTTCTACGGTGATGACTCCGTCCTTGCCGACTTTCTTCATCGCCTCGGCAATGATGTTGCCGATGGTGGTGTCGTTGTTGGCGGAAATCGTTCCGACTTGCGCGATCATTTCGCCAGATACGGGCTTCGAGAACTTATCCAGTTCGCCTTTGCCGCGTTCGCCAGTCTTAGGATCAACTGGACCACAAACAACTGAAACCGCTTTCTCAATGCCGCGCTTCAGTGCCATTGGATTGGCACCAGCAGCTACGGTCTTCACGCCTTCGCGATAAATCGCCTGTGCTAGAACGGTTGCGGTGGTGGTGCCGTCGCCGGCAACGTCGGAGGTCTTGGAAGCGACTTCCTTCACCATCTGCGCGCCCATGTTTTCCAGATTGTCTTTCAGTTCGATCTCTTTTGCGACGGTGACGCCGTCCTTGGTAATAGTCGGCGAACCGAATTTCTTGTCGATCACGACGTTGCGGCCCTTGGGACCGAGCGTGACCTTTACGGCATCAGCGAGGATGTTGACACCGCGAAGAATCGCCTGCCGGGATTCCTCTCCGTGAACAATTTGTTTTGCCATTTTCTTCTCTCCTAGAAAGTCAAAATCTTTAACCACAGAGGGCACAGTGGTTCACAGAGGAACCCGAGCCCCCTTGAATCTTGTTAGCGACGGGAGCCGGCGGTCTCTTTCTTTGCTGCGCCAGAGATTACTCCCAGAACTTCTTCTTCGCGCATGATGACGAAATCTTCGCCATCCAACTTGATTTCCGTGCCGGAATATTTTCCGAACAGGATGCGGTCGCCTTCCTTCACATCGAGGGGACGAACCTTGCCTTCTTCACTAATTTTGCCTTTGCCAGCGGAGATTACTTCGCCCTCCTGCGGCTTGTCTTTGGCGCTATCGGGGATGATGATTCCGCCACGGGTGGTGTCGCCCTCTTCCGTGCGCCGAACCAAGATACGGTCATGTAGTGGGGTGAATTTCGTAGCCATTGTCAGACTCCTTTCTGAATTGCTTCAGGGTTACCTTGAGTTGTCTTGTTGATTGCGTAAATCTGAGTTTGCGATTGTTAGCACTCAGGTCTTCTGAGTGCTAATTCTACGAAGGTGAGCGTACAGTGTCAACTGCTAAACGCTCGGCGGCTGCTACCAACATTTAATGATTATTGACTTAAACCATTGTACAGCAGCCACTTAGCTGGCGCAAGTTCCACATTGGGCCTGCGCCGCCAAGCGTCAGAAAAAGAGGGACTTCGCGACCCTAAATATTTAATTTTCCCGACGGGTGGCGACTTTATGGTTGTTCAGGCGGCTTCGGCTTCTCGAGCTTTACGTCGTGTTTTGCCTGGCATTCGGCGGAGGGATCGTACGTGACGGTACCTTCCAACTGATCTTTCGTCGCGTCGAATTCCAATGGCGGGTTGTGAACTTTGGCTGGAAGTCCAGTGAATTTCACTTTGCCGTCCGAGTTGGTTCCAGCTTGTAGGTCCAAGTGATGAAATCCGCCGAACCCATACGTGATATGGACCTTCACGGTTGCGTTGTAAACAGGTTTGTCGTCAGCGCCTAGGACAGTGAGCTCGAGAGAACAGGGGCCCGCGCCGCCGTCAATAACCGGGGGATTTGCCTTTGTTCCAGGATTGGCCGCTGAGGGCGGGTCCTCGGTAGTTTGCGATTGAGCGGTGGCGAGGAGACAAGCCAGAACCAAGCAAAGAACGCCTGCCATTCTGTTCATATCGAACAATTATAAGGGCAAAACTTTTTCTCGCTGACCGCAACAAAGGCCAGACCCGAGGGTTCAGTGCTGCAGTGTGTTTCCAGACGTGGGGAATAGCCCGACATTTCCGCGTCAGGTGATGCCATCCCTTAAAGGGCAATTCTCAATTTCCGCGAAATGGAGTGCTTATGAAAACGCTTGGGACAATTTTTGTGCTCGGAATCGCGCTGGTGCTCGCCGCATGCGGGTCGAACTCCAACAGCAACATCATCAACGGAAACTGGACCGCGGCGCTTTTGAATTCGAGTTCCGGCGGATCGCCGATATTCAATTTCACGACGACGTTGACCCAGAGCAGCGGCAGCAGCGTGAGTGTAACTAACCTGAACTTCACCAGCTCTTCGCCATGCTTCGCTTCGGGCTCTACCGCAACTGGCGGATTTACTCTGAGCGGAAACCTGAATGGGGTGACGTCCGGCGGTTTCCAGATGAACATTCAATCGACCGGAAGCAGCAATGATCTGCTGACGTTGATAGGAACGGTGAGCAACAACACCATTTCAGGCAACTGGACGCTCAGTGGGACGACTTCGGGCTGCAGCGGTTCGGGCCAATTTACGATGAATAAGTCGTAAGCCGGAAATGCCTGGCGCAATCGCGATCTCCTCCGCCAGGAGGTCGCGATTGCAGTCATTCCTTCAACAATTTTCGCAATTTTCAAACGGTAGATTCAGGATCGCGGCAACTTCCTTGCAAAGAGCCTGGGGCCCTTCAATCTTGCTCACAAAGGCGTTGGCGATAGTTGAGCCAGTGGGAAGTTCATTCACGCCGGATATCAGGATGACTGGGAGATTCGGATGCTGGAGCTTGATCTGCTGGGCGAGCTCGGTGCCGTTCATGCCAGGCATTAAATGATCGGAGAGGACGAGGTCTACACTGCGGGAAGCGGTGAGCTCCAGGGCTTCTTTTGCCGACCCCGCAGTAAGAACTTCGTAGCCCGCTTTTTGAAGAACGAGCTTCCGCAACACTAACGGGTTGTCTTCGTCATCCACGCACAAAATTACAGCCTTGCGTTGGTCCATAGTCTTTTAAGACCGCTCCCTACGCCACTAATGCTGCGATTTCGGTTGGCTCAGTCGCCGCCGCCGTTGGAATGAATACAGAAAAGCACGTCGCGTTGTGACCTGCCAACTTTATGCTGCGAAACCGGATCGTGCCTTCATACTTCTGGATGATTCCCTTGCTGATCCAGAGACCCAGTCCCGTTCCTTTGGCTTCCTTGGTGCTGAAAAACGGCTCGAAAAGTTTCTTTGCGTGCTCCGGCTGAATGCCCATGCCAGTATCACCAATCGAGACACGCACCCCACGCCTTCCACTCCTGCGACCGGTTGACTCGCGCAATCGTATCCGCAAACGGCCGCCAGTTGGCATCGCTTGGATCGCGTTGCCAATGATGTTCAAAAATACCTGCTTAAGCTCACCCGGATAGCCCTGAATCTTTCCCTGGGTCTGGAAGCGCTTATCCAACGCTATGCTGTTTACGTGCAGATTTCGTGACTGCAGTTCGATAACGTTATCCAGCACGTCGGCAAGCGATATCGCAATTGCCTGCTGCGACTCGCGGTAGAAGCTGAGGGTTTGCTTTGTAATGTGAGCGACGCGTGCCAATTCTTCCTCCGCCAGCTTGGAATAATACCGGGCTTCTTCGTCTAAAGATGGATGATCGCGCAGAAGGTAAAAGGCGTTCGAGATGGCCTCGAGAGGATTGTTGATCTCGTGCGCAATGATGCCCGCCAGACGTCCCATCGCAGCCAGCCTCTCGGATTTTACCAGCGCCTCTTCGGCCTGCTTACGATCCGTTATATCGGTGTTGGTGCCGAACCAGCGCACTATCTTTCCACTTACATCGTGAATCGGTAAAGCGCGGGAAAGGAACCAACGGTAATTTCCATCCTTCCCTCGCA
>JAOAPC010000013.1 GCA_025462735.1 Acidobacteriaceae bacterium | reverse complement strand
TTCCCTCGCAGTCGGAAAGTCTCCTCCCAGGGTTCACTGGCGGCCCAGCTGCGCTCGATTCCAGCAACAACCTGCGTCACGTGATCTGCGTGCACCAAGCTCTTCCAGCCCCAACCAGATACTTCATCGAGAGTCGTCCCGGTGTAGTCGTACCAGCGCTGGTTGTACCAAAAAACCGAGGCGTCGGGATTCGCCATCCACGCTAATTGTGGAATCGAGTTTGCCAGCGAGCGGAACTGACTCTCGCTTTCACGTAATTCTTCCGTACGCTCCGCAACCCGCTGTTCCAACTCACGGTTCAATTTCTCGAGCTGTTGGGTCTTACGGTACAGTTCGGCAAATACGCTGACTTTGGCGCGCAGGAGTTCCGGGATCACGGGTACTGAAATGTAATCCACGGCACCGCGCTCGTAACCTTTAATGCGATCCACATCGCTCAAATGGACGGCCGAAATAAAGATGATGGCAGTCTTCTGAAACCGAGGATGCTCGCGAATCATATCGGCGAGTTGAAAACCGTCGATATCGGGCATGCTGACATCCATTAAGACCACGGCGATGTCCGTCTTGAGCAGATATTCCAGCGCCTCTCGCCCTGAATTCGCTTTCACCAGCTTTTCGCGCAGGGGCCCAAGAATCGCCTCATAGCTCAGCAGCTTTCCCGGCTGATCGTCCACCATCAATATGTTGACGGGCTCGTGTGCACTCATGAATTCCCTTTTTAACGGTGCAGCCACATACGAAGCGCGGATAGCAGCTGTTCGGTGTTGACCGGCTTAGCCAAGTATTCCGAAGCTCCGGCTTCCAGACATTTCTCGCGATCGCCTTTCATTGCCTTCGCAGTGAGGGCAATGATCGGCAAGCGGCGGAATGACGGGTTTTGCCGAATGACCTGCATGGTCTCATAACCGTCCATTTCCGGCATCATGATGTCCATGAGCACGATTGCAAGATCTGGAGTTGACTCCAAAGTTGCAATCGCTTCCCTTCCTGTTCCGGCGGTAAGAACGGTCATACCGCGCCGCTCCAACACGCTGCTGAGCGCGAAAATGTTTCGCACGTCGTCGTCCACGATCAGCACCTTGCGGCCGACCAGAGCTTCGTCGGATCGGTGCAGGCGATCGAGCATCCGCTGTTTTTCGGCGGGCAGCTCAATCACTACCCGGTGCAGGAACAGAGCGGTTTCGTCAAGGAGCCGTTCCGGAGATTCAACTCCTTTCACCACGACGCTTCTCGCGAGCGTATGCAGGCGGGCATCCTCTTCCGGAGACAATTCTTTTCCGGTGAAGACGACGACTGGCAGATCGTTGATGGCCGGAGTGTCACGCAAACGTTCGAGCACATCGAATCCGGACATGTCCGGGAGACGAAGATCGAGCACCACGCAATCAAAGGATTGGTCGGTGATTGCGTCGAGCGCCTCAGCTCCGGTTCCCACCGTGGTCACGTCGATATCGTCGTAACCAAGAAGCTCGCGAATGCTCAGCTGCTCAGCTGGATTATCTTCCACCACCAGGAGCCGCTTACGCCGCGGAGAGGAGTACTCCTTGATGCGCGAGATCGCCTGTTCGAGAGCGTCGGGCGTGGTTGGCTTGGTGACGAATGCAAACGCACCGCGTGCCAGACCGTGATGCCGGTCTTCGTCCAGCGTGAGCATCTGCACCGGAATGTGACGGGTGCCGGGATCCTGCTTCAGGTGATTAAGCACCGTCCATCCCAACATATCAGGCAGGAATACGTCCAGTGACACGGCGGTCGGATGGTACTCGCGGGCGAGGGCCAAAGCTTCCGCGCCTTTCGTCGCTACGAGGACCTTGAGGCCTTTGTCACGAGCAAGGTCACAAAGCACGCGCGCGTAGTGCGGATCATCTTCAACGATGAGCAGCACTGCATCGCCTGGCTGTAGGTTCTCGCGATCGTCGGGAATTCGCTCGACAGGATGCTCGACTACTTTCACACTGGCCAACTGAAGCGCAGGAGCGTTCAGCCTGCCTTCGGGTGTTGTAGCCGATGGCCCGACGTAAGTCTGTGGCAAGTACAGAGTGAAAGTGCTGCCTTTGGTCGGAGTGCTGCGCAGCTGAATTTCGCCGCCCAGCAAGCTTGCCAGTTCGCGGCTGATGGCCAGACCCAACCCGGTGCCTCCGTACTTGCGGCTGGTGCCGGCATCTGCCTGTTGGAATGCCTCAAAGATGATTCGCTGTTTTTCGTTAGGAATTCCAATTCCCGTGTCCGCTACTTCGAAGGCAACGACCGATGCTGCCTTCGAAAGAATCGGATGATCTTCACTCCAACCCCTCGGCGCCGCTGAGACCGACAACCGCACACCTCCCTGCTCGGTGAACTTGAAGGCATTCGAGAGAAGGTTCTTCAGCACCTGCTGCAGTCGTTTCGAGTCGGTGACCATGCTGCGAGTCAGGTGAGTGTCGGTGTGGATTTCGAACGACAGCCGCTTGTTCTCCGCCTCGTGACGGAACGGCCGCGCGATCGCATCCAGCAGGCTGGCGAAGAAGATCTCTTCGGCCTCGACGGATACGGTTCCCGATTCGATTTTCGACAAGTCGAGAATGTCGCTGATGAGGTTGAGTAGGTCGGTTCCTGCGGCGTGAATGGTGCGGGCGAATTCGACCTGCTTCGGAGTCAAATTGCCATCGGGGTTGTCGGTGAGCTGCTGGCCCAGCACCAGAATACTGTTCAGCGGGGTGCGCAACTCGTGTGACATGTTGGCTAGGAATTCGGACTTGTACTTCGAGGTGAGAGCGAGCTCTTTGGCTTTCTCTTCCAAAGCGCGACGTGCCTGCTCGATTTCCTGGTTCTTTCTTTCAACTTCGACGTTCTGTTCAGCGAGCTGCTGTGCTTTCTGCGCCAGTTGTTCGTTGGTCTGTTGCAACTCTTTCTGCTGCGCCTGAAGTTCAGCGGCCAACTGTTGTGACTGTTTCAGCAGGCCTTCCGTCTGCATGGTCGCTTCGATACTGTTCAGTACAATTCCGATGCTGGCGGTTAGTTGTTCAAGGAACGCAAGATGCGACGCGGTAAATAAGCCCAGTGACGCGAGCTCGATGACAGCCTTTACCCGGTCCTCAAAGAGGATCGGCAGCACGATGACGTTTCGCGGCACTGCTTCGACCAGGCCGGAACGAATCGTGATCGTGCGATCCGGAGGCAGGTCGTTGATAAGCATGCGGCGCTTCTCGAGCGCGCATTGCCCGATCAAACCTTCGCCCATCTTGAGCTGGCGGAGATGGCCATCTTGCCCGTCTCCTGCGAAGGCTGAGAGCATCACCATGCCTGCGGAATCTTCCGATTCCATCTGGTAAATGACGCCCTGCTGCGCATTAACCAGCGGAGCAAGTTCGGACAACAACATCCGGCCGACAGTACCGAGATCCCGTTGACCTTGCAACATGCCTGTAAAGCGGGCGAGGTTAGTCTTGAGCCAGTCCTGCTCGGTGTTTCGCTCCGTGGTGAGACGGAGGTTGTTGATCATGGTGTTGATGTTGTCCTTCAACTCGGCGACTTCGCCGCGGGCTTCCACCTGAATCGACCGCGTGAGGTCGCCTTTGGTGACGGCGGTTGCGACTTCGGCGATCGCGCGCACCTGGTTGGTCAAGTTATCTGCAAGCAGGTTTACGTTGCCGGTAAGATCTTTCCAGGTTCCAGCGGCTCCGGGTACATTGGCCTGTCCGCCGAGTCGGCCTTCGACGCCGACTTCGCGGGCAACTGTGGTCACCTGATCGGCAAACGTCGCCAGCGTGTCGGTCATGTTGTTGATGGTTTCCGCCAGAGCTGCGACTTCGCCCTTGGCGTTGACGGTCAACTTCTGCTTGAGGTCGCCGTTGGCAACGGCGGTGACGACTTTCACAATTCCGCGGACCTGTTCGGTCAGGTTCGCAGCCATAACGTTGACGTTGTCGGTGAGATCTTTCCAGGTTCCGGCGACACCTGGCACCTGCGCCTGTCCACCGAGCTTGCCTTCCGTGCCGACTTCGCGGGCCACGCGAGTAACTTCGGCGGCGAAGGCGTTGAGCTGATCGACCATCGTGTTGATAGTGTTCTTCAGCTCGAGAATTTCGCCTTTGACGTCGACGGTGATCTTGCGGGACAAGTCGCCTCGAGCGACGGCGGTTGTAACTTCGGCAATGTTTCGCACCTGAGCTGTAAGGTTACCGGCCATGGCGTTGACGGAGTCTGTGAGATCTTTCCAGGTTCCGGCGACACCGGGCACGTTGGCCTGACCTCCGAGACGGCCTTCGGAGCCGACTTCGCGGGCCACGCGCGTAACCTCGGCAGCGAAAGAGCGCAACTGCTCGACCATTGTGTTGAGCGTTTCTTTGAGCTGCAAAATTTCGCCGCGAACATCCACGGTGATCTTCTTCGACAAATCTCCGGTAGCAATGGCAGTAGCGACTTCCGCGATGTTGCGCACCTGGCCAGTAAGGTTGCTGGCCATGAAGTTCACGTTGTCGGTGAGATCCTTCCAAGTTCCGGCCACACCTGGGACCTCGGCCTGGCCGCCCAGCTTGCCGTCGGTCCCGACCTCGCGGGCGACGCGGGTCACTTCTCCGGCGAAGGCGTTGAGCTGATCGACCATCGTATTAATAGTGTTCTTCAGCTCCAGAATTTCGCCTTTCACGTCTACGGTGATCTTGCGTGACAAGTCGCCGCGAGCGACGGCTGTCGTTACTTCGGCGATGTTTCGGACCTGACCGGTCAAGTTTCCGGCCATGGAGTTCACGGAATCTGTGAGATCTTTCCACGTTCCGGCCACACCAGGCACGTTTGCCTGCCCACCAAGACGACCTTCGGAACCGACTTCGCGGGCCACGCGGGTTACTTCACCTGCGAACGCGTTCAGCTGATCGACCATGGTGTTAATAGTTTCTTTCAACAGCAGAATTTCTCCGCTGACGTTGACGGTGATCTTCTTGGAAAGATCCCCGTTCGCAATGGCGGTTGAAACTTCAGCGATGTTACGGACCTGGTTCGTAAGGTTACTGGCCATGGAGTTCACGGAGTCAGTAAGATCCTTCCACGTACCACCGACTCCGGGCACTACAGCCTGTCCGCCGAGCTTGCCGTCAGTACCGACTTCGCGAGCAACACGGGTGACTTCTGAGGCGAAGGACCGAAGCTGGTCCACCATCGTGTTCAGCGTTTCTTTGAGCTGTAAGATTTCGCCGCGGACATCGACGGTGATCTTGCGTGACAAGTCACCGCGAGCGACGGCGGTTGCGACTTCAGCGATGTTACGCACCTGGGCCGTGAGGTTGCCGGCCATGAAGTTCACGTTGTCAGTTAAATCTTTCCAGGTTCCGGCGACTCCAGGCACCTGGGCTTGTCCGCCGAGTTTTCCTTCCGTACCGACTTCGCGGGCGACGCGCGTGACTTCCCCAGCGAATCCGTTCAACTGATCGACCATCGTGTTGATTGTGTTTTTCAGCTCGAGAATTTCGCCTTTCACATCGACCGTGATCTTGCGTGACAAGTCACCGCGAGCGACAGCGGTTGTTACTTCTGCAATGTTTCGCACCTGACCGGTTAAGTTTCCGGCCATCGAATTGACGGAATCAGTGAGATCTTTCCAGGTTCCGGCCACGCCGGGGACGTTCGCCTGGCCGCCAAGCCGTCCTTCTGAACCGACTTCGCGGGCCACGCGTGTGACTTCTCCGGCGAAACGGTTCAACTGGTCGACCATGGTGTTGAGCGTTTCTTTGAGCTGCAAGATTTCGCCGCGAACATCGACCGTGATCTTGCGCGAAAGGTCGCCACCGGCAATCGCGGTTGCCACTTCGGCGATATTTCGGACCTGCGCCGTGAGGTTGCCGGCCATGAAGTTGACGTTGTCGGTTAAATCTTTCCAGGTTCCTGCGACACCCGGTACCTGAGCCTGTCCGCCGAGTTTGCCTTCGGTTCCGACTTCCCTTGCCACACGCGTTACTTCACCTGCGAACGCGTTCAGCTGATCGACCATCGTGTTGATGGTTTCTTTGAGCTCGAGAATTTCGCCTTTCACGTCGACCGTAATCTTTCGGGAGAGATCGCCACGGGCCACAGCGGTCGTAACTTCGGCAATGTTTCGTACCTGCGCGGTTAAGTTGCCGGCCATTGCGTTTACTGAGTCAGTAAGATCTTTCCACGTACCAGCCACACCGGGGACAACAGCCTGACCGCCGAGCTTTCCGTCGGTTCCGACTTCACGAGCCACGCGGGTCACTTCTGAAGCAAACGAACGCAACTGGTCGACCATCGTGTTGATGGCTTCTTTCAACTGGAGAATTTCACCGCGAACGTCCACGGTGATTTTTCTGGAAAGGTCGCCGCTGGCGACGGCGGTCGCAACTTCAGCGATGTTGCGTACCTGGCCGGTGAGGTTGCTGGCCATCGAGTTCACGGAATCAGTAAGGTCCTTCCAGGTTCCGGCCACGCCAGGGACGACGGCTTGACCACCAAGTTTTCCGTCAGTACCGACTTCGCGTGCGACACGCGTTACTTCTGAAGTAAAAATGCTCAACTGCTGAATCATCCTATTAACAATGTCAGCGGAGCGAAGGAACTCCCCCTCAAGCGGACGTCCATCCACGTCGAGCCGCACGGTTTGGGTGAGGTTGCCCTGCGCGACGGCGGCGATGGCACGTGTGACTTCGGTCGTGGGGCGGAGCAGGTCTTCAACCAGGGTATTGACCGAGCCTTCCATTTGGCCCCAGGCGCCTCGCGATTCCTGGAATTTGGTGCGCTCGCGGGTGCGGCCTTCTTTTCCAACCACTTGGCCCACGCGGTTCAATTCCTGCGCCATTTGCTGGTTCGCGCCAACAATGTCGTTGAATGTATCGGCGATTTTTCCCGCTAGCCCAGTCCAGGAGCCGGGAAGACGCACCGAGAAATCACCGTCTCGCATGGTCTGGAGAGCGGCGAGAACAACGCTGAGGTCGGCAGGGGCCGATTCCGCGATCGCGATTGTGGTCCCGTTGTCTCCATTAGAATGCGTCGCTTCGTCGTTCGCCGTCGCGACTGGACCTTGGACGTTCTTTTTCATAAACCCCTATCCTTTTGGACTGACAGTAGATAGCCGTGAGACGCAGTACAACCTTGGTCGCCGCAGGTGTGTATTTGGACCGAAAACCTGGCTAATGCCACCATGTAGTGTTTTTGAACTTGTGAATCGGGGAGTTCTGCTGCTCCACACCCATCGCGGCTAGCGCGATAGAGGGAGCAACCTGCCTTATTCGTAGCACAGCCGCACCCAAAGGACTCTACAGTGTTTCCTGTAGGAGTGTTCAAGTGCTACTTTCATTGCCTCGCTTTGAGAGTTGGAATGAGGAATGTTCGATTTCGAACGTCCCCAGACAGCTCTGCAATTTTAGTAGGCCAAATTCTTCCTTCCGCTATAATAGCGAACAAAAGGCGAACATATGTCATCCCTTCCCCTGCTTCCGGAAAGCGGCACGCGCCTGGTCGGGATCGCCCGGCTGGCTTCCCAAGGAGAAAGCGTTCGCCAGGGGCATGAAGTTGAATATTTCACGATGCCTGTGCGCTCGCTGCTGAACCGGTGCGTAAGCCGGCGGCAAATGCCTTTTACCTGGACCATCAATCCGTATCGCGGCTGCGAGTTCGCCTGCAAATATTGTTACGCGCGCTACACCCACGAATTTATGGAGATGCGCAACGCCATCGAGTTCGAGCAGAAGATTTATGCCAAGCAGCACGCGGCAGACCTGCTGCGTCAGGAAATTCGCAAGGTGAAAACGGGAGAGCAGATTGCGATCGGAACAGCGACCGATCCCTACCAGCCGATCGAGCGCAAGCTGGAAATCACGCGGGCGATACTCGAAGAATTCGCGCGGCACTCGGGACTCGAGTTGGGCATCGTGACCAAGTCCGCTATGGTGGCGCGAGACATCGATGTGCTGAAGCAGATCTCGCAGCGCAATGAGATCTTCGTGAATTTCACAGTGACTACCACCGATGAGGAACTGGCTCGGATTCTGGAACCGCGGGCGCCACGTCCTGATTTGCGGTTGGAGTCGCTGCGGAAGCTGCGGGAAGCTGGGATCGGCGCCGGGGTGATCTGCGCGCCGGTGCTTCCCGGAATTACGGATTCACCCAAGCAGCTGGAGGCGGTGGTGCGCAGCGCGGCGGAAGCCAAGGCCAACTACGTTTACGCGAATCCATTGTTTTTGAAACCGTGTTCCGCGGCGGTGTTTCTGCCCTTCCTGCGGGAGAATTTTCCCCAGCTGGTGCCCGATTACGAGGAAAGATTTAAGGACCGTGCTTTTCTTCCCGCTGCTTACCGGAAAAGGATCTCGGAGTTGTTTGCGCGACTTCGCGAAAAATATGGGATCAGGAAAGACTCGGGTTGGAACAAGGCTGTGCGAAGTGAGACGAAAGACCTGCAGATGAGCTTGTTCGGGTGAGTTGGCCGGTCTTACATCAGGGGTGAATTTTTTCGCCCCGTTCCAGCATTGCAATGAATTTTTGAACGTTCCGGGCGCGAGTTTCCGGTTTCTTGGCCGTCTGAATCCGGAACAGCATTGCGTAGCGATTGGCGCGGTCGAGGTTCTTGAAGAATGCATTTGCCCGATAATTCGCGTTCAGCGCTGCCTGGAAATCGTCAGGCACGGTCGCTCGACTGGGCGAATCGTAAGCCGAATCCCAGCGGCCGTTGGTCTTAGCTTGTGCGATGGCCTCGTGACCAGCGGGTGTCATGCGCCCGCTTTGAATCAAAGCCAGGGCCTTCTCCCGGTTGATTTTCGACCAGATACTTTTTGCCGATCGCGGGCAGAATTTCTGCAGCCAAGCTTGCTCGCTCTCCGGTCGCTTATGACCATCGATCCATCCGTAGCAGAGTGCGGCTTCGAGAGCTTCGGAATATGACACCGACTGCACTCCGGAATTCTTCTTCGCCAATCGCAACCAGATCCCGCCGGAGCCGCGATGATTTTTCTCGAGCCATGCCGACCAGGCGGACTGGTTTTTGAACCGACACGCTGCAGCTTCTGTGTCTTTGCCGGCCGGCTTTGACCGAGCTGTTTTCTTCCCAGCTTTCTTTGCCTTGGGCATCGCCGGAGGTTACTGCTCTTTCAGCTTCAGCTTGGATTTATTTTCTTCCAGGAATTCGCGCAGTTTCTCGGCCGCATCCAGCAGCCGGTTCCATTGTTCGTAATACAGGGTTACGGGAAAGCGTCCCAGACCATAGACGCTCACGCCGCCCTTTTCTCCCACACGAAATTCCAAGCTTCCGGTGCGGCGGGGGCCCTGCTGCTTTTCCAGGTCTGCAAGCTTCGCTTTTAATTCTTCGTAAGTTGGCTCAGCCATGTTGCTCCTCAAAGTTTGAAGTTTCGTTCATCTTATTATATGAAGCGGAGCGCATCTGAGGACGTTCGAATAACGCCGCCCCTCGTCGGTCGGCTAGTATCCCCTGCAGAATTGGAAGTGCATTGGATCGCGCGATCTTCCCTGCCAGTCCCCTCCCCACTCAAATCCCGCTGCTCGAAACGTCGCGATCAGCCCCGGATCCATGTTGCCGACGGTTCCTTGCTCATTCGTTTCCGGATTCAAATCGATTGCGATTCCCCAGGCGTGCGTAGAAAGCTTGGTTCCCGTCCGTTGCGTCCGAAATGAGAAGCATCCGCCGAAGCTGGTGATCTTGCTCTGCAATCCGCTGCTTTGAATGCGATCAAACACAGTGGTAAAAGCGTTCGTCAGCAGCTTGTGGCAGGTGATCGCGCTTACAGAGTGTGAGCGGTCCCAGGAAAGGGTCATGGGGAATGGCAGTGTGACGCGTTCGAGGAATTCTGATTGCCAGCGAAGATCGAGGGTGTGATCTGCGGTTGCGTATGCAAAGATGTCGCCGAATGTGGCGACGATCTGGTCCAAGCCATGGGGTGGCACCGGGGATTTTGCAGACAGATTTGTGGACACGTTTCCTCCGTTATAATCGAGCGTTTTCACATCGAATGGGAATCAGGGAGACTACTTGGCCTACAACGACCTTCGCGAGTGGATCGCTGCGCTCGAACGCGCTGGCGAACTGAAGCGAATCAAGACCGAAGTTGATCCTGTACTTGAAATCGCGGAGATCACCGACCGCGTTTCAAAAGGCCGTCTCGCGGGCGAGGGCGCCCGCGCCACACGCAACCCGGGCGGGCCGGCGCTGCTTTTTGAAAATCCAAAAGGCAGCAAGATTCCGGTACTGATCAATCAATTTGGCTCTGAGCAGCGCATGCGTATGGCGCTTGAGGTGGATTCTCTCGACGAAGTCGCCGATCGCATTCGCCAGTTCATGGACGTTAAGTCGCCGCAAGGATTCCTCGACAAGATCAAAATGCTTCCCATGCTGGCCGAGATGGGCAAGTTTTTCCCTAAGACGGTTTCGACCGGGCCGTGCAAAGAAGTCGTTCGTAAGAACGATTTCGATCTGAAACATTTGCCGATTTTGCAGTGCTGGCCTCAAGATGCAGGACGCTTCATAACCTTGCCGTGCGTGGTCACACGCGATCCGAAAAGCGGTAAGCGCAACGTAGGCATGTATCGCATGCAGGTCTACGACGGGCAAAGCGCCGGCATGCATTGGCAGCGTCAAAAAATCGGGGCCGAGCATTATCGCGAAATGTTGCGGCGCGCCTCTGCTGATCAGAATGAAAATCCCCACCCTGTCGCAAACAACGCGACAAGGATGGGGCACCCTCAAGGTCATTCTTACAGCCCTCTGAGTCGTTCATCAGTCGATATCATGGCCCGAACTTCAGGCGGCTCGGTGCTTCCTGAAGGCGAATTGCCTGTGGGCAGGATGGATGTTGCTGTTGCACTGGGGACTGATCCTGCGCTTACCTTCTCGGCTATTGTTCCCGCGCCGCCGGATGTCGAGGAATATTTAATCGCCGGGTTTCTCCGGCAGAGTCCGGTTGAACTGGTGAAATGCGAAACCGTCGACTTGGAAGTTCCCGCTTCTTCAGAAATTGTTCTCGAAGGTTACGTCAATCTCGATGAATTACGGATGGAAGGACCGTTCGGAGACCATACTGGCTTCTATTCCCTTCCCGATCTTTATCCTGTTTTCCATGTGACCTGTGTGACTCATCGCAACAACCCAATTTATGCGACGACCATTGTGGGCAAACCTCCACAAGAAGACGCCTACATGGGCAAAGCCGTGGAGCGCATTTTCCTGCCACTGATGAAGCTGACGATTCCTGAACTGGTGGACATCAATCTGCCTGTCGAAGGTGTGTTCCACAATTTAATGATTGTTTCGATTCGCAAGTCTTACCCGGGGCAGGCTCGAAAGGTGATGAATGCAATCTGGTCACTCGGCCAGGCGATGTTCACCAAGTGCGTCATTGTTGTTGACGAGGACGTGAATGTTCAGGATTTGGGCGACGTTACATTGAAAGTGTTGAACCACATTGATCCCGAGCGCGATATTCAGTTCACCCTTGGCCCGGTTGACTCACTCGACCACGCCTCGAGGTTACCGAATTTCGGTTCGAAAATGGGCGTCGACGCCACCCGCAAATGGTCCAGCGAAGGATTTGCGCGCCCCTGGCCAGATGAGATTCTGATGGACGAAAAAACCAAGTCGCTGGTGAACAGCAAGTGGAAGGCGCTAGCGAAAGAGCTTGGGATCGACTAAAGAACGACGTACAGACTGCTTTTGGTGCCCTACTTTTAGATTAGCAAAAGAGCCATGCCACTTGTGCCACATCCCGGAACTTTATTTCCGGAATAGAATCATGTTCATAGCCCGAATTGCACCATTTCCGGGCCTTGACAAGATTTTGACGAACTAGCGAAGCGGGAGAGCCATAGTCCTGATAGCTTGGTTTTCAAGCCAGAGCGCTTGCCGGACTGAAGACCCGCGACGATTTGATTCTGCGGAATGAGGGAGCACATTTTGACACGACGTTGCGTGATTACCGGAATGGGAGTTGTTAGTCCGAACGGGACGGGCGCAGATGCCTTTGAACACGCGGTGCTCGAGGGACGCAGCGGCGTAAAACGCATATCCCGATTTGACTCCTCGGAGATCGAAGTGCAGATTGCCGGCGAGGTTTCGAATTTCGACGAACTCGCGTGGGTTGAAAAGAAAGAGCGCAAGCATGTCTCACGCATACTTCCGTTTGCCTTATGCGCCGCAAGTGAAGCGCTGGCAAGCGCGGGGCTGGATTCAGCCTCCCTTCCCGTGGAAGAACGACGCCGGTTTGGCGTGATCATGGGGACCGGCGGCGGTTCCCAGGAGTTCACCGAAGAGCAGTATCGCCTTTACTTTCACGGACAACTCAGCAAGATGAGTTTATTTTGTGTTCCCAGTACCGTGATGGGAGGTATTTCCAGCGAACTTAATGTCCGGTTCGGGCTGCGAGGTCCGAGTCATGTAATTACGACCGGCTGCACGTCGTCGACCGATGCGATGGCTTATGCGGTCCGGCAAATCCAATCTGAGCGCCTGGACATGGTGCTTACCGGGGGAGCTGATGCGCCAATATCGCTGGGAACGGTGAAGGGATTCATATTAATGAGGATCCTGACCGAGGGCTGGAACGCTGAGCCCGAAAAAGGCTCGCGACCTTTCTCCGCAGACCGCGACGGCTTCGTGCTGGCCGAGGGTGCGTGGATGTTCGTAGTTGAAGAATACGAGCACGCAAGAGCGCGCGGTGCAACCATTCTGGCGGAAGTTTGCGGATATGGATCGACATGTGAAGCGTTTCATCGCGTGCGCTTGATGGAATGCGGTGAAGAGCCGGCGCGAGCCATCGGGTTGGCAATGCAACAAGCCGGGATTGGGCCAGAGAATGTCGATTACGTGAACCTGCATGGGACTTCAACCCAATTAAATGACCGTATCGAGACGCGAGCGTTGAAATTGGCGCTGGGCGATGAGCGGGCGCGTCATGTGCCCATGTCGGCATTGAAGTCGCAGATCGGGCATCCGCAGGGCGCGTGTGGGGCGGCCGGAGTTGCGGCCACGCTGGTCGCGATGCGCACCGGCCAGATTCCACCGACAATTAATTTAGAAGATCCAGATAAGGACTGCGACCTCGATTACGTGCCGCAGGCCGGCAGAAAAAAGCAGATCGAACATGCCGTGTGCAATTGCATCGCGTTTGGATCGAAGAACTCCGCCCTGGTCTTGAGAAAAGTGTCCTGATCGGATTGGCCTAGTCGGCCAAGAAGTGGTTTACCGCGGCACGCGTGTTATCTATATTGGGGGAAAGTCTTTGCGCCTGATCGTAGGCAGCGTTCGCATCGGACACCCTGCCGCTCTGTTCGAAGGCCCGTCCTAAAAGCGCGTATCCAAGATCGCTGGGTTTAATCGAGACTGCTTTCGTATATTGGCGGATGGCTAGATCCACATTCCCACTCTTTTGTGCAATCAGACCAGTTCCGATCAGAGCAGGAACATTCTCCGGATCCGATTGCAATGCCTGATAAAAACTTTGGCGTGCGTGTTCGACATCTTTTAAGTCCATGTACGCTGAACCTATATTGCTAAGTTCAACAGCCCTAGTCTTCGCATCAGTGGTACTGTGCAGTGCGCGTAGATATTGGGCAATAGCGTCTGCAGCATATCCTTGTCGCTGTTCGTACATCCCAAAGGCGATCAATTCTGGCGGTTGCCAGTCATGAAGCTTTAGTATGTTGTGAAAATGTACCAGCGCCTCTTTTGTCCGCCCCTGAGTTGCGAGTTCCTGCGCAAGATTATCCTCGGCCATGAAGTTACTTTCCGTCACTGCGAGTGTGTAGTTCCACAGAGTTTCGCTGTCACGCCAATGACCAATCTGGCGAAATGTAGTAATCGACAACGCCAGCACAATTAACCCGGAGAGCGCTCCAACCCAGGCCGGCGAGACTTTGTACCGAGCCAGCGATTCGACAACGCCCCAGATCGTCGCTACGAGGATGCCGATGAGAGCAACGTACATGTAACGATCGGCCCTGGCCTGCACTCCAACTTGAATCAGACCGATCATTGGCACCAATGCGCCGAGAAACCAAAGCCATCCGAAAAGCAAGTATGGCGCGCGCTTTCGGCCAATGATCGCAAGCGCGGAAATTGTCAGCAGTATTGCCGCCGACAATAATACCTTCCAGGTTTCCACTAAACCATCCGCGTGGGGATAAATCGGCGCCAAGCTCTGAGGCAGAAAAACGTCGCGAACATAGCTGGCATAAGAGACGATGGCGGTTTCGATGCGTGAGCCTAGCGAATACTCGATAACCGTTCGCACCGCATGGCCCGCACTTTGGGCGCGAAGCGTGATGACTGCGCTGGCGGCACTGAGCGCGAGCAGCGGAACTTTTTCAACGAATAGCCAGGGACTTTTTTTCGCCGGTAATGCACCCGCCAGATTCGATTCCGTCGTGAACCGAGTTCTTCCCAGCGGCCAGTAATCGAGCAAGAGCAGCAGAATAGGGAAGGTAATCACCTGGGGCTTCGACATCAGAGCCAGCACGAAGAGCGCGGTTACGCCGAGATACCGCGCCAGTGATGGCCTGCGAACGTATGAGCAGTAGGCCCACACTGCAAGCAAGAAGAACGTCATGCTCAGCAAAGTCTTGCGTTCAGCCGCCCAAGCCACCGACTCCACATTCAGCGGATGCACCGCAAAAAGCGCGGCCAGTATCAAGCTGCGCCAGCTGAATCCTGTAAGACTTTGTAACACCAGAAACAGCAGCACGGCATTCAGCGCGTGCAGCAGAACGCTCATGAAGTGGTGGCCAGCAGGGTTCAGCCCAAAGAGCTGGCAGTCCAAGGCATGCGAGAGCCACGTCAACGGATGCCAATTCGCGGCGTCGTAAGTAGTAAAGGCCCACTCTGTTGTGTCCCAACTCAGGCCCGATCTGATTTGGACGTTGTCGGTTATGTACTGCTTGTCGTCAAAGTTGATGAAGGCGTTGTCCCGTACTGGTAAGTAAACGACGACGGTCAACAGAACTAACGCCAAAGAAAGCACGAGAGTCCGTTTTCGTGGTGAGGAAAACAGTTCGCCTGATCCAAGCGGAGTTTCCGGAACTGCGATCTGGGTTGCGGCAGGCGGCATCTGTTCAGGCCCATTTTATCGTGCAAGAAATGGTGATGCGGAAGTCGCGCTCGCGAGAGATAACCAAGGTCATGCGCCATCAGCGGGACGCAGTTATACTCCTCCGCCTTTGATTCCCTAATGGCAGCTGGAATTTCCGCTGATGAGATAAGCATGGGCTGCATACCGAAGCAGTGATGTATTGCCCACATTCCAAACACAGTGAGAGCCCAAGCTTGCCAGAAACTGCGGAGTCCTCGCAGCAAAATGACAAAGAGAGCAGCGCTAATAATCACTTGAAGTGTCGCGCGCAACACCACCAGGCCCATCAGGCCGAACCAGTGATAAAAACACGATGCTAAGACTTCAAACCCCCAGCTGTATTCAACCCATGGACGCTCTGCATATTGGCTAAATACGCCGTGATGCGGGACCGCATGCTGGGCAACGATGGCGTCGCCTCCGCGCAAGTGCCACCAGATGTCCGCATCCAAGACCGTCGAAGAGAGCGGAGCGATGCGAATCGAACCCGTAAAGAGAACTGCCAGAGCCAGACAGCGTAGCACGGGCCGATGTGCAAGTACCCGAATTTCTGGACCAAACGCATTTCGGTAACTTCCTTGATCTCATCGATTTTCAAAGAATCAGCGCCATACTAGCACGCAAGAACGAGGCTCTTTCTCGGGAAGCGGCACGGACTGGTATATGCGAAGGTACGCCGGAACGAACCAACCAGGAAATCAGGCGCCGGTCGAGTTTGGAATCATTTCGGATTCGACAAAATTTGTCGTTCCAACTTGACTAAATGCGGCAGCACTTTGGCCCAAATTATCGAACCAGTAACGTGACTTGAGTCGTAAACGACTGATAACACTTCCGCGTGTCAGTTCACTGCGAAACTTTCGTAATTAACACCAAAGGCCAGCAAAATGCGAGTATGCACGCGAGGTTGGGTGAGACCAATAAATTTTAAAAATCTGAGGGAAAGACTGGAATGCGCAAACAGAAGGGTTTCTCATTGATTGAGCTGCTGATCGTGGTCGCGATCATTTTGATCATCGCCGCGATTGCCATCCCGAACCTGCTCCGCGCCAAGATTGCGGCTAATGAATCTTCGGCCGCTGCTTCAATTCGTTCGATCGTAACTGCCAACATTGAATACAACACATCGTATCCGGCTATTGGCTTCGCGGGCACTCTGGGAGCACTTGGGCCGGCAGATGCCACATGCAGTGCGGGACCGTCCAGCGCCAATGCCTGCATCCTTGACCTCGTTCTGGCGGGGGGCACAAAGAGTGGTTACACGTTGAGTTCCACCGGCCAGGCGACGGCTGGCATAAATACCCAATTCACTGCTTCTGGCGTGCCGACGACCTGGAATTCAACTGGCATAAAGGCGTTTTGTGCGAACGAAGACGGTGTAGTGCGGTACCAAGCA
>JAOAPC010000009.1 GCA_025462735.1 Acidobacteriaceae bacterium | reverse complement strand
GACGAACGTAACGACTGACGCAACCTGCAACGTGGCGCCGTTCGCCCCGATGCAGTAGTTAGATTTGGCAAAGTACCTGGGGGAGGGTACGAGCCGGGAGCATCGGATGGCAACATCCGATGCTCTTATGTTTTCTGAGGCGGTTTTTTGAGCGACAGTAGTATCCGGACTTTCCATCGTCACATCGTCTGATGACCTCTGGTAACCGGAGAATGGAAATTTAGGTGCACCGGTAAATAGTGAGGAACAACTATGCGCAGGCAACAGGGCTTTTCATTGATTGAACTGCTGATCGTGGTCGCGATCATTCTGATCATTGCAGCTATTGCGATCCCGAGTCTTCTGCGGGCGAAGATCTCAGCGGACGAATCCGCAGCGGCCGCCAGCATTCGGCAAATTTCGACGGCTCAGATCACTTATGCCGCCTCTTACCAGAATGCGGGTTACGCGGCTTCTCTTTCTAACCTGGGCCCAGGAGGAAGCAGCTGTAGCAGTGGGCCGTCCAGCACGAACGCTTGCATCCTCGACAGCGTTCTTTCAAGCGGCTCCAAGAGTGGATACCAGTTCTTGTCGGCGGGTTCAGGTGGGGGCAGCGGGAGTCCGAATACGCAGTTCGTCGCCAGTTCGGCCCCACTTGGATATAATTCAACCGGTGTTCGCAATTTCTGCATGGTTAGTGATGGCGTGTTGCGGATAGATCCAGGGCCAACAGCCATAGCTCCGGACGTGCCGACATGTATCGGTTATCCTATAGCGCAATAGACACTGTAGTAACGGAACTGTAACTATCCAGCCTTCCGCTCTCCCTGTAATTGCATATAATTTTTGGCAGGCGCATTCACCGCTATGCCTGCAATTGAAATCGTCGATCTCGAAAAAATCTATGCTGCCGGCTTCTGGCGAAAGCGCTCCAAGCGAGCGCTGCAGCCGCTGAATCTTGCCATTGCGGAAGGTGAGATTTTCGGATTCCTGGGTCCGAACGGAGCTGGAAAAACCACTACCCTGAAGATTCTGATGGGACTGGTCTTCCCTACCGCCGGCACTGCCCGAATCCTGGGGATGAAACTTGACGACCCGCGCATGAAGGCGCAAATCGGATTCCTGCCAGAGCAGCCGTATTTTTACGATCACCTGACGGCGCGAGAACTGCTGCGATATTACGGTCAACTTTCCGGCATGGATCCCAAACAGCTTTCGCGCAAGGTCGATACAGCGCTCGAGCAGGTGAAGTTGAGCGGTTCCGCGAACGTTCAGTTGCGGAAGTTTTCAAAGGGAATGTTGCAGCGAGCTGGGATCGCGCAAGCAATCTTGCATGACCCAAAGGTTGTATTTCTGGATGAACCGATGTCCGGCCTCGACCCGATGGGACGTCGCGAGGTCCGCACCCTCATCGAAGAGCTGAAAGGTCAGGGCAAGACAGTTTTCTTTTCCACGCACATTCTTTCTGACGCCGAAGCGCTATGCGACCGGGTGGCGATTATTCACCAGGGAGAACTGCGCGGAATCGGGGCGGTGGCGGAACTGACGGCCAGCGTGCACGGCAAGGTGGAAATTGTTTGGCAAGGAGGGGCGGTGCCGGCTGGCATTCGCTCCATGGGAGCGGAGTGTCATTCAGCTGGCGACACCATGCGCGTAATTCTTCCAGAGGAAAACCAAGATACTGCCCTGGAGGCCTTGCGGCGGGAGCACCTGCGGCTGATTTCGGTGGTCCCGGTGCGAACCTCGTTGGAAGATTATTTCGTGGCGCAGCTTGGGACGTCAGCGAAGTCGGAGGCAGTTTCTCCCGGGACTTAACACTCTGTAACCGGGCAACGGACGGTAAGCACAATGATGAATACCCGCATTTTACATATCGCGACCAACACTTTCCGCGAAGCGGTGCGCGATCGTGTGCTCTACAACCTGATCGCGTTTGCGCTGTTGATGTCGGCAGCCGCGGTATTAGTGGGGCAGATTTCCATTCAGATCGAGCGCCTGGTAGTCATCAATCTCGGGCTTACCGCAGTTTCACTGTTTGGAATTGTCATCGCGATCTTCATCGGAATCGGGTTGGTTTCAAAGGAAATCGACAAGCGCACGCTTTACACGGTCCTTTCGCGTCCGGTCAGGCGCTGGGAGTTCATCGCCGGTAAATTTTTCGGTCTCTCGGGAACGCTGGTGGTGAACACGTTTTTTATGGCTATCGGAGTATTCGCGGCGCTCGCTTATGTGTCGCACCACTTCGAGCGCTCGGATGTCGGCATCCTGGTCGCACTGTACTTCATAATTCTGCAATTCGTGATCATCACTGCGTTGGCGCTTTTCTTCTCGTCTTTTTCTACGCCAATCTTTTCTGCCATTTTTGCTTTCTGGCTTTTTGTGATCGGCAGTTTCGCACAAGATCTGCGGAATTTCGCGGCCATGGCCCACGGAACCACGGGGCTATTGGCGACTGGGGCAGCGTATTTGATCCCAAATTTTTCCGCTCTCAATGTGATCAGCCAGGTCGCACACGGCGAGCCGGTGCCGCACCGCCTGATATTGCTAAATACGGCGTATGTCCTGGTTTACTCTGCGGCGGTCCTTAGCGGCGCCGTCCTAATTTTCGAACGCCGGAACCTGAAATGATCCGCTCACGTCAGGTCACAGCAATCGCCAGCACTATTCTGGTGTGCAGCATGGCGAGCGCGGCATTACTGCTACACAAAGTGGACCAGGTACCTCCGGCTGCGACACTGCAGCAAATGCTCTATATCTCCTCTCCGAAATTACTGAAGCGTCTTTGCCTGGGATACGAGGGCCTGCTGGCGGATATTTATTGGACCCGGACGGTGCAATATTTCGGGGGTAAACACAGCCAAGGCGGTGGAACTTATAAACTGCTATGGCCGCTTCTGAACATCACCACGCAGCTCGATCCCCACTTGATACCGGCGTACGAATTCGGCGGGACTTTTCTCACAGCCAAGCAGCCGGAAGGCGCCGGAGATCCGGGCAAGGCAATTGAGTTGGTGCAGTATGGAACTCAGAATAATCCGGACAACTGGCGCCTGTATTACGATCTCGCGTTCATTTATTACGACCAGAAAGACTACCGTCACGCCGCCGAAGCCTTTCTGCGCGGTTCGCAATTGCCAAATACCCATCCGTTTTTGAAGATCATGGCGGCGCAGATGGCACAGCATGGTGGCGATCTCGAAACCGCTCGCATGATGTGGAGCGCGACTTACCGGACCACGCACGACAAAATGATCCAGGCGAATGCCACGGCCCACCTACGGGCCATCCAGGTTAATGAGGATGTAACGGCGTTGGAGCGTTTGGTGCAGGCTTGGCGCGATCGAACTGGCCATTTTCCGGGAACATTTACAGAGATGGTTTCGTCCGGTTGGATGAGGGGCATTCCTTTAGACCCACTGCGCCACCCTTATCGACTCGAGTATGGCGGCAGAGTAGTCGTGAGTAATCCAGACGACCTGCCGTTTCTTGATAAAGGCCTGCCAATCGGCCACATTCCTAGTGCGGTTCCAAAACTTTCTCCTGCAAATTAGGATCAGCAGACGAATCCTGATCTCGTGTCCGAATCCGAATTTAATTTGCTCCCTGCGTTCGCGGTCTGGTGGCGTCAAGAGCGTACAGAAGCCAGCACAATAACCGTGCTGCACCGTTTGCTTACGATCGCATGGGAGTTCGTGCGTGATTCCCTTCCCGAAAAGCGCCGCGAGCGCTACGGAGACGTCGACTACGACTGGGAGAAACGTGTCGATACCACCGCCGCGACCGTAAGTTGGCGCGCACGTTTATTGGGACTTCTGAATTCTCCTTATCAGCCCGTCCCGCCGGAGGAGTTCCGTGAAATGATGGCTGCACTCGCAGTTCATCTCGATCCACTCTCCGATTTCAGCCATTTCACGTTCATCGATATCGGCTCCGGCAAGGGACGAGCGCTCCTGCTGGCAACAGAGTATGGGTTTCGCAGAATAATTGGGATCGAGCTTCTTCCTGAACTCGACCGAATCGCTCGTGAAAATGCTCTGGCTTTCAAACAGAGAGGTGGGAAGATGGAGATTGAGGTCGTCTGCGGAGATGCGACCACATTTTGTTTTCCTGTCGAGCCCATTGTTCTCTTTTTGTTTAACCCGTTGCCTGAACCCGCTCTGCGGGTGTTCTTGCAAAATCTTGAGAACTCGCTACGTCAAAATCCGCGACCACTTTGGATGATTTATGCGAATCCGGCCTTTGAGAAGGAAAAGATAGTGGCGGGCAATCCGCTGCTAAGTAAGGTGGGGGGTACGCATCAATACTCGTTATTTCGGAGTTCTCGGGAGAATTAGTGCTTTGAGGAATGGTTCTTTCCAAGTGCCTTGTCAGCAAGCTCTACCCAGCGCTGCAATCGCGCTTTAACTAAGTCGCTCTCGCGCCTTGCCTTTCCGTCCTGGGAATTCTTGAAAACTCCCAGCATGTCTTGCCACAAGTTGTTGCGGCGGCGACGCTCGAGAGGAACCTTCGCGTTAGAGCCCATAAGAAATCCTGAGCGGATTATATGCAAACGTTTGTACATTGTTCGGTACAGTACAATAGGTATTTCACCGGATTTTTATCCTCGGGTCTTTAAGATTCCACAGCGCTGTTCCGGGCATCCATTTAGAATCAGACGAGTTCTCCTCTGCAATCTTTCCGGATCTTCGGCCCAGATAAATCGATAAAAAATAATGAGATTGAACGCGTGCTTGTCTTCCCTTGTTTTTGCCGCTTGGTTTCTCCTGAGTAGCGCAGTCGCCGGGTTTGCGCTGCCAAACGTTAGCACTTTCGCTCGTTTGGTCGACGATCGTTACAACCACTTACAAAGCTTGGAAGCCGATTTCACCGAGATCTACCAGGGATCGGGCATGGAGCGAACCGAGTCGGGAAGGTTGTGGCTAAAAAAACCCGGCAAGATGCGTTGGGAATACCGTTCTCCAGAGGAGAAGCTGTTTGTCGATGATGGACGCGACGGATGGCTATATTTGCCAGCGGCAAAGCAGGTACGGAAGTCTTCCATGAAGAAGCTGGACGACCTTCGATCCCCGCTTGCATTTTTGCTTGGCAAAACCAAGCTGGAAAAAGAGTTGTCGGGGCTTTCTTTCGCCCCGGACATGCAGACCTGGCAGCCGGATAGCGTGATATTGCGGGGTGTTCCCCGCGGCATGGAGGACACGGTGCGGGAGGTGCTTCTGGAGGTCACGCCGGAGCATAAGATTGCCAGAATTATGCTCTACGGCACGGACGATTCCATTACGGAGTATCGGTTCAGCAATCAAAAGGAGAACGTTGCGGTTCCTGACGCGCAGTTCCGGTTTAACCCGGCTCCCGGAACTGAAGTGATTGAAGACGAAACTGGAAACTGAGCCTTTTTGGGACGTTACTCCGGATAGGCTTTAGTGCTAAGTAGCTGCAAAATCGAGGATTCTTGAATGTTAGACTGGGGTGGGCGAACCCGGATTTCTGAGTGAAATGGCTGAATTTCTGATCAAAGTCGCTGACGAGCGCGGCCGCCTGCTGCAGCAGGTGGAGAGCGGAATCTCAGAATCGGAGGTGCGGGAGCGTTTCGCTCAACAGGGTTTCCTAGTCTATTGGGTCAAACCTAAGGGAATACTGATCGGCGGGAAGGCAGCGCGGCGGAAGCGAGTAAGAGCGTCAACCTTTTTGGTCTTCAATCAGCAGCTGCTTACGCTTTTGAAGGCGGGCCTGCCGGTTTTGGGGTCGATGGATTTACTGGTCAAGCGGCAGCGGGACACATATTTCCGTACGCTTTTGCAGAACGTTCGCGAGCGAGTTAAAGGGGGCGAGCTGCTTTCTGAGGCATTTGCCGCGCAGCATGTGTTTCCGAAGATTTATACGACAACGTTGATGGCGGGCGAGAAAAGCGGAAATATGGACGAGGTGCTCACTCGCTACGTGAACTTTCAGAAGATGGCGTTGACTTTCAAGAAAAAGCTGGCGGTTTCGCTGATTTATCCGGCGCTGCTGGTGTCAGTTGTGACCTGCATGCTGATTTTTCTGGTGACCTATGTCGTCCCGCAGTTTGCCAAGCTTTACTCGGATTTGAATGCGCAGCTCCCCGCGATCACGCTGTTGATGCTCGAGATGGGCACGCACGCGCAGCGCTATGCCCCAGTCGTGCTGGTTGCGATCGTACTCCTGATCTTTTTGTTATGGCGCTGGAAGGCGACGGACCGCGGCGCGGAGTCAATCGACCGTGCGACGCACAAGATTCCCCTGGTCGGCGATATTTGGATGAAATACCACGTTTCCACATTTTCGCGAATGCTGTCGACCCTGCTGACGGGCGGAATGCCGCTGGTTCCTTCTCTTGAGACCGCAGGCGCTTCGATGAACAGTCGAACGATTCTGAATGGAATTCAGCGCGCCTCTGTGCGAGTACGTGAAGGCCAATCGCTGGCCAAGAGCCTGGAAGAGCAGAAAGTGTTTCCGGATCTTTCGGTGGAAATGATTGAAGTAGGCGAATCAACCGGTGCGTTGCCGGCCATGTTGAACTCAGTGGCGGAATTCTACGAAGAAGATGTGCAAACTGCGCTCGCGGGCGCCATGGCATTGATCGAACCGGTCATCCTTATCATCATGGCGGTATTCGTAGGCGGAATCTTAATTTCGCTATATTTGCCGATATTCACCTTGGGATCGAGCATTCATTAGTTGTGGGGTAGGTTTGGAATGGGAAGCATGGCAGAGAAAGCAGAAAAGCTAGAAAAAAAATCGGTTTTCGTAGGTGGCGGAAATGGTCAGGGTTCGACCGGCTCGCACGCCACCGACCTTGAGCACGCCAAGGACGTTGCGCGGCGGTATCGGTGCGAGTTCATAGATCTGCATAATTTCCAGCTGCATCACGATCTGTTTACTAAAATCTCGCCGCATTTAATGTTCCGCTACAACTTTGTTCCGCTGGAAGAAACTGCCGATGGACGTTTGGCGATTGCCATTGCCGATCCCAGCCAGCTGATGATGATCGATGAGATCAGCCTACTGCTAGGCAAGCGCATCATCACGAAAGTTGCGACGCTGGCGCAGATCAGCGAAATCCTGAAGAAGACGGAACAGTCGAAGCGCGTTCTCGAAGACGCCAGCGAAGGCTTCACCCTGGCTGTGGTCCACGAGGAAGAGGGCGGCGACGAAAGCATCTCCATCGACAAGCTGACCGCGCAAGGCGACATGAGCCCGATTATCCGGCTCGTGGACACCACGATTTTCACCGCGCTGCAGCGACGTGCGAGTGATATCCACATTGAGACCCAGGACGACTCTGTAGGCATTAAGTTCCGCATTGATGGCGTGCTCACGCAGGCTATGCCGCCCATTGCCAAGGAGCACCATTCGACTATCATCTCGCGCATCAAGGTTATGAGCGAGCTGGACATCTCCGAGCGCCGGGTCCCGCAGGACGGACGTTTTCGCGTGAAGTACGGGCAGCCGGAACGGCCAATTGATTTTCGTGTTTCGATCATGCCATCGATTCATGGCGAAGATGCGGTGCTTCGCGTCCTCGACAAAGAATCCATGAGCGAAAAATTTCGTTCGCTCACACTCGACGTAGTGGGTTTTGACGAAGACGATTTACGCAAATTCCGCCGCTACATTAAAGAACCATACGGGATGGTGCTGGTCACCGGGCCGACCGGAAGCGGAAAGACGACTACGCTTTACGCGGCAGTTAATGAGATCAAAACCGAAGAAGACAAGATCATCACCATTGAAGATCCGGTCGAGTATCAGATTCGGGGCATCACCCAGATTCCTGTGAACGAGAAAAAAGGCCTGACGTTTGCACGAGGCTTGCGCTCGATTTTGCGGCACGATCCTGACAAGATCATGGTCGGCGAAATCCGCGACACCGAAACCGCGCAGATCGCGATTCAGTCCGCGCTCACCGGGCACCTTGTATTTACCACCGTCCACGCCAACAACGTGGTCGATGTGCTCGGACGCTTTCTGAACATGGGAGTTGAGCCTTACAACTTCGTCTCTGCTCTGAATTGCATTCTGGCGCAGCGGCTGGTGCGATTAATTTGTAACTCTTGCCGCGAAGTAGTCCACTACCCTGCGGAGGTGCTAGAGGCGAGTGGGCTCGATCCGGAGCAGTGGTCGAAGGTTTCGTTCTACGAGGGCCAGGGATGCATTGAATGCGCCGGCACAGGTTTCCGTGGCCGAAGTGCGATTCACGAACTGCTTGATTTGAGTGACCGCATACGTGAGATGATTCTGGCCCGCAAGCCTACTTCGGAGATCCGGCGCGCGGCGCGTGAAGAAGGCATGCGCTTTTTGCGCGAATCCGCGCTCGACAAAGTGCGCAGCGGGATGACCACACTGAAGGAAATCAATAAGGTCACGTTTATTGAAACAATGAGATAGAAAGGCAGTGGGTAGTGATTAGTGGTTAGTCCGGTGCTAAGTGAACCGCACTAATTCCTTGATCCACTGACCACTAGCCAGTAATCACTGGAAACTTTTTTATGCTCCGTACCAACCATTCCGCGAGACCGAAGCTGGCCTGCGAGATCGCTCCTGACCGGGTGATTGCAGGACGCGCTTCCGATTCACGCCAGGTGCTCGAGCTCTGCTCAACCAGCGAGCTTGCGCCGGGGTGCGTGGTGCCGGATTTGACGGAGGGAAATGTTCGCCAGCGCGACATGGTCGTGAATGCGCTGCGCCGCGCGCTAGAGCAAGTCGGCGGGCACTCGCGCGATGTAATTGCCGTCCTTCCCGACGCCGCCGTGCGAGTCGTTTTGCTCGACTTCGATACATTACCGGAGAAGACGAAGGAAGCTGAAGGTGTGATCCGCTTCCGGCTACGCAAGTCACTTCCTTTCGACGTGGAGAAAGCTGCGGTTTCCTATCATGCACAAAACACCGGTGCGGGTCTTCGCGTAATAGCCGCGGTCTGCCTCAATAACGTTGTGCAGGATTATGAAGCAGTATTTCGCGATGCGGGATTCAGTCCCGGTGTGGTTCTGCCGTCGATGCTTGCTGCGCTGGGCGGAGCACCCGGCAACGCGGGATCGCTGGTGATCAAGGTGGACGCGCACACCACCAGCATTGCAATTTTGGACAAACGGCAACTTTTGCTCTTCCGCACTTTGGAAAACGCCCGCGGCGTGACGATTAGCGGTGAGCAGCTTGCCGAAGATGTGTATCCGTCAGTGGTGTTTTTTCAAGATACGTATGCCACCAATATCGAAGCGGTTTACGTTGCGGGAATTTCAGATATTGCAGGCGCGGCGCCGGCGCTGCAGGCGCAGACGGGCGCGGAAGTAAAGGAACTAGTTCGAGCTTCACAGCTTGGACTGGGTGGGGGCTCGATTCCGAAATGGAGGATGGCGGGCGTAGTTGGCGCGCTCCTTTCCTGATATGCGGCTCAACATCAATCTCGCGTCTCAGCCTTACGAGGATGCGCGTCAGTTTTGGACCTACTGGGGTACCGGCTTGGGCCTGCTCGCGCTGACCACTGCCCTGCTGGTCTTCTTGGCGGTGTCAGGATTTATCGAGGGCGGTCGCGATCGCCAGCAACTTGCAAAACTTAAAACCGAGCTGGCCGAATTTGACCAGGAAAGAAACCAGGCTCAGTCCATGCTCAACCAGCCGCAGAACCGGGTTGTGCGCGACCGCTCGCGGTTCCTTAATGATTTATTCGAGCGAAAGGCATTTTCCTGGACACTGGCTTTCGAGCAACTGGAGCAGGTCATGCCTGCGCACCTGCACGTAATTTCCATTCATCCCGGGATCTCTCCTGACAACAATCTGGAATTGCGGCTGGTTGTAGGTGGAGAGACGCGGGAGCAGGCACTCGATCTAGTGCGGAAGATGGAGAGCTCGAAGCACTTCAAGCAGACCCGGATCGACTCCGAAAAATTTGAGAACCCCGAGAATGGTACCGGTACCGGCGACCGGGTTCAGTTTGACATAAATGCTTTCTATGTTCCGACGATCGACACCCGCGGCAGCAACGGAGGCATGAACTGATGCCTGACCTGAAACGGACTCGTAGTCGGTTGAAAATCGCTATTGCGGTGCTGGTGCTGGTGGACGCGGCTGCCGTGGCAATGCTCGTGACCCCGCTTGCCGGGATGCGTGAGTCTCGCCAGCAGGAGTTGAGGCAGGAGTGGCTGCAATTGAAATCGAGGGAATACGCTCCGTGGCGGGGTTTGGACAAGAAACTTCCGCGCGCTAAAGAGCAGATCGATGAGTTTTACCAGGAGCGCTTCCCCGCTCAAGAATCCGAAGTTTCGGCCAACCTGGGAGCAGTGGCTTCGCAATCGGGGGTACGGCTCTCGGGCGTGAAGTATTTGGTGAAAGATGCCCCCATCGAAGGATTAGAGCGGGTTGACATCTCCGCCACGCTTTCTGGCGATTATCTGCAACTGGTGCGGTTCATCAATGCGCTTGAACGTAATAAGTTATTCTTCCTGGTTGATGGAGTCGAGCTCGGAAGTTCGCAAAATGGGATTGTGGGATTGCAGATCAGAATCGAAACTTATTTGAGGTCGGCGTAGTGAATCTCGGCGCAGAAAATCGGAACAAAGTAATCGCGGCAGTTTCGCTGGTTATTGTTGCCGTCGTACTGATGGCGACCCGGTTCTCCGGCTTTCTGGGTCTCGGATCATCGAGCGCATCGACGTCCAGTCCGACGAATGTTGCGCTTGCGCCGGAACGGCCCGCGCCCGCCCCGGCGAGGACATCCGGCCGGAACGCCTCGAAAAAACAGAATGGCATGCAGTCGCTCGATCCTAGCTTACGCACCGATCTTTTGCGGATCAGTGAAGAAACGAAATATGAAGGAACCGGACGGAATATTTTCAGGGTATTCGTAGACATACCGAAACCGATTGTCCAGGTAGCGGCGCAGGAGCCGACTCAACAGCCGCAAGGTCCGGCGCTCCCGCCACCTCCGCCGCCGATCGAGCTGAAATTCTACGGGTATGCAACTCCGACCGGCGGTACGCGACGCATCTTTTTAGCGCAGGGAGAAGACGTGTTCATCGCCCGGGAAGGCGACATCGTGGACCGGCGTTACAAGGTGGTCAGAATCTCTCCTACTTCGGTCGAAATACTCGATGTGTTGAGCAATAACCGGCAGAGCATTCCGCTGACCCAGGGGTGACGTGCAAGCGTCCACCGATTCAATCTGAATGAAATCTTCGATTCAATCCCGGCGGCACGAGCGAGGGTACATGCTGCTTACCCTCATGTTGGTCGTGGCTTTGTTGGCGATAGCTTCATTGACTTGGATCGAGAAAATTGATTTCCAGATCAAGCGCGACCGCGAGCAGGAATTGATTCATCGCGGCGTGCAGTATTCACGCGCGATCCGGCGCTACGTCAAGAAATTCGGGCGCTATCCATCGCGCATTGAGGAGCTCGAAAGCACAAATAACGTCCACTACCTGAGGAAGCGTTACAAGGACCCCATTACGGGGAAGGATTTCAAATTCCTGCGCATGAACGACATACAGTCGTCATTTAGTCCCGGAGCCGCAAGTGGAATGGCGCCAGGATCCCCAGGGTCGTCGTCAGGGGCCGCGGACGCTAGTTCTGCCATACAAGGCGGGGCGCCGGGAGCGCTGAATCTGGGTAATAACCTGCCCCAAGGCGGCCCCGGTCCGAGTTCGATTCCGGCAAGTCCACAAAGCGGGGAGCAGACCGGAGCGGACGGTACTTCCGACTCCGATCAAACGGCGCAGAACGGACCGCAGAGTGGATTTGGAACGCAGAATTCACCAGGGCCGGGAGGATCGCCCCAGGCCAATCAATCAGGGCCGGGGAACAACAACAACGGGCCGAGTTTTGGCGGATTGCCGATCGTTGGAGTGGCGAGCACGAGCAAAGACAAGACAATTCGCGAGTTCAACAAAAAGGACCACTACAACCAATGGCAGTTCATCTACGATCCCAGCACCGATCGCGGCGGATTGCTCACGACGCCGAATCAACCATCTTTGCAAGGCGCGGCGCAGGTGAATCCACAGCAGAACGGACAGCCGGGAAACCCTGGGCAGAACCAGCCTGGATTCGGATTTGGGCAGGGCGGAATGAATCAGCCTCAGCCGCCGCAGACGAATCCACAACAGCCGAATCAGCAATAAGTCACCGAATCGCAGATTTTGGGCGGACGAGGGCGTCCGCCCCTACGTGGCCTGAGCTTCCCGAATCTCAGAAGCAAAAGCAAAGGTCTGAGGTTCCCCAAGCGCACAAGAGCAAGCAAAAGCAAAAGGCCCTCACACGAGGGCCTTTTAAGTTCTGAGTTTGAAATTTCTGGCTAGACCGGCGTTATACGTTAAACGATGATCCGCAACCACAAGTGCTCTTCACGTTCGGATTCTCAAACTTGAAGCCGGCGCCCTCGATGGTCTCGAGATAATCGACGATACAGCCGTTCAGGTAGGTCACCGACGTGGCGTCCACGTAAACTTTCAAGCCATCCATGTCGAAAACCTTGTCCATAATTCCGGGAGCGTTTTCGAAAGACATGGAATAGGAGAAGCCGGAGCAGCCTCCGCCGACCACGCCCACGCGCAACCCAGCCGGAACCGGGTTCTGCTGGCCCATGATCTCTTTTACTTTGGTGACCGCTTTGGAGGTCAGAATAACGGGAGCTTTCTTGGTTGTTTCCTGGGGCGTAATTTCGGGCGTTATTGTGGCCATATTTCTCCTTTACCTCGACTTCATTATAACAGACACATTATAAGGCAATAAAGATTCAAAAACATGGTAACAAAGGACATAACGGGCACCTCGGAGGCCGTTCTACGGAGGGGGAATCCCGCCCTAAATCGCCCGAATTAATCCCGCGTACACTTATGCGGCTTTTGGGGTCGCCCAGGGATCTAAAACCACCTTTACGCACTGGTCACGCTTATCGCGAAACATGCGATACGCCTCGGGCGCGTCGTCCAGGCTGAACCTGTGCGTGATCACGAATGAGGGATCAATATCGCCCTGCTGAACGTGCTTGAGCAGTCTCTCCGTGTACTTCTGCATCTGGGTCTGGCCCATTCTAAAAGTGAGACCTTTGCCGAAGGCGGCACCGAAGGGGATTTTGTCCAAAACGCCACCGTACACTCCGGGGATCGAAACCACGCCGCCCTTCTTGCAGGCTTGAATGACCTGGCGCAGCACAGTGGGACGATCGAAAGACAATTTCATTCGCTGCTTGGCGTAGTCGTAAGCAGCGGCAACGCCGGTCCCGTGTGCTTCGAGACCCACAGCATCGATGCACGCATCCGGGCCACGCCCACCAGTCATCCATTTCAATTCGGCGAGCAAATCCTCCACTTCGTCGTAATTGATGATTTCCGCGCCTCCAGCGCGGGCCATTTTCAAACGCTCGTGAAAACGATCGATCGCAATTACGCGCTCGGCGCCAAGAAGAAACGCACTGCGGATTGTGAATTGGCCTACGGGCCCGCATCCCCAGATGGCGACCACGTCCCCCGGCTTAATGTCGCAATTCTCGGCAGCCATGTAGCCAGTGGGAAAAATATCGGAAAGAAACAGCACCTGTTCATCGTCGAGGCCGTCCGGAACCTTGAGCGCTCCGACGTCGATGAAAGGCACGCGTACAAACTGCGCCTGGCCGCCGGCGTAACCGCCCATCATGTGCGAATAACCGAACAGACCCGAGCCGGAATAACCGTACATCTTCTCCATCATCCAGGCGTTTGGGTTGGTGTTATCGCATGCCGACCACAAATCGTGTTTGCAAAAGTGGCATTGGCCGCAAGCGATGGTAAAAGGCACAACTACGCGGTCGCCCTTTTTGACGCGATTCACCTCGCGCCCGGTGTCCACAACTTCGCCCATGAACTCATGACCGAGGACGTCTCCAGGCTCCATAGTCGGAATATAACCGTCGTAAAGATGAAGATCCGAACCACAGATTGCGGTGCGGGTAATGCGCACGATACCGTCACGCGGATTCAGTATCACCGGGTCGTTAACGCGCTCGACCTCAACCTTATTTGTGCCCTGCCAACAAAGCGCCTTCACAGTTCCTCCTGAACTTTTCGTTATTCGCCTTAATCGTTACTTGGCTTAATCGCCCGCCATGCGTTGCGGTTGCATCTCTGCCGCTGGGCGTTCGTGGTAAAGAACACGCTTCGCGGTGGCCCTGAGTCCGCGCGCGCCAACCGGCTGCCCAACGGTAGTGGGGATCTCTCCGGCTTCCATGAGCTGTTTGATCTGGCGCAGCCCTTCACGCAACAACTGCTCGGGATTTAAGCCAGCCAACGATGCCAGCGAATGCGTGATTGGCCCGGTGGGCGCCTTGTATTCGAGCGCGACGCTGATTTCGGTACCGCGATCGCCCGGAGCCTTTTTGAAATGGACGACTCCGCGATGTTCGAACCTCTGGTCTTCCGATGCCCACGCAATGTATTCGCCCGGCTTTTCGTCGGTCAGCTCAACTCGAGATTTGAAGTCGAGCCCGTGCTTCTCCCCAAGGCGCAGCGTAACCTGACCGTCGTCGTTATGTTCGAACATAGGCTCGCGTAACGAACGCCCCCAGTTCTGGGGGTTGCGGACGAAGTCATACACTTCCTGCGGGCTCTTCGCGATGGTGAACGCGACTCGCGCTCTACCCTGATAGGGACGTCTGAGATCAGACATGCCGGAGTACAACAGATACCCGCCTCCGCCGGCGAATGCCGCGCCAAACCAGTCCCGGCGCAGCACGCCATAGACCGAGATTGCCGCGCCGGCTGCGAGGGTTAACGCGGTTTCGAGTTTCGAGGTTGCGGGTCGGCGAGAAAACGGTTTCCCGCCATGCTTTTCGGCAAGATTCGTAGTAATGGTCATGGGTTCACCGGAATGGGATTCGAGACTTGATTGTTTCGTTTCGCGGCCCGTTGATCGAGCGCCGAAAGCCAGGATTCAGTGATTCGAGTTGTACTTTGTGCGCCTTTCGCTTTGCCCTGGCCTAAGTCTCCGGGCTGGGGCAGTGCGCGATTCACGGCGCCAAAAACTGCAGCGGTAACCGCAGGGAAAAGCGCATGCAGCTTGACTGCGACTTTTGCAGGGACCGTGAGAATCAGTTCGGCCCTGCCGTATTCGCAAGCATGGACGATCTGCCGGGCCGCGCGATCCGCGTTGATCGATATGCCAGGCGCGGAGTCACTCAATAGAAACCAGGTGTATTCGGCGCGATGTTTGCCTTTGAATTCGGCGTTGCGCGGGCTGCCAGTACGCATGAGTCCGGGGTAAACGCTGGTGACATACACGTTGTCTTTAATCAACTCGGCACGAAGGCCTTCAGAGAATCCCGAGAGCGCGAACTTGCCGACGCTGTAGGGCAGAAGATGCGGAATGCTGATTTTCCCGCCGATTGAAGAAATGTTTACGATCCTGCCGCTACCGCGCTTGCGCATTTGTGGAAGTACGGCAAGGGTGGTGTGCAGGGGTCCCCAGAAAAAAACCTCGAGCGCCTCGCGATATTCCTCGGCGGTCATGGTGTCCATGGGGCCGACGGTGATCGTTCCTGCGTTGTTGACCAGCACATCGACGTCGCCGAGTTCCTGGCGAACGTCCGTGATGGCTTCCCTGACCTGTTTCTCATCGCGTACGTCGCAGGACCGAACGAAAACAGTGCCCATGCCGGCGAGAAGTTGACGGGCACGCTCCAACGCTTCCGGATCACGCGCCAGCAGAGCCACTCTTGCGCCACGACGCAGGTATGCCCGTGCCAGAGCCAGCCCCAAACCGCGCGAGCCGCCGGTAATTGCCACGACTTTGTCGGCGAGGTTGTAGCGGCGCATCTGCCGCACACCCCAGTAGGCAAGTCCAAGGCCGGCAACGGCCCCGGCGCCAAGCCCCAGTCCGGCTCCACCGAGCACAGCGCCGCCAAAAATGAATTTGCGAGTGAGTGATCGAGTCAGGCTCATAGCGATGGTCGTAACCCGGAGCGAATCTGGAACGGTATTACCTGAACCGGTATTACCAAGTCGCCCGTTTCTTCGTCCGGCTCTGGAATGTCCGGTTCGGGTTCTTTGGCGCCCGGGGGACGCGGAGTTTTAGGTCCTTCGTCTTCGTCCGGAGGACGCCTCGCTCTATGTGTCAGGGAATTCATACGAAATATGACTCTATGCCGATGTAACCAACGAAGGCATCGGATGACGACTGTACGGGTCATTAGAAGAAAATGTAATGAGGCTAAGCTGGGCGTGCGGGCTGGGGAGGAATGGCCGGTTTCCGGTTGAGAACACGTTGCGAATTTGCTCCTATGCTGCGCGACGAAGTTTGGTGATTTGCGCAGCCGCGATTCGCAAATCAACTATGAATGCTTGCTTCTGCGTCTGTCGGGACGCGTCATCCGGGGCTCGCAAAATTGAGGAAGGATGAACAGTCGCCATCACGAACGGGGCAAGCTCGGATGGCACGAATTTGCCTCGATCGCGCATGACGCTGAATTCCCTACCGAGCAGTGATTGGGCTGCAGTTGCACCCAGGCACACGATCACGGGCGGGCGAGTCACTGCGATTTCCGCATCCAGCCACGGGCGGCAGGCTTTGATTTCCGAATAACGGGGCTTCTTGTGGATGCGGCGTTTTCCGCGTTGCGCGGGTACCCAGTTGAAATGCTTGACCACGTTCGTTAAGTACACGTCTGAGCGGTCAATCCCTGCGGCGGCCAAAGCCTCGTCTAGAACGTGACCGGCCGGACCAACGAATGGATGGCCAGCGAGGTCCTCCTTATCACCGGGTTGTTCCCCGATCAGCATGAGAGATGGGCGGGAGGCGCCCTCGCCGAAGACGGTCTGTGTAGCTTTTTTCCAGAGATCACATGCCCTGCACCGAGCAGCGGCGTCTCGCAACTTAGAAAGAGTGGGTTTTTCAGGAATTAGAGGGGCTGCGGTACGTTGAGCTTGGTTTCGCGGCGGCATATCGCTGAGATGACCCGGAGTTTAGGTAATTTGCTTTCAAGGAATCGAGTGCTCTCTGACGCCGGCTGGGAAAGGCGAGCATCTAACTCTCAACTGCGGTAGGAACCTTCCGAAAATACAGTTCACACTGTATTGGAGAGTTAGGGTTTTAGCTGTAAGTTTCTCCTCGTTCGGAGTAGCGGGAGAATTGTGAATTAAATGCTCGCATATTGCGCAAATGAGGGCTGCAAACGGCCGCTGCACTCGTTTTCTGAAGGACGCTTGTTTCAATTCGAGGTGGTCTCGATCTCGGTTGCCGCCAGCGACGAAAAGTGTGCGCCGTTTGACGAACGGCCAGAGCGCCAGACGATGCACCTGTGGCTTTGCGGGCGGTGCGCGTCCAGCATGACGCTGGTAATTGAGCCGGCGTGCGGAGTGAAAGTTGTATCAATGGATGAGCGCAGCACTGAGCGACCTGAACTGGCGGCGGCGCGAATGAATATACCAAGCGCAAAAGAGTGCTGATTGGAGCAGTGTTGATTGATAAGCCGGCTAAGCCGGGCCCAAGACTGTGGAATTTAAAAGTAAAAATTACGCTGGCCCGAACCAGCTTCTATCCGCTTTCCTATTTGGACTTATACTATGACTTTGGCGACGAGAATGCAGGGTCTTAGTTTGCGGTTCGAGAGTAGCTGCTTTTCTATCCGGGTTCAATGAGAGGTGCAAGATGGCGACATTTCGGATTCTAGTTGCGGATGATCATGAGGTAGTTCGAAAAGGATTGATGGCGCTGCTGCAGTCCCAGCACGACTGGCAAGTCTGCGGCGAAGCCGGGGACGGGCGCGAGGCGGTGGATAAGGCTCAACAGCTGAAGCCCGATGTTGTAATCCTGGATATTGGAATGCCCGGGCTGAATGGCCTGGAGGCTACGCGCCAGATTCTGAAATCGAATCCACAGGCACGGGTGCTGATTCTTACACTCCATGATTCCGACCAGGTAGTCCGGGAAGTGCTGAATGCCGGGGCCCGCGGTTTCCTGCTGAAGTCCGATGCCGCGCGCGATTTGGTGGCGGCTGTCGAGGCGCTGCGCCGCGACAAGACGTACTTCACGTCCAAGGTCGCGACCATGGTCCTGGAGGGCTACCTAAAGGGAGGCACTCCTGGAGCGCCGATACCGACCGCTGGACGGAACCGGCTGACTCCGCGCGAGCGCGAGATCGTGCAATTGCTCGCGGAAGGCAAGAGCACCAAAGAGGTTGCGGTGGCACTTGGGTTGAGCGTAAAGACCGCGGAAACGCATCGCTCCAACATCATGCGCAAGCTGCAACTGCATTCGGTCAGCGATCTGGTTCTCTATGCGGTGCGGAACAATATCGTTCACGTGGTACAGGCGGGTATTGAGTAGATTGGATCTCGGGCAAAGAAAAACGGCAGCCTATGCGGCTGCCGTTTAATTTTTGCCAACTTAAGCTAAGCAGCGGGCTTTCCGCGAGTGGTGGTCGTTGTCTTCGATGACTTGCTCTTGCTTCCACTTCCCTCTTCGGCAGCGACGTTAATTCCCTCAGCCAATTGCGTCAGCTTGTCGTCGGTTTCCTTCTCTTCCTCGAGCGTCTGCTCCAATAAGGTAGCCGCTTCAGTTTCGCCCAAAAGATTAGCAAAGGTCCGGACAGTCCCGTACGCTGCAATCTCATAATGCTCCACACGTTGCGCGGCAGCAATGATGGCGGCGTCTTTAACGTCTTCGCTCATTTCTTCGTCCAGGGCTTCGCTACCCTCTTTGATCAGGCCTTCCATGCCTTTGCACTTCTTGGCTTTAGCCTTCTGGCCGAGCTGTTCGAAGATGGTTTCAATGCGCTGCGCGTGTTCTTTGGTCTGCTCCAGGTGCTCTTCGAAGCCCTGGCGCAGCTCGTCTGAATTGGCGCCTTCCGCCATCTTGGGAAGCGCTTTTATGAGTTGGTTCTCAGCGTCGTATATGTCGCGGAGCTGTTCAACGAAAAGATCGTTCAAAGATTCAATGGCCACATTATCCTCCCGGAAAGAATTGGTTTTGGAATACGAGCGGAAGTTGAATTTCGCTCAGGCTTACTTCCCTTAACTTCTTCCACCCGAGCCAGGTTTGAGGCGAGAAGCAGGTGCCGGCACTACCGAGCGCCGGCGCCTGCTCGAAAGGTAGGGAAGTTGAGGGCAACTTTCATAGGCTGAGAATAGGCCTCGCCTGTGGTGTCAACAATCCTGCGAACTCTGTACTTACCCTGAGGACTTTCCTGTAGCAGAGAAGATGTCTGTCCCCGGCCAACAAAACCGTCCCTGTGGATGGTACTAGCGGGATGTACTACCGGCGCAGCATGAGGACTTTCCTGTAGCAGAGAAGATGATCCCCGATGTTCCGCAAAATGCTTATTGCGGCAGTTCGGCACTTAAAAATGGACGAATAACTGAGAAAGACCTGTAAATGGCCTACGACAACGGCGGAATACGGGCAAAAATTTCTGAACTCGTGAAAAATGTTCCGCACCCGCGCCAGTTCTGCTCATTTTCATCCCTGACGCGAAACTTCTTGTGGGTCAAAGCGGTACAGGAACGTCTGTTGATGGATACAGACCTCACCGGATAGACCATTTGAACAAAGAACTCTAACTTCATAACTGTGATTACGGCTAATCCAGATCGTTCCGAACCCACGAAAGACAGGTGTTTTGAAAGGAGAGCCCCAGTGACCACCGACACCGCAACCATCGCACGATTCGAGTCGGACCTAGACCTAGTAAAGCGCGCCCAAATTGGTGACGCTGACGCATTCGCATCTTTATTTCATGCGCACAAAGCAAAAGTATATTCGGTGTGCCTCCGCATGACCAACAATACTGCCGAAGCTGAGGATCTTACTCAGGACGCGTTCCTGCAAGTGTTCCGCAAGCTCGCCACATTCCGCGGCGACTCTGCGTTGTCCACTTGGCTGTATCGCATCGCAGTGAATACCGTGCTCATGCACTTCAGGAAAAAAGCACTGAAACAGGTTTCGCTTGACGAACCTTATAACCAGGACGCGAAAGTGGTCCGCCGCGAATACGGGAGTCGCGACGACCGCTTGACTGGATGTGTGGACCGCATCGCACTCGCTCGCGCTATCAAGGAGCTTCCGGACGGCTACCGGACCATCTTCTTATTGCATGAAGTCGAAGGCTACGAGCATCAGGAAATCGCCGAACTGCTCGATTGCTCCGTGGGAAATTCGAAGTCTCAGCTTCACAAAGCAAAACTTCGCATTCGGGAATTGCTGGGACGAACCCTGCAAGAGAACGAAGCAGCCAACAGCCGGGCGCAACGTTCACGCGCCCGCCGAGAAACTACCGTGCGCTGGAACCCCGAGGAGTTGACGCGGGAATTTCCACGGACAGTATTTGCGGAGGTTTCGCAAATTTCCGCGAGTAATGCTGCTTGATAGCGGGTTGTAACTAGTAGACCCACGTGTGCATTGAGCCAGAACGGGAGATCAAGGTGAAAATCGGGGCAATCCTGACGTTGACAGCAACGAACGGCAAAGAGGCCGATTCTTCGGAGTCGGGCAAAGATGCCGCGCGAAAACGCCGGAGATTCCTAAGTAACACCCCAGACGTAAAACTCGACGTGCTGGGGAAAAGCCTGCTTGATCGAACTATTGAAAAGCTGGAAGCAGCCGGGGTCGAAGCTACCACAGTCATTCCCGAGGGCCCGGCGGGTACCCAACTGTTGTCGACGCGCTCGCTGCTTTCGGATGACTTTATCTCGGCGTGGGAGCGGGCGGTTGCGGAGTGGGTGCAGCAGGGAGTCGGAAGTCTTCTCCTGGTGAGCACTGGTGGGTACAGCGATCTGGACTTTGAAGAACTCTTACGGTTTCACGGTGACCGCGGAGCGGCATTGACCCAGGCGTATGCGGCAGATGGTTCCTTAGATATGGCTGTGGTTAACGCAAACTTTTTGCGCGACGTGAACGGCGCATATAGAAAGACCCTGAGTGGACTCATTTCCGACCAAGAGCGTTTCTTCTACGGGGGATATGTGAATCGGTTGCGCAAGCCGCAGGATTTTCGCCGGCTGACGGAAGACGCGTTATCTGGCAAATGCGATCTGCGTCCAGTAGGGACCGAGGTGGGTCCTGGGATATGGTTCGGGTCCGGCGCGGAGGTTGATGAATCATGCGCGATTGATGGTCCGGCGTTCGTGGGAGCGGGTACGCGTATGGCCGCATGCTGCAACATCAGTGGCGGCAGCGCAATCGAACGGGATTGCGAAATTGATTGTGGGACGACGGTCGAACAATCCTGGATTTTGCAAGAGACGTATGTAGGTCTTGGGTTGAATGTGCGACGGTCGATCGTCAGCAACCAAAAAATGTTTCATCTGGATCGCAAGACGGAGATCGCGATTTCTGATCCTCGTTTGATCCGAGCGACAAAATCGCTGCCTTTTGCGCGAGCGGGGGCGGCGTTACTTAACAAGTTGCAGATAGCGAACTGAATAGTTCATGAAATGTAAACCGTTTGTTAACAATTCGCATCTGTATAGAAGCAACTGTTACGCAGGAATAGCAGTAAACGACCAGAAAGAATAGTGGATCTTAAGTTTCTGCACAAAGTTGCAGGACCCAGGGGAAGATGACATGAATACGCAGTCCGCAATCATGATCAAGTTGCCAGAAGCGTTCGGGGCGAAAGAGGCAAGCAGACTCGGGCGAGAATTGAAGAGCAGGATGTCGACCGACACGCCGCACGTAGTTGTGGATTTTTCGCGCGTGCGCGAGATGAATCTCGCGGGTATGGAAGGTTTGTTGGACTGCATGGAAACAGTGGCCCGAAATGACGGGGCGTTACAGCTTGGGGAAATGTCCCCCGAGGCGGCGATCTTTCTTGAACTCACGCGGATGGACCGGCTGTTTAATAAGTTCCCTGTTTTTGACGCTGCTGCCGGCTTTACCGTCGAGCAGGAACTGGCGAGCGAGACCGAAGATCTCGCATCGGAAAAAGTTGGTCAACCCCAGACCGTGGCTGCATGACGGCAGGCCCCGGTGGAGGTGTTATGAATCGGATCGTTTTTCGGGCAACGGTCTGTCTGCTAGTTTTTCTATTGAGCGGCGCCACGGCGCCGCTTCTTGCGCAGCAACAGCAGCAGGCGCCTCCTGAGCAGCCTGCGCAGAATTCAACGCAGCCACCGATTGAGCTGCCTGAGAATCCGGGCCGATCAACCACGCCGCCTGCCGCAGCCGCTCCCGTTCCCCCTGCTCCCCAAAATGTGCCGCCGCAACCGAGCGGCACAGCGGTAGCGCCTGCAGTCCAGACAAGCGGGAGCGCGGCTTCGAAGCCGGCTGGAGTAGCGATTGCGCCTCCTAAACAGCGGCAAATTCGTTCATGGTTAATCCGCTTCGGCTTTATCGCTGGCGCGGGTGCGGCTTTGGGGACCGTGGTAGCACTGTCGGCCGCAAGTCCTGGGCGTGTACCTAACTCTCCCGGACACTGAGATCTTTCAAACACTCTTCCATCTGATTGAGGAATTACTTTCTTGACCCCCCTACTGATCACTTTTTCGGGCATCGACGGCGCAGGCAAAAGCACCCAAATCGAAAAGCTACGCGAGTATCTCACCCAGCAGGGCCTGTCTGTCCGTATCTTGACGTTCTGGGACAACGTCGCGGTTTTGTCATCCCTACGCTCGGGGTTCAGCCGCAAGGTGCTGCAGAGCGATGGCCAGGTCGGCTCCCCGGATAAGCCGGCGAACCGTAACGACAAAAATACCCGCTCATTCCCTCTTCTAGTTGGAAGATCGTTACTTCATCTGGCAGACGTATTTCGGCTTCGCCAGATCATTCGAAGGGAGCGTTCAGCTGGGAATGGCGGCGTCATTATTTTTGATCGTTACATCTACGACCAATTGGCGGCATTGCCCATGCACCATTGGCTGGCGCGCGCCTACGCACGCTTCGTGTTGAGCCTCGCGCCGAACACTGATGTCTCCTATTTGCTCGATGCGGTGCCGGAGGAAGCTCGCGCCAGAAAACCAGAGTACCCGATCGACTTCATGCGTCAATATCGCAGTTCGTACCTCGAATTGCGAAAGTTTGCTCCCTTGAGTCTGATTTCCGCCGGTGATCCTGACAATGTCCACGTCGCCATCGTCGCTTGCCTGAGCGCGATCGTAAGTAAATTCCCTCAACCACAAGTAGATTCAACCGTCGCGGCCTGAGCTGCTTTCAGGTCTTTAACTAAGTTAACTACAGCAGTTCTGATTCACATTTGACCAACGTGTTTGTGTTCATAGACATCCAAGAGTTGAGCTTCACTGATTCACTTCGTGTTAGGACAGGAAATTCAATATGAGTACTCTCCCCCGACCCAAGTTAGGCCTCGTAATTCCGACTCTGAATGAAGCAGGGAATATTCCGGTTCTCCTGGAACGCTTGAGCGCCGCCGTCGCGAACGCGCCAGTGGATTGCGAATTCATCATTGTGGACGACGGCAGCACCGACGGCACAGCCGAGGTAGGCCGAGAGTGCGCCGCACGTGACCCGAGAGTTCGGGTGTTCGTCCGAAACGGCGCGCGCGGGCTGGCCGGGGCGGTGATTCACGGCTGGGCGCAAACTGACGCCGACCTTCTCGGGGTGATTGATGCCGATCTGCAGCATCCGCCAGAGCTCCTGCCTGAGCTTTTGGCGCCGGTGCTAGATAGTGGAGACATTGCCATCGCAAGCCGTTATGTTGCCGGCCACGGCGACAGTCTCGGCGAATGGAATAAATTTCGGGTGTTCGTCTCCCGCTGCAGCACTTTGCTGGCAACCGCACCGTTGCGCAGCAAAGGGCTCAAAGTGAAAGACCCACTCTCCGGATATTTTGTGGTTCGTCGCAAGTGCCTCGAAGCACTGCAGCTGCAGCCGCAGGGTTTCAAGATCCTGCTCGAGATTCTTGTCAAAGGCAGCATTCGAAACGCGGTCGAGGTCCCGTTCCGGTTCGCAACTCGTCAATCCGGCAAGAGCAAAGCAGATTTCAAAGTTGCACTGCACTACTTCACATTATTGGGGAAACTCTCCCGATACACGCTTTTCGGTCAGGGACAGCAATGAAAATCTGTCTGGTAACGTCGTTTCCGCCAAGCCGGGACGCATTGAATGAGTATGGGTTTCATATTGCCAGCGAGCTGCAGCGCATTCCGGGGATGACACTCACCATATTGGGTGATGAATATTCGCCAGTTCAACCGGAACTGGATGGATTCTCGGTAAACCGATGCTGGAAGTTCAATAGTCTCAGCAATCCGTGGCGGCTGCTGCGGGCAATAAAGAACGAAAAGCCTGACGTTGTCTGGTTCAATCTCGGGTTTGCGAGCTTCGGCGGTAGTCCTCCGCCCGCATTCCTTGGTATCGCAATTCCTGCTCTGGCGCGGCTGGCTGGCTTTTACACCCACGTTACTCTGCACCAGCTGATGGAGACCGTAGATCTGGACGATGCTGGCGTGCGATTCCCCCTGCTTTACCGGTTGGGTGGGGTGTTGGCCACGCATATTGTTCTTTTCGCAAACTCGGTTTCGGTTATGTTGCCGGCCTATCGCAGCGTATTGCTGGAAAAGTATGGCCGGGGATCGGTGTATGTCCGCCGCCACGGCATCTTCTCGGCTCGTCCGGAATATCCTGATTTGGCTTTGCGCGGTAATCCGGAGCACCGCATCCTGGCATTCGGCAAATGGGGCACCTACAAACGACTGGAGCCCATGCTGGAAGCCTTCAAACAGATCGCGCGTCAAATTCCCGAGGCGCGTCTGGTGATAGCCGGCACTGATCATCCCAAGACGCCGGGATACTTGCAGTCAATTAAGGAGAAGCTTGGGTCGCGCTCCGACGTGATCTTCACCGGATACGTTGCGGAAGAAGACATCCCACAGCTTTTTCAAAGCTCAAGCGTAGCGGTGCTGCCCTACACTTCGTCCGCAGGATCGAGCGGAATTGCGCATTTAGCGTGCACCTACGGTGTGCCGATCGTTGCGTCAGATATTCCTGACTTTCGACGGTTGGCTGACGAGGAAGGACTGGCGATCGACTTTTTCCCGGCGGGCCAAGTCGAAGAACTGGCTAGTCACCTGACCGACCTGCTGCAAAACCGCGACCGCCAGATAGAGATGGGCATGCAAAACGTCTCGGCCGCGCTGCGCATGAGCATGCCCGAAATTATCCGACAGTACCTGCGCACGTTTGAGCTGCGGCAGGAGTTGGACGAAATGCGTTCACTATCCTCGTTGCGCAAAATTCCTCGTTGGATGCCGATGCGAAACCTGTTAGTGCGCCGGAACGCGCGAAAGACGCTGCTCCGCTTGGAAGCGAATCGGGAACCTGCTTCTGTTGCCGCTGCAGCCGGCGACTCAGAATCTGGCGAAGTAGTCTATATGGCCACTCCGGTTCCGGTCGGAGCCAAACAACGGCACAAGACCGGAACCGAGTAGCAGTCCTATGCTAGAGCCTAAGTGCACGGGAAGTACGGCGTTGTTGTTCCCTTTACCAGCTGATTAAAGATGGTCCTCTGCTGTACCTTGTAGACCCCTGAAACCAAGCTGTAGTGCACCCACTGCACCAGTCCGTAACGTTTCGCCAGATAATACTCTTCCTTGTCATGACAGTTGGCATAGCTCGAATTGCAGTTGTAGCGGTAACTCGCGACCAGCACTTGCAAACTGCTAGGCAGGACTCCGCCTAAAGTGATGTTGTACGGGCCCCACACCTGGTTGATCCCTTTTAGTAGATTTTGAGTCGTATAGTGGGTGCAATCGGAATGGGTTTGATAGGAAGTGTCCGGAACATAAATCGTTGAACCAGGGAACCCAGCCTTAGCGCAGCGCGGAACCAAGGGCATGTTCGTGTTCTTCGCGAACTTCTTAAAAGTACGCGGGTTCGACCAGTCCAACTCCGTGATCCAGAGATAGATGTAGTTGTTGTCAACGAGTTGAATGTCCCACGGGGTACCGCCGCCGCCTTTTGTCCAATAGAATTTCCCGCTTCCCATGTTCGTGTAAAGCGGATTTGCCGTTCCGGCAACGTGGTAAGTGCTTCTGAGGTCGGAATCCAACGTCATCCAGTCCAGCATGTCGTAGGTTCCAGATGGACAGCTTATGGTGCTTTCAGCTTGGGCTTTAACACTAAATCCGAACGATCCAACCAGCGATAGACACACTACTGCGAGCCACGTGCTTTTCTTCATTATTGCCCCTCCGCGAGATTAGGGTCGGAAGGCGGAGACTATTTGATCCGCATTCAACCAAACCCTGAGTAGCTGATGAAAGGAGCTTAAAGTACGCCGAAGGGCATCAGCAATCAGACGAAAGCCTTAATTGAATACACCAAGGTACCCCTTCTCAACAGGCTTTCAAACGGGACTGATGTTCATTATTGCGGCGGACGTGGAACGTTGTTCTCCACCGGAGCATTGTCCATGGGAGGACGTGGGACCTGCGAGCTAGGCGTCTGCGGGGATTGAGTCTGTGGGCCCTGAGTTTCGGGCACCGAAACTGGAGTATTGTCGCGACGACGCAACACAATTGGCGCATTGCTGCGGCGCTTGGCTTCGGCTTGCGCTTGCAGTTCAGCCTCGCTGGCTTGCGAATTGGAACCAGCTACTTCTGCGACAGGCGCGCCAACCATCTCATGGTGACTGGCGACACTGACCGGAGCGCCGGCCTGATCTCCGCGTTGCGCAGCCGAGTAGAATTCGTTGGCAGTTTCCTCGTCGCCAAAGGCTTCGGAGACGAAACCCATATTGTTCAGCGAAAATGAATTCTGCGGATCAAGCTTGTATGCCTGCCTGAAATTCTCATATGCCTTGTCGTCCTGATTGTGATTCAGCGCCGACACGCCCTGGACATTAAGGCGCGCCGCGCGGTCCTGATTGCTCTGCTGGGAGGCCAGGCGCGAGCGGACAGCTTGCTCGTTCTTGAAAGCGATATCACTGATCGGCTTGCCGCGCCAACGCGGGTCAAGCGAGACCACGATCGGCTCGGTAGAGTGCGTGAGCGAAGCGTCGTTGTAATAGCGAAGCGCGGATTCGAGATCGCCTTGGGCTTCCATATCGAAGCCGAGATTGTTCAGGGTGAAAGGATTGCGCGGATCCAGTTTCAGTGTGTCGCGCAGGACGTCTTCCGCTTCCTGGGCCCTTCCCTTCTCCAGCAAGGTCATGGCCAGAATGTTTCCGCGATTGACCCTCAATTCGAGATTGCCATAGGAATTGGTGACATCGCTCAGTTTGTGACCTTCCAGGTTGCGAGTGCTTGCCAGCGCGATGACGGTTTCTGAATTATTTTCTTTCGCCGCCAATTCGTAATAGCGCTGCGCCCGGTCGATTTTGCCCTGTAATTCGGAAATGTAGCCCAGATTGTTCAGCGTGAAAGGATCGTCTGGATCGATGAGATATGCCTTGTAGAAGAGCTGCTCAGCTTTCGCCAAATGATGACGCTGTATCTCCTTCACGCCTTCGCGATTGAGCTTCTGCACCGGCGTAGCATCTGAACGCTTGGGAATGCTGATTCGAACACCCCCGGCCTGCGCCAAGGACGCGCACAGCGCAACCAAAGCAAAAGGCATAAAAACTCGGCATTTGGGTAATAAGTGCATTGGCTCTTAAACCTTGAATACGAAAGCTTTGGATGCAAATCCAGCAGTTCGCGTTGACTGGTTTTGACCCAGCAACTCTGGCTACCCCGAGCAGCGTCTGACGCATCCAACATGCCGAGCACAGCCATGCGCACCTACTTGACAGCATTTCTGCCGTATTTCGCAGCCGTCCTCCTGGTCAACCCCAGTTATGGACAGAGCCAAAGCCAACCGGGGTTCACAGCCAGGCCTTCTGCGCCGACTCCTGACGCTCCCGCTTCCGTACGGCATAGCCAGGACTACGATCCCTTGTTGGATCTGCCGCCTCTCAAGCACAAAACGGTGACCTTGATCGGTGGAGTTGTCATCAGCATGGACGAAGTGATGAACCGCATGGTGCTTCAGCCGTTTGGCACCAAGCAGAAGCTGCGAGTCCATTTCGACACCCGGACCCATTTCTATCTTGACGGCAAGGAAATTACCGAGCGCGAGGTGAAGCTGGGGCAGCGAGTTTATCTCGACAGCATGCTGAATGGCGACAGAGTTTTCGCCAAAGCAATCTGGATCCGGACTTCCGCGGAAAGCGGAGTGGGGCGCGGTCAGATCATGGATTTTGATCCCGGCCACAAGGTGGTGACGGTCCGAGATGAGCTTTCGAATGAGCCGGTAAGGATGCAGTTAACGCCCACGACTACGGTCCGCAAAGGAAGCCAGCAGGGCTCGGAAAGCGACCTCGTTCAAGGCGCGCTGGTGAGCATCGAATTTGGCGCGCAGAAGGAACTCCGCGCCATCACCGTACTTGCAACTCCGGGTACTACTTTCGCCTTTGCGGGACGCGTAACCTACGTTGATCTTTCACAAAAGTTGATCGCTATTGATAACCAGAGCGACGGCAAGAAATACGACGTTTCCGTGGAGGCGATTGCGCCTAGCGTGTTTCGGAAGGTGCATGAAGGTCAAGAAATATCGGTGTCTGCGGTCTTCGACGGTGAGCGCTACTCAGCGCGAAGCTTAGATTTTGTCGCCGCCAAGTCCTCGCAATAGAAATCAATCGTCTGGGGCGGCTTTGCGCCTTTATTCAATCTCAGCAACTCGATCGAGCGGCTTTCGACACTTAATGCGTTAGGATTTTGCCGTCTCGGCAGGGCTGGGATCTTCGAATGCTTCCCCGGAAATTTCTGCCGTGATCTTGCGGCGATGCTTTACGTAATAAGCCACGGTGTTTTTCGCGTACCGCCAGAGCGTAGAAACATCGGTCTGATACCAGCAGCACTCAGCCATGTGGGGCGAGAACCCGCACAAGTAGCGAAAGCGCCGGTGGACATCCTGAGGAACTCCTAACGAGGCCGCGGTCATGCGGTGATTGCCTTCGATGATCGTCAGAGGGGCGCTTTCGTCGATAGTGATCAGGATTACCGAGCTGAATTCAGAATTTTCTTTCATCTCCAGACTGAGGGATCGCAGCTTGTCGATGAAGGCATCGGTGGAATGAGAGAGAATTCGGGCACGTATCCGTTCGACTGTCTCGGGAAGCAGAAAGTTGGGGACGCCGTATCGCAGCCACTGGTTGCGCGGAAAGACCCGCATGCGATAAATATCTGCCGGAGTTACTTCAACCTCCCACCACTGGGTATCTGGAGGAAGTTCGCGCCACAACCTTCCCCGCCGGTGAAACAGGAGCGCCCGCCTTATAGTATTTTCCCGTTGATTGGTGAAATCCGGCTGATTGACCAGGTCGGTATAGCGCGCGCGATAGTCTCTGAATTCTTCCTGATAGAACTCGCTTTTTAGAAATTCAGCGATGACCACATTCTCATCCACCGGCCTGATTTTTCGCACTCCGGTGTCATACACCGGGTCCGGCAAGGAAACGCTCACCGATGTTTCCGAGGACCTCGAGTTACGGATGAATGGCAATGAGACCACGAGCAATAAGATCATCATCAGCGCGAGCTGGACCGTAATCACGCTGTGCAGGGTGTCATGAAAGAGATAAATACCGACAATGATCGCGGCGCTGAATCCGAGCTGCAGCCAGCTCACATTGCCGATCTTGCGGGAAATCTCGTAGGTCATGAGCACCACGCTCATGGCATAAAGGGCCGTAGTCACGGCGTAGAGCACAAGCAAGGATGAATAAAAATTCCGCCCTTCAGCCGGGAAACCCGACCCCAGCAAAATATGCCAGAGCTTGGGAGGAGTGAGCCACGCGCCAAGCGTGAATACCGTCGAAATCCCGGCCGCCAATAGCAAGGCCGTGGTAAGGACGGCGCGGCCATCCCGCTCCTCAGAATGAACACCAGCCGAAAACGGGAACATACTGCTCACCACCGACCAGGTGAGCATGTAGAGGACTCTTCCGATGAGCGCGATCGCTGCATAAACTCCGGCCTGCGTGGCGTCAAAGAAATGCTTGACCAGCACAATGTCCAAATTGTTGATAATGACCTGGCCAATGAAGAAGATCAGCGCCTGAATCCCTTCCTCCATTCCAGCGCGCAAGGTTGGCTGCGGCACGTCGGCGAAATGATGTTTTCGCGGAATGCCGGCAAAATAGGCCACAATGACCGAGGCCGAAATCGCTCCCACCACCCCTTCCACCCCGTATCCGGCAGACATCAGGACCGCGGCGCCAACAAGCTTAATAATTACTTCCAAAGCAAAATTCACCGCCAAGGGAACGAAATCGTACGTGCCCTGCATGAACCCCCGCCGGGTACCGAGCGGGACATAGAAAACGGTGCCGATTGCAAGCACGCGAACCAGAAGTGGCGACGGCAGATTCAGGTAGTGAGCGATTGCCGAGCTTCCGCTCAGTAGTAGCACTCCCACGCCAAGGCCTCCCATCCAGGCCCTGCGATGCAGGAGCTTATAAATCGCGATTCGTTCTGACTGGGAGTCGCTACGAGCGACGAACTTCGAACACAGTAACTGGAAGGAGAGCGTCACCGACGAGAGCAGCATCAGTACGGTGTAAACCGCACTGGCATGCCCGAACTTGTCCGCGCCTAGCTTGTGAGCGACGGCGAAGTTGTAGAGCAGGTTCATGACTCCGACGAAGACGGAGCTGAGCAGCATGATGGCGCTGCCGCTCAGAACGCGAAGCCGGAGGTCATGAATCTTGTGGCGACGTTGATGACCGTGCGGGTCCGGCGGAGGAACTAACGCCGCTACAGCTTCTATTCCTTCATCGGCCATGGTGGAAAACCCCGAAACTGAGTGACGCCCAGGCAGAGTTCATCAGAAGATGTTGAGACGTATGATGGGTAGAAAGGTGTTCCGGTTACTTCCGTTGAAGTTATAGAACGTCTGCTGCTGCAGTCCGAACGAGATGCGCAACGGGTAAGTCACTGCTACTTCCCCGAGGCCGTCGTTCAGCGGGCGCTGTAGCCCTTTGGTAAACGAGACCATTACTTCGTTGCCTATGTTGTTGTAAGTACTGAAACCCTGGCCTTTAGACCACGTGCCGGCCGCATGCACTGCCCAATGCGAGGCCAATGGCCTGTAATCAAGGCGGAAGCCCGGCCGTAATGCCTGCGCGATGGCAAACGAAGCGTCCTGCACGCGCCACGAGCGAAGAAATTCGGCGAGCACGGCGGCCGTCCAGGCAGAGCCAAACTTGCGCTGAATTCCGATATAGCTGTCGGTGGTGTAGTACTCGCGAATCAGCGGTCGGAACAGAATGTCGCGGCCTTGATACCCCGTGAGCAGCGAAGTCTTCCCCCATGGGCGGCCGACCTGGAATTCTATGGTTCCCGCAAACTCGCGGGAGTGCAAGTTCATTTCCGTGAATGGGCCAGCTTCGTGAATGATGCTCCCGTTTACTGCCACCCAGTTGCCGAACGCACTGGTATAGACGTACAGAAACTGCCGGAACAAATTCTGATTCATTTCCAGCGGAGAAGCCGAGTCGCGGCGAATTGTGAACTGCACGCCCGGGTTGAGGCTGATGCTCGTCCCAAAGAGATGAAAGACGGGATTGATTCCAGTATTGAAGCTGGTGTCATAAGTATTGCGGTACTGAATCAACAACTCGTTCGGAAATGAGGCCCGGCCTTTCGCGTTTCGTTCCTCGAACAGGCCTGTAATCCTTGGCCAGCCTTTGAAGTTCAGATGGTAATGCGCAATACCTAAAGTCTCGACTGTGGACCGCGGCGGCGGAAGCACCGACGAATTTGTCGCCAGACCGCGGATTCGTGCGTCCGTTTGATAGATGTTAATGTCCTCGAAAATTGGATGGAGGACGAATTCGGGTTCCGCGCTGACCTCTTCTGTGACCTGACGGCCCTGTTCTTCAGCCAGGCGAAGCTCCGTGTCGCGCGTGTAGTCGTTGCCGGACATGATGTCGTTCGCGCGTGCAAACATGCTCAGGGCACGTGTGTCGTCGTGTGCCTGCTGGTAAGCGCCCGCCATCGTCACGATGTATTCGTAGTCCTGCGCAGTGTCAGGATTGCTCCCGACCGCCTTCAGCAACGTCATTGCGCTTTGGGTCTGCCCCAGCGCGAGATCGGCGTTGGCGAGGCCCAGATATACGGACTCCTGGTCCGCGCCTTCCGCCTGAGCCCTTTCAAAATATTTCTTGCTCAGCTCAAATTGATTTATCGAGACCAGTACCTGTCCGGCTTCGATCAGGTTCTCCGGCGTGACTGCGTTGCTTTCGCCAACTCGTGCCTCTGCCATCGCGAAAGCCACCTGATCTTCCGCATTGGTGCGACGACCTGACTGCGCAAACAGTCTCGCGAGTGCGAGCCGCACCTCTACCCGGTCCGAGCCAGGAGCATCGAGAGCGCGAGAGTAGCGCTGCATGGCCCCGTGGTTGTCGCCCATGATGAGCAACGCCTCACCAGTAGCCATAAGAACTTTGGTATCGTCGCCCTTCTTCTCCGCGTCAGCAATTGCTTTGTAAGCGGCGTCCCTTTGGCGCAGCTGCGCGTAGTTGCGCGCCATTTCCGCGTACAAGATTCCGTCGTTCACCCCGACGCCGACTCCCGGGGTGGCTACTCCGATTCCGCTCTTGAGCACATCGAGAGAATCGGTGTAACGATGCAGGCGGTATAGGGCTTCGGCAAGTGCGAGGTGGACTTGAACATCATTGGGCGCCAGCTTCAGCGCGGCGCGGTATTCGACTTCGGCTTTGCGGAAGATCATCTGCTGGCGATAGGCTTCGGCGCGCGCCAGGTGAATTGCAGCCACGTCCGGCATTGTTGCCGCTGCTAGATCGGCTTCACGCAGTGCCGGCTTCGAACGATGTAACTGCAGATTCGCGAATGCCAGTCCGAGGTGGGCTTCACCATAGTTCGGACGCAACTTCAAAGCCGTCTCGAAGTCCTGGAGCGCTTTGCTGCTTTCGCGAAGATCATTGCGAACGTAGCCGCGATTCATGTAGGCGGTGGCATCGTTCGGATCGATGGCGAGCGATCGCGTGAAATCAGCCTCCGCTTCGCGCGGGTGCCCGGTGTGCGCCTCCACGTATCCTGCGACCAGCGGCAGGTCTCTGTCGTTGGGCCTGGAAGGTTCAAACCGCTGCACGATTTTGTACGCTTCGTCGTAACGGTTCAGGAATAGCAGGTCATAGGCGAGATAGTCCGGCGCCTCGGGATCGTTCGGCAGTTTTTCGATTACCTTGTACCCCAAGTCCGCCGCATCCTGATAATTGCCGGTGAAGGTGAGATAACGCTGGCGTTCGCGCATGACCTGCGGATTGTCGTTGATCGCTGCATTTGCCGCCGCGCGGTCCATCCAAGTCTTGGCAAGGGGTAAGGAGTGACCAGGGGCCTCTAACGCCGAATTGATGGCGGCCGCAATGACCAGCGCATTGTTGGGAGCAAGCTGATGTGCTTTTTCGTAATTCGCCTGCGCCCGGTCATACTGCTTGGTCGAAGTGTAAAGGTCGCCTAAGGCGAGATAAGGAACGTAATCCTGCGGGTACAATTCGGCCAACTTCAGAAAATATTTCTCCGCAGAGACTGGGTCTTTCATGTCCCGCGAGAGATACCCGAGTGCGGTCAGGGCCGCGTGATTATTTGGATCCATCTGCAACGAGCTTTTGTAGAGGGCCAGGGCGTCTGCTTCGCGTCCCATCTTCCACAACAGATTCGCGTAATTCAAAGCTATGTTCACGTTGCCCGGAGCTAGCGCCATCGCCTGCTTCAGATCGCGTTCCGCCGATGCCATGTCATTGAATCCGGCCTCGATGAGAGCCCGCAAGCGGAGATAATCAGGACGGGTAGCCTGATCAGTGCCCGGAATGCTATTGAGCACGTCACGAGCGCTCGCCAATTCTTTGTCCGCGGCTGCGCTCTGCTCGACACGACGGTAGATCTCCGAAAGACTCAAGTGCAGCGAAACTGGATAGAGCGGACCTTCCTGCGGAACCTGAGGCAGATTCTGAATAGCGAGCTGGTATTCGCTGACAGCCTGATCATTGTGGTCCTCAAGGCTGTACATCTGCCCGCGAATCGCGTGCAGACGGTAACTGTTGGGGTCGGTCGATTCAGCTCGCTTCAGGAAATTGGAAGCTTCTTCGAAACTCCCAATGCTCACCAATGACTGCGCAGCGCTGAGCTGAAGTGCCGGATCCTTAGGAAGTCGGTTGGCTGCGCGGCTATAGGCGGCTGCGGCTTCCTTTTTCTTGCCCGCCAAAGTGTAGGTGTATCCCAGTTCCCCAAGCGCGTCGGGATTTTTTTGCACAGCCTTTTGCAGTGTCGCGATTGACTCATTAAACTTGCCGGCATCGCGATAATAGGCGGCCACTGCCCGCAACACGTTGGGATCATTCGGAGCACGGTTGAGGGCCCTGTCCAAATACGGCTTCGCGGAGTCCGGTTGGTTGAGTTTTTGATAGCCGCGGGCAATTAATAATTCCGTGCGCGCGTCGGGCTTAATGGCCTCGGCGCGTTTCAACAGATCAAGCGCAGTGTTGGGGTCGGTGTTGAGCGCGAGTTCCCCGGAAAGTTGCAGGTCGGTTGCACTTTTCGGATTGGCTGCCAAGACTTTCTTGAGTAGATCCTGAGCTTCAGCGGTGCGGCCCATCTTGGCGTAGGTCTGGGCCTCGCCGGAAAGACCAGCAATCGAAGAGGGCTTCAACTCGAGCCCACGCTGGTAGCCGTCAAGGGAGAGCTTGTAGTCACCACCCAAGCGTGCCGCGTAGCCAAGCAGAAACCACAGGTCTGCATTTTTCGGGGCAGAACGAGCCGCACGAGTGGCCGAGGCTATAGCTGAGCGGTAGTCGCCCTTCTGCAAGGCCTGGTCGACAGCACGCGCTTCTCGCGCCGTCTCTATGCCGGATCCCCAGCCGATGCCATTCTGCGGCGTGGCCGCGGCCGCACCGGCTCCCTTCTTCTGCTTCGGCTTCGCCGAACGGGAACTGGGCGGCTGGTTCACCTCGAAGGTTTGCCCAACCCCCGACCGAGCGAAAGCGGCCAAAAGCAAAAGCCCGACTACTGTGGAAAGTCTTTTTTCGTACATGGTGCAGTGTTGAGCACGCGGCTGCCTATGGTTCAACTTTGTTCCCGAATATTTGCCGCGCTCGAACGCTCAGATGCGATGAGAGTAGTAGCGGTTGGATTCAGAGCAGCACCTGCCCAGAGCTAAATCCACAGCCTACATGTGGTTGCCCAAATGCAGAGAACCTCATGTTTGCACAATAGCAAACCTTAGACGGCCTAGGCGAATCAAAGCTGGTGCTCACAATTGCGCGCGGAGGAACACACTACAGTGGAAACGAGCTATTTCTCGCGGCCGATTCCGTTACGATTCATTCTGCTGATGGCCCTGGCCATTCATGGACCCCTGTTGGCCATGCAGTTGCCGCTCACGAATTCCTACGATGCCAATTTCCATGTGTTTTTCGCGTCTCATTACGCGCACAGTTGGTTTAATCCGTGGAACCCGAAGTGGTTCGCAGGATTTTCACAGGCAACTTACCCGCCGCTGGCGCACCAGTGGATCGCCCTGCTCTCCTATGTTTTCGGGCTACATATGGCGTACCTGGTCGTCCAGTTGGTGGCCATCTTACTGGTTCCAATCGGGGTTTACAGATATGCCCGGCTCTGGGTGAGCGAGCGCGCCAGCAGTTATGCCGCGCTGTTTAGTGTGTTTTTGGGAGCTTTGGCTTTCCTGGTTTATTCTGCCGGCCAGCTTCCGACAACACTTTCTGCGCCGCTATACCTTTTGGCGATTCCCTACTTCTATGACTGGTCGCGAGGTGGAGACGCCCGCGCTCTGCTGAAGGGTGTTGTTTTAACGATCGCCGCCGGCGCGGTCCACCACGTGACTTTGATTTTCGGTGCGCCGCTGTTCGCTGTTCCCGTGTTGTGGCTGGCGATCCTTGATCGTGAACAACGAAGCACGATCGCCGTACTCGTTCGTGGCATTGTGTTTGGGGCTGTCGCCGCGGTTGGATTGGGAATTGTCCTGCTTCCCTACTGGATTTCGATCATCAAGCACCCGATTCAGCAGATGCCGATTCCTCACGCTAGCCGGTCGAACCTGCTGCTGAATTTCACTTTTCTGACCAACTATTTCTTCGTTCCCTATGGAATGCTGGTGATCGCGCTGCCGTTTATTGCAATATTCGGCTCGGCAAACCGGCGGCTCCGCCCGCTGCTGTTAGGGTTCTGGGTCACGTTCATTTTTGGACTCGGCGGCACCACGCCAATTCCAAAATTGCTGCTAGGCCGTGCCTTCGACATTCTCACGTTTGAGCGCTTCACCCTTTCAGCAGCGTTCATGGCGCTGCCGATCGTTGGCTTGATCGCAGAGCGACTTCTCGACCGGAGTCCGCGCCGGGCCGCGATTGGGTTCGCGCTGGCGGCAATAATCACATTCGTCCTGCCGATGGCGTGGATTTCGCTCACTCCATTTTCCGCAAACGCTGACCTGAACGTCGATGCGGTAGATGCTTTCCTCAACCGCGATGGACATGATCGCTACCGTTACCTCACGCTTGGCTTTGGGAACGCCTTGCCAAAAGTTTCTACTTACACCTCCGCCAACAGCGTCGACGGCGAGTACAACTCGGCTCGCCTGCTCCCCGAGTTCACCCATTACGGCACAGCCCAGTTGACTAGCGCGAAATATTTCGGGACCGCGGGCATGGAAGCTCTGCGAATGATGCTGCGTCACGCCACTCACTATGGATTGAAGTACATCTTTATTCGCGACCCCTACTACGAGCCGCTGGTGAGTTTCGCGGGTTGGCAGAAAGTTGAAAACTACGATCCTGGCTCAATCACAGTGTGGGCGAGAGAGGACATTCCTCCCGCTCGACCCATTCCTTCAGACGCCATGCCCACTGCAGTGGAAGGGTTGCTGTGGGGGACGCTGCCGCTGGCGAGCAGCATTCTCGCCATCTTATTCGCGTTCATGATTCCGGACCGCGCCCGGGTTCGCAGGGAAAGCGATTTTGTGCTTCCCTTTCGAGCTCATGACGAAGAGGGCGCGCTAGTACAGGAGGCCAAGTAAATGAAACGCCTGCTTCCAATTGTTCTCGCCGGGATCACACTGCTCTTGATCGTGTTGGCCTGGTTTCAATCTGGTGGCGTCGAACGGCGTGAGATGCGTGCCGCTAATTCTCCCGATCAGGCAGTCCGGCTCATGCTCTCGCAGATTCAAGGGCACAATTTTGAAGCTGCCTATGCGCGGCTCGCCAACCGTAGCGATGTAGACAAAATTGCGTTCGCCCGCGAGTTTCAGGGCAGCTACGGAAGCCTGCTGACTTACGCTTCACTCGAGAACTTTGATGTGGCGCCGCTACATTCCAGCGATCAGGACTCCACGGTACGCGTGCACTTGCATTACTCGACGGCGGTCGGCCCACTCGACGATGTTCGTGATTTAAAAGTGCAAAAAACTGGGGACACCTGGAAAGTCTTCTGGCCGGTGAACAACGCTACCAAACTGCCTCCGCAGGTGATTCCAGTAAACTACCTGCGCTGGGACGTAATCGGCCGTGGCGCCGGCGATGAATGGGGCGTGCAAAACGTGGATACTCCGCAGGTCCGCATTCTTTCCATGAATGCTATCCAGCGCCCGGATAGCGTGGTGCTGGTCGGTGAGGTAGTCAACGAAGATTCCGTTCCGGCATTCGTAAACATCGGCGCGACGCTGGTCGATGCACAAGGTAACGAAATCGCGCAGGAGAGCAGCTTCGACAAGATTGCCCACACTCTGCTACCGAAGCAGGTTTCACCCTACCGCATTGATTTCCCCAACATGCGAATGGAGAAAATCAAAAATGTGCGCATGGATGCGAAAGCGCTGCTGGTCGCGGCCAGCGCCGACCCGGTGATCGAAGTCAATCAGCAGAAGCTTGAGACCGATCCGCTGGGCAAGAAGGTGCTGACGGGCCAACTTACCAATGAGGGCGGACAGGTGGTCGATATTCCTCACGTGATTGCCGCGTACTACGACAGCAATGGCAAGGTGGTTTGGGTCTCCGACGGTTACGTGGCGCAACCTTTGCTACCGCAAGTTCCTGTTCCCTTCGCGGTTGATTTACCGCCCGATGTTGCCAAGGGCGTCCAGAGCTATCACGTGGTGGTAAATCACTACGACAGAGTGTCGTCCTAACATGCGATTGCTGCTCACGGTTGTCTTCATGTTTTTTGCCGTCTTGAGTGTTACGGCATCGGAGATTCACGTCCCGGCGCAAGTCACCGCCGGGAGTGCGATCACCATCAGTACCAGCGGCTCGGGTGAGGCCAGTTTTTATTTGATCGGACCCACCACCGCCAACAAGACTAAAGTTCAGGCCGGAAGCAATATTCCAGTTGATTCTGATCAACTGGAACACGCCGGCCGCTATGTTGCCATCTTGTGCGCATCGGACGGGTGCACGGCGGCAAATTTCTTCGTGAACCCGGCAGAGGCGAACCGGTTGAGCTTTCTGGTTCACCCTTCGCGCATTCCTGTGGGATCGCCTCAGGGGATCAGCGCGGTTGCGATCGTCCATGATAGTTTTCGGAACCTGGTGCTGAAGCCCGCCCCGGTAACATTCAGCATCATGGCAAAGAACGAAAAACCGATTTCCGCCGCCCGCACTTCCGAGAACGGCGTGGCATGGGTGCGGCTGACATCGGCGAGGAAAGAAGGACCAACCCGGCTCGGCGCTGCCATCGGTCACGCGGATGAAATTCGCGTAGTGCAGCAAGTCGCTGCTGATGCCTGCAACTTGCGCATTAAGGCTAGCCGCGGCAAGCGTGGCTTTTTGATCGAGACCGATCCAGTGCACGACTGCGCCGGCAATTCCGTGCCCGATGGCACCGTTGTTAGCTTCACGGAGAGCGATGCTGCCGGGAAAACTACCGTCGATGTTCCGATCAAGCGTGGTGTTGCCAAAGTTGAAATGCCGATCGACGGACGCGCGAAGATCACCGTGGCGTCAGGCGTGGTCACAGGAAACGAGTTGGAGGTCGCAGGCGGGCAATGAAGACAACTGCGCTCCGGTACGGCTCACTATTGATCATTGTCGCGATTCTTCTGCTGGGAGTGGTTGCGTATCGGTTGCGCGCCACCGCTGACGATGAACTTCCCCGGGTTCAGCTCAACGCGGATAATATCGGCCCGCGCCCAATTGAGGACCTCACCAGCAAGAGCGTCCAGCGCGATTACGCTTTGGCCTGGCAAACCATGGAGCAGGCGGTTGCCGAAAATAAATCAGGCTTGCTCGACGGATATTTGACGGGATTTGCGAAACAGGACTTCACAGGGCGGATAAATTCGCAGGTCAAGTCCGGGTTGCACGCGCGTTACACCGACCGTGGTCACAAGCTCGATGCCATGTTCTACTCTCCCTCCGGCGACGCCATGGAACTTCGCGACCATGCGCAACTGGATGTTCAAATTCTCGACGGCGGCAAAGTCATCTACGACGAACCGGTCAACGCAGAGTTCATGGTGCTGATGACTCCCGGAGCCGACCGCTGGCTGGTACGGCAAATTCAGGGGACCAACGGGGAGAAACCGTAGCTGGTCCCTAAGGCAGCCACTCAGAGTTCTTACCCCGCATCCAATATGAAAGATTTGAGTTCACAAATGAGAGGCTTTTCTGTCATTGTTGCCCTGGTGGCTGGGATCTTTCTGATCACCAGTGGCTGCTCTCACAACCCGGTAAAACAATCCTCGAAATTGCCGAATTTACAGGAGTCTTCGCGCATCCTGGCGGACTACCAGCCCTGGTTCGGTTCTCCCGGTCACATCAAAATCGGGTATTCGACGATGGACCCCGCAGTCCTGCGGAAGCAAATTCAAAAAGCCAAGGAGATGGGCATCTACGCTTTTGCCGTCGATTGGTATGGAGATCGCCGGCCATTCGAAGATCGCAGCTACGCCCTGCTGCAGCAGATTACCGCGGAGACTAACTTTCACATCTGCTTAATGTATGACGAGACCGAGGAAGACAACGGGCAGGCCACAGACCAAGCCCTGGAAGCTTTCGATAAGGCTTATAAGTCCTACATAGGCCCGAACGCTCCCGGGCACGAGGCGTATGTCACCTATCAAGGCCGGCCGATTATCTTTGTTTTCCCTAAACGGGGACGCACCGATTGGGATCGCGTCCGCGCCGCAGTCGATCAATGGGAGCATCCCCCGATCTTGATCTACAAAGATGAACCGCCCGCGCAATACTTGAAAGATTTCGACGGCTACTATGCCTGGGTGCATCCGAGTCACGGCTGGCAGGCTGACGGTAGTGACTGGGGCAAGGATTATCTCGAGACCTTCTACAAAAAAATGGAAGACCGCCGGGGAAAAGTTGTCGTTGGGACGGTTTGGCCAGGATTCAATGACACCAAAGCTTCCTGGAGTCTGAACCGGCACATGGACCGGCGTTGCGGGGAGACTTTCGAGAACACCCTGAAGATATTTCACCATTACGACGATCCCGAACATCCCATGCCCTTCCTTCTGATTGCTACTTGGAACGACTACGAAGAAGGCACGCAGATTGAAACCGGAGTGTCCGACTGCAAGAACCAACTGGCGGAGAAGCAGCCAGTCCAACCTTGACCAACTGCAACGACCAACCTGCAACGCGCAGCTCACATCGAATTACTCCGGTCACGATTACAGGAGCCCGTCTATGAAAAGTTCGTCCGCCACTAATGCCCGCCACATGGAACTCCTCTCGAAGTTGATGTTTCAGGGTTACGGCGCCGATTTCTCGATCCCCAAGGGAAATCTCGAAAGCCTGCGTCTTGATCTCGAAGAAATATTCGAGATGAACGAGGAGACCTTTGGCGAATTTCTAAAACTGGCGGATACGCACCACGTCACCGTGCGTGCACTGAACGTACTGAGGAAGGCGGCGGAGGGACAACAGAACCGGATACAGAATTGGTGCGAGACAGCGCTTGCGGCTGAAAACTTGCGGATTTCAAATGCAGTCGAGTGGCTGCGCGTGATTGTACATGCCCTGCAGGGTTCCGGCTGCGCGGTCAGCGTGATCAAGTCTCTCGATCATTGGCCCGATCTCGGCTCCGACCTCGATCTCTACACCAGCGGTGCGCCTGAGCGCGTCATTCAAATCATGCAGCAGAAGCTGAAAGCTGAATTGGAAGCTCGCAGCTGGGGAGACAAGCTGGCAAATAAATGGAATTTCCAGGTACCAGGATTGAACGAGCTAGTAGAAATTCACGTGCGTTATTTGGGTCAGACTGGCGAACAGAAACTGCTCGCGGAGCGCGTGATCGAGCGCAGCGTGAGCAAAGAGGTGAATGGAAGCAACTTCCCGGTTCCGGCGCCTGAAGAGCGAATCATGATTTCGACCCTGCAGCGCATGTATCGGCACTTCTATTTCCGCCTGTGTGATATGGCGGATGTAGCAAGGCTCCTCGGCACGGGCGACCTTGATTTCAAGGAGCTGCGCCGCGGCGCCGAGTTGGGCGGTATTTGGCCGGGTGTCGCCAGCTTCCTAGTGATCGTTTCGAATTACGTGAACAGCTTCGGAGGCAGCGTTTCCCTGCCCCGCGAAGTGATCGATGAAGCCTGCGCAGCCGACATGCAGGTGCAATTTCGTGGAAACTTCCTACGCGTCCCAATGAAGCCGGCGGCTGGACTCTATGGTTCCCAATTGCTGAGTGCGGGCAAACACGGTGACCTGCGTGCAATCTCACGGCTGCCGCTGCTTCCGCCGCTTGCCGTGTCCGCTCTTGTCGCTTTTCGCCTTACGGGCAGTGACAAGGGAGTGTGGTGAAAGCCCACTGCCTCCTACGCAAACGTACAGGAAATACCGGATAGCCAGCTACGCCTTACAACCTGTAAGCTATTGATAACCTTAGGGTTGCTACGAGATGGCGAAGGCGAATCGCCATCCGAGCCGCAATACACCAAACGAGGCCATGGTCGTGCCGCGCGGTTGTGTGTCCGGACTACCTCACAACCCAAAAGGACACCAGATGAGAATTGCCCAAGTCGCGCCACTTTACGAGAGCGTCCCGCCGAAGTTGTACGGCGGCACAGAAAGAGTTGTCTCATGGCTGAGCGAGGAGCTCGTAAGCCTGGGGCACGACGTGACGCTTTTTGCCAGCGGCGATTCCATGACCACCGCCAAGCTCGTACCGGGTTGCCAGGAGTCACTACGACTCTCGCCCGAATCAATTGATTATTTGGCGCACCATTTGATCCAGATGGAGCAAGTGCTTCGCTACAAAGATGAATTCGACTTGATCCATTTCCACACAGATTATTTGCATTTTCTGTTGAGCCGGCGCGAGCGCTACACCCACGTGACCACGTTGCACGGCCGGTTGGACATTCCGGATCTTGTACCGCTATATGAGGTCTATAGCGAGATGCCGGTGATCTCCATCTCTGATTCACAGCGCGAGCCCCTGCCGCACTTGAACTGGCAGGGTACGGTGCATCATGGCTTGCCAACCGACAGTTACAAGTTTCAACGCAAGCCCGGAACGTATCTGGCTTTTTTGGGAAGGACTTCTCCGGAAAAAGGTCTGGACCGCGCAATTGAGATCGCCAGGGCTGCCGGAATGCCGCTCAAGATCGCGGCGAAGGTGGACAAAGCTGATCAAGAGTATTTTGAAACAGTCATACAGCCTCTGCTCGACAGCTCCGAGGTTGAGTTCGTCGGGGAAATCGGATATCCGGAAAAGAACAACTTCCTGGGGGACGCGTGCGCACTCCTCTTTCCTATCGCGTGGCCCGAACCATTCGGGATTGTCATGATCGAAGCCATGGCCTGCGGAACGCCAACGATCGCTTATCCGTTTGGAGCGGTCCCCGAAGTCGTGGAAGATGGAGTTTCTGGCTATCTGGTTTCTGACCAGGTCGCGGCGGCAGAGGCGGCTAAAAACATCGGCCAGATCGATCGCAAGAAAGTCAGGAAACATTTTGAGCAACACTTTACCGCCGATCGAATGGCGTTAGACTATTTGAAAATCTACGAACGAATGGTGAGCCGGAAGAAAGCTCCGCTCACTGCTTCCAGTGGAGTTCTGAATTGGATGAAGCTACCCTCACCCAGCAGCAGTACTACATAGCCACAAAGTCAGCTCCCACAGATGACCGCTCGCGTGTTCTGAAATATGGCGCCATGTTCGCCGTGTTTGACCGTCTCGGAGACATCAGCCGGCAGGGCTTGGGCGAGCAGGGTATCTATTATGAGGGCACGCGATATTTGTCAGAGATGTCATTGCGTCTCTGGAACGAGCGTCCGCTACTGCTGAGTTCCACGATCGAGACGAACAATTTTCTTTTCACCGCCGATCTTGCAAATCTCGACGTTTCGCGCGGCGAGTCGGTGGTAATTAATCGCGGTACTGTCCATCTGCTTCGTTCCCGATTCCTCTGGCGCGGGGTGGCTTATGAGGAGCTGGAATTCGTGAACTACGGCATGGCGCCGCTGCACGTCCCGCTATCTGTATTCTTCGCGGCGGATTTTGCCGACATTTTTGAAGTGCGCGGCACCCCGCGTGACCGTAAGGGGCGGCTGCTGGATGAGGAAACCGGTAGAGATTTCATCGTCCTCGGTTATGAAGGTCTCGATGGCACATTGCGGAAGATGCGAATCCAGTGCAGCCCCGCGCCCGACCGGACTACCGGCTCAGAAATGCGCTTTGACATAGAACTCAAACCGAAGGAAGCGCACAGATTTCACTTTCGCATGGAGTGCCAGGATGGCGATTGCGGCGGCGCAAGCCAGAGTCTGCCTTTTCCGCAAGCTCGTAATCGCGCCTACAGTGAAATGGATCTCGCTGCCCAAGCGTTCCCCGAAATTCATAGCTCCAACTCCAGGTTCAACGATTGGATGAACCGGTCGCTTGCTGACGTCCAGATGATGACTATCGGCAACTGTGAACGGAATTATCCGTATGCCGGCGTTCCGTGGTTCAGCACCGTGTTCGGACGAGACGGCATTATTACCGCGCTGCAAACTCTGTGGATAGACCCGTCGATCGCCAAAGGTGTTTTGGAATTTCTGGCCGCAACCCAGGCGACGGAAGTTGACAATTGGCGCGAAGCCGAGCCGGGGAAAATTCTTCACGAGCTTCGACACGGCGAGATGGCGAGCCTGGGAGAGATCCCTTTTGCCCGGTACTACGGCAGTGTCGATGCCACTCCGCTGTTCGTAATGCTGGCCGGTGAATACTTTCAGCGGACGGGTGACAAAGCGTTGATCCAGGAGCTTTGGCCAAATATTCAGGCCGCTATCGACTGGATGGATGATTATGGCGACGTAGACGGCGACGGCTTTGTCGAATACGCGCCGCGTGGGAATAAGGGTTTGATCCAGCAGGGGTGGAAGGACTCCAACGATTCGGTGTTCCACGCCGATGGCAAGTTGGCTGAGCCGCCCATTGCATTGTGTGAGGTCCAGGGATATGTTTACGCAGCTAAGATCGCCGCTTCCCGCTTAAGCAGCGCCCTCGGAGACGACAGAACTTGTACAGAGCTTGAAGCTCAAGCCTCAGATCTGCGCGAGAAATTCGAAGAGGCATTTTGGTGCGACGATTTGGGCCTGTACGCGTTGGCGCTGGATGGCGGACTCCGCGGCAAGAAACGAGTTTGCCGAGTGCGCACGTCGAACGCGGGACATAGTCTCTTCACCGGAATTGCCAGTCCAGAACGCGCCAGGAAAACTGCGCACAGCCTGCTTGAAGCCGATTTCTTCAGCGGCTGGGGCATACGGACTCTCGCGTCAGGCGAGGCCCGGTATAATCCCCTCTCTTACCACAACGGCTCCGTGTGGCCGCACGATAATGCACTCATCGCGAGCGGCTTCGGGCGATACGGCTTCAGAAATCTTGCCGGAAGAATTTTGCTCTCCCTGCTCGACGTCGGCAGTCATATAGAATTACACCGGCTCCCGGAACTGTTTTGTGGGCTCCCTAGACGAAGAGGAGAGGGTCCGACCCTCTACCCAGTTGCATGCTCGCCACAAGCGTGGGCGGCAGCGGCACCGTTTATGTTGATCCAAGCGTGCCTTGGATTGAGGATCGACGGTGCGAGTAGCCGCGTCGTCTTTGAGCGCCCTTCCCTGCCGGAAGGCATTCCGCAGCTTTCGATCCGCGGACTACGCGTGGGTCCTGCCTCAGTGGATCTTTTCTTCGAGCGTCAAGCCGATAACGTCCGCGTCCAAGTCCTTGAAAAGCAAGGGGAAGTGGATGTAGTCGCCACGCTTTGAGGGCACAAAGCAGAACTCCTAGTCTGCTTACCCGAAACCTCCTAATAAGTTACTGCGATCACCTGATAGCACCATCCTGAGCTGCCGCCTAGAGTCGAAGAAAGGCACTTCGGAGGCTTGCATGACCAGAGCAGTCGTGTTTCTCGCAGCCGCAATGGTTGCTGCCTCGCTTGGGGTAGTGGCACAAGACGTATCCGGCGAAGGAACAAATTCAGCGCCACAGAACAATACCAACAACAACCCACAGCACACCGTAACCGTTGCTGCGCCCCAGGCGAATGCGTCCGGACAGGACACCGGGACTTCGGCTGCGGGGTCTACTACTCACGATTCAGCAAAGTCGGCGACAACTCACGATCACAGTGCTAACGGCCAAAATCCGACGCAGACCGACGACTCGACAATCGCTACGAACGGGCAGTTGCCCCAGACTTCCACCATTCTCCCCTTGCTGGGATTGATTGGATTGGGATCTCTCGTGGCCGGTTTTTTTGCACGACACTAATTTATGCAGGTCCCGAGGGCCAGCATTTTTATTCGGCCGCGTCGCTACATCCGAAACCGCCCGCTGGTGCTGCAACCAGCGCGGTGGCGGGACTGGGACAACTTCAAACATCCTAAGTTGCGGGCCCGCAGATCTGATCGACGCCGCATCATTTCAATAGCCTTGTTCGTAGTGGGAGGCGTTCTATGCGCCTACGTGGCGGGAAGCTACACCTGGATGTTTGCAGAACAAAAGAAACTGCTGCACGAATGGAAGACGCGGCAGGCAGCCCGCGAGGTTCTAACCAAGCTCTCCATTCCGCGCATCGGTTTGCGAGCAGTAGTGATGGAGGGGACATCGAGTCATTCGCTGCTCTTGGGGCCCGGGCACATGACCGGCTCGGCGCTCCCGGGGACGGTTGGGAACGCGGTGATTGCAGGACATCGCGATACTTTCTTCCGGCATATCCATAGACTTAAGAATGGCGATGATGTGTACATTCTCCGGAGCGGAAGACAGTTCCATTACGTTGTGGTTCGAAGAAAAATAGTTCAGCCGACGGATCTTTCTGTGCTCCGGTCCAGCAGAGACGGTGAGCTCACCCTCATTACCTGTTATCCCCCGCGTGCCATCGGACCCGCGCCCCAGCGACTCATCATTGTGGCGAGATTAGCTGGATCCTGAGCACAACCTAAGTTCTTGGTTTACTTAAGCTTCCAAGTGCTTTCTCTAGGTAGCCTTTTGTTCCCAATTACATGCTTCACTGGATAGTAAGAGGCTGGTCGCAAGACTACGCTTTAGGTTGAAGATAGGGTAAAAACTTGCCTTTGGGCAGAGAAATTGAAACTGAGGATAAATCTATGAAACGGAACAGAGGGGCGGTCACGAGTTTACTTCTGGCGCTCAGCACCATGGTGATGTTAGTGGCGAGCGTGGGCTGGGCTGCGGCTCAGTCAGATGAAGAGAACGCAAATCAATCGGATATTGAAAAGAGAATTAAAAATGCTGCCGCAGTGCTCGATGAAATCATGGGGGTAAAAGACAAGGCTATCCCAGACAAGATCATGAGCGACGCAAAGTGTGTAGCCGTGGTTCCATCCATGGTGAAAATCGCCATTGGGTTTGGTGGCAGTCATGGCAAGGGCGTGGCTACTTGCCGAACAGCGCACGGGTGGAGCGCTCCGGCTCCGTTTTCTATCACTGGCGGAAGCTGGGGATTGCAAATTGGCGGGCAGGCGGTTGATCTGGTCATGTTAGTTATGAACCAGAAAGGCATGGATGCGCTGCTCTCGAGCAAGTTCAAGGTCGGCGCCGGCGCCTCCGCAGCCGCAGGCCCGGTTGGACGGGACGCTGCCGCTGGCACCGATTGGAAAATGAAGTCGGAAATACTTAGCTACTCGCGGGCACGCGGTATATTTGCGGGCGTCGACATAAACGGTTCCAAGATCGCCCAAGACCGCGATGAGACGCGTATTCTCTACGGGAAAATGGTGCCGTTTGCCACAATCCTGAATGGTAAGGTGACAGCTCCGCGCGGAAGCGAGCCGTTCCTGGCAGCCGTGCGGAAGTATTCCACAATAGTTGGTAATCAGGGGAGCTTGATTACGCCCAGCACGTCAGACGAACAGCACACGATCCAGTAACTCGACTCGTCCTTCTGTTTAAAAAGCCAGGCTCAGGAGCCTGGCTTTTTTTGTTTGTCGATTCTCTTTTAGGCAAGTTGCCCGACGGGAGCCTTCGCGCCAACGATTTCTTCAAACTGGATGGCTCGCCTTTGGGCGCTATGTTCGGCCAGCACCCGCTCCTGGGCACGCAGTCCGATTTGGCGGGCTTCGTTTTCACCAACATTCTTCAGACATGAAATTACATCGGCAGAAGAGCGTGCGAGAAGAATTTCATCATTCGGAATGAAAAAGGTTTCGAGTCCCGGCCATACGTCGGAAATGATCGCGCTGCCACATCCGGCGGCCTCGAAAAGACGAACCGAGGGCGAATAGCCAGCCTCAACCATCGCATCTCGGGTCAGATTAAGCGTGAGCAACGAAGAGGAATAAAAATACGGGTGAAACTCGGGCTGGAGATGAACGATACGCCGCACGTTCGTCGGCCACGCGGTCTCAGCAGGATATTGTGGCCCCGCCAGCAGGAATTCCTTTTCCGCCAGGGCCCGTGCAGGCCTGCAGAACAACTCCTCCAGCTTCCCTTGACGGTCCGGAGCGTAGGTCCCCATATAACTGAGGTGGCATTGGTAGCGCAGGTCAGGTTCTCGCCAACGGTAACGATCGGGATCGAAAGAGCAATAGAGCGGAACCGGGCGCTTGGCGCCGAACGTGGTCTGCAGCTCGCGCAGCATAGGACCGCCGGTGAAGCTGAAGTACACGGTGAAGCCCGGAATCTGATCTCGGCGGAGATACTCGGCATCTCCCGCGCGAAGCTGGGAGACGGTGATTGGAGTGTCGATATCGTAAAAGGCTTTTACGCTACTGCCGGAATCCAGCATCACGTCTATAGCTTTGATACCGTCCGGGAAAAATGAGCCGACCATGGCGACGTCGGCTTCGTCCAATTCCCGGCGAAGCAAATTCGCTACATCCTGCCAATGCTCATATAGGTGAACACGGCAAAATGGCGGCTCTGGCATATCGCGGTTGGAGGCATACCATTCCACGTCGCGTTCGAAAAACACTATGTCGTGACCGCGTGCACGTAAGGCACGGGTCAGCGCACGATAGGTGGTCGCGTGGCCGTTACCCCAGGACGACGTGATGGACAGGCCACAGATAACAATCTTCACGTGCGTTTCCTATGCAGCAGAGTCGACGAGTGGAGCGGGAATGTCTTTCGATTGCGATCGCGTTTCACTTTGCAAAACGATGTCGACTTCCTTTGCTCGAAGTTCATAAGTATGGTCTCGAAGCGCCCGGCTGTGCATAGCTGAGCCGATGTGCCGAGCATGCGCCGGCGGAATGTCGCGGAGATATTGGACAACATCCTCCGCATCCGTCGCTACCAGAATTTCGCGACCAGGGTCAAAGAATTCTTCCACCCCGGTCCAGGCATCGGTTATGAGGCACGCAGCCGCACCCGCTGCCTCGAACACCCGCGTGGGCGGAGAGAAACCGGTCCGCGCCATCGACTCGCGGTTAATATTCAGGACCATACGGGCCGAGCAGTTAATGACATTGTGATGTTCCGTGCGTACGTGTCCAATCCAGCGGACATTCCGCGGCAAGCTTCTGCCGCCCCATCCTTCGCCACCGAGTAGAAATTGAAATTCCGGCGCCTTTTCCGCCGCCGCCAGGAAAAACTGCTCTACTCGCGCTTCCCTGTCCGGCAGGCGGTTTCCCACGAGCGCAAGATCGCACTTGAATTTCTGATCGGGTGCAACCGGATGGTGCGTTTCGGGGTCGAGTCCGTTATAGATCGGAATACAATTTTTCGCGCCCAGGCTCGCATACTGCTCGATGACAGGATTGCCGCCGCCATAAGTGAAGATGAAATCATATTTCGGAATCAGCTCTCGGAATGGGTCACTCAGGTTTTGATCTACACGCGCGAGCGTAGCCGGAGCATCGACATCCCAAAATGCAACTCGAGTTGCTGCCGAGCCGCAGAGCAGGACCTCGGCCTCCAGCAGTTCATCATCTGCGCCAACGCCGCTGTGCTTAACAATCAGATCTGAGTCGCATGACTCGGACAAGACCTTGTCGAGATCTCGCGGCGTCTGATACACGCGTACTGTCGCGTAATCAATTTCAGCGCAGTCCCGATTCTGCTGCCGGTTATAGATGTCTGGTTCGGCGAAGGTAATCTCGTGCCCCAGTTTGCTCAGGTTCTTATAAATTCCGCGATAGTAAGTTGCCGCTCCATTCCAGTAGCACGAGGTCAGGCTGGATCCGAAGACATAGATTTTCATCCGGTCAGTTCTCCAGCTCATGGCAGATTTGTTGAAGCTGTTGTGCGCGATGTGCACAGGTGTGTCGCGCTCGTGTGGTCTCGAGTCCACTCGCCGCGATTTGCTTCCGGGCTGCTTCGTCGCGGAGCAAATGTTTCAGTTCGCTGATCATGGCAGATTTATCAGGCACGCAAATGTAGTCTTGGCCCGGCCGGAACAGGCCTTCACTATCACTCCACGGTGAACACACCAGTGGCGAACCTGCGGCCAAAGCTTCGAATACCCGAATGGTCGGCACACCGCTTAGTCCGTTCGCATAGAACCTTCTGGGAACGTGCAAGCTGACTCGGCTGCGGGAGTATACCTGCGGAGCGCGAAGATTCGACAGATATCCGCGAAACTCAACGCCCGAAGCCGCAAGCCGGCCTAATGCGTCGTCCGGGTAACGCACTCCGTGCACCGCGAATTTGTGATCGCGCATGGCTGACGCCGGCGTGATTAGAAATTCTTGCAGCTCCTTCGTGCGTTCTTCGTCGCCCCAATTTCCGATCCACACTACGTCGGTATCTTTAGCAGTTTCAGTCGGGAAAAAATGCGCGGTGTCAGCGGCCTCGTGAAATGTCCAGACTCGCTTCACGCCGAAGGCTTCGGAATAGATCTTGCGGATTGCCTCGCCGAACGCCAGCACACCGTCAAAGTCGGCCAAAGGAAATCGCATCACCTCGCCCGGGTTGGTGTACGCGCGATGATGCGTGTCGTGGAACAGTGCGCGGAAGCCGAATTTCGGTTTTAGCGAAAGAATGTTCGCGACTACATCGGGGGAATTCCATTCGTGAATCACTACTACGTCGGCGCCACGAAGTTCACGGTGCAGAAATTCTTTAAAGCCGCTGTCGTTTGTGTAGTGGCGCACATCGAGTGCGGGAAATGCGCGCCGGAAATCCTGCAGTGCTCGATCGGCTGCACCAGTTCCCTCTTCCGCAAGGTTGCGCACGGACCAGCCGTCGCGCTCCTCGTAGCAGCGCACTTCGTGTCCCTGGTTCACCAGCTCACTGGCCAGGCCACGGAGAAAATGCGCATTGCCGTGGTTCCAATCGGAGATCCACGAATGCGCGAAGAAGCGAAAGCTTAGCTTGCCGGTCATGCGACCCTTACCCGTGAGGACAGCTCCTGATAGGCGTGCTCGTATTGCTCGACCATTCTCAATGCGCTGAACTTCTCGCACGCGTTTTCGAAGCCGCGATCCGCGCACCTTTGCCGCAATTCGGGGTCTCGTCGAAGCTCGTTAATTTTTCGGGCGCAATCCTCAGCGTCGTCTTTTTTAAAGAAAATACCCGAATTACTCCAGAGCTCGTGAAATACCGGATTGTCGTTCAAAACCAGCGCACACCGTGACAACGCGGCCTCAAGCGGAGCCAGTCCGAAAGGCTCATACCGCGAAGGCGCAACATAAATTCCGGCGCGGGAATATATATCCCATAACTCAGCCTGAGATTTCGCTCCCAATAGGCTCACGTTTTTGGGGGCGTGAACGTCCCGGTGCTGGTGTTCCCTTCCCGGCTCACGGTCCCAGCCAACGATTGAAATCCGTGACTCCTGCTCATGTTCGAGCAACAGCGAAACATTTTTCGCAGGGTCCCAGATGCGGCCCACCGAGAGGATGTAGTCTTGCTTCGGCAAGTGAGGCTCGAACAATGCAGGGCTTCGTCCGTTGTAAATCACCAGCTCAGCCGAGGGCTGCAGATAGTATTTCGAAACTTGATCGAGCATCCAGCGCGATGGCGCAACCACCAAATCTGACCCGCTCAATCCGTTGCTCACCATATCGCGATAATTGCGCATCCATGGAGTTTCATCCGGTTCGCGGCCGTGAACGGCGACCCACCAGCTCACGATGTCACTGTGCGCAACCACTACTTTCGGGATGCTCGTTGCGAGGTCGCCATAGCAGTATTGGCTGAAATGGAGCACATCCGGTTTGACTTCCGCGATTAGCAGTTCGAGATAACGCTTGGATTCTTCAATATCGCGATCAGATATTTCCATCCATTCCAAACGATATTCGGTTGGACGATAATCGAGTCCCGAAAGAGTTTGCATCCAGGCGGTCTGGTGTGGCAGTGGCAGCTTACCAAAACTGACAAGTGTGACACGATGGCCTGCGTAGACAAGTCCGGTAACGAGTTCTTGCGTGTAAGTCCAGACCCCGCCGACGGTGTCGGAGGTGATCAGTACGTACATTCCAGCTCCTCAATCGCAACCGGTTGCTGGTCCTGAATATCGCTAAATCCTTTTTTGCAGAACGCCGATAGATAGTGCTCGTGCGCGCGCTCCCACGCGTGATCGTCGGGCGGACCAAATCGCTGTAAGTAATCAGGCGTGCCAGGAAAGGCGAACATCGGCACCGGCTCGCTGACCCAGACGCCGTGCTTGCGCAGGTTCTCCTGGAACGCCCGTACATGGCCGCGTTCATCGTGTTCCGTAAGAATCAGGTTCGCCTGCACCCACGGAATGCGCTGCCGTGCATAAACGAGAAGCTCGCCGATTCTTTCAGTCGAAATGCGGCAATTCTTGTTCAGCTCGTCGCGCCCGGCATCGGTGATCGACTCAATGCCGCATTCCATGGAAATGCAATGCGCCGCTCCCAGAAGGTCAAGCGATTGTTCGTCCCACAAATCGATTCGCGTCTGCAGGCCGATGGTGATTGAACGGCTTGCAAGTTCCTGCAACAGCTGGCGGACCGCTTTTCCGACGCCAAAAATTTCGTCAATCCAATAGATGTAGTCAACTCCTCGCGCAATCAGGGTGTCCACTTCTTTCAGAACGGCTCCCAACTCCCGCTCGCGAAACTTGTTTCGAAACAGAGTCTTATTGCAGAAGCTGCACGCCCAGGGACAACCGCGCGCGAACTCAAGCTCAGCGCCTCGGCCTGAGCCATGAAAAACGTGGTGCCTGTGGGAATGCGCCTCGACGGTGTAATTCTCGAAGGTGAGCGCGCCCACCTTCTTCATATCAGTCACGCCTAAGCTATGACTGAAATGGACTCCCGATCCATCTCGCCAGCAACAACCTTCAATTTCTGACCACGATTTCGATGCGAGTTGGTGGAGCGTCTGGTCCGGTTCACCTCGCATCGCAACATCGCAATTCAATTTTCGCAGCGTCGCGCCGGGCGTCGCCGAAGGATGCGGCCCAATCGCAACTTTCACCGCTCGTCCGCCTAATTCCGTGAACCATTGCTGTGGAACCCGTAGCTCGGGCGGCGGACAGCGCCAGAAGAGATACGACGGCGCAGTCGGAATTACGAGGAAGTCTGGTGAAAAACTATCCAGCTGGGTCTTCACCTCTCGCGTGCCCAGCTGCTGCAGTTGAGCGTCAATAAGCAATGGCTGGTGGCCAGCCTCTTTGATCTGGTCGGCAGCAAAGAGCAACTCCAGCGGATAATGTGGCTCCTGGCAGCCGAAATAGGTTGATCCCTCAAAGGTCCATGCCGGATTCACTAGAGCAAACTTCACGAGGCAGCCTCCGGAATTTGCGCCAGTGCAGGCTGCAGTCTGCTGGCAAGCGATATGACTGCAGTTTCCGAACGCTGCTGCTTCCACCAGTTCCAGATCATTTCGATGTTTTGGCTGACGCTGATTTTCGGTTTCCATCCCGTATGCTTAGTCAGCTTCGAGAAATCGGTGACGTAGAAAAGCTGGTCGCCCGGTCGCGGCCTCTTCAACGAGTAATTCAAACGGCGTCCGGTAATCTCCTCGATAATGTCGATCACTTCTAAAAGGGAGACGGAGTTCTTAATTCCTCCGCCTACGTTGTAAATGTGCCCAGCAGTTTTCTCCATCTGTCCGCGCACCTTTTCAAACGCGAGTACCAGGTCCTTTACGGACAGTACGTCGCGCACCTGGCGGCCGTCGCCGTAAATTGTGAGCGGTTTGTTTTCCAGTGCCGAATAGAGAAAGTGCGCCACCCATCCCTGGTCTTCGTTTCCAAATTGCTGCGGTCCAGCGATGCATGACATGCGAAACACTACCGTTGGCAAAGCAAACATGCGGCTGTAGTCGTGCACATATTGATCGGCGGTGCCCTTCGAACAACCGTAAGGAGAATACAAGTCAAGCGGCTGGGTTTCGTTCACTCCCTTTTCGTCGAGAGCGCAGTATCGTTTGCCGGTCAGCACTAGCTGCTTGGACGAGAGATTTCCATAGACCTTGTTAGTAGAGGTAAAAAGAATGAATGGCTGCCGCCCGCTTTTCCGGGCTGCTTCGAGAATATTCAGCGTGCCTAGGGCATTTGTTTCGAAATCTTCTTTGGGATCGGCAACCGACTTGGTCACCGCTACCTGTGCTGCAAAGTGATAAATCTCGCTGGCATTCTGCACTGCGCGTTGCACCAGCGCGGCATCGCGAATGTCTCCTATTGTGACCCTCAGGCGATCTGAATCGGCACACTCCCGCCGAAGCCACTCCAAATTCTGGTGAACGCCTCGCCGTGAAAGATTGTCGTAAATGTGTATGCGTGCATCCGTCGTCTTTAACAGATGATGGACCCAGTTCGAACCCACAAATCCTGCCCCGCCAAATATCAGGGCAGAACGAAACGATAGCGGCTTTTTCATCTCTCCCTCATTTTGCAGAACGTGCCCGGAGGAGCACGGCTGTGCTAGGCAAGCGCACAGAATTCAGGCCACAAGACCGTGGGCGTTTAACCGCTCCATGGCTTCGTCCACGTTGTCGCTGGCCTGTTGCGACTCTAACCACGCCACCAGCTCCGCGATTCCTTCCCTCAGCCCGGTTTTCGGCTGATAGCCCAGGAACTGTGTAGCAGTCGAAATATCTGCAAAGCAGTGCCGGATGTCCCCGGCGCGATATTTTCCTGTGATCTCGGGCGTTGCGGTAACACCTAGAGCTCGTCCCAACTCAGCAGCCACTTCGTTTATGGTGACCGGCTGCCCTGAACCAATATTCACCGCCTTTCCGTCGGCTCCGGATTTTTCCATCGCGAGCAGGTTCGCATTTGTAATGTCGTGAACGCTCACGAAGTCCCGCATTTGCTGGCCGTCCTCAAAGATGATCGGAGACTTACCATTCATCAGCCGCGAGGCAAAGATGGCGGCAACTCCCGTGTAAGGATTCGAAAGCGACTGTCGCGTCCCGTAGATATTGAAGTAGCGCAACGCCACGGCTGGAATCCCATACGTCCGCCCGAGGAGGAGAGTCATCTCCTCCTGATCTTTTTTTGACAGCGCATAAATTGAAGTGCACTGGAGCGGTTTGTCTTCCCGGGTAGGCACGGGGAAAAGAGCTTGTCCGCAAGTCGGACAGACGGTCTCCCATTGTTTCGCTTTCATCTGGCTGAGTGGGCGAGCAGACGGCGCCACTTCACCACATTCCGAGCACAGATACTTTCCTTCCCCGTAAATCGACATGGATGACGCAACCACGATTTTCTCGGGTTGTGAACGCGTATCGAGGATTGCTTGAAACAAGTTCGCTGTTCCCAGATTGTTGGTCGCGGTGTACTCAGAGATCTGGTACATCGATTGGCCGACGCCCACCGCGGCCGCAAGGTGAAAAATGACATCGATATTTTTAACCGCTCGATCCACCTGGCTCTTATCCCGCATGTCGCCAATGACAAACTCCGCGCCTTTGGGGATATATGAGAACCTGCCGTCCTTATGTACCTGGGGCGTGAGGTTGTCGAAGATTCGCACTTCATGTCCTGCGCCCAACAGAGCGTCGGCGGTATGCGATCCTACGAATCCAGCGCCACCGGTAATTAGAATCCGCTTCGCTTTCAAATTCGATTCCCTTCTTCCGGATCACTTAGCTCTGGCCTGCAACTATCGAAAATACAGAGCTTTAGGCTTCATTGTTGCAATCAAGGAACATTCCCAGCAAACTTTGGATGTATGTCACCTCAGGTAAGATGTCTTGCCGAAGAAGTTCTGCGAGGTGAAAGCGGGACAGTGCAGGCCAATTTTGGTCGCCTTACATCGGAAGTATTAGTCAACCAAGTTGAGCGCAGGGTTCGCTACTTTCGTGGTCGACCGTCGAGGTGGACCTTTGCGTTAGCGGCGATGCGTAACGACTGACCATTCGATTGGTAAATTCAGCGAAGTCCTCGCAATTTTTCGGCGGGCTGGTGTAGTGCGGAACCAGGCCAAGATGCTCAGGCGTGAAACACAGCGTCAGGGTGGTGGCAAATCCCTCGATGGCCTGCATCTGGCGGTCAAACCAAACCTCGGCGTTGGGACGGAACGAATCTGCCCAACTCAGTCCGGTTCGCAGGTATGTCACTCCCAAACGGCGAAGCCACTCAACCGAGTCTTCCAGACGATGGTCTTCGAAATGAAACCACTGGCAGATTCCGAGTCCGTCCGGAAAATTTGCCAGCGCCAGCTTGGGGGCGCCATCTTCCTTGAGCAGACCCATGTAGTAATGGCGGTAATAGGCGCTACCCTCGGCCTCTTTGTGCCGGGTCGTAGCGGTCCATGTTGCCGGCAGATCGTAGAGGCTGTACCAGTGAATTCGATCCACGATTGGGCGCAACAGTTCGGCCGTTCGCTGGATACCGAATACCTGTACTTCTTCCGCGCCGAAGGATGAAACCCCCGCTTCGGAAACCCAAACCGGCTTGTTGGTTACGGAACGAATTTCTTCCACTCTTTGCGGCCAGTCGTGAATGCTCCAATGGTTCCAATCCAACGGGAATCCGTGGATTGCTACCACATCGATGTAGTCCAGGACACCATAACTGCCGAGCAGCTTCACAAAATTCGAGTCGACCGGAGACATACCACCCAAGGCAATGGTGAGTGCGGGATTGACTTTGCGAACTTCTTTCGCCGCCGCGATGATCATGCGGGCAAACATCTTCCAGTCGGGGTCGACCTTAAAGTCCCAGTGCGAAAGATTGTTCGGTTCGTTCCACAACATCACTGCTTCAACCATAGGATCCTTGCCTTGCCTCGGTTATTGCACTTAATTCTCTACAACGTTCCGTCCAGCTCATGGTCCACAATGTAGCGGCCGCCGCGTAACACCGCTGCAGGACGGCAGACCCAGGTCTCCGGTTCAGGATGAGCTTCAATCTCCAGACCAGCGCTGCGTAGCATCGCTTCCACCGCTGGTCCGTTCGGAATCCACCAGTTTGTCGGATCGTTCGAATAACTTTTTTCAATGAAATACATTGCCGGAAAATCACGCTCTTCAAAAATCTGCTCGTTCCAGAAGGGATAGTCGTGGGCCCATTCCCGACTCTCTGTGGACCCTCGAACCATGGTCTGAAACACCAATTTTCCCGCGACCTTCTTGATCAGGCTGTCCAAGGCGAACAGAGGATACCGGAGGTGATAGAACAGACCCATAAAAAGGACGTAGTCGAACTGCCCGGCCAGTTTGTCGGCGGAGTACACAGAGCACTTCTGAAGCTCGATTTCGACCCCAAGGGTCTCGGCAGCGAAACGCGCCTGGCTTAAATAGCGGTCGTCCACGTCGATTCCAAGCACGTGCTTAGCGCCGCGTTTCTTCATCTCGATGGAGTAAAAGCCGGCATTGCAGCCCACATCGAGGACGGTAGCGCCGGTCAGGTCTTCCGGAATGGCGTCGGCAATCTGCCGCCATTTAATACTGGGGAAATCCCCAAGAAAATGATGCGGAGCGGTCGGAATGCCGTGCAGGTCGAGATTGTGAAACCAGTCGCCCAACTCAGAGATGCGTTGAGCGAGCCGCCCCGGTTCCAGGGCCAATGCAGAGGATGGGTTCTGGTGAATCGGTTCCGTAAGGGAGGACATGACGTTCCAAGGGACTCACTAAAGATGCGTCTTTCCAGAGCAGCGTTGTTTGAGTGGCCTCTGGTGGGAGACAGTCCTGCGCCACTCATCCAGTCTTCTGAAATGCGTAGGGATCAGAATGACCAACCTGAGTGCTACAACCGATAGTTGCACAAACCCATCCAAGGCGTTCATGGCGGGCCATTCGCCAAAATTGCCGGATGCTCCGCCTGTGACCTCGGCGAGCGCTACTCCGCTGCCAGCGGAGGCAGTAAAGCTGTATCGCGATGTCTTGATGGCCATGAATGACCACGGCATCCCATACGCCGTGGCCGGCGCATTTGCCCTTCAGAAGTACACCGGCATTTGGCGGGTGACCAAGGACCTGGATCTATTCGTGAAAGCCTCCGACGTTCCTGCTGCGCTCAGTCACCTTAGTCAGTGCGGCTTCCATTGCGAAACCCTTGACCCCGTCTGGCTGTCGAAGGCGCATCGCGGAGAATATTTCGTTGACCTGATCTCGGGCATGAGCAATGCCGTGATTATGGTGGACGACAGTTGGATGAAGCGCGCGCACCCGGCGGTGATCGCGGGAGTGCAGACGCAAATCATCTCCGCCGAAGATCTGCTAGCGTCAAAGCTGTTCGTGCTGCGGCGAGAAAGGTTTGACGGCGCCGACATCGCTCACATTATTTATAGAACCAAGGGCAAGCTTGAATGGGAGCGAATAATGGAACTCGCCCGGGGTAACTGGGAAATTGTGCTTTGGGCCTTGATTCTCTTTCGGTACGTCTATCCTGCGCACACCGATTACGTTCCTGCACCGCTATGGCAGGATTTGCTTTCGCGATACATGCATTTGGTGCAACATCCCGATCCGAAAGCGCCGTTCCGGGGCAGTTTAGTCGATGAGAATATTTTTTCCATCGACATTAAGGACTGGAAACTAGAAAACCTGCAGGGCGAATATCGCGCCCGTCATCTCCACAAAGCGGCAGGTAAAGCGTCGCCAAGGCCGGGTGTGATTCGGAGATCCGGGACCTAAAACATGAGAGTTGCGGCTACCGCAGACCTGCACTTCACGCCAGCACGCTTCAGCGCCTTACATGACCAGCTTAACCGCGTGCGCGATGAAGCCGACGTGTTTGTGCTCGCCGGCGATCTCACTAATTTTGGACGTCCCGACGAAATGGAGCCGCTGCTCAACGTGCTAGTGCGGCTTCGTTTGCCGGTCATCGTCGTGCTCGGCAATCATGATTTCGAGAGCGGCCGCGAGGTCGAACTCATGCGCATGTTGACGCAGGAAGGGATCAAGGTCCTGGATGGTAGCGCATATGAACGCGACGGCGTGGGCTTCGCTGGAACCAAAGGTTTTGTCGGGGGATTCGGTCGCGGAGTGTTGACGGCATTCGGCGAACCTGAAATTAAGACATTCGTGCGGGCCAGCATTGACGAGGCCCTGAAACTTGAGCGTGCCATGTCGCAGCTTAGGACCAAGAAGCGGGTCGTGGTCTTGCATTACGCTCCTATCTTGGCGACAGTCGAAGGCGAGGCCCACGAAATCTACCCCTTTCTTGGAACGTCGCGTTTAGCCGAGGTCATCGACCGTCACGGGGCCGACCTGGTAGTTCACGGACATGCACACAATGGAAAATGCGACGGCAAAACCGCGGGAGGCGTTCCAGTGCACAACGTCGCAATCACCCTACTGCAGTCGCAAAATCCGTCGGCGGTTTACCGAGTATTTGACGTTTAGAGTACCTCGTCCAGGCGCCAATAGTGTATACTTGGCGTATATACATTGGAGGTAGTATGGCGACGGCCAAGGTATTTCGGTCTGGAAATAGTCAAGCTTTGAGGCTGCCGAAGGAGTTTCGCCTGAAAAGTAAGGAAGTCGAAATCTTCCGGCGCGGGGACGAAATCGTCTTGCGAGAAAAGAGTGGGCTTATGGCCCGGGCTTTCGACCTGCTGGCAGGCCTACCGGATGACCTTGAGCTCCCTGATCGCAGCTCCGACATGCCGCAAAAGCGCAAGGGGTTGTGAGTGGAACCTCGATTTCTACTGGACACAAACATTTGCATTTACATCCGGCAAAAGAGGCCGGGGGAGTTATTGCGTCGCTTCGAGAAACTGCGCCAGGGCGAAGCAGCTATTTCCGTCATAACTTATGGAGAACTGCTCTACGGCGCGCAAAAGAGCACTCAGCGTACGTCTGCAACCGAGCGATTGCGGGAGTTGATGATGCTGTTACCTGCCCTGCCACTTCCGGAAGCGGCGGCTGGATCCTATGGAAAAATTCGTGCCGAACTCGAATTAAAGGGCGAAATGATCGGAAACAATGACTTGTGGATTGCCGCCCATGCTCTGACAGCGGATTTGATTTTGATCACGAACAATGAAAGCGAGTTCAGACGCGTGCGAGGACTGAAAATGCAGAACTGGGCGGCATAGGAGATCGCGTCCAGTTGGTTTTGCACGCTACACACTGCGCCGCACAAACTCCGCAAATTGCTTCACATCGTCAACGGTCGTATCCCAGGAGCACATCAACCGCACCACCGACTGGGATTCATTCCACACATAAAAGAAGTAGCGCTTCTGAAGTTTTGCTATGGCCTTACGCGGAATTTGCGCAAAGACGCCGTTCGCTTCCACGTTGTAAATGATCTTCACTTCCGGAATTTTGCTGAGCTCGCGCTTGAGTAGTTGTGCCATGCGATTGGCGTGGCGGGCGTTCGTCAGCCACAAATCATTGGTGAATAAAGCCTCAAACTGGGCTGCGATAAATCGCATTTTGGAAGCCAGTTGCATGCCCTGCTTGCGGTAGAACCTGAAGTTTGCCGCTAGTTCCGGATTGAAGAAAACCACCGCCTCTGCACCCAGGGCACCATTCTTGGTAGCGCCGAACGAAAGCACGTCAACTCCCAGGTCGCGTGTGGCTTCCTTCAAGCCGAGACCGAGGGCTGCAACGGCGTTGGCAATTCTGGCGCCGTCGACGTGAAGAAACATTCCGTGGTCATGGGCAAAGCGAGCCAGGTCCTGTACTTCTTTTGACTGATAAACCGTCCCCACCTCAGTTGCCTGGGTTATCGAGATGACTCGAGGCTGAACGTGGTGCTCGTCGCCGATTCCGTGATAGGCGGTCCGGACCGCGTCCACGGTCAGCTTGCCATTTTTTGCCGCCACGGGGATCAGCTTGCAGCCGGTGAACTTCTCCGGAGCACCGCACTCATCCACATAAATATGGGCGGCCTCGGCACAGATAACTGCGTGATACGAATTGGTAAGAGCTTTAAGACTCAAAGAGTTTGCCGCAGTCCCATTGAAAACAAAAAAAACTTCAGTGTCGTCCCCGAAGTGCTGCTTGAACAGGCGTACTGCCGATTGCGTATACGGGTCATCGCCATATCCGATCACATGGCCCTGATTGGCGGCCGCGATTGCTTTGAGGATCTCCGGATGTACTCCGGCGTTGTTGTCGCTGGCAAAGCTGCGGGTGGGTTTCATGAAATTCAAAAATTAGGAATTCAACAATTTAGCAGAACAGCGACAAATCCGGCGGCGACTAACATTTTTCAAATTTAGGCGTCCAAACCATCGATCGTGCTTGACAACTTAATTTATGTAACGTTATGGTTACACATCTGCGGAGGAGGTAGCCGAAGTGGAGACGTACGACAAAAGGTGGGCCGGGATTGCGCGGAGTATTTGAATCCTGAGCAGTCTCCTATTAAGCTACAGAAATGTAGTTCCCGGCCGTTCGCTTCGGACGAAACCCCAAGCTGAGACGCCCAGATCGAGTTTGCAGGCGAGTTTCTGGCTACTCATTTTTTGTAGCCGGAGCAACTTGCATCACATCAATATCGCAATCCTGAGTAGAAGCTAAACTCCCGCGGCTGAGTCCGCATGTGACACGCGGGGAACTTCAATCTTGATATTGCGTAAGAACAGTTAGAGGAAATCATGCTGAAGCGGATGTTTTTCATGCTGGCGGTGGTAATCGTTATCATCGCCGGCCTCGGATTTGTTAAGTATCGGCAGATTCAGACTGCGATCGCGCAGGGATCGAGCTTTGCGCCGCCTCCGGATGCGGTTACAACCGTCGTTGCTAAGAGTGAGACCTGGCCGTCTACGCTCAATGTAATCGGCACCACGGCGGCCATTCAGGGCGTGACCGTCAGCGCCGATCTGCCGGGCGCGGTCGATAAGATTCATTTCGAATCCGGTCAGGCGGTTCATGCAGGTGACATTCTTGTGGAACTCGATACCAGGCAGGAGCGCGCGCAACTGGCGGCCGCAGAATCAGACCGCGATCTAGCCCGCATCAACTCCGACCGCGATCAACAGCTGGTAAAAGAAGGCGTGGTCGCACGGAACCAGTATGACAATTCGTCTGCCCAGCAAAAGTCCACCGAGGCAAAGGTGGGCGAAATCAGAGCGACTATTGACAGAAAGACAATCAAGGCGCCGTTTTCCGGAATTCTCGGCATACGTCAGATCAACCTGGGTCAATACCTGGCGGCGGGTCAGGCCATAGTTTCACTTCAGGCACTGAATCCGATTTATGTGAACTTTGGGGTCCCGCAGCAGCAGTCTTCTCTTGTGCAGGCGGGTCGCACACTGCGACTTACCAGTGACGATGTGCCCGGCGTCGAGTTTGCAGGTCGGGTCACGGCTATCGATTCTGTTGTTAATGAGGCAACTCGCAATATTCAGGTGCAGGCGACTCTGGCGAACCCCGGTGGCAGGCTACGCCCCGGAATGTTCGTGCAAGTAGAGCTGAAGCTGGGCGCCAGCCGTGATGTGATCTCCTTGCCTGCGTCCGCTATCAACTACGCACCATATGGCGATTCAGTTTTCGTGGTCGCTGATCTGAAGGATCCCAAAGGCAAGACTTACCGCGGCGTACGACAGCAGTTCGTAAAAGTTGAGGGTTCGCGTGGCGATCAGGTGGCGGTCGTGTCGGGCCTCAAGTCGGGCGAGGAAGTCGTGAGCTCAGGAGTATTCAAGCTACGCAATGGCGCAGCTGTCCAAGTCAACAATAAGGTACAACCCCCGAACAATCCCAAGCCGAAGCCTGAGGATAGTTAATGAAGTTCACAGATCTCTTCGTAAAGCGGCCAGTTCTTGCCATATGCGTCAACCTGGTGATCCTGATTGCCGGGCTGCAGGCGATTCGCTCCCTCAGCGTGCGCCAGTATCCGCGCAGTGATATCGCCGAGGTGCAGGTCTCAACGGTGTACGTGGGCGCCAACGCTGACCTGGTTCGCGGATTCATCACCACGCCGCTGGAGCGAGTCATCGCCAGCGCTGACGGCATCGATTACATGGAGTCCACCAGCTCCCAGGGCATAAGCACAATTGCTGTGCACCTGAAGCTTAATTACGACACTAACGCGGCGCTCACCCAAATTCAGGCGAAAGTCGCGCAGGTCCGCAACGACCTACCGCCGGAGGCCCAGGCCCCGGTCATCGACCTGCAAACAGCGGACAATCAGTTTGCCGCAATGTATCTCGGCTTCTCGTCCGGCGATCTCGATCAAAATCAGATTACCGATTACTTGACCCGGGTAGTCCAGCCAAAACTGAGTTCGATAAGCGGCGTACAGCGAGCCGACATCCTCGGAGGCCGCACCTTCGCGATGCGCATCTGGCTCAAGCCGGACCAGATGGCCGCACGCGGGGTGTCGCCGTCTGATGTGCGCGACGCATTGTCGAAGAACAACTATCTGTCAGCTCTGGGAAGCACAAAAGGCTCGGCGGTCTCGGTCAACCTCGTCGCGAATACCAACTTGCGTACAGCGGAAGATTTCCGCCAGATGGTCATTAAGCAACAGAGCGGCGTGGTGGTCAGGCTCGGGGAAATTGCCGACGTTGTTTTGGGAGCCGAAAACTACGACTCCGATGTCCGCTTCAACGGCGAGAGCGCTACGTTCATGGGAATTTTTGTCCTTCCCACTGCCAACTCCCTGGACGTAATTCACCAGGTACGAGATGCTCTCCCGGCGGTCAGGGCACAGCTACCACAGGGAATGAAGCTGGGCATTCCATACGACTCGACTGCGTACATTCAGGATGCGATCAATGAGGTGCTCCACACTCTGACAGAAACGTTGCTCATTGTTGTGGTTGTAATCTTTCTTTTCCTCGGCTCGTTCCGTTCGGTGCTCATTCCGGTCATTGCAATCCCTATCTCGCTAATCGGCGCTGTCTTTCTCATGCTCATGGCGGGATTCACCATCAACCTTCTGACGCTGCTTGCTATCGTTCTCTCAGTCGGCCTGGTGGTCGATGACGCGATTGTGATGGTGGAAAACGTCGAGCGTCACTTGCACATGGGTAAAGTGCCGTTCCGAGCGGCAATTGACGCGGCACGTGAATTAGTCGGGCCTATCATCGCTATGACCATTACTCTGGCGGCCGTCTACACTCCGGTTGCGATTCAGGGCGGACTGACTGGCGCCCTCTTCCGTGAATTCGCGTTCACTCTCGCTGGCGCGGTCATCGTGTCCGGGTTCGTAGCCTTGACCCTCTCGCCCATGATGGGGTCGAAACTACTGCGTCAAGGGGACACGGAGCGCGGCTTTTCGGGAATCGTCAACCGCCAATTCGAGCACGTACGGAACCTTTATATGCGCCTGCTCTCGGGGACGCTTCGCTACCAGCCGGTCGTGCTCACGTTGTGGGTGATCGTGGCGCTGTTAATGATCCCTTTTTACATGTTCTCGCAGCGTGAGCTGGCGCCGGCGGAAGACCAAGGCATCGTTTTCTCTATCATTCAGTCTCCCGCGAACTCTACTCTGGACCAGACAAATCTGTTTACAAAGCAAGTTTATGACGTCTTTCATTCGATCCCGGAGAGCGACAGTATTTTCCAGATCACGCAGCCGAGCGGCGGTTTCGGCGGCATGGTCACCAAACCATGGAGTGACAGGAAAAAGACGGCGCAGCAACTTCTAGTCCAGGTAAGTGGGCCGCTATCGAAGATTCCTGGCATCCGTGTAATTCCATTGACTCCGTCACCATTACCCGGCGGTGGAACTTTCCCCGTAGATTTTGTAATTCAGTCGTCAGCCGAGCCGCAGCAGGTCAGCGAACTTGCGACCCAACTGGTGCAAAAGGCAATGGCCAGCGGCATGTTCATCTTTGCTGATACTGACGTCAAGTTTGATCAGCCGCAGACGGAAGTGGTATTTGATCGCGATAAGCTTCGCTCGCAAGGGGTGGATCTGAGTCAGGCAGGACAGGACCTTTCAACGCTGCTAGGCGGTAATTACGTGAACCGGTTTAGCATTCAGGGCCAGAGCTACAAAGTCATCCCGCAGGTCAAGCGCGAAGATCGCTTGACGCCCGATCAGCTCGGACGTATCTACGTGAAAGGATCGAACAATGAACTTGTTCCTCTCTCGACATTTGCAACCTTGAAAACAACCACAGAACCGCGTTCGCTGAACAAGTTTCAGCAGCTGAACGCGGTGCGTATTCAAGGTGTGATTCCGCCTCCGGTGCCGCTGGATAAGGCGCTGACCTTTCTCGAAACCCAGGCAAAACAGATGTTGCCGCAGGGGTTCACTTTCGATTACGCCGGCGAGTCGCGGCAGCTGAGAGTAGAGGGCAGCAAATTTCTTGGCACGTTCCTGCTTTCGGGAGTCTTGATTTACCTGGTGCTTGCCGCGCAGTTTGAAAGCTTCCGCGACCCCTTCATTGTTCTTGCAGGCTCCGTGCCGCTGGCCATTTCCGGGGCGCTGGCCTTCTCGTTCCTCGGATTTACCACCCTCAATATCTACAGCCAAGTGGGACTGATCACGCTCGTTGGCCTGGTGTCGAAAAACGGAATTCTTATCGTTGAATTCGCCAATCATCTTCAAGAGAGAGGACGGAGCAAAATGGAGGCCGTGGCTGAAGCTGCCGCGACCCGCTTGCGTCCAATCCTGATGACCACTGCAGCCACGGTGTTCGGCCATCTACCACTTGTGTTCGCTAGCGGCCCCGGAGCGGGCGCGCGAAACAGCATCGGCATTATGCTGGTGAGCGGCATGATTATTGGCACCGCATTTACGCTTTTCGTCGTCCCGTCAATTTACATGCTGGTGGCGAAGCGGCATGTGGCGCTGGTGGACAGCGAGCCGACAGAGGTTTCGCTTCCCGAACCAGCGGAGGTTGCGGTCTAGCTTCATTCGACAAAGAACCGCGTAGCATGTCCGCAGACTGAGGCTATTGCAAGCGCGTGACGGTTGCGCCCAAAACCTTTCCTTCGCTTGCTTCCTGCACGAAGGCGATTAGCCGGTAAGCCTGACCGGGATGATCCAGCGCAATCGTCACGTCTTTTGAGAACGGCTCGCCTTTTTTCGTCTGACCGATAGCCGTTAGTCGCTTTACAACCGCGACGTGCTCCAGCCTCCGGCCTCCATTCTCACCTCGGAGCACCTGGGATTGAGCATGGTCAAGCGCAAGCGCGAGGAAAACATCGGCCTTCGAAGAGACTTCGGCAACCTTGACGTGGGCCTGCACTTTTCCGTTCTCAACATGCGCTGATAAGATCTCCACATTGACCTTTGGGATTGCAACTGCCTTCGCGAGTGCGCGTCCCGCTTGTGCACGATCACTGCCCACAAAGGCCTCGTTTCCATCCACGACCATTTGCGGAGTGTAGGGTCCGCTGTTCAGGTGCAAGCGTTCAACGTAGGTACTTTGTCGGACTGTAAATGCGTGCGCCGAGAAAGGATCCTGCCACCCCTGGTCATCCCAATAGTCCACGTGCTCTTCGAGCACAATCAGCTGCGCTCCGAGAACGGGTTGCGCGGAGTCCAAGGTTCGCAATAACGTCTCCGCCGGTGGACAACTGGAACAACCTTCAGAAGTGAAGAGTTCGACCAGGATCGGGTTGGAAGACGCGGCTAACGCAGGTGAGCAAAACGATATCGACATTGCGACAACCGCAAATGCCGCGATCAGAACCCTGACCCTGTGGGAGTTAGACATCACTCAGAAGATTCTCCGAACATAACAAAGTTACAATGCTTATCTTAGTTCTCAGCGCGGTGCTCTCAGCGCAGGCCAGAGTGTCTTTGAACTATGTAGAGTCGAAATCGATTCTTGGAGAGAAAATGCGTAAGACCCTCCTTTTCGGTATTGCTGTTTCTATACTAATTGCCTTGCCAGCTTACGGCGCTGATACTTCCAAGACTTGGTACTTTGCCGTCTCCGGCGACTCGCGCAACTGCGGCGACGTCGTCATGCCTGCGATAGCGGCTGATGCTATAAAACACAACGTTGCGTTCTACTGGCACCTCGGTGATTTGCGCAAAATCTCCGCGCCGGATGAGGATTTTATTCAGGAACTGGCGCAGAAGGGCGCTCCGGCCGACCTTGCCTTTTATGAGACGCATGCGTGGGACAACTTCATCGAAGACCAGATTAAACCGTGGGGAGAGACTCCCTTCTACCTCGGGATTGGGAACCATGAGACCATCCCTCCAAAGAACCGGACTGCCTTTATCGAGAAATTTCACGACTATCTCGATCGGCCAGACCTCAGAGAGCAGCGACTGAAAGATGATACCAACGCAACGCAGCCGAAAACCTATTATCACTGGATGCGCGACGGCATCGATTTCATCTATCTGGACAATGCCACTGGCAGCGACTTCGAACCTGGGCAAATGCAGTGGGTTCAAGGCGTGCTCGATCGCGACCGCAAGGATGATGCGATTCACACCATTATCGTAGGCATGCATGAGGCGCTGCCCGAGAGCATCTCGGCGAATCACAGCATGAATGAGTCTCCACTGGGAGTCGAGACTGGACGGCAGGTTTACCAGATGCTGCTCAAGATGCAGAACGAGGCTCATAAAACGGTCTACGTGCTCGCAAGCCACTCGCATTACTTCATGGACGGAATATTTAACACGGCATATTGGAAGGCAAACGGCGGCGTTTTGCCGGGATGGATTGTTGGAACGGCCGGGGCAGAGCGATACCCTCTCCCTGCCACTGCCGGCGACGCCAGAGCCGCAAAGACCAATGTCTACGGATATTTGATCGCGACCGTAAATCCGGCAGGCGAAGCTCCGGGAACAATAAAGTTAAAATTTGAAGAATTGAAAGAAGACAGCATTCCACAGGACGTGGTGCAGCGCTTTACCAAGCCCTTCGTTCACCAATGCTTCATTGGGAACCGCAGGACAGCTCCGATCCAGTAAATTGGCTCATTCAGTCCATCGGATGACAGGCGCTTCGACACTTAATTTAGAATAGGCTTCGCAAAAGGTAACTGATGAAAACGTCCCGATTCTTCACAATCCCACTGCTGATCGTATTTTCCCTGGCGCCTGCATGGGCAGAAAAGAAACCTGCGATCCCGCTGGCAACAGTCAACTTCGTGGTTCTACGCGATGAAAATGGTAAGCCCGTCCGCAACGCTGCTGTGGTCTTACATCCGGTGCAGGACAACGGGAAGCAGGAGCGCGGCGGAATCGAACTGAAGACCGATCCAGACGGCAAGGCTGGCTATGACGGGGTTCCCTACGGGAAGATGCGTATCCAAGTGCTCGCCTCTGGCTTCCAGACCTTCGGCAATGACTACGACATTGGCCGACCGAGTGTGGACATCACAATCAAGTTGAAACGTCCGGGAGGGCAGTATTCGATTTACGAGGAGCACCCGAGCGACAAGAAAGATCAGAAGCCACAGTAAATACACATGCCCTACCTCCTCAAAACCGAGCCATCTGAATATTCCTTCTCCAAGCTGCAGAGCGACGGGACTACGATCTGGGACGGCGTGTCGAATCCGGTGGCCCTGAAGCATCTGCGTGAGATGAAATCCGGCGACCAATTAATCATTTACGAAACAGCAGATGTGAAAAGCGCGGTGGGGACCGCGACTGTGCTTTCCGTGGATGCTTCCGATCCCAAGAATCCGAAGGTAAAGATCAAGGCCGGCAAGGCGCTGCCGAAAGCTGTGTCTCTGGCTGAAATTAAATCGAATAAGCTCTTCGCGGATTCGCCGCTGGTGCGTCAAGGAAGATTGAGCGTAGTGCCGCTGAACGAGAAGCAGTACGAAGCGTTAGGCGCGAAATAGCAGGTCTAGCCTAGGATTCGCATAAAACCCGCGCTTTGCAAATCGGGAACCAGAAGGTTTCTAGTCACACCTGCATTCTTCGCAAGTTCTCCTGCAGCCGTATAGCCACTTCTTACTGCGCCTTCCATCGTTGCCGGCCAACCGGTGGCAGTCCAGTCTCCAGCGAGAAAGATGTGCGGCCACGGACTTTGCGCTGCTGGACGGTAACGGTCGATGCCGGGCGTTGGCGAGAATGTGGCGTTCACTTCCTTGATGACCGTTGCTTTGATCAGCTTTGCATCGCGTGCAGCGGGAAAGAACTCGCGCAGTTCGCTTAACGCCAAATCAATGATTTCCTGACGGGATTTGTCGATAAGCGACTTTGAAGCGCTGATGACCAGCTCGACATAACTCGGACGGTCTTCAATAGTGCCATCTTGGATTTTCGGCATGCCGTTTTCGCCGGCTTTCAACGCGGGTTCCGAGCTTTTCGCCAGCAGCATCGACTTGTGGAACATCCATTGAATGGTGCGGTCGAGAAGCACTGCATGAGGCAGATCAGTAATCTGGCGGTCAAACCAGAGATGGACACCGGTGATGGGAGAAGTTTCAAAGTGCGATAGCTTCTCGCGTAGCTCCTGCGAGTCAGCCGAATTCGGCAGAAGTTTGGCCAGCGAGTCAAAAGGAACAGCCAGCACCGCGTAATCGAATTCCTCTTCTGAATCGTGCAATCTGAGCCGGACGCCTCTTTCCGTCGGAAGAAATGACTGCACGCTGTCGCGAAGGCGAACCATTCCGCCATGACTCGTAATGTAATCTTTAGCCGCGTCGTACAGCTCCGAGAGTGGGACACTCGGAATCCCCATTGCGCGCGCCTCGCGGGACTTCATCGATTCACGTACCACTTGCGCCGCATAGGGTACTGCAATCCGGTCCATGTCTTCGCTGAGCGCGCTGACCAATATTGGCTTCCAGAAGCGCTCAATCGCATTGTGGGTTTGATGGTGGCGTTGCAGCCACTCTTGAAAAGAGGTTCCGTCGTCTTTCGGTTGGCCGGCGATCAGCGCAGCCAAAGCGCCGGAGAGTACGACCTTGTCCCATGTATTTAGAAATTTGAGTACCAGGAACGAAGGCGTTACCTGAAATGGCGCCGGCAGAAAACCCGGCTTCAGAACGGAGCGTCTTCCACCCGGCTCGACGAAGGTCATGCGATCGAACCAACGGATTTTGTCCTCAATCCCGATTTGTTTGTAGAACGCGATCAGGTTGGTGCACAGCTTGAAGAGCACGTGCTGACAGTTGTCCACGACCTCACCAGTGCCGGGATGCTCATACGATGAAGCGCGCCCGCCAAGGTACGGACGCCGCTCGAACAGGGTCACGCGAAAACCGCCTTCGGAAAGAGCGCATGCAGCGGCAAGTCCAGCTAGTCCCCCTCCGACAATTGCAACCGTGGGACTGCTATCCTGCGCAGCGGTCGCGGATTTAGAGGGGGTGGGATGAACGGAAGACATTAGAGCATTCGCTTCAAGAAGCCTTTTCCGAAGATGCTGAGCTTCTCTCTAAGCGTGAGGCTGACTTTGCGAGTGAACACGTCATAATTGAGCCGAACAATTTTCTGCAGCAGGCTGCGATAGATGTTGATCAGTACCCAGAGCGCCGGTTGGCTGTCTTCTGAAACTAGATGAAGAAGGTCATCGCCGGCGCGGTAGTTTTCAAATGCACGCTGCGCTTCGAACTCAAGCAGCGTACGCAGGCGTGTAGGGTCCGTCATGGTCGCAAGTTCGGCAGCTGGGATTCCGAACTGCGCCAGGTCATCCTGGGGCAGATAAACCCGCCCCAACACCGCGTCTTCCTTCACATCGCGAATAATGTTTGTAAGCTGAAACGCTAACCCAAGACGCTCGGCCAGCGGTTCAGCAGCGCCATCCTTGTAGCCAAAGATGTGGATGCAGACCAATCCCACGACAGAAGCCACGTTGTAGCAGTACCGCTCCAACTCCTGAAAGTTGCGGTATTGGATGGGATGCCGCGGATAATTCTGGTCTTTGGTCTGGCCTCGGTTCTGGTCTTGCTCCGGATTTTCTTCTTCAACATCCATCGCTGTGCCGAAGGCGAGTTGATCGAGCAAGCCGACCGGAATACCAAATCTCCGTTGCGCGTCGACCACCGCCAGAAGCACCGGGTCGTCAGTGGGATGGCCGGCTTCGGCGGCGTGAAACGCGTCCACCCAAGCATCGAGCTTTTGTTTACGGTCGCGCGCCGCGAGCGCAGGATCGTCAGCAATGTCATCGCAGCGACGCATGAACGCGTAAACCGCGCTCAGGGCTTGACGCTTGCGTTTGGGAAGGACCAGAAATCCGTAATAAAAATTCTTGGCCTGCGAACGCGTGATCCCCCGGCAAACCGAGTACGCCATGTGGAGCTGTGACTCGGTGGGAATAAATGGGGTCGGAAATTGCGCCACGCTACTCATATCAGCTTGTGTAAAGCCGCTCGTGCCACCAGGGCAAGTTTGCGCTGCTTCGAGATAACAGGACGCCGACCGAGCACAGCGTAGCCCTGACGTTCGATCGCGTTCAGGATCTCCTGGCCTCCGCGACTAAAGAGTTCGATATCAATCGCGAGTTCGCGGCTGACTTTGCTCACCAATGGCAGGCCACGTTCGAACCATTCCCTCGCTCGCTGGACTTCGAAGCGCATCATCTCGCGAAATGCCGGGGTATTATTTTTGCCAGCGATATCCGCTTCGGCGACGTTATATTTCCGAAAGTCCTCAAGCGGGAGATAAATTCGTCCCTTCTCGTAATCTGCGGTCACGTCCTGCCAGAAATTGGCAAGTTGCAACGCCGTGCAGGTGAAATCAGAAAGCTGCTGGCGTTCGGAATCGCGATATCCGCCGAGGTACAGAACCAGATGCCCGACGGGATTAGCTGAGTAGCGGCAGTAGCCGAGCAAGTCATCGAACGTTTCGTAGCGCGTAACGGTCTGGTCCTGCCGAAAGGCGGTGAGCAGATCGGCAAAGGTTTGCTTCGGGATATCGAACTCGCGCACCGTTCCCGCCAATGCGACGAACACCGGATGCCTAGGAGCGGCTTCGTAGCAGGCGTTCAGCTCGCATTCCCATTCATCGAGCAACTGCAGCGAAGCCTCGCGACTGCCGGTCTCATCGCCAAGGTCGTCGGAAATTCGGCAGTAAGCATAAACATTGTAAAAATGCTGCCGCAGGCGCTTAGGCAGGAACCAGGTCGCCACTGAAAAATTCTCGTAATGGGTGCGCGCCAGGCGTTCGCAATACGAGTACGCATCCTGCAACGAAGGCGCGCGCGACGGGATTGCATATTCTGCAGGAACGTGCGACCAGATTTGGTGAGTGGTACTCATTCAGAAATTCATCTCGTAGCTGTTAGCTCTTAGGTTGAATCCGGACTAGCCTGGCTAAGAGCTATCTCACTGGCCGGGAATGATCGCCGTCTTGATGTCCCCGTTACGGTTCATCATGTGCTGCAAGACCTCTTGCAGACGCGAGAGTGGCGCTTCGCCGGTGATGTAGTCAGTTGGACGAATCTTCTTTTCTGCGATCAGCGCGAAGGCCTTGCGCACGGCATCAGGCGTGTGATGGAAGGTCGCTTTCAGAGTCACTTCCGAGTAGTGCAGGCGGTTGGTGTCCAACTCGACCTTGGTTCCCTTAGCGCATCCGCCGAAGAAGTTGACCGTTCCTCCCTTGCGCACCATTTCAGTCGCCCAGATCCAACCTTCGGGGCGTCCAACCGCTTCGATCACAACATCGGCGCCGCGACCTGCCGGCGAGAGAGCCCGGACTGCATCAACTGGATCATTGACCGAGCCCATATGGACCACGTCATGCGCGCCCATCTTGCGGGCAGCTTCGACTTGCGCCTCGCGCTTTACCACCGCAATGACGTTGCATCCCATCGCTTGCGCCACATGCACAAACATCAATCCGATAGGCCCTGCTCCGATCACGGCGACGGTGTCCCCGATTTCAACCTGAGTCTCGTGGAGTCCACGCAGGACGCACGCCAGCGGCTCGACCATTGCCGCTTCCTCGAAACTCACGTGAGGCGGGATGGCCAGCATGTTGAGATCAACAATGCGACGCGGTACGCGAATGTATTCCGCGTAGGCGCCATTATTGAACAGCAGGTCTTCGCAAAGATTTTCCTGATGCCGAGAGCAGTAGAAGCACGTCTGGCAAGGAGCTGAGTTCAGCGCAACCACGCGCATGCCTTTTCTGAAGCCCCGCACCCCTGGCCCTATTTCCTCGATTACTCCGGCAAGTTCGTGGCCAAATAAAGCAGGGGGAACGATCATGCGGGCGTGATATCCGCGCTGGTACACCTTGAGGTCGGTACCGCAGGTGAGGGCCACCTGCACTTTTACCAGGACTTCGCCCTGTCCTACGCGAGGAATGGGTACCTTCTCAATTTTCACGTCCTCTTTGCCATAGAGGACGGCTGCTGTCATTTTTCCGTTCACTTCTGCCTTTCAACTCCCGGCTGAATCACAATCTTCATCGAGTCCGGCTGCGGATGTGCCGCCAGCTCCAGAGCCTCAACCGCCTGCGAAAGCGGGAAGCGATGGCTGATCAGCTTCTCCAGCGCCATTTCCTGTCCCATCACGAACCGGACTGAATCTTCCTGCAAGTCGACCGAAGCGCTGTATGAACCGATCAGCGTCTTCTCATCGACACATACTGCCGCCGGGTCGAATTCGGCCTCGCCGTGCTGCGTCTGGGCAAATAGTAAAACCCGTCCGCCGGGACGAACTGCATCCATGGCAGAACGGATCAAGCTATTGCTTCCGACGGCCAAAATGGCGGCGTCGACGCCGCGGCCTTCACTCTGGCTACGCGCCTCACGTACCACATCAGCTGATGAGCTATTAACTGCGTTTTCGAGTCCGAATCCTTTTGATATTGTAAGCCTTTGCTCGTGCAAATCGGAAGTAATTACCCTAGTCCCGGCACGTTTGGCTAATACGCTCAATATGATACCGATAGGGCCCTGACCGATCACCAGAACGGTTTCCTCCGGTTCGAGCGCCAGCCGCTCAATCCCCTTCATGCAGGTGTTTACCGGCTCCACAAAGGCAGCCTGTTCGAAGGAAACCCCATCAGGAATGCGAACGGTTCCATGCTCGACGATCCAGTCCATTACACGGACATACTCGGCGAATCCGCCGCCCGAGGGCTCGAACCCGGCCGTGCAGCCAACCTTCTTGTAGTTCTCGCATTGGGCGAAGGTCTTGTGCTGGCAGTAATAGCAGCGCCCGCAGGGGATGTGATGGAAAACCATCACGCGGTCGTCGGCTGCAAACTGCGTGACTCCCACGCCGATTGCCGCAACCGTCCCGGCGGTTTCGTGCCCAAAGATTCGCGGGGCGGAGTGTGATCCGGTTGCGATCTTCTTGAGGTCGGTTCCGCAGATTCCGCAAGTATGAACTTTAACCAGAATTTCGCCGGCACCGATCTGGGGAACGGGTACGGTTTCGAGCCGAACGTCATTCTTGCCCCGGTATACGGCTGCGTTCATCGTAGCCGGAATTTTGTCTGGAATTTGCTTCGAGGTCAGCTGCTGTGCAATGGCCATCTCAGGATTGATACCGCGAAATTGTGCCTGGAACTATTGTATTAGTCAGAGCGCTTTCGCGCAGCCAGGCACATAAACTGTGAGATGCAAGTTGGGTATTTCGAGCAAGGCGAATCATTTTCAGCCAAAGCCATGGACGTATGGCGACATGAAGAATGAAGGGCTTAGTCTGGAATTTGCCGTCGCGGATGAAACGCGACATTTCCGGCAACTCGAAGTCGCTTTCATCGGAGATGGCCTTGATTGCAAGAAACCCCAGGTGGTGCGCCTGCGCTGCCCGGGCCACGGCGGCAGCTTCCATGTCCACAGCGTGCGCTCCGTAAGACTTTGCCAGTTGCTGCTTTTGGGCCACGCTCGCGATTTCCGGGTAGCTGGCTAGAACCGTGCGTGCAAGGCTTGATCCGCCCAGGGCAGCATTCCGAATCGCAGTCTGGTGCCGGCTGCCGTCCTGCGTATCAATGACCGTAGAAGGAAAAATTGTCTCACCTACGCAGAGCTCTGGAACAAGAGCCCCTGCGACTCCGGCGGAGATCAGTAACTCAGGAGAGTACCTGACAATGATTGCTTCCGCGGCGCGGCGGGCCGCTTCCGCGCCAATTCCGTCACAGACTGCAACCGCGTAGTCGCTTTCGTAGAAGGTGAAGGCGTGGCCTTCATGCTGTACAGTTACCGCGGGCCAGTTTTTCACTAGCGGGCGAACTTCGCGTTCGAGTGCGGCGATGATGGCGATTTTAGGCATTCAGCAAATTATTGGAGCCATGCAACCTCACAGGATTTGGAGCGACGGGGGTCCTCGCCCGTTCACCACGATCTCTTGGATTGAAATAGTTGAATGCGTCATTTCGAGCGTAGCAGGATTGTCCGCACGCGGACAATCCTGCAGAGTCGAGACAGATATTTCGGAGACAGCGATAAAAAGCAGGTTCCTCGACTGCGTGCGATCATCGGCAAGCGGATGATCGCACTCCGCTCGGAATGACAAATAAAGGTGGTCGGGAATGACAAAGGTAGGGGTTTGTGGCACGGCTGGAAGCCGTGCCCTTTCAAAACAACTCACCTGCATCTATCAATTAAATTCACGCGTAGCCATTTTCGCGAAACCAATCCGCAGCACGGCGTAGCGCATCATCAACCGGAACTCGCTTCCATCCTAATTCGCGCTCAGCTTTCGCTGAAGAAACGAACATCTTCTTTCGTCCCATGCGGACTGCATCAATCGTCGCGCGCGGTTCGCGGCCGCGAATTCGGCCCGTAACGATCTCGTCTACAACTCCGGTCGCCAGCGCCAAAACGTACGGCACGCGTATCTTAGGCGATGGCAGCCCTGTGATGGCCGCCAGCTTGTCGAGAATTTGTTTCAGCGTGAGATTCTCGCCGCCAAGAATGTAGCGCTCACCGCTTCTTCCCTTTTCGAGCGCAGCAATATGGCCCAGTGCACACTCACGAGCGTCGACCAAGTTGAGGCCAGTATCCACATACGCGGGAAATTTCTTCTTTAAGAAATCAACCACGATCCGTCCTGTCGGAGTGGGCTTGATGTCGCGTTCGCCGACCGGAGTACTCGGATTGACGATCACTACATCCTGTCCGGAGCGGGCAGCCTCAATGGCAATTTGTTCAGCCATAAACTTCGAGCGCTTGTACGGCCCGATCATCTTGTCCAGGGAAACCGGAGAATTTTCGTCCGCAGGCTGGCCGTTGGAGGTGAATCCCATGGTCGCTACGCTGGAGGTATAAACCACCCGCCGAACTCGGTTCTTGCGTGCGGCTTCGAGAATTGCGCGGGTGCCTTCGACGTTGGCGCGATACATCTCCTCGGGATCGCGCACCCACAGCCGATAGTCGGCGGCGATGTGAAATACGACTTCGCATCCGGCAATTCCCTTCTCTAGCGACGCGGGATCGCGCAGGTCTCCGGTGACTACGTCGCCTTTCACATCATCGATATTTTTTGGGTTGCTATTAGCGCGCACCAGCAGACGCAGATCGGCGCCTTGCTCGGCCAGCGCACGAGCAACATGGCTGCCGACGAATCCGGTGGCACCGGTGAGGAAAGCGAGCATAGTTTTGTGTTTAGAGTACACGGAATCATCAGCGTCAGGCACGGCTGTGAGTCGAGTACGGTGCCGAGAAGGGCACGGCTTACAGCCGTGCCGATCTCGTCTCGTTTGGAGTATTCGGCACGAGTGAAACTCGTGCCCTTCCCGGGTGTTAACCTCTGCTGGAGTGGTGAGTCCCACCCTTCGCCAAAACCGGGCGAAAGGATGGGGCAATCTGCCAGCATTTGGGTCCAGGGGTTGTCGCGGCCTGTTAGTTAAAGACGATTCGCCCAGTACTCAGGTCGTCGGCTTCCATGGGCAACAGCCCAGATGGTAACTACCGATTCTTTTTGTGAATAGATGATGGTGAAAGGAAATCGCCAAAGCAGAAATCGACGAGTGTTATTGTTTCCTGTCGGCCAACGCTCTGGCGCTCTACTGATTATGTCTGTGGCCCGATTGAGCTCTTCGATAAAATCAAGAGCGATTCTAGGATTCCGCCTCCCATACCAACTGACCGCGTTCGTAACGTCTGCAGCTGCTCCCTCGTGGTACTCAACGCGATTAGCGCTCATCTGCCATCGTTAATAGCTTACGGCGCAATTCCTCCCAAGGGACAGTCACAGCTCTACCGGCCTCCAAATCCTTGACCCGACGTGCTACTTCCTTGTCCCAAGCCTCTTGTACAGATTCATCCATCTGCTCAAGACTGTCGAGGAGAGTGTTGGCCAATGCCGCCCGTTCATCAACCGGCAGCGAGAGCGCACGCTTTAGAAGATCGGACACCTCGGGGCTCATAGCGATAATTCTACGCTCCTCGGCAAGAGTATCCATTCCTCTTGATCATGCGCGGTGCGTACGAGTGCGGTGCCGGGAAGGGCACGGCTTACAGCCGTGCCGATCTCGTCTAACCCTCAGTTATCGGCACGAGTGAAACTCGTGCCCTTCCCGGGTCTATCTTTGCTAAAAGGAGTGGTGATTTCCCACCCTTCGCCAAACCGGGCGAAAGAGTGGGGCAACCTGCACCCAGGACGCAGTCAAGTGGGAGGTATATACTTCCATCCGTTCCGGCTCAGGGAGGGATTATGCATTGGAACCTCGACGATCGGACTCTCCGAGCAGCTACCAAGTATCCCATTCCAATCAAGCGTACGTCGCCCATCGGTCCTTTCAATGGGCGCAACTTCAACACGCGGAGCTGGAATCATCGAGTGATTCAGCCCGCCACCTGGAACGGCGAATTGCGATCTGATCCCGACCAGATCATGCGGCAATTCAGGAACCATCGGTACACGCAGGGACTCGCGATGGTCGTTTCCTGGGGGACGATGTGGCGTCAACCTGACGCGATATGGGGAGACCGCAAACTGGAAAGTATAGAGGGCGCACTCCGCTGCTGCGCTGAGTCCGTTGTTAAAACGGAGTCGGTCGAGGACTCGTGGAAACTCTTGCGCACACAGCTGTGGTGGTCGTCTGTGCTGATCTCGAAAACCTTACATTTTATCTGCCGGTCGTTGGGCGTTGAGGATGCTCCAGCCGTACCAATCGACGGCGCAGTTATTCGCCAGCGCGTCTGGCCCGCTTTCAGAGATTCCATCCCGTACCACGAAAGACCTGAGAGCTGGGACGGTGATAGCTTCGAGGCGTACAGCAGGTACATGACCGCCATACTAACGTGGGCTAAGAACAAGAGGTGGAGCTCATCGGAAATAGAAAGAACTATTTCGCTGCAGTTCCAGCCAGACTGGAATCGGTTCTGCGCATGAGACTCCATGCTCAGTACTAAAGCTAATCCTTCTCCATCATCACTTTCTTGTACGTGGTCAGCGCGATCAGCGGGAAATATTCGCGATAGAGGTGATACATCAGATAGAACACGCGCGGGAAGCCGGTGCCGGTATACCAGGGCTCATCCCATGAGCCGTCTTTTTTCTGCGTCTTGAGCAAGTACGCAATGCCGCGCGCCACTGAGTCGCTGCGAGTGTCGTTGGCAGCCAGCAGGCCCATGACTGCCCACGCGGTCTGCGACGGAGTGCTTGGGCCAATACCTTTCGTGTTCGGATCATCGTATGAGCCGCAGGTCTCGCCCCAGCCGCCGTCAGGATTCTGAACCATCCGAATCCATTCCGCTGCCTGCTGAATGTACGGTTCGTGATGATCGATGGCCATGGCTTCGAGCCCGCGCAGCACCAGCGCCGTGCCATACACGTAATTCACGCCCCAGCGGCCAAACCACGACCCGTCCGGTTCTTGCTCATCGCGGATAAACTTCAGTGCCTTCTTTACCGCGCGATGGTTCTTGTCGTAGCCGTACGTGGCCAGCATTTCCAGAATGCGTCCGGTGATGTCCACGGTCGGCGGATCGAGCATGGCGTTGTGGTCGGCGAACGGAATGTGCTGGAAGACCATGCGGTCGTTGTCTTTGTCGAACGACGCCCAGCCGCCGTTCTTGCACTGCATGGAGAAGATCCAGTCGATCGCCCGCTGCACCGCCTCGCGCTGATAGCGGCCGTTGGGATGCTCGACCTTCGACAAGCCGATCGCAACCATCGCTGAATCGTCCACGTCGGGATAAAACTCGTTGTTGAATTCGAAGTACCAGCCGGCCGGCTTACCCTGCTTATTGTTGACTGCCCAATCTCCGGGATTGCGCACCTGCTTCTGAAGAGTCCAATCGGCAGCTTTCACCATCCGCGGATCATCCGGCGGCACGCCCGCTTCGCCAAGCGCAAATAGCGCATAAGCCGTGTCCCATACCGGAGACTTGCATGGCTGCATGCGGAAAGTGTCTCCTTCTTCGATCCCAAGCTTTTCGAATTCATCGAGCGCGCGAATCATCTGCGGGTCGTCAAGCGAATACCCGAGGCAGCGCAGGGCAATAATGGCGTTCAGCATTGCGGGATAAATCGCGCCCAGACCATCAGACATCTCGAAGCGTTCGAGCATCCATGTCTCAGCTTTTTTCAGAGCGATTGAACGCAACGGCCGAATGTGCACCGCTTCGAACCAGTGCACCAGGCGATCGAGCACCAAAAAGAAGTTGCGCCAAGAGACGAGCTTCTCGCTCCATTCGAGGCGCATGCGTGACTTATCGCGGCCCCCGACGAAGAGCTCGTTGATGTGCATCTCATCAGGAATTTTCTTAAACGGCTTCTTGGCGTAAACGATTGAGAGCGGCACTAGAATCGCGCGCGACCACGATGAAATCTCGTAGATGTTGAACCAGAACCAGTTAGGAAAAAGAACGATCTCCGGCGGAATGGCCGGGACCGCGTCATAGTCATACTGCCCCAGAAAACAGAGATAAATCTTGGTAAAAGTATTGACCTTGGTCACGCCGCCGAGTTCGTGGATCTTGTGGCGCGCGCGCTCGAGCACTGGATTATCAGGCTTATATCCCGCCAGCTTCAGGCTGAAATAAGCTTTGACCGAGGCGCTGATGTTCGAAGGTCCGCCGTTAAAGATCGGCCAACCGCCATCTTCGTTCTGATGACGAAGAATGTAATTAGCGCACTTCTGATAGCGCTCAGGATCGCCGGTTCCGAGAAGGGTGTGCAGCAGAATGTAATCGGACTCCAGCGTGGAATCAGCTTCAAGTTCGCCGCACCAGTAGCCGTCCTCGTGCTGCTGTGAAAACAGCCGGTTGCGGCAGCCATCGATGGCCGCAGCTACCCGGCTGGCAAGATCGTCAATTTTTCCGAAACGCAGTTGTGGAGCTGATGGGGTTGGGGTGGAGGAGAATGAATCGTCCATATGTTGACTAGATACTCCTAGACTAGACGCTCCTAATCAGCACTGACTCCGGCCGGTGGCGCCGCGGCAATTGCTTCCACAATCTCCGGAGGTAGACCGAAGCGGACGTTTTCCGGCATGACTTCGACTTCGCGTAAATTGTTGTATCCCTTCGTTCTCAGGAACTCGACCACTTCTTCTACCAGGCACTCCGGCGCAGAAGCGCCAGCCGTGAGCGCGATATTGTTGACGCCTTCCAGCCACTCGGGCTGAATGTCCTCACAACTATCGATCAGGTGGGAAGGCGTGCCCAGGTTGCGGGCCACTTCTACCAGCCGGTTCGAGTTCGAGCTGTTTTCAGAACCCACGACCAGCAGCAGTTCGGCGTCTGAGGCCACGTGTTTGACCGCCACTTGGCGGTTCTCCGTGGCGTAGCAGATGTCCTGGGCGTGCGGACCTTTAATGTTGGGGAATTTCCGGCGCAGGGCTTCGATAATGTCTTTGGCTTCATCCAGGCTCAGAGTGGTCTGCGTCAGATAGGCGACGCGGTTCGGGTCAGGAACACTCAAAGACTCGACCTGAGCAGGCGATCCCACCACTTGAGTTACGCCCGGGGCTTCGCCCAAGGTGCCGATAACCTCGTCATGGTCGCGGTGGCCGATCAAAATCAGCGAGTAGCCTTCTTTCGCAAACTTAACCGCCTCGACGTGAACCTTTGTGACCAGGGGACAGGTGGCGTCGATCACTCGAAGCCGGCGCTCTTTGCTGGCGCTGCGGACCTCCGGCGATACGCCGTGAGCACTGTAGATGATGCGTTCGCCCTCTGGAACTTCATCGACGGAGTCGACAAAAATCGCGCCTTTGCCCTGGAGCTCTTCCACCACAAAACGGTTGTGGACGATCTCTTTGCGGACATAGATCGGCGGCCCGAAGGCCTCGAGCGCGATGCGGACAATATCAATAGCACGCACCACACCGGCGCAGAAACCGCGGGGCTTCAACAAAAGCAAGCTTTTCTGACTCTCTGACACGAATTCTCCCTGTGATCTAAGGATACACTTGTCCCTTTATGGATTCCTAAAAGGTTAGCGGAAAGTACCCTTCCGGTCAACGTAACTCCAAGCATCACTGGGAATTAGCAGCGAAAGGGGAAAAAAACGGGGTAAATGGAAACAGAGTGTCTGAACTCGGCTCTGCCCCGTCGTTTGACAAAAGCCAGCCGCTCACTTCAAATCAGGTTTCGCGTCAATAAATAGTTTGGCTTCCCAGCCAGTCTCCCCCGGAGGTTCGATGTCACGCATTCTCAAAGCAATACCCTTGGTCCTGGTACTCGCCGCCTTGTGCTCGGCCCAAGACCTGTCCTCTTTCGAAAAACGAGTGACGGTCAAGAAGCTGCCCAATGGGCTGACGGCGGTGGTGTGCCAGCGTCCGGATACCGCGCCGGTGTTTTCGTTCTTCACCAACGTGGACGCGGGTTCGGTGCAGGACCCGATGGGTAAGACTGGGCTGGCGCACATGTTCGAGCACATGGCTTTCAAGGGGACGGATACGATCGGCACCAAGAACTACGCCGCCGAGAAAGTCGCGCTGCAAAAAGTTGAGGATGCCTACGCAGCCTATATTCACGAGCGCGACAAACGCGTCGGTCGCGACGATCAGAAACTTAAAGAACTGCAAACCGCGTGGCAAAACGCCGTAAAGGAAGCCCAGCAGTATGTGATTCCCAACCAGTTTGGCGAGATCATCGAGCGCAACGGCGGCGAAGGCATGAACGCGTTTACTGCCAACGATCAGACCGCTTACTTCTATTCATTTCCCGTCAACCGGCTGGAGCTGTGGGCGTACCTGGAATCGGCGCGCTACTCGCATCCTGTGTTCCGCGAGTTTTATAAGGAACGAAACGTCGTAATTGAAGAGCGCCGTATGCGCACTGACAGCAATCCCATCGGCCGTTTGCTGGAGCAGTTCGTGGAGGAGGCTTTCGCGGCGCATCCTTATCACAGACCTGGGATTGGATACATATCTGACCTGAACTCGTTCTCGGCCACCGACGCGCAGCACTTCTTCGACACCTATTACATTCCTTCCAACATGGTCGTGGCTGTAGTGGGCGACATTGATCCCGCCCAGACCATGGCAGTCATCGAAAAATATTTCGGTGCTATCCCTTCCCGCGACAAGCCAGATGAGCGCACCACAACCGAGCCGCCGCAAAATTCCGAGCGGCGCGTGATTCTATCTGAGGCCTCGCAGCCCGTTTATCTCGAGGGCTACCACCGGCCCGATTACCGTGATAAGGACGACGCGGTTTATGACGCGCTGGGAGATTTACTCTCCGAAGGTAGGACGTCGCGTCTCTACCGCGCCTTGGTTCGAGACAAGAAAATCGCATCCGAAGCGGAAGGCGGCACCGGCTACCCCGGCGTGAAATATCCGCACATCTTTTACTTTTTCGCGCTGCCTATGCCGGGGCATAAGCCGGAAGAGGTTGGAGACGCTATTCATGCCGAAATCGACCGTCTGAAGAAAGAAGACATCAGCGATGAAGAGCTCAAGATGGTGAAGACGCGGGCCAAGGCCAACCTGATTCGCAGCCTCGATAGCAATGAAGGGCTGGCCCAGAATCTCGCGGTTTATCAGACCCTTTATGGCGACTGGCGCGAGCTCTTCCGCTCAGTGGACCGCATTGACGCGGTCACCAAAGCTGACATTCGGCGTGTGGCTAGCCAAGTGTTCGTTCCGACCAACCGGACAGTGGGCGTCATCGAAAATGTTCCCGCCGCCAGCGGAGGTGCGCAATGACGACCAGCGCAATCACAAAGCTTTCATGTTTCGCCGCCTTAATTGTCGCGCTGACGCCAGGACTTGCCGCGCAAGAACCGTGGACAAAAATTCCGGTACCGCAATTGCCGGCCTTCCATCCTCAGGAACCGAAGCGGATCGCGCTGCCCAATGGCATGATCATCTTCCTCCAGGAAGATCACGAGCTTCCAACGATCGATGGCACGGCCCGCATTCGCGGTGGAGCGCGCTCGGAGCCGACGGCCAAGGTCGGACTTACCGGCCTATACAGCGAAGTCTGGCGTACCGGTGGCACCAAAGCCGAAACCGGCGATCAGCTCGATGATTTTCTTGAGATCCGCGCTGCCAAGGTCGAAACCGGCGCCAATGATGACTCCACGACTATTTCTCTTTCCTGCTTGAAAGACAATTTCAACGACGTGTTCAAGATTTTCAGCGAGCTTCTCCGCTCGCCGGAGTTTCGCGAAGAAAAGTTAGATCTCGCCAAACGCGAAGCTTTTGACACGATTTCTCGCCGCAATGATGACATAAGCCAAATCGCACATCGCGAGGCCATCAAGCTGGCCTACGGTGCAAACAATCCTTATGCCCGCACTCCTGAGTACGCGACCATAAGCGCAGTTACACGCCAGGATTTGGTTGATTGGCGCCGGAATTACGTGCATCCGAACGACATAATTGTTGGAATCGTCGGTGATTTCGATTCTGCGCAGATGGAATCCACCCTGCGCAAGGCTTTTGGCGACTGGCAAAAAGGGCCGGCTGCCAAAGCCCCAGAAATTCGATTTGAACCGGCAAAGCCCGGCTACTACCTGATCAAAAAAAAAGATGTCAACCAGAGCAACGTTCGCTTGATCGGACTGGGAACCACTCGCAATAATCCCGACTACTATCCGATCGAGGTCTTCAACGAAGTATTCACTGGAGGTTTTGCATCACGACTGGTGCAGAGTCTTCGCACCGCTCAGGGCCTTGCCTATTCCGTTGGCGGCGGCATTGGCACGCGGTTCGATCATCCGGGAATCGAGCAGTTTGCACTAGGCACCAAGAGCAACACCACAGTCGAATCCATACAGGGCCTATACGCACAGATTGACGAACTCAAGAGCAAACCAATAACCGATGCTGAAATCACGCGCGCCAAGGACTCGATTCTGAATGCCTTTGTTTTCAATTTCGACACTCCGGACAAAGTATTGCGCGAGCGCATGGCATATGAGTTCTACGGATATCCGCCAGATTTTCTGGAACGCTATCGCGTCGGAATCGAGAAGGTGACGACCGCGGACGTGGCGCGCATCATTCCGAAGTACGTACACAAGGATCAATTGGCTGTGCTGGTCGTCGGCAATCCCGCAGATTTCGATAAGCCGCTCTCATCGCTTGGATCGGTGAAGGATATCGATATCACGATTCCCCCGCCTCCGGCGCAGATGGGAGAAGCTGCAGCGCCTACTGGAAAGCAGCCCTAAGTGATCGGCCCGTCTTACCTGTCTGGGGTGGTGTTAGTTCGTCGTTGCTGCCGCCCGGCCATTTCGCTGAGGTTCGAGCAGGATGCGTACCGCCTCTGACTTCTTTGCTGCGCGCTTCTTGAGCCAAGCCTGTAGATCGCGCTGGCAGGCTGGAGCGATCTTGCTGAAGAAGAGGCCAGCACGGCCGTTCCCGTCAGCCCAGATGAAATCACCGGTCGCATGTATAACCTGCGGTGTCCCGGGGAGCAGGAATCTCAAAGGGACTCCGCGCAATGGCGTCAGGCCTTCCGCCGCCTGCAACGAGACACCTTGATCGGTCACATCCAGCACCAGCGCGGGAACAATTCCAGTGGGAAATTGCAGATAGGCCAAGGTCTCACTTTTTTGCCGTAGTGATTCGCGGCGATCTCCATGCATGAAGCCGCGTGCCGCGCGGAATGAGTGCAAAACCTGTTGCGGTTCGAGCGCCTTGTACAGAACGAAATTCGCTCCGGCTTGGAAGGCACTACCCACAGGGGTTGCCGCGCCGATCATGCCAAACAAAACCGGCCGCCGCTTCTCAGGCAAGGCACGCGCCATCTTGGCCACGCACACCGCGTCGGGCAGGTCGAAGTCAATGATCAAAGCTGAGTGATGCTCGGCGGCCAGGATTTCCAGGGTCTCAGGTACAGAGGCGGAAACTCGGTATTCAATTCCCAGCTCTGCAAATGTTGCTACCAACACCTTGACGGCACCGTTGCTTCGGGACATCACTAAGGCATTGATTCCCATAAACGCAGCTTAATTGCGCACCGCACCGCAAAACAGATATCGGCTGTAACCTTAGACTTGGTTACTGCGAGCGGTAGACGCAAAAAAAGCCGCCCGGAAAGGCGGCTGAATCTCGTAGGTTTTGAAGGGTTTATGCCACGCGGCGTGCGCGTTCTGCTGCGGCCTGCCGGTGCTCGGCAAACAGCTCAATCATGGCACGATTGAAGGCCGGAATGTCCGAAGGCTGGCGGCTGCTCACCCAGTTCTTATCACGCAGGACTTCTACGTCTTGCCACTTTGCTCCTGCATTGCGAACGTCATCTTGAATCGTGTGATAACTGGTCATGGTTCGTCCGCGAACCAGGTTGGCTGAAACCAATAACCACGGCGCGTGGCAGATGACCGCGATAGGTTTCCCTGCTTCATCCATGTCGCGCACGAATTGTTGCGCCCGCGGATGCACGCGCAGCGTATCTGCATTCAGCGCTCCACCCGGAAGCAGCACAGCATCGAACTCCTGCGAACGTGCCCGATCCAAGGTTTCATCCACATCGTATTGCGCGGCCTTGTCATGATGGTTCATGGAGTAAATTTTCCCGGATTTCGGCGCGAATAAAGTTGTCTTTGCACCTGCTTGATCCAGCGCTTTGCGCGGTTCTTTGAGTTCTGCGTCCTCGACTCCGTCGGTTAGTAGGATCGCCACACGTATCCCTTCTAAACTCGTCTGTTGTGCCATTATTCCTCCTGTTTTTCTTTTAACTGTGCCTTAAAAGCTGTTCTGGATGGATAGGGATAAGCCTGTAGATAGGCTCAGTAGAGGGTGGATAAGTTCAATAATCAATTCAGCTCGGCGTCGGCCATTTGCGCCCGCTGCTGATAGTCGGCCAGCGTCTGCCGCGCAGCTGGCGCGTCCTTGGAATTGGGGGCCAGGCGCAAGTAGTTGCTGACGCGCTCCGCCGCTGACTTGTAATCCTTTTTGCTTCCGAGGATCAATCCGTACAAATATTCCATCTGGACAATCTGATGTCTGAGGTCGATTCGCAATCCCCGTGTGACGCTGCTTTCAGCTTGCTTCATATCTCCCAGGTTGTAATAAGCAGCAGAATTCAGGAACCAGTACTCGGGAGAAGAATCGGGCCCGGCCTGTACCAGCCGGTCGCTCACATCGGCCAACTCCTTCCAGTTCTGCTGCTGGGCTGCAACTCGGGCGGGTTCGACGTAGCCGTCGGTCAACTTTGAATCCTGCGTCACCGCCTGGCGGAAAGACTCGTGCGCCTCTACGAAACTATTCTCTCTGGCCTGCACCCGCCCTAGTTCAAGCCAAGCCAGGGCATAACGGGGGTACATTTCGATGGCCCTTTTAAAATAATCACAGGCTGCTTGCCATCTCCCCTTCCGCACCTCTTGTTCTCCTTTGGCAAAGGCCTTTCGGGCTTTATCCGGAGCCGCTAAAGAAGCCACGCTGACGGTGAATCTGGGATCCGAGCTTAATGCTGGGTCATGGGCCATCGAATGAAGGGCTATGCTGCCGACATCCATGCTGCCCCGCGCCGGCTTTTCGGCAAGCCGCAAACGTTCAGAACGGTATCCCGGAATGTCAGCGTAGAGTTCACAATCCATCCAATCCTGGCGGGAAAGGAGTGACTCCTGTTCCTTCGCGTCTATGCCCGGACCGCTTTGGTCTGTCACATAAACTCTCAATGTGAAGTTTCCCTTTGTATCCGAGTACTCGTGAGCGCGTACTTGGTTTCCGCACTCTAGGAGCACATTGGCTGGCTCCGGCAGAGAACTTCCCTCCGCGACAAGTTTGCCGTTTAGCACTGCGGGCTCTGAATTGACTTGATGGCCAGCTTGCAATGGCGAATTCATGCTTGAAAACTGTCCAAACAGAAGGGTCGGGGAGAAGATGACGGCGGTGATCCAGCGTGTTGACTTCATCATTTCACTCCTTTCGGAAATGATGGTTAGTTGGATGGCCTCCGAGAGCAAAAGGGCATGCGGCGCGAAACTCTATTTCAGAGAAGAAGATCTGTTACTTACCGTCAGGTATCCCTTGTAGGTGCCGCGGTGGTTCTACTTACGAAAAGTTTTGCACTGTCGTAACCGCAAAAATTTGCCGCGCGGTTTACGAGATGACGTAAAATGAGCTCACTTTATCTCGCGTTGCAGGGCAGGGCGCCTCGACGTTTGCGGTGGCAGTTTGTTGGGTCCTCAGAGAAGTAATTCCGTTCTAATTCGGGTACTTGGGGAGTGCCGTACTTGCTGGCCTCACCTGTCCGGTATCACCTTCCTCAGCTTTCTTTCGTTGCCGCTTACCCTGCTGTATCCCTTGCCCTTAAAAATCGTCGTAGATAACGTGCTCGGATCCCAGCCATTGCCCAATTGGCTGCGCCACGGATCTTTTTCTCAGCCATGGGCAAACATGCACCGGACTGCGCTCGAGTTCGCGATTCTGGTTCTGCTTGGAATCGCCTTGCTGGCCAACCTTCAAGGACTGGCGTCGTGGTGGCTGCAGACCTACACTGGTGAAAAACTTGTTTGGGATTTTCGCGCCCGCCTGCTTAACCACGTGCAGCGGCTACCACTGGGTTTTCACGACCACTATGGAGCCACCGACTCGGTCTACCGGATTCAGCACGATGCACCGTCCATTCAGTACGTGACGATTCAGGGCATAGTGCCGCTGCTAACGGCATTCTTTACTTTGGCTGGAATGATCATCGTAACTGCGAAGATCGACGCCGAACTCGCCTTGGTCGCTTTACTCATTACTCCTGTGCTTTTCCTGCTCTCGCTGGGTTGCAGCCGGATCGTCAGAAAGCGCTCGCAGACGATTAAGGGACTCGACAGCTCGGCCATGTCGGTCATCCAGGAGGTGATCGGCTCGATCCGCGTCATCAAGGCTTTTGGGCAGGAAGGCCGCGAACACGCGCGGTTTGTTCGCCGGTCAGGCGAGCGCATGTCACACCAGGTACAGCTTTCGCTGCAGCAAGCTGCCTTCAATGTGCTGATTGGTTTGACTATCGCCGGAGGCACGGCTGCCGCGCTTTACATTGGGGTTCGGCACGTGCGCACCGGCGCTCTAACAGTCGGCTCGTTGCTCATGATCATGGCCTACGTAGCGCAGGTTTATCAACCGCTCCAGACGCTCTCTACCAAGGCAACGGACCTGCAAGCCTGGCTGGCCAGCCTGGATCGCGCATTCATGCTGCTCGATCAAGAGCCTGAGATTTCCGAAGAAGAAGGTGCGCTGACACTGAGCCGCGCCACCGGTGAGTTCGAGTTCCGCGAAGTATCTTTCTGGTACGAAGGCTCGCCACGCGGATTGGACGGACTCTCTTTCCATATCCCCGCTGGGACCAGAGTTGGAATCGTGGGCGCCACCGGCGCAGGAAAAACCACTTTGCTGAACCTGCTCATGCGCTTCTACGATCCTTCGGAAGGCACGGTATTGCTGGATGGTATCGGGCTCCAGAAGTACCGGATTGCCGATCTGCGGCGCCAGTTCGGAGTTGTGCTGCAGGAACCAGTCTTATTCACCGCCAGTATTGCCGAGAACATCGCATACGGAAAACCGGAAGCCAGTGACGAGGAAATCGTTGCGGCGGCCAAGGCTGCAGCCTCGCATCAATTCATCTCGGAACTTCCCGAGGGATACGACACTCAAGTCGGCGAACGTGGTTCCCGCCTTTCCGGCGGAGAGCGTCAGCGAATCTCACTGGCACGCGCCTTCCTGCGTGACAGCCCAATCTTGATTCTGGACGAACCCACCAGTTCGGTCGACGTCCATACCGAAGCCGCGATCATGGAGGCGACTGAACGTCTTATGGCAGGGCGCACCACATTCATGATCGCGCACCGGCTGAATACCCTGAAGAGTTGCGATCTGATCCTTGTGCTTGATCAAGGAAGGCTGAAAGAAGTGAACTGGTGCAGGCCGGAAGTTTGGTCGAACGCCGCAGTGACCTAGGCTTTGAGCTTCAACCTAATCCTTCGATCGGAAGGGTTTAATTTCGTACGGGCGAGGACGCCCGTATCTCCACAGAGCCACTTTTACTTGATGTCTTTCATCGGCAGCATGGTGCCGTAGTCTTTTCCAGAGGGTTCGACGCCACGGACGACTACACCGTCAAATGCGTCGCGTACCTCCGGATATTTGAGGACCAGCGCCTTCATGACTGCCATGTTGTCTTGAAAAGTTTGGCCACTGTCTGCGACGCTGGGCGTCTGGTATTTCGCCACCAAGTCCAGGTCTTGCCCGACCACCAGTGGGAAAATGGTGGTTAGCTTGTAGATCTTACCCCCGGGCGCGATCAAATCCGCAGTGTTCCCACCCGTGGGCAAATCCGCGGGCTTCATACTTGCTTCTTCATCGTAAAGCTTGTCAATGGCCTGGGTTTCCATGAATGGGACGGCAATTGCGAGTTCCCTTCCTTGGAGATAGTAAAACCATGCATCGTGGGTCTGGCCCTTGGCCTTGAAGGCATTCGCGTGATCAAGGAACCACTTACTGTCGTGGCCGGCGATCTGCATCGGTCGCAGAAACAAGCCTCCCACCTTCCAGTCGGTCCCGGCCTGTTGCAAAACAAAAGAAGCCGTATACGGAATCTTTTGCGTGGTCACATCAAGAATCGCGACTGCGTAAGTGCCCGGCGGCAGGTTCGGGATTACAAACGCCGTGCTATTTGCCGTCTGTCCGGCGGCGCCAAAAATCCCGCACAGAAACTCCGCCCTAGGCAACGGTGCAGTCCCTTCAGCCTTGAGCTCATAAGGAGCTCGCGGGGTGCTATGTGCGCCGGCCAAGTTGACCTGGTTTTCTTTGATAGTGCCTTCGAGTCCACTGAAGTTGCTGGCGAGAGCGGGAATCGCATTCTGCTTGAGCGAAGCTGAATCGCCGCGAGCAACCATGTCGAAGTAACGCGTTGCTGCGCTTTGAATCGCGGAGCGCGTGGCTGCGTCCATTTCGTCGGCGGTCAAGCAAGTTTGAGCTAGGCCGGAAGCCGAGAACAGCAGCGGTGTCGAAATAATGCCTACCACAAGACTCATCAGCCACGAACAGGTGTGATCAGATTTCATTGCACTTCCCACTTGCGGCGTCTAGGCCGAATTCAATATTAAACCCGCTACTTAGATGCGAGTTGTTGGTTTCGTGCCAGCCGCATCAGCGATCCCGGCGGCTGCTCAGAAATTAACATAACCGCCAAGTGAATGATATTGCAGTAGCTGCGCAGATTTACTCCTCAGAGGCCACCCGGTGAACAACCAACCAGTTCTGCTCGTTGCTCATCGAAGGTGCTGCTCGCAAAAGAAGGAATATCCATGTCTAGCTGTGGAAAAGCCCTTATACCGTTCGCAATCATTTCCGTTATTACCTGGTCGGGATGCGTTGGATTGGTCTCCGGCGTGGATCAGGTAACCGTCACTACTGCTGGGGGCGGGACCGGCGTCGTCACCAGCACGCCGAACGGCATTAATTGCTCCGGCTTGGGTGGAGGCACGACATCCGGCACGTGTCAGTTAACATTTAGGAACTCGCCCACTTTAACTCTCACCGCCGCCCCCGGCCAGGGGTTCACTTTTGGCGGCTGGACGGGATGTAAATCACCGAGCGGCACGACTTGCACTGTTTCGGGAGCAGCGACTGTGACCGCCACCTTCACCGCCAGTCTGCAGAGCATCAACCACATCATTTTTCTCGCGCAGGAGAACCGGTCCTTCGACAGCTATTTCGGCGCTATGCGCGAGTATTGGGCAAAGAGTGGAGTTCCAGATCAGCCGTTCGACGGGCTGCCGCAATTTAATCCCCCAGCCAACCCCGCTTTGAAGCCGACCAATCCCGGCTGCGATCCGGCGTTCCCTTACCCGCCAAACTCTTATTGTCAGATCGATGGTGCGAGCCCGGCAGTCCCGTCATTCCACTACGGGAGTACGTGTGTCGAAAACCCCAGCCCCTCCTGGGCCGAGGCACATCGTTCCTGGAACGTGCACGACCCAACTTCTGCTACACCTCTGCTGGACGGCTTTGTCGATGCCGGCGCAAATGATGCGCGTCAACATACAGATCTCACGGGTGCGCTTGCGCCATTTTTTGATCTCAACGGTGTTCGTGTCATGGGCTATTACGACGAAACGGACCTGAACTACTACTACGCTCTGGCCACCGCGTTCTCCACTTCAGACAGCTGGTTCGCGCCGGTCATGACGCGTACACCTCCCAATCGCGAATATCTGATTGCAGGAACCTCACATGGCTACGTCTATCAGCGGGGAACAGTCCCGCCACAGGACAGTGCGCTCATCCCTTCCACCACCATTTTCGAGGCTCTGCAGAATGCAGGCATCAGCTGGAAAATTTATGTGAACGGAGGCGGCGCAACTGCTTGCGCCGACACCGATACTCAGTGCCTGCTGGCACGCAGTTATATTCACGATTTTGTGTTCGGCGATACGATCAAAAATAACATTAGCCAATACCAGAATAATCCCATGCACTCGATTGCGCCGATATCAGAGTTTTATACAGACGCGGTCAACGGGACCTTACCCCAGGTTGCGCAAATTGAACCTGCATCCGACCTGGGAAAAGATGAGCACCCGGAAGATAACGACCCAGCTCCGGGTCAGCCTGCCTGCTGCTCCATGCAAGCCGGAGCCGATTACGTTTCAACGCTGATCAATGCGGTCATGTGCGGACAAAACAACAGTCCTCCCTCCGGCACGTGTACACCGGGTCCCAATTGGAAGGACTCGGCGTTCATTCTCACCTTTGACGAAGCCGGTGGCTTTTACGACCACGTAGCGCCACAAAAAACCGTAAACCCAGACGGAATTCTTCCTGTCGATCTCAGTTCGATTGATCCCTGCTTCGGTGCGACTGCAGCAGGTACGATTTGTGATTTCAGTTACACGGGATATCGTGTGCCGCTGGTCGTAGTTTCTCCTTACGCGAAGAAGAATTTCGTTTCGCACGAGGTAAGGGATACGACCGCAATCATCAAACTAATCGAGGCGCGCTTTAGCTTGCCCCCGCTCACCAAGCGCGATGCGGCGCAGGTGGGCATGGATGACCCGAAATCCAGTTTCTTCGATTTCAACAACGTTCCGTGGAGAACGCCCCCGACCAATCTGCCGGCCCAGACCGTGCTGGGACAATCGGCATGCTTTGTTGATCCACCGCCAACTTCGCCGTAGTAAGGCGCTGATTTTATGATGGGCTCGGTTTCGATTTCCCGGGCAGGGCGGCTGGATTTTCGTGGGTGCGCTCGCGGAACCCGCCTTTCATTCCAGTCGCGAGCGTAATGCTGGTCTCGCCGAATTTATCGCGCAAGCGGTCGACTGCCGACAACGCGTGTTCCCATTTTCCGCGGGCGTGGTCTTCCAGAAAATCAAGTTGTGCAAAGCTCTCTCCGAAAGAAGACGCTTGCACTCCCAGCAGTCGCACCTCAGACCCTTTGCGCCAATTCAGGTGGAAAAGCCTGTGGATCTGCTGGAAAATTTCGTTGTCCAGCTGCGTGGGCGCGTCGAGGCTGTGGGCGCGCGTGATGGTTGTGAAATCTTTGTAACGCAATTTGAGCTGAAAGGTCCGTGCGTGCAATTGGTTTTCGCGAAGCCTGCGTCCCACCATTTCACAGAGGCGCATCAGAGTTGATTCGAGTTGTGCGACATTTGCAGTGTCCTGATCGTAAGTGTGTTCGTGGCTGATGGACTTCGCGGCTTCATCCGCGCCGATTTCACCTTCAAACCATGCACCCGCATCCTCACCACGAGCTTTGCCCGCCAGCGCCACTCCCCATTTTCCAAACTGGTGTTCCAGATCGGCATCATCAAATTTCGCCAGATCGCCGACTTTGCGAATACCGAGCGAGTGCAGTTTCTGCTCCGTAACTTTTCCGACCCCGGGAATCTCGCGCACATCGAGTGGCGCAAGAAATCTCGCCTCGCGCCCGGCGATCACATACAGGACGCCATTCGGCTTGGCTTTGCCCGAACACACTTTTGCGATCAGGCGCGATGCGCCAATTCCAATCGAACAATTGAGATCGGTTTCCGCTTTCATTCGATTGTGAAGTTTGTGCGCCGCCAAGAGTGGCGGCCCGTGCAAGCGCTCGGTCCCGGTCATATCCAAATAGGCTTCGTCGATGGAAACCATCTCCACTTGGGGCGAGAAGCTGGTCAACACTTTGTGAGCTTTCTCCGAGCATGCACGATAGCGGTCCGGATGCCCGTCGACGAAGATGGCTTGCGGGCAGAGCTTCGCGGCAGTGCGGAGCGGCATCGCCGAGTGAACTCCGAATTGTCGCGCCTCATACGACGCAGCTGAGACCACGCCACGTTCATGGCGCTGGCCTCCGACGACCACGGCCTTGCCTTTGAGAGACGGATCGAACAGTTCTTCGACTGAGACGAAGAATGCGTCCATGTCAACGTGGAATACGGTTCGGGGAAGAGTCGACATTCGTTGTTCGTGGTCCCGATAAAAAGTGGCGGACGAGGGCGTCCGCCCCTACGTGGTCATTTGTTACCTACACCAAAATTGCCTGCGCGTGCTGCTGCCGGACTCGTTCGTACACGCGCATGTATTCGCGTGCGGAGACTTTCCACGAGAAATCTTTACTCATGCCATTTCGCATGAGCCTCTGCCAGGACTCCGTATCGCGATAAAGTTGCAGCGCCTGATGCACTACGCGCAGCAGAGCCTCGCCGCTGTACTCCTGAAATTTAAAGCCCGTTCCTTTTTTCGCGCGCTGGTCCCAAGGATCGATAGTGTCGTCGAGTCCGCCTGTGGCACGCACGATCGGCACCGTCCCGTACTTCAAGCTGTATAACTGGCTGAGTCCGCTGGGCTCGTAGCGCGACGGCATCAGGAACATATCCGCGCCCGCCTCGACTTTGTGGGCCAGCGCGTTATCGTACGCGACCTTGACCGCGACCTTCTCCGGCATACGTCGGGCCAGGCGCAGAAACATTTCTTCGTAGAGTCTGTCACCGCTCCCCAGAACCGTTATCAAGACCTCTTCCAGCGCGAGCCGGTCGATGATTTGGCCGATGAGATCAAACCCCTTTTGCGCCGCGAACCGCGAGACGATTCCGATCACCGGCACATTAAGATCAGCCTGCGCCAATCCGAAGCTGGCCAGCAGGTCTTGCTTGCATTCGCGTTTCCCGCTCAAGTCTTCGGAAGAATAATGCGCGGCGATGAATTTATCCGTCTGCGGGTTCCACTCTTCGTAATCCACGCCGTTCAGGATGCCAGTCAGGTTCTGTGCGCGGTCCTTCAGGACTCCTTCGAGTCCGAATCCGAATTCCGTCGTCTGAATTTCCTGGCTGTACTTTCGGCTCACGGTCGTAATCATGTCCGAGTAAGCCAGCGCGCCCTTCAAAAAATTCACGTTCCCGAAATACTCCATTTTTGCGATCGTGAACAGGTCCCACGGAAGCATCAGCAGCGGCAGTATCTCCGGCGGAAACAAGCCCTGGTATCCCATGTTGTGAATGGTGAATACCGTTCCAGAATCGCGGAAGGCCGGGTCTTCCGAATACTGAGTTCGAAGTAAAACCGGCAGCAACGCAGCCTGCCAGTCGTGACAGTGAAACACATCCGGCACGCCCAGAATCTTTGAGGCTTCGAGCACTGCGCGGGTAAACAACGCGAAGCGCTCGGCGTTGTCGGGGAAATCGCCGGACGCAGTCCCATAAAGCCCTTCGCGGTCAAAGAACGGCGGGTAATCCACGAAAAAGAAACGCACGCCAGGATACCCAGCCCCGGTCAGGATCGAGCAGAATCGGTAGCGGTCATCAAACGGGATGGTTATGCTTTGAACAACGGTGCGCTCTTCGCTGATGCGCGTGTGCCGGTAATGCGGAATGTAGACGCTGATTTCGTGTCCAGCTGCGGCCAGCGCGCGTGGCAGTGCGCCAACCACGTCCGCCAATCCGCCCGTTTTTGAAAAAGGAACACTCTCGGAAGCGACGAACGCAATGTGCATTTAGCCAGGGGCTCCAGCCGATGCCCGCTTCCCGCTCCGCGCTATGATATTGCGGGACGCGTGAACTCGGCTACGCGTCCAAGTCTAATCGGCAAGATGAATGAGGGTCAATGAAGGTTTCGCGCGCCCCGCTCCAGGAGAGAAAACCCAAGCTCGGACAACACTTCCTTAATGACACTGCGGCCGCGATCCGCATCGTAGAGTCGCTCGGCGATCTGTTGCACAGCACGGTGCTCGAGATCGGTCCGGGAGGCGGAGCTTTGACCACGCTACTGGCGAGACGCGCACGCCGCGTTATCGCTGTGGAAAAAGATCGCGTTCTGGCGGCGCAACTCAGAATGCATTTCTCCCTCGCGCCGAATGTGGAAATTATCGAAGGAGATATCCTCGCCATCGATCTCGATTCTCTGTTTGGACCGAAACCTGGCAGCACGCGTCCTGGCATGGACCTCGAGCCACAACAAGTTCGCGTGGTGGGGAACCTGCCTTACTTCATCACCTCAGATATTCTTCTGCGGCTGTTCGAATACCGAAAGTATTTTGAAATTCTGGTGCTGATGGTGCAAAAGGAAGTTGCCGAGAGGCTGGCCGCAAAGCCTGGAACTAAGGAATACGGATTGCTGTCTGCTACGGCGCAGTTGTACTCCAAAGTCGAAAAAGTATTCACGCTGCCGCCGGGAGCGTTCTCGCCGCCGCCGAAAGTCCATTCCTCTGTGGTGCGGCTGACTCCTTCGACGCGCCTTGAAAAATTGCACGTTAATGAAAAGGGTTTCATCGATTTCCTAAAGCTTTCCTTTGGGCAGAAACGCAAGACCCTTTGGAATAATCTAAAAGGCCGCTACCCGTCTGATGGTCTCGAACGGGCATTGGCCAAGGCGAGAGTTAAACCGTCGGTACGTGCGGAGACGCTATCTCTTGAGGCAAGCGCCAATGTTTTTCGAGAACTCACGTCTGCGACAAATTCCACGCCCGACTGAGGTCGATCGATGAGTGCAATCGTCCGCGAGCCCGCCGTCGCTGGACGCTTCTATCCGGCAGATCCCGAACGCCTGCGCGCAGACATCGATTCCTTTCTTTCGCCCTCGCAAAAAAAAGTCAGCGCGATTGGCTGCATCGTCCCTCACGCCGGATACATGTATTCCGGCCCAGTCGCAGGCGCCGTTTTTTCGCGGTTGGAAATTCCGTCGAGCTGCATCGTCCTGTGTCCGAACCACACGGGCCGAGGACATCCCCTGGCCACCATGAGAAAAGGTGAGTGGAGAACTCCGCTGGGCACGGTCCCGATCGACTCTGATCTCGCGGGAGAGCTCATGCGATATTTTCCCGCGCTCTCGGAAGATTCCGCCGCCCACAGGTCCGAGCACGCAATCGAGGTTGAACTTCCATTTCTGCAAGTTCGCCGCCCCGACGTCAAGTTTGTGCCCGTTGCGATGGGCACTGGACAGCTCGTGATCTTGGAACAATTGGGGCAGGCGGTCGCTGCAGTTTTGAGAGAGACAGAAAAGCAGCCGCTGATTATCGCCTCCAGTGACATGAACCATTATGAAGACGATGCCACCACTCGCGTGAAAGATCGCAAAGCGATAGAGAAGATTCTGGCGCTCGATGCTCCCGGTCTTTACGAGACTGTCATAAATGAAAGCATCAGCATGTGCGGCTACGGCCCGGTCGTGGCGATGGTCACCGCAGCCAAGCGGCTAGGCGCGCAAGAAGCAGAATTAGTGCAGTACGCCACCTCTGCAGACGTCTCGGACGATCGCAGCGTTGTGGTCGGTTATGCGGGAGTTATCATTCGCTGACTATTTGCTGGCGCTATTGAGCATTCGCAAGGCCCGGGCTCGGCTAACGTTCATCACTGATGGGTCGTTCGCGATCTCTTTCAATTGCGGCGCAATTGCCTGAACATCGCCCAAACTGTTTTCCCGCTGCAACTCTTCCATTCTCTTCAGTTCGTCATCTAGCGCGAGCTTTTCATATTTGTGCAAATAAGCCAGCCGCCGCCCAAACTCCATTGTGGTCGAGAGATTTTGAAAAATAGAAGTGAGCTTCTCAATAGGCTCAAGCGGCGAATAGTTGTATGTCGCCTTTGAGCTGTGGCTCGCGTCTTTGTAGGCAAGCGTCTTCGCGCCTGTGTTCGCGATATTTTTACGTCCGGAGTCCACTTTGCCGGTGAAATAATGCGCACGCTTGGCGAGATCAAAAATCTGTGCACGAATGTTCTCTGAAACCGTGAATTTGAGCGGCACAGGACCTGCCGCAGCAGAATTCTCGTCGAACTTTCCATTTGACGTGTAGGAACCCTGGCCGTCGTTGGCGATCACAAGTTCATAGTGGTTAGGGTTCGCGCCGGGAAAATCGAGCGTGAAACTAACACTCGCGGTTGGCTCTTGACTGTAAACCCCGAGGCAAAACGAATACCCCACCAAAAGAAGCAGCGCGCAGAACGTTCTCAGACCCATCAGGAAAATTATGCCAGAAGTGGTTCGCTTCGCGACGACAACGTATTTTGCTCTGATCTGGTCAGCGACAAAAACAACCCTGAATTGCAATCGGAAGGGCCCACCGACCACTTGGTCGGCCATCCCGCCTTTCCAGTTTGCATCTATTCGCGCTATAGTCTCACGTCGCGTTAAGGCATAAGCTTCCCGAGTACCCGGATCATCCGCTCTGTTTCACGGACGCGTCGGACCAGATCGAACTCAATGTGCTTTGTTCATTGCAGGAGGAGAAATTATGGCAACCGAAGTCACTTCCGAGGTCGCAAGGCAGGAACTCAAGGCCAGAAGTTTTGGCAAAAACATTGAAAGCGATCTGGCGCCCAAGTTTCTTCGCGTCGTAGAGAACGCAGCCATCGCCTGCGCTCGCACCATGGGCCGCGGTGAACGTGAGCTGTCGGACAAAATGGCGGTGGAATCCATGCGGCGGACGATGGATACGATCCCGATGCGTGGCCGGATCGTGATCGGGGAAGGCGAGAGGGACGAGGCGCCCATGCTCTACATTGGCGAAAAACTGGGAGCGGAGTTTTCTGACGGCTCTGGAGTTCCGGAAGTGGATATTGCAGTGGATCCGCTGGAAGGCACGAATTTGTGCGCTACGGGAGCAGCAGGCGCCATTACCGTGCTGGCGGCGTCCGAGGCTGGCGGCCTGCTGAATGCGCCGGACTGCTATATGGAAAAGATTGTCGTTGGGCCTTCGTGTAAGGAAGCCGTCGAGTTGGACGCTCCGGTTGCCGACAATTTGAAGAACATTGCCACGCGGCTCAATCGCGACGTTCAAGATTTGACCGTAGTGGTTCTGGAGCGGCCACGGCACGAAAAATTGATTGCGGAAATTCGCGCAGCCGGCGCACGTATCCGGCTGATCAGCGATGGCGATCTCTCCGCCGGAATTGCGGCTGCTGTAATTGGCACGGGAGTCCATGCCGTCATGGGCTCGGGTGGAGCGCCGGAGGGAGTGATTACTGCGGCGGCGATCCGGTGCTTAAACGGCTACATGGTCGGCAGGCTAGTCATTAACAAACCGGAACTTGAAGAACGTATAGCGCGAATGGGCATCCGCGATAAGAACAGAATTTATCGGGCTGAAGATCTTGCGCCGGGAGAACAACTCATCTTTGCCGCAACCGGAGTCACTGACGGCGCGCTACTGCGCGGAGTGCGCTTCTTTGGCGAAGGCAATCGGACGTCGTCGATCGTGCTGACGCTGATGACCGGCAAGGTGCGCTTCATCGATAGCACTCACCTGGCGAAGAAGCCGGATGTGAAAGTACGGTTCATGTAATTTCATTTGCTCGATACGCAAACCCAGGTTTCAATACAATTTACCCAATGCGAACCATAAGTTTGTTCGAGGCCAAACAGAAGTTATCGGAAATTGTGGACCGCGCCTCTGAAGGCGAGAGGACCGGAATTACGCGAGGAGGAAAATTGGCCGCGGTGGTCATTCCTGCGCGCCCCGAAACGAGTATTCAAGAGATTTTTAAAGGCATTGAGGAAGTGCGAAAACGGGCAAGGCACCAGAAAAAGATAAACATCAAGAATTTGATTGAAGAAGGACGGGTCTGAACAGGTCAGACAAGAGCCTGCGTTCAGCCGCGGCCCGAGCTGGCGTTGAACTGCTGCACTGAATGTGACCATTGCTGTGCGACTCAAGCCGCTTCTGTCCTTCGAGTCGGTCGTATCGTAGTGTTTCCGCTCACCATGTCCCTGAACTCTTTCTTGTAAAAGAAGTAGTAGGGATAGGTCATTTCTGGCGCGCTGATTTCGTCAAGCCGCTTCAGAAGCTCCGCGGGGATGGTGAAATCGAGTGAGGCCAGGTTGTCTTCGAGTTGCTGGACTTTAGTAGCTCCAATAATCGTTGACGAAACCGCCGGCCGGTTGGTTACCCAATTCAGCGCGACCTGCGCTGGAGATCGCCCAAGCTCCTTGGCAACTTTCACCACCTCACTCGCAATTTTCCAATTTCGTTCGGTCAATACGCCGCCGAAAGCAGGATGCTCTTTTACGGCATGAAGCCTGCCCTCTCCAGTAAAGTCGCCCTTTCCGCTTTGATACCTGCCGGTCAGCAGTCCGCTGGCGAGAGGACTCCACGGCGTAATTCCCATGCCAAGTTCCAACGCGGCGGGCACGTGCTCCCTCTCGATGTCACGCTTCACCAGCGAATATTCAAGCTGCAACGCGATGATCCTATCGTAGCCCCGCAGTTCAGCAATCGTGTCCGCCCGCCCGAGATACCAGCCGGGGCAGTTCGAAAATCCGATGTAGCGGACCTTGCCAGAACGGACCAGATCATTCAACGTGGACATCAGTTCTTCTGCGGGCGTGAACGTGTCCCAGTTGTGCAGCCAGTAAAGATCGATGTAGTCCGTTTGCATCCGTCGCAATGATGTTTCAAGCGCGCTGTAGATATTCTTCCGGCCGTTTCCGCCCGAGTTGGGATTGCCCTGCTCGCGGCCGAATCCAAACTTGGTGGCAACCACCACACGGTCGCGGTCGCCACGGTCTTTCAGAAATTTGCCAATCAGGGTTTCGCTGGTGCCATTGGTGTAACCGTCGGCGGTGTCGATGAAATTGCATCCGGAATCGAGGAAACGGTTAAAAATTTGTCGCGAGGTATCTTCCGCGCTTCCCCAACCCCAATCCGTTCCAAATGTCATTGTGCCCAGGCAGAAGCGCGATACCCGCAAACCACTGCGGCCAAGAAGGACGTATTCGCTAATCATGACTCACCTCTAAGAAGTAGTTTGGCGTCAAACATTATCTCGCAATTGATGGCTGCCCACTAGCCACTGACCAGTCGGCACTTGTATCATCGAGACAATGTCACCGACACACTCTTTCCAAACTGACGACCCGCGTCTGGAGTCCATTCACGAGAAGGTACTTGCCCGCGAACGCATTGACTCTACTGATGCGCTTGCCTTGTATCGCGCGGGAGACATTCTCGCCGTAGGATGGCTGGCCAACCACATTCGCGAGCGCATGCATGGCGATAAGACTTACTTCAATGTGAATCGCCATATTAATCCGACCAATGTTTGCGTCGCCGCGTGCAGGCTGTGCGCCTTTGGCCGGAAGAAAGATTCCCCGGGCGCGTACACGATGGCCCTGGAAGAGGCATTTGAAACCGCGGCATCAGGCTACAGCGAGGCGGTCACAGAATTTCATATTGTTGGTGGACTTCATCCCGATCTTCCCTTCCCGTATTTTCTTGATCTTGTCTCTGGGTTGAAGCAGCGCTTTCCGCAGGTGCACTTGAAGGCGTTCACGATGGTTGAGGTCGCGTACCTAGCCAAGCGCGCCAAGCTGTCGATAGCAGAAACCCTGCAGCAGTTAAAGTCGGCCGGCGTCGATTCCCTTCCCGGGGGAGGCGCGGAAATTTTTGCTGACCGCGTTCGCCACATAATCTGCGATCACAAAATCGATGGCAATCAGTGGCTCGAGACTGCGCGGCTCGCGCATAACATTGGCCTGAAATCGAATGCGACAATGCTCTACGGCCACGTGGAAAACGACGAGGACCGCGTCGACCACCTGATGCGGCTGCGCGCGCTGCAGGACGAAACCGGCGGCTTTCAAACTTTCATTCCGCTGGCTTTTCATCCCGAGAACACTGCTCTGGAGCATCTTCCCAAAACCACCGGCATGCTCGACATAAAGCAAATTGCTGTCAGCCGGTTAGTGCTGGACAACTTCCCGCATATCAAAGCTTATTGGCAGATGCTCACCCCGAAGATTGCGCAGATCGCGCTGCGCTTTGGGGCCGACGACCTCGACGGCACCGTGGTTGAAGAAAAGATCTATCACGACGCAGGTGCGACCACGCCGCAGGGCATGAGACGGCAGGAATTAGTGCGCTTGATCCGCGAAGCCGGGCGTGAAGCTGTCGAGCGTGACACGATGTACCGTCCGGTGGTCCGCACCGAAACCTCAGTCACCGTCGCCGTTTAGCTGTTTTTTGGCGCTTAGAAGAACTCCGCCATATCCGGCGCAGACGCGGCAGCGCCCGGCAGATCGCTAATCCCCAGCAGCTCCATTGTCAGTCGCAGCACACTCTGGTGCTGATAGACCGTCGTGGACTGATACCCACGCCGGACGGACGAACCGATCAGGATTGTGGGCACATGCCCGCCATCGTGCGCCATGTCGTCGATCGATGATTCGTCCCAGGTATAAATCAGCACTGAATTGTTGAATGCAGCGCTGTCAATCAGCGGGCCCACGTTCTTCTGCAGCCAGGAATCAATATTGGCTAATTTGTCTGTGTCGGTGCAGTTAGAAGCCTCATTCGGGCAGTCGTGTCCGTCGTTCGCGAAGTCCGGAACGATCATTGCGTAGTTGGGCAAAGTGCCGTTCTGCATATCCGCCGTCAACTGGGTAAACGGCACCACGTTCGCGCCCTGGGAGGAGCTGTTCAGAACGTCAGAGAGATAGGTGAATGGATTGTGGTCCTTGCCATATGGGATGACGCTGGGGCCCAAGTACCCCATGCTGGGAAGACTCTCGGCATAAACCTTCCAAGTCTTACCTGCCGCCGTGAGTGCGCGCACAACGTTGTCCGCAGTCACGGTGCCCGTATAAAGATCGTCGGTGGTCACCATGTCACCAGTGGTGAGCACGAAGTAGTTGGGAAGAGAATTGTGCCGATTCGCATAGTATTGGGTAGCCAGCGCGTACTGCTGGGCCAGGGAATTGGTGTACGGCATCGCAGAATTCCCTATCACGCTGCTGTAACCGTGATTCTCCTCCACGACGATAAAAACGTGTGCAACCAACGGAACTTTGTGGGGAGGGGGAGGATCGGTAGTACTGCTGCTGCCTCCGCAGCCTATCTGGATTACTGCGGCAAGAAAGACCGATGAAAAATAGAATAGTGTTTGGTTAAACAGGCACCCGGTTGACATTCTCGCTTTAGACAGCGAAGTCGCTGACCTGAGTTGCTTACAGAAAGGTAAATCGAAGGTTGGTAAAGGACATAAACCGGGAGCGAGTGCGGCAATAAGACTCCTGGATATTTTCCAGTGCTTCTCAATTTCCTGAGTATTCGTCTGTGGTCGGGTGTAGAATCCATCTTGCGAAGGCTTCACGGGACCTCCTCCCGGCATCAGAGGCAAAAGCATGAATGTTCACATCACCTATAAAGCTCCCAGAACCCCAGACATAGATAAAGAAATCCAGCACGGGATAACCAAACTCCAGAAAAGGCTGCAGGTATTTCGTCCGGATCTCATACATTTGAAGGGTGCAGTGGAACAGAACTCTCCACGCGAAGGGATCGTTGTGTCCCTCAACTTGCGTCTTCCTTCCGGGCAAATGGCGGTACAGCAAGCCTCCTCTTCAGCAACTACGGCCGTTAAAGCAGCTTTTGCTGATCTGCTGGAACAGATCAGTAAGCACAAGGAGCTTTTACGCAGTTCACACACTTGGAGACGGCGCCGCGCTTTAGAGGGCATTCCCGCCCCGGCAGTCCCGTTCGAAGAGACATTTGCGGCGGTCCGACCTCAGACCGCAACGACAGACGATGTCCGCTCTTATGTGAACGCGAATTTGCGGAGGCTCAGGCTTTTTGTCGAGCGGGAGATCTCGTTTCGCGAGAACTCCGGCGATCTCGAACCGGATTCTCTGAGCTGGGAAGAAGCAGTCGATGAAGCGGTTGCGCTTGCTTTGGACGAGAACATCGAAATGCCAGACCGCATAGCCTTGGAGCCGTGGCTTTACCGATTAGCAATCCGGTCGCTGGATGATTTTGGCCGCCGCGCTAATTCTGGGGAAGAAGTCGATATTCAAGGTTCAAGTCGCAGACCCAGTGACATCGCCAGCGACGAGGCGCGACTACAGTTTTATCAGCCCGATGAAGCTGTAACCGCTGAAAATGGAATTGCGGACCAAGGGACAGCAACCCCCGAGCAGATCGCGTATTCCGATGAGATGATCACACTCGTACAGTTTGCCTTGCGCAAAGCCAGCAGGCCAGACCGCGAGGCGTTCATTCTGTATGCAATCGAAGGGTTTTCCCTGACAGAGATCGCGACCATCGTTGACCGACCACCCGAGCAGGTTCGACAGTCGGTCCACAACGCCAGGGAAGCGTTGCGCCGCGGCCTTCCCGTGGAAAACCCATTGAAAGACAAGTTACTTCAACACACAGGCACAGATTAGTTCGGAGTACTCATGATTTCTCGTGAAGAACTGCGAAAACTTGCTTCATTTGAATGCCGGCATCCCGGTGAACTTGCGATCAGTTTTTACTTCAAACCAACGACCGCGCATGACAAGTCGCATCGCGAAGAAGCCATTGTTGCAAAAGACGTGATTCGAAAAACAATGCAGGAGTTACAACTTAACGGCCGTAACCGGGAAGCCCTGAACGATCTTGAACGAATCCTGCAACTTGCCGAAAGATTGCACGGCAACCAAGCGCGGGCAAAAGCCGTGTTCGCGTGCAGCACGAGCGGTATTTGGCATGAATTTGATTTGCCCACGGTAGCCGCGTCCACCAAGCTCTATGTCAACCGGCGCTTTCATCTGAAACCGCTGGTGCCCGTTTTCTCAGAATATCCTCGGTTGTGGGTAGCGCTGGTCGACCGCCAACGGGCACGTTTTCTAGATATTCAATTTGAACAGTTTCGTGAGCATGGCGTACTTATGAATCCGGTTCCACGTCACGGTCGAAGCGACGGATACGCTGGATATGATGCCGGCCATTCGGAGCGCCATGAGGAAAATGATTTCCGGCGGCACTATCAACTAGTGGCCGAGTTCCTGAAGAGCGGGGCAGAGAAGAAACAGTTTGAGGCGCTGGTCATCGGCTGCCATGATGTGAACTGGCCTGAGTTGCAGGGCCAGCTTCATCCGTATGTTCAGAAAAAGCTTCTCGGACATTTTTCAGCAGACTTTAATACGCTTACTGACGCTCAAGCAAAACAGGAAGCGGAGCGCATCCTGCAAGAGTCGCTGCAGCGGCATCACGAAAATCTGATTCGCGAGGCCATCGAGGGCGCCAAGAGTAATGGCCTTGGCGTCACTGGCCTTAGAAGGGTTTTGCGTGCGACCGAGATGGGCGAGGTAGAGACCCTGCTTATGGCCGCCGACTACACGGCTCGCGCCGTCGAGTGTACCGCCTGCGGACACATGGACTCTCACATGGTTCCGTATTGTCCACTTTGCGGACGGGCAACACGACAACTCAATGACGTGTGTGAAGCACTGGTGCCTGCTGCGATCAAAAACAGCATCGGGATGGTGCTGCTTCCTCGGGACGAAACCTTGGACCGCGTTGGCAACATTGCCGCCATCCTCCGCTTCCGCGCTGATCGAAATACCAACCAGCTGCTGGCAGCATCGTAAGCTGGATCCTGTGGGTCGGCTTGCCCTGAGCGAAACCGAAGGGACACTCTTGTCCGACAATTCTCAGTCAGGCCCGCCCGCCTGATATAACTTTCTTCCTATAGTTATCTCATTGGACTCACTACCAAAGGATTGCCATGACTGTTTCGCGACGCGACTTCATCACTACTGCTTTGGCCGGATCTGTTGCTGTGGGTCTGTCGACTGATGCGGGGGCGACGCAAGAATCGTCTGAAAAGAAAAACAAGGAAAAGCACGCGGCCAAGCTGCCCATCATTATTTGCGCCGCCAATGGTTACAACTATCTTGATCAGGCTTATGCATTCCTTTCGGGCGGCGGAGACACTCTCGACGCTGCGCTGAAGGTAGTGCAAGGTCCGGAGAACGACCCGAACGATGAGAGTGTCGGGCTGGGCGGACACCCGAACGAAGAGGGAGTGGTCGAGCTCGATGCCTGCTGCATGCATGGTCCCACGCGCACTGCCGGTTCGGTCGGCGGGGTCCGCAACATCAAGAATGTTTCATTGCTCTCCAACACCGTCCGGCTTCACACCGGACACATCATGCTCGTCGGAGAGGGCGCAGAGCGCTTCGCGGTGGCCCAAGGATTTCAGCGCGAGAATCTTCTCACTGATAAATCGAGAAAAGAATGGTTGCTCTGGAAGGAAACTCATTCCGACTGGTGGGGCCCCGGCATTGACAGTCCGGACTGGCGCAAGCGGTTTGCCGATCCAACTCGTGCTGGCATTGATGAAGACGAGTGGGAGCTTCGGATTCGCCGCATGGAACAAGTCGCCGCTGAGATCGGAATTCCCAGTGGGCTTCGCATGGAGGTGATCCGTTGCGTAATATTTCCTCCGACTGGAACCATCCATTGTTCAGCGCTGAACGAGAAGGCGGAAATTTCCGGTTGCACCACAACCAGCGGTCTGGCGTGGAAGATTCCCGGCCGAGTTGGCGACTCGCCAATCATCGGCGCCGGATGTTACACCGACCAGGACGTGGGTTCCGCGGGAGCCACCGGCAACGGCGAGGAAAACATAAAAGTAGCTGGCGCGCATACCATTGTCGAAAATATGCGACATGGCATGTCTCCTCTCGAAGCCGGAATGGATGCGCTAAAGCGCATTGTACGCAACCATAACGGCGACAAGGAACGGCTTCAGTTTGTAGATATGGTCTATTACATCCTGGGTAAAGACGGCGCGTACGCAGGAGTTTCGCTATGGGAGGGCTATGAAACCGGCAAGCCGCATCAAATTGCCGTGCATGATGGAAACAGGCGCCTGGAAAAAACTGTGAATCTGTTTGCGGGCGCCTCGCAGAGTTGGCCGCCGGTACGCCGGCTTTCCTGATCAAGCTGGTCAGCTGATCACATGATCTTGGCTAGCGGAAGAGCAACGGCGCGAACGCCGCCAAGTTTCGCCGCCATACCATCCAGGTGTGCATGCCGGGAGTCTCGATGTCTGTGAACTGAACCCCTTTGTCTTTCAGCCACGACTTGAATTCCCGGTTCACCTTGATCAAACCATCGTCCGTGCCACATGCAATCCAGAGCAGTTTGAGTTTTTGGTTCGCGCTGGCATCGACACCAGGAAACTCCGCGCTGAAGCTCTGCAGGTCAATTCCGCCGGAGCTGAACGCACCAATCCATGCGAACTGATCGAGATGATTCAGACCCGTCAGCAAAGACTCCGCCCCACCCATGGAGAGTCCAGCAATGGCACGCGACTCGCGATCTTTTTTTATCCGATAACTATCTTTGACCTGAGGCATGACTTCCGAAAGCAGAATGTCGGTGAAGCGCGACAGATTTCGCCGAGCCAGATCTTTATCGTCCCACGATCCCCAGCCACGCCGGATAACGTTGTAGTCGCCATAGCCGAGCGGCATCACTACGATCATGGGCTTGGCTTTGCCTTCGAAGATCAGGTTGTCGAGAATCATATTCGCCCGGCCGACGGCGGTCCAGCCGCTGGCATCGTCACTGAACCCATGAAGCAAATAGAGCACGGGATACTGTGCCTTGGCATCCGCGAAGTAATCCGGAGGCGTGTAAACATAAAAATCGCGATCATCATTTGCAATTTTCGAACGATAGAAGTGGTGGTGAATCTCTCCGTGCGGCACCTGGTTCACTTCCCACGGCAACGACGACGGGCCGGGGACATGCAAGGAGCTGCGGGTGCCCAAGAGATTCGGCGTCAGCAGAGAGTTTGACGGATCGATCAAGTTCACGCCATCGGCGACAAACGAATAACCGTAGAAATCGGGCTGTAATGGGCCGGCCGTCACGCTCCAGGTCCCGTGCTCATCCTTCTGCATTGGTGTAGGTGTGCTCTGGCCTTCAATTTCCACTTCCACTTTGAGCGCATTTGGATCTGCAAACCGGAATATGACGCGACCGTCTGTCTGAACCTCAGGTGACACGATGGCGGGTGGTCGCTGAGCAAGTATTGAAATGGAAAGAGACATAACAGCGCACAGAGTTGAAAAGATGAGTTTGTTCATACGCACTCGCGAAAAACAGGGCTACATTGTACTTGAATGATGCACCAGCAAATCGAGCGCGAGGAAAACGAAGAAGATGACCGCGATGATTCCATTCATGGTGAAAAAAGCGGCGTTGAGTTTGCTCAAGTCGTCCTTGGAAACCAGTGAATGTTCATAGGCCAGCAGCAGCAGCACAACGAAAACTCCGGCGATTGTCAGCACGCCCAGGCCGAATATCCAGATCAGAAGGGCGAGCAGAACTAACATCGACAGATGGAAGAGCCGCGCAATCCAGAGCGCATTGCCAATCCCGCAGTAGCGCGGTATGGAATGCAATCCGGCGTGCTGATCGAACTCGTAGTCCTGGCACGCGTATAGAACATCAAAGCCCGCTACCCAGAAAGTGACCGCGGCCGTGAGCAGAAGGATGCGCGGATCAAGTGAGCCGCGCACCGCTATCCACGCAGCTGCAGGCGCAATGCCGAGCGCAAAACCTAGTACCAGGTGCGACCAGCGCGTCCAGCGTTTGGTATACGAATAGAGCAACAGAATTCCCAATGCAACCGGCGACAACAGGAACGCGAGCCGGTTTAGCTCCCACGCGGCGAGCACAAAAATTCCGCAAGATACGAGCGTAAAGTTTCTGACGAAATTCTGCGTCAGCGCTCCGGCTGGCAGTGCGCGGGTACGCGTTCGAGGGTTGGCTGCGTCAATCGAAGCATCTGCGAGGCGATTGAAAGACATGGCCGCCGATCGCGCCGCCACCATCGCGACCACGATCCAGACAAGCTGATGCACGGTGGGAACGCCCCGCGCCGCCAACATCGCCCCGCACAAAGCAAATGGAAGCGCGAATACGGAGTGCTCCCACTTGATCATCTCCAGCGTGACTTGCAGATTTTTCAGGAGGGGCACATTGCATTGTAAAAGAAATTAATAGCCTTCGGCTCCAATCAGCGGCACGAAGCGGCATCCTTCGATCACGTTGATGACGGGCTGGCCTCCGCGCTTGTGCACCAGTTGCAGCTCTTGCGAATGTTGAGGACCCACCGGAATTACCATTCGCCCGTCCTCGGCAAGTTGATCGAAAAGGCTACGCGGGATACCGGGAGCCGCAGCCGAAACCAGTATGGCGTCATAGGGCGCGAACTCTTGCAAGCCGTGGCTCCCATCTCCCACCACAAGTTTCACATTGTTAAACCCCAGGCGGTCCAGAGTTGCTGCGGCACTTTGCGTCAGCGCGGCATGGCGTTCAATCGAGTAAACCGCGCGAGCGAGCATGGCCAGTAGAGCAGTTTGGTAACCAGAGCCGGTCCCCACCTCCATCACCGACTCCCCGCCCTGCAAGCCAAGTGCCTGCAACGAAACCGCAACAATGAATGGCTGCGAAATTGTCTGGCTCTCGCCAATAGGAGTGGGGTGGTCCGCGTAGGCCTGCGATTTGTAGTCCTCAGAGACAAACTCGTGGCGAGGAATCCGCAACATGGCTTCGAGAACGCGTTCGTCGTGAATGCCCCGGTCCTGCAGCTGCGATTCCACCATATGCCGGCGTTCAACGAGATACGGATCGGGTTCCGCAATGTCGAGAATTGACATCAGCGCTTTGGATGCCGGTACAGTTTTGCAGGTGCAAACTGCGTTATCGCTTGCGGCGTCGGATTTTAACGTCGAAGCTCACTACACCATTCTGGTCGCGGATGGCCACAATCGAGACGTTTTTCGAAACGTTGTACTCGGCGCGAATAATCTGCTGCGAAGTCTGCGCCACGTCTGTAGTGTAGGAGACGGTCAGGTTATCTTTCACTTGCTGTTCGATTGTCACTGCCGGGCCGTTCTGGGTGATGGTCGAAGTCTCTGATTCCAACCCTTGCGGATCGATCTTGATGCGACTGTTCCCAAACAGGCGCTGCGCCCGGTTATTCAGAGTGGCGTTCAAGGCCGCCGCCAGCATGGCACTTGAGGCTTGCTGGGTGAAAGCGGACTGATTGGTTTGCTGAAGCTGAGCTGATTCCTCGGTGGTTTGACCAAAGGCCAACAGCCCAATGATGTCAGCCGTAGGCAGTGGAGGGTCAGAGCGGTAGTTGACTTTTAAACCATTGGGCTTGCTGATATCTCCGGTAAGCGCGAGCGTAACGTCATAATCGCGAATTCGCGTGATTGCCTCGAGGTCGAGAAACGGAGTGGTGACCGCGGCATTGGTGAACGAAACTCCTCCGCGTTCCAAACGATATTTCGTGCCGTTGAAATACGCTTCGCCCTCAAACACGTCGGCGCGTCCCAGCAAAATCGGCTTGGCTGCGCTGCCCCGGACTCGTAGATCCGCTGATCCTTGCAGTCGAATGACGCTGGTCTGCATCTGCAGCTCGGGCGTGGTGGCCACGTGAAGGTCCAATCGAATCCTGTTCAGCACCGGATCGGTCTGGGGAAGGCTGGAAACCTGCGCAGTATGTTCCAGGTAGGCGGCGAAATCGAATCCCGGCGTGAACCCCAGCTTGGTTACTGTTATGTCTCCGGAGAGCACTGACCCGGAAGAACTGCCACTCCAACTCAGATCCGCATTCGCCGTGGAACTGACGCCCGGAGGATATCGCAGCCGCACCGAATCGGCCGTGGCATGCAGTTCGAAACTAGAAAGTTTGCCAGCAAGATTCGCGCGCCCAGTGAACCCTACGGAGCCGCCCCCGACGCGAGCATTCAAACTGTCAATTGTGACCTGGTTCTGACTGAATAGAAGAGTCCCATTGATTTCGCTGAGAGCACTGGGAAGATTGATGTCTGAGATCGCTCCGTTCTGGACCTGTAGCTTGCCCTTGACCAGGGGCGCATCCAGAGTGCCAGTCACACGGCCATCTCCGATCAGCGCGCCTGAACTCGCGATATCAGGATCGTAACTTTGTAAGACCTTGAGGTCGATCCTGCCCCTGGCCTGGAAATCCAGTGCGCGATCGCCGGTAAGCTGAAGCGAGCCATTGCCCGATAAGTCCGCGCTTTCTCCGATGACGTGAAAGCTATTGAGCTTGAATGTGCGCTCGGACAGTGCGAACCGGATGGGGCCATCATTGCGAAACTGCGTCTTCCCAGCTTCCGCGTATAAATCGCTGAGGCTGCCAACAACATTCAATTGCCGGGGGGCGCGAAGCGGGCCGTCAAGCGTTAAGTCACCCGCGACCGCCGAATGCCCGATGATGTGACTGCGAAGAAGGGTGTCCAGAAATGGGTCCGCGTCCAGATGCGAGAAATGAAAATTGATGTGCGCAGGCCACAGATCGCGCGTGCGCACATTTCCATCTATTTGCAGCTCCGCATCTTTGAAATCCGAATGCCCGGTTACGTGGACATCGGCGCCGTGCGAAACAGCGTTTAGCAGGAAATCGCCCTCGCGCTGATCGTTTAAGCTGACGTCCCGCAGATGCAGATCGGCAGTGATCTCCGGGGCTGCGGTCGTGCCATGTGCCTGGGCTGCAAAATCAAGCTTTCCCGCAATCTTGATCTTTGAGCGTTCGAGCAGGTCAACGTCCCCGAGGTCGAAGTTTGTACCACGAACCTTGATTTGAAAAGATCGTGACGAGAGGTTGTAATCGCCACTTCCAGCGACCCGCGTCGGCCCGCGCGCGAAACCAAAATCCTTGATTGTAAGCTGGCTTCCCTGAAGCGCCAAAAGTGCATTGGCCGAATCAAACGATTGGCCTCGAATACTCCCATTTAATAAGCTGATATTTCCCTGACCTTCAGGATTGCGGCGTGTACCCGAGAGTTGCAGTCCGGCCGAAAGTTTCCCGGAAAACTGGTGATCGTAGCCGGCGAAATTGCCCATCTCGTCCGCATTCGCGTTTTGGACATCGACGCGGAGGCGCAATGGGCTTTCGGGAACAAACCTCCAGGCGACCAGGCCCACGGAGCCGTTTATTTTGACAGTCGCGTCTTCGCGCCGCAGAAGAGCGTTGTGCAGAGACAGACTCGTGGAGGAAGCTTGCACGTCCGTACTCAGCGAGTCCCAATGCACCTGCCTTTCTGGCGCATGTGCAGTGGCAGGGACGACCGCGGCAAAATCTCGCAATTGCAAATTCCCGGCAAGTCTCACATTTGGGGAGCTTCCCGCGGCAGTTCCGTTGAAGACGGCGCGGCCGTGAATAACCAATGGCGCGCCTGCTGGAAATAACTGCGATATAACCGGCTGCCACTCCTGCAGGTCACTCGCCGAGAATACGATGTTGACGGAAGATGTGAGCGCCCCCGAAGCGTGCAATTGCGTGCCCGGCGTACTCGCGGACAGTTCGCTCAATTGGATATTGCCTGAGCGGAAGTCGTAGCTCGCACGCAAACTGGATGTTAGCGGGACTTGTCCGTTCCGCGGACTGCTCTGGGGCGAAATATCCGCAACCACGCGGGCTTGGGCATAGTCGAATGACTGCTTCCACTGCACTTCGGTGTTGCCGGTAACGTTTCCGGCGAATTTCAATTTATTCACCGGGCGAAAATTCGGCCCCAGACCGCTTAATAGTTCGGCCAATGACACGTTCTTTGTCTTGATCGCGATGTTCCCACGTTGCTGCTCGCTCTTCGCCGCTTTCGGAGAAGCTTGCCAGTTCACCAGCTCAGCATCGGCTGAAAAATTTCCGCGGAGGAACTGACCTTGCTGGGTTGAAATCGAGAGCGTTCGGGGATCGACGGAGAATTTTCCGGCAGCCGCAAGTCCGCGCCCAGAAAATGTTTTGTTTTCCCACGCCATGGCACGCAGGTCGAAGCTTCCCCGAAAGGCAAAGTCGTCACGCGACCAGGAGCCAGTCGCAGCCGCATGCAGGGTGCCCGCTTTGAGTTGCGGCTGACGCACGATCGCCGCAGCTTGCGCGAGATCGAGATTCAGGTCGTAGTTCCCTTTGACCGTCAAATTGCCGAAGTCCAGATGAACCCCACTAGCCTGAAGCTGGGAACGCCCTGCGGTCGCGTTCAGGGATTGAATTTGAAGTCCATTCCGATCGAAAGTAAAACTTGACTGCCCGGTCCACGCCACCGGTCGCATACCGTCGAACTGAGTCTCAGCCCTCCCAATGGAAACCTTGCCGGAGTACCGGCGATGGAGAAATGAATAGGCCAAATTCGCTGAGACGTCATGGGAGTTGAAATCCAAGGGGATACGCTGGTCCTGCCACAGCAGTTCGCCATGCCTAACTTCCAGGCGGCGAGTTGTAAGCGAAAAGATTCGCCCCCAGTCAGATCTGCTTTCCGGCGGCGTGGGCTGGTTCGTGCTGCCGTCTGCATAGAAGATGACGTGAATCACCGGATGTTGAAGAGTGAGCGAATGAAAAGCCAGCTTCGCGCCCAGCGCCGAGGAGAGATTGATAACTGCCCCCATGCTGTCCACGTGGGCATATGGTTGCTCGCCCGCCGCTTCCTTGCCATGAACGGTCAGATCTCGAACTTCAACTTGAAGACGTAGCGGGACTGCGCGAAAGCTGCCGAGTTCCACTCGTCCTCCGCTAGCGCGCTCCAGGGCTGCGATCAGGCGGTAGCGGGCCGTTTGCTGAAAAGAATCCGTGGTTACATACCAGAGCAACACTGAAAAGCCGAGCAGCAAGAGCAAGAAGCTAAGTAGTAGCGCCTTGCAAATCCTCGTCCATGAAATGCGATGCCAAGTCATTGGGCCCCGCCGTCCGGCGCCTTTGGATCCTTAGTGGGGTCTTCAGAAGTAATTCGAATCTGCGATTGTGAACGCAGGGATTCCAGCCAGGAACTGAGCAGCTGATTCATTTTGTCCTGAACTAATATTTCCCGAATCTTCGGGGTCGCATCTGCCAGGTTGACCGATTCCGAAGCGGGAAGTTTTGGAACCAGCTGCTCGCGGTAATATTTTTCGATTTCAGCTGCGGAAATTTGGATCGACGGGCGAAACCTGGTATCGATCAACTGAAATTGCTCCAGCTCCGCCGCCACATGGGTTTCTACGACCTTTTCGGTGAGCTGATACCGCGATAACGCAGTCTCCCAGGACGGTCCTGCATGCTTCCGAAGTTCGTCGCTTTTGAGGAAATCGATTTGCTTTTTGATTTGTTCAGCCCCGGCCGGCTTCACTTCCGTCGCGTGCATCTGCTCGCGCAGAATCTCTTGATCGATCAATCGGTCGAGCGCTGGTTTTCTTTCTGCCGAAGTAGCATCCGAAAGCTTGCGCCCGGACATGAAGCATTCGTAACGCAACTCGTCATCCCAGTCGCTCTGCAAGATTACGTGGCCATTCACCGTTGCCACGATGCGGTCGAGCACCTCGCCGGCGCGAAGGTTTATCGAGACCAACAGGACCAGCGCGAAAAATACCGGTCGATTCAACATCAGAATGTCTGCCCGATACTGAAGTACACGTTAAATGGACTGGCTTGTTTGGTCCCTACAAATTGATAAGTCACTGGTTTGAGTTTGACCAGTATGACACCAGGGAAAAGCGTCGGGTTCAGGTTGTATCCAAAGTCAAACCGGACCGGGCCAACGGGTGTTTTGTAGCGTACGCCAAGACCAATCGCGTGCGAGATGTAGTTGTAATTACAGCGTGAAGCGTTGCTGCCGTTAGCGCCAATCTGAAAAACGGAGTTGAGACTCTGCGTGCACAAGCTTTTGTTCTGGTGCCACCGCAGTAAGCTGTCCCGCATGTGGCTTCCATCGGTGAAGACGTTCCCCATATCGTGAAAAATCGCGAAGCTCACGTTGTCATGGACGAACGGAAGAGTAGGCGGAGGAAAGCGCAACTCAAGGTTATTCAGGAACAGGGCCGAACCGCCGGTCGGAAATCCTGTGATCGGATCCCGTGGCCCGGCTTGATTTAAGCCAAAGCCGCGATGCGAGTTGCCGCCGCCCATAAAAAAGCGTTCCGGCAACGGAATGAAGTTGGCGTTTGGCGGGGCCTGCTGGCCCGGCTGTGTAATGATGGTGCTGGCAAACGCATTTTCCAATCCGATTCGAGTCGACCTCGCGAACACGAACTGCTTGGCTCTACCATTGGCTTTGCCGAATGGATGGTATGTGGAATTCTGCACGAGAACTCTACTGAAGTCGGCTTGCGAGCCAAAGTAGCTGGCAGCCACGCCCCCATCAACCGTGTAGTAGCTCCCCCGGGTAGTTTCAAGGTCATTGTCGCGATGATTGCGAAGATAGCTGAAGCCGGGCTCCCCTACGCGGACCGGTAGTGACAGCAAAGGAATCAACGCCGGGTTGACTTGCACATTAGTGGCTTTCACCAGCCGGTAGTTGAAGCGGTAATTCATCACGCTCACGGGAGTGCCATCGGCTTTGCGGCTCACAATTTGTTCCGCTTGTACGGATCCCTCCAGGCGTTGCGAAGTGAAGGTGGCCACGTCCAACGTGTGATCAAAGAAACCAGTGAACGTCAGCTTCCAACTCGGATTGTTGAACCAACGGGGGGCCGCGTAGCTGATGAGACCGCGCTGCTGCAAACCGCCGACCCGTGATTGAAATGTAATCGTATGATCGCGGCCACGGAAGTTCAGCCGCGTCACATCGAGCGATGCCAGCGGACTGACTCCGGTTTGGCCGAGTGGTTGCTTGCGAGGCTGTCCGGTTTGAAATTTTGCAGGCTGTCCGGTTTGAAACTCAAATCCGGCGCCATAATTGAACGTGTATCTTCGTGCCTCCTGCACCTGTACAAGCACGTTCTTGCGCGTCTGAATCCCGTCCGGGTTCTGCACCGCAGTATCGACCTGACTGAAGATACCCAGATCGTAAAGCTTCTGCTGGGTCTTCAACAGGTCTCCCTGACTGAGCGGGTCACCTGATTTCATCTGCAGTTCGTGGTCGACTACATAGGCCTGGGTAAATTCCCTTCCCGAGATAAGCACGCGATCAACATAAATCCGTTCGCCTTCGTGGATGTTGAAGACCACGTTCATGCGATTGTCACCCCCCGGCGTGGCTGTGGCCTCAAAGGTCGCGTTAGGAAAGCCGTCATCGAAGTAATAGTTCAGAATAATGTCGCGATCGTCGGCAATACGGGAGTCGGAAAAAGGCTGTCCGGGGCCGGTGTACAGATTTTGAAAAGTTGGGTCGTTGAGTTGCGTGCTGCCGAGGATCTGGAAGCTTCCAACTCTGGTCTGCGGACCTTCCTCGATTTGGACAAATATCGCAAGATGGTTTTTCGCGCCCCGGTAATTATCATCTACATGGCTTTCAACCTTCACCTTCGGGAAACCGTTGGCGCGATACGTATTCTCTATGTCGCGAATGCCGTTTCGCAGCAGCGCCTGGCTGTAGGTGCCGTGCGGGAGCGCGAGGCTGGCGGTCTGTACCTGCAGAAGGGGACGCAGGTCTTCTGCACGGAAATATTTATTACCCGAAATCTCCACCTTTACCAATTTGTGGCGCTGACCCGGATCGATCTGGTATATCACCCGCAGCACCTGCGCCTGCGAGTCCGTCTCGCGCTTCAGATTGACTTTGGCATCGGAGTAGCCGCGCGCTTCCATGTAGCTGAGCAGGTTACGGCGGCCTTCGTTTAATAAGTCATCATCAAGGGCATGCTCTTCGTAAACCGGAACGTTTCTCCGCAGAGTTGCGTTGGTTACGAAAAATCCTTCGACACGGATCTCGACCCGCGGGCCGACTTCAATGGCCAACGTGTAATCAACGGTATTGAGCTTGGGATTGTAGGTTTTGGCCGCAATTGCAACCTGGGCCAGCCACCGGTCGCGTTTTTGCAACCGTTTGCGGAAGCGGTCGATTGCGTCGGAGACTTTCTGTGCGGTGACGATATCTCCGGGATGCAAGTGCGAGATGTCTTCGATCTGATCGACAGAATAAAGGCCGCCGCCCTGGACCATGATCTTCCCCACCCGCGCAGGATCTCCGGAATGGATGTGAAACGTAATTTCGACCTGCTGGGTCTCGGCAATCTGACGTTGCGTGTACGTAATCGTTGACCGATAGTACTCGTTCTGTTCCATCAGCCTTCTGATGTTTTGTAACGCCCGGTCCAGTTTCTCAGCGGTGAACGGCTCGCCCAATTGCAATTTAGAGGCATTAACGGTCTGCGACTGCGTGGGATGACCCGGGGCGCCTTCGACACTGACCAGACCAATAAAGTAGTTAGGCGTATTAGCGAATGAGAGCAACACCCCGCCATCCGGGCTGCGCTGGCATTCCGCATTCACTTCGGCGAAGCGGCCGGTTGCAAACAGAATGCGCATGCTCTGCCGGAGCTGCTCACGATCGAGCGGCTTTCCTTCCTGCACGGGAATCATGCTTAGCAGCGTCTGTTGGTCCTCCTCGTTCACGCCGGGGAAACTGATTTTCCGGACCGTGGCGCCAAAGCAGGAGGACTCTTGCTGCGGCAGACCCTGCTTTTCCTGGGTTTTTTGCGGGCCCGCATCATTTGTCTGAGAGAGGGCCCAGGCTCTCCCCATCAAGAGTGACGAGGCAATCACAATCACCACGAAGACCCGGCTCAAGGCCCGATTCGGCAAAAACACTCCTGCGTTGTGCTCTGGAAAACTGAACGGCCCAATGCGCGCGGGTACGCGGTTCGCGCAACTCTCGTGCCCTCGCCACTTATAATAAATGTCGCGCGGCGCAACTAAAGTAGACACGGTGGTTCGCAGACGATTGGGGCGCATTGCGGCTGTGGGAATGGTCTCCTGAATGAAACCCGGACTGGAAGAAAGATACTCGCGTCAGGTGCTGTTTGCAGGGATAGGCGCCGAAGGCCAGCAACGGCTTTCGGAATCCCGCGTGGCCATCGTCGGCTGCGGCGCAACCGGTTCGGCCCTGGCTTCCCTGCTTGCGCGCGCGGGCCTTGGCAAGCTGCGCATCATTGATCGCGATTACGTCGAGGCCAGCAACCTTCAGCGGCAAATACTCTTCGACGAGAGTGATGCCGCCGAGTCGGTACCCAAGGCAATTGCCGCATCGCGGAAAATCGCGCAATTCAACTCCCAGGTTGTCGCTGAACCCCGGGTCAGTGATTTGACCCCCCAGAATGCGGACCAGCTTCTCGGTGGTGTTCAGCTGATTTTGGACGGCACGGACAATTTTGAAACGCGGTATCTGATCAACGACTATGCGGTGAAGAATTCCCTGCCGTGGATTTATGTTGCCGCCGTGGGAAGTTATGCCCTCACCATGAATATTGTGCCCGGCGAAACCGCCTGCCTGTCCTGCCTTTTCCCGGAAGCTCCGGCTGGCGTAGTCGAGACCTGCGACACCGCCGGAATCCTGAATTCTGCGGTGAACCTGGCCGCTTCGATTGCGGCGACTGAAGCCTTGAAGCTCCTCACCGGCGCCCGTCAACAACTCCGCACCACATTGCTCTCGCACGATTTGTGGAGCAACCAGCGAGCGGAAGTTGCGGCCGACAAACCGCACGCAGATTGCCGCACCTGCGGACGTAAAGAGTTTGTTCACCTGTCGGGAGCGGGGCGCCCACACATCACGCTCTGCGGGCGGAATTCGGTGCAGATTCATGAGCACCGTCGTCCCGTCGATCTTGGCGATTTGAGCAAGCGACTTCAGCTACACGGCAGCGTTCGCCACACCGACTTCATCCTGAAGTTCTGGAAAGAGCCATATGAAATGACGCTCTTCCCAGATGGGCGTGCAATCATCAAGGGAACCACCGACATGGGCATCGCGCGCAGCCTCTACGCGCGTTACGTCGGTAATTAGCCTCGTCACAGACCGGTGCCATGCGCAAATCAAGAGAAGCCCGGAATCACAACACTGCTGCGGCTTTTGCGCAATGGTTTGCACTGTGGCTCCGTAGCCGCTACTGCTGAAGCCGAAATCTTCAGCAAAGACAGGTAAATCTCTCGGTACTGATTGCCGGCGCGGCGGACTGGCATCTTACCTGCTACGAAGCTTGTAGCTTTGCCCCAGGAGGTAGTATGCGTCTTTTGTCCCTTATGTTTGCGGTTGTTCTGCTCTCGTGCGTAGCCCTTGCACAAACTCCCGTCGCAGTTCGCGCGGGATACTACGGCTGTGGACCTTATATTCCGCTTGTGACCACGCCCCAGATTTCGCTTCAAACCGTCTCGGCCGCTCCGGTCGGGGCCAGCAATGCCACTTATGGGCTGACTGCCGGCGCGACTAATGCCACGCTTTCGAATGTCACCGGAAACCTAGGCGGGGTTTACACCCAGCCGGTGTGGTACGCCGGAGGAACAACGCCGCTGATTTCATCTCCCGCAGTTCAGCTTCCCGTCCCCATAGCGCAGATGCAGTACTCGGAACGACGAGAGCATGAACGGGAGCACGAGCGCGCCGAAGCCGCGCCGCGGGCCTGGATCTACTACGCCTCGGAAGAAGAGACTTCGAGCGCGGTTGACGCATCTGCCTCAGCCCGAACTGGACGACATGCCGCGCGCACCATCACCAACCAGGATGTCGATCAGGAAAATCACAAGAACGGCTTCGTGAAGTACGACGGCAAAACAGAGCAGATTAAGTAACGCAGGTGACCAAGAAATGTCCCACTTCTCGCGAAGCGCGAGAAGTGGGGCACCCTTGAATCTTGTTTCGATCGCCTTACCGCTGCACCAAGCCCTCTAACGCATTGAAAAACTCCGGATAGGAAATCACAGCAGCATCGGCCCCGGTGATCTCGGTGTTCCCTTCCGCGCGCAGCGCCGCCACCGCAAACGCCATGGCGATCCGGTGATCTCCGAATGAATCGAGCTTTGCCCCGTGCAGCTTCTGTCCGCCGGGAATTCGCAGGCCATCTTCGAACTCCTCGACCTTGGCTCCCATTGCCCGCAGATTAGTCGCAACGCTGGCGATTCGGTCCGACTCTTTCACCCGCAGCTCGCGGGCATCTCGAATTTCGATTCCCTCTGACGTGTAGGGCGCGATTGCTGCCAGCACCGGAATTTCATCAATCAGCGCGGCAGTGTCTTCGCCAACCACGCGCGCTCCTTTTAATACTCCCCCTTGTACCTGCACCATTCCTACCAGTTCGCCGTGTTGTTCGCGAAGGTCCGTGGGCGTGATTCGCAACCCAAGCCCGATCAGAAAGTCCAGCAGACGAGTCCGCGTCGGATTCAGTAGCAGGCCGGAAATTGTGAGCTGCGACTCGGGAAACAATCCGGCCGCGCACAAGAAAAATGCCGCGCTGGAAAAGTCGCCGGGAATAGTGGCTTCGATGGCGTGCAATTTCTGCCCTCCAGCAACGCTCACGTCTTTCATGCGCCGTTCGAGTTGTGCGCCGAAGGCCTCTAGCGCGTGTTCACCATGGTCGCGGGTCTGAATCGGTTCGGCTACCCGGGTCGTGCCATCGGCATAGAGCCCGGCGAAGAGCAATGAAGTTTTCACCTGTGCGCTCGCAACCGACAATTTGTAGTCAATTGCCTTGAGGCGACCGCCACTAATACTAAGCGGAGCCCGGCCACCGTCTGCTGCCGTGGTCTTTGCCCCCATCATTTCCAGGGGCTCAATGATCCGTGCCATCGGGCGGCGGCGGAGCGAGTCGTCGCCGGTCAACTCGCTGGTAAACTTCTGCCCGGCAAGAATGCCGCTCAGCATGCGAATGGTGGAACCGGAATTTCCGCAATCCAGCGGGGCATCCGGCGCCTTCAGTTTTGGACCGTGGCCATAGATTGCAACCGCGTCTCCAATCCGTTCCCATTTAACGCCTAATGTCTTCAGGCACTCTAAAGTGCTGGCACAGTCAGCCCCGGTGGAAAAATTCTCCAGCTTGGTTAGGCCCTCCGCGATTGCGCCCAGCATCGCGTAGCGGTGGGAGATGGACTTGTCTCCTGGCAGGCTCATCGAGCCCGTAAAGCCTTTGGCGGGACGAATTACTACTGATTTTTTGTCAGGCATCGGTTCTTTCAATATAGCGGAACAGGTAGCGCTTGGTACCGTGCCGAACGGACACGCCTGCACAGCCTCTCGGGTTGTTGACAAATCTCGGGGACAGTGCTGGATCACGGATTCGCAAATTCAGCCGCGCGTCATCGAATCCAGAAACTGCCTTAGTAGCCTCCCTGCTTCTTCCGGCTGTTCCCAGGGCGAGTAATGCCCGGCTTTGCCGATCACTTTCATCTGGCTGCCGGCGATGTTTTGCTTCATCAACTCAGCTTCGGGAATGCCTGTCAAAATGTCCTCATCTCCAGTGATGATTAACACTGGCGCATTAATAGTTTTCAGCGTCGAGATCGAATTCGGACGCTCCGCCATACCGCGCTGCACTCCCGCGACGTCTTCTGCGGACATCTGGCGCATCAGGCGAAGCGCGCCTTCGACCAGGTCAGGTCGAGACTGCCGGGTAGTTTCGCCTAGTAATTTCGGCAACATGCTTTCGAAGAATGGCTCAGTGCCGCGTTGCAGCACATCGTTGGCGGCTTCCAGGCGCGAAGCGCGGGCTTCGGCTGTGTCCGCTTGAGCTTTGGTGTTGCAAAGAACCAACCCGCTCACCCGATCGCGGAACCGCCGCCAGAATTCAAAAAGCGTGTAGCCGCCGATCGAGACTCCGATCAGCGGCGCGCGGTCAACACCGGCATCGGTCATAACCCCGGCAACATCGGAGGTGTGCTTCTGCATGGTCGCCGGACCATCGCCAAGGGCGGAGCGACCATGGCCGCGCAGATCAGGCATGATGAGCTGGTATCGTGACGATAAATATGCCGCGACAGGCAGCCAGAATTCGTGATTCGAGGGGAAGGGGTGCAGCAAGATAACGGGTGGCCCGGCGCCGGCTACGTCGTAGAAAATCTCGGCGTCGTCACTTACGATCTTTTGCATTTCGAAATTATATTGGGCTCGTTGTATTGAGCTCGCCCTTCCCGAATGAATTGTGGAGGTACGGGCGTCCTCGCCCGTACAACCTCGTACCGACTACATCCACTTTTCGGGGCTTATCGAAATACCGGCCAATCTTGAGGCAACATCGGCCGCGTTCGGGTCGAACATAAGTTCGTAAGCGACTTGGAAGAATCCATAGAAAAGACAGACGACACAGGCGCAAGCGGCTGCCGTAATTAGCAGTGCCACAACTCCGCCAACGCCTTCACCCAAGACATCTGGTGTATCGGACACCGCGCCTTCGAGAAAGCAACGCCCTAAGGCACTAAAAAAAATCTTTAGGAACCGCGAACTTCGCTTCAGCATACACAGCCTCAGGAGTTCGTAACCACCTGGCCGGACGGCACATTTGCCGGGAGCCGGTACGGCTCTTCCGGCATTACGATCCAGGCGATGGGATACGACAACAGACCTATGCCGGTCACAACCGATGCAATTAGCCAGACCAGTCGGACAATGGTCACGTCTAAATCAAAGTACTCAGCCACGCCGAGGCAGACGCCGGCAATTTTTCGCCCTTCACGCGGACGGACCAGGCGCTTGCGCGCGATAATTCCGCCTATGCGCGTCCCGCAATAGGCGCATACATTGGCGTCATCCTGAATGGATTTGCCACAGTAATTGCAATACATGGTTCACCTCCCACATAGGATACGCGCCGTCTCGCGCAGATGTTCCGGGAAAATTCCGTCGAAAGGCGATGCAGTTCACGAGCCTTTATACGGCTCTTTCATCCGCTTGCGGGCGATTTCAGCCTGGGGCGAATGAGCATCGACTTCTACGACGGCTTCATATTTCTTTAGCGCGAGATCGCGCTTTTGCAGTAAATCATACATTTCTCCAGCCCCAAGCGCGGCTCTTTGTGCAATTTGAAGATCCGGTTTCTGAATTTCCCCAACCTGCTCGTACGCTGCTGCCGCTGCGGAATAGTTCTTCTGTCTCCTAAGCAGATCCCCCAGGGCCGTCGCTGCGATTTCATAGTGCAGTCCGGCGTAGCGGCCGTTCCGGCCTTCTTGCCATACCCGGCGATACACAGCCGCCGCTTCTCCGCCTTGCCCTTTCGTGCTCAGCAAGTTTCCTTCTTCCATCGCGAACAGCACGTTGTGTGGATACTGCGGCTCGAGCGTCCTCAGAATCTGCAGCGATTCATCGTAGCGGCGCTCGCGGCGTAGAAACACAACCAGCACAATTTTTGCATCCACGCTGGTTTCGCCGTTGGCGGCGGCAGCTTCGTGAAGGTAGTCCAGTCCCTTTTCCTTGTTCCCGCCAAGTCCCACTGCGCTTGACGCTGTCTTGACCGCCCATGGAAGATTGCCCACCACATAGTTGTGCGCGCCGACAATCAGCTTGGCATCGACGTTGTTCGGGTTCAACTCGAGCACTTTTTCGTGGTCGTGCCTCGCAGACACCGCGTTCCGCAGTGCCGAAAACCATGCGTGCTCGATCAGCGCGGTGTAGGTCGCGAACTCAGCCTTAGTGACCCCGCGGGCGTAAAGCGCCCCCACGTCCTTGGAGTTCGCCTCCAGCCGCCGGTTCTCACTTGCTAGCGCCTTCTGGACCAGAGACTTGATCTGCTCACAAGTGCGGGGGTCAGCTGGCTCGTGAGGCGCGTTGATGAAACTGTCGTTCGCGTATTCTCCGGCGCTCAAGGCGCCGATGCGGTACAGTTCGTGGAAGAGCACGGCGTTCAGGAGGTGGTTGATCGAGTCGGGATCATCCGGATGACGTTGATACGAGAGCGTGAACTCCTGGATCGAGCGCTCATATTCCATGTCATAGAAATGCTCGAATGCCTGCGCGTTCAGCGGTTCTTTGGATCGGAGAGTGAGGCGGGCACCTGATGGTTTTGTTATCTCGGAAGCGGTCTTTGAATTTAAAGACGGGATTGCACTATCAGATCGCTGTGCCAAGGCGCAGCCGCCGGCGAAGACTATGGCCAGCAAAGCACGAGATGCGATGCGGAAGGACAAAAGAAAACCCGTTGAACCCAAGCAGCAACTATCTGAAAGTTTATCTGAGAAACACAATCGACGCTAAACCGATTCGTCTCAACTCCAGTCAGGTTCGCTCTTTTTGTCTCCTCTATTTAGAAACTTTGCACTATCAGAGTAATTCTTGCTCGACTCCAAGTTTCTGTTCCGGTATATACAAAAGCTAACTACCGCCAACAAATGGAGTTGCTCAATCAAAGCTTTGGAATGTGACGTGCGATTTCAAGAACCTCAGGAACTTTATGAGTGACGCGGTCCGCGACGCCCATCAGGAGTTTTGGCGCCCTCCCCTGTCTCAGCCCCCCACTGCGACAAACTTAGCCGAGTCTTGTAGGCGTTGCGGAACCGAGTTTATGGTCGGCGCTGCGTTTTGTCATGTCTGCGGCTCCAACCGTCACCGCGCGGAGATAGTCCCCTCCCGAAGCTGGACAAAACACCTCGGTTTCCTGCGAGCGCTCGAATTCGGCAGTGTTAAAGCCTGGTTCGGGTTGCCGATTCCTTCCCTGTGTGCGTTTCTTTTGGGCATTGCGTTCCTGATTGTCGCGCTAGCCATGGGTTTGGTCACCGTTCACGACACTGCGGACTTCGAAGCCGTCCAACTGTGGCGCATCCAGTGGCTGATGGTTGCCTGCGCGTCGTTTTTGGCCGGCATCCTTCTCAAGGGCCGGAAGTCCGAGAAGTAGTTCTCTCGTCTTTTTCCTAATAGCCCTCTTTTCGCCACATATGATTCACCGGTCCCGGCCCTCGCCCGATCGAATAACTATGCTTGATCGCGGCTAAGACGTAGGCCTTGGCCAACAGAACCGCCATCGGCAGAGATTGACCTAAAGCCAACTGACAGGCAATCGCGGTCGAAAAAGCACAACCAGTGCCGTGCGTGTTGGGGGAATCCACACGGTCTGCGCAATAGGTTTGCACCTGATCCCCCTTAACGCTAAGCAGATCGATGGCCTGACCCAGGTGTCCGCCAGTGACGGCCACCGACTTCGCCCCCATTTCGTGTAGGCGCTTGGCAGCCAGCTTCATTTGCGCTGGATATTTCACTTCAAGTCCGGTCAGGGCTGCAGCCTCGTCCACGTTGGGAGTGATGACATCGGCAAGCGGTAAAAGCCGTTGAACCATTAATGCGATCCCCGCTTTATCCAACAATGCTGCGCCAGACGAGGATGCAAAGACCGGATCCAGGACTGCGTTTTTCAGCCGCGCGTCCTTGAGGAAATCGGCAACCACGGACACAACCTGGCTACTGCCAAGCATTCCGATATGTACCGCAGAGACCTTCACATCCCTCTGCAACTCCTCCAAGGTATGTGCAAGCAACTTGGGATCGACCGGAACCACTTCGCGTACCCCAGCTGTGGACTGAACCGTCAAGGCGGTAATTGCCGAAACCCCATAACAGCCATGAGCGGCGATGGTCTGGATATCGGCCGTGACGCCGGCACCCGACGACGGGTCAAATCCGGCAATGGTCAGGACGATCGGCGGTGCTTGGGACATGAGGCGACTGTATCGAAAATTGCGGTTCTCGCAAAATCAACGCGCGGTGGAAGGTCAAAATCGCCATAACTCGATGAAAACAGGAGAGTAGATCAGTTTTTACATGTAAGTTACTGAAAACAAAGCTATGAAAATACTGCACGAGCCCCAACAGATCGGGTTATTTACTCATAGGTAAACAAGCATGGCTCTAATAAATCATCAACATAGCCAGGAAAAGCTGAGTACGTGCGACAGGTTACTTCACCTATCTATAACTGTCCTAAGGTACTTATACACGCCATTCCCAATTGACACGACCCCCCTGGCCCCATAGCATTTTGGAGACTGACCGAACGTGTACCCGAGTAGATCGAGTTTGGCAATGGAGGATTACTGAATGCAAGGACGAATAGTTCAAGGTCTGGCCGTAGCGTTACTTGTAGGCGTAGGAGTGGCCCACGGGCCAATCAGCTCCAGCGCGGCCGGGAACCCCAGATTAAGTCCGAACCCAGCCCCCCAGGCACTCTCTGCCCAGAGCAACGTTCGCCCTTACCAGGTAGGAACGGCTTCCTGGTACGGGGATTATTTCGAGGGTAAGCCGACAGCCAGCGGCGAGCCATTCAATATGTATGACATGACCGCCGCCCACCTAACCTTGCCCCTTGGAACCCTGGTTAGGGTGACGAACCTGCACAACCATCGATCAGTCATCGTGCGGATTAACGACCGCGGTCCCTATGTTGACGGCAGGATCGTAGACCTCTCCTACAACGCTGCCAAGGTTCTTCGATTTGAGGAACAGGGTCTGCAAAGGGTGCGGCTGGACGTCGTTCCTCGCCACAAGGCCTCCGCCACCCTGGCGATGCTCCGCGAACCAGCCCTGGGACAGTAATTTCCGACGCAGGACGGGCCAGGCGGCCCGTCTTGCCTTATAAAGCTACCTACTTTAGGTAAATCTCCTGCAGCAGCTCGTCGCTGATGATTTCGCGAATTTCCTCGCGCTTTTCCCCTAGCTGATGGGCTTGTTGTTTTCCTCCCAGAACTTTGTCGCGGATTGCCTCCACTTTCGCGTCTAAACCGTCGAGTGCGGCGTGGTTTTTGTACTCGACGGCGAGACAGAGGTCCCAATCTTGCGGATTGTTTTTGGTTTCCTTTAGGAAGATCTTGTAATCGACGATCAATCCCTGGCGCTTCTCTTCCTCTATGAACGGCTTGCTCACCTGCCGAAGGCTGGTCAAATACTCGTCCAAATGCGTGGCTTTAACCCGAATCAGCGAGACCCGCCACACGGGTCCTTCACTATAGTTTTCCTGCGCGAACAGCGCGGGCACAAACACAGATATGAAGACTGCCATAACGCACAGTTTTTTCATGGTGATCTCCTCAGGCGAATTTGACAGAAAGGGTGGCGAGAATCATACGCTTGGCAGCTACTTTGTCACAGTGGAAGCAGGCCGTTTCGCTTAGACTGATAAGGCATAGTGATGTCCACGAATTTCACTTCTGACCAACGCCTGATTGTCGCCCTGGATGTTTCATCTGCTGCCGCCGCCCAGAAGATTGTGAGCGCTCTCGGCGACTCGGTTCATATTTACAAAGTCGGAATGCAGCTTTACACCGCCGAAGGACCGCAGATAGTGCGTGAACTGGTGGGCTCCGGACGACAGGTATTTCTTGACTTGAAGTATCACGACATCCCCAATACTGTGGCGTCCGCGGTGCGTGAGGCCGTGCAGCTCGGCGTAAGCATGCTGACCGTACACGCCTCCGGGGGCTCAAAAATGCTGCTTTCAGCGGTAGAAGCCTCTCGTGTAAGCTCGTTGCAAATTCTCGCCGTTACGGTGCTCACCAGCATAGACGAGAATGACCTGAATTCGACAGGCGTACCCGGGGCGGTTGTGGATCAAGTAATCAGACTCGCTTCAATCGCCTTACACGCCGGTTGCGCCGGAGTCGTGAGCTCGGCGCGCGAAGTGAAAGCATTGCGCGAAAAACTGGGCGACAATTTCCTGATCGTCAACCCGGGGGTGCGGTCCGCAGGCGCTGACCATGGAGATCAGGCGCGCGTGGTAACTCCAGCCGAAGCGATTCAGGCCGGAGCAACACACATAGTAGTGGGAAGACCGATTACAGCTGCCAAAGATCCTGCGGCGGCGGCCCGAGCCATAAACCAGGAAATCAGGACAGCGGCTGACGAGCTTTCACGAAACTCTCCCGTTCGCGCCTCCTCCGCACATTGAAAATATCTCAGACCTCCGCAATGTCGACTACCAGTGCCAGGTCGCTCACAGCTCTTCGTATTGCAATCGGTTGTCTGTTCCTGATCTTTGCCCAGTACAAAGTCTTCGGCATGCAATTCACTCGAGGCGGAGGATTTCAGCACTGGATCAACGTCTTTTTGCAGGGGGGCGCCTACCCGTTCATGGTTCCCGTCCTGAGAGGTTTCGTTCTTCCCCACGCGACGCTGATCGCGTTCCTCGTGGCTTATGGCGAGCTTGCTATTGGCCTTGCGCTGGTATTCGGCATCCTGGTGCGCCCCGCAAGCGTGTGCGGTATGGTTTACATGCTCGCGTTGCTGTTCTCGTCGAACTATCCAGGGACCAACGCCCCGGTGTGGCAATACTTCGGAGCTTCTCTGGACCACTCGGTATTGGCTCTATGCTTCGGCGCGTTCGCGTTGACCAATCCGGAAGAACTTTGGTCGATCGTTTCCCTGCGGCGACGCTCTCTAATGGGCGACAATCGTGGCGCCTAACAGAGGGCGCATTTCGGTTAGAGCTTCTCGTAGAACTCGCAGCCCGAGCAGGAAATAAAGATACCGCCGGGCACTCCGCGCTCGCGGTCCTTTACGCGCTTCACAATGCGCGTTGGCTTGCCGCATTTCGGGCAGTCGGTGCTCTTCGTGGTATCCATAATCTTCTTGCGGTCTGCAGTTTTCGCGATCTTGGCCATGTCTCTCCTTTAATCAAACGGCGTATTCCGATTTGCGCATTTCACAGCTGATTTGAGTTTGGCAGTTCGGGGCCGCGGGAAATCTGTTTATGAGGTGATCTCATTTTAGCAGGCCGTTGTGCCGGAGACCCTTCCTCACCTGAAGAAGCGGCAGAAGTAAGCTTTGAGCCGTTCTCCTGCCCACCCATTACCGCCGTAATGTCCGCTCCGCCCCGCTCTCACGATATTCTCCGGTTGCGAGCCGCACACCCGCGCAAAACTGATTTCCGCCAAAGCTGGTGGGCGCGGAAACAATCCCATGCTCTTCAACAGCCGCGTATTTCTGTTTGTTTTTCTTCCCGTGGTTTACTTCGTCTTCTGGAGACTATCGTCGCGGCAGCTGCGATACATTTGGCTCACCGTCGCTGGATACGTTTTCTACTCCTTCTGGAATTACAAATTCTGCGCGCTCATGGCCTTCTCGACCCTGGTTAGCTACGCTGCCGGCATCGGATTTCTGCGTTTCCGCGAGGGTCTTCGCCGAAGGCTTTGCCTAATCATTCCTATCGTGGTTGATCTGTCACTTCTCGGTTTTTTCAAGTATTTCAAATTCTGGAATTTTGCCATGAGTTCCGGAGAATGGATCGCTTCTCTGTGGGGTATGGAGGGCGGATCCTCGCTGCTCTGGAAATTTCACCTTCACTCACTGCTTTGGAACAAAGACCTGCTTGAGGGCGCGCTGCTGCCGGTGGGAATTTCCTTCTACACCTTCCACACCATCAGCTACATCGTTGATAGCTATCGCGGCACCATCAAGCCCACCACCAACATCTTCGAGTTCGCCTGTTACGTGGCGTTGTTTCCGCAACTTGTCGCGGGGCCGATCGTGCGCTTCCGCCAAGTCGAAAATGACCTGGAACATCTGGACGCGGCAAATCGCTGCTCCGGTCTCGATATCGGCTGGTCCTATTTCGTTATCGGTCTAATCAAGAAAGTTCTCATCGCGGATACGATCGCGGCAGTTATCAATGCGGGCCTTGGATCTTTTTCGAGCCTGGGCACTGCTGGAGCCTGGCTTTGCGCTCTGGGATACACGTATCAAATCTATTTCGATTTCTCCGGATACAGCGACATGGCCGTCGGCCTAGCCCACATGTTCGGAATCCGTCTGCCGCAAAATTTCAACTCGCCATACAAGGCTCTCGATCCCTCGGATTTCTGGCGTCGCTGGCACATCTCACTCTCGACTTGTCTGCGGGATTATCTATATGTTCCGCTTGGCGGCAATCGCAGCGGCATGTACCGCAACCTGCTCATCACCATGCTGCTGGGGGGAATCTGGCACGGCGCGAACTGGACGTTCCTCGTGTGGGGCGGTTATCACGGCGCGTTGCTGATGTTGTATAAGCGCCTCGGCGAACCCTGGGATGCCCTGCCTACCCTTGTTCGTCGCGCCGCCATGTTCCTGCTATCAATCATCGGATGGGTGATTTTTCGCGCCGACTCATTCACAATGGCCGCGCAGTGGCTGGCGAAAATGTTTTATCCCACCAGCGGCTACATGTTTACCGGAGCAGTTGCGTTGGCAGCGTGCATTGCAGTCGCGGCCGTCATCGCGCATGCTGCTCCAAACACTTTTGAGATGTCGCACCAGTGGAGTCCGCAAGTGGCATGTGCCCTCGCGGCCGGCCTGATGTGCTGCCTGGTCATGATCACTGGCGGGCAGCGATCGCCATTCCTGTACTTTCAATTTTGAGCGGAGATATAGATGCCAAATCGAAATTCAATTCTCCGATGCGGATATCTTCTGCCCCGCGTGCTCTTGCTCTGGGCTTTGCTCGACGTCATGCTGCGCTTCGCGCCGCCCCAGTGGTACACGTTTCGTATGCATGAGTTCGCTATGATCACTGGCCCACATGATTTAGGCCCACTCCGCGCCAATCTTACTTACCAGAATTCTCGTGCCTATGGTGACCTGGCCTCGCTCGGCAACTGCACGGAATGCCGGGAGTATAGGCCTATGCATATTCACATTGATCGGCGCGGCTTCGCGAATCCAGCTTCATCTGCCCCTTACGATGCCATCCTAGTCGGGGATTCTTTCGGAATCGGCGCTGAGCAACCTGGTGACGCAACTCTCTCGTCGCAAATCTCCCAGCGCACCGGCCTGTCCATCTACAATGCATGTTCGCCCATACGGTCAATCAGCCGCGAAAGCCTCATGGTCCTGATTGACCAACTTGGCATGTCCCATGGCATAGTTTTTTTTGAGCTGATGGACGCGAGTCTGAGCTACCCCCGCACCACACAAGAAGATCCCGGCTTCGAGGGATTTGATCGCTGGTCTAGAAATGTGCAATATTCGCCGCTATCGAATGTGTCCCGCGAACTGGTAGGCCGCCTTTACGACGGGCGCCTCTTGCCGAATCCTTATTCAGTAAACGTCGTTCGCCACATTCTGCCGAATGGACGGCCAATCCTCTTTCAACTATATGATTTGCGTGACGCTACATCCGACGCAGTCCCGTCATGGGTGAAATATTTCCGCGTCTTGAATAAAGAGCTGCGCCAACGGAACTTTAGATTGATCGTCATTCTCGTCCCCAGCAAGTACACCGTCTATCAACCTCTAATAAAAGACGCGCCGAAGACGAACAAGAGCGAAGCATTTGAGGAATTGCAGAAGAGGCTAAAGGATATGCCCGTTGTGAATACGACCGCCGCGCTTCAGCAAGCCGCCGCCGAAGGCATCGAACACGGAAGTCTGCTGTACTGGCGCGACGACACCCACTGGAACGGCGATGGCGTGCGCGTCGCCGCCGACCAACTTCAAGTGCAATACGCGTCTGACTTCGTCAGCTCCGGTTCTGCCAAGGTGACTGCGGTTTCGCAGAAACGTCCCCGCTGAATCAGCTGCGAAAGTCCGGCCCATCGCAGCAGTTGGCGTCGGCCAGATCTGACATTGCGAAATCCCGGCTGTCGCATTACGAAATCCGATGATGCGCATCGAATCTTTCGAATTGACCGCTTGATCGTCGTCGCGTAACTTAAATCTCTCATGCTGACTAGTCGCCATCACCACCACCATCATCACGCGCACTGCGCGACGGCGGGGGTATGCGGCTGAGTTAGCCAGCAAACATAAGTTTCAGGCCCGCTGAAGCGCAAAAGCTCAGCGGGCTTTTTGTTTTTACGCGCAACAGGGCGAATTCTATGAACATTGACTTTGAAAAAATGCAGGGCCTGGTTCCCGCCATTGTTCAGGACGGCAGCAGCGGGGAAATCCTGATGCTCGGCTTCATGAACCGTGAAGCCTGGCAGCAGACCCAATCGCTCGGCTACGTGACTTTTTATAGCCGAACCCGCAATCAGCTTTGGACCAAAGGCGAAACCTCCGGCAACCGACTGAAGGTAATCTCCGCTTCGACTGATTGCGACTCCGACACCCTATTGATTCAGGTTGAAGTCGAGGGCGCAGGCGTCGTGTGTCACGAGGGCACACGCTCGTGCTTCACCAAACCGATTAAGCTCAACACCACCCCCGTGATTGCGGAGATCGCACGATGAAGATCCGCTTAGGAATTCCCAAGGGCAGCCTGCAGGAAGCGACACTGCAACTCTTCGCTCAGGCCGGATTGCCCATCCACACTAATTCCCGCTCGTACTTCGCCTCCACCGGCGACCCCGAGATCGAGTGCATGTTGATTCGAGCGCAGGAGATGGCCCGTTACGTCGAGCACGGGGCCCTTGACGCCGGATTAACTGGCCTCGATTGGGTTATCGAGAGCGGGCTTGAAGTGGCCACGGTTTCCGATTTGATCTATGCCAAGCAGAGCCGGGAAAAAGTTCGTTGGGTTCTGGCGGTACCGGAAAGCTCGTCATACGAAAAACCTGACGATCTTAGCGGACGCATCATTGCTACCGAACTCGTGAACGTTACCAGGAAGTATTTCTCTGAACGCGGCGTAAACGTTCAAGTTGAGTTCTCATGGGGCGCGACCGAGGTGAAACCTCCGATGTTGGCCGACGCTATCGTTGAGGTCACCGAAACCGGCAGCTCGCTACGCGCCAATCACCTGCGCATTATGGACACGGTGCTGGAAAGCAATACCCAGATCATCGCCAACAAAACCTCGTGGGCAGACTGCGGGAAGCGGCGCAAGATCGAGAATCTAGCGCTGATGCTGCGCGGCGCAATGGAAGCCAAAGACCGCGTCGGCTTGATGCTGAATGTTCGCAAGGCAGATCTCGATCGTGTGTTGAGCGTGCTGCCCGCGCTGAAGCGTCCAACCATTTCTACTCTCAGCGATCCGGAATGGCTGGCCGTCAATACCGTGATCGAAGAGTCGCAGGCTTGGGAGGTGATTCCCCGCCTCAAAGAAGCGAACGCGCAAGGCATCGTCGAATATCCGCTGAACAAGGTGGTCATGTAATGCGGATTCTCGAAGGCAAAGCCGCCGACGCGTACGTGGCTAATTTAGAGACTCGCGGATCGCGGCTGGATGATGTGGAGCCAGCGGTACGACGAATTGTCGAAGATGTTCGCAGTTGTGGAAATCGTGCGCTCATGAAGTATGCGCGTGAATTTGATGGAGTCGAGCCCACCCAGGATTTGCGAGTCAGTGATTCCGAATTGAAGGAAGCATGGAAGCTCGCGCCGGCCCCGCTTCAAACTGCGCTGCGAACCGCCACAAAAAATATTCGCCAGTTTTGCGAGTGGCAAAAGCCAAAAGAATGGACTCGATCCCGTGACGGCATTTCGCTCGGTCAGTTGGTCCGTCCGCTCGATTCCGTCGGCTGCTATGTTCCGGGAGGCCGATTCCCTCTGCTCTCGACTTTGCTGATGACGGTGATCCCGGCACAAGTTGCCGGAGTGAAAGACATCCGCGTGGTTTCGCCCCACCCTACCTCCGAAGTTCTGGCAGCAGCAGCCATGTTGGGCGTACACGAGTTCTACCGTGTCGGAGGCGCTCAGGCGATTGCTGCGCTCGCCTTTGGGACGGAAACTATTCCACGGGTGGATAAAATCGTTGGTCCGGGAAATTTATATGTGACCGCCGCGAAAAAGCTGGTCGCATTTGATTGTGCGATTGACATGCTGGCTGGGCCGACTGAAGTCGTAATCGTCTCATCAAAAGGAAATCCTGCTTTCATCGCCGCCGATCTGCTTGCGCAAGCTGAGCACGATCCCGAGACGCTGGTGGTGTTCATCACAACATCGAAAAAACTCGCAGCGTCGGTTACAAACCGATTGCCGCAGGGCGGACGAGAGCCGCTACGTAAAAACCCTATTGCGGAACAATCGCTTGCGACTCGTGGCGCAATCCTCGTCGCCAGCTCGCGAGAACAGGCCTTCGATTGGGCGAATTGCATTGCGCCCGAACATATAAACATCGACAAAAAGGATTTGCCTCTGGTGCGAAATGCCGGATCGGTTTTCATCGGAGACTATTCGGCGCAAGCCGCAGGCGACTATGCGTCCGGCCCCAATCATGTTTTGCCTACCGCAGGCGCGGCACGCTTTCGCGGCGGCCTCAGCGTAATGGATTTTGTGAAAGTGATTTCCGTCCAGGATCTATCTTCCAAAGGTTTGGATCGCATTGCGCCTACAATTATTCGCCTCGCCGAAACGGAAGGACTTAGAGCCCATGCGGATTCTATCCGGGTGAGGTGCCCCGATGCTTAAAGCCAGAGAAGCCGTCCGCACACTCAAGGAATATCATCCGCCACTGGGCAACCGCGAAGGCTTGCGACTGGACTTCAACGAAAACACCGCCGGATGTTCTCGACGTGTCTTGCAAAAGCTGCGCGAACTGGATGGTGACTCGCTCGCCCGTTATCCCGTACGAGAACCAGGAGAACGGGTTGTGGCTGCCGCGTTCGGGGTGTCGCCGGAAGAATTGCTTCTGACCAACGGAACTGACGAAGCCATTCACCTGATCTGCGAAACATACCTCGAACCCGGCGACGATGCGCTCGTGGTGGTTCCGACTTTCGCAATGTACGAAATTTACGCGGCGGCTACTGGTGCTCGAGTAGTCTCAATCCCCGCGGGTCAAGACTTCGCCTTCCCTACTGCCGATGTCCTCTCTACCATCACCAGCCGCACTCGCTTCATCGCCGTGGCAAATCCGAACAACCCGACAGGCGCATTCACGTCGCTTCCCGATCTCGCCAGTATTGCGAAAGTAGCTCCACATGCCGCATTCCTGGTCGACGAAGCTTATTTTGAATTTTCTGGCGAGACTATCGCCCCCAAATGGCGTGAGCTTCCCAATCTTTTCGTATCCAGAACGTTCTCGAAGGCCTATGGACTGGCCGGGCTCAGGATCGGCGTTTTGATGGGCAACGGCGACCAGATGCAGGTGCTCCGGCGCGCCAGCTCTCCTTACAACTTGAATTCCGTTGCGCTGGCTTGTCTGCCGGAAGCGCTGGCCGATAAAGATTTCGTTAGCAACTATGTTAGCCAAGCCCTCGACGGTCGCCGTCAACTTGAATCTGAAGTTGAAGTGTGGGGCGTCCGCTTCTGGCCGAGCCGCGCCAATTTTGTCCTGATGTATCTTGGCGAGCACTGCAAAGAATTTATTTCAGCCATGCGGGCACGCGGCATTCTGGTTCGCGACCGCTCCAGCGACCCAGGCTGCCAGGATTGCGTTCGCATCACCGTTGGAATTCGCGAGCACAACCAGCGGCTGCTCACGTCGCTGCGTGAAGTGTTTTCTGAAATCGGCCTGCGCCAGAAGGTAGCGCGATGAGGAAGGCCGCCATCGATCGCAGCACCAAAGAAACCAGCATTCGCATTCGGCTAGTAATCGAAGGACGCGGCCGCTACAAGGTTTCGACCGGCATCCGATTTTTTGATCACATGCTCGAGCTCTTCGCCCACCATGGGGGGTTTGACCTCGATCTCTCCGCAAACGGCGACCTCGACGTTGATCAGCACCACACCGTCGAAGACGTGGGAATCGGCCTGGGGCAAGCCTTTGCGCAGGCGCTTGGCAATAAGCGCGGAATTTTGCGCGCGGGGTACTTCGTAATGCCGATGGATGAGACTCTGGGACTGGCCGCCGTTGATTTTTCCGGACGCACGGCGGCAGTTGTGGATACGAAAGTTCGCACGCGCGTCGTCGGCGATTTGCAATCAGAGCTGGTGCACGACTTCTTCGATGGGTTTGCCCGCGGCGCGAATGCCAATGTTCACGCTCGAATACTCTACGGCCGGTCGAATCATCACAAACTCGAAGCATTGTTCAAAGCCTTCGCGCGAGCGCTGCGGGCTGCTTGCTGGCGTGACCAACAAATGAAACGTCTCCTTCCCAGCACTAAGGGGCTGCTGTAATGATCGCCATAGTTGACTACAAGGCCGGCAACCTTACCTCGGTGAAGAAGGCGCTTGATCATCTCGGCGCGGAGACGATCGTCACTTCAGATCCAGCACAAGTCGCGAAGTCGGACAAAATCGTCGTTCCCGGGGTCGGGCATTTCGCCACAACCAAGACTTTGAACGATTCTGGGCTTCGCGATGTGATCATGGAAAGCATCGAGCGCAGCGTTCCCTTTCTCGGCATTTGCCTTGGTATGCAATGGATGTTGGCTTCGAGCGAAGAGGCGCCTGAACTTCATGGCCTCGCGCTTTGGGCCGGGGAGTGCAGCCGGTTCCCGCCCGACGTGAAAAGTCCCCACGTGGGATGGAATAGTTTGCAGATCCGCAACGGCGGGTCGCGCTTGCTTCGCGGAGTTTCGCCCGGATCGTACGTCTATTTCACTCACTCGTATCGTGTTCCGCTCCTTGCAGCAACAACGGCCGGATGCGAATATGGCGGCGGTTTTTCAGCTGCGGTGGAAAAGGACAATCTGTTCGGAGTGCAATTCCACCCGGAGAAGTCTGGGCAGGCGGGACTCACAATTCTGAAGAATTTTTGTGATCTATAAATGCTGACAAAACGAATCATCGCCTGTCTGGACGTCGACGCCGGCCGCGTGGTCAAAGGCACGCAGTTTCTGAATCTGCGCGACGCCGGCGATCCCGCTGAGCTGGCCGCCGCGCACAGCGCTGCCGGTGCGGATGAGATCGTGCTGCTTGACATCACGGCTACCCATCAAAAGCGCACGACCTTGCTCGAGACCGTTCGCCGCACCGCGAAGGAACTGTTTATACCGTTCACGGTGGGTGGCGGTGTGCGAACCCTGCAAGATGCAGCAGCAATCTTCGACGCGGGTGCGGACAAGATCAGCATCAACTCGGCCGCGTTTGCCGATGCTTCGCTTATCACATGCATCGCGCAACATTTCGGCTCTCAAGCGGTAATCGTAGCCATCGACGCCAAACGTAACGGTGCCAACTTTGAGGCGTGGACGTCGGGCGGACGCAAACTGTCCGGCAAAGATGCGGTTGAATGGGCGAAGGAGGCCGAAAGCCGCGGCGCGGGAGAGATCCTTCTCACCTCGATGGACCGCGACGGTACTGGTGACGGCTTCGATTGCGAGTTGACTCGGATAATTTCGGAAGCGGTGAGAATTCCGGTCATTGCATCCGGCGGCGCAGGCGGCGCGGAGCATTTCGTCCATGTCTTTCGTGAAGGTGCCGCGGACGCCGCGCTGGCCGCTTCGATTTTCCACTTTGGCCTTACTTCTATCTCCGATCTGAAGAGTCGTCTTTTTGCCGCTGGAATTCCTGTGAGGTTTCCATGCTGATCCCTTCAGTCGATCTCATGGGAGGAAAAATCGTCCAACTGGTCCAAGGAAAGCGTAAGGTCCTGGAGTTCGACGATTTCGAAGTATGGGCATCGCGGTTCTCCACCTTCCCGCTAGTGCAACTCATCGATCTCGACGCTGCTATGGGCCGCGGCTCGAATTCGGATCTGATCGAATTCTTCGTGAAGAGACTTCCCTGCCAGGTTGGTGGCGGAATCCGTTCGCTAGCAACTGCCCGGGAGATGCTGGATCTGGGTGCGCAGCGCGTTATTTTGGGTTCGGCGCTGATTCAAGATGGAAAAATAAATATCGACTTTGCCAAACAGTTAGCCTCGGGACTTGGCGAGAGTAAGCTCGTGTTTGGTATTGATGCACAAGGCGGCAAAGTGGCGATACGCGGGTGGCGCGAGATTACTGCAATTTCTCCACTGCAAATGATTCAGGCCCTCGATCCTTTCTGTTGCGCGTTTCTCTACACGCACATCGACACCGAAGGTCTGATGACAGGTCTTCCCCTCGAAGCAGTTCGTCCTTTGCGCCAGGCGACCAGCAAACAGCTCATCGTCGCCGGAGGGGTTGCAACTTTCAAAGAAATTGAGCATCTTGACCAACTGGGAGTAGATGCGGTGGTCGGCATGGCACTGTATTCGGGGCGTTTGACTCTGCCTGTTACTATTCCAATTTCCAAATAATCTGCTCCAAGAATGCTGGGGCTGAAACTCACGATGAGCGATTCAAATATTGCTGCGCCCGGTTGGCCGGGCATTCCGCCGCGTTGGACTTCCAGCGCGAAGACCGGTGTTGGGACCGCATTGAACCGCAGCAGCCGCGTGTGGTTCACTCTCAGCCACGGCATCCTCAATGAAATTTATTTTCCCCGCGTCGATATGGCTTGTAGTCGCGACATGGGCCTGCTCGTAACCGACGGCGACAGTTTCTTCTCCGAAGAAAAACGGCACTGCAAATTTGAAGCCACTCCTTTTGAGCCGGGTGTTCCCGGATTTCGCCTAGTAAACACGGAGCTCGGCGGAAAGTACCGGATTGAAAAAGAAGTTTTTGCCGATCCCCACCGACACGTCGTTCTGCAGAAGACCCGTTTCGCGGCGCTTACTCCCGCCGATAAAACGAAGTCGTCGGCTACAGCAAAGCCGAATTATCACCTGTACGCCCTGCTTGCGCCTCACCTCGGTAACTTTGGCGACCACAATACCGGTTGGATCGGAGACTACAAAGGCGTTCCCATGCTGTTTGCCGAGTTCCCCGGAGGCCTTGCCTTGGCGCTCGCCTGCTCCGTTCCTTGGAAGAAAATGTCTGTCGGATTTGCCGGCTATTCCGATGGCTGGCAGGACCTCGCACACAATTTTCGGCTCACGCACGAATATCCGCGCGCTGAGAACGGTAACGTCGCACTGACTGGAGAGATCGATCTGGAAGCCTGCGGAAATGAATGCGTTCTCGCCCTCGGCTTCGGAGGAATTTGGGCGGAGGCGGCCGAACAAGCCCGCGCCAGCCTGCTCGAAGACTACAACAGCCTTTTTCGCGATTACGTTTCGCAGTGGAGGAACTGGCAAAAGGGATTGATGCCGCTTGATCGCAATGTTGATCATGATCTTTATCGCTCCAGTACAGCGATGTTGCGCGCGCATGAATCCAAAGATTTTCTTGGCGGAGTGATTGCCAGTCTTTCGATTCCCTGGGGCTTCAACAAAGGCGACGAAGACCTCGGCGGATATCACCTGGTTTGGCCACGTGATTTGGTTGAAACTGCTGGCGGCTTTCTCGCCGCAGGCGCCGTCGGTGATGCGCTGCGCGTGCTGCACTATCTAGAAACGACGCAGGAACCCGACGGGCGCTGGCCGCAGAACATGTGGCTTGACGGACGCGCGTACTGGGGCGGGTCGCAGATGGATGAAGCCGCGTTTCCCATCCTGCTGGTCGATCTGCTGCGCCGCGAATCTCCAGGGGCGTTAGGAGACATGAAACGTTGGTGGTCAATGGTGCGGCGCGCGGCGGGCTTTATCGCGTGCAATGGGCCGGTGACCCAGCAGGACCGTTGGGAAGAGGATGCCGGTTACTCGCCATTCACTTTAGCAGTCGAAATTGCGGGCCTGCTCGCGGCCGCGGATATCGCCGATGTTGTGGGCGAAGCGAAAGTGGCGACGTATCTTCGCGAGCTTGCCGATAATTGGAATGAAAACATCGAGCGCTGGACTTATTCAACCAACGGCGACCTGGCGCGGCAGATCGGAGTAGATGGATACTACGTTCGCATTGCGCCGCCAGAAACTGATTGTGCTGCTTCGCCAACCGAGGGATTCGTTCCCATTAAGAACAGACCGCCGGGGCAGGATTTAGAGCGTGCCTCGCACATTATCAGTCCTGATGCCCTCGCGTTGGTGCGCTTCGGGCTGCGTGCTGCCGACGATCCAAAGATTCTCAATACGATCAAAGTCGTCGATGCGTTGTTGCGCGTGAAACTGCCTCAGGGCCCGTGCTGGTATCGCTACAACGACGATGGGTATGGCGAACACGCGGACGGCTCCCCGTTTGATGGCACCGGCATCGGACGTCCGTGGCCGCTGCTTTCAGGAGAGCGCGCACACTACGAACTCGACGCGGGTAACAAAACAGCAGCCGAGGAACTGCTCCGAACCATGAGCTTGTCGTCGAACGGCAGCAGGCTCTTGCCCGAGCAGGTCTGGGACGCAGCCGACATTTCTGACCGCGAGCTGTTCTTTGGCAAGGCTTCGGGCTCCGCATGCCCGCTGGTATGGGCGCATTCGGAATACATCAAGCTGGTGCGCTCGCTCAAGGACGGCAAAATCTTTGACCAGCCGCCCCAAACGGTAAAGCGTTACCGGCTTCAAAAGCAAAAGGCGGCGCATTGGGAGTGGCGTTTCAACAACAAGTGCCGCATTGTGCCCACAGGCAAAATTCTTCGAATTGCAGTTCAGGCGCCTGCGATTCTGCATTGGAGCAGCGACGGGTGGCAAACCTCGCAGGACCTTCCCGCGATAGACACAGGACTTGGGATGTATGTTGCAGATTTGCCCACAACCACCATGGATCCGGGGCATACAGTGACTTTTACGTTCTATTGGCCCGCGGTGAAACATTGGGAGGGCGCAGATTTTTCCGTAACCATTGAAGACTAGTCGGGGCATAATGGAACCCCATGAAAGAACGTGCACAGACTGCAACAGGCAAGTCGGCGTCAAAGGCGGCAGCTATTGTGCGCGAATTGTTGCAGGAGTACCACCCACGGGATTTCGCCATCGAATATTGGGACGGCTCGCGCTGGGACCCTGAACCCGGACAGTTCTGCCGCTTTACCTGGCACATTCACAATCCAAACGTATTTCGTGCGTTGCTTCGTTCCGACCGGCAAGTCGCGCTCGGAGAAGCCTTCATTCACGGCGATTTCGATATTTCCGGCGACATTCTCGCCATCTTCCCGGTCGCAGAGTACGTTGAGCAGAAACATTTCGGCGCGGGCAAGAAATTACGGCTGGGAACCTTGCTGCTCGGTTTGCGTTCCAAGCTTCATGACAAAGAAGAAGTCGCGCGCGTGGAACTCCGAGGCCGGACCCACTCTAAATCGCGGGATCGGGAGGCCGTCACTTTTCACTACGATGTCTCCAACGATTTTTACCGGTTGTGGCTCGATCCGGCGATGATTTATTCGTGCGCTTATTTCAAATCGCACGATGACAGCCTTGAGACAGCGCAGGCACAGAAGCTCGATTACATTTGCCGCAAGCTGCGGCTTCGCTCGGGCGAGCGACTGCTCGACATCGGATGCGGCTGGGGCGGACTGATCATTCACGCCGCACGGTATTACGGGGTCCAGGCAATCGGAATCACATTGAGCGAGCGGCAGCTGACGCTCGCACAGAAGCGAATCAAAGACGCTGGGCTCTCTTCCCGGTGCGAAGTCCGGCTGCTCGATTACCGCGATGCACCCCAACTGGGCGAGTTCGACAAGCTGGCAAGTGTTGGCATGGTCGAGCATGTTGGAGAAGTCGCGTTGCCAGAATATTTTCGCCGTGCCTTCCAACTACTCAAGCCGGGCGGGCTATTTCTCAATCATGGAATCGCGCGCGCAGGAAACCGGACGAAACCGGATGAGCGAACTTTCACCGACGTTTACGTATTTCCCGACGGCGAAATGATTCCAATTCCCACGACGCTGCGTTGCGCCGAAGACGCTGGCTTTGAAGTGCGCGACGTGGAGAACCTCCGCGAACATTATTTCCTCACTCTTTGTCAGTGGCTGCGGCGCGTGGAGAACAGCATGGAACCAGTCACGAGTCTGGTAGGTGAGCTCAAATACCGGATCTGGCGCCTGTATCTCGCCGGCTCCGCGCATTATTTCCAATCGGGCAAGCTGGATCTCTATCAATCACTATTGGTGAAGTGCGTCGACGGCCGCAGCGGACTGTCTTTGACCAGGGGCGACTGGTACGACTGACTGTGCTATCGCCACTTCTTTAATTTTGGCCACAGATCGGCGAGCGTGCCGAATTTTGGATCTCGGCAGATGAACACGTCGATGTTCTTCTCCAGCGCGTAGCGATTATCCGCCGATGTCCCTATATATCGAACGTTGCTCCACAGTCGCTCCAGATTTTCGCGGCTGTCGTCGAGCACAATGAGGCACTTTCCCGAATAGCCACGCGGCCCCCAAAGGAAAAAGGTTTTATCCCCGCTCAGTGATTGCGGTAAGCCATAGCGGCGTCCGAGGAAATCAATTGCGCCCGCCTGTCCATAATCCTGCGCAAAAATGCCGCAGTCGCCGCGCTCGGCAGGGCTGAGCTGGCTCCAGGCCACCGCGGTTTCGTCAACGATCTCATTCCAGCCGAACTGGTCCGCGTACCACTGCGGCAACACCGCACGAGCATGTGAATGTTCCATGACCGGCAACTTGAACGGAAGATAATGCGTATAAGCGATAAATCTATCTGGGGACAACATTGGCACAACCACAGGAGCCAAATGTGCGCCGCTGGCGAGCAGAATGACAACAATCGCGGGCTTAAGCCAGGCCACACGCGGTCGTCTAAGAGCGGATTCGATCACGACGGCACCCGCCGCCAGCAGCATGGGATAAATCGGCGCCAGATAATAGTTCTTACCGTGTAGGGCAAAAAACACGCCGTAGCAGAAGAGATAACTCCAGCCCAGCACGCGATAGGGCTTCAGTCGCGGCCAGACGAAGAACGCAATCAAACCCGTAATCCAAATGGGCGCGGTCAGCGGATTAACGAGTAGCGTCTGCTGAAGAAAGTATTGCCCCGCCGGAAGCACCACATCCCGGCCTTCTGCGCGGATGTTGTGCATCAGCTCCACAAAAGGCCAATGGTAGTGGATGTTCCAGAGCAGATTTGGCAGGAGGATCAGGAACGCGGCCAGGCCGCCCAACCAAATCCACTTGTTCAGAAAAACCCGCCGCTGTTCCGTCAGAAGTAAGCCAACGACAATAGCGAAACCAAAAAGCGCAATGGAATATTTCTCCTCCATGCCGATGCCTGCGATGACGCCGAACCAGAGCCAATAGCGGGGATCGTCGCGCTTGATGGCGAGGATCACGAAGTAAGCACAACCCATCCACAGATTCGGTTCCAGGCAATTCGTTCCTAGCAGGCTTCCGTTTGACAAATATTGCGGCGCGATTGCAACCGTGACCGCGCTCAGCAAAAGAGCAAACTTTTTGCCGCCAAGTTCGCGTGCGATCAATGCGGCTTGCACTGCCAGCAACGACGAGGCCAACGCCGGAATGAAACGGACAGCGCGTACCGAATCTCCGAGCACCGCGCGAGAAATATGGATGAGAAACGGAATGAGTGGCGGTTGATCCACGTATCCCCAAGCGAGGTGGTCGCCACAGGACATGTAATCGAACTCATCGCGAAAATAACCGTAGCGGTTGTTGAAATACACATGAAAAAGAAATTTGGCGAGCGCGATCGCCCAGATCACGGTCATTCCGGTTACCAACGATGACTGTTGATCCCGGCTTGGTGCAGAGGTAGTAAGAGTGGCAGCCATTTTGTGAACAGGCTCCTCGGACAAAAGTTCGCACAGACTACATCATTCGCCTACTTACGTTGTCAGAAGGAGCAAAGTTCCACTGGAATTCAGAGATGTATATGTAGGATCTCAACGGCTATTCCTCTTTCCACGAATACGGGGCCAGCAATTTTCGCTGTTTGCGAAACTGCCGCATCTCTTTTTGCTGGTGGGTCCGCAATTTTAGGTTAGATCGCGGCTTGCCGGTGCAGAGGAGAACAAAACCGGCTTCGCGATCGGCAGGATAATAAACCAGCGAATCTGATTGATCGACCTCACCACCATCTTCCGACCGCGCGGCGCACGTGAGGCAATAACCTTGATGGCACATTGCGGGCAGTGTAATTCCGGCCGCGAATGCCGCGTCCCAGATGTGCTCTTCGCGCGCGATCGGAATCGTGGGCTCATCACCGCTTGGTAGGAGGAACGTGACTTGAAACACCTCCGGTTCAGATGCCATATGTTTCCACGGTAATCGTGTCTGACCGGAAAGCCAAACCGGATATTCACGTTCTTCTCTGTGGTCTTTACTTTGTGGTTTCTGTGCCCTCTGCGGTTTAAATCCTTAACTCAACCACAGAGGGAACAGAGTTCTGGGGGAGAGGTTTACGGATTGTAGAATCCGCGGTTCTTGCTGTATGGCGCCTCGCCCGGTTCGCCGCGGCGGAAGTGCCCGGATGGAATGGACTTGCCATCGCGCTCGTGGGCCAGCAACTCGATGAACCAGGCCTCGTGCTCAATTTCCTCGTTCAAGATTCGAGCCGCCATGTCATAAGTGCGAGGGTCCTTGCCGAATGTCATGTCGCAGATCTCGATCCAGCTTCGGATCGCGCATCTTTCCGATTCCAAAAGCAGCGTGAGAATATTCACCGTCGTAGGCGGATCCGGAAGTTTCGCGGCGCGGCATCCCGCCTGATCGTGGAATGCTGGCAGGTCGTTGGGCAACTCGCCTCCCAGTTCATAAATGCGGGGCACAATCAGCTCCCAGTGGGCGCGATCTTCGAGGCGCGCGTCCTCGCAAATTTCTTTGTAGTCTTCGTGGCCGGCAAGGTGCATGCGAAGAATTGTGTAGTAATAGTAGGTGCTGGCAAATTCTGCGGCGGCATTGGCAATCAGCTTCTTGATCAGCAGATCTACGTCAACCCCACGCGCCTTGATTACTTCCACTCCGACGCGCTGCGTCACATCGCCTGCTTTAACCACCGGGACGTTCTTGTCTGGCATGTAAACAGCCTCCTTGTTTTTTAGTTTCCCTAACTGTAAACGCCGCAGCGGTGATAGGTCTAAGATATAGTTTCTATCTCAGGCATAGTATTTACCTCTGGGAGATTCGTCGTTGGTCGTTCGTCGCGCGTCGTTGGCCTGAACCATGACGCCGGAAGGTGAGGAACGAATGTTCACTGTTCCGGCGCGCCAGCGAATTTCATATCGATGACTACGGGGACTACTCCAAGGGCCAACGACGAACGACCAACGACTGTTCTTATGCAGATTCATCAGCTTCGTTATTTTTGCGCTGTAGCCAGAACCGGCAGCTTCACCCGCGCTGCGCAACATGAGCACGTCGCCCAACCTTCTTTGTCGCAGCAAATCCGCAAGCTGGAAGACGAACTGGACACGAAATTATTCGACCGCCTGGGCCGGGCAGTTCGTTTGACGCAATTGGGCGAAGCATTCCTTCCGCGCGCGGAAGGAATCTTGCGCCAATTGGATGAAAGCAAATTGGAAATTCAGGAGATGGCCGGGGCTGAACAAGGCAAGCTGGTCATCGGAGCTATTCCGACGGTCGCGCCTTATTTCCTGCCCCCGCACCTTACCAGCTTCGCGCGCAAGTTCCCGCGAGTGCAGATCAGCGTAATCGAGGAGGTGACGGCCGAGCTTCTCAATCTTGTTCATCGCGGCGCCATCGACCTTGCTCTGCTCGCATTGCCTCTGCCGGCAACTCAATGTGTGTGCCGCGAATTATTTCGTGAACGGCTGTTCGTGGTAGTTCCCCAGCATCATCGGTTGGCCAAAGCTTCCCGGGTCCGGCTTGCGGAAATTGAGAACGATCCATTTTTGCTGCTGAAGGAAGGCCACTGCTTCCGCGAAAACACCCTAGCCGCATGCGGGCGCGCCCGCTTGCATCCCAATGTGGCGTTTGAAAGCGGCCAGTTTGCGACCATCATGGCCATGGTGGCGGCCGGGGTTGGAGTCTCCATCGTCCCGGAAATGGCGGTCGAGCAAAGGCAAGGCTGCCGATTCATTCCCCTGGCTGACGAGGGTGCCTATCGCCGAATCGGTGTCGCGCAACTCAAGCGGCACTTCCGCAGCCGAGTCCACCGCGCGTTTCTGGAGCACTTGCAAGCGAAGAATGAACCGGTTCGTCTCCGAACCGCCTAACATAAACCAGTTCTAAGCCCGCACTGCACGAGGTCATGTCCGTCTGGACGGACCCTTATACGAATCCCGTCATTTTCCGCCGCTCAAGTTGCCCAAATTTCTGACGATGGTAAGTTGCCGGACTACTATGCCCGGTAATCACACCGGATTGCGACTAGCTCGATGAGGGCAAGCAGCATTGGAATTTCTTAAGCGATTAGTTTCGTCTGATTTCCTGCCCCATGGCACTTGCTACCTGTGGGATCCGCACATAGTGTGGTTGCACGTAATCTCGGACAGCCTCATCACACTTGCTTATTACTGCATCCCGCTGGCGCTGGTTTATCTAGTACGAAAGCGCCGCGATCTTCCCTTCAATTGGATCTTCTGGATGTTCGGACTATTCATTCTGGGCTGCGGCACTACTCACCTGATGGAGGTCTGGACGGTCTGGCATGGCACTTACCTGCTTTCGGGCGCAGTGAAGGCCTTTACCGCGGCAGTTTCCGTGGTTACGGCAGTTACACTCGTTCCGCTGGTTCCGAAGGCGATCGCGTTGCCGGGTCCAGGGCAGTTGCAAGCCATAAACCAGGAGTTGAAACACCAGGCTGGGGAGCGGGCTCAGCGTGAGCAGGAACTTATACAACTGACTCAGGAGCTAGAACTTCGGATCCAGAATCGGACCGCCGAGTTGCAATCGATCAATCACTCTCTGCAAAAAGAAATTGCGCTTGGCGCAGAGAGCCAGCAGGCATTGCGCGCCAGTCAGGCCCGCCTGAGTAGCGTGATTGAGTCAGCCACGGATGCGATTCTAGCCATCGACGAAGAGCAACGCATCGTGCTGTTCAATGTGGCTGCGGAAAAAATGTTCGCGTGCTCCGCCAAAGAAGCCATGCGGCAGCCGTTGAGCCGTTTTATTCCAGAGCGGTTCCGCGCGTCGCATGCGCAATACATCCATCGCTTCAGTGAGACCGGTGCTACCAATCGCACCATGGGCGCGATTGGCGAGCTTTGGGGTCTGCGGGCGAACGGAACCGAAGTCCCGATTGAAGCCTCGATTTCCCAGACCGAGGCTGGGGAACCAAAACTGTTCACTGTCATTTTGCGCGACATGACTGAACGCAAACAGGCCGAGGCCCGCAATGTCTTGCTGGCAACCATTGTTGAGTCCTCGGATGACGCCATCGTAAGCAAGGATTTGTCCGGCAAAATCCTCAGCTGGAACCGTGGCGCGCAGCAAATTTACGGCTACGCGGAGGCGGAGATTCTAGGAAAATCTGTCGATCTTATCGTTCCGCCAGAGCGGCTGGACGAAAGCAACCGGGCTTTGCTCGAAGTAGCAGAAGGAAGGATGGTAACTCGCGACGAAACCATCCGCGTGCGCAAGGACGGCAGCTTGCTTACCGTCTCGTTGATCCTGTCGCCAATGAGAAACGCCGAAGGACACATCATCGGCATCTCCAGCATCGCGCATGACATTACCGAGCGCAAGGCGGTGGAGCGCCAGGTGCGCGATCTCAATCTGCAGTTGGAAAAACGGGTCCGTGAGCGCACCGTGGATCTGGAAGCTGCCAACAAGGAGCTCGAGGCCTTCACCTACTCGGTGTCGCATGATCTCCGGGCGCCACTGCGCCATATCGCTGGATTCTCGAAGATGCTGGCCGAGGAATGCGGGGCTTCGCTGCAGCCGGAAGGGCAGCATTACTTGCAACGCATCCAGGATGGGACCCGGCGAATGGGCATGCTGGTCGACGATCTGCTCAACCTGGCACGCATCGGGCGGCACGAACTCAGGCTGCAAGTCACCGCACTGCACTCCGTGGTTAAAGACGTCATCGCCGAACTGACTCCGGACATGGAAGGCAGGGAAGTTGAGTGGAAAATCCGCAACCTGCCTCACGCCGAAGGCGATCCCGCCCTGCTCAGAGTGGTGTTTCAGAACCTTCTTTCCAACGCCCTAAAGTACACCCGGCCGCGCGCCAAGGCAGTTATTGAAGTGGGCTGCGAGCAGATGGGCGGCGAACAGATAGTGTTCGTCCGCGACAACGGAGTGGGCTTCAACATGATTTATGCCGATAAGTTATTTGGCGTGTTTGAGCGGCTGCATCGCTCGGAAGACTTTGAAGGCAGCGGCGTGGGTCTGGCCACCGCGCAACGCATTGTGCAAAAACACGGGGGCCGGATTTGGGCCCAGGCCGAGCTCGACAAAGGCGCAACTTTTTATGTGAGTTTTGGCAAGGCCAAAGACGCAGAGGTTGAAAGTGAAGCCGCTATGGCAGGAGATATCTCATGACGGAACCCAACGAAGTTGACATCTTGCTGGTGGAGGACAACCCTGACGATCTCGAGCTCACACTGCACGCCCTGCGGCGCGAGCATTTAGCCAACAACATTTTTGCCGTCCGCGACGGAGAAGAAGCGGTTGAATTCCTCTTCTGCACTGGACGCTTTCAGCAACGCAACTTCGATCATCTTCCACGCCTGGTTTTGCTCGACCTGAAGCTACCGAAGCTGAACGGGCTGGAAGTCCTGAAGCGCGTCAAACAGGACCCGCGTACCAAAGCGTTGCCGGTGGTCGTCCTTACCTCGTCCAAAGAAGAGCGCGATTTAGTTGCCAGTTACAACCTGGGCGCAAATAGCTATATCCAGAAGCCAGTCGATTTCGACCGCTTCCGCGAGATTGTGAAAAGCACCGGCCTCTACTGGATGGTCATCAACCAGCGCCCCTTATCTAATACCGCGAGCGCGAGCAGGGCGGCGACACAACCATGACCCACAAGAGCAGGACCAGCAACAAAAGACTGCATGTCCTCTTGATCGAAGACGAGCCCTCAGATGCTGAGATCGAGATCGCGGAGCTGCGACATGGCGGATTTGATGTCACCGCTGACGTGGTGGAAACCGGCGACCAAGTCCGCGGACGCCTGGGGAAAAATTCCTACGACGTCATTCTGGCGGATTACAGTTTGCCGAACTTTCGCGGCATGGATGCGGTGGACATTCTGCGCGAGAAGAACCTGAACACTCCGCTGATCCTGGTAACCGGCGCGTTGAACAGCGAAACCGCAGTCGAGTGCGTAAAGCAGGGCGCGGTGGACTACGTAATGAAAGACAATCTCGCGCGCCTGGTGCTCTGCGTTCGCCGGGCGCTTGAAGACACTCGGCTACGCCAGGAACGCGCGCGCGCGCAAGAGCAACTCGCCCACAAGGTTGAGGAACTGGCGCGCTCCAACTGCGACCTCGAGCAGTTTGCCTACGTAGCCTCCCACGACTTACAGGAACCGCTTCGCATGGTTGCTGCCTACACCCAACTTCTGGCGGAACGCTATCGCGGCAAGCTGGATACGACTGCCGACCGGTACATCGGCTATGCGGTCGAGGGTGCGACCCGAATGCAGGCGTTGCTTGAAGATCTGCTGGCTTTTTCTCGAATCGGCCGCAACGGAGTCACACCCACGCCCGTAGATTCAAATACAGCTATCGAAGAAGTACTCAGGAATCTGGCCATCACCCTTAAGGAGCACAACGTAACCATTACCTGTAATCCGCTGCCCACGATTTTGGCAGACCGCTTTCAAGTGGTGCAGCTTTTTCAGAATCTAATCGGCAATGCGATTAAATTTCGCGGCAGGCAGGCGCCGAGCGTCATTATTTCCGCCGAACAACACGGCGAAGAATGGCTTTTTTCGATTTTCGACAATGGCATTGGCATCGCTTCCGAACACAAGGAATTTATCTTCAAGATTTTTCAACGGCTGCATACGCGGGCTGAGTACCCAGGTAACGGCGTCGGTCTCGCTATCTGCAAAAAAATCGTGGAACACAATGGCGGACGGATTTGGGTCGACTCCGAATTGGGCCGCGGTTCAAACTTTCGCTTCACGTTTCCTGCTGTGCTGGCCGATAAAGCTGGTAAGAAGGAAGACTATGAACTCAGCGCCGAGAATCTTGTTAGTCGATGACAACCCGGCGGACGCCAATCTCACTTGTGAGGTGCTGGCGACAAGTGAGCATCCCGCGGAGGTAAGCACGGTGCAGGATGGTGAGCAGGCGCTGCAGTTTCTCCATCGCGCGGGCCAATTCGCGGAGGCCAGTCGGCCGGACCTGATCATCCTCGACTTGAACCTTCCGCGTAAAGATGGACGCGCAGTGCTTGCCGAGGTGAAAGCCGACCCGGAGTTGAACGAGGTGCCGGTCGTGATCTTCACCACTTCGCATTCTCCGCGCGATATCGCCCGCTGCTACGAGCTGGGGGCGAATTCGTATGTCAGCAAGCCGGGAAATTTGGCGCAATTCTTCTCGGCAGTACGCTCGATTGAAAATTTCTGGTTCGGCTTCGCCAGCCTACCTAACTAGGAGAAACCATGCAAGATTTCCCAAAGCAGGTCTTACTGATTGAAGACAATCCCGGCGACGCTGACCTGATCCGTTTGCGTTTGATCGAGAGCCGGACCCAGCTGGATGTAAGTTGCGTGAACCGTCTTTCCGAAGGGCTCGCATCCATTGAATCCACGCCGCCGTCGGTCGTGCTCCTCGATCTGAACCTTCCCGACAGCCAAGGCAGCGAAACCTTCCGCAAAGTTCTGGAAAAAGCGCCGGGCGTGCCGGTAGTCATTCTTTCCGGAAAGGAGGATGAAGCGCTCGCCATGAAGGCCATTCACCAGGGCGTCCAGGATTATCTGATCAAGGCGGACCTGACGAGCCGGACTCTAGAGCGTTCGCTGCGGTATGCGGTTGAGCGGCAGTCGGTCCTGCGCTCCCTTGATATGAGCCGCAAGCAACAAATTGAATTCAAGAACCAGTTTCTCTCCCACGTCTCACATGAACTGCGCACCCCGCTCACCTGCATTCATCAGTACGCATCGCTCTTGTTCGACGGCCTATCTGGCCCGGTATCTCCCGAACAGCGCGACCACCTGCAAACCATTTTGAAAAGCGTCAACCAGCTGCACGCCATGATCCGCGATTTGCTCGAAGCTACTCGCGCCGAGTCCGGCAAGCTCCGCATCGAACCCCGTTGCCTCGCGCTGGTCGAACTCGCCCGGCAAGCGGTCGCGATGATACGCCCAATGGCGATCGAGAAACGCATCACCGTGCACCTCGAAGCTGACAGTCACATACCGCTGGTGCACGCCGATCCCGATCGTGTTCTCGAAGTTCTCATCAATCTGCTCGACAACGCGGTCAAATTTACGCCACCGCAAGGATCGGTGACCATTAACCTCAGCCAGCAGAAAACCGATCCCGAATTTACTTATGTCACCGTCACCGACACTGGCCGTGGCATTTCGCCCGAAGCCCTCCCTCTAATTTTTGAACGCCTGTATCAGGACCCGGATTCAGTTGACGGCAACCGCTCGGGCCTCGGCCTGGGACTGTACATTGCGAGAGAATTGATAAACCTGCACGGCGGCCGCATTTGGGCGGTAAGTCAACCTGGTCACGGCGCTACCTTCACTTTCAACCTGCCGGTTTACTCGCTTTCTAAACTTCTTTTTCCGGTCATCACCCGTGAGCCAGAACTGCGCGAATCTATCGTGCTAGTGCGCGTCGATCTCAAGCCGCTGGCCAGTCCAGTTCGCGGAAACTGGAAAGAGGTCTGCCATGACTGCTTGAACCTGTTGCGACACTGCGTCTACGTGGATAAAGACCTGGTGCTGCCCGCAATGGCCACCAACGGCCCGGAAGACACGTTCTATGTGGTGGCTTCGACTGACATGGAACGGGTAAATATCATGATCAGCCGTATTGTTGCTCAAATTGGCGCGCTCACCCACTTGAAAGCCTCAGGCACCATACGGGCCACTGCAAGGCCGGTTAAGTTTTCCGAAGAGATGCACGGCAAGTCGCTGAAGGAACAGGTGGAACAGGTGGCCGAAAGTATCACCGAGTTGGTCCTCACCGATCTCAGAACCATGAATGGCTTCAACACCAAGGAGACCAGTGCAAATGCAGACTGAAATGAAAGAAAGTAACGCGCTAAACTTCAACCGGGCGAAGATCCTGATCGTGGATGACGATCCCGAGCTGAGAATGGCCTTGAAACTTCGGCTGCGGGCAAACCACTATGAGACCGTGAGCGCTGGGGATGGATACTCGGCAATCGCCCTGGCCCAGAAAGAGCGCCCCAACCTAATAATTCTCGATCTCGGGCTTCCTGTCGGCAACGGTTTCAACGTGCTGAAGCGTCTGCAGGAGAACGACGCCCTCTCGCACATTCCGGTAATCGTTCTGACGGCGCGCGACCCCCAGAGTAATGAATTGCGCAGCCTGGATTCGGGCGCAACCGCATTTCTCCAAAAGCCGGCTGATAATAACGAGCTGTTGCAGGTAATCCGCGCCAGCCTGCGCTCGGCATCAGCCTGGGGAGCCGCTCCCCCGTCATAGGCATCCCGCGCCAAGATACGCATCGCAGGAGTACGAACATGCAGGTTCAAACCCGGAGAACGGCAGCATCTGCGGCGCAATATAGCGTTGAAAGGCGCTATCCGCGGCACTTCCTGAGCGCCCCGGTGACTACTTGGCCCCTGCTGAACTCCGGGCTCCAGATAACGCACGGGCTCACGCTCGAAATCAGCATTGGCGGACTCTCGGCAGTCCTCTGTGGCCCTCCGCTAATTGGTGAGCGGGTTTCGCTACGAGTGCAACTACTGGACTCTCCATTCGAAACTTCCGCTATCGTTCGGTACGGCAGTCCGGCGCGCACCGGCTTCGAGTTCGTGGAATTGCCGCCAGAGTTTCTGCGCAGTATCGAGAGCTGCATTCATCGTTTGCTGCTTCGCCCCTGGCCGCGAGATGGCTTCCAACTTACATAACTAACGGATTCTTCCGCTTTTGCCAATAGTTGTACCTTCGGAACCCTCAGCTGCATACCCGATTGGAAAACTTTCAGAAAGCAGTAATAATCCTTTCTAGGCAGGAAGGGATAATCAATGGCAACGACCTCGTCAGCTCCAGGCGCTTCGATCTCCGGCGGCAGTTTCTTGTTGGAGGCGCGTCCGCCGGAAGAGATATTCACCCCTGAAGACTTCAGCGAACAGCACGTGCTGATTGCCCAGACTGCGGAAGAATTTGCGCAAAAAGAGATTATCCCCAACATTGAGAAGATGGAGCGCAAGGATTTCTCCGTTACGCGCGATCTTTTGAAGAAAGCAGGCGATCTTGGGTTGAGTGGGGTTGAAATTCCAGAGATCTACGGCGGCATGGAACTTGATAAAGTTTCCGCCGCTGTCATCGCCGATCACATCGCAAAGTATGCCGGATTTGCCACCACCTGGGGCGGGCACACCGGCATCGGCACCTTGCCGCTGGTTTACTTCGGAAACGACGAGCAGAAGAAAAAATACCTGCCAAAGCTGGCGGCCGGCGAGATTGTCGGCGCCTACGCACTTTCCGAGGCATCGTCCGGATCCGACGCGCTGAATTGCCGTTCACGGGCAGCGCTGTCGTCCGATGGCAAGCATTACGTGCTCAACGGCGAGAAGATGTGGATCACCAACGCCGGTTTTGCCGATCTGTTCACCGTCTTCGCCAAAGTCGACGGCGAAAAATTCACCGCGTTTCTGGTTGAACGTAACTTTCCCGGATTCTCCATCGGCGCAGAAGAGCACAAGATGGGGATTCGCGGATCGTCCACCTGCCCCATCATCCTCAACGACTGCAAGGTGCCGGTGGAAAATGTTCTGGGCGAAATTGGCCGTGGACACATAATCGCCTTCAACATCCTCAACATCGGCCGTTTCAAGCTAGGAGCCATGTGCGTGGGCGGAGCTCGCGAATCTCTGAACAATGCGATCGGCTACGCCAAGCAGCGCAAAGCGTTTAAAAAAGTCATTGCCGATTTCGGGCTGGTGCGCGAGAAGCTGGCGAACATGGCTATGCTCATCTATGTGGGCGAGTCGCTAGTATTCCGCACTGTAGGAATGATGGATGCAGCGCTGGCGGCGATCGACAAGTCTGCCGCCGACTCCGACAAGAAAACTCTGAAGGCGATCGAGGAGTATGCGGTCGAGTGCTCCATCATCAAGGTCTGGGCGTCGGAGATGTTGGATTACGTGGTCGACGAAACCCTTCAGATCTACGCCGGCTACGGTTTCGTCGAAGAATACCCAGCAGAGCGCGCTTATCGTGACGCCAGAATCAATCGCATCTTTGAAGGTACCAACGAAATCAATCGTCTGATCATCACCGGCTTCCTGTTGAAGCGCGCCATGGGTGGGCAACTTGCACTCATGCCAGCCATCAAGCAATTGATGGACGAAGTCCTTTCTGGCCCGTCATCAGGCGAGGAAATCGAAGGCGTGCTTGCGGAAGAGCAGAAGCTGGTCGTTTCTGCCAAGAAGCTTGGCCTGTTCGCCGCCGGCGCCGCCACCCAGAAGTACATGATGCAAATCGAGCAGCAGCAGGAAGTCATGGGCGCAATCGCCGACATGGTGATCGAGGTCTACGCCATGGAATCCGTACTGTTGCGGACGATGAAGATCGCATCCGCTCAAGGCGAAACCGCCGCCGCCGTGCCGATCGCGATGACCCGCGTCTACTTGTCACAAGCGATGGACAAGATCGAATCGGCCGCTCGCAAAATAATCGCTGATGTTGCCGATGGCGACACGCTGCGGACGCAGATGGCCATCCTGCGGCGGCTGGCGAAGCACGATCCGGTCAATACTATCGAGTTGCGTCAGCAGATCGCGGAAAAAGTAATTGAGCGGGGCCGGTATGGCTTGAGCTAACCCTGCGGAACAAATTCGCAGAATAAAAAATGAAAACACTTCTCCGCACCGTGTCTGTATTGTTGATCGCGGCCTGCGCATCAGGACAAACTGGCGAACCTCCGAATCCTGATTCAGCAACGTTCGATTCCGATGGCACTGCGCACATAGTGCGCGTGGTGCCCATGCCTTCAACCGTCAGTCCTGAAGCGCAACAATGGTTGAAGGAAATTGAACATCAGGGACCGCAATCCAAAGACCTCGCCGCGATCCGCGCTGGGGTGGACGAGTGGCGGAAGAAAGACTCTGCTGAAGCCCGCAAGCTTTATCAGGTAAATATTGAGGAGACCAGCATTGCGGGCGTGCGGACGGACATCATTACCCCGCTGACGACGCCGGAAGCGAATAAAAATCGCGTGCTGATCAATCTCCACGGCGGCGGATTCATCCTCGACTCGGGTTCGCTGATCGAAGGAATTCCGATCGCGTATTTAACCAAAACCAAAGTTGTTTCTGTTTATTACCGGTTGGCTCCGGAAAATCCATTCCCTGCCGCGGTTGATGACGTGGTCGTGGTTTACAAAGAATTGCTGAAAACGTATCAGCCGCGCAGCATCGGAATTTTTGGAACTTCCGCGGGCGCGATTCTCACCGGCGAAGTCGCTATCAAGCTGAAACAATCAGGCTTGCCCCTACCCGCTGCGCTCGGGATGTTCTCTACCCTAGCCGATTTCAGCCGGCCGTCTGATTCTCAGCAGCTTTTTGCCTTGAACGGCTTTTCGGGAGATATAGCCCCGCAGACTTCAGATCGTCCCCACGACGAACGCTATGTAGGCAAGACCGATCCCAAAGACCCTGTGCTCTCTCCGCTATTTGCCGATCTCCACGGCCTGCCTCCCTGCTTGCTGGTTACGAGCACGCGTGACCTGCTGTTGAGCAATACCTCCATTTTTCATTTGGCGCTTCTACGCTCGGGAGTGAACGCCCAGCTGGTGGTTTTTGAAGCCCTGCCGCATGCGTTCTGGTATCACTTCCAGCTACCGGAAACGAAAGAGGCGCTGCAGATGATGGCCAACTTCTTCGACCAGAATGTAGGGAAATAGACTGCAGAGGAGAGCCGGGCCTCACGCCCGTGCACCCGCGTAGGTCCTGACGTCTACATTCGCCCAACCTACTCCGTCCCCACCAACTGATAACTCACAAACGCCACCGACTTGCTATCCGGCGACCATGACGGCACGTTGATGCTTCCCTGCCCGCCGAACAGTTTTGTCAGCACCAAGATTTTCTTATCGTCGAGCGACATCAATCGCAACATCACATCTTTGTTCTCCGGATGTCCGGTCACATCTCTCTCGTAAGTCAAAAAAACCATCCACTTCCCGTCCGGCGAAATGTGAGGGAACCAGTTGTTGTAATCGTCAGAAAAAATCTGTTCCTGCCCGGTACCATCGGAATGCATGCGCCAGATCTGCATATGCCCGGTGCGCTCAGAGTTGAAATAAATGTACTGGCCGTCGGGAGAATACTCAGGGCCATCGTCGAGACCCTTTGCAGTAGTCAGGCGAGTCTCAGCGCCGCCACTCGCTGGAATCGTGTAGATGTCGAAGTCGCCGTTGCGCTGGCCCACAAAGGCCAGGGTCCTTCCATCAGGAGACCATCCATGCCCGTACGAGGGAGCATTTTGCGTGAGGCGGCGGGGGGTGCCGCCGGCAATGGGCAAAATGTAGACAAGCGAATCGTGAGATGCCGCTCCGGTTGCAGACTTCGTCTCCTGAGAGTTATCGCTGACCGCCAGTTGCGTGCTGTCCGGCGAAATACCGTGATCGTTATTCAGTTTGTCGGCGAATCCGCTGTTAATCACCTCTGGTGCGCCGCCTCCCACAGCCAGTTTCTCAAGGTGCCCATTACGATTGAAAAGCAAATACGAACCATCATGCGCCCAGTTGGAAGCTTCAAAGCGGTTCGGCGCGAGATAGACAACGTGCCGGATGGTTGTCGCAATCGTGACGGTTTCCAGACTGCTGTAAGCCACCGGTTGAGCTGCGCCCGAGCTCACATTCTTGATCTCGACATTTGCGAAAGTGGCCTGCTCGGTCGCGTTCTTGTCATGCGAACACACCCCGATGCCGGCGTAGAACTCGCCATCAAGAGGGATGCGGACAGAGCCAGCGGCGAAATGCAAATCACTCCCCTGCTGCGCCAGCGAAATATAAACGTACTTTCCGGCTCGGGTAATTCGAAGCCGCCGCGGAGCGGAAATTGTCGACTCGACTTCGTGAGTGGTCCCGCCTTTTTCATCCCGATACTGAAGCGAAGTCAACCCATTTCCATGCAGCGCCACATCCGCGTAAACCGAATCGGGGTCGAGCGATTGGCGAATCATCAGCACAGCCTTCTTGTGTTCGTTGCCTCCGGAGTTCAAAAAGGAAATGTCAGCCGAAATCTCCACATCGCCGGACACTTTCTTCCACGCAAACTGAAACGCATCGGCAGTCGACCACATGTTCTCACCACTGCCGACGAGTGTGTACGCGTTCTTCGAGGAATCGTAGCCCGTCGAGCCCGCATGCACCACCGTGCCCACATCAGAATGTCCGGCAAAAATTCCCAACGACTGAGCGTTACACAAGTGAACTAAAAAAATTGCCAGCGCGGCAGCCAGGCTGCATTTCCTCATGAGAAATTCCTCCTCTGTTTCGGAAGAAATCAAAGTTAGAGATCAGCAATAGGATTGTCAATCGCGCGATCAACAATGTGAAACCGTGAAGCAAAGTACAGGACTGATACTGATTTGCCTGGGTCATTCCGACCTGAAGACCACCCTACCTCCACCGGGTGTACACTACTCCTCGCTAGAACATTCCACGGCCCCGTAGCTCAACTGGATAGAGCATCAGACTTCGGATCTGAGGGTTGGGGGTTCGACTCCCTCCGGGGTCGCCACACCGGCACCAGGACGCTTGTGATCCTAAAAAGAGGAATGCATCTCTAGAATTCGGAAGTCGTGATTCCGGCCCGTCTTGAGTCGATTTTAAAGCTTCCGTAAACAGGAAACCTGGCCTTAAAATCCAGAGTTCCCCTTCTGCTCCTATCACTTACCGGGTTCCCCAAAAGCAACATATTCAGAAAAGATGTGCAGGGGTTTGCATACCGGGACGAACAAGCAGTGACAATCTTGGCTCTAAGTTACTTGTTTTCAACAGCTCATCCAGTCATATACTTTGGTAACGCATATGCTTAGTAGTAGTCGTAATCTGCGGAAGTGAAGGGCTGAGAACTGGCCACCGCAGGCCCACGAAGGTTCTCACCACAAAGCTTTTTGGTTCCCCCGATAAACGGGATTGAGATATGAGGAGCGATTTATGAGACGAGTAATTATGTTGGCGTTGTTGGCCTTCGCGCTGCCCACGGTGGCGCTCGCTGACAGCTTTGGTGACTTCACGACAGTCGGAAACGGTAGTAATTCCTCTGTTTCCGGCAGTGCGACAGTCGGGGATACATTTAGCATCAGTTCGCCACTTAGCCTGGTTAATGGCAACCCGGCCACCGGAACCATGACTGTCACCACCGGAACGTTATTTAGTTGTGGCTCAAGCCTGTGCTTCAACAACGGCACAATAACCGTCAGTGGCTCGGCCAACGGAACCTTTACCTTCAATGGAACGCTTACCACCGCCACAATCAACGGGAAGACAGTAACAACGATCGGTGCGACTCCGGGTAATCCCGTTATCGCGGGATTCGATTTCGTCATACAAAAGACGAGCACTGGACACATTCAACAGGTTAGCGGCGACTTTACCGTAGTTCCTGAACCGGGCACCCTCGGACTGCTCGGCACTGGACTGGTAGGGCTTGCCGGGATTTTCCGTCGTAAGTTTCGCAGCTAAGCTATAGATTCTCTACCACAAATTACTTGCCTCAGAAGCCCCGCTCTAATCGGCGGGGCTTCGTGTTTATGCCAGGCAACGCGGTGTCAACCCTCTCCACCTCCCCAAAAGAAACGACGGGTGATTACGCGCGTAACCACCCCGCCAGTGTTCTTCGTTGACCCTCGCTTCCCCGCTTCTTAAAGTCCTAGTGGGGGTAGTAATGAAAGACATCCACGAGGTCCTGCGGAGGAAACAGGCCAAATACGCTCAACTTGGGAAGCAGATCGAAATGTTGCAGCAGGTGGCAGAGAAGCTCCGCGAAGTCGCCCCGCTACTCGCGGACAATGAAGACGACGACTTCGCCATCCTGGCTGACATTGAGGAACCAGCACCGGCTGCTCCCAAAGCTGCTGCCGCCACTGCTACCACTCAAGGCCAGCCTGCTGCGGCGAAGCCCCCTGCACGCAACGTTTCTCCCCGCTGGCCGTAAGGCTAAGCTTAACTCCCATATCAAGAACCTCTCGAAAGAGCGTTTCCATAGGCATGCAGTAACGGTTGCACTCCTTGCAGACAGGGCCAAAGTGAGGAATGTATTCGGAACTGGGGCTAACTTCGTCCTCTATAACCTATGAGCGAAGAGCGAGCGGAGGGAACCCTCCGGGCCGCCGCGAGTCTCATCCGCAACGCCTGCAGAGCCAGCGCGACTGAATAGTTGGATTTAGCAGCTATCTAGCCTGCGGCTTCCACTTCTTCAAAAATTCCAGCAGGTCTTCCGGTCCGATGGCGCGGGCGCGTTCGAACTCTCCATTTTTTTGGCTGTATATCACTTTGCCGGAGGCGTCGAGCACCGCGATCGCCGGAATGCCGCGCTGCATCGGCACCTGATATTCGTTCATCAGGTCCTGGTTCTTGTCGCCCTGGCCCACGTCTACGTGCACTACTTCGAAATTCCCCTTAAGAACGGGGGCAATATCCGCTCGACGCAAAGCGCGGTCCAGAACGTGGCAGTCGTAGCACCAGTCAGCGCCGAAGACGACGAGCACGTTTTTATGGGTTTTTGCGGCTTGGTCGATTGCCCCACGAATTTCTTGCCGTGCACCGCTCGCGGGAGGATACAACTTCGCCTCCAGCGACAACGGCTGTTCGAGCTTGCGTGCGTCGGTACGTTCGACGACGACCAGCTTCCACACTCCTGCTTGCTGCTGCCACAATTGTGATTCAACTACATACAACGTGCGTCCCGGTGACGCGGTGCGGATGGTCGCCTGAAACGTGACTTGCTGAACCCCCGCCTGGGGCGATGAAGATTCGGAAATGTTCAGCGAGAGCTGCCTAGCCTTCAGCTCCGTCCAGAACGCGGTGTCGGCTTCCGCAGAAATTTCGGCTGAACTCTTGGTGACTACGCTGATGCGCGCGGGTGGATCACTGCTGTAAAGACTTTTGAGGCTCTGCACGTTACCGCTGATGATTACAGCTTTCCAATGTGCCAGCGGTGTAAACGCTGAAGGTGCCTGAGCGGAGCCGATCGTCGAGAGTAGAACAATTGCGAAAACCGCTAATGCTGTTAAAGATCGATGCTTCATCGGTTGCCTCTTTGGTTTCTTTAGTATAGAAGGCTAGACCTTGTCAGTAGTGATCAGGTTTTTATCTACCTCAGTAATCGGGTATGAAGGGTATTGCAACTAAGACCATCGTACCCGGCATAATAAAGGTGCTCGGGCGTGTTTCTCAGGGACGTTCTAAACTACTGGCCGTCGCTATGTCTATACGTGTTCTCATTGCTGATGACGATGCCGCGATCCGCCGCCTTCTCCGTCGGCTGATTGAAACACACCGTGGCTGGACGGTTTGCGCCGATGCGCGTGATGGCCATGAGGCCGTTGACAAAACGGAAGAGCTGAAGCCGGATGTTGTGGTGCTGGATCTTGCGATGCCCGAGATGAATGGATTGCAGGCGGCACGAGAGATTTCACGAAATAACCCCGAGCTGCCCATGCTGCTTTTCACCGTGCAGCAGGTCTCCAAGGAACTCAGCTACCAGGCCATGAACGCGGGCTGTCGTGGCGCGCTTTCCAAAAACACTGGTAGCGAGGTCGTGCATGCCATTGAAGTCCTATTGAGCCACCAGAACTTTTTCCAGCCGATTCGCAGCGACGCTCCGGTCTGGTAAGAAAAAGCGTCTCAACCCAAATCTTCCAAAGCTTCTTTCAGTCCAGTAGCGGGAGCCTGCGGCATGGCTCCGGAATGTGTTGCGACCCACGCCCCCATCCGATTCGCGCTTTCATTCATCTCTGCTAACGGCCGCTCACGCAGGTACTCGTGGACCAGGGCGGCAGTAAATGCATCGCCGGCGCCAATTGTGTCATTTACTCTCACTCGAAATCCTGGATGTTCCCGCGTCGTGTGCTTATCGCACAGCATGCTCCCGTTTGCTCCTCTAGTGATGCAAATCAATCGCATGTCAAATCGCCCAATCAAACCTCGGCAAAATGAACCATCGCCGGCATCATTCATTTTTAACAGTTCCCTTACTCGTGGGACCTCTTCATGATTCAGCTTCACGGCGTTCGCGCGTTTTAGCGATTCGCATACGACGTCCGGGGAATAGAAACCTTGCCTGAGGTTGACGTCAAAAATGCGCAACGCATCAGAACGGGTCGCAGCTAAAAACTCGAGAATCGTGCTCCGGGATTTTGCCGAGCGCTGGGCCAGCGAGCCGAAGCAGACCGCGTCAGCGGATTTCGCGAGGGCGTGCCAATCCTCTGTCCACTCCAGAAAATCCCAGGCTGCAGGTTCCGTAATCTGAAATTTGGGCTGACCCGCGGGGTCTAGTTGAACCTGCACAGTTCCCGTCGGCTGCGAGGAATCGGACTGCACATATTGATCGGCGATGCCGGCGTTTGACAGAGACTCGCGAATGTCTTGCCCGAGCTGGTCACGTCCAACTCTGCTGGCGACGATCGCGCGATCACCCAACAAATGCGAACAGTACGCGAAATTCGCCGGAGCGCCGCCCAGTTGGCGCCCAGAAGGCAAAAGGTCCCAAAGAATTTCACCGAGTCCAATGACCGTGGGCTGCTTCATCATCAGATCAGCTTTCAGAAGTGGCTACAGGAGTCACGGCTGCAGCAGAGGGCTGACACCTGAGAGATGATCTTCTCACTTCTTCCCTTCCAATTCCTTCCGCGCCGCCAACAATTGCTTGCGCTCTTTCGGGCTGACCTCCGGATACGACACTTTCAACGCTTCCATCGCATTTACAATCGCCGCCGCCACTACCACCCGCGTGTACCACTTGTTATCGGCCGGGACCGCGTACCACGGTGCGTGCTTTTTCGATGTAGCCGAAATCATCTTTTCGTATGCGGTCATATACTCATCCCAGAATTCCCGCTCGCGCACGTCGGCAGCGGAAAACTTCCAGTTCTTTTCCGGATTGTCCAGCCTCTCCAGAAACCGCCGCTTCTGCTCTTTTTTGGAAATGTTCAGAAAGAATTTCAGGATCATAATTCCATTGCGGGCGAGATGTCGCTCAGCGTTTCTGATGTCCTCAAACCGGTCCTGCCAAATATTCTTCCCTATCAGCTCGTCCGGAATGCGCTCATTTTTCAGAAGGTCAGGGTGCACCCGTACCACTAGCACCTCTTCGTAATAAGATCGGTTAAAAATTCCTATATGGCCGCGCTCGGGCAATCTGCGGTTTGCGCGCCACATGTAATCGTGGTTCAGGTCCTCGAGTGACGGCTGCTTGAAGGGATACACTTGGCACCCTTGGGGATTTACGCCCGACATTACATGCTTGATCACACCATCTTTTCCAGCCGCATCCATTGCCTGCAGAATGATTAGCACGGCCCACTTCCCCTGCGCGTAGAGCTTGTCTTGCAACCCGCGCATGTCGGCAATGCCCTTGTCCAGCAACTCCTGCGCGTGTTCCTGGGTGCGACAATATCCCGTGTCGGCTGGATCAGAATCTTTCAGCCGGAACTTCTTGCCGTGATCAATGCGGTAAGGATCAGACAACTTGCTGGCCCAGCTCATGCGGTTCCTCGATTGAATTCTAAAGGTTGAATTCTAAACCGGCACCCAATGGCGACGCAGGCAACTGCATGAACGCACCTTATGCTGCAGCAGCAGCACCACCGACAATTCTGAACCTCCGCAACATCTTCTCGGATTACTTCGGGATAACTGACAGCACCAGCGCCGACGGATGTTGGGCGTCGTGCAAAATGGTGTTCGTCGCGGAAACATCATGCCGCGCAAATTTAATCTCCTCGCCGGTATTCAGATTGCGATCGAACCGAGGGAAATTGCTGCTCGAAATCTCCAGACGCAAGGAGTGGCCGCGAAGAAAAACGTTGCTCGTACCCCATAGATCGACCGAGATTTGGTATATCTGCCCCGGGTTCATCAGGTTGGAACGTTCAGGTGAATCCCGATAGCGCATGCGGAGAATACCTTCAGTCAAATCTTGCGCGAACCCGTCGGCCCCGACATCAACCAACTTCGCGGTGAAGTCGGTATCCACGGCCGATGATTTCACAAAAAGCGTGGCAGTGACGGGTCCAGTGACTTCCAAGTCGTTAGCCAGCGGGCCAATTGAGTAAACCAGCACGTCGTCACGATTCTCTACGGCGCGCTGGTCACGCGGACCTGGCTCCATGTGTTCTTGGTCGCAGCACAGCGGCCCACCAACAGTTGGCGCAGGATTAGCTGGATCGTAAACATAGACATCGGCCGGTTCGGATTTCGGTGCGGACGTGGAAAGCGAACCGTTGCCACGCACTGAATTCGCTTTTCCAGCCGAGTGCAGAAAATACTTCGTCGGCTGAGCTTGCGGGGGCGGCCAATCGTCTTCCTGGCGATATTCATTGGCGCCCATTACAAACAGCGTAACCGGCTTGTCAGTTGCGTAGTGGTTCTTGATGCCCTTGAAAAGAAAATCGTACCAATCGAGAATCACGTCTGTGTAGCCGTTCTCGACTGCGTGCGGACCAAAATCCACATCGCCGATGCGGCGGCCAAAACCCGCATGCCCACCTATTTCAATAAGCAGATGCTGCTGGGTGCGCGCAGCCTCAGTCGACCCACGAGCCTTTGCGCCCATGTAATTGCGCAAAGTTCCGCCGTTGAAAATGTCGTACCAGCCACCAACCTGCAGCATGGGCACAGCGATGTTCGAAAAATGTTCCTCAATCGACCACTGCTTCCAGTAATCGTCATAATCCGGGTGCGCCAGCCAGTCTAAGTAGTACGGCGCGATCTCAGCGGTAAGCTGGGCATCGGCAGGCAACTGACCAAAATTGAACACAGGATAGTTGGCCAGCGGCAGCGTGGGAACGCCGACGCGCGCATCGGTGTTCTGGTCAATCAAACGCTGGAGCGTGTTCCCCGCCAGCTGCGAAGTCCAGTTCTGATCAAACCACTGCTCAAAAGCGCCACCTTGGTACGTCCAACCGTCGTGGTAATTGCTCGCAGTCACATTCGGGGCGATCCCAGCCAGGTGCGGAGGTTGCGCAATGGCCGCTTGCATCTGTGTCGCGCCGACGTAGGATCCTCCCATCATCCCCACTTTGCCATTCGAATAAGGAAGAGCTGCGGCCCATTCCACGGTATCGAAACCGTCAGCTTGCTCGTGCCTGAACGGATACCATTCGCCTTCCGATGTGTAGCGACCGCGAACATCCTGAATGATGATTACGTATCCGCGCGGCACCATCCTAAAGACGGGTGAAACCGCCCAACTAACATTCTTGTCGTAGGGAGTGCGCATCAGTATGACGGGAAATTTTTCGTCTGACGAAGACTTAGGACGATAAATGTCAGCGTAGAGGGTAACCCCATCACGCGTCTTCATCGGCACGTCGTGCTGGATAACAATGTCAGAGGGCGCTGCAGGTGGTTGCACTTGTGCCCTCAGAAGCGGCGAAAAGTTGAAACTAACCGTAGCCAAAACTAAGACGAACTTGAATCTGAATACCGACGGCACAGCCGCGCGGCCCAGTCTCATGTTTAAAGCCTCCTGCCGCGACGCGGCCACAAAACTCGCCGTATGCAGCGGAGGCAATTATTTTTCATTTCACGCGCCAAGGCAAGCAACTTCCGGAGAGTACAGAGTTATTGTCATTGCCACTCGCCGCTAAGCATCCAGGGCCGCGCCCGGAATCAGGACGTACTGGCAGGCACAAAGGCGACCAGCAACAGCAGAAAAACCGCGCCTGGCGCGGCAAATCGTGACTTTCCAGTATCTTCTGTGGACAACACCTGAGCTGCCGAATTCATCGAAGGTGCGTGTTGAAAGCTCTCGGTGTCCTCGTTCTTGGTCTGACCCTGGTCCTGGCTGGTTGCGGCGGAATGGCTACTACACAGCAGGGTCCTCCTCCTCCACCCCCTCCCCCTTCTGCTGACTTAACGGTCGTCAAGCACATCATTTACATGTTGCAGGAAAACCGCAGCTTCGATCAGTACTTTGGCCAGCTGAATGCCTATCGCCAGCGTCAGGGCTACAGCGCCGACGTCGATGTCACACCGCCCAACGCGTCACAACTTAGTTACGACCATTCGACCACCTGGCCGCCGTTTCACATGACATCACAATGCGTAGAGGAGATGAGCTCCTACTGGAATGAGAGCCATAACGACTGGAACCATAACGCACCTACTTCAGCCACTCCCATGATGGATGGCTTTGCCAATGCCGCCGGCGGCAACTCGCGTAACAGCAATCCCCCCGGCTTTGATATTAATGGTCAACGCGTGATGGGCTATTACGACGAAAGAGATCTGCCTTACTACTACTTCATGGCAAGCCAATTCGCCATGTCGGACCACTGGTTTACCCCCATCATGACCAACACTCCGGCCAATCGCATGTATGCCATGGCCGCTACGTCACATGGGGTTGTGAACAAGCCTCTCACGCAAATAAACGTGCCTACAATTTTCGATGAGCTGCAGGCAGCGAAAATTACCTGGAAGAACTACGTCCCTGACTATCCAAACGGTAGCTCACTCAAGGCATTTCCCGCTTACACTAAGTACGTCAACACCAACATTGTTCCCATGGCCCAGTACCTTAAAGACCTGCAACACGGAACGCTCCCGCAGGTTGCGTTCATTGATCGTGATTCGAGTAACGGATTGGATGAGCATCCTGGCCAAGGCATAAGTGTTCAAAAAGGCGCGGCGTACGTGAAGAGCCTCATCGACGCGCTGATGGCCAGCAGCTCGTGGCAGGATTCAGTCTTCTTCTTGAGCTATGACGAGGCGGGAGGCGCTTACGACCATGAGCCGGCGATTCCCATGCCTTCGCCCGATGGCATTCCACCTGTACTTGGTCCGTTCGACACGTGTGCCACAACTACAGGCCCAATGTGTGACTTTACTTACACGGGATTCAGGCTGCCGAATTTCGTGGTCTCCCCGTTTGCGAAACTGCATTACGTGGACCACACTGCGATGGATACCACAGCGATTCTGCGCTTCATCGAAAAACGCTTTGGTCTGCAAACGCTCACGGCGCGCGATGCAGCCCAGCCTGACATTAGCTACTTCTTCGATTTCACCAATGCGCCGAATCTCACCCCACCCACACCTCCCTCGCAGCCGACCAGCGGCCCCTGCTACGTCACGTCGCTACCCTAGGCGCGCAACCCAGTTGCTTCGATCGGCTCACAAACTAGCTGGGTCTGCCAGGTAATCTATTTTTTATCCTTGCCTTTAGACGTGATCCGGCCCAGGACGAACTCCTGTGCCAAGTTGGCAAGCGCGCGCTCGCCGCTGTTTATGAGGACATTCTGGAACACCCTTCCCGGGCCGCGATCCGCCGGCGGATAGTACGCATTCGCAATGGCAGCCGAGGCCAGATCGCCACCTATGGTTGAGTAGTTTGGCTGGCGCGATCCGTCGTCTCCTCTGGTGATAAATGTGCTAGAAATTGCATGCCAAGCACGAGATTTCTTGGTCCCTGTACCTTGGTAGAAGTATCGGGGGTCCTGGTGCAGAAGCGACGGCAGGATGGCGCCGCCGATCATGATGTCCGTAGCACCGGTGGCATAGGCAGCGCCGAAGCGCTTAGCGTAACCCTGTGCACCCTGGCCGTAGTTGGGAAGATCTCCTGCTTGGTTAATGCCTGCAACCGCGGCGACTCCAAGGATCGTAACCGGATCAATCAAGACTTTGGTGGCGAGCCTGAACTTTAGCTTCGGCGTGAGCGGAGCGGCGTTGTGATCATAGACGACATAGAAATTAGGGATGACGCCGAAGACGCGCTGCTGCTCCTCGATCTTGACCTGCTCCCTGGCAATCTCCTCGGAGGAAGCCGGAGTTACGGTTATTGAGGTGTGCGCCTCTGCGATACGGAGCTTGCTGCCCGGGAGGATTGCGTACTGGCCTGGCTTGAGAATGAGAGGGGGTGAGGTCCAGTTAGCAAATCCCTCGGCGCTAACGGTGACTTGGTAGGTGGTTCCAGGCTCAACATCGTTGAATTCGAAGAATCCGTTGTCATTCGACACCACCGTGCGGGACACCTTGGGGGCCGGACCTGCGAGAACCACAGTCGCGCCAGTAACAGTGTCGTTATTCAGATCGGTCACCGTGCCTACAATAATTCCTGTCCGCGGTTTGGGCGCATCAGGCAGGAGAGCCTGCGGCTCCTGCGCCTCAGCAGTTCTCCCGCACAGCACGAGTGCAAAGACGACAAAGATGACAAAGGTAAAGACAAAAAGACGCCCCTTCATTCCGCGTTCTCCTATGGACAGAAATCTGCAATACGAGTTCAAGCAAATGACCGACCAGAGAGGTGCTAAAACAATCTCTCGTAAATCGCTGACTTTAATGAAGGAGGGAAAATCAGGCAGAGATGGTGTCGATACATGTCGAAGGTACGCTTCGACACATGTCGAAATCCGGAGCCGTGGCGCGCGAAGGCAGGATGGTTTCAACTTGCAGGCCAAAGGGGAAATCCGAAGGCGATGGGTGAACCATCAATGTGTGCGGAGGTAGCGTCGCCCCGAGGGGCGTCAACTTCAATCGCTGACTTGCACCGCCGAGGGACGGCGGAGCAGGAAACCCGAACCATCCGGAACGCTGCTGTTCCATTCGAAGTGTTGTAGTCGTCTCCCCACCATAAAGCGGAGAACTCCCCAATCTAGAATTTGACCATGATGGCCATTCTGATACTGGGTTCATCCTTCCGCAGGTCGGGGCAGAAACCCGTGCTTCCTGCGACACAGGTCAAACCCGGCGTCGCGGACAAGAACGGACCCGGCACCAAGGTAGTGTTTCCCACTAAAGACCCGGCAGTTGGGTTGGGAACCGTGCTAGGAGTGATGTTGACGCCCGGCGTTATCCCGCCGCGGCCCGAAAAATATGGCACATTTGCATGGCGATAGCCGTACTCCCAGCGAAAGGTGATGTACTGCTTGGGCATCCAGTCAAAGGTTGCGGAAGCATCCCAGGCTTTGAAGGGGTCTCCGGGGTTTTGCGTAAAGTACGGAGAGCCCGAGATCGCATCCGCTCCATTTATTGGAGGAAGCAACACCAGGTAGCGCCCTGGATTGTTCATCGCCCCGCCGCCGAGAGTGAATCCGTACGTGTCTTTCTTGAACCACCACCGGTTGTAAGCCATCCAGCCTAGAAATGCCTGCTTGTGGGCGATGATATTGCCCGACGCATCTTTTTTATTTCCCATACAAGCCGCGCCCGCGCCGTATTCGCATCCCAGATCGCCCGTAAACGAGAACGCCATCTTGTCGAGTGTCTTTGTCGGACGATCGAAGTATTTGACCTCAATACTGTCATCGGTGTGGATACGCGAGCGGCCGAATTTGCCATTACCGGCGCCCAGGGTATCTTCGCCCATGCCGTAGTTATTGAAGACCAATGACAGCCAGGGCTTAGGACGATACAAGATTTGCCCGCCGAGACCGGGCCTGCTACCCAACCTGCCATAGGATTGCCATCCGTTAATGATCCAAGGCTCAATTTTCAGCTTGTCGGTTGGGAACCACTGGATGCGCAATCCGTTGAAGAACCACGGCGTGTTGGATGACACGTAGGATGGCTGATAGGCCCAGTTATCGAAGTTGTAGTAGCTGAAGAGGCCGATGTATGACACAAAGATTCCCGCATCTACGTTGAGCCCGCGATTCACGTTGAAGTGGTACCCGCCGTAGGCCTCGGATACGTACTTGTATGCGCCACGAAGGTCCCATTGTCCGCGTCCAGGGCTGGCATCATTGCGCGGCGTCGTAACGCCAAACATTCCATTCATGGTCAACACTCGGCCGCGAACATTTTGCCAGTGGAAGTCGCCGCCAAAGCTGATCTGCTCCAATTGGAATTCATTGGACCGAAAGATCTCGGTCGACCCGCCAATCGTGTCGTCTTTGGGATGATTCAAACTGCTGATGAAGTTAGAGTCGAATCTGATTTCTGGCGTAAAGAATTTCGAATCCCACACCGCGTCTTTAGTGCGAGGGGTGCCGTTCAGCCACGTCCAATCGGCGTAAGCAAAAGGTTGTGTAGGTTCGGACAGTTCTGACGCTGCCGCAGGTGCTCCCTTCGACGCTGCAGGGGACTCCTGTACTGCTGCGGGAGAAGCCTCAGTCGAAGTCGGCCCGGCGGCGGCCGTGCCTGGAGTTGCATCACGCGCTTTCAGTTGTTTTTCCAATTCATCGATGCGCGCCTTCATCTGTTGGAGCTCTTTCATGACTGCGGATGGCACAGCGGGGTCCGAGGCGTCCCCGGATGGCGCAGGAGTGCTAGTCTGCGCCTGCGCCGAGGCAGACGCCGTGTCCTGGCCATGGCAGCGCGGGATCTGAGCTATGGCTAAACCCATTGCAAGCAATACGGGCAGGGATGAGAGCGCTCTACACCTATTGAGTTTCGTAGCTCTAAGCACCGCGTTGGGGTTAGTCTTTTTCACGCCTTCCCTTTCTCCATAGCTTGATTAGATCGAAAGGGCCGTAAAGACAAAATAAAATCCGAATAAATTTTCCCTAAACGTTCTGTTCCGCCCGCGCACTCTCGACCGCAATGCTCCAATTGCGCAAGAAAGGTGAAATCGCCGAGAAAGATATCTGGAGATGGTCTATTGGATGTGTGATGAGACGCGATAGTCTACGCTAAAGGCCGGGATCTTCGGCGGCCGAGGTAGCAGGCCAACCGATTACCACTAAAAAAACGTCGAGCACAAACAGTCCGATTGCCGAGTCGTTAAGTAATGTGGCCGATGGCCTGTCGGGCCAGAACTGGTTTGCTGCCCAGAGAAGAAAGGCAGTGGCCAGCAGAACAGCCTTAAACAGTTCTCCGGCAAGCGGTCGGCGAACCACCTGATAGGTGAGATAAGTAAAGGCAATCAAAGCAAGCGGGAGAGCCCCAAACAGATCGTGGGCGTGCGCCGGAAACGCAGTTGGAAACAAATCCGAGGCAAACAACAGCACTACCGAGGCAAGAGCGACCCAGCCGAGAAACATCGCTAGAACCCTGACCGTGCGGAGTGAAGTTTTCATATGTGCGATAGATCGATAGTATTACAGCAGCGCTCGCAGAAATTACTGGCGCACATTAGCGGGAGACTTACCTGGAAGGGATTGCCGGGCCGGTCTGAAAGCACTACGGCATTCGGTTCTATTGAGCTCTGGCCTGCTTGTTCATGGGAAATTGCTGGTCAAGATCAAGATTTAGCTCCAGCACGTTAACAGTCGGCTCACCTAAAAATCCAAGCTGCCTTCCCGACATATGTCCGGCCACGACAGCGCGTAACTGATCAATAGTTGTCCCCCGCGCCTTAGCTACTCGAGCTAATTGGAATTCGGCCGCCGCAGGCGTGATGTGGGGATCGAAGCCAGACGCAGACGTCGTCACCAGATCGATAGGTACCGGAGTCCCGGGATTGTCAGCTTGCGCCGTAAGGACATCTTCTTTTACTCGATCGATCAGTTTCTGGTTAGTCGGCCCCAAATTCGATCCGGCCGAGTTCGCTGCATCCCAGCCATTTCCTGCAGCCGAGGGCCTGGAGTGAAAATATCCGGGGCTGGAGAAGCCTTGGCCGATCAGTGTCGAGCCTATGATTTCTCCGTTCTTCTGGATCAACTGCCCATTTGCCTTGTGCGGGAAAATCAACTGCGCTAGTCCGGTGACCAACAGAGGGTAGATCAAACCAAAAATGATAGTCGTGGCTATTGTCATCCACAGCGAAATAAGAAGATTCTTTTTCATGAGCGCCTCACTATGCCAGCCCGATACGAGTGATCAACATATCGATGAGCTTTATGCCAATGAACGGGATGATTACCCCGCCGACACCGTATATCAGCAGGTTGTTTCGCAACAGAATAGCGGCACCGACGGGACGGTATTTAACTCCGCGCAGCGCAAGTGGAATCAACGCCACGATAATCAGAGCGTTGAAAATCACGGCAGAGAGGATCGCCGACTGCGGTGTCTGCAAATGCATGATGTTCAATGCGTTCAGAACCGGAAAGGTGCCCGCAAACATTGCAGGAATGATTGCGAAGTATTTCGCAACATCGTTCGCGATCGAAAATGTCGTCAGCGCGCCGCGTGTCATCAGCAATTGTTTGCCGATTTCCACGATCTCAATCAGCTTCGTGGGATTCGAATCCAGATCCACCATGTTGCCGGCTTCTTTCGCGGCCTGTGTACCCGTGTTCATAGCGACGCCAACATCGGCTTGCGCCAGCGCTGGCGCGTCATTCGTGCCGTCGCCGGTCATCGCGACCAACTTGCCCTCGCCTTGCTCCCGCTTGATGAGATCCATTTTGTCCTTGGGTGTCGCTTGGGCCAGAAAATCGTCTACGCCGGCTTCACGTGCAATCGCCGCGGCGGTCAGCGGATTGTCGCCCGTGATCATTACCGTCTTGATGCCCATAGCGCGGAGATGGTCGAATCGGTCGCGAATGCCACCTTTCACGATGTCCTTGAGTTCGATAACGCCCAAGGCACCACGGCTCTTTTCCGCCACTACCAGAGGTGTACCGCCAGAACGCGCAATCTCCTCCACAATGGCCTTAACGTCATTTGGCATTGGGCATCTATTTTGCAAGAGGTAATTTGTAACCGCATCGACTGAGCCTTTGCGAATTTCAAAGCCGTTGAGGTCCACGCCCGACATGCGCGTCTGTGCACTGAAAGGAATGAAGCGCGATTCCTGCGAGCTCAACTGACGTCCTCTTAATCCGTACTTCTCTTTTGCAAGGACGACAATGGAACGCCCCTCAGGAGTCTCGTCTGCGAGCGACGAAAGCTGCGCTGCGTCGGCCAACTCTTGCTCCGTGACGCCCGGCGCTGGAACAAAGCGTGATGCCTGGCGATTTCCGAGGGTGATGGTTCCAGTCTTGTCCAGCAAAAGCGTATTTACGTCGCCTGCGGCTTCTACGGCACGGCCGGACATAGCAAGCACATTGTGTTGCACCAAACGGTCCATGCCCGCAATGCCGATGGCCGAAAGCAAACCACCAATCGTCGTGGGAATTAAACAGACGAGCAGAGAAACCAACACGAAAACGGTCTGTGGAGAACCGGAGTAAATCGCGAACGGCTGAAGTGTAACCACTGCTAGCAGGAAAATAATGGTCAAGCCCGCGAGCAGGATATTCAACGCGATTTCGTTCGGTGTCTTCTGCCGCTCGGCACCTTCAACGAGAGCAATCATGCGATCGAGGAAAGTTTCTCCGGGATTGGAGGTAATTTTCACTCTGATTTGATCTGAGAGAACGCGGGTTCCACCGGTCACAGCGGAACGGTCGCCACCGCTTTCGCGTATCACGGGCGCAGATTCGCCGGTGATGGCCGACTCGTCCACCGATGCGACGCCCTCGGTAATTTCTCCATCCGAAGGAATGAACTCACCAGCAGAAACAAGTACCACGTCCCCTGCTCTAAGCTTTGAGCTTGGGATTTTCTCTACTCGGCCGTCGCCAAACAGTCGATTGGCTATCGTCTCGGAACGCGCTCGGCGGAGCGTGTCTGCTTGCGCTTTGCCCCGGCCTTCAGCCATGGCTTCTGCGAAATTTGCAAACAGAACGGTGAACCATAGCCAAAGCGTGATCTGCAGGTTGAACTTGAAGGCGGTCCCGCCTTTAAGGAGCAGAGCGGTAGTGATAACGCTTCCGATCTCCACCACGAACATGACTGGATTGCCCATCATCTTTTGCGGGCTGAGTTTTACAAATGCGTCCACCATCGCGCGGCGGACGATCTTCCATTCCCACACCTCCTTCTTGCCACGCCTGGTGGGTGACTGCCCGAGGCGCACCATTGGCGCTTGTGGAGGCATTTTGATTTCTGGTGTTGTTGTCGTGGTCATCGTGAGCCCCCTAGAAAGTCTTGCCCGCGGCCATGAGCAGATGCTCGAGGATCGGACCCAAGCTTAGAGCTGGGAAAAACGTGAGCGCTCCCACGATTAGAACTACGCCGATTAGGAGCACGGTGAACAGAGGCGTAGTCACAGGAAAGGTGCCTAATGACGGCGGAACATATTTCTTTTGCGCCAGGTTACCGGCGATGGCGAGCATGGGAATAATCATCAAAAAGCGTCCGATGAGCATCGTCATTGCGCCTGCGGTGTTGTACCAGAGCGTGTTGGTTGTGAGTCCGGCGAACGCCGACCCGTTATTTCCGGCTTGCGAAACAAATGAGTAAAGAATTTCGCTGAGTCCATGCGGACCAAGGTTCAAAATGCTTGACGTTCCAAAGCTTGCGACCGTCGAGATGGCCGCAAAACTCAGGATCACAAGTGGAAACACGAGGACGACCAGCATGGCCATTTTTACGTCGTAGGCCTCAATTTTCTTGCCCAGATATTCCGGGGTGCGGCCAACCATCAATCCGGCGATGAATACCGCGAGCACAATGTAAATCAACATTCCGTACATGCCCGCGCCAACCCCGCCGAAGACAACTTCGCTCAACATAATGTTCGCCAGCGGAATCAAGCCACCCATCGGAGTAAACGAGTCGTGCCAGCCATTTATGGCGCCGCAACTTGCATCCGTAGTCACCGTAGCCCAAAGTGCAGTGTTGGCAATGCCGAAGCGAACCTCTTTCCCCTCCATGTTGCCGCCCGCTTGCATCGCGCTAGTGTGTTGGTCCGTTCCGGCTAGTAATGGATTGCCGCGAGCTTCCGCCCAGTAAGCAACGGAGACGCCGACCAGGAACAGAATTGCCATCGCAGCCCATACCGACCAGCCGTGACGCTGAGAACCAGTCATGCGACCCAATGTGTAAGTGAGCCCGCCCCCGATGGCGAAGATCAACACCAGCTCGATGAAGTTGGACAAAGGGGTCGGGTTCTCAAACGGGTGAGCACTGTTAGCGTTGAAGAAGCCGCCGCCGTTTGTTCCGAGTTCCTTAATAATCTCCTGCGACGCGACCGGGCCTTGGGCGATAGTTTGCGTGGTCACGGTGTCCATGACCGGCTTACCCTGGGCGTCCACCATCGGCTTGCCGTCAGCCGTGGTCTTTTGGACCTGCATGGGTTCCACCAGCTTCGCTGAGTCATAAGGTTTTAAGTTCTGTACGACCCCTTGTGACACAAGGACGAGCGCCCCGATGATGCAAGCGGGCAGCAGCACCCAAAGGTTGCATCGAACAAGATCAACCCAGAAATTGCCGATGGTTTGCATTTGGCGACGAGCGATGCCGCGAATGAAAGCGATGGCCAACACAATTCCCACGGCCGCTGACATAAAGTTGTGGTAGGCGAGGCCGGCCATCTGGGTCAGATAGCTCATGGTGGTCTCGCCTGAATAGTTTTGCCAGTTGGTATTCGTAGTGAAAGACGCGGCAGTATTGAAGGCCAGCGCAGTAGGATTCACCGCGCCAAACTTCTGCGGATTAAAGGGCAGATAAGCCTGCAGTCGCTCGAACCCGTACAGCACAACCATCGACACCAGACTGAAGAGCAACATGGCAGTCGCGTATTCCGTCCAGCGCATCTCGCGATTCTCGTCAACTCCGCAAATTCGATACAGAAATCGCTCAATCGGCCGCAACAACGGATCCAGGAAGGTGCGATCGCGATTGAACACTCTGGTCAGGAAAACTCCTATAGGCTTCGTGACCAGAAACACGAAGAAAAGAAACAAAAGAATTTGGAACCACCCGTTCGCGGTCATATCAGAATTTCTCCGGACGCAGCAGCGCGTAGACCAGGTAGACGGTTGTCAGCGCACTGACTGCGAGCATAATCATCGACTCCAGGCTCATGGAATTTTCCTCACTTCACGCGATCGCAGAAATATACGTACCCAACAGACATGGCGAAGAACGCGATCGTGACTGCTATCCAAAGAATGTCTTGCATGCTCAGTCTCCAACTTGAAATCGTCCTTGAAATCGTCGCTGGTCAGCTCGTTCACCGAGGTCGCGAGCTGAGTCTTCCCTTCTTGCGACGTAAACAGTATTTAGCTTTCGATGCGCGCGTCTCACATCGAGGAGAAGCGCAATTAAAAACCAAATCATGAAACCGACGCCCAATAGAGACACTACGATGACGGCGAGGACTCCGTAGTCAGGAAGCGAATCGATTGCGAGTATCTGCATTTTCGCACCGCGTTACTGCACCCTCTCCAGCCATAATTTGACAGCAAGGGGCGTAAAACGAGAGTAAAGAGTTTCTAAAGAATTCCTAAAGAACAGGAAGCCTTTGTGAATTCTTTATGCGAGCTTTGCCCTAACTGGAAAAGCGGATGCTCTAAACCGCGGAGCGGAAGATCAGGTAGAAGTGATGCAAAAGAAAGCTATGCGGTTACGTGATATTGGTCGGACCAGACTTTTAATTCGAACAACAACATTCTTTACTCGCCGGGCTCAAAGCGGTAGCCGACCCACGGATCGGTAACGATGTATCGGGAAGAATTGTCCTCAGGTTCCAGTTTCTTGCGCAAATGACCCACAAACACGCGCAGGTATTCAGGTTGTTCGACACTGTTCGATCCCCAAACGGCCGCGAGGAGAGCGCGATGAGTAATCACTTTGCCCGGGTGAGTTGCCAAATAAACCAGCAAATCGAATTCTTTAGGGGTTAAGTGGACCTCGCGATTCTTCACTGCAACCACGCGAGCTGGAATGTCTATGTGGAAATCCCCTACGTCAACTACCTCAGTGCCGGACTGGTCGGGGGCCTTGGCCCGTCGCAACGCGGCACGCACGCGCGCCAATAGCTCGTTGATGCCGAAAGGTTTGGTGATGTAATCGTCTGCTCCGGCGTCCAGAGCCTGCACCTTGATTGTCTCTTCGCCTTTAACCGACAAAACAATAATCGGAATCCGTGAGTCTTGGCGAATGCGCCGGCACAGTTCCAATCCGTCCATTCTCGGCATGCGCAGGTCGGTGATGATCAAATCCGGCGACCAGCCTTTCATTTCATTGAGGGCCCCTTCTCCGTCTGCGGCGCTGCGCACCCCATAACCTTGGCTCGACAGAGTAGTCTTGAGCACACGTGTGATCTGCGGCTCGTCATCCACGACGAGAATATTCCCCTTAACCTCAGAGTCGACCATGCGCCTCATTTCAACATCGACATAGATGACGTCAAGTTCGGTATAGATTCTTTGCTGCCAACACTGCTCGGGCGTCGTCGGCGTGGTATGTATTATGCTCAATTGTTGTCAGGAAACAAATTAAGAATGGATTTACGCGTGAAACGAGACACATTTAATCCGGTGTTTCGATTTGCCGCTTCGGCCATTGTGGTTTCCGCCATCGTATTTGCTTACTTTCGATGGTTGCGTGTGAATCCAGCGACTGTGGGATTTACCTTCCTGCTGGTAATTCTCTTTATATCTGCAGCCTGGGGATTGCGCTATGCGATTTTCGCCGCTGTGCTCGCGGCCACAACTTATAACTACTTCTTTCTGCCTCCACTATTCAGGTTCACGATTGCCGATCCCCAGAATTGGGTAGCATTGATCGCCTTTCTGGTCACAGCAGTAGCGGGCAGCCAACTTTCAGAGCGCGCGCGACGCAGCACGATGTATGCAGACCAGCGCCGGCGGGAGGTCGAACGGCTCTATTCCTTCAGCCAGGAATTGTGGCTCAGTGAGAGTGTGTTCGAGCTTTTGAATGTAATTCCTAAACATATCGTAGATTCGTTTGAAGCCGGCGGGGTCGCGCTTTTTCTAGATGGCAAGCAAGAGACCTACTTTTTTGACGATCATAGTAGGAACCTATTTCCGGTAGATCAACTGAAGGCGATCAGCGGCCGAGGAGAGCCGGTGTTCGATCGTCAAAACCGCACCTGCTACATGCCGCTACGAATGGGAGTGCGGACCGTCGGCGCCCTCGGCATAGCTGGCTGTGACTTCTCGCGCGAAAGTCTGGAAGCAGTCGGCAGCCTGGTTGCGATTTCGATTGAGCGCGCGAACACCGTAGAACGACTCACGAAAAGCGAAGCCGCGCGAGAGAGTGATCGCCTCCGATCGGTGCTGCTGGATTCGGTCACACATGAATTCCGCACGCCACTGACGGCAATCAAAGCGTCCGCAGAAACTCTGCTGTCGGAAATGGAGTTAGACAAGCCACAGAAGAAGGACCTGTTGTTGGTAATCAATCAAGAAAGTGATCGGCTCAATCGCCTTGTCGGCGAAGTCGCAGAAGTGACGCAACTCGATTCTCATGATATTCAGTTTCATCTGGAGCCACACGAAATTCGGGAAGCCATAGATGCCGCGATCGAGACCTCACATTCGGCGTTGCGCCAGCATCACGTCGAGGTTACGGTAGCTCCAGGACTTCCGCCGGTGCAGATGGATCTCGAACGAATCGTCGAAGTGCTGACCCAATTACTCGATAATGCTGGCAAATATTCCCCGCCAGATAGCCCGATTCACGTCACTGCCGAACAGCGCGGCTCCGAGATCGTGACCAGCGTCGCCGACCATGGCGCCGGCATCGAGGAAATGGAACAAGGTATGATTTTTGAGAAGTTCTATCGCGGACGTAACCAGCGGATGCTTATTCAGGGCACTGGAATGGGCTTGCCAATTGCCAAAGCGATCGTTGAGCTGCACGGAGGAAAGATAGGCGTTACCAGTCAAGTTGGCCGAGGATCGGTATTCTATTTTTCTCTTCCTACTGCGTAAGCAAGCATTTCTATTAGAATCACACGTGTTATTCAGTCTTCTCGCACAAGGACTTCATACCCGCTGCGCCGTAGCTTTCTCGCCAATCTCTTTTCCCGATTCGGCCATCGACTTTTGCGGCAGCCAATAATAATAAGTGAGTACGGCTTCAAGACATTTACCAGCGCTTCAAACCGGAAACGGCACAGAACGATATGTGGCGTCACCTCCTCCGCGTCACTTGCGCTGGCGATTGCGAGTAGACATAGCTGCGTAAAATCGAGTGAAACCGGCGGTTCATTGAGTGGCAGCACATAGGGAATCGGTCGAGCGTCGATTAAAGAGATGCGGCCGTCCAAGCCTCTCAGCAGGCTTGCGGCGCGGTTTAGGGCTGCGACGGTGCTACTGAGCGACGTAAAAACCACAGCGATCTCTAATCTATGCCGCGCTCCGTGACTTGCAGCCGCATCTGTAGTCGAACCCTCTTCGTGTACCGGCTTTTCGAGTCGAACCAGAAACTTTCGATACCCTTTCATCTCCAACCCACAGGTAGATGTTGGAACAAGAGGCGTAAAGAAGTAATAAAAAGAAGTTACGTTTCATAAATAGTCCACTCTGTTGCTGAGCCGATATCCGACCCGAAAGTTGCGCGCCACAAAGATCGAGATCTGCGAATAAGGCAGTTCCTAAGACATGCAAACGGACCGCTCGCCGCGGAACTCGCAACCATGAGAACTGTCACTGATGTAGTATTTTCAATACCTTCATGCCCCGCCCGGGTGGCGAAACTGGCAGACGCACGGGACTTAAAATCCCGGGCTCCGAAAGGAGCGTACCGGTTCAATTCCGGTCCCGGGCACCACGCAACCTATTCAGCTTGGCACAGTCGACTTGGGTCTTAAGCTCGCTTTTGATCGACAGTTCCCTACCACGTCGAACGGTGCCGGCAAATTCTGGGGTGGTGGAAGGTCTTTTCCGTCAGGACACTCCGCGACCAGTTTCGCATTCGCGGCAGTAATCGCTCACCGTTATCCAGAAAAGAAATGGCTCAAGTGGAGCGCGTATGCGCTTGCAACCGGAGTGAGTCTCTCGCGCTACCCCGCGAAGAAGCACTTTCCTTCAGACATTCTCATCGGCGCGACGCTGGGATACGTAACCGGAACTTATTTGGCTGAGCACTAGCCCCCAGCCGCTCTTTTCGCTGGTCCTTTGATGAGGCAGAAATGAAACCACGGCACACATTTCACTCATCGTCGAGTTCTGAGTGATAACGCCTGGTTACATTAGTCTCCCCACAATATTGCAAAAAGTCCGCATGATTGGGATCATTCCGCGATCTACCTAGAGAGATGAAGATCAAGTCCGTAAGATTGGGACTCGTGCTTTGTGGCGGATGGTT
>JAOAPC010000023.1 GCA_025462735.1 Acidobacteriaceae bacterium | reverse complement strand
GCTGCTCCACAGATTTCCGACGTGTGTTCCCGTGTTGTTGCTGCTCTTATAGAAGCGAACACCAGTAATAGTGCCGCTTACGTCGGATTTGAACCGCACTCCGAGCTCAACCGCTGCATCCGGTCCTCCGTCGACGGTGCTCGGGAGTAACGTAGGTGCCCAGATCGTGTTGGGCAAAGCTGTCACAGTGATGGAGAGCTGTTGTGTCCCCTTTTGTTGCGGGCTACCGGTGTCCGTGACTTGCACTGTGAAAACACTCGTTCCGGCTAGGGTTGGGATTCCGGAGATCTTACCACCGGACGAGAGACTCAGACCCGGTGAAAGCGTTCCGACAGCTAACGACCAGTTGTAGGGCGCAGTTCCGCCTGACGCACTTAGAGTCGCGGCATATGCCTGGTTCTGGAACCCGTTCGGCACACTCGACGTCGTGATCACTAAATTGGTGGCTTGAACTGTCAAGATCGTAGTGCCACTACTATTTCCTAGTGTTGCCATAATGGTGGATGTTCCACCCGCTATGCTCGACGCTAGTCCCAAAGTGCTGATAGTAGCTACGTTTGTGTTTGACGACGACCAGCTAACCTGAGTAGTGATGTTTTGGGTAGTACCGTCAGCGTAAGTACCCATCGCCGTGAATTGCTGCGTGGCACCCGCTTGAACAGTTGGACTGCTCGGCGTCACTGAGATCGACTGTAATGTGGCGGCAGTGAAATTCGCCGTCATACTACTGCCATTCAGAGTGACTAGCTGGGATGTCGGAACAAATACGACTCCCGTGTTGCTCGGCGTAACCGTATACGAGCCATTCACCAGCCCAGTAAACGAATAGTTGCCTGAACCATCAGCCGTGGTTGTACTGCTGGCGGGGCCCGTCAACGTCAGGGTGGTTCCACCTCCAGCCGTCGGCGGAGTAATCGCTCCAGAAATACTGAGGGTTCCCGCTACCGATGGGCGAACTTCGACGATGCTTAAGTTGTACCGATCAGTTGTCGGAGAGGTGTCATTGATCGTGACGGAAGTACCGCTTAAGGGTATTGGCGCGCTCTGCATTTGCATCCAGAAAGTATCGCCAGTAGAAGTGAGATATTGATGTAAAAGCGTCTGATTCGGACCGACAATTCTGGCAATCGCGCTGTCCCAATCGTTACCTACACCCAGCACCATGGAGTTATCGCGGGTCGATGTGAGGGAGGCCGTCGGCGCACCAGACGTTCCACTGGAACCAGCCGTGGCACCGACTGCTCCCGAACCATTCGTGCCCGAAGTATCAACCCCAGCGAAACTTACTACCAGCATCGAAGAGGTGACATTCTGCGAAAGGGTCGCAGTGACAAATGCGTTATTCACCGGATTCGCTGCGAACGCTCGCCAAACCTCTGAGGTGCCTAACTGAGTATTCGTGCGCTGGACCAGATCCCAGGTCAGCCCTGCGCCTGTCATGCTTGTGACGGCTATGTTTGCGGACGAAGCGGCGGTACTGACAAATGCCAAAATCAGCTCGCTGCTCGCGAAGGTAGAGAATGCACCACTATTCACAGTCGTGGCGGAAGTCCCTTGATCCTTGGTCACAAGGGCATCAATAGCAAGATTGCCGGGCGGCGGTGGCAGTGCCTGTTTGACTAACAGCGAAGCGCTCTTTGTAGCAACGAAAGTACCGCTAATTGTGACAGGGGTAGGTACTGTTGCCGTGAGAGCAGTGACCAGGAAGTTCGCGCTAAACTGCCCTGCGGGCACTGTTACACTGCTAGGAACACTAGCAACACCCTGATTACTGCTTGACAGCGTCACGACGACACCGCCGCTAGCCGCTGGCTGACCCAGCGTGACCGTCCCTTGTGCTGAATTCCCAACACTGACACTCGTCGAGTTTAAAGTAAGTGACGCCATGGTCTGTGCTGTAGTATCGACGGCGACCGTAATGCCCGGCGAGGGTATTTCGAGATTGCCACTGTCGTCGGTGGCGCGGGTTTGAATGGTGTAGAAACCTGTGGTGGTCGGCGTCCACGCATATGTCCAGCTTCCCCTGCCTGTAGCCGGATGCCAGGACGTTCCTCCGTCTACTGACACTTCGACGCCACCGACGACCCCGCCGCCTGTGTCTGTAGCGGTTCCGGTGACGTTTGTCGTTGTTGAGACCCCGACCGCTGACCCATTAGTTGGGGAGGTCACTAGTGAATCTGGAGCTATTGTATCGATTGATTGCGTCGCTAGTAGCAAGCCTCCCTGCAATGTGGCCGGCTCTGCGCCCATATCTGCAAACAGGTTGACCGTCGCCTGCTGCATGTTGGAATCTGCGGCGGTTCCAATAGAATTATCGTGAGTTGAGTCAAGCCCCCATGCCCATTGCACGGTTCCAGCACCGAACACGAGTCCGAGGGGCGTTTGGTTAGTCTGTCCCAGGTTCTTGTAATAGCGGTACAGTGTCAGGTGGTGCGTCGCCGTACCGGCGCCGTAGATGCCGCCATTATCGAGGAGATAGTCGTTCGTGAGGCTATAGGTCGCTGTGGATAGGTCAAACAGTCCTGCCGGGCGGAAGCCATTGTCCTGCTCAACATCCCACTCGTATCCTAGCGTTCCAGGGGGTAACGTCAGCGTCTGTCCCGCAGATTGCGTGGCTGCCGCAGTGTTCCGCCAAAAACGCATAGCGCCGTCTGCAGCGGGAACCTTGATAGAGAGGTTTGTGTTGTCCGCTCCGGGCCCATTGACTTTAAAAAGAGTTCCAGTGAGCGCGTTCTCTGGACGCCCTCCATCTGATGGAGGACTGTTCGTTGGATCACGCCATGTGCCGGTCCAAGTTGGAGGATCGAGCGGATCTACGGCAGCAGTCGCGGAAGGAGTAGAGTTTGGCCCGAGTGTCTCCTTGTAACAGACTAAGGTGCGATACGGAGTATTGCTCCCGTCAATACTATTCTCCCATCGCGTCTTCCAATACACCTCGTTGCCGCTGAAAAACGCGAGGTTTACTCCTGCCGCCCGGGCTGCCTCGACACTCGCCCGTTTTTGCCCGGACCAATATTCATCGTGACCAACTGAAAGATATATCTTGTGATTCGCAATCACACTTCCACTTCGTGCGGCATCAACACTTGTAAAATAGCTTACGTCGTAACCGTTAGCCTCAAGCCAACGCACCATCGGATATTCCCCACTGTAGATCCATGTTGCTGTTTCATAATTGGCCGTATTGAACGGCCGATTGTAACTGACCTTATATGCTCGGTCATTCAGGTTGGGACTCGTTGTACCGTAAAACATATGACCGCCATACGGGTTGTATGCCTGCCAAGTTTCGTCCGACGTCTGAACTAGAACATCAGAGTGGCTAGCATCATTGCGCACGATGAAAAACACCTGACTGGCGCCGCCCGTGTCTGACCGGACCAAATCAACAAAATAGATGCCAGATACTGCAGAAGTCGGAATTGTCCAGGATGCAGAAATAGCCCAATTTCCGCAATCTACCAACTTGGTTGTGGAATTAGTCAGGCATGCCGGTTGACTCTGAGGCAACTGGGCCGAAGGTGCGATGGCGGTAATCAGCCGCGCTCCGTTTCCCTGATAATACCCCATCCGGAATATCTGTAACTGATAACTCGTGGCAGTTGTATTTATCTTGAAATTGACCGTCTGGCCTACGTTGTAACTGATATCGGTGGCGAACCCTTGTATCGTCAGGTCTCCCGAGCCGTTGATACCCCAGCCGGTTGAACCAGGTTTGCAGTTTTCGGCCTCGATTTGATTAGCAGGCGAACTGCAGGAGCCAAAAGCAACACCGGACAGTATGATTATGGAGACGATTGCAGCGAGTATGTACCGATTCATAGTGGGCCTCTTTCGATGTGACACGGATTGTTGAACGGTGGCTCGGCTCTGCTACTTAGTGGCTAAATGGCACGTGGACCAGGCCTGTCACCGATTCCCTTCGAGCTACTTACACGGAGTGTGCTCACGGGGACGTTGTGATTAACAGACATTCTTTGGGTAGTCACATAGGAAAGCTTTGTCGCTAACGTCTATTCAGTACGCGAGTTGAATTGGCCTGACCTCTATATCGGTTACGAGGTGGTTCCTTTTAGCCAATACCAACGTACCCACGCTTTCGATATTCGGCACGCATTGAAGCGAGTTTTCTCGCTATGGCAGGGGTCCAGCGGCACAGGGCCCGCTTTATCGCAATGTTACGAGTGAGACATACTTTCGCAGCCTCAGCTAGGGACTTGGAGGCTTTGCCATATTCCTCATTTTCGAGAAACCAATTCGCCCACCCACTGTGTACGGCCGCTAAATGTTGACGAATTGTGTTGCGAATTTCTTCAGGAAAATCGTACTTCAATTGAAGGCGTTTTTCTAGGCGGGACTGGGCCATTTGAAGACGAAAATCATCGTCGTCCCAACGTTTATTTTCACCCACGTGCCGCTGAGTTGGGGACGTCCGATCTATCAAAACCATTGGCATATTGACGAAGCAGAACTTCGTTTCGCAACCCAGCCGGAATACGAAGTCATCGTCGTCGCCAAAGCGGAGTTTCGGATCGAATCCGCCTACTTCACGCGCCAATTCTGTCCGAGTAATCAAGTTCTGAAGCCATACCGGATGAATACCCACTACGGAATTCGTCTCAAGCATGTACTTTAGGGGGTCAGTAATCATGCCAATAGTCTCGCTGTGTTGCTTCCCAGCAAGTTGGAACAAAGTCATTTTCATCTGTGGATTGTTCATGAACCAGGCGTCGCTGATGCAAGCGCCGCAGTGCTTTTCGAACTGATCGAGTGCCCGGAATTGCCATTCCAGTTTCTGGGGAAGCCAGAGGTCGTCGTTGTCAATAAAAGCTAACCATTCGCCGGTAGCTAAGGCGATACCATTATTGCGGGCTGCGCCAGGACCCTGATTGTCCTGATGCGAATAGCGTACACGTTGACGCCAAGTCGGATTCTCGGCTATGTATGGCGGCAGTAGCTCAGAAGTGCCATCAAAGGAACCGTCATCCATAAGAATTACCTCAGACACAGGGAATGTCTGGGCCAGCACACTTTCAACAGCACGTTTGGTAAGTTCGAAGCGGTTATAGACGGTTACTATGACAGAAACAGTAGGATTCATTCGTCGGTCCAAAGGAGTAGATATCAGAGATTTCGTATATAGAGGTATACAGCTGCCGGGAAGACGATCAGATCGCAGCCGCAGTCGCAGATGATTCCCGCTTTGAGGCTGCACAACAGACCAGCTCGGAGCTCAATGTGCGTGCGTCAGGAATGTCAACGGACCGGAACCCATCGCTCAGCATTCACGGATTTGTCTCCAGGAGACTCGAATTCACAGCGGTCCACTCGTTTCCGTTTAACGCGAGCGCCTCTCGAACCTTGCAGCGCCGTGATAGCGCCGCTTCGGAAGCTGCAACGCTGATCATAGCCAATAGCGCGTACCACGCGACCTGCATCTGGTCGAAGTAATTAACACCAAAGTACGCTACTACGTGGGACAGCAGGGCAGCACATAGGCACCATATAGACCACTCTCGCTTACGATCGTTGTTGACGAGCCTCCTCGCCGTGCCAAGTCGACCAAAGCTGCGGGAGATGACAAGAATAAATGTAACCAGAGTCGCCAGGCCTCCCGTCACCGCACAGCCCACATACTGGTTCGATAGGTCCCACATGTCAGAGCCCCAGTCATTGTAATTCCTGTTCCCCACAAGCCACCAATCGCCTAAGTGTCTCATGCATTGTTCTACGAGCATGTAACGATGAAAGCCGGAGGATGAACCCGTCAGGTCTACTCGCTGAATCAACGCCCACACGGGGGCTTTCATGGACAGATGTACACTCACGAGGATCAACACAAGGCTCCACCAAAAAACGCGCATTCTCTTGCGCAGGGGCCAAAAACAAAGCCCTACAATGCCAGCGGCATAAGCTAAAAGCGGCGTGCTGGAATTGGACGTTAGCACCATGATACTTGCGCCGGCAATTCCTAAATACCCGACGAGTCTGTCCTTAACATCTGAGCATAGAGATATAAACAAGGGCAGAAGCGTTGCACCAAACACGCCTGCGGTAAGGTAAACCTGAAATGATCCCATGGCACGTGCGCTACCATCGCGCACTGGTACGTTAAAGGCGACGCCGCCTAATAACCCGAACACATTTTCGCGAGTAAGCTGCTCATTGGTCATGCAGATCGCGAGGACTATCGCTACGGCGGCGAGCACTTTAATTGTCCGCTGCACATCGCGCATGTCCCGGATTAGAAATCTCAAAACAAAGTACCCACCAAGCCCGTCCAGAAGACTCCCAAGGCTCTTAATGACGGCTTGCCACTCCATCCATTGAACTGAAAATGACATGAAAGAAAATAGAGCACAAAACATGAACGCGGTATCGACCGCGCTGAACCCTCCGGCAAGCCGGCCCGTTCTGGCCGGAAATTTAGTTATGGCTAGTCGAACAAGTCCACAGACGACAGCAATTCGATAGACAGTAAAGTGGACTCCAGACAGAACCACAACTTGCCCGAAAGGAGTAAGAAAGACGGTCAAAAGCCATGGTACGACTACATACTTCCGCGGCAATACAAACGTCAACACGATGGCGCCAAACAAGGCAAACGCCACAAGTGGGTGCAATGTCGTGTGGCTTGCGCCGCCACCGAATCTGATGTCTATAGGCTCCACGAGCTTTTCTGTCGTCTATTTCCGTTGAACTTGGCAGCGGCAATTTCCAAAAGACCGCTACAGCCGTACATGTGCAGCTAGTCAAATGGTTGGCGGAGCCGATTCGGAGCGGGAGGCGTACGCCTTTTCAGCAAATCGTTCAAGAAGGGACAAGGGATCTCGTACCCGCGTTCCGCCACATTCTTTCCGGCGGATGTTCCGCAAATAAAACTCTCTCAATTTTCTATCGTAGAGCGGAAAATTATATTTGGTAATTCTGACGCATGTGGTTTGAATCGGAAGGCAGTCCTTCCAGACTTTTTTAATATGCCTGCTGCACTCGTAAAACTCCTTTGGCAAAACCAGAGTCTGGTGTGTATTGTGTATGCAAAAGGCAGAAACGGCATAGCTCGTCATGCCCCTCTTTGCGGCTCTCAGGCAAATGTCCGTTCCGTAAAAATGAAAGTGAGGAAGCGAATCGTCAAAACGCAACCCTGAAGATCTCCTCAAGATTAAAACAATCTCGTCGAGAGTCTGAACTACAGCTGGTCGCAGGAGCGGGTTCCCAATTGTGTCTTCGCCTGAGGAGTACACGTGACCGAAGCCACGGCCATCCTGGGTTGTGCCGTAGCTTCCAAGTACACCCCAGTTCGGGTCAGAGGACGCCAGATGGTCAAGAGCGCCCTGCAATTGAGATAGCCACGCTTCTGGCAGAACAACGTCCTGGTGACAGAAAACAATGAGGTCATTGGCGGACCGGTCGATGGCATCGTTATATGCTTTGGCAGCTGAGCTAAAGTTCTCCCGAATGAGGATCTGGTGATCGTGTGATTGTCGCAAGCATGGCGACGCCAAAAAGTTTTGTTCGAACAGCTCCCTGTTGTTGACCGCGACTACAAATGTAACGGGATTGGGGACTGACACATCCACCTCACTGCGCACAATTCCTAGGCTACTCACGGCAAACAAATTTCATCGATTAGCATCGAGAAAGACAGAAAGGGATTTTGCAGGCTGATAAGCTGCGATGTCGCCTGAATGGGCTGCTAGTCACATTTGAAATGACAATGCCGTCGAAACAGGAAAACGCTACCTCTGGCTACCAACCACTGCGCGTTCTTGCATAGTCGTTATAACCCGTAGCCAGTCTTAAATCTAGAGAGCTTCCTTACTGAACCACGGCACTAAGGCCTGTGGGAGGCGAGATCGCAGCAGTGCTGCCAGATTCATACGCTCCAATGTCCCACACCGAACTTTGTGGTCTACTGTTGCCATCCTTGTCGGCAGAAAACCAAGTCGACAAGTTTATTCCGTGATTGATATTGACCGTATCGCTCGAAGCAAGATGCAGATCATTGGTGCTGACAGCATATCGATTATAGGAAACCCAATTCGCGGAGGCAGTATTGTTCGAAACTGTGACGGGGACACCAACAATATCCGTGCCGACATTATCCTTGTCAATATTGTTTTGAAACCGGCAATTGGTGCAACTGGCGATGCTTTCAAAGCGCACCGTATACATATATCCCGACGCATCTACCCATTCGTTGTTAGCGATGACAACATCGGTGAAAGTCGTGCCTATTCCCCCAGACTCTGGGAGAATGTCTATGCCTCGTGGCACGTTGGTACCCGGAACATGTGACTGCACAAACAAGTTGTTATAAATATATATTCCGCTTATGTTGCGGGGAGTATCAAAATCGTCGTGATAAATATTCGATTCGCCTATATCCTCAAATACATTGCTATAAATCTTGTAATGTGATTCGTTTATCTGAAATCCGTCAGCGTGTTGTGACGTGCTCTGGTTGCTTGAGTAGCTGGCAGTTAACGCTACCTTGACGTGATTGTTGTAAAAAGAAATTCCTGAGCCCCATTTGATGCCGTCGTCGCCAAGTGCTGAATTCCCAGACCAGGCTGGAATGGAGATATAGTTATCGTGAATTAAACAATCGTAAGCTCCCGAAGACGATTCCTGGCACGCCCAGATGACGTCATCGTGTGTTCCATCTGAGCCCCAATAAACCTTATATATCTTGTTATACCCTAGATCCACGCCAGCCGAATTACCGAAGCGAAATCCAGCTTTCATGTTGGGAAAATTGACGTGCTGAATCGAAATGTGCCTACAATTCGTGCTACTTTCGCAATAAACTACGTAGTCGCTATAACCCTGTACCGTCATGTGATTAGTGCCATCAGAACCTATCCCGTTGATGGTGATGTATTGCAGAGTACCAGTACCACCGCTGCCAAGCCAGTGATTGCCTCCCTGAAAAATAACCGTGCCGTTGTGCCCTGCATCCTGCCCGACTTTGTAGCTGATAGGGCTTGCAGAAGTACCGCCACTTGGCATCCATGAATCCAGAGTATAAGTCTGCGAGGTGGTGCCACCGCTCACGTATATTGTATCTCCGGGCTGAAGCCCGGTAATGTTGCTGAAAGTTCTCCAAGCGGTAGCCCACGACTGCCCGTTACCTGAAGACGAGACTGAAGAATCCACATAGAACGTGGTGCCCACCGCGGAAGAACTGAGCCCGCACAGCATCGCGACTAAGACCGCTAATCCCAGATGAGACTTGCGCATGGGGGTTGCCTTGGCCTTTCGTGTTGTTTGCCAAGACTTTAGCTGCATAGAAACGCGGTCTCGGCATTTTCGAAGCTAACACGGGCGTTCCCTCTGAACAACAATCGGAAGTGCAGCATCTGGGGTACAAGGTAGGCGCGGCGTTAGTACGGTATATCTAGGACTTTTTCACCGCTCCATGGATTGTCCGTTTGTTTTGGCGTAGAAACTCGAAATCTCGATTCACCCGAGACAAACCTTGAACCGTGAATTCTTAGAGTGAACGAAAAGGGTTCCGAATACCCGTTCGGACTATTTAGCGCTACCCGCACGCCTGTATCCTTAAAATCTACAGACTCGAAGCAGAGCGCACGCCTTCTGCGAAACCACTCGACAATTTCACCAGCCGTCCCGAAGCATACGCGGTGTGTCCGAACTTCGTTCAAGAGTCTGGCGTAGAAGTCTCCCCAAAGTCTCTCAGGGGACAAACTTCTAGTGTGCCAGTTCAGCGTAAGTGCACCACCTAGTAAGGACATCGAGCTGATCACATCCCTGCAAGCTTCGAGAGCTTCAATTTCTGACAACGCCATCCGGTCCGAATAAAACATCGCGGAATCCTGAATATTGAGTTGAAGCTCAAGAAGGGATTCAGTGCTCAATGGGCAGAACGGCTGAGTTGTTCCGGCGCGGAAACCAATGGCATCATTGTAGCCGGAGGTAGAATCGTAGGTGAACCCCGCCTTTTCAAGGGTCTTCGCCGAACCTTCCTCCCAATAAAGCCAGTGCATGCGAGTTCCCACATCACGTTGTCCTGTTATTTCGCAAATCCGGCGCTGTTCTAATTGGGCGCTCGGAAGATCATGCCAGGCATCAATCCCATGAAGCCCCACTTCGCAGCCACTATTTACCAATCCCAGGACCTGCTCCTTAATTTTAGTCAAGTCATATTTTGCCGCCCGGGATTTAGGGGCTCCCGATTGCCCCAACTTTCCAGCTACATTCTTGAGTGGAATAAAAAAAAAAGTTGATCCGAGCTCTTTTTCAATGTCTACGTAGCGAGTGAACTCCAGCCAGAAATCATCTCGAAAACCAAGATGTACAAAAGGAAGAGAAAAGGCAGCGGCCCAGTTCTGCAGACATTTGGACCAAGGAAGTTTACCTGCAAAGGCCTTCAGAAACGAACCAACTGTCGCACGATAAAGGAATCCCCACATAGTACGGTCCCACTTGTGATCACGTATGCCTAAAAAATCAACATCGTGCGTGAGACATGCCATAAAGTCATAGCCGTCCGGCACAGGCGGCACCTCGACAAAAGGCACACCTAGACGAACCATGATCTCCCGAAGCAGTGAAATGTGCATGTCTAAGGTCGGGACTTGCGCGTTCTCTGCTGGCTGCCCCTTGCTTAGTAAGAGGAGGACTTCGCAAAATAGATCAATCCCGATGCGCACTGTTGGGCGTTCCGCACCTCGAAGCACGCTTCCTACCGCCTCGGACGTTTGCTGTAGCTTTACTAACGACTCGCCCGTCGGTTCAAAGGTCGCCAAATCTCCGTAGACCGGGAACTCGATGCCCTGCCATTCCACCCACCCGCATCTTCCCCGTGACGTCGTGATCAAACCAAACGTGTCATCGAGTCCGATCGAGCGTGAATTGTAAATCACGACTGCACCGGCGCTCAGGTTTTCTGGTATCTCTTTCCGAGTCACGATGACCAGATCGTAATGTTTACGCGGTACACAGAATTCCCAAGGCGTTTTAAATAACTGAAAGAACTCCCGCACCGCCCGCGACTCACCGTCATTTGAAAGTACACCAATCATGCAACCCTACTTGATTGGCTGAGTCCAATTTGGACCGATGAAATGGCAAGTAGTGCGACATGTGCTGAAATCATAGTCGAGCCCCGATCCGAAATGTCCGACACGATAACTCGTGGACCATTAGTAAAACAAGCTCTTTTACTATAAACGGGGCCATCTACAGGAACCTCAATGAGTTTCTCATTCATAGAATTCCGGTAAGAGGCCCGGCTGAGTTTCCGGCTATATAGCAACTTGAATCCCGAACACTAACTTGCAGCCAGAGACGGCTCTACCGAATTACCATAGTCATCTTAGCAACTGTAACTCCGCGAAGTATGGTGCTGATCAGCGTGCAACTGCGTTGGAGGATAGCTCCTTTGACTTGGTAGGCGCATTTGCCCGGCCCGCAGGACGCATCTTGAGCAATAAATCCATCGAGTATCAACGGTCGTCCGGCTCTTTCCCCGGCACAGAGCGTATTGCTGTGTGTTCACACTACGCTTGGTCATGCCGAGCGGTAAACCAGGAACGCAGACGGCTTCTGTGGTATTTGCGGCGTGAAGCAACGAATTGAGGCTCTTGCAGTCGAGAGACGCCGTGGATGTAACAAAAGAAGAAAGCAGCAGCAAAGAAGAGTGCGCCCAATGGTACCCTATCGAGCACAAATATTTTTGCAGCTTTCAGAATGACAAACAGAGGGTCCGCCCAACTCAAATACTCAGCTCTGCCGTTTTGCCAGAAGTAACGTAGGCGCGAAATGCCTTCTCCGGTGGGACGCCGATGGATAGCTTTGCACTGAGGAAAACTTCTCGTCTCCCAGCCTTTCGTCCAAGCATCGGTTTCGTCAATCATGTCCCAGCCTACGTCTGCGGCGAGACCTCCGATGTCTTTAAAGCAAGCCATACGATACATCTTCAAGGCCCCGCGCACATGGGTTACTGGCTGCTTCTCCGGCTGGAGCGTTCCGTTGCGGCGCTCAATGAAAAGCTCGCCTCCCGCTATTCCCAGTTTGGGATTACCGTCGAACTCTTGGAACAGGCGAAGCATGTAATGTTTGTCAAACAGGAGGTCGGCGTCAAACCGAGCCAGATATTCGTAATCATCAAGATCCAGGCGTTTCAGCGCGTGTTGGATGATTCCTTCGCCGCCGGGACGACGTTGACTTTTGGCCGGCAAGCGCACGACCTCGATCAAGCCAGAAAGCGATGCGAGATCGTTCAACACCTGAACCGTCCCATCCGTCGAACCGTCATCCACGAATATCCACTTCGCAGGCACGACGTCTTGACACAGAATCGAGGCAATCATGGGACCAACGAACTCAGCTTCATTGAAAACTGGACTTATGACCGCGTACCTAGGCATGGGTTAAGTTACGAACCTTCTGCGCTTTTGAACACATAGAAACGCGGCATTGGGATATAGGAACAAGGACCAAGATATTGCCCTCCGGCTCACAATCGCAAAGCTCGTTTTGCCAAACCTCATGCATGACACGAACGTTCCACTCGGATCGAGTACGACTTACAACGCCGGCTGTTCTCCCTTTAGAAGCCCACTGACAAGACTCACTAAAGTCTCTCTCTCTCGAGACCATGTGTGTGCTAGGTACACCTGCTGCCCCCGCTCGGCGATCTCTATCGCCTCATCGCGATGGGCAGATACATACACGATCTGCTGGGCTAATTCTTTCGAGTTGCCAGGCTCAAAAAAAAGCATTGACTCGGGGCCGAAGTAGTCCCGGATTCCTGATGTGCGCGGAGCGACCACTGGTTTTCCTAATGCTAAATATTCGAAAATACGAGTTGGAGTGTTAATTTCAGTAAAAGCGTTCCCGTAATTCGGAATCACGCCGACATCACATTGTTCAATTTCCCCTGCAAGATCCTCGAGTCGCTTGGGTCCCAGATACCGGATTGCCTCCTCTAGACCGCGATTGCAGGCAGACTGTAGAACTCTCTCAAGATAGACGGTTGCGGGACCATAAACCCTAAGTTCCGCCCTAGGAATAGCTTCACGTACTTTTGCGAGTGCGTCCACGGCAACTTCGAGACCGTTTCGCTTAACCAGCGAGCCATGATACATGATCACGAAGGGTTTCCTGGAAGCTGGTTCCGAGGCGGGATAAGAGCGCGCGGTCCTGTAAGGAAAAACTTTGCCATCGGGTGAATTCATAACAATTCCGATCTTCTCCGAATGGCAACTACGAGCGGCGAAGATCCGTTTACAAGCTATGTTGACTGTAATCACCAAATGCGCGCACGCGATGCTCCATTTCTCAAGTTTGCGTATGACCCTAACCCCAAGGCTGGTCGCTTCAAGATTGAAGATCGTCATCATGAGTTCAGGCATCGGGTCGTGCTGATCGAGGATTACCTTGGCCCCGCCTACTTTGGGTAACAACGCACTCAGGACGAGAATGTCGGGCATGTTGTGTATGTATATGAGGTCATATCTCCGCCTGAGAGAGCGCCAAGCGAGGATACCCGTAGCTATCAGAACGAAGGCCGAATACTCGTAAACATAAGAAAGCTTGCCACCTCGATGATGTGTAATCGGGATACGGAAGACTTCCAGGCTGCCGAACTGTTCCCGCTTTGGCGATTTATTATCCTGACTGCAAATTAAGTCCACGTGCGCTCCTTCTTTAAGGAGCGCCTCGACGGCACGGCGCGGACGTGGATCGGCGGGATAACAAGACAAGACAACCATTCCTATCCGTTTTCCGCAAAGGTCGGATCGAATCGCTCGAATTGAATCTCCGGAATCCGCGGAACCGGACATACATGCATGATCCGATGCCGGACCGCTGCAACTCTCAAAAGTGGTAGTCGTACTCACGTTCCCCCTATATTGCGACTTTTTCAATCCTGTTAAAGGATGGGGAGACCACGTCACCCCTTCTGTGGTTTTCCTTTTCGATCTTCAGTCGGTTGGACGCTTCTATAGCTTGGAGTACCACAGATTGCTTAAAGCTGGAGAGGATTTCGATATTCGGCATCACACAGTGCCCGCCGATCACTCCAGGAAAGTATTTTACCTGTGGAAAGAACTTGATTTCGTCGTAGAACGAAGTGATTTCCTCGTAGTCCTGTCCCGATTGGTCACAGTATCGTTCCAACTCCTGCGCCCACGCGATCATCAGCCCGAAGTAGGTAGTTTCAGTGAGTTTGGCAAGTTCGGTGGCTTCCGGCGAAGAAAGTATTTTCGTATTCAGGCCAAGCGATTCGAAATGGTGCCTGGCTTTTTCAGCACCTGCGGAATCAAGCGCACCCAGAAACTTCGTATAAGAACGAAGCTCTTCCAGCATGTGTGCGTGCTTACCCCGCACTGGGCTGTTGACTACCGGAGTGCCGGTTCGGACGGCGATTGCTCGCGTCGTTCCGACCGCTACCGTGCTGTTGATCACGGTGATGGCTGGATTGAAAAGCGCGATGTATCTCGCGGTCTCGCCGACAAAGTCGTCTATCTGGAATGGGTAGCACACATGCAGGACATCCACTTCACCGATCGGCCCCACTGGCGAGATATCCACACCGACGGCCTCGTAATATTCGGAAATAAGCTGGAGCAGCGGTTTCCCAATCTCCCCTAGTCCAACTACGACAATCTTGCTGTTTCTACTCACGACGTGTACCCTCCGTAAAAAGAAAGTGACCTCTATTGATGAGCTCCGCAGCGGAGTAGCGAATGTTCGTGGCGACACGCCAGCCGACGTGCGTCTCTAGGTTTGTCGGGGACAGAGTCGCCTTTGCCTATTTCAGGGGCAGTGGTTTGTGAGGCCTTGATTCTCCAGCCGAATAGCACCGGCGAGCAAAGCAATATACGAGCAGCTACCTTCTGGCAGCGCACAACTTCCAGCGCGGATAGGTGTTCATCGAGGACATCTTGCACTAAAGATCCGAATCATGAGGGTACGGTTACATCTTCGATAGCGGCGGCCCAGCTACTAGGCATGTTCTGCACAATCTCGATGTTTTCGAAGATACAGCTCTCACGCGCCCCATGTTGTTTGACCCACTCAGCCATAGCCTTTATTCCGTCGGATAGTGCCACCTTCTTACCCCCTCCGAAGACCCGCTCAACCTTAGTGTGATCGGAAAATGCCACTTTGACCTCATTACGCGGATCCAAGTACTTTATCCGGCTTTCCTTGCCCATAGCTTGGGCAACGCACTTCGCTAAATCATTCACAGTGTAAGGGACATCCGCTCCCAAATTGAACACCTCATTGCGTGCTGCGGGAACAGAAACGGAATTTGCAATGATGGGTGCCACATCATTGATATAGGTGAAGGCACGTTGCTGCTTGCCATCTCCGAAGATTGTCATAGGCTCTCCCTTGAGCAACTGATTCATGAAGATACCTACTACATTACGATAACGATCCCCGATATTCTGTTTCTCACCGTAGACATTATGTGGACGGAAGATAACATACTCCAATCCGAACATCTCGTGACTGACTCTAAGCTCCTGCTCGACCGCCAGCTTGGCAATTCCATATGAATCTTCCGGCATGGGAACCATGTCTTCCGTCAAAGGAGTTTGTCCTGCGCCGTAAACAGCAATCGACGAAGTGAACACGAAACATTTCACATCGTGATTTACCGACTCATTGATGAGGTTTACTGAACCGACTAGGTTGTTCTGATAGTTGAAGCGTTTAATGAAGTGACTAAGTCCCTCCGCGGCATACGCCGCGAGGTGATAAACGTATGTGAAATTATATTTTTCAAAGAGCTGGTGAAGAAGTTTGTGATCCAATACCGAACCCTCGACAAAGTGAGCGGTCTCAGGGATGTTTTCCACGAAGCCGCCACTCAGGTCATCCAGTACGACCACATTGTGGCCGACTTTTAAGAGATACTCCACTACGTGAGATCCCATGAAGCCGGCGCCGCCAGTCACCAATGAAACGCACATATACTCATTCCCCTTTTCTGTAGAGGTGATCCTATTTCTTTTAGAAAGGCTGCACTGCCATTTGCTTCACAACGTCCGGTTGATTGCCGCTTTCCACGAAACGCACTGGGTCGATTTTCTTATTCCAATCCGCTGTCAAACGATACATTTCCAACCGATCGTGCAATATCTCCGACGTGGAGAACAGGCCCAATAGGCTCCATCCGATCTGACGAATTCTGATCCAAGCCAAAACCGTGTGCCGGCAATGCCGCGCTCCCTTCGTACCGAAATGCTTGTAGAAGTACCGGTAACGACTCCTGTATTTCTCCAGCTCAAACCGTATGGGAAAACGCTTGACGGACTGACCGCCTAGATGCGTGATTACCGCTCGCGGAGTGTAGAGAATGGGGTACCCGGCGTCCCAAACACGTCGGCACAAATCGACTTCTTCAAAATGATAAAAAAATTGAGCGTCAAATCCCCCTAGAGGCTTAAGCACACTGCTTCGGAACATCACGCAACAACCAGATTGCCAGTCGATCAAACGCTCTGTCTTGCCTTTCCACCCAGTGTAGGTATCGGAGATGAACAGATCGGATAAATATGCCAAGGGCCGTAGATACAAAGCCGCAATCCAATTCCTCCATATAGTGGGAAATGGCCGGGCCGGACCTTGATATGAACCATCACGATTCAGCACCTGGCATCCAAATGCTCCCGCTTCCGACCGACCGTCAGCAAATGCCACGAGCTTCTCAAGTGCATGATCCTGGATAATCGTATCGGGATTCAGAATGAGAACGTACTCACCGGTACTATGACAGATTCCAACATTGTTCCCTTTGGCGAAACCCAGGTTTGTACTGTTCTCGATGATGTGAACTTGGGGGTAGTGGTTCTTAATGTACTCAACTGAACCGTCTGTAGAGCCATTATCAGAAACAATAACTTCGAAGTATATATCGCGGGTTTCATCGAAAATAGAACGCAAACACCCGTCGATTACCTTTAGATCATTCCAGCAGAGGATTACGATTGATAGTTTCATAGCAACACCAGTACGACACTTTTTACTTAGATGCTAAACGGCAACGGCCACTTCCACCGTTTCAGGTGACCGTGCCACACCGCCGATGCCAACATATTGGAAGCCGCTCGCAACGACGTCCTCGATAGGTAAAGTGTTCCGTCCATCGATGATCAGCGCTCGTTCAACCAGACCACTTAGGCGAGTCCAATCCGCTCTCTGAAATTCCTGCCACTCTGTAAGGAGCACAATCACATCTGCACGCTCAGCCGCATCATAAAGGTCTCGGCAAAACGTTACTTCCGTCAACTCCCTACTTGCCTTCTGCATTGCCTCAGGATCATAGGCCCGCACGGTTGCCCCTTCCGCCAACAAGTTCCGAATAATTGCTAGCGGTGGCGCGAAGCGGACATCATCAGTTTCAGGTTTGAATGCCAAACCCCAGACACAGACCCGCTTTCCACGTAGAACCCAAAGCTCATTTTTGATTTTCTCTACAAACTTCACCACACGACGATGATTTATACGTTCGACTTCTTTCAGAAGATTGAAGTCGCAACCGAATTTTTCCGCAATCCGGACAAATGCCTGCAAGTCTTTCGGAAAGCAAAACCCCCCAAAGCCTATGCCCGGCCGCAGGAAGGAAGGGCCGATACGAGAATCCAAACCAATGCCCTCTGCGACCTTGCCAATGTCGGCACCTGCTGCCTCGCAGAGGTCCGCGACCATATTGATAAACGATATCTTTGTTGCTAAGAAGGAGTTCGATGCATGTTTGATTAACTCTGCGCTGTTTGTATCGGTAACTACAAACCGAGCCTCTTGTGTTTGACTGCAGCTCCGATGCACGGGGCAGGCTACTGTTTTTTCCAGGACGGGTCGGTAAATTTCGCGCATCTGCTCGGCTGCCCCGATTTCTTCCACACCAACCACAATCCGGTCTGGATGGAAAAAATCCTCAACAGCTGAGCCTTCACGCAAGAATTCTGGGTTCGACACGATATCGCACGTCAGGTGATTCGAATTCTGCAGAGCAAGATACTTACGCAATTGGCGAGCCGTCTGGACGGGCACCGTGCTCTTCTCGACAATCAACCTATAGCCTCGCGCGAGCTTAGCAACACTGCGTGCTACGGTTTCGATGGCGGAAAGGTCCGCCTCCCCATTTTCGAGGGGCGGTGTTCCGACGCAGATAAAAATAACATCGCTACGATGGATCGCCTCTTCGGTCGCACCGAACTCGAGTCGGTCCGCAGCGCGGTTGCGCACGACAATGTCATCTAAATAGGGCTCGAAAAAGGGTAGCTCGCCCGCACGAAGCATCGCCAGCTTCCGAACATCCGATTCTGCACAAAACACATGATGCCCGAGCTCCGCCAGACAAGCGGCTGTGGTTAACCCTACGTAACCCGCACCAACTACTGAGATTTTCATTTTATCCTCTGTTAATCAGCTCTCATTGACTCCGTGCACGTGAGCGATCATTCCGGTCGAGTGTCGCACGATACCCTTCCTTTTTCCTCTGTTCTCCGGTGCGATTTGCAACTTCTTAACATGCTCATATCTCCTGATAATCTGGGCTGCTCTAAACCCCAATGAGGCATTCCAAATTGAGCTGCGCGCGCGGCCATGTTCAATTTACCTGAATGATTATTGAAATCATGTCAGCTCAACGCGGGCCCTAAGCCACGCCGCACGCGCTGCGTCGGGAAACATGGCACGCCGGCTCAGACGGCCGGCGATGGCGTCACGATAGACGAGGACGAGCTGGGCCGCGGCTGCACGCAGACTGTAGCGGCGCACAACCACCTCGCGGCCCCGGGCGCCTAGGGTGGCGCGCCGTGCCGGATCGGCCAGCAGCGCAGCGACGTGTTCAGCGAGGCGCGGACCGCCTGGCGTGCCGTCGCCTATACCGTAGAAGCCCTGCCGAAAGAACAGAGACTCGTGATGTGAGTTGAACGGCGCGTTGAACCCTCGCTCCCCCTGCACTATCACTGGTTTTGCATGGGCGAGCGCGCGCAGAGCCGAACTGCCCATCCCCACAACAACGTCGGCAGCAGCGTACGCACATCGGGGGTCGAGTGCCGCTCCAGCCAGTATCACTAACTCGCGCCTGTGGCGTTGATTCACGGCGGCCGCACGGGCGCGAAGCTGCGGCGCGGCTTCACCGTCGCCAACGATGATAAGTCGCACACGCCAGGAAGTCGCCAGCTCATCGATGGCGTCGATCGCATCGTTGAGCGCGTCGAGCTTCAGGTCGATTGCTAGCCGCGATACCGTGACTACAAGCATTTCGTCGGAACCTATTCCGTAGGTCGCTCGAAAACCCGTACCGTCATTTGCCGGGCTGTCACTCTCGGTGTCAATCGGCGGCTCCATCACGGTAACCGTGCCTCTCTGGGTGGCTTGGGCTGCCTCAGCCAATTCTTCCGTGCCCATGATCAGGGGCAACACACGTGGGACGATAGGCATCACCGACATACTCAGGACTGTGCATACGACAGGCACTTTGAATAACAGAGCGGGCCCGAAGAAGGCATCAAGACAGGGCGGCCACTCATATGCGTGCACAAGATCGATCTTCTCTTTCCGCACCAAGGCAGCAAGCTGAACAATGTGGCTGAGGCCCAGCCGATAGCAAAAGCGGTGGGCGGGAATGTAACGCAGTCCCTTGGCCGCGACGTAATCCTCGAGCGGACCGGGCAGCGCGTACACGATGACTTCGTGGCCGAGTCCGCTAATTGCGGCGGCCAGATCGATCGCATTGATCTGACTCCCACCAATGGCGAGTTGATGAGGGTATACGACGACCTTCACTCTCGGTCCTCTATGGCCGATGTTATTGACGTAGTACGATTTGGTGTGCAATTCACCATGAGGTATCCTGCGTTCAAGAATCAACCTCGATATTCGTTGATCAACCTGGAACTGATTGTTTCAGACGACTGATTGGGTCCAGGCCCGCGCTGTGAAGTACCGTGGACGATTGAAGGAGCAAAGCCGGGTGCCGTAATCAATCGCCTTATGAAAGGTGGCATTCGATCCAGAGAAACCAGTCTGACAAGAAGTCGAATCGAGTAAACACCGCTCAGGATTGCCGCAAGTGAGCCGACTCCGGCAGCAACCAAAGGCGGCAGGATGTAGTAACTGGAGAACACCGCCGCGATCAAACAAAGGAAAAATCCACCCGTGCGGATGTTCTGTGTGGACCAGCGAAAGCCGCTGAGATGACCCACAATAGGATAAATCAGGAACCCATGAAATACATAGGAACCAAAGAAAGCGATGCCCGCCCCGTTCAGACCGAAGAACGCCATACATGTCCAAGCGAGACTGATCGCGACAATCGTCCAAGCTAGTTCCGCGCAGAAGAAAATAGCCGGCTTACCCTTTGCGACGACAATAAAACCCATAGGCCAGGTAATAACTTGGAGAGTCGTTCCCAGAGATATCCAGCGCAAAATTTCTACTGCTGCACCGAACTTCGCGCTGTAAAAGATTGCGATTACTAGCGGTGCAAACGTGAGGGTAGCTAACACACCTGGGCCCGCTAACAACAACCCTACGAGTGTCTGCTCATTAACGAGCCGATTGCACTCACCGTCATTGTTAATGGTTGCCGTCAGACGCGGATAAAAGTCGGCTCCCATCGCTTGCAGGATGAAGCCCACATAAAGTCCGCCTAGAGTCCACGCAGATTGATATAACCCCGTTGCCTCGAAGCCGATCTTGCGCAGCACTATGACCCGGACGACGTACGCGACTCCCATCATCATGAAGCCGCTAGCCATGAATGCGGAGCCAAGCTTCAGGAGTGCAGACGTTTCCTGCCGGAGCTGGGAGATTGTGATTGTGACCCTTTCAACGTCTATCTTCCGGCTGTACCACCACGAGGTGAGGATCGTCATGGCGGCCACGCCGATCAACGACGGCACCACACCTTGTTCCCCTAAGAAATAAACCAGCGGAATGCTGATGCACGTTCCGAAGAAGGCTCCCAGCACACTCATTTTGGCAAGATCGGCAATGCGCCGCATGCCCTGGATCAGGGCTCCTTGGCCTGCTGAAATGAGAGTCAAAAAAATGGCTATCGATAGGAGAGATACAGCGCCGGTCCTCTCCGTACTGGCGAACGTGAATCTAGACACTTGGCGGGAAAACACCAAAAGCAACATAGCTCCGAGCAGTCCGAGCACGATTGACGTGCGTCGAAGCACCGCTGCCGTTTGCGCGATCCGAGCGTTGTCGCCTGATCCGACCGCCTCAGCAATCTGGCGAACGCCGCTGCTGTTAATGCCCATGCCGGCTATAGTCTGCGTAAGGTTCGCAATGGATCCGTAGAGGCCAAATAATCCGAACCCGGCTGGACCTAGCAGCATTGCCATGGCTTTGGTGCGAACAATACTGATGGCAATGTTCAGAAAGGTCGAGCCGCCAACTAGTACAGAAGACTTCAGGATTTCGCCATAGCTGTGCTTTTCTGCCGCCTTAGTAGCCGTTTCAGGCGAAGACGTTGCAGCCGGCACAATTAGGGCTTCGGATGTAGCTGCCATAAATTAATCTTTGTCCGGGGATGAAGCGTTTAGATCAGTAAGCGCCTTCACCGAGAAGTACGGCATGCGGCGTTTGAATGAGTATCTTAAGATCAAGCCAGATAGACCAGTTTCGTGCGTAGCGAATATCCAAACGCACCATGTCGTCAAACTTGACGCGGCTACGGCCGTTCACCTGCCAAAGCCCAGTGATGCCGGGCTTGGCTTCGATCAAGCGTCCGCGGTGCCAAATCTCGTAAGCCTCGACTTCATACGCAACTGGAGGCCTTGGGCCAACTAACGACATCTCACCCTTAAGAACATTGACCAGCTGAGGCAGCTCGTCGAGGCTTGATCTTCGCAGGAACGAGCCGATTCGAGTTACTCTCGGATCGCCCATGATCTTGTAAACACCATGGCCGTTCCCGTTTCCATTGCCGTTTCCATTGCCGCTTCCGTTCCCGTTACCGTTTGAACTAGGCCCGACCTCACCCGCGATGAGTTTCTTGACGAACTCCTTGTGCAGGCTGTGATCATTATTTGTGAACATGGTTCTGAACTTCAGGAATGTGAACGGAGTGCCGTGTTGCCCGATCCGTTGCTGCCGGAAAAATATCGGGCCTTTGGAGGTCAATTTGATCGAGGCCGCAAGCACAAGGAAAATAGGAGCGCTTACAAGAAGTCCGATCCCGCTACCCACAATGTCGATGATTCTCTTGACAGCAAACCTGTATTTTCGGCGATCGTCCTGATCCGAAAAATCTGGATACAACATGGGATTGCTGGGGCGATCAAACATGCTGCCGTCCCACGGCTCGGGAAAGAGGTGAAATGACATTCTGACCTGATTAAACTGGTCCAGGCTGAGCGTCTTACTGAGGGTTTCACTTACTCGCGCCATCATTGTACTGATAATCGAGCTTTGGTCGTCGATGATGATCTCCGTGAACAAAACGCCTGCCACAGAACGATCCTTGTACCAGCCGACCACATCGGTGGCTCGCGTGGAAGTCGAGAGCGCGGAGACAATTTTGCCGAGCGCTCTGTGACCGTTTTCAGATGGCAAAACATCGCCAAACTCGAGCAGCATGAGCAGAAACGGCTTGCGCGATCTTTCGGTCCGCTTGCGTTCGAGCGACAGCGTCCTCTGAAATGCTTCATCGTTCAACACCACGCGATCGCAGACGGGGGTTGACAGAGCCGGGGCTACTCCGGCATTAACTGCGTTACTCATACGGCAGGAATTCACGAGTCACTCTCCTAGTTGCAGATTTCGGGCTTGAACAAGCGCAGTTTGCTGGACTCTTGCAATCCTGGGGGAGGACTGGGCTGCAAAATGGACATATAACATTGCTTCAGAATTTGGTTGACGGGAATTTCGTATGGTTACGGTTGTGAGAGCTGTCGAATACAGTCGATCACGCAGTCCTGTTCTTCCTCTGTCATGGTGTGGAAGAGAGGAAGAATAATGCAGTTGTCAGTTACAGACTCGGTTTCTGGAAAGTAACTAGTCGGGCGTCGATCGGAGTATGGAGATTCGCGATGAATGGCCATGATCCCTCTACGCGTCGAGATACCACGGTCGAGCATTTCCTGCATCAACTGGTCGCGACTTAGTGGTGCACTATCCGCCAGACGAACCATGTATGACTGAAAGTTGTGCCGCGACCCGGACGGTTCCACGGGAGGAAGCAGCCACTCGAACTGAGCCAGTGCTTCGGAGTAGCGGGCAGCCAGGTAGCGTCTGCGCGCGATCATGTCGTCTAACCGCTGTAATTGCACGAGCCCCAGCGCTGCCTGCATGTCAGTCATACGGTAGTTAAAGCCGACTTCCGGGTAACTCTCTGTAACGATCTGCGAAGAGCTGTGCCTCGTTAAGTCGGAGACGCTCATAGCGTGTTGCCGCAACTTGCGAATGCGGTCAGCCAGTTTCTCATCGGCGGTGGTAATCATGCCGCCTTCGCCGGTGGTAAGAATCTTGCGCGGATGAAAACTGAAACATGCCATTAGGGTATGCGGTTGCCCAATGCGTCGACCTTGGTATTCAGAACCGATCGCACACGCCGCGTCTTCGATTACAGCTAAGCCGTATCGCGAGGCGATTTCGCAAATCTCAGAAATGGCCGCGGGCAAGCCGATCTGATGCACAATCAGGATTGCTCTGGTTCGAGGGGTGATCGCAGCTTCGATGCAAGCCGGATCCATGTTGTAGGTTGCAGGATCGACGTCGACGAAAACGGGCGCTGCGGCGGCATATCTGATCGAATTCGCGGTGGCGATAAAAGAAAGGGTGGGGCATAGAACTTCATCTCCCGGTCCAACGCCAGCCGTAACTAGTGCCAGGTGCAAAGCGGTAGTGCAGGATGAAACTGCAATCGCATGCGCCGCGCCCACATACTCGGCGAAGCGTCGCTCAAACTCTGCGACTCGCGGACCCTGGCTCACCCAACCGCTGCGGAGCACTTCGAGGACCGCTGCCTCCTCTTCCCTTCCGATGAACGGACGGGCAACAGGAATCGTTTTGGTTAATGTCGCGGTGCTCATCTAACCTCCGTGGCAACGGTCACTGGCGCAACCGTGCGCTTCCATTCGATCAGCCGGCGCAATCCTTCTTCCAGTGTGACTTCACTTCTGAAGCCGAGCAGTTTCTCGGCCTTTTCGATCGTGGCCCGGCGCGCTTGCACGTTTCCCACCGCACGAGCTTCACGATATTCGGGTTGCAACGGAGAATCGCTGAGTTCGAGCATTAGGTGACACAACTCGTTCAGGCTGGTCTGGATTCCGGTGCCCACATTAAATACTTCATCTGTTACATCGCTTTGGGCAGCCAGAAGATTTGCGCGGGCGATGTCATTTATAAAAACGAAATCCATCGATTGTTTGCCGTGGCCGAAAATTAAGGGCGGCTGATTGGCTTCAATGGCATCGAGCCAGCGGATCATCACTTCCGTATAAACTCCAACCGTATCCATCCGCGGACCGTAGGCATTGAAATATCGGAAAACTACGTAAGGGAGCCCGAAGGTCGTGTAGTAGGCCCGTAGCATTTGTTCATTCGCAATTTTCCCGGCTCCGTACATGGTTCGATTGTTGAAGGGATGCTCTTCATCGATCGGCAGGTAGGAAGGCTCGCCGTAAACAGACGCTGATGAGGCAGCGATTACCTTCTTGACATTGTGATGAACCGCCGCTTCCAAAAGATTAAGCATGCCGTCGATGAGAACTTCGACCGCCTCTCGCGGGGCTTCCGCGCAACGAGTGATTCGCAGGGCGGCCTCATGGAAGATGTAGTCCACCCCGTCACATAGCCTGTCTACTAATGCGGCGTTTCTGATGTCACCGTCTGTGACTCTGACATTCCCGCGGTCCATCGCTGATTCCAAATTGCCCCAACTGCCCCGAACAAAATTATCGAGCACACGGACTTCGCCGGCGCCGGCGTCCAGCAACTGGTCAACGATGGTGCTCCCGATAAAGCCCGCGCCTCCGGTGACCAGGCAGCATGATCCCTCGATCCGATTCATCTTCCCTCCGTTGTTCGCTGGCGGCTCAGAGTTAGACACGTGGTTTTTCCTCATCTGTGCGGAACCGCAGTATTTTGGCCGGCGTACCCGCCACGATCGCGTAGTCTGGAACGTCGCGAGTAACCACTGATCCCGTTCCGACGATAGAGTGAGCGCCAATCTTAACGCCAGGCAAAATGCTCGCGTTCATTCCGATATCAGCCCCGAAGCCGATGTGCACCGGCTTTATGACCAGCTCGGTGGTGATGATGGGCATGCTTCGCGGTTCTCCGGTATGAGTTGATCCGAGAACCTTCGCGCCAGGACCCCAGCCCACGTAATCCTCCAGCACTAAATCACGAGCATCGAAATAAGCTTGTGGTCCAATCCAAACATGATTGCCAATTCGACAGCTGCCATCGAACCTTCCCTGAATCATGGTCTGAGAACCGATAAAGACTGAATCTCCGAATTCAATGGTTTCGGGATGTTTTAGCACAACCGAAGACGCCACCTGCAGATCGCTCCCAACTGATTTGCATAGCGAGCGCATGATGACTCGGCGCATCAGGCTGTCGAACACGCTCTCGCCCGAGCGAAACTGCCCGAACATTTCAACTAATTGTTCACGAGTTCGGGAAGATTTCAGCCATGCCGAGAAGTCCCCTTCCCACGCTGGGTCTTCGCGCGTCTCCCGCAGGCCGAAAGTGGCCGCGACCTGGCGAAGAGTTAGCTCGTTACCGTTTGCTGATTCGACTGACATTGCAGAGTCTCCAGGAGAACTGATGCGACGCGCTTCACTTCCTCATCCGTGATGTACGGATGCATGGGCAGCGAAAGAATGTGACTGGAAAGGTGCTCTGAAACCGGGAACCGTCCTTTTTCGTAGCCCAGGTCCGCGTATGCCGCCTGCAGATGTAGTGGGACAGGATAGTGAAGACCACACTCAATTCCCCCGGCCCCAAGCGCCTGGCGAAGCGCTTCGCGATCATCGGCCTGGATTACATAAAGATGATAGACGTGCTCGCCCCATCCCATTTCGACCGGCAACCCTAGAGACGTTTCCGACAGCAGCTCCTGGTACAGTTTGGCAACTTCGCGACGGCGCGCATTCCAGCGATCCAAGTGCCTCAATTTGACAGAAAGAAAGCCGCCCTGCAGTCCTTCAAGCCGAAAATTGTAGCCTGGGAGGCTGTGTTCGTACTTTTTGATCGAGCCGTGATCGCGCAGCATTCGCATCCGCTGGGCAAGTTCGGGGTCATTGGTAATGACCGCGCCCCCTTCACCCAGGCAACCAAGATTCTTGCCAGGATAAAAGCTGAAGCAACCCGCAACCCCCAAGGCACCGACCTTGCGTCCCTTATATGTGGCGCCGTGCGCTTGGCAGGCATCTTCAATGAGGTAAAGATTGTGACGACGCGCAATTTCCAGAAGAGCATCGACATCTGCGGCCTGCCCGTAGAGGTGAACCGGCAGCACGGCCTTGGTGTTCCGCGTGATTGCCGCTTCGACCAGCTGCGGATCCATTGTGTACGAAACGGGATCGACGTCCACGAACACCGGGCGCGCGCCAACCGCGCTAATCGCTTCAGCCGTGGCAATGAAGGTGTTCGCGACCGTGATCACCTCATCGCCAGGTCCGATTCCAAGGGCTGCCAACACTAGTTGTAATGCCGTTGTCCCGTTGTTAACCGCAATGCATTCTGACGCCCCAACATAAGACGCGAATTCCTGCTCGAAACCCACTACTTCAGGGCCCAATATAAAGGATGATTTCCGGAGTACGCGGCGAAATACCTCGACTAACTCCTCTTCAATCGCCTGGTGCTGCTGGTATAAGTCAACAAATGCTACTTTGTTCATACTGCGATCACCTTTCTCATCATGCGAGCTGGATTGCCGGCAACGATAGCGTTGTCGGGTACATCACGTGTAACCACACTGCCCGCTCCGATAATTGCGTTTTCGCCAATGGTCACGCCACATAGGATCGTCGTGCTGGTGCCGATCGACGCCCCCCGCTTGACCACAGTTTTGACCACTCCCCAGTCAGCTTCTGACTGCGGATTGCCGTCCTGGTTGGTGGCCCGAGGATATTTGTCGTTGATAAAGGAAACGTTGTGGCCGACGAAAACGTCATCTTCAATGGTCACGCCCTCGCAGACGAACGTGTGACTTGACACCTTTACGTTCTTTCCGACGAAAGCATTCTTCTGTATTTCGACGAATGCCCCTACCCGGCTGTTGTCCCCGATCGAACATCCATACAAATTCACAAATGCATGGATTGAAACGTTCTCCCCCAACCTCACGTCCGGGGCGATTCTGCAAAACTCACGCATACATTCTCCTGGTGGTTATCGAGTTACGGCGAGGCGACTACGGAACTAATCAGCTGCGGCAACGTTTGATGTGTTAAGAATTGCGCTGGTCGAAAAGTGCTCGTCTCGCAGGCTGATCATTCGGCCGTTCTGCTCAATCGAGCGTTGCGCGGCTTCCAGCAGGCGCACCACGCGGTAACCTGCGTAGCCATCACTTAAAGGTGCCCGCTTCTCGTTAATTGAGGCCACAAATTCTCGAGCCATCAGGCGTAAGGCTTCGCCGGTGTCGAGTTGCGGCGCCAGCATGTCTCCGTTGCGATAGCCGGTGAGCATTTTTTCGCGGCGCTCCGGGTCCTGGGTTTGAATGACTCCCTTGTCGTACACCTTGATCTTTTCGCTGTTCTCGGTGTCGTCATAAACCACCATCTTTTTGCTGCCGCCAACCAAGGTCCGGCGAACTTTGACTGGAGCCAGCCAATTCACATGGAAGTGCGCAATCAGATTTCCTTCAAATTGCACAGTCACATAGGCGATGTTTTCGTGAGGCGTGTTGAGATGTTTCACTCCGGTCGCTGAGATCGAAATCGGTTCTCGCTCGAACAAATAATCCATGATCGAAAGATCGTGCGGGGCGAGGTCCCAGAGAACGTTGATATCGCTTTGCACCAGGCCGAGGCTGATGCGGACGGAATCGAAATACAGAAGTTGTCCGATCTCGCCCGAATCTACCATCGCCTTCATGCGGCGAACTGCTCCGGTGTACAAGAAGGTATGGTCCACCATCAGGATCTTGCCCTTCGATTCCGCGAGCTCAATCAGATCCAACACCTGAGCAGTGCTCTGAGCTAGTGGTTTTTCGACAAGTACATGTTTGTCGGCTTGCAGGGCCTGTTTAGCGAATGGGTAATGCGTTGAGACCGGCGTCGCCAGTACCACAGCGTCTACTCGCGGATCCGCCAAAACTTCGCTATAGCTCTGGGTCACCTCAATCGCCGGATAGCGGCGCTTGGCTCTACCTAAGGCGCGTGAGTCGAAGTCGCACACTAGCACAACTTCGGCTTCTTCCAGTTCACAGAAATTTCGCAGCAGGTTCTGGCCCCAGTACCCGCAACCGACGACAGCGATTCTCAGATTAGACATAAGTTCATTCTCCCGATTGAATTTGTTTTTGGAATTGCTTGCGGAGGAGTCAGACTAAGATTGTGCTGGAAGCTGGTAGTAACAGTCGCTTTGAGCTGATTTTGCGGAGCAGTTTAAGATCGATCCAAGGAGCTTTGAAGGCTCGAGGGCTTGAAGTCCGCGCTTGAGTTGTTCTCTTTCAGTAGTTCCCTGTCGAGTAACCAGGAGAACGCCGTCGGCAAGCCTCATCCAGACGCTGGTGTCGGCAAGCGGCAGCACTGGAGGCGAATCGATAACCACCCAATCGAACCATGCGGTCAGCTGGTCCATCAGACTGGATAATCGGCCCGACTGCATCAGCTCCAGAGGATTCCTGGGTGCATTGCCCGCCGGCAGCACCCATAAGCCCGCCTCTTCGAGGTGATAAATGCTCGTCATGGGGCCGCGCTCGCCTTGTAGCCATTCACTGATTCCGGGAGTTTTTCCTAGGCCGAACAGCCGCGCTACCGAAGGTCGACGCCAGTCTCCGTCCAGAAGCAATGTCTTTTGTTGCGTTCTCCGCGCCAGGGTGCACGCTAGGTTGGCGGCAACCATGCTCTTGCCTTCCTGCGGGATCGTGCTGGTGATCAACACCTTTTTCAACGAACGGCTTTGCTGAAGCTGCCGAAGGCGAACACTAAGGAAGCGGAACTTTTCGGCAGCCAGACTTTCCTTGTCAGTGACGCAAACCACACGGCTTTGCGGCGGGACTAATACTTTGAGAGATTGAAACTGGCTGAACTGGTCAACGCTGGGTCGGCCTACAGGCGAGTCGGTTGTGCCCGGCAGCTCGATTGCTACGCGACTCGACGCCGCAGAATTAAGAGGAGCCCTCAGCCCGACAATGGCCGCTATCTCAGGTGGCAGCGACGGCTCTTCGAAAACCGCGGTACTGGCTCGTGCGGCTGCGGTCTTGCGCTCGGTTGCTTCCAGCAGCTGCGTAGCCAGCAATGCCGAAGGGATATTTAGATCGGTGTCTTCACCGGCCGATTTTTGTAAAGCGTCAAATATATGACTCATGCTTGTCGAGCTCGAGCGGCTACTGGCGAGGGCGCATCAATATCGCGCGTGAGAGGTCTATTCATCGAGCTGTACAGATCCAACAGAATCCTTGCCGCTCGCTGCAGGTCGATTTCATCAAAACCGCCAAGTTTGTCGACTTCCGCTGGGCGAACTACGTTAAGACGAAAGTCGCGGGCAACTTCATCGATCACTTCCGGCGTAACACTCGGCAACTGCTTGGCATAGCACGAGAGAAGCGCGTTTTCGCAGATGGTATTGATCAGTCGTGGAATGCCGCGAGAGTGGCGAAATACGGCAGCGATGGTTTTGTCAGGAAACAGGATTTCGGTATGCGAGTTGGCTCTAACCAATCGCAGACGGCTCTCAATATAGCCTTTTGTATCTTCTTGGTCCAGCGGCTCTAAATGCGAACGAATCGCGATCCTCTGTTTTAATTGCGTAAGTTTGACCGAATCGAGCTTGTCATCCAGCTCAGGCTGGCCCACGAGTACTATCTGCAACAGCTTCTGCTCGGCGGTTTCGAGGTTTGTAAGTAAGCGGACTTCTTCGAGTGTCTCTGCGGAAAGGTGATGGGCTTCGTCCACGATGAGTACAGTCGTGAGCCCGTTGAGGCCACGATTTACGACGAAGTTGCAGAGATCGAACAGCAGCTCACCTTTGTTCTTCCCGCCGGACGGGAGTCCGAAGTCGCTGACAATGTACTGCAGAAATTCAGTTGGCGAAAGCCGGCTACTGAACAGATAGGCGTAAGCAACGTCTTTGCTTTGCTTGAGTAACTGAAGTAGGCATCGGAGCAGCAGCGTTTTGCCTGTACCAACCTGCCCGGTCAGCACGACGAACCCTTTGCGCCAGCGCACACCATAGTACAAAGCTGCCAGGGCTTCGTTGTGCCGCTTGGTAGAAAAAAGAAACGAGGGGTCCGGAGTAATATCGAACGGGCCGCGTTTCAGGTTGTAAAAGCTTTCGTACATAGGTTGAACTTAGCCGCGCAAATAGCTGAAGGCAGATCCCGCAACAATGCTAAGGACCACAACTGCTGCTGTGGCCCATCCCAGCCAAAGTTTCTCCTTTGCGCTTTGCTCGTCACACAGATTAACGATAACGGGAATTTCTGAGATCACGGGTGCCGGGATCATCTCCTGAATTTCTTTCTCGCTATAAAGCCTGTCATCGAGCATCTCGAAACCAGCAACTACGCCGGCCCCAAGCGCAAGGCCAACTGCCAGTCCTATCCCGCAGAACTTCAGACGGTTCGGGAAATCAGGTTTAAGCGGCAAGCTAGGCGGATCAATAATCCGAAAACGCTCGCCCTGCTGCAGCAACTCCATGCTGGTGGCCATGGCGGATTCGTTCTTCTTTTTCAGAAGATCGTCGTAGTTGGCTTTTGATTGGTCGTAGCCACGGCTCAGATCTGTAAGCTGCTGCTCACGCACCGGCTCCTGATTCAAACGCGTCTGGTAATCTGCGATCTTATTTTTAAGGTCCGCCACCGCGTGTTCGCGATTCGAAATTTCAAACTCATTGGCCTGCAACTGGCTGTGAATTTGGGCCATCGGTGACGGGGTGCCGTTGGCGTTAAGCGCTTCCGGAGCTGACGAGGCAGCGCTGTTATCGTTTTGGACAGCGGCGCTTCTCGTCTTCAGATCAGCGGAGATCTGCTGCCGGATCTTTTCGGTCTTGGCAATCTGCTGTTTTAGCTTGCGAACATCGGGATGGCGGTCGGTATACCGTGAGCTGAGGTCCGCCAATTGTCCCTTCAGCTTTTCCAGTTCTTCGTCCAGCGCCGGTAGCCCCATCGGAGCCCCGTCAGCAGTCTTGGGGGCTGCCTGCAGAGCACGGTATTGATCCACCAGGGTCTGTAAATACGCGTGCTGCTGCTTGGCAGCATTGATCGCATCAGCCTCAGACTGCAGTTGGCCTTGCAGCCCGCTCAGAATTTGCAGGTTCGTCCCAAGCTGCCCGGGCAACTCACCCATATGTTGGCTTTTGAACTCACGGACTTTTTCTTCCTGGTCAGCCAAACTTTTTCGCGCGGTTTCAAGCTGATCGACTAGAAACCTAGTGGTACCTTCCGATTGCTGTTGCCTTACTTCGAGATTCTCATTGATAAAAAGATTAGTCAGTTCGCTGGTTGCCTGCTGCGCCGTATAAGGATCACCGGAAGAGTAATAGACGTTAAATGCAGTTACCCGATCGCCAGCGTCACGCACTAATGCGATTTCGATATCCTTGCGCATACGCTCGACTTTCTCATCCTGGTTCGACTGCGTGCCAGGGTACAAATGGAGTTCGTCAATAATATGCAAGAGGCGCGTCCGGCTAAGAATCTGCTGGGTGATGGTCTGCAGGCGCGCTTGGAGATCGTCCGATACGTTCGGGGTCACATAATTTTTCGGCATCGCTTGCTGCTCCACCAAAATCAGCGTGGCGGAACGGTACCGCGGCGCGAGGAACCAACTGGATCCCCACACTGCCAGCCAGCCCAGAAACAACGGAATCAGAAAATGAAAGTGTCGGCGGCGTGCGATGTCCAGAAGTTGATCTGGTGTGAATCCGCCGGAACTCCGCTCTTCTATATCTTGCGTCATTGAGGTCATTGTCCGAGATTTATCTACCGAGCGGTTTCGCAAATTGGTAGGAAACTGATATCCAGCCGCGATTTGTATCGGGCGCGTTGGATACAGCGGCGATGTTGCTATAGCTCTGGTGGATCCGCGAGTATCCCAGGTCTAACGCAAAATGCTCTCCCAATTGCCGCTGGATCGATGCAGTTCCGGAAATCGAATGTCCGCTACCACTGAATCCTCCAACTGCCTGAAGCAATTTAGTGTCGAGAAGCCGGTTGTTCGCGTACTGCCCTTGTAGACCGACGCTCATTGTGCGGGCCAGTTGACGGCGCACCGACACGGTTCCCGCGTCTTGGTGCACGGCGCCAATCAATCCACCACCAGGCGCAATCATGCGTGAATAGCCAATCGCAAAGTTCGTCTGTCGTTCTTGCCAGGCCAGACTGGCTCCCGTCGCGGGTGACCATGTACGCAACCTGGGCGCAATCGACTCTTGTGTATCGGAGTATTGCGGGCCACCAAAGAGTGAAAGCGAAAGCGTAGGTTTCAGGTACAAAGTGTAGAAGAGCATCAGCGCGTGCGTTTGTGTCTCAGCCCGAAATCCGACGGGATCTGCGAGCAGCATCTGGTATTGGTATGTGGCGCCGACATAGTGCCTGCCGGAAAGGCGGTGAGTGTAGAAGGCAGAGCCGCCTCTTGATCCTGAATCGTAGAGCCCATGAACTTCCGCAGGATTCGAATAGTGCAGATTAGTAAATGTTCCGCTGACACCAACCATAGCATTGAGGCCGAACTGGTATGTAAGTTGCGCTGTTCCGGTGTTACTGAGTTGGTCTGCAACTGGCGCAATCACGGTCACTGGCGATGCCTGTCCCGAGCCAAATACAGAGTTTCCGAAACTATTCGGTTGATTCAGCAGGTTTGACGATTTACGGAATGTGTCAACCAGGCTCAGGGTCACATGCGGACTCAAGCGGTACGACACATCCAAGCCGGCATTTTCGTCGGCTTCGTTCCGATTACTGGTGTGCTGATAAAAGGTAAACCCCGGAGCAAAAGTCAGAGTCGAGTGCAGGCGAGAAGTAGTTTCATCCAATGCGATGTAGGGTGCAATGGAATAGCTCTCGTCGCTGACTGGACGCGGGCTTATCCCGCCGAGAAGGTTATCACTGTAGGTCGAAGTCACCGTGAGTCCAGTGCGCAAGTAATTCGATCGCGCTTCAGAACCAGTGACAGTCGGATATGATTCGGCGCTCACCGGAGGCGGGACGGCCATTTGCGAGTCGTTCCCCGCCATGGATGGTTCGCTGGTTGGGGCGGCATCATCCTGCGACCAAAGCGGCACAGCCGCCAGCAAGATCAGTACGAGCAGTGAAGTACGAGTAGTCATATAAACCTACGGAATAACAATAGTGTCGTTCGGCTGAAGCTTCACATTTTGTGTGGAGTTCTTTCCCTTGACTACGTCTTTGTAATTGAAAGGCATGCGTGAATGCGTGCCGTCTGGATTCTGGCGAAGAACGTAGATCGACTTCTGCTTGGCAAAGTCCCGGAAACCACCGGCAACCGCAACAGCGTCCAAGACTGTCGAGGAATTAGATAAGGAATACGAGCCGGGTCGGTTAACCATGCCTAGGATGTTGAACTTTTGACTGTTAATCTGTTGGACGATGACTGTAACTTCCGGCTCAGAAATGTAGTTCTGCAATTTACTGGCAATATCCTGTTCCAATTTCAGGGGCGTTACGCCCGCAGCCTGTACTTCTCCGGCCAGCGGGAGCGAGATCTTTCCATCCGAACGCACCGGAACTGAACGGGAAACGTCCGGCTCTTTCCAAACATTGATCGCGAGCACGTCGTTGGCCCCGATCACAAAACTGTCATCATGCGGCTTGCTGACCGGAGCCTCGACGACCTGAGCAAGTGAGGCGACGGTTACCGGAGCTTCAGTTTTCGCACTCGTCGGCAGTGCATTTTGAGCCCACACCCACCCAGAAGACATTACGCTCATGGCGAGGATCGTTTGTTTGAGGACGCTTCTAAGATTAGATCGCATAGGTACTCCTAAATCGTTCGGCCGCCTTACGACTGGTTTCCGGTTAGTTGGCTTTGTCTTTGAGCGGATGACCATTTCCTTTGAGCCCGTTCCCGCTTACGAACGGAAGGGAGAAAGGATCGGAGGAACTCATCCGGTATTGCTCGATCTTGTACAACATGGTCCGGTAGCTGACCTTCAGCAAGCGCGCCGCAGCCTTACGGTTCCATCCGGTCCTTTCGAGCGCGGCAGCAATGGCGTTTCGTTCCGCCTGAGATTTCACATCGCGTATCAAGGACTTCAGCGACTTGCTGGATCCCTCGTACTCAGCTCTCGCCTTCCCCATCCCATTGCTTGAAGTTGCGCGCGTTGAAACGTTTCCAGCGGATCCGTGTTCGCCGGAGCCTGACAAATTGAATTCTTCGTCACCAACCATCAGGTAACGCTTCACAAAATTCTCGAGTTCACTAACGTTGCCAGGCCATGAGTATTGTTGACACTCAGTCAGCACCGCGGGCGAGAAATCACGTGCCGGAAGGCCGTAATGTCTGGCCAGTTTATGCATAAAGTGTTGCAGCAGGATATGAATCTCGTCCCGGCGCTGGCGCAATGCCGGCACATGAACCGTAAACGCGCTCAGCCGGTAGTAAAGGTCTTCACGAAGCTTATTTTCCGATGGCGCGCGCTCGATGTTGACGTCGCTGGAGACAACCACTCGCACATCAACGTCGATGTAGTTGGCCGTCCCCGGCTTAAGGAACTGCTTCTCCTGGAGCACCTGGAGCAATTTTTCCTGGAGGCTGAGTGGCATCTCGACGATTTCATCGAGGAAGATAGTTCCTTTCTCGCAGAGTTCCAGCTTCCCGACAACCGAAGGTTCGCCTCTGTTGGCTAGGCGCCCCCCGTAGCCGAACAGTTCCTTCTCAAGAAGGTCGCCGGGCAAAGCTGCACAATTTACTTTGAGGAACCTGAAGCCGGAGCGGACGGACAGCTTGTGAATCAGCCGCGCGGTAGTTTCCCGGCCGGCTCCGGACTCACCAACGATAAGGACGGGCACATCAGCCTGAGACAGCAACTCGGCTTGGGCACGAAGCTTCTGCATTACTGGGCTGACGCCAACAAAGAACGCATCTTCGCCAAGCTCCTCCACGTCTTCACTGGCGCAATCGCCAACAGCGAGATCGCGCAGAGAAGCAAGATGGCGTCGAATGGCGGTTTCCAGTTGATGTTCGTCGAATGGCCGAACCAGGAAATCCTGAGCGCCAAGCCGGACTGCTTCTTTTTCGCGGGAGGCATCCTCTGCATATGAAAGCAAAATAATCGGAAGCTCAGGACGTAACCGGCGCACCCACCGCAGGACGTGCAAAGTGTCGGCGTCGCCACGCGGTAAATCGAGTAAGAGCAAGTCGGGTACAGCGCCGGACTGAATGCGCTCCAGCGCTTCCCAACCGCTACCCGCGGTCTCCAGGTGCCATGAATTGGACTCGCCAACTGACCATAGAGGCCGGAGCACCGCAGGCTCCCTACTCACAACCAGCAGACGAACGGTTGCAGTCGCGTTTTCTCTCACGTGATTACCAGTTTTTGAAGCAAACAATGGAAAGTCGGTTAGACCGGTTCGACGTCGTATCCCTCGATGCGTACGGACAATGATCTTTGAATTGCATCGACGGACACGACCAAAGTGGACTCACCGCTGCGGGCGACGAGAATGCCTTCGACTCCATCCAACGCGCCGCTACGGATGCGTACACGCTGCCCAATTTTGAGAAAAGGATGAGAGTGCCACGCGAATTGTTCCTCGGTGATTCTACGGACCGCTTCAATCTGGTCGTCAGGGATCGTGGTGCCTTCTCCGCGAGTTCCGACTAGGCTATACACGCCATCGATTCGCAGTGCCTTCAGACGTCCTTCATTCGTTGGACACAACTTTGCGAAGACGTAGCAACTAAAGAGGGGAAACTCAACCAGCTTTTTGCGATCGCTCCACTTGCGTTCCTGCGTAACTGTGGGGAGGAAGGATGTAACTCCTACCTCGCCAAGCCGCTGAGCCACAACTCTTTCGTGACGAGCGCGGGTGAGCAGTGCGTACCAGTTTTGCTCCTCGGCTGCAGTTATCAGGGTCGCAGCCGCGCTTTGCCAGGATTGAGTAAGTGTGCTCATAGCTTCGCCCTCTGGGTCACAGCGCCTGCTTGACCCTTAAAAGTGCAGAATTTCGCCCGAATGCCGCGATGGCAAGAACCACGGGAAATTTTAGGAGACGGATGCGATTAAGCAGTCCGGCAAACCTTCTAAATCACCGAGCAAGGGGGATGGACTCCGAAGAGTTTGTTGCTGGCGATGAACGGAGATTAGAGGCGAGTGCAGTTCGCTGCAAGAGGTACAAGCTCTCGTTGGAGGTTTTCTCAGGCGCGCCAGAGTCGAACGACGCGCTTATCCGGTAACTCGCGCCGGAGTAGCAGTTCTCTAGCTACAGAGATGAAAGGCCGGGGTGTGGAAGGGCAAAGTGCCAGACTTCGAAGGGGTCTCCGTCGCGAAATCCCGGACCTTGTAACTCGTTGAAAAGCGAGAGCGATGGAATAGCCGCTTTGGGCTACAGGGGCCACTTTCGTGCCATTGTGCTGCGTGGGCCGCTCAACTAGCTTTGCGATCCGGGAGTTGCAGACGGTTGCACAGGGCTGCAAATCAGATGTAAGAGTGAAAGAAATGATTTTGATGCTTGTGTTACTACGGTAACCACTGTATAGTCCATACACTAAGTGCTGTAGATTTCATCACCTTCGACCCACCTCCCCCAAGTAAGCAACACCAAAATATGCTCGCGGTTTAGAACGCCAAAGTAGAAATCGGGCCGTCCTTATTTCTGGACATGTAAACCGTTCGAGCCTTTGTTACGAGAATTTCGTTTCGGGGAGACGATATGGAACGCGCAGTGGCCGCAGAGCGACAGATTCGAGTATTGGTTCTTGATGGTTCCGCAATTCACACACAATTGCTCGCTGAGGCCTTGCGTCGCGATCGAGCTTTGGACGTGATCAGCCTGGATTCCGCGCAAGCTGTGATGAAAACCGTGATGGACTGCGCAATTGATGTGCTCGTGATTGGCGCCAACCTCGAAGAGCAAACCTGCCGCGGTCTTGAGGTACTGCGCCAACTGCGCGGCTCCCGTCCAAATGTTCGCGCAGTAGTGCTGCTGGACTCATGCAAACCTAAATTTGTTCTGGATGCGTTCCGGGCTGGGGCCAGAGGAGTCTTCAGCCGGTCTGAGTCGGTCGACAAGTTAAGCAAGTGCATTCGATGCGTGCATGACGGGCAGGTGTGGGCCAATAGCCACGAAATGTCACTAGCCTTGGAAGCTCTAGCCTCGGCACCTACCGTGAATGCGGTGGACGCGAATGGCCTGAATTTGCTTTCAAAGCGAGAGAAAGAGATCGTTCAGAGCCTGGCAGAAGGAATGACTAACCGCGAAATTGCTGAACGGTTGAGCTTGAGCCAGCATACGGTTAAGAATTACCTGTTTAGAATTTTCGACAAACTCGGAGTTTCAAGCCGTGTCGAACTTCTGTTCATGACTCTCAGCCAGGAAAGCACCTCGCAGTCTGTTTTTAGCTGCCTATTAAAGAACTGTACCGACGGAAGCCTCTCTGACGATTCTATGCTGACTGAATGTCAGCAATCTGCGGAGAAAGGTTCGGCGATCGCACAATTAATTCTGGCCCAGCTCTACTGGACTCGCCAGTCCAATGCCACAGACAAACTACTGGCGTATAAATGGTGCTTGATCGCTAGTGCGCAGATCTCGCGAATTAGCAAGAACTTCAGCATGACCATGACAATGGAACAACTCCTCTACGCTGAGAAGACGGCGGCCGACTGGCTCAGGAAAACTCAGAAGAGCGCTCCCACGCCAGTGACCAGTATTAGTGAGCATCGACCGGCGATGGGTTTGAGCGCCGCTTCCGATTAACTACAAAGACGAAGGTCTGGTTAAATGACGCTCTAGATACGATCTGATCCGAACCTCATAAGTTCATAGGGCTATTCATTTCCAGATTTAAGTGCGATGTTTCTGCCTCTTTGCTGCCTTGTGTTGGGCCTTCCGATATTTCTTTGCGGCTTTCCGCTGGATCTTCGCTGCTCTCTTTTGATCTTTCTTGGCCGCGTGCTGGGCCCGTTGCGCGCTGTCTGCGCCTCGGTAAATTTGCGCTCTTGTCGGAATGGGCAGCGCGACACTCAAGAAGAACAGTACGGATACAAACATTCGTTTCATAGTGCCCTCGAAACAGAACTGGCTAACCGGAGATTCTGATGGCCCCACAGTCCGATCTTATCCGCTGACTTTCAAATATGTGGAATAGTGCTGGTCATCGATCGCGGTAAAAGGCAGCATCGTCATCGGCGTACTAGCAGTTTCAACCTGCCATTTGCCAGTGCCCGTGTCCCTTGCCTTAAGCAATTGCTGGCGGGTGATTTTTCGCGAAGCGGGCGCAATCGGAAACAACACTAACGGTCCTCTCAGCAGGGCTACCGTGTCTGGGTTTCGCGCATCAACTGCTTCGAGACGCATTCTCATTGGTAGTTCGAGCACGACACGGTCGCCATTCTTCCACTCCCGACGCAGCGTTGCAAAACTTCCGGGCAGAATCGGAGTGGTCACGCGTTTACCGTTGATGGAAATTGAAGCGCCTTCGGCCCAGGCCGGGATTCGAAAGTTTGCGATAAGTTCGGTGGGCTTCGAAAGCGAGAATTCAAATTCAATCATCCCATCATTCGGGTACGAAGTTTTCTGAACGAGCGTGACCTCCGAGCCGTTGTGCTTCCAGTGCAAGCTTGAAGGTATGTAGAGGTTTACAAAGACGCCTTGGGCATCGCGAAAATAAGTGTTGATTCCATAGTCCGTGGCCACCTGTGGCAGTGTCCCCGAGCAGCATGGCCAGCGGTGGTCCGAATAGACTTTACGTCCGTCGAAGTTGTAGTCGGAGTAGTAGAAGGTGTGTCCGTCCGGCTGGAGCGGCTTGGCTCCGAGAACAGTGTTGTACATCACTCGTTCCATGCTGTCGCCGTACTTCGAGTCACGGGTGACGCGCAAAAGATATCGTGTAAGCTTGAAATGAGCGTAGGAACCACACGGCGTCTCAAAACTGGAGTGCGTACCGGTCAAACTGGCAGCTACGTCTGCGCTGCCTGGAGCACGGAGCTGCTCATCTGGACCCCAGCCTCCAGTCACAAAGCTCTGCGCTACCAACATGTCAAAACCATTCTTCGCAGCGCGCAAATGCTTTTCGCTTCCGAGTGTCAGGTAAGCCTGCATCGCCGAGGACAGAGAGTTCACATGACTGTACGCATGTCTGCCGGCGAACACATTTTCTCCAACCGCGAGCGGTGCGAAAAATTTATCGTTTAGATACCGCACGCCAAGTTGCCTGTATCTTTCGCCGGCCCCGCGCTGGTACGCAATGAATAGGTTTTCCGGAATCGTGTAAGACTCATCCCAGGTATAGGATTCATCGGTTCCTGGTCGCCAGCTTTGTCCATGTTCTACCGCGTGTTCGGGCATATGCCGCAGCGCGGTATCGGTTGTGCGCTGCAGGATGTTGAATGCATCGGGATCGCCGGCCCAACGGTGCGAATCGATGAGGCCGCAGACCAACTTGTCATAGCAGTATGCAGGGAACCGGTTCTTTTCGTAAAAACCATCCGAGATGGATTCTGCGTAGAGCCAGTTTAAGCGAAGAACTTTCTTGTGTATCTCCGTTGACTTGGTGATAGCGAATGCGCGAGCCAGGGCTGAGACCCATTGTCCGAAGGTCGCGCCGGGCGCGAATCCCGCATCGAATGTGTGATAGTCATAATTCGGCTCGTAGTTGTACCAGCCCCCTAAATTCTCTCCAGGCGCGGATCGACCGCCCATTTGTCGCATCGGCCTCAGCAGACTGTCTTCATTGAGTCCCATCAAAACCGAAACGCAGTGTTGCAATTGTGCTTCGTGCGGTTCACTGGTCAGTGCGATCTGGTCATAGCCGAACTCATCGAGAGGTGCCGCGAGTGGCGTAGCTGTTGGTGAGAGATTGAACTTCAATCTCGATGGAATGATGGTTCCACCTGCAACCGAGAGCGTTGCGGATTCCAAAAACTTTCGGCGGGTTACGGAACGGCGTGGCATGAACTCCTCCCAACAGGCAGTGGGGTAAAGTCAGTCAAAACATTGTAGGGCGTTTGATCGCACCGTGCGTTTTCCGTCCGCCGTCACAATGGCATCCTTGACAAACTGCCGGTGATGTGGAAAAAAGACGTGAGCCAATTTCTGAAACCGGTTCAAAAAAACGATTATGCAGCCTCATAGAGTCTTCCGCGCTCTAATATTTTGCTCCCTCGCCCTAACCTACGCATATTTGCAGCCTACTTCATCGGCCAGCACCTCTTCCGTGTCGGACGCGGCGGTGAAACCTTTCCTCGGCCGGTGGGACTTGACCTTAAAAGCTCCAGACCGCGAATACCCTTCATGGATAGAAATCCGGCAAGAAAATGGAGAGCTGAAAGCTCAGATGGTCAGTCGCTGGGGACATGCCCGTCCGCTTCCCGAGATCACAGTCACGACCGGTCACCTTAGATTTGTTTCGCCCAAGGCAGACGAGGATCGCAAGGACGACATGGTCTTTGAGGGAGCACTAACTGGTAAGACTCTATCGGGGACGACGACTGGACCGGACGGAACTCCGTGGCAGTGGAGCGGACGAAGAGCGCCGGCTTTAAAGCGAGTCAGCGACCCGAAGTGGGGTAAGCCGATTTCGTTATTCAATGGCAAAGACCTGGCTGGCTGGAGACCCGACACACCTAACTTTCACCCGGACTGGAAGGTCGCAGAGGGCACGCTTATCAGCCCGGGGCACGGGCCAGAGCTGATTAATAATTCCAAGTTTGAGGATTTCAAGCTGCACGTTGAGTTCAAGTGTGACGAGAAATCCAATAGCGGTATTTATTTGCGCGGGCGCTATGAACTCCAGGTTGAAACCAATTCCGCCGAGGAACCTCCTAGCCACCATACCGGCGGGGTATACGGATTTATTGCGCCTTCGCCAGAACTGCCGCGAAAAGCCGGAGAGTGGCAAACTTTCGACATCACCCTGGTAGGGCGAATGATCACTGTTGTTCAGAATGGTCAGACCATTATTGATCACCAGGAAATTCCGGGCATCACCGGAGGCGCTCTTGACAGTCACGAGGAACTGCCGGGTCCGATTTATTTACAGGGCAGCGAAGACGGACACGTGGCTTTTCGAAACATCGTTATCACGCCGGCGGTGAAATAACGCTGTCGCGAAAACATATAACCTAAGAGCTCAGGAGGTGGTTGAAAATGAAATCCAGCACCTACTCTCGTCGCACGTTTTTGGGTATGAGCGCCGCCGCTGCGAGCGCGACCCTTGGCGCCAAGACTCTGCTTCTTAATCCGGAACCACTTCTAGCCGCTAACGCTGTTTCAGGTAGCGATCGAGTTCGCTTCGGGATGCTCGGAATCGGAATGCAGGGTTCGAATCTGTTGGCCCAGTCTATAGAACTTCCAGGGGTTGAGTGTGTGGCTGCTTGCGACCTCTACGATGGGCGCCACACTTTGGCACGCGAAATCACCAACAACCCGACGCTTCCAGCAACCCGCCGGTATCAGGAACTGCTGGCCAACAAAGACATCGACTGTATTGTCGCAGCGGTCCCCGACCACTGGCACAAACAGGTCGTGGTAGACGCCGTAACCGCAGGCAAGGACATTTACTGTGAAAAGCCGATGTCGCACAGTCCGGCCGACGGCATCGCGATGGTCGAAGCCACCAAGCGTACCGGGCGCATCGTGCAAATCGGTTCGCAGCGAGTCAGTTCCTTAATTTGCGCCAAAGCCAAAGAGATGATCTCGCAAGGAATGCTTGGCGACATGATGTTGGTCGAAGGATGGTTAGGTCGAAACGATCCGACCGGAGCGTGGGAATACCCGCCACCCCCAGACCTGTCGCCTCAAAATCTCGATTGGGACACGTGGCAGGGAACGGTGCCTAAGAAGCCTTTCGATCCGTATACGTTTGCGCGCTGGCGTTGTTGGAGAGAATACGGCACGGGCTTGGCCGGTGATCTTCTAGTGCATTTGGTCAGCGGAATGATGTTCATGATGAGCATCAATGAAGCGCCGAGGCAAGCGATGGCGATTGGCGGAATCCGGCGTTGGAAAGACGGCCGTAACATGCCCGACGTCCATGCCACCCTCTTCTACTACAGCGATCTGCCGGCTTACATGCGGCTTAATCAGGGTACGGAAATGCCGGAGACTTACCGCTTCCAGGGATCAAAGGGCGTTCTGGAAGTCACGGAATTCGGTCTCAGCTTCACGCCTCAATCGGGCACAGATTCGGCCCCCAGCTACTACGCGGGCAGTTTCCCACACGCAATGCGTGCCGCGTACGAGAAGAAATGGCACGCGGAAAACGATCCCAAGATTGGTCAAGAGTCGATGTCTGAATCTGTGAGCTTCCGTGGTCCGGATTACGATGACCTGAAGCCGCACCTGTGGGCGTTTTTCCAAGCCGTGCGTTCGCGCAAGCCAGTGGTCGAAGATGCGGTGTTCGGTCATAACGCCGCACTGGCCTGCCACATGGCGAATGAATCGTATTTTCGTAAGGCTCCGGTCACTTGGGACGAGGCCTCGAAGAGCATCAAGAGTTGAACACTGTCTCGCCGAGTCTTCGTGAGATTCGCGCGATCAGCACCATGAACCGAAGGCAATTCGTTGAAGTGTGCGCTGGCGCTGCGGCTGGGGCCACCCTTTTGCCTGCCTTGGCGCGCGCGGCAAGCGCTAGCCCTTCGGTCCAATTTCCTTCGGACCCGCGGGAGCGAGTGGCGGTAGCGGCGTATCCGTTTCGCGAGTTCATCGTGGGCTGGAAGGGCTGGGACGGCAAATCTCCGAGTTCAATTCCTGCCGCGCAGCAAATCGAACTGAAAGACTTTGCGGCGCATGTTGCCGAGAAATTTAACATTCATAAGATCGAGCCTTGGAGCCAAGTATTTCCCTCGACCGAGCCGACGTATCTTGAGCAGCTCCGCGCTGCGGTCGACAAACCCGGGTCCGCGGTGTTAGATATCGCGGTAGATGGCGAGGACAGTCAATACTCGAGCGACGCCGCCGAACGGGGGCGCGCGCTGATTTTCAGCAAGCATTGGGTGGACGTAGGAGCCGCGCTCGGCTCGCCCAGCATTCGCATCCACATTGAGGGCCCGAAGCAGTCGAAGCCGGACGTAAGCCGTGCCGCTGAAACTTTTCAGGAAGTGGCTGACTACGCCTCGAAGAAGAATGTTGTGGTGCACTTGGAAAACGATAATCCCGTGAGCGAGGATCCATTTTTTATTGTGCAAGTCGTCGAAAAGGTGAACAGCCCCTGGCTTCGCGCGTTGCCGGATTTTGGCAACTCATTGGCCGCCCACGGCGAGCACTTCGGGTATCGTGCCATTGAAGCGATGTTTGCCCATGCCTTTGGGATCTGCCATGTGAAGGATGGCGAAGTAAATGAGCAGGGCAAGGCCGTGCATGTGGACTTAGCGCGGACGTTTGGGATTCTCAAACAGCACGGGTATAAAGGATACTGCTCGATTGAATATGATGCTCCCGGCGATCCGTACAAGCCGACAGCAGACCTGGTCGAGCAAACAGTAAGATCTCTTTCGTAAGTGCACGAACCACGCCGTGACACGGCTAATCCTGATCGATACTTGAGCATTGCTTCATCCTTTGTTGCACGTCACGGTTTCGCAGTCTGCCGCGCGGTTGCTTCTACTAACCTCCGCACCGGTTCAACGACTACCAGCAAGAGGTCGGCTTTGGGGGTCTTTGCCGTGTCAGTTTGCGCGAGTTGCTGCACTCGCCACGATTCTGACGGAACGTCGGATTTATCAAGATAGTCCAGTGCAGCTAAGCCCGCCGCTCCCAGGCTAGACAGTTCGTCAGAGAGTGGCGCAATCTCGTGCAGCAGAAAAGATCCTTGTAAAACCGGATGTAATTTCGCGTCGTTATCACGCCACCTCGTAAGCGATGTACGGATTTCGGCTTCGGCCCCACGGTCCTGATACCCGCTCTGAATATACTTCTGCACAAGGTCCTGAAATTTCCGTCCCGTTTCGCTTTCCGGGTTGGCGTCATCGATGAGCCGATTTAACGGAGCTCGGAAGTCCCACACCGTCTTTACATTTTCGAAACGCGTGTAGTCCTTTACTGGTTCAACCACATCCGCTAGTGTGCGCAGCGCTGCAATGTTGTCAACTCCCGCCATTCTGTGCAACATTGGGACTTCATGCGATCTGTGTGTCAGGCCCAGCCACTCAAGCCGCCAACTCAACTCGTTAAGCCGGCTGTACATTGAACCTGCCTCCTGAACTTCTTGAGGAGACCACAATCGTTCGGCAATCGCAGCGGTGCGCGGCCATACTCGCGAATCGAGGTTCTCGGGGCTAATCCACTCCCCCCACATGCACGCCTCGCCTCCGAGGATGCGGCTCTTCTCCACAGGGGTGAGCGTAGAAGCGGCACCCGACATGGGATCGACGGCATAGTGCCGCGCGGCCGGCCACATCAGGTCGAGATAATATCCGAAGGAAAGTAGGCCGCTGTAACCTTGCTGCGCGGCCGTGGCCAGCGATTCTTGTCCGCGCCACGACTGCACGACAATGCTTTTTGGCAAATCAGGGCGCAACACCTCATCCCATCCCACCATAATTTTGTGGTGCTTGGTCAGCATTTTCTGCAGACGTTGATTGAAATATGCCTGCAGGTCTTGATTGTTTTTCATGCCGTGAGAATGGATGAAGGCCTGGATTTTTGGATTCTCATCCCACGGCTTACCGTTAACTTCGTCCCCGCCAATATGAAAATAGGCGTCCGGGAAAAGCTTCGCCATCTCCGCGATGAACTTGTCTAAGAACTTGTAGGTTCCCTCCTGCGTGGGATCCATCACCGTGTCAACCCCACCCGGCTCGATTTTGTAAATGCCCGGAGTACTGGCCAGTTCGGGATATCCAACGAACCATGACCGGCTGTGCGCCGGAATATCAAATTCAGGCATTACCCGGATGCCGCGATCGCGCGCGTAAGCCACGAGGTCACGAATATCACTTTGCGTGTAATAGAGGCCATCGGAGCCCATCTCGTGCAGCTTCGGAAAGCGCTTGCTCTCCACCCGGAAGCCTTCGTTGTCGGACAAGTGAAGGTGCAGCACATTCATCTTCACCGCTGCCATTCCATCCAAGTTGCGTTTGAGTATGTCCAGCGGAATGAAATGGCGGCCAACATCGATCAGCAGACCGCGCCAAGCAAACCGCGGTTGATCCTTTATTGTGATCACTGGCACTGAGAATCCGTCCGTGCCGGTTTCGACCAACTGCAACAATGTTTGGAGGCCGTGCAGAATGCCCAGCGGATTTTGAGCCGTGAGTTTCGCGCCAGAGTCGCTTATGGCGAGTTCGTAAGACTCATCCTCGCCAAGTTTTTCCACTGCCTCGCTTCCATGTTCGGCGTGTACGACAAGAGTGGCACCGCTGTCTTGCGCGGCTGTTGGCTTGAGTCGCATTCCCGTTTGCTGGGAGACCTCAGCGATAAATCGTTGTACGCCGCGTTCCAGTGTGCCGTCCAGGTAACCTGAAATTGCAACCGAGAAGGATTGGTTGATCAGCAACTGTCCCGTGCCGAGTTGCACGCTGGATGGCATCGGCATGACATTGAGTTGCCGCGGGGTTTGCCCTGCAGCAAGCGTCGCAAGCAAAAGAAGGGTGATAGCAATGAGAGTTCGCATAGATTCGAAAAGAATGCTCCAGCTTTGGGATCGTGGAATTATTAAAGTTGTTTTCGCTTCGAACTGCCGCTGCTTCAAAACTAAGAGTTCTAGTCGTAGGGTACAAATCCTAAGGTTTCCAATCTAACGAGAACGTCGAAAAATCTGTTGGGCGCAGCACATCAATCTGGATGTGAGTCGGCGGCTCGGACTGAGTAAATAGCAATTCCAATTTCACCTCGCTGCCAGGCGCGGTCTCTGGCAGAGCCACTTCTTGTTGCTCGATTGGAATGTTACCTTGTCCAAAGAACAAACCTCGCAGCTTGTAGCCGCGCAACGTGTACATCGGAAGATCACCCCGCGTTCTGATCAGCACTTCGAATTTGTTCAGTTGGTGCTCCACCTTAACCGATTCAACTGGGCTCGATTCTCGCCGCAGAAGTTCATAAGACGCTTTGTGCGCGCCATAGACGTCGACCACACCGTGTGCGCGCTGCCGCAAAGGACCGACCCCGCGATCGCCAACATGGGTACGGTAATCGTTGTAGCAGAAGAAAATTGCGCCACTGACGAACTCCTTCGACCGGATTGCAATGTCATGCGAGTGCAATATCTCCGTCCTTTGCTGATCACCCTCCGGTCGGTCTGGTGTGCAAGCACAGTATCCATACTCGGAAATTACTATGGGCTTACCTGGAAATGCCGCGTGAATTTCATCTAAGTGACGCGCTACGTCATCTGAGGTTCCTGGGGCCCAGCTCCCGTAATATTCGTTTGTCTCAATAATATCCATCAACCCAGCGACGTCGCGCTGCGGAGTCGAACCCAACGAGTTTGAAGCGTAGGAGCAGAGACGGCCCGGATCCAGCCGCTTGGCCTCTTCCAACATCCGCTTGGCGAACTGGTAAGCCGGAGGATTTTGTCCTGAAATCTCGTTGCCCAGGCCCCACACCACAACCGATGGATGATTCCGGTCACGCGCAATCATCTCGCGCAACTGCTCCAGCCCGTTTTCCATTATGTCCGCATCAGGATGGTTCGTCATTCCATCGAAGGTCGCTCCTCCCCAAGCTGGGACTTCGGTTTGCATGAGGATGCCGTGTCGGTCACAGTAATCAAGAACTCGCTTGTCCTGGGGCCAGTGGACACGCGTAAACACGCAGTTCAAATGCTTCATGTCCGCATGATCGTGCGTAATCCATTCTGCCGGTTCCGCCATGCCGAACTCTGGATTGCTGCCGGCCATGCGTTCCACCCCCATAAGCCGAACGCGCTCGCCATTTAAATAGAATGCGCCATTCTTAACTTCTAACTTGCGGACCCCAAAGTTGGTGGTGAAGCGGTGTACATCGCGATCTCCTGAAATCGAAAACTCGAGGTAGTACAGATTGGGATGATCAAAGTGCCAAAGCTTAGGCTGCGGCAAAGTAATTGCGAAAATGAGCTTTTCGACTGCATTTGCGCCAACGGAAAAACCTTTGTTTGGCGAGTCCGCTAGTACGCTCAGGGAATTTTCGTCGTCCGCAATGTGGAAGGCCGCCACTCCACTCCACGATTCTGATCCCGTATTGCGAATATATGCGCTGACGGTAACCTTGGCCTGCCCGCTCGCAAGATCGGGCACCGCATTTACCTCCACGCGTTCGACAAAGGTCTTTGGCGTAATCAAAAGTTGTACCGGACGAAAAATCCCCCCATCATTCGCCCAGTCGCTTGAATCTCCACGCGGCAACATGTGTCGGTTAAAAGCGTTGTCCACGCGGACGGCAATACTGTTAGCCTTTCCGCCCTGCAGCGCGTTCGTAATATCAAGAGTGAAGGCGGTGTAGCCCTTACGCGCATGTTCTCCGACGAGTTGACCATTTACCCACACTGTCGCCGTGTGGAAGACGGCCTCAAACTCTACCCGCACGGCGCGCCCTTGCCATCGGATCGGAATGTCACATGAACGCCAATACCAAGCGATTCCACGATAGTCAGCCAGCGGAGCTTCCACCTGCCAGGTATGAGGCACAATGACTGCTCGCCAACCTTCACCTGGAACGCTCGCGCCATGCCAATTTTCCTTCGCGCCTCGATTCTCGGGGTCAAGACGAAATAGCCATTCCCCGCAGAGGCTGATTATTTCGGTATTGCACACCTGCGTTGTCGTCGCCGCCGCTCGAAGTTTGGGAGCAACAAGTGCGCCCGCAGTTGCTCCCGCTGAACCGGTTAGAAATTTCCTGCGCGTAGACATTCGGGTATATGGATTTGCCCGATGCAGTAAACCAGCACTCTGTTTCCAGTGTCAAACTCGACCTACTTCTTTCGGATAGATATCGGAAATAAATCATTGCTGCTCTAATGGCTTTCACGAAATTGACCTTGATGACCGGACGTTAATTGGGATCACATGATGTCCTAACCAAGCTTTTTGCACCACTTCCCCTTGCCTGGGCTGATAGCATCCGAACGGACGTCATTACTCTTTAGGTTTTTTATGGAGCGATCTGATATGAACAAGCGGCGTTTAGCCGTAGCGGTCGTCCTTCTCTTTGCTGCGCAATGTGGGATTGCGCAAGTCACGTTGTCTAAGGCCGACATAGAGAAACGTGTTGATTCAATCCTTAATCAGATGACGCAGGACGAGAAGATCGAGATCATTGGTGGCATCAATGACTTTTACACGCGTCCGATTCCGCGACTTGGGATTCCCGCCCTTAAAATGTCCGACGGCCCCATGGGTGTTCACGATTACGGCCTGACCACCGCATATCCCGCCGGAATTGCTCTTGCGGCCTCATGGGATCGCGAACTTGCGCACCGAGTTGGAGCCTCCATGGGCAAAGACGCACGCGCCCGCGGAGTCCATTTTATTCTTGGCCCTGGAATGAATATCTATCGCGCTCCGATGAATGGCCGCAACTTTGAATACTTCGGTGAGGATCCCTTCCTGGCGTCGAGAATGGCAGTCTCGGTGATCAACGGCATTCAGGAACAACGCGTCATAGCGACGGCAAAGCACTTTGCTGGTAACAACTCGGAATTCGCACGCATGACTCTTAGCTCCGATATCGATGAAAGGACGTTGCGCGAAATCTACCTGCCTGCATTTGAGGCCTCGGTGAAAGAAGGAAAGGTCGGGGCCGTTATGGACGCCTACAACCTCGTGAATGGCACTTACATGACGGCGAACAATCATCTCAATAATGACATTTTGAAGAAGGAGTGGGGATTCGATGGAATTCTCATGTCAGATTGGGGCGCGACGCATGACGGAATTGCGGCCTTTAACGGAGGTCTCGATCTTGAAATGCCCTCTCCAAGTTTTATGAATCGGGACACGCTGCTCCGAGCCCTGAAAGATGGCAGAGTCACAACCGCGACACTGGATGACAAAGTAAGACGAATTCTGCGAAAGGCGATCGAGTTCGGTTTCTTTGACCAGCAGCAGGAAGATAGGGATATTCCAACCTTGAGTCAGGAAGGAAGGAACGTAGCTCTCGAGGAGGCTAGGAGCGGCATGGTGCTTTTGAAAAATTCAAATAGTCTTCTTCCGCTGAACTCCGACAAAACGAAAACCATAGCTGTTATTGGACCAGAAGCATACCCGGCCGTGGTCAGCGGTGGCGGCAGCGCAGAAACTAAGCCGTTCAACGCCGTCAGCTATTTGGAAGGGATCAGCAATCGTCTTGGTACAAAGGCGAAAGTTTTATATGCGGTTGATACTCCTCCTCTGGACGAAGTTTTTGAGAACTCCGAATTCGTTACTGCGCCCGGAGGCGAGAGCGGACTCAAGGGCGAATATTTCAGCACTCAGGATCTGACGGGCAGTCCAGCTCTGGCTCGCACCGACAAGCATGTTCACTTCGATTTCGGGGAGGGCAGCTTTTCCCAAGGCCAGCCTATCGATCATTTCTCGATTCGCTGGACAGGTTATTTTGTGCCGAAGACGGCCGGCGACTACACGTTCTTTACCTCGGCGGACGATGGAGTTCGACTCTACGTCGATGATGTACTCGGAATCGATGACTGGTTACCGCACTCACAGACCGTGGATTCTTACGCCAAACATCTGGAAGCCGGCAAGGCATACAAGATAAGGCTTGAATATTTTGAGGACGTAGGCAGCGCCATTGTTGGTTTCGGCGTGACTCGAGCCGAGGAGTATATGGGTCGCGAAACCAAGCCTTTGGCCGCGAAAGCTGATGCTGTCATCATCTGTGTTGGCTTCGATCCTAAAACCGAAAGCGAAGGTTCCGACCGCACGTTTCAGCTTCCGGGTGGACAAGACGAGCTCATCCAGCAGATCAGCGCTGTCAACAAGAACACCATCGTCGTGCTCACCGCTGGCGGAAACGTGGACATGACTCGGTGGATTGACAATGTTCCCGTCGTTCTAGACGCTTGGTATCCGGGTCAGGAAGGCGGGACAGCGTTGGCTCAAATCCTTTTTGGCGATTACAGCCCTTCCGGCAAACTGCCTGCATCTTTTGAGCGACGCTGGGAAGATAATCCAACGTTTCATAGCTACTACCCAAAAACAGGCGAAAATCGGGTTTCGTATTCGGAAGGCGTTTTCCTCGGCTACCGCCACTTCGATCGTTCGGAAACCAAACCGTTATTTGCATTCGGATACGGCCTGAGCTACACGACATTCGCATACAGCAATCTTTCGGTGACGCCGCAGACGGGAACCTTGCGTGGGCCTGTTTCCGTCTCATTCGATGTGAAGAACACGGGTAAGCGTGCAGCAGCGGAAATCGCGGAATTGTATATTGGCGACTCTCACGCCTCAGTTCCGCGCCCTGTTAAAGAGTTGAAGGGATTCGCAAAAATAAACCTGGGCCCGGGCGAGACGAAACGCGTAACTTTGACGCTCGATCGTAGAGCGTTCTCCTTTTACGACGTCAAGAAAAAAGCCTGGAGTGCTGAGCCCGGTGACTTCACGATTCTCGTCGGCGGTTCTTCGGACAACATCCAGTTGCGGAGTAAGTACACGCTGACGCCATGAACGAACTCTTTGATTTGGCGGAAAAAACGTTTGCCGGGATTCCGCAAAAATACCCCGCGGCAACTTACACAGAGGACCCCATTATTATGCTTCGACCTTTGGCTGCATGCTGCGTTGTTTGGCTATTGTGCAGTGCCGAGCTGCTGGCGGCACAGACAACCGTGCCATTGCAGACTGCCGATACCACAATCCAGCTGCAGGCGGGATCGAAGGCGCCACAGCTCCTGACAATTTCTTCCCCACTGCGTCCAGCTTGGCATAACGGTTTGGCGGAACAACTGATTAACTCGGTCGAAATAGATGGCCAGGAGACTGCCGTTAATTGGCAATTCAACAAAGGCGCCAGTCGCATCGAAGCCCACCGAGTTACGTTCGTATATGAAAGTGAATCGCCCAGGCTCCGGCTGAGCTGGGAGTGGCAATCGCGAGCAGCTTTCGGTCCTGTGGAGCACCAGATTCATATCGAGAATCTTAGTGATCGCGAATTGTGGCTTCCGCTTCAAGACAGCATTCAATTCAATTGGTCACTTAAACCGGATGTCGGCCTGGAACAGATCTACATAGAAAAAGGGGCAAACACTCCCTCAGAGGTGGGTACTCATCTGGTGGCAGTGCCCGGCGGCTACAAATGGAGGGGAACATCGAGTACGTATGCGCATCCCAAAGCAGACGAACCTCGTGAAATTATTCCGTGGTTTCTTCTCGAAAAAAGCGGGGACTCGAAGGACGGGTGGTACATCGGGATCGAATTTAGCGGGCGCACACAATTGGCCATCGAGCGATCAACCGAATCACTCAAAGGAAGTGCTGGATTGAACTCCGACCCCGAGCCATTTCGCACTCGTCTGGAACCCGGCGACAGTTTCGATACCCCGATTGTTTTTCTGGGAGCCTCGAAGGGAGGACCGGATGCAACCGGCAACGTGCTTCGGCGCTGGGTTCGCACGGTGCTTGGAAATCCGCTGACTTGGGACAACCCTAAGTATCCGCTGCTCGTGAATAACAGTTGGGGGGGCGGAATGAACGTGAGTGAATCCATCGCGCGCGACATGATCCGAGACGCGTCAGAGCTCGGCCTCGAGATGTTCCATTTGGACGCGGGCTGGTTCCGCGGCGTTGGAGACTGGTACCCCAATGCAAACAAGTTTCCCAATGGACTCGTGGTTGTTGCTGACGACGCTCATCAGCACGGAATGAAGTTTGGTCTATGGGTCGACTGGACGCAGGCTGCATTTGGCACCGAACCGGGAGCCTTGAATGCCCGCGATCCCAAAGTACGCGACTGGATGGTGACCGACCTTCCGCCCGATTGGAAACCGGAGGACTTCAAAGGTCAGACCATTGATCTTGGCGTACCCGCAGCCAAGGAATGGGCCCAGCGCGAAGTCGAGCGCATCGTCGATGACTACCACCTCGACATGCTGGAACATGACGGCTACCTGGTCACTCAAGGCTGCGACCGAACCGACCATCCTCACGCGCCACCAGATAACTGGAACAAGTGCATCTACAAAGCCTGGGGCTCCTATTTTGTTGATAGTTCAAATTCGACCGACGTCAGCTATCACGCAGTTCGTGCTTATTACGATATTTATTCGAAATTGAGAAAGGACCATCCCGGGCTTCTATTGGAAGTCTGCGATGACGGCGGACGCATGGTGGACTTTGGCAGTGCTGCGCACGCTGACTATTTTTCAGTCACCGATACCTACGATCCACTCTCGAACCGGCGGGCTTTTTACGACGCGAGCCATGTCCTACCCAGCGCGATGCTCGAGAATTACGTTGAGAAGTGGCCGGCGCCGCGGCCAGAGAATTTTCTCTATATGTTGCGCAGTGGAATGATGGGCTGGCTGGCAGTCATGATGGATACAACCTCTTGGACCTCAGAACAACATGCACTCGCTAAAGATGAATTTCAGCTATACAAAAAAGACTTGCGGCCGTTGATCCGCGATGCCGATCTCTATCACATCTCTTTGCGCCCCGATGGAATTCGTTGGGACGCGATCGAGTACTTCGATCCGAAAAGCTCACACGGCGTCGTATATGTTTTTCGCGGATCTGCAAAATCGGAATCAACCCACAACTTTGAGCTGAAGGGACTCGCTGCGACTGCGGCATACCAGCTGCATTTCCATGATCACAGTTCGCACGATCGTAGTGTCACCGGTAGGGAACTGCTCACAACTGGTTTGAAGGTCACGTTGCCGAATCCGCAAAGCTCCGAGCTGATTTTTTTTGAAGCGAAAAAATAAGCTATAGGAAGATTCGCGTCTAATTCTGCTCCCTGTGGCTGGTCCGCAGTTTAACGCCGCTGGCTACCTCCGGAATAGATAGCTGATTTTGATAAACAACTGCCGGCCGTCATTGGTTAGCCGATAGGGAGAGCGTAGCAGTCCCGGGCCATTCGGATCACACTGCTCAGATCCCGGCAGATGTACACAGAGACTCGGATCAACATTCTCCAGGTTCGAGTTATATCCGACGTAAACCGCCGTGCCCGGATGCAGCAAGTACGTGAACAGAACATCGAAGTTCATGTTCTTCGTGGTCTGCAAAGAAGAGAACCTCGGATTTGCCAGCAATCCGTTGTACTGCGCGATGAACCGCAACGAGAACTCAGGCGTGAACTGGTAGTTCCACTTCGAGCGCACGATGTGGTTATTGAACACCGCGTGATGCGCCAAACCATTGTCCACCCGGTCCAAAATATAAGTGTTATCTATTTGTAGCCGGTTGATTGGCTTGATGCCGATGGTTTGGAAAATAGCGGTTTCATCGCCGGTGTACGGAAGTTGTCCCGCGGACGGTACCACGACGACTGTGCCTTGGCGGAAAATCCGCGTGTTCCAGCTAAACACACGCCACGGACTCCCTTTAAATACGAGTCCGCCGCCGGTCTGCGCAAACTCACGATTATTCGGAAGCCCAAAAAAATCTATCGGCCGAAGCGTGTCCGCCTGATAGACAATAATAGGGGCGAGAATAATGCTCCGCTGGAAACCAAATACGTAATCGGCGCTGGCTACTTGTTGCACCGTCTGATTGTGGTGGTCCCACATTTGGGTGGCGTTTTCCTCGGGCCCATGAAACACCAGGTACTTCCCTTCCAGCCGCCAGTAGAAGTGCCAGTATTGATTGATTGCACGTTGGTCCACGCGCGGAACAAACCCTGTCTCAGTTAGGAATTTCGGCGTAATGTCCAGATATTCCAGGTTGAATGCGAAGCGGCGTCCCGAGCCGACCAGGACCGCGTCGTGGTTCTGTCCAAACGAATAACCGACTGTGTCGCGCGTCGAGCTCATGTATCCGCGATAACTGGCATCCCAATTCTTATTTAACTTAAACGTGCCATCGAGACCGCCGACCCGATTGAACTGCCCCATAAATTCACGGTCCGTGAACATAGCGCCGATGCTGGACTGTTCACCTAGATCATGACTGACTCTTCCAATGGCAAAGTAAGCCCGCTGTCCGTGCGCCGGATCATTATCAGGAACGATCAACCCCGGCGACCGGTCATCCGCTACAAGAAAGCCCATGTTCCAGGGGCCTTGCTTACCAGTCAGCCGCACCCCAAACGTCGGATCAGCGATGCGCCGGGTGAAGACCAGACGTGGTTGCAGCGATCCAAAGCCAATCAGTGACGCTTCGAAGAAATTCGAGTTTTCCATGAAGAATGGCCGCTTCTCCGGAAAGAAAACTTCGAATCTCTGGTTGATCGTGTTCTGCGGCTCATCCGACTCCACCTGCGCGAAATCCGGATTTACGGTCGCATCCAACACCAGGCTGTCATGAAAAACAAACTTCGAATCCAGTCCTGCCTTTCCGCGAAAATTCGCCGAATCGAATCGTGGCTGCGCCGGATCGCGGGTATCGAGGCCGCGGAATGTTCGCGACTCCACATAAGGAATGAACTGCATGTTCCGGCTAGGGGAGATGTTGTCAAAACCTGTCGCAGTGGCTTCCTGATTCAGTCGGCCAGATAGCCGGGGCGACAACTCCGGCCAGTTGTCGAATTCATTGTTCTGCGCGATGTAGCGGGTCAACATGATTCCCCAGTGATTCTCGCCACTGGGATGAAAACGCAGGCTCCGAAACGGAATCGCCGTCCAGATTACGTACCCGTCCTTGCTTACCTTGGCGCGCGAGTACCACAGCGTATCCCAGGAGTAATCCCTGCCCTCGCCTTCGGTATACAGCGCGTCCGCCTGAACGCCGCGCGGATTTACGTCAAACAGGAATGCGTGGCGCTGATCTCGAAACGTGTCGAGCGTGAACTCGATGTAGTCGTCGGAATCAAACGGTGTGGACGGTTCCCGCCGGGTCAAACTCGCGCGCACGCCTACGTGCTTATCGTCCCAACAGACCATGACGACGTACAGATTGGTGTCGTCGTATCCCACATAGCCTTCGGTCCGTTCAGTGGCTGGCTTTCCATCCGCAGGCTGGTTCTGAATGAAATTTGTAACCCTTTGCAGCTGTGTTGCGGCGCCATTCGGAACCATGCCTTCGAAATCTTCCAGCTTCGGCGCCTGCGTAACGCGGGGAATCTTAATTGTGGGAATGCCCGGGATCGTGGCGGGAGTTGTGGCCCCGGGGATGGTAATCCCAGAAGGCGGGGTACCGTCGGCCGCCTGACCGAAACTTGCTACGGTGAATGAAAGCGCAATTACCGCGCAACCTGGCAGGATTCGACGCCACTTTCGAAGCACACTTTCTCCTGGCGTCACGCAGCTCCGGTGTTGCGCGCGCGCCCCAAATTAGGCAACTGTGTCTTGGACGTCAGGATGCAGCCGGGGTTAGCTGTTATTCAGGTCTGGTGCCCCAACGACATTACGGATTTATCGTCGAAGGCGGGATAGCCCGTTGCAAGAAGGTTGTGGAAGTTCTTATTGTGTAGTCAACGCTTCTCGGGTTAGGTGGTAAGAGAGCAAGTTGTCAGGTAATAGAAAAACTTGGCGGAAGCCCTCCTCCGCCTCGTGCTCGCGGCCGAGCGCACGATAGAGCATTGCACGGCTGTAAGCCGACAAACCCGAGAGGTCGCTGGTTTCCGACATCGCAGTCTCTTGTTCCAGCGCCGATTCGAGCCGGACAGTCCACTGACTCTGGTCAAATGCGGGCAACTGCCTGGCGGCAAACCACGCCCAAATAATTTCGCCTGCGTTGGACTTCGCTGCCGCACTTGCGAAATTCTGTCGAGCCTCTTCAGGTCTTCCGCATTGCGAATACATTTCCCCAAGCAAATATTTCGTGCGGGCAGAATCAAGAAATGGCTGCAGGCCATCGTTTGTGAAGGCCATGTCTTGAACCGGAGAACCCATGGTATTTGCAATCCTGATCGCTTCTTCACAATGTTTATTCTTAGCCTGATCGAGAGCACGCTGCAATTGGAGTTCCACCCATACCTGCCGCACATTTGTTCCGCCTTCCTCGCGAGGGAAGAATCGATTGCGAAAGAGCGCGGTAGCGCGGTCGAAATCACCTGATTCGGCCAGGTTCAGAGCTAGTTCAAAAACAAGTTGAGTGGGCATTTGTGCCAGGTCGGGATAGAGTTCGAGTGCCTCTACGCGCTCCTTGCCGGGCCTTCTTAGGATACTGAGCGACTGGTCAGCTCCGAGATAGACCACCTCATTCCGCTGATCACTGTGAATGCCTTCGCGAAAGGCTTCGAGCGCGGCTTCGGGGTCGTGCTTCACATGCAGCAGCGCTAGTCCGAGGCTGGCATCGAGAACAAGGATCTTGGGATTCAACTTTCGCGCTTGCTCCCACTCTGAAAGACCTTCGTCCGTGAGTCCGCGCGAGAAGTAGAGGGTGCCGAGGAGGTAGTGGGCATTGGCATCGGCGGCATTTGCCTTGACTGCCGCTCGCAACACGATCAGATCCTGAGCGCCGCTCGGGAAAATGTAGTCCGTAGGTAGGGATGCAGCGAGATGATCGTCCTCGGTGCCCGACTGACCCGTTCTCATCCGGCAGTACGCGCGATAGTAAGCGAGCATTGGATTACGAGCAGGCGAGGTTGCGCCTGGCTCACTCTCATCCGCAACCGGATCAAGGTACGGACGGGAGAGAACATCCAGTGCCGGCTGATAAAGTCCTAAGCGCAGGTATTCGGCTGCGATATTCAGAATCCGGCTAACGTCATTTGCGAGATGCTGCGGATCAGCAGTTCCGGCTTCATTCCTAAGAAAGTCACTCAGTGGGAACCGCAGCAGCGAGTCCCGCGCCGCCCCGCCGGCATCCCGCTCTCCGCTTAAAGCGTGATGGATTGCGACCAACTCCTCTGCCCCGCGAGCATCGTCGGGGGCCGACTGCATCGCATTCGTCAGATAAAAGTTTGCCTGCTCCAAGTTTTTCTCTCGCGACGAAAGCTCGGCCAATCGCATCGCGGCCGCAGCCCGCCATTGCGGCGTACGATACGCAATTTCGAAAGCATTGCGTGCTTTTTTAGAAAGTTCGAGTCCGTCATACGAGATACCCAGGTAATATGCGGCCTCGGCATCGGTCGTATTGCGACTCAGCACCGGCTCGAGCATTGTGACCGCGTCCTCGTAATGCAACAGTGTCGCTGAGAGCCTACCCGCGTGCTTCAGAGCTGCGTAGCTGGCGGGATTTTTCTTCAGCAGCTCCGCATAAGTCTGCAGCGCAAACAGAAGCTTGCCGTTGAGTTCTTGCGTTTCGCCGAGTTGAATCCAATCGTCTTCGCTGCGAGTAGTCGGCTGAGGAACTCGATATGAGGGTTGTGGCCCGATTTTGACATCCGAAGCCGGCGTCCAGTCATACTCGCCTTCGGTTTGCTGCATTAAGACTTTGCCGGATTGATCACGAACAACGATCGTATATTTCCGATCCGAGTCAGGAACCGGTATTTCATGGGACCAGGTATGTTCGGGAGCCAGATCGGTGCGCCCGCTCCAAACCTGGGTACTACCATCCGAAACCGAAATCGTCGCAGCGGTAAGCGGCTGGTTCGCGTTGAAACCAAGGACCAAGGCGCGTCCTTGCCTTTTCAGAGCCAAAACGCCGGCCAAATTTGCGCGGGTGATCCCACCGATGTCACGCACCGGCATCCAGTACTCAGAAAAGTGAATGGTCTGTCGCGGCTGAAGAAACGCGTAGGTTTCTTGATTGCGAAAGAGGCCGCCTTGCACTTCCACGTAGGCGCTGTTGTTATCGGAAAGAGCTTTCCTCCAGTCGAGTCCGTCGGCGTCCGCACCCCATGACCATGCCTTCTTGGCCGGCAGTTCGTCAAAATTTGCGAAGTGAACTGCACCCGAATTGGTATGTGGATTCCACACACCCATGTAGGGTTCTCTGCTTTCGTGTACGAACAAGGACACCGGCCCAGATGTCTGGTTACGAACAATGCTCAAATCGCGCCCGCTGGAGTCCACCGGCCACGGTTGCACTTCCGTAAATCCGTGACTCGCCGTAAAGCGCATCGGATATTGAATCTGTGAATCGTCCCAGACCTCGACCCCTGCATTGCTCCACCAGTAGAAGCGGTGGCGGACATCGCTGCGGTTGTTGAGTGTGACGCGCTGCTCCAACACAGTTGACTTAGGACGCAGCACCATCTCTACGCTCCACTGCATCCCGTATACGCGGTCTACATTCCCCACCGTGACCGAGGCGCTACCGTCTGCATTTTTGGTGAAAGCAAAATCGATCGGAGAAAGCGACATCCAATTGTGCGACACTGGGAAGTTGTACTCCACCCCGAACGCCGCCCAAGCTCCGCGATATCCGATAGCCGCTTTCTTGATCGACGGGTTGGCATAAAACATCGAACGGCCGTTGATCTTGTCGATGCACGTGTAAAGATGACCGCCGAGATCCGGCAGAATGGAGCATTTCAAATACTCGTTTTCAATGAAGACGGCCCGCCACTGGTGGTCGGATCGTCGATCCGTGAGGTTCGTGCGCAACGTGTACGGATAGTTGAAGCGAGTTGTAGCCAGTTGGTCGAATGGCGGGTTCGGGTCTGGAAGGCCTTCCTCATATGCGGGGAGGAGGAGTGTCCTTTGCCAAACTCGTACCTGCGCAAATGCCGGTATCGTGAGCATGCCGAAAAATACGGCTAACGCCACGAACTTGCGTGTGAAGGTTGTCATAAGAACCTACTGAGGAAATTCCTCGTCGTGTTTGCGGCTGACTGATGCCGTCGGCAAGCATCACAAAGCGATTACTCGCCGGATTCATCAAACTAGTCATGTTACGAGATTACCGTTTTATCCCGCAAACAAGAAAAACTGACACACGCATGTATACCGAAGGCGAGGGCACGGATTACTCGTGGGACACGCTGTGGTACTCGCGCGCCAAGGTCAGCAAGGATTGGGATACGACGACACCAATCTGTACGTCGTCATGGCCTGTTGGGACGATAAGCACGTAGGCGTGCGCGCGAGTTTGACCCGGCGGGAACCGTCCACACCGTTTGATTCTGACGACTACATCGAGTTCACGGGATTCCATGTGTCGGTGGACGTTCGACAATTGTCGAGATAGCGTCGACACGGGTCGCAGCGGGTGGTAGTCCCCAAGGCCAGGCCCCTCTGTCGTTTATCCCTAGCGTCGATATCGTTAGAAGCAATTTGGCATGCGCCGTGCACCATTTTCTGCTGTGGGTAGAGGAGCCCAATATGCGAAGAACGAAGAACTCAGAAATGAGATGGTGAAAATGGATAGGTTTCAGCTATGCGGAAAATCTGTCAAACGGGTCCAAATAGCTCGACAACGCGCCTTCAGAGACTTCCGGCCAAGTACAACTGACTGCTATCTGATGTCAATTGTCATCCCAGATGAAGGTGGAAACGGTTCGGTGATAAGTTAAAAGCGATGCGCATTCTGCTAATCGATCTCGGTACGGAGTCCACCCGGGAGGTAAACCATGCCTTATCTGGTCAAGGCTATGAAATCATCACAGACCGCGGCCTGACGGTTGATGAAGTTCTCGCTCTTTCCCCGGAGGTACTGATCACAGAAGCAACACCATCCGACCTCAGCTGCTGTGGTTTGATCAGCCAAATTAAGGCAAGTCCTGGTCCGCGAACTCTCAAGATTGTAATGATCGTTCATGATGGCGCCCTGGAACGTGCCCGCGGGTTGGACTTGGGCGCCGACGACGTTATCTCCTTTCCATTTGAACCGTTAGAATTCGCAGCGAGGATCAGGGCTCAATTTCGTGAGAGACAACCAGAGCTAGAGCTGGAAGCAAAGCTGAACGACGCACTCCAGAAAGAGCACTTGGCAGAGAGCGCTGTGGAAGCGCTGAGTGGCGACATGAACGCCAAACGGCGCGTTTGGCTGATTCCGGCGATTTTTGTCCTCAGCGCGGCAGTGATTTTGGCTGCACTCGCAACCGTCATTTCTAATCGTTATAGCCGGAAAGACACGCTTCAACTCAAAGCAGACGTCGCGCGGCTAAGCGGCGGAATTTTGCAGCAGGAAGAACTGCTGCGCCGCGCAGAACAGGCGCGTGCATCTCTGACCGCAAGCAACACGTTGGGAACTCGCGAGTCTTTGAAGGCGCAAACCGCAGAGATCCGCAAGAAAATAGCCGCAGGCGGCGATACCGATGTCGAATCCCTGAGGGCCCAACTTCAAACAACGCAGAGTCGTCTGAGCCGGCTTGAGAACGAGGGCCGAGTTGCGGAAACAATTGTTCACACCTACGGACCGAGTATCTGCTTGTTGCACGTAGTCGTGGAGTTTAGGGACAAAGATTCCGGACAATTGCTTCGTATCTCCACCGATGCCACGGGTAAGCCGCAGGTGGACGACAAGGGGATGGTGTCGCTCGAAACCGAGGGGACTGGACCGCCCCTGCAGATTGATGTTTTTGGCACGGGATTTCTCGTTGCACACGATGGACGCCTACTTACGAATCATCACGTCGCGGAGCCTTGGTGGGGTAGCGATGAATTAAAACAGCTTCTCGATCGGGGTGCTTCGGCGTTCGCCGCATCTTACACAGCGTATTTCCCCGGGTCCTTGCAAGGGATCGCGGCTAAGGTTGACCGGATTTCGGCGCGCGCCGATTTGGCAACTCTCAAGCTACAGACACCAGCACCGCCTCGCGCCGTACTACTGCAGCTCGATGATCGAAGTCAAGCCAGTGTGTCCGGCGATCCGGTGGTCCTAATTGGCTACCCGACAGGGATCGAGGGCATTCTCGCGCGTGCGGGAAGCGATACTACACAAAAAGTTGTGGAAAATGCCCACGAGGTAACCCAGATTGTTTCGCAGTTGGCGGCGCAGCACCTCATTCGCCCAACGACTACCCAGGGACACATCGGCGATGTCTTAATGGACAAAATTGTTTACGATGCAGCGACAACCTCCGGCGGTTCGGGAGGACCACTCTTCAATCGCGATGGCAAGGTCATCGGCGTGAACTTCGCGGCTCTTACTGATTTTGGCGGCTCGAACTTGGCGGTTCCTGTCCGCTATGCCGATGAACTCATGAAATAAGTATTTATTGTTCGGCATTCTGTCGCAGACCTCGCGGTGTCACTTCTTCGCGGTACTCTCGATTCTTATCGTCGGACTTCGCGGAAGAACTTATTCCCTCTCGCGGCCTCTCTGAAATCACGACGTACCTGCTCTTCGTGTTTTAGGACCTTGTTGAGCTCCTGAACGATCTCCAGCAACTTATCGGGATCCTTTGCTTCCAACGCGGCGTTCGCCAACTCTCTCCAGTTCTTGCGCTCTTCTCCAGCCATACATTTCCTCCGAACGTTTGCCTTCTGTGGTTAATATCGTGGGTACGGTGATCCGAGTCGGACCTGCGAAACCGAAGGCCTCGTTCACCTTCTTATAAGCCCGAGTACTTCCACTGCTTACCGCCCACAAGGCCGCAACAATCGAGCCGACGACACAAGAACCGATGAATAAAGTCAGCGCGGCGAAAAATAGATTGCCCAGCAAGTCAACAGTGCTGTCCAGCATTCACAGATCCTTCAAGCTTTAATGGCGTTTGCTCGACGTTCGTATGTTCAATAGCTGTAGTAGTGACTCCAATAGAACCGCGTTCTGAAGAGCTCCGGCTCTCGAAACGCAGATCCCTGCTCCGAAGAAAGAATGGAGCTGGCGCCGCAGATCGACGCCCAACTCCCTTCAGCAACTACATACCGCCTGGGTTCTGGTCAAAGACTAGTGCTTCTTTCTGACGACCAAAATCTATTTCTTCAAGCGCTCTGTTATCTGCACTTGATCCTCTAGTCTCGATGGCGTCCTGTGTGACTTGATGGTCATTCGTCTTCAACGTTGCTGGCACCGTAACCAAAGTCTCGCCGTGCCGCTCGAAACTCACCTGTACCGCAGGGCCGGTTCCTTGCCACTCCACCTTGTAGGTGCCAGGTGTAAGCTGTGTGCCGCCGATTTGCACTGCATCAGAAATATCGACGGAGTGTTGGTTTTCCCGTGCCAACGCGGCGAGCGGAAATAGCAGGGTTAAAGTTGAGAGAACTGCCATGTATTGCAAATACTTCGTTTTCATAATTGCCTCCTGTATAAGTTGTGAAAAACGATTCTTCTCTTTAGTTTGTTCTTTAGTTTTTGTGGCGACAAATCCTGCAACGAGCAAACACTCAATTGCCTCACTTAAATACCAGATGAGAACCTGTAGCCTGAAGTTGCGGGTATTGTCGTAAAACGATGTAAAACAGCGTCAACGCTTGTACTCATACAACCGATCAAGCGAAACCTGTGCGATTAGAACCGGAAGACGATTCCGGCGGATGGTTGTGCCGTGTGCGTCCAACTGTCAGTGTTCAACGCCCTGAGTCCGAAGTCCGGGTTCTTGTAAACGAAACCTCTGTATTCGGCACGTAGTGAAAAATGCCGGGTAAAGACATAATCAGCGCCTGCTCCGTAGAGGAAAGCACCTCTGCCCTGATTGTCGGCACCGGGAACGAATCCGCCTCTGTTACGGGTGGGATCAAAGATCAGACCGCCGCCACCAGCGAGCAAGTAAGTACTGACGCGTCTTGTGGGCAGTGGAAGGTTCACCGCCAAATCCGCTGTGACGGTGTGCACGTTAGCCTGAACTCTCGATTCCCCGAAACCAGAAAAATACTTTTGAGTGTTCCGGTCGTAGCCGTAGTTCCCTTCCGCAGAAAGCCAACGATTGAAGTGATAACGGTATCCCACCATGAGTCCGCCGGTGTCTGAGGCAGTCCGCGAGATTCCCTGCCCGTTAGTATCCCTCGTGAAAAAGCCCGTGCCTTGCAGACTGATCTCCGAACGGTCTTCCTGGGCCGTGGCGCCAAGAGTTAATAGCACGACAAAACCTGCGAGCATAATGGCAGTTCGCCGCATTGTGTGATTCCTCCATATTGAATGTGAGCCTTCGATTCCCGCCGCGATGATCCGTGCGTCGCAAATCGTTTCAGCATTCAATATGCGCAGCTGTTGTGCCAAACGTGCGTTTGTTGTTGCGCGGTCTTCAAACACTTGACGGCAGGAAGTTTACGTTGCAAGAACAACCTACTGAGCGGATAGCATTGTCGAGCGCTTCGACAGACGAATCCGACAAGTGACGAAGTTTGCGACATTTTCTTCGAAGCTTTCTGCCGGTTCACTACATCAGAACCAGTAGATATATCTGCGAATCACCGTAAGAATTGAAGTCCATGAAGACTTTGTCGCTAGCAATCGCAGAAGCGTAGACATAACCGCGCTGCTGCGACCGCTCAATGCGATTGACACAAGCAGGCATTTGCGACACAGAACTTCGTGAGGTTTAAAGATGAGTTCTTCGTTGATATCGGACTACGTATTCAACTCGCAGGCGGCGGTGAGCCCACGACCGGAACGACAAAGCGAAAGCACGCGACTGAAGCTGCTCCTGGACCTGACGAACACACTCGTCTCGAACTTGGAGTGTCGCGATCTGCTTCGCGTGGTCTCGGCAAGTATTCGGGAAGTCATGCACTGCGACACTGCTGGCGTGTGGCTGCCGGATGTCGAACAGGTCCATTTGCGACAACTTGCAATGGACTTCCCCGAGGGCAAAGGATTCATAACCGAAGATTTGCTGCAACCGATCGGGGACTCCGTAATTGGTGGGGTATTCAAGTCCGGCAAACCGCTCATTTTGGGCGCGATGAGCGAGGAGATGGATCCCGAGGAGTCTCCCGAAGCTCGTGCTGAAGCCCTCGAGTCCGGGTGTGCTCTACCCCTGATCAGCCGGGGGCGAACGGTCGGGGTCCTGACGCTCGCCAGCCGGGTCGCCAACTCATTTAACCTGGACGACGTGGATTTTCTGATGCAAGCGGCCGGGCAAGTGGCAATCGCCATCGAGAACGGCTTGGCCTATCGCGAGATCGCCGAATTAAAAGACAAGCTCGCACAGGAGAAGCTGTATTTGGAAGACGAAATCCGTGGCGAGATGGACTTTGAAGGAATTGTAGGTCAGAGTTCAGCTCTCCGCCATGTTTTGAATCTCGTGGAGACCGTGGCTTTCAGCGACTCGACGGTGTTGCTTCTCGGCGAGACCGGAACTGGAAAGGAATTGATTGCGCGCGCCATCCATGAACGTAGCCGGCGCAAGGAGCGGACCTTTGTAAAGCTTAACTGTGCCGCCATTCCGACCGGGTTGCTGGAGAGCGAGCTTTTCGGGCATGAACGAGGCGCCTTCACCGGCGCAATCGCCCAGAAGATGGGCCGGCTGGAACTCGCCGACGGAGGCACACTATTTCTGGACGAAGTCGGTGACATTCCCATTGAGATCCAGCCAAAGCTCTTGCGGGCTTTGCAGGAACGTGAGTTTGAAAGGCTAGGCAGCAACCGGACCAAGAAGGTCGATGTGCGGCTGGTAGCAGCGACCAATCGCGACTTGGAAAAAATGATGGAGAATCGGGAGTTCCGCAGCGACTTGTACTATCGCCTGAACGTATTTCCGATCCGCATCCCACCTTTGCGGGAACGTCCAGAAGACATTCCACTTCTAGTCCGCTACTTCACGCAAAAGTACGGCCGCCGCATGCAGAAGCAGATTGAATCGATTCCCGCAGCGGCCTTGAGAAAGCTATCGAGTTGGCATTGGCCGGGCAATATTCGTGAGCTGGAAAACTTCATCGAGCGTTCGGTGATCCTTACCCATGGCACGGCGCTGCAAGCTCCAATAGCTGCATTGAGCAACAATGGCAGGCACGCTCCAGTGGTTGGCACGCGGGAGGCCAATGAACGCGACGAGATCGTCCGCGTCTTGAAAATCACAAATGGGCGGATAGCAGGCCCCGACGGAGCCGCCGCGCGGATGGATGTCAAACGCACGACGCTGATCTCACGCATGAAAAAGCTCGGCATCGACCCCAGACGAGTCTTGTGACGCCGTTTTGGATACTCTGCGGCCCCTGTGCTTTCCGAACTGCGGCTTTGGGGCTTAGTAGCTGTTGCTGTCATTGACAGGTGTCGACATGCTTTTCGACATTACTCGACACTTCCCCGCCTGGTCTTCTCTTTTTCGTTAAAAAATCAGGGGTGTTGTGAGATCCCGCTAGCACTAGCTTTGGTCGGCCGATTGCTTTGCAGCCGTCTGAGGACGGAACTCATGTCAAACATTTTTGTCATTGACACGAGCAGTCATCCGAGACTGGTTCAGGAAGGTGAGTCGGTTTCCAAGCCCAAGCTATTCCGTGAAGCTGAAGCCATTAGCCAACTCGATCGCATCGCGCCAAAGTGGCGGATGCATCTCTACGACGGGGCGATCATCGACCATATTCTTGAAGTGATCAACCATCCCCGCGCGTCCCGCTCAGAAATAGGGAGACGCTACCGTGCTCGCCGATCAGCCTCCGGTCTGGCCGGCACTTCAGCGTTCCGGGAAACTCCATCACATGCTCGCCAGCGACGGTAGCTCGTCCGGAAGGAAAGTATGTTCTCACTGCTTGTGCCCGCTTTGGCAGGCAGTGCCGCAACCGGTTCCAGATCGTTCAGCTTCAAACCTCGCTTTGGCTCTCCAACCTCAACAATTGTCGATTCTGATTTCGACATTCTTCGACACGCCCACCGCCAAGGTTACCTTCTGCTTAATGGATTCAACAGCTTGCTGAAGAGCCAACGAAGGGGCCTTTGGCAACTGTGTTGCGGTATTAAAGGCTAAACATGTTCAAGATTTCTATCATCGATACGCCTTCACAGCGCACGCTGGTCGTTGAAGGAACACTCGTCGGAGCCTGGGTTGATGAGTTTTGTACAGCCTGGAAACATGCGTGCAACGAGCGAGGCGGACGCAAACTTGTTGTTGACCTGAGAAATCTGACCACCATTAGCCTTGAAGGAGAAAACGCAATCTTCGAGCTGATAAAGGAAGGCGCGAACTTTTCCTGCGGTAACGTTCTCACTAACTACGTCTTGAAACAACTTGCAATGAAGAAACAACGGGAATCACCCGGGAGTTAAACATGTTCAACCCAATGCGCATCGCGAGCCCGAGATCGTACGCGAGCAGCAGCGATTTCTGCCGGATCTTTGACGAAGACCTCGATGAGTTGTACCAGCTATCGTTCCTGCTGACTGGGAACCACGATTATGCTAAACAATGCTTTGTCTCCGGATTGGAAAATTCGGTGAACGAAAACCGCGTTTTCAAGGAATGGGCACGTTCCTGGGCTCGACGAACGATCATTCAGTGTGCAGTGCGAGTCATCAACCCAAGCCCAATGGAGGAAGGCGCCCGCTCGACCTCGCACCGCAGCGACAATATGCCGGCACTGGAGCCTCCGGAGGTTGCCGCCGTTCTTGAACTCAGGCCATTCGACCGCTTTGTGTATGTGATGTCCGTCCTTGAACGCTATTCCGATCAAGACTGCTCGGTCCTCTTGGGCTATCCGCGGCGGGACATAGTTGAAGCGCGGATTCGTGCCTTACAGCAAGTTGGAAGCGCGGCGGAATTGACCTTAAGCTCCACGTAAATAAGGCAGAATCGCGTTCCAACTGCTTTTCTGCAGTCACAGGACGCTCTTGCCGTCGATAGCCTTTTCCACGCAGCGTCGCATCATCAGCTAGGATCATCGCGAATATTCTTCTAGCGTGGAGTGAATATCCAGCAATCTCTTCTATCCTCGAAGCTGCCGCCCTACCCTGAAAGTTTTTTGGCATTGGACATATGCTTGATCACCCAGGCATCGCTCTAGCAGTACGCCAGATTATGATTGAAGTTTGAAACAATGACACTGGCGGCTTGACGTTGGCGTGGTCGGACCGAACTAAAACTTCATCGCATCATTCGGAGCGGAATCAAATACGTTCGGCCAAGCCTGGGAAAGGCAAAGACAAGGATGTCGTATCAGCCCATCGAAAATTACGGAATCATCGGCAACATGCGAACCGTCGCCCTGGTGGGCATGAATGGTTCGATCGATTGGTACTGCTATCCCCACTTCGATTCGCCAAGTATTTTCGGCGCGATCCTTGATGACGAAAAGGGAGGCCGGTTCCAAATTTCTGCCGATGGTGACGACGCGCGGCACAAACAGTTTTATTGGCCTTCCACCAACGTCTTAGTGACACGCTTCTTGCTCAAAGACGGAATTGTCGAGCTGGAAGACTTCATGCCGGCGGGGCTGCCCTCCGACTCCCCTGAGTACCATCACGTATACCGCCGCGTCCGCTGCGTTAGGGGAGCAGTACGCATTTCCGTCGCTTGCCGTCCGGCTTTCGATTACGGACGTCAGACTCACCAGACGCAAATTGGGGCTAACGGGGCGATATTTAAGTCCGGTGCATTGACCTTGGCTCTTTCAACTGCCGTGCCGCTCCGTGATGACGGGCGAGGTGGGGTGTCCGGCGAGTTCGTGCTCACCGAAGGACAGTCGCAAGTCTTCATTCTTGGGGAAAGCGACGAAGGCGCTGCGCCCTCTCCGCCGTCTGAAAAGGACGCTGAGCAACTGTTGCGGGGCACCGTGAAATTCTGGCACGACTGGCTCTCCGCCTGCACTTATCACGGCCGCTGGCGGGAGTACGTGCACAGGTCAGCCTTGGCACTGAAGCTCCTTACCTTTGAGCCTACCGGAGCGATTATTGCCGCCCCAACCACGAGCTTACCTGAAGTCCTCGGAGGCGTTCGCAACTGGGATTACCGCTATACCTGGATGCGCGATGCGGCCTTCACTGTGTATGCATTCCTGCGCCTCGGCTTCCGAGACGAAGCTGCGGCTTTCTTAGGTTGGATCGAGAATTACGCATCCAAGCACGCTCGCCGGAACGCGCCCAGTCCGGTCATGTATACGATCAATGGAGACAATCAACTTCCCGAGCAGACGCTTGACCACTGGGAAGGGTACCGAGGATCTCGTCCGGTCCGAATCGGCAACGCCGCGGCCTTGCAGTTTCAGGAAGACATTTACGGCGAGTTGATGGACGCCCTCTATCTATCCAATAAGTATGTCAGCCCCACGTCTTACGATCTTTGGGTAAAGGTGCGCGGTCGGCTGGACTGGATCTGTGAGACCTGGCAGCTTCCAGATGCTGGCATTTGGGAGATGCGCAATCGGCAGGAGCATTTCGTCTTCTCGAAAGTCATGAACTGGGTAGCTCTGGATCGCGGCATCCGGCTGGCCGACAAGCGTGCGCTTCCAGGCGACCGCACGAAGTGGCTACGCGAAAGAGACCGCATCTACGAAGAAGTAATGAGCAAAGGCTGGAACGAGAAGCGGAAATCATTTACGCAGTTTTACGGCAGCGATGACCTGGACGCGTCGCTCCTTATTATGCCGCTAGTCTTCTTCATGGCCCCGACCGATCCGCGGATGCTGAGTACGATCGACGCCATCCTTAAAAGTCCTCGTGACGGAGGTCTCGTAACCGACAGCTTGGTGCGTCGCTATCCTCCGCAACCCCGTATTGACGGACTTCCGGGCGAGGAAGGCACTTTCAACATGTGTTCGTTTTGGCTTGTCGAGGCGCTGACTCGCGCGAGTCTGGCAGATCCCGAGAAGCTGGATCAAGCTAGGCTGCTGTTTGAACGCGTGCTCGGCTATGCCAATCACCTTGGCCTTTATGCAGAGCAAACCGGACCCCAGGGCGAGGCGCTGGGCAATTTCCCCCAGGCCTTTACTCATCTGGCGTTGATCAGCGCTGCGTTCAATTTGGATCGAATGCTAGGGAGCCAGGTTTAACTTGGTTTCAAGTCGCTCTTTGTATTTCTGAAACGGAAGGCCGAGAGCTACGAACTTATTGGAACTCAAGCATTACGATTTCGGGATTTGATCCTAGCCGTAGCGGCGGTCCCCAAGTTCCTGCTCCGCTGGAAGTGAAGACTTGCATTTTCCCGATCCGGCTTAAGCCGTACACAAACTGCCGGTAAATCCGCCGCGTGATCCAACTCCAAGGAATGAACTGCCCAAGGTGGGTGTGCCCAGATAGCTGCAGGGAAACCCCGGCGGCCTCCGCAATTGCCGGATGGTCGGGCGCATGGGTTAAGAGAATGCTGGCGCGATCGCGATCTAAGTGGATGTCGTGTAGCGCTGAAGCCAAGTGTCCATCCCGCGTGGCATTGCGATATGGCACGCCAATAATCTGCAAGCCGTCCACTTCCACCTTTTCATTGTCGAGCACGCGCACCCCGGCCGCCGCAATCGCACGCAGATACTTGCTGTCGTCCCTAAATTGCTCGTGATTTCCGGCGACAAAATACACTCCGTGTGGCGCTGTCAGCTCGCTCAATGGCTCCGCTGCTCGTCCCGCGTCGATGGCTGTGCCGTCAAACAGATCTCCGGCAATAAAAATCGCGTCCGGCTCTTCCTTCAATATGTTCGCGACCATGCGCCGAAGAAAACTGCCGTTTCGCACATGGCCCAAATGCAGATCGCTGATCAGCGCCGCTCTTCGTCCGTGCCAGGTTGCCGGGAGGTTTGCGAGCCGCACCGTGGTTCGCGTGATTCGCGTCCAGCTCGCGTTGAAAACCCCGTAAAGGCCGGCTACTACTGCGGCAGCGAACAGCAATTCCACCGTCCGATGGAAGTTAATCTCCAGCCCAGCGAGGCGCGCAAATCCGAAAATTACCCAGGAGAAAACCGCCGCGATGAAGAGGAAACTCAGCAGGCCCATCCAAACTGCAGCAGTTCGGTAAAACGCTCGCAGAACCGCATTGGTATAGCGAAAGGCAAGTATCGAAGCGACAACAAAGCTGATCGACAAAAGGCCGAGAACCATCTTGATCCACAGCGCCCCGTGAGTGTCGCTCGCTGTGGACGAAAATGTCCACGTCTTATAGAGCAGCAAATGCGTTAAAAAAAGCACCGACTGAATAATTGCGATGAAACCAATTAAGACCCTTCGTGAACGCATACTTCAATAGACTCCTTAACGCGGAATTCGGATTTGTTGGCGCCATCTCGCAAGAAATTCGCTTGCAGATTAACCGCTCGAATGCGACCCACTCCAAACAGGAAGTAATTTGCTTATTTTCTTAGTGCCCGTCACTCGAGACCAAGCGGAGAGCTCAAACGCCGCCCTGATCATCGCCTGCATCAATATTCTGCCTAAAACTGTCGCTTTAAAGCAGGAGGCGATCCCACACGCCGCCGTACCTGGTTGCACGAACCGTTTCTTTGTCGTAAATACTCTGGGGAAATCCGAGTTCGATTCGGCTTGCTCCATCAAGGGATTTTAACTGTTCGGCGGAGAGTTCGAGATCCAAACTGGCCAGATTGTCCTGGAGTTGAGATTGCTTCCGCGCTCCAACGATGGGAATTACCGGTACCGTTTGATGGCGTAACCATGCGAGCGCTACTTGCGCCATACTGCGACCGACCTGTTCGGAGACCGATTTCACTGCTGAGATGATCCGCGCCGAGCGTTGTTCCTCAGGAAGGAAGGCTTTCATTCCTTCATTAGTCATCCGCCCGCCGTCGGGCTTGCCTCGGCCGTGATATTTTCCGGTTAGGATTCCACGCGCCAATGGAGACCAGGCCAGCACACCCAAGTTCAAAGCTTGCGCCATCGGAACAAGTTCGCGCTCGACCGTTCGTTCGCTCAGGCTGTATTCGATCTGCAACCCGGTAAACTGTGTCAAACCTCGAAGCTCGGCTAGAGTATTTGCCTGGGCGATCCACCATGCTGGAGCGTCCGAGATGCCGAGGTAGAGAACCTTGCCTTCGCGGACGATATCGTCCAGGCCGCGCATGACTTCTTCCACTGGTGTAATCCCATCCCAGATGTGGACCCAGTACAGATCGATGTAGTCGGTTTGCAATCGTTTCAGGCTGGCTTCCAGTGCTTGCATCATGCTCTTGCGGTGATTGCCCGCCGCGTTGGGATCATTGCCGGGCGCAGCGTTGGAGTATTTCGTCGCTAGAACGACACTCTCGCGATGGCCCTTGATGAACTCACCCACAAATTTTTCGCTCGTGCCGCCGGTGTAGAAATTAGCCGTGTCAAGGAAGTTTCCGCCTGCCTCGCGGTAGGTCTCATAGACTTT
>JAOAPC010000003.1 GCA_025462735.1 Acidobacteriaceae bacterium | reverse complement strand
GCGGTGTTTTAGCCACTCCATGCTAATGTTCCGGCTTCCGCTGGTTTTCGGAAGCGTATCCAAGTCGGGCATAAAGATTAGCAGACCAGCCTCGGGAGTCATGTGGGTGTAGCCGTTCACTAGTTGGTTTTGATAGTTGTTGAGGTCAAGATCAAACCAGGCATCATTCGAGAGGTCCACCATCGTGAGATCCACGTGATGCATCGTGAGTTTTCCGAAGTCGATAGTGCCATCACTTAGCCGCAGGAAATTCCTCCATTGTTCGACGCGGGTCACAGCCTCTTCGGCCGCGTCTCCGTAAACTTCTTCGATATCAGGACTGACAACCCGCACCTTGCTCAATTGTCCGTAGATATGCGGTGGCGGGAGAAGTTTGAGCGTGTCGAAATAAATGTCGTTGCCCAAGACTTCAATTCCTGGGATGTCCTTGGAATGAAAAAGGTCTGAGACACTAATGTTCAATCCACCGAGAAGTCCTTTTAACGGGATTTTAAGAACCGAGAGCTTTGTGACATGTACTTTAAGTCGATGGTCTGGGCTTGCAGCGACCGTGCCCAGCAGTTCAACCGGCATCGAAATGAACTTATGCAAAGTTCCCCTGAGTTTGATGTGGTCGCCGTCGGCAAGAAGCGTAATCTCTTTGAGAGGGGAATTTGACACGCCTCCCGCATTGAGGAAGTTTCCAATATCGCCGATATTGGCGCGGATAATGCCGGTTTTGATGTTAAGGAAAAAAGAGTCGGGATCATCGAACGTCGGATTTACTTGTTTGCGAGTGCGCACCATGTTTCCGCGCAGCCATCGGACATAAATGCGAAAGTCTGGGCCCTTTCGCAACATCAGGTTATGGGCATACACAGCGGTGGGAGCAGATTGAGGAGTGGCCGGACCCGTGATCGCTCCGGGCGATGTGCCCGTGAAAATCGGAGAAGTTACCGGTTGGCTTGCGGGCGCTGTTGATTGCAGATGCCACACCACAAATACCAGCAACAGAATGCAAACCGAAACGAGAACCGCGAGGCGAGCGCGCATACAGTACCCATTTTATGGGAACGTGGTCTAGCGAAGCAGCTACACGGATTCTTCAAATCTTGGCCGCGTCCTGCCGGTCTCGCGGTGTAGCAATAAGGAACTATGGCCGTTGCTGGTCTAAATACAAGTTCTGCCGCGTCTTCTTCAGATATTCCAGCTTTTCCTGCAAGTGCGTGGCCTCTGCATTTTCGTAATTAGGAAAGCCCGCCACCTTGTCACATTCTTGGATGTTCTCGGTCTTCAGATAACAATCTTTCCAGCCCTGCTTAACAGTTTTAGCAAAGCCCATTCCTCCTGTATCAAGATAGAAAGATGCCGCCACAACCGCTACCACGAAGCCACTCAGCAGGAACTTTCGCGGGGCCGCGTCACGAAGGCTCAGCAGAAAGAAGTAAAAGCCGAGCACGGCGGGTTCCAGGTAGATGACATAGCGCGATGCGGTCGCTATGTTCAGCCCTCCGCACTGTCTTCCATACGCAGTATTTACGCAAAACAGCAAAGTGTATGCGGTCAAGCCTACAACGATGAGCGCCCGGTTGCGGTCATCTCGTTCGAGCTTGGGACCGTTCTGCCTCAGCAACTGCCAGGCAACCATTACCAGTGAAATCAAGACTGCCGTCAAAATCATCGTCCCGATAGTCCGCGTCGAAAGCGTAAGGTGCTTTAATCCAAAAAAATTGGCGAACATGTGTGGCACGAAGGCCAAGTACGAGGTTGGGGACTGTGGCTGTAACGAGAAGCACGGCAAGCCGGGTAGGAGTTTGTAACCGAGAAAAAACGATCCAAGCGAAGCCAGGGCTACGACAATAGTTCCTGCGAAATAGGTTTTTGGTAAGCGAGTCTCCGGGGCACTCGCCCAATAGTCCAAGATCAACAGAAGAGGCGTAATTACTCCAAGGAAAATGCCGAATCCTGTGTAGATGGTCACAAAGTTAATGAAGAGTACGAGTGGATACCTGACACTTCTCCTCCCGGAGGTCCATGACACGCAATAAAGCAGGATGAGAAGAAGCGGGAACGGTCCGTGCGCGAAATTTGCAGTCATAAACCATGTTGCCCACTGGCCTGGGATGAACAGAATTGCCGGTATTACCACGTCGAAAACTGAAAGCTCTCCATAGAGTCTTCTCCTCAGCCACATTGCACAGAGCCCGGCCGCTACAATCACACCTCCTACGACGAATGACTCGGTTCGACTGTTCCATCCGAATAGCGGATCAACCATCCTCTCAAACAACGCACCCACTCCTTGCCGGTGTGGCCCGTGTTGCCGGTCAAACATCTGCCAAAGCGAGTGTCTTTGGAAAAATGTTACGTCGTTAAAATCCCACTGGTCCGCAAAGAAAACATTTACCGCGTAACGCGAGATCAGCCGAAACATCCGCACGGCGTAAAAAACGAATGCAATCGAAACTAACAACCAAGCTCGTAATCCGATAGCCCGATTCCATAGCGGAATATTCCGTTTGCTATGGGTTTCTTCCGTTCTGTTGAGCACTAGGTTGGTTTTCATGGGTCAATTTACTTTAACCTCAAATTCGCACAATTGCCTCATCTACATATTGATTTTTGATAAGAAGTGTTGTCGACTCTGAGCGAGCACACTTATTGCCCATTGTCTGTGATGAAAAAAGCAAATTTTCAAGCCACGATCCTGGTTTGGATCGCAAGCCTGATAATTACTCCCGCACTGGCATGCGCTCAGCGCGGCGACGGAACTGGTTTTGGAAAGAGGTTAAGGACGCACGTTGAACAGGACGTGCTGCGAAAACTCAGACCTTTTTTCCCGCAGGCCAAGACAAAAATAGACGAGAAGGGCACCTTAATTATTCTCACCTGCGCGAGAAATATCGGTCAGCTCATGCTTCGAAAAATCCAGCCTGAAATTGAGAGCCAATTCTATTCCGCGGGTTTGCTGGCAGAAATCGGTCTTGCGCTGACTCGGACAAAAAGCGTGGAGGTCGGGTTCGAGCGCGAGGTGCTGGTATTCGACCTGAGCACTCACGGTGACGCCTGGATCACCGGAGCGCAAATTCCAGGCTACGTCGAAGCCTATCCAACAATTTGCAAGTGAACGGTCTAGCCTGGTGTGTCGCTGATAGGTGCATTTTCGCCGTCGCCGTACAATACTCCGTCAACCAGATGAGTCATCCGAAAACTGCAAAACTCATGGGCATTGATCGCGGCATCCTTTACGACTCCGCGCGAACTGCGGTCGCTACTCTTGTCTCCTTGCTGCTGGCACGGGCGCTCAAATTACCGGAATACTACTGGGCGCCAATTTCAACGGTCGTCATTATGCAATCGACAATTCACCCGCTGCAGGGAGCCTGGCAGCGCTTTGTTGGGACGGCATTGGGCGCGGCACTAGGCGCCGTTATTGCGACCTTTGTCGGGCACAGCACGATCATCTACGCGATAGGAATTTTCGCATGCGGAATATTCGCCGCTCTCTTTCGTGCATGGAGCGCCTACAGGGTTGCAGCCATAACATTCAGCATCGTGGTACTGATCTCGCGCGGGCCGGCGTGGGTCTTTGCATGGCATCGCTTTCTTGAAGTATCACTCGGGATCGCGGTGGCCCTGGTTGCACTCCAGGTTTCGCAGCGACGACAACAAACTGTGCGGCAAACCTAAGTTTCGCAAAAACCCGAGTTGAGAATCGCACCTGCGTTTCGGTGTGAACTCCGATATCATCGGTAGTCCCATATATTTGCGAACTGCTTTTGTAAGCTGCGCGATACTGATTTTTCATGGACGATGCCTTCATCTGCGACGCGATTCGTACCCCGTTCGGAAAATACGGCGGCGCGCTCTCATCGGTTCGGACTGACGACCTGGCGGCGATTCCACTCAAGGAGCTCACCGAGCGCAACCCCAAGTTCGATCGCGGCGCAATCGATGACGTAATTTTCGGCTGCGCCAATCAGGCCGGCGAAGACAATCGTAACGTGGCCCGCATGGCTCTTTTGCTTGCCGGATTGCCGAAAGAGGTGCCAGGTGCGACCGTGAATCGACTTTGCGGATCCAGCATGGAAGCCGTTTCTATTGCCGCCCGTGCTATCAAAAGCGGCGAGGCTTCACTGGTGATCGCAGGTGGCGTGGAAAGCATGTCACGCGCTCCATTCGTGATGGGCAAGGCCGAAAGTGCATTCTCGCGCTCTGCGAAAATCGAAGACACGACCATTGGCTGGCGATTCGTCAATCCTGCAATGCAAAAGAATTACGGCACGGACTCAATGCCGGAGACCGCGGAGAATGTCGCGGAGGAATGGCACATTTCCCGTGCAGATCAAGACGCATTTGCTTTTCGAAGCCAGAAAAGGGCTGCCGAGGCCGCCAAGGCGGGACGATTTTCGGACGAAATTGTTCCGGTGACGCTGCCTCTCAAAAAAGGAGATCCGCAGGTTATATGCCGAGTTGTAAGCAAGGACGAGCAGCCGCGTCCGGATACCACCCTCGATGACCTCGCCAAACTGAAACCCATCGTCAAGCCAAACGGCACCGTGACTGCCGGAAATGCTTCTGGAGTGAACGACGGAGCCTGCGCGATTTTGCTGGCTTCAGAAGCGGCCGCAGCGAAGTACGGACTTACACCGATCGCGCGCGTTGTGAGTTCGGCGGCAGTTGGAGTTTTACCTCGGATCATGGGAATCGGACCGGTGCCGGCTACGCGTAAAGTGCTGGCGAAATCAGGCCTCAAGCTTTCCGCGATGGATGTGATCGAGTTGAACGAGGCTTTCGCCGCCCAATCGTTAGCAGTCCTGCGCGAACTGGACTTACCGGACGACGCTGAACATGTAAATCCGAACGGCGGTGCGATTGCGGTCGGGCACCCGCTCGGCGCGAGTGGAGCGCGGCTAATCACGACCGCTGCCTATCAACTGCGAAGAACTGGTGCGCGTTATGCGCTATGTACAATGTGCATCGGCGTGGGCCAGGGAATTGCCATGATCATCGAGCGGGCCTAAATTTTGAAAACCACCAGCGAATCGCTCCCGCACTCCAAAAACCAAACAGAAGCTGCACGCGCTCTCAAAAAGATCGGCCTCTTCTCCTTCGTCTTCGTCATGTACTCGTATAACACCGCCGGCCCATTTGGCCTGGAGGATCAGATCAGCATGTCCGGCCCAGGGATGGCCTTGATATATCAGCTCGTGATCCCGTTTTTCTGGTGCATCCCCATTTCGCTGGTCGCAGCAGAGCTGACAACAGCGATGCCGGTCGAGGGTGGCTTCTATCGCTGGACCCGCGCAGCATTTGGCGATTTCTGGGGCTTCCTCGCCGGCTGGTGGAACTGGTGTGCATCGTTTCTTTTGGGCGCGCTATACGCCGTACTTTTCACCGATTATCTGACGTTTTATTTTCCCGGCCTCATTGGATGGAAACATTATGCGGTGGCAGTCGCAGTCATTGCACTCATCACTTATGTGAATGTCCGCGGAATTCGGGTAGTGGGTACCGTGGCGACCGCGCTCGAACTTGCCGTCCTCGCAGCAGTCCTGCTGATGTGTGTGATGAGTGTGAGAATGTGGCACCACAATCCATTTCTTCCCATCATTCCACCCCACAAACCAGTTTTTCAGGTTTTTGGCGTCGGCTTCGCACTGGGCCTGTGGCTCTATGCTGGATACGAGCAGGTTTCGTCGGTCGCGGAAGAAGTAGAAGACCCGCAAAGGAGCTATCCCAAGGCGCTTGCGTGGGTGGTACCTTTGTCCATCGCAACTTATTTCGTGCCAACCGCCTGTTCACTGGCGGCGCTAGGAAACTGGCAGCAGTGGGGCACCGGATATTTTTCGCAAGCCGCCCAGCTCATCGGTGGTCCAATACTAGGCTTCGTCATAACCATAGCCGCCGCCGTGATGAACCTTTCCATTCTCAACAGCACCGTGCTAACCACCACGCGCATGCCATCAGCGATGGCTGAGGACGGCTACCTGTCTCCATTTCTGGCGCGCACACATCCGCGATTCGGGACGCCATGGATAGCAATTCTGCTTTCCGCTGCGATTTATTGTTTGCTGGCAACCAACAATGTAAAACAGTTGATTTCGGTTTATGTCTGGCTCAGGATTGCGACGTCAATCCTGACTGTTCTTTCAGCCTGGCAGTTGCGGCGCAAACGTCCCGACCTGCCGCGGAGCTTTCGCATTCCTTGGGGACGAACCGGGCTGGCCTACGCGGTGTTCGCACCTCTGCTGATGAGCGGTATCGCGATGATCGCCAGCGATAAGTTTGCGCTGAAGTGGGGACCAGTGGCCCTACTGCTGGGGCCGGTCGCGTATCTTCTGCTGCGCCGGAAACCAGATCCTCAGCTGATCCAGTCCAGCACTTTGTAATAAGCGCCGGCGAAGGGTAGGAACCACGGCCTTCCGTTGTAAAGTCCGAAAGGCGCGCCGGGGAAGGGAATTGCAGCGTAAGGAATGTCGTTGCTGCCGCCGCTCAGCATCTCCGCCATTTTCGTTCCGAGATAAGTAGCCATCGCCACACCGTGGCCGGCATAGCCCAGCGCGTAATAAATCCCGTCGCTCTGGCCGGCATGGGGCATAGTGTCAAAGCAGAAATCGAGTGTTCCGCCCCAGGCGTATTCGATCTTTGAATCGTGCAACTGCGGATAGACCTCAATCAAGTCTCGCCGCAGAATTTCCGCACTGCGATGGATAGTGTTCTTGGTCTCGGGGAAGAACGCAGCGCGCCCGCCGAACAGCATGCGATTGTCCGGGGTTAGACGGTAATAATGAAGATAGTGCTTGGAATCAAAAATCATACGATTACGCGGGTTGAGCTCGCGCGCCACGGTTTCCGGCAAACGCTCAGTCGCGATAATGAACGAACCAATGGGAATGATCTTTTTTTGCAGTGTGGGAGTAGCCGCTGAAGTGTACCCACTGGTTGCAACCAGGACATCATGAGCGAAAACATTCCCGCGGGAAGTCAGTATCAAAAATCCTCCTGACCCGTTTTGCGAATTACGCTGGATTTGCAGCACCCGGGCATTCTCGTAAATATTGGCGCCGGCCCTGAGCGCCGCACGCGCTAATCCGGAAACATACTGCGCCGGATTCAGTCCTGCACTGGTGTCATCGACAATGCCTCCGAAATAAATCCCAGAGCCGATCTCGCTGCCAAGTTCATGCCGAGGGAGGATGCGAAGTTCGTGATTGAATTCCTTCGCGATGACTTCGACGGATCGCGCGTAGGCGTCGAAGTGCGACTGCTTGCAGGCGACTTCCAAGTGTCCACAGCGCGAGAAACTGCACTCAATGTTTTCTTCGCGAACGAGTCGCTCTACGAGGTCAATCGACTCCAGCGAGGTCGCGTACATGCGGCGGGTAAGCTCCATGCCATACCGTTTGGCAAGCGTCTCGGCGCTCAACTTCAGGCCGGTGAGCACCATGCCGCCGTTGCGCGAGCTGGCGCCCCAGCCGATGCTGTTAGCCTCAAACACTGCGACGCTCCCGCCTTTTTTTGCCAGTGCGCGCGCTGCCGAAAGCCCGGTGAATCCGGCGCCAATCACGACCACGTCTGCACGCGTCGGAAGTTGACCCGATGCGCCTTCCGGCATTGAGGTCGTAGTCGGCCAGTAATTGGATTCAATCGTCATTTCAATTCGTCACTAAGGTCCTCAGCTTTTCCGCCGCCAGCTCGGGCGTGATGTCGCGCTGCGGAGTGCCCAGCATTTCGAAGCCGACCATGAACTTTCGCACTGTCGCTGATCTCAAAAGTGGCGGATAAAAATGCCCGTGGAAATGCCACTCGGGATAATTTCCGTTCGTCGGAGCCTGGTGAAACCCCATCGAGTAAGGAAATGGCGCCTCGAACACACGATCGTAGGCGGAGACTATTCGGTTCAATATCGCCGCGAGCTGCGATACTTCGCCATTGCTGAGCTCAGGCAGAGTTCCCAAGTGCCGCCGACTGCAGACAAGCACTTCGAACGGCCAAACTGCCCAGAAAGGCACCAAGACAACGAATCCTTCATTTGAAGTGACGATCCGCGATTTCTCGCTCTCCTCCAGCTTGGTGTAGTCACACAGCAAACAACTGCCGTGCGTCTGAAAGTAGCTCTGCTGCGTCCCAAGCTCACGCGCCGGAACTTGCGGAACGGAACTCGTTGCCCAAATCTGGCAATGAGGATGAGGATTGCTTGCGCCCATCATCTCGCCGCGATTCTCGAAAATTTGGACGTGGCTTATTCCCGGCATTTGGGCGAGCTCCGCGAACTGTGAGGTCCACGTGCGGACCACTTCTTCAATCGCAGGCAGCTCCAGGCTGGACAGCGTCAAATCATGGCGTGGGGAGAAGCACATTACGCGGCAAATTCCTGACTCGCCTTCGGCAACTATCAAGCCTTTCTTCTGTAGATCTGTTCTGAAGTTCGGCGCATCTTTCTTCAGCGCAGCAAAATCATTTTCAAAAATAAACGTCGAGCTGTACTGGGGATTTCGTACCCCGCCTGCCCTCGCGTTCCCCGGGCAAAGATAGCAGTTTGGATCGTAGCGCGGACGCGCGATTTCAGGAACCGTCTCGACCGCGCCCTGCCATGGGCGCTGCGTCCGATGCGGCGAAACCAGCACCCACTCATTGGTTAACGGATTCAACCGTCGGTGCGATTCTTCAATAAGATCCAACGCTGTCCCTTGCGCCCGATGATCTCGCAGCCCTGCCAGAATACGCGGCGTCCCAATGGTTCTCTCACAACTCGCAACCCATTACAATACCGCTACTCAATGAAGGCCGACGAGCTATGTGACCGGTTCATGCAGGAATTCCACGCACAGCCGCGGATTTTCACTGCTCCGGGCCGTGTGAATATCATCGGCGAGCATACCGACTATAACGACGGATTCGTTCTGCCTTGCGCTATTGAGTTCTCTACCCGCGTAGCCATTTCGCCGCGCGTCGATCGCAAGTTGGTCTTGCGCTCCACGGAATTTTCAGAACCGTTCGATGTTGATCTCAATAGCCTGCCGCGAAAGCCAGTCGGGACGTGGGCCGACTATGTGGTTGGCGTTGCGGTCATCTTACGCGCGGCGGGTTACGCCATTCACGGAGCGAATCTGCTGGTACATGGCGAAGTGCCGATCGGCGCCGGCCTTAGTTCGTCGGCTGCGATCGAGGTTGCGACCGCCCTGGCATTGCTCAGCTTGAGTGACGCAAAGCCGCGGTTGCAGGAAATCGCGAAACTCTGCCAAAGGGCAGAGAACGAGTTTGTCGGCGCACATGTCGGAATCATGGACCAGTTTGTCTCATGCCTTGGCAAGGCCGGATATGCTTTATTGCTCGACTGCCGCTCGCTCGAGTTCGAGATGGTGCCAGTCCCTCCCGAAGTAAAGCTCGTGATCTGTAACACCATGGTGAAGCATGAGCACTCCGGCGGCGAATACAATCGCCGGCGCGAAGAATGCGAAAAAGGAGTGCGAATTCTTTCCACAGAATTTCCGGGAATCAGAGCTTTGAGGGACGTTACTCACGAGCAATTATCGTCGTGCGCCAATGCCATGCCGCCAATGATTTACAAACGTTGCCTTCACGTTGTGGAAGAGAATCAGCGAGTCTTACGTGCGGTCGAATGCCTTCGGTCCGCCAACTTGGCGCACATGGGCCGTGTCATGCGGGAGTCTCACGTCAGTTTGCGCGATCTATACGAGGTCAGTTGCCGTGAGCTGGACATAATGGTCGAAGAGGCCGAAGGATTGCCCGGCTTCTACGGCGGACGAATGACCGGCGGCGGTTTTGGGGGTTGCACTGTGAATCTCGTCACATCGAGCGAAGCCGAAGCATTTCGCGAAAGGATCGCGGAGCGGTATCTTCGCCGAACCGGAATCTCTTCGGACATTTATATCTGTTCGCCTGCAGATGGCGCGGCTGTAGCAGTGAAGCTTGCGTCTATGTGAGCTTTGTGCATGATTCCTCTTCCGGGGCATTAACTCGATTACCGCAAATGGGTGTAAACGTTTACAACCAGTCATCAATTAGAGATAATGCAGCGTTCCATAGCAGCGCCGAAAGATTCGGCGGTGCGAGACCAAAATCTAATCGGAGGTTGCGCGAATGAGGGTGTGCGCTCTCGTATTTGCGCTTGCAACCATTGTGACGGACATGCAGGGTCAAGTCACGAAACAGCAATTTGGGAAGACTCCGGACGGAGCCGAAGTCGACATCTACACTCTGAAAAACGGCGCAATCGAGGCCCGAGTCATTACCTACGGCGGCATTATTCAGTCGATCAAAGTACCCGATAAAAACGGCAAATCGGCCGACGTAGTCCTGGGATTTGACTCGCTCGACGGCTATACCGGCGGGCCCAAACCGAACCCAGCGTTTTTCGGCGCGATCATTGGACGTTACGCCAACCGCATTGGTGGCGGGCAATTCACGCTCGACGGCAAGACGTACCACACTCCCCTGAATGACGGTCCTAATACTCTTCACGGTGGTCCGAAGGGATTCGACAAAGCCGTTTGGAAGGCGAAAGAGATCCCGCACGGGGTCGAACTTACTCACGTTAGCCCCGATGGGGACTCGGGGTTCCCGGGAACGCTGACCGCGGTTGTGCGCTACACGGTCGTGGGCAAGGACTTGAAAATTGAATACTCTGCCACGACGGACAAAGACACGGTCCTGAATCTGACTAACCATTCTTATTTCAACTTGGCGGGGCAGGGCAATGGGAACATTCTGCAGAATCAAGTAAAAATCAACGCGAGCCGCTATACGCCCGTCAATGACAATCTCATCCCAACCGGAGAATTGCCGTCGGTCGCAGGAACGCCTTTCGATTTCCGCAAGCCCACTGCTGTGGGTGCAAGAATTAACGAAGACAACGATCAACTGAAAAAGGGCCACGGCTACGACCACAACTGGGTGCTCGATAACGGCGGCAAATTGTCGGAGGCGGCCGAAGTCTACGAGCCGACCAGCGGACGCGTGTTGCAAGTGCTGACCGATCAACCTGGCGTTCAGTTTTACACCGGCAATTTCTTGGATGGCACGATCGTAGGCAAAGGTGGCAAGGCGTATCAGCGTCGTGAGGCCTTGTGCCTTGAGACCCAACACTTTCCGGATTCGCCGAATCACCCGAAATTTCCTACAACTGAATTGAAGCCGGGACAGAAATACCACACCGTCACCGTGTTTCGGTTTTCAGCTCGATAAAATCTGGCTGCAGACGATCGCAAGTTTGGGGAGCCGCGAAGTTGCCGAGCCACCACGCTAGGTTGTCGAAGTCTTCATTGAAGCAACTGCGCGAGGAGGTTCTGGAAGCTAACCTCGAGCTGGTGCGGCGCGGATTAGTCCTTTACACATTCGGCAACGCCAGTGGGATCGATCGCGACAAAGCTTTGGTGGTTATTAAGCCGAGCGGTGTTCCTTACGACAAGATGAAGCCTGGGCACTTGGTCGTTACTGATCTCGACGGCAGAATTATCCAAGGAAAACTGCGGCCGTCATCCGATCTTCATACCCATCTGGTTCTGTACAAAGCTTTCGCCGATGTTGGCGGAGTCGTCCACACTCACTCCGAGTACGCTACCGCCTGGGCACAGGCTCTGCGCGAGATTCCGTGCTTCGGAACCACCCACGCAGATTATTTTCACGGCCCTGTTCCTGTCACCGAGTCTCTCCCCGAACATGAAATCGCAGGCGACTATGAGAGAAATACCGGCGATGCCATCGTCCGCCGGCTTCGAGACCGCAGTGCGGCTTCCATCCCCGGCGTTCTGGTTGCGAATCACGGCCCGTTTACATGGGGCCCGAATGCAAGAACTGCCGCCCACAATGCCGTGGTGCTCGAGGCTATTGCGCGTATGGCGTTCCTCACCACTACGATCAACGCCGAAGCGAACGCAATCGGAAAGCCACTGCACGACCGTCACTATCTTCGCAAACATGGTAGCGCCGCCTATTACGGCCAAACTAAGGAACCGAAATGAGCCCACTTGCGATGTACGTAACAGAACGCCTGGTACGTCTTTCGGCAGTCGACCTGGCGATTATCGCTTTCTACTTTCTATTAGTCCTGGTCATAGGCTTTTATCTGAAACGTTTCGCCAACACCGGCGAAGACTTCTTTCTGGCCGGACGTGAGATGACTGCGTGGGTCGCGGGTCTCGCGTTTGTTTCCGCAAATCTTGGTTCGCTCGAACTTCTTGGCTGGGCCGGGTCCGCCTACCAGTACGGCATTATGGCCGCGCACTGGTATTGGATCGGCGCTATTCCTGCCATGGTATTTCTCGGCCTCGTAATGATGCCGTTCTACTATATTTCGAAAACTCATTCGGTTCCCGGCTATCTCAAATTGCGCTACGGCTCGGAGGCCAGCGGGCTCAGTGCCGTTACGTTCGCGGTCATGACCATTCTGATGTCTGGCGTGAACATGTATGCCATGGCCGTGGTGATGAAAGTGGTGTTGGGCTGGAACATCAGTTTCAGTATTTGGGTTTCCTCGCTGACCGTGGGCGTATACGTCGCTGCCGGTGGATTGTTTTCTGCGATCTTCAATGAAGTTTTGCAGTTCTTCCTGATTTGGTTCGGCGCGTTGCTCATACCGATCCTGGGCTTGATTGAAGCCGGAGGATGGAGCGGAATGGTCGCTCGCATTCACCAGAATTTTCCCGGCCAGGACTTCACTCACATGTGGGCGCCCCTGAGTTCGTCCAGCAGCAATCCTATGGGCATTAACTGGATCGGAATTATATTTGGCCTCGCCGCAGTGCAGTCCATGGGTTACTGGACAACTGACTTCCTGGTTGTGCAGCGCGTTCTATCTGCAAAAGACATCCGCTCCGCTAAGATAGCTCCTATCATCGGCTCGTTTTTCAAGATGGCCGTGCCATTGATAGTGATTCTTCCGGGACTGCTCGGACGCGCGGTTCTGCCCATGCATCTGGTTTCAGCGAGCGGAATCCAGGCTGGGCAATACAGCTATAACGAAGTGCTTCCACTGATGCTGGCACGATACTGCGGCCCAGGGTTGCTGGGACTCGGAATTACGGCGCTGGTCGCGGGATTCATGGCCGGCATGGCGGGCAACGTGAGCGCATTTGCCACTGTGTGGACTTACGACATTTATCGTCCCTATCTTCACAAAACTGCGCCGGATCACCATTACGTTTCCATGGGTCGGTGGTGCACAATGATCGGTCTGATCATCAGCATTGGAACTGCGTATCTGGTAATGGGCTTCGCCAGCATCATGGATTACGTTCAGGCGCTGTTCGGATTTTTCATCGCGCCGCTCTTCGGCACGGTACTGCTCGGAATGCTTTGGAAACGCACGACCCGCGCCGCCGGATTCTGGGGACTGCTGGCCGGGACACTCTCATCGGTGAGCATGTTTGCGTTGATGAAGCTGGATCCTCAGCGTTGGGTGCCAGTATTTGCGCTGTCTCCGCTTGCCAAAGGATTAGCGCAGGACATGTATCAGGCGCTCTGGTCATGCGTCACCTGCGTTGTTGTAACCGTTCTTGTGACGCTGGTGACCAAGCCACGGCCAGATAGCGAACTGATCGGACTGGTTTACAGCCTGACTCCGCTGGCGCGCGAAGACCGTGCACCGTTGCTGCAACGGCCTTTGTTCTGGGGCATTGTCGCGCTTGTAATTTTGGTAATTCTTCAAATTATCTTCTGGTGAGACGAGATGAGCGAAAAGCATCACATAATCCCGGTCTGGTTTTTTGTAGGGGTGCTACTGCTAGTTTATGGAGTCTTGATCTTTATTAGCGGACTGGCAGAATGGTCGCACCCGCCGGATGTAGTCTTGGCCGAACTGCACGCTCCGGTGTGGTGGGGAGCATTGCTAATCGCTTTGGGCACCGTATACGTCTTGATGTTCTGGCCAAGAAAGACTAGTTATTAGCGACATATCCGCTATTGAAACGACAGCCTCTGGCTTGGCTTGCTAAGAGCTAAAAAGCTAAGAGCTAGCAGCTGATTTTCAGGGTCTTTATGGCAACTAAAAAAATGACGATGGGACTAATCGTGGGGAACCGCGGTTTCTTCCCCGATCACCTTGCGAAAAGCGGCCGCGAAGAAATGATCCGTGCGCTCGGGGCCGCTGGCATCGACGTGGTGGCGCTTACTCCCGAGGAAAGCAAATATGGGGCGGTCGAGACACGCGAGGAATCCCGGCGTTGTGCCGATCTCTTCAAAAAGAACCGCGACCGGATCGACGGCGTTATCGTCACCCTGCCGAACTTCGGTGAAGAGCGCGCCATTGCGGACACATTGCGTCTTGCTGACCTCCGCGTTCCAGTGCTGATTCAGGCGACTCCCGACGATCCCAAGAAAATGACCATCGCCTTTCGCCGCGACAGTTTTTGCGGCAAGATGTCGGCTTGCAATAACCTGCGGCAATACGGCATTCCTTATTCGATAACCACTCTTCACACCGAGGCGCCAGACTCTCCTGAATTCGCCAAAGACCTGCAATGGTTTGCTGCTGTTTGCCGCGTCGTAAACGGCTTTCGCAATCTGCGCGTGGGAGCGATTGGCGCCCGTCCGGCTGCGTTCAATACCGTCCGGTACAGCGAAAAGATTCTCGAGGCGAACGGCATCTCAATCGAGACCCTCGATCTTTCGGAAGTGCTCGGCCGCATCGATCGGATGAAAGACACCGACGATCTTGCCCAAGGCAAATTGGCGTCGATTAAGAAGTACGTGGACTCTAAGGATGTTCCAGCCACCGCCCTGATGAAAATGGCCAAGCTCGGCGCCGTGATTGACCAGTGGATGGCGGCGACCGAAGTGAGCATCAGCGCCGTACAGTGCTGGACTTCCCTCGAAGAAAATTTTGGCGTGGTCCCCTGTACCGTAATGAGCATGATGAGCGAGCAACTTCTTTCCAGCGCTTGCGAAGTCGACATTGCCGGCGTTCTCGGCATGCACGCTCTGCAACTCGCATCTGGCACGCCTTCTGCGCTGCTCGACTGGAATAATAATTACGGCACTGATCCAAATAAAGCTGTGTGCTTCCACTGCGCCAACCTTCCCAAACATTTCTTCCGTTCCTTCAAAATGGATTTTCAGGAAATCATTGCCGGTACTGTAGGCAAAGAGAATACCTATGGCACAGTCGTTGGCCTGATCAAGCCGGAGAAGATGAGTTTCGCGCGATTTTCAACCGATGACACCGCAGGCAAAATGCGGGGCTATGTTGGTGAGGGTCGGTTCACCGACGACCCTCTCAATACCTTCGGCGGCGCTGGCGTCGTAGAAATTCCGAAGATGCAGAAGCTACTGCATTACATTTGCGAAAACGGCTTCGAGCATCATGTGGCGGCAAACCTTTCTTCCGTGGCTCCTGCGCTTCACGAAGCCGCCACTCGCTATCTCGGCTGGGAGACCTACTGGCACGATCGTCCTGACGGAGCCTGCTGATGGCGGTTGTTGCAGGCGTTGACTTCGGCACCCTAAGCGTTCGTGTTTCGATCGTCGATAGCGAACGCGGACTGATCGCTTCTGCTATCTCCGAATACCCTCTGCATCGCAAGCGCGAAGATCCAGAATACGCCACCCAATCGCATGAAGACCACATGCGCGCCTTGGCCGCCGCCACTCGCGAAGCCGTGAAGCAGGCCGGAATTTCCGGCGAACAGATTGAAGCCATCGCTCTCGACACCACTGGCTCATCGGTGATTCCAGTTGGCAAAGACCTTCAGCCGCTCGGCGAATACTACCTATGGTGCGATCACCGCGCCAAAAGCGAAGCCGAAGAGATCACCGCCGCCGCTCACCGCGAAAGACTAGAAGCTATTGAATGGTGCGGTGGGGTTTATTCCTCGGAGTGGGGATTCTCCAAGCTCCTTCACTGGCTACGCCACAATCCTGAAAAGCGCAAAGATTTCGTTTCTGCATTCGAGCATTGCGACGTGGTTGCCGCTACCCTCTGCGGCATCACTGATCCCAAAAAAGTGAAGCGTAGCATCTGCGCCATGGGACACAAATGGCTGTGGAATGCAAAACTTGGCGGACTTCCGCCCAAAGACTTTCTGAAGAAAGTTGATCCACTACTCGCCGGCGTCCGGGAAAAACTGCAAGGCGAATATACAACTTCAGATCAAATTGCCGGAAGGCTGTCATCGTTCTGGGCTGAGAAGTTGGGTCTCAAACCGGGTATCCCGATTCCAGTCGGCGCATTCGACGCGCACTGGGACGCCATCGGTGCCGGTTGCCGCACTGATGACATGGTCAACGTGGTTGGCACCTCCACTTGCATCATCGGCATCACGCCTTCGCCAAATCTGGTTCCAGGTGTGTGCGGCGTGGTGCAGGGAAGCGTCCATCCTCAGCGCACCGGAATTGAGGCGGGCCTCTCAGCTGTCGGTGACATCTTTAACGCTATCGCTGCTCGCGCCGGCACTGATGTGGCCACATTGAGTAACGGGCTCGAAAATTATCGTGCCGGACAAACCGGTCTCCTCCGGATGACCTGGGACAATGGTGATCGCACAGTCCTGGTTAATCCGAATCTGCGCGGCATCACCTTGGGATGGAACTTGCAGAGCACGGCGCAAGACGAGCTATTTGCCGCCGTCGAAGGTACCGCTCTTCATACGCGTGTAATTTTCGATCGCATGGAAAGTAAGGGAGTCCACGTTCAACGTGTGATCAACGCCGGCGGCATTCCGCAAAAGAACGAAGTGTTGAATCGGGTGTACGCAAACGTCCTCGGGCGTCCGGTGCTGGTGCCGACCAAAAGCGTTACCAGCTTAGGTTCCGCAATCTTCGCATTTCTGGCGGCACGCACTTTCAAAACTATCGAAGAAGCGCAGGATAAGATATGTCCACCGCACCGCGTGTTCGAGCCCGACCCCTCTGAACGGCGCATCTATGACGATCTTTATCGCTTATTCAGCCGCATCTACTTCGCATTTGGCGAGAAACGAGCTGAGATGGGCGATGTGCTGCCCACTCTAATTCGAATCTCCGAGTCCCGCCACAAACCAGAATCAACCGCCAAAACAGCATAGTTCTTCTGCACACTCGCTCGAATCTGAGCGCTGATACAAAGCTTGTCATTTACGTCACTGAGCGAGAGATCCCAGAAGCGTTGATCTTCCAGCTATTACTCGCGGCCTGCGAACGTCTTAAGAAACTGGTACCAAAACTCCAGCCCGCGATAGAACGACTGGACGCCCACACGCTCATCTCTGCCGTGTTCGCGGTCATCGCTCCGGTCGATTCCCACACCCGCCACGAGGTACGTCGGAATTCCGGCGGCGCTAGTATAAATTCCGTCGGAAGCTCCTTCGGCCATGGTGGGAATAACTGGAACTCCCGGCCACATTTGCTGAGAGACTTTCTTCACCGAGTCGAGCACGTCAGAGCGTAGCGGCTGCGGCGTGAAGACTGGCGTGCTGGGCGGAGTGTCAGACGAGTTGAAGGCGTTGCTGACATAGTGCACAGCGACTGCCGGGTCTGCAATTGCCCGCATCAGAGTCTCCCGGGTCTCCACTTTCGTGTGCCCCGGCAGGATCCGGCAGTTCACGATTGCTTCCGCGCGTTGCGGCAAAGCGTTGTTCGCATGTCCCGCGTTTAGCCGTGTGGCAACGCAAGTTGTGCGCAGGGTGGCATTATCGATCACGTCCCGCGAAAGTCGATCGACCGCCGCCTGGTCCGGAGGATTGCTTAACAAACCTCTTATGTCTGCCGCGCGCTGTCCTGTTTCTGACTGCGCCCGCTGCTCATAGTAAGCGCGCGTCACATCACTTAATTCCACCGGAAACTTGTATTGCTGAAGCCGAATGAGCGCTTGCGACAATTCGTAAATCGGGTTCTGCGGTTTCGGTATCGAGCTGTGGCCGCCAGAGTCCGTCACCAGCAGTTCATAATCGGAATAGATCTTCTCGCTCGCAACTACGTCTACCTCCAGCACTTTGCCGTGCTCGCTCCACACGGTGAGATCGTCAGCATTGAGCACCAATTCGGCGTTCACGAGATCGCGCTTGTTCTTTAATAGCCAATCGACCCCATTCGAGTTGCCGCCCTCCTCATCCGCAGTGAGAGCAAGAATGACGTCGCGGTCAGGAACAAATCCTTCTTCTTTAAAGCGAATCATGGTTGCCACCATGATCGCGTCCTCATCTTTCATGTCCTGCGTGCCGCGACCATAGAAGTAGCCGTCCTTTTCTACAAACTGGAAAGGGTCCGTGGTCCAATCCTCGCGCCGCGCTTCAACCACATCAAGGTGCCCGATCAGCAGGACTGGCTTGAGCTTTGCCGATCCGTGCAGGCGCACGACCAGGTTCTTCTTGCGATCATTGGGGCCGCCAATATAAATGTCGTTTTCCGGGAAGCCGGCATCGCGGAAACGCCTAGCCATTGCCTCGGATGCCGTGGTCACATTGCCCACAGAATCCGTGGTGTTGATTTCAATCAGCTGCTTAAAAATGTCATGCGCAAGCTCTTTGCTGGAATCGTCGAGCTGCGCACTTGCGGTCGCCAAAAAAACAATCGGTGCGAAAAAAAGCAGGGGCAAGCGTTTCAATTGTTTCTCCCTTTCGGTATGGAAACGCTAAACCTACCAGAAGTAATTATGAATGGACAAATATTCATGCCCGTCAAGGCCAACGTACCGTGGTACACTGGTACACATGTCAGAGACGACGGAGTTCATTGTTGAGCGGGTGCAAACCGGCGTTCGCATGGAGAAGCGGCTCCTCAAAGTCCTGAAGGCCTTTGCGGAATTTCACGACATGACCCTGGGCGATCTGCTGGAGGGTATCGTGCTGCACGCCTTCGACGGAAAGACGCCCTTCTCTCCCGCATCGCTCGGCCGCATACAAGAGCTGAAGAAGTTTTACGGCTTAGAGCTGGATTCGACTGCCAGCCATCGCCTCAAAGAAATCAGAGGTAAGGGCACCCGCAACAAAAGAAGGATGGAGAAATGACGACGCTTCACAGTGCTGGACCGCGCACGAAGTTCGCCCTGACAGGGAGTGGTGATTCTAGTTCGAATGTAAGCGATCAAGAACTAATCGACCGCTTTGAAGCTGGAGCCGTGCCCGAAAGTGAGTTTCACCACACCGATCATGTCCGGCTGGTATTCGCCTACCTGCAAAAATATCCACCGCTTCTAGCGCTCGAGAAATTTTCCGGCGCGCTGAAGCGATTCGCCGCTAGTCTTGGAAGGTCGAAGCTCTATCACGAGACCATCACTCACGCCTATTTCTTTCTTGTTCGCGAACGGATGGCCCGCTGCGCTTGCATCGAATGGGGCGAATTCGCCGCGCAGAACCCGGACTTGCTGATCTGGAAAGACGGAATCCTGAACCGTTACTATCAGCACGCCACGTTGCAATCAGATCTCGCCCGCCGCGTATTCGTTTTTCCTGATAAATTGCGCTGACAACAGCAGCGCATTTTTCCGATAAATCGGAGTAAAGTACGATGGTCGATACGCACTCGCTGTACTTCGGCCGTCCTGCCTCGAGGAGAACTATGTCAACTACGTCAGCAGCATCTAGCGAGACTTTCAGCGCCAGCCGATGGACCCGCGGCAATCTCTTTTTCCCTACGCGAATCGTGGTCAGCCCGCTTCACGTCAGCCGAATCAAGTCACGCCTATTCGGCACCACCGAAGAGAGTATCGCAATTTCACAAGTGGCCTCCGTGAGAATTTCGACCGGGATCATCTGGTCGGAAATCACGATCGAGTCAACTGGAGGCGCCGACCCCATCACCAGCCACGGTCATTGGAAACGCGACGCCATTCGCATCCGCGAGCTCATCGAGAATGATCAGGCCAGCCGTGGCAGCCTTCCTGCTACCGCACGAAGCTGACTTTTAGAGTCTCCGTTGTTTCTTTCGATGCCCGTTCATAACGCCACTTCATCACCGCTGCTACCGCAACTTGGGCCAACACCGGGTGCCCGCCGACGACCCGAACTTGTTTCACCGTCCCGTCCGGCCTGACTACGGCTTCCAGCTGTACTGCCCCCGTAAGTTTCATCGTCACTGCGATACTAGGAAACTCAGGGAGCACTCGGAATGTTATTGATCGAGCGCTTTCCGGTTCAACCTGTGCAGTTTGTACGTCGGTTTTCGATGCAGCTGGCCCGGTGTCGCCGTGCACGCCGGCACGTTCCAGCGCCGCAGAGTTGACCTCATAGGTGATCTTGTCCTCCGACGGCAAGAGGTTAATCATGCCCCCATCGTTCAGAAATTCCTTGTCTTCCCCCACCAGCACAACGCTGGTTCTGCCCAGTTGCGCGATCACAGCCCGAGTCGTTTGCTCAGATGTGCGAAAGAAGACCAGTTGGCAAAATTTCAATTCTTTCGGGGAGCGTGGATGACGGATTTCAAGCGTACGTCCGTTAATGGTTTTGCCCGTCAGAGTGCGGCGCAAAACCTTCACGAAATCCTCGCCGCCGCCAAAGACACCGATAATCATGTCCGAACTGCCAGGCAATCCCGGTGGCGACGGTGGCACCATCTTCGCAAAGCTGTAAAGATAGGCCGCCTTTACTTGATACTCGTCCGCAGTTCGTTGGGCGCTGGCAACCAGAGACCACACCAGGATGACAGCGCATAGTCGCGACAGCCGAGTGTGCATAGACGATAGTCCTGTTAAAGTGTTCTTCGGCTGGAATTCAGTTCTTCTTTAACTTGGCTATGGCTTCCGATCCGCAAGAACCGGATAAGAAAAATTCGTGGGTGCAGATGGCCAACTACGCCCAACTGGCAGTAATCTTTCCGGCCGCCACGGTCGTCGGATGGCTGATTGGCGTAGCCCTTGATCGTTGGCTGCATACCACGTGGCTTTACATCGTAGGGTTGCTGCTCGGCATCGTTGCCGGATTCGTGGAGTTGATCCGAACCGCAATGAAGAATAGCTCTTGAGCTCGTCTTTCTAGCGTAAATCATGACCTCCCAAACAGCGCCAGCCGGCGACGACTTCTATTCGCGCGCCCTCGAGCGAATACAAAAAATAATGCTCGTGCTTGGGATCTCTGCTTTGATCACGGCATGTATTTTCTTCGGATGGCGCATCGGGATGGGTTTTGCCCTCGGCGCCACCATCGCATATCTGAATTTCCATTGGCTGAAAAAAGTTGTGGCGGGGCTAGCAGACCTCACCATCGGCTCCGGCACTCCGGTCTCAAGTCGCGGCGTAGTGCACCGCTTCATCCTTCGCTACTTTTTGATGGCAATTGTTGCGTTTGTTATACTTACTATTTCCCGCGAGAGCCTTTACGGACTGTTTGTGGGCTTGTTTTTGCCCGTAGCGGCGATATTGTGCGAAACCGCATACGAGGCGTATACAGCTCTAGTACGTAAGATGTGACGACAGATTTTAGCTCTCAGCCTTTAGCTAAGACGAACACGGTTTAGCTGATGGCTGACGGCTAATAGCTGACTTTCATGCCTGAACAACTTTTATTTACTCGACTCCTCAACCACTGGTTCGCCGGTCCGACCACCGCGATGCTGCAGGCGCTGCACATTCAGCCACAATATCGTGAAGCGCCCATTACAAACGCGGTAGCAATGGAAGTATTGGTTGTTGCATTGCTGCTCGTGGTCTTCATTATGGTGCGGTCGCGGCTTTCGGTCGAGAGTCCGGGCGGCCTGCAGCACATGTTCGAAGGCGTCAATGGGTTCATTGAAGGCCAGAGCAGAGACGTGATCGGTCACCACAGCGAAAGATTCACGCCGTTTCTGGTTGCGCTGGGGCTCTTCATACTCATTGCTAACCTGTTCGGAGTGGTGCCAGGACTCGAGTCTCCAACCGGATCGCCTGTGGTTCCGCTCGGTTGCGCGATCTGTGCTTTTGTTTATTACCAAGTTCAAGGATTCAAAACCAGCGGCGTGGGATATCTGAAGCACTTCCTCGGCCCCATGTGGTGGCTGTCGCCGCTCATGTTGCCGCTTGAAATCATCAGCCATTTGGCGCGCCTAATGTCGCTCACTATTCGTCTCTACGCCAACATGTTTGCCGGGGACATGGTTACATTGGTCTTTTTCTCACTTATTCCAATTGCTGTTCCAGTCATTTTTCTTGGGCTTCATATAGGGGTTGCGCTGCTACAGGCTTATATTTTTGTCCTGCTGACTACGGTATATCTAGCCGGGGCGGTCGCAACCGAGCACTAAAATTTGGCCACGATCTCGCAAGTGGCCGCACAATGTAGCCGTTTAGCGTGAGGGCGTTTGCACGGTAACGTCAACCACCCACTGGCGGCAATTCATAGGAGAAAACAACAATGCGTAATTCAATGCGTGTTTTGAGCAATGTGTTTGTGGTCCTGTCTGCGCTGTGTTTTGCAGTGCCGGCGTTTGCGCAAGGCGGGACTTCCAATCCAACTAACTGGGTGGCAATCGCAGCTGGATTTTCTATGGCGATTGCTTCTGCCGGATGCGGCATCGGGCAGGGTCGTGCCACCGCTTCGGCAACCGAGGCGCTCGCCCGGAATCCCTCAGCCCGCGCCGGAATTCAGTTCGCGCTGATTCTCGGTCTGGCGCTGATCGAATCTCTGGCGTTGTACACGCTTGTTATCATTTTCGCAAAAGTGAAATAGCAGCTTCGCTCTGTGTGCCTCTGTGCCCTCTGTGGTTAGGGTTTGAATCGCTTGGGGCACAGAAAATCATCTTCAGTAACATGTCCTTTGCTCTTGACCATCTCGGCATCGCCGTAAGGTCGCTGTCAGCTGCAAAGGCCATCTACGAAAAGTTAGGCCTTTCGCTTTCCCCCGAGGAAGTTGTTCCCGGCGAAAAAGTGCGCGTGATCATGGTTCCAGTCGGCGAAACCCGGCTGGAACTTCTTGAGCCCACCTCGGACGATTCTGTAATTGCCAAGTTCATCGCCAACCGCGGCGAAGGCCTCCATCATATTTCGATTCGCGTCCCCGATCTGAAGGCTGCTGTCCAAAAGCTCAAGTCTGACGGTGTGCGCCTGGTCTCAAACGACATTAAGATCGGCGCTGGCGGTCACCGCTACGTCTTTATTCATCCAACCAGCGGTTCCGGCGTGCTGATTGAACTCGTTGAAGCGAAAAGTTAGAACCTGCCCTGGGGGATTTCCAAAGCCTAAGTTGCCTGACGGTCTTATAGTGCGATGAGTGGCGTATAGGGCGATGAGTGGCGCATAGGGCGATGAGTGGCGCAAGCAGCGCCGTGGAAGAGCGGCTCTTCAGAGCCGCGCAACGAATCCAAAGTTGATCAGCCCTTTAGGGTTGGTGAAGCTAAAGCTCACTTCATTGCTATGCCGAGCTGACGCGGCCATAAATGGCCGCTGTTCCACGGTGCTCGGAACGCATTAGCGAAGCCCGACAGGGAGTCTAGTATCCTCTTCTCACCATGCTGATCCTCGGAGTGGACACCTCCGGTAAGAATGGCAGCATCGCTCTCGTACGACAGGAGCAGGGAAATCCTCGTACCTTCGAAGTCGTGCCTCTCGAAGGCGGGACGTTTTCAGCGCAATTGGTGCCACAAATTTCTGAACTGCTTCAACGCCACAGGCTGACAAAGCGCGACATTGACGCCTTCGCAGTCGCGTCAGGCCCGGGTTCGTTTACCGGGTTGCGCGTAGGTTTGGCCGCCATCAAAGCTTTAGCCGAGATATTGCAGAAGCCCATCGCTGCCGTATCGTTGCTCGAAGCCGTTGCCCGCACGTCTGAGAAAAAGGGCGAGGTCGTTGCCGCGCTCGATGCCGGTCGCGGTGAAATTTACGTCGCCGAATACAGCTTGTCGGAAACGCACGCCACACTTAGTAAGCAGGAGCTTCTTACGTTTGCGGAATTCTTTTCTTCTAATGGCGATCGGGAAATAGTCACGCCCGACGCAAAGATCGCTGATCTTGCTCGAGAAAAAGGTTTGCCAGTGACACAAGTTGCATATCCTCGGGCCGACGCTATTGCGCGACTTGGCCTCGAAAAAATCCAGGCCGGAGAAGTGGTTTCGGCCGAGTCACTCGACGCCAACTACATTCGCCGCAGCGAAGCGGAAATTAAGAAATTGAGCATCTAGAAATGCCCAGACGCCGGAGTCCCTTCGGAAAATTCGCAGGCTTCGTGATTGTCTGGGAATTTCGCATTCGTACCGCCAAGCGGCGCGTGTTCGAGCGTACGTATGGCCCTGATGGCGAATGGGCAACGTTCTTTCGGAAAGGGAAAGGCTTTCTCGGCACCGAATTGATTCGCGATGAGGACGACGCGGCTCGATATCTAACCCTCGATTTCTGGAAATCCCGCAAGCACTACGAACGATTCAAACACCAGAATCGGGAAATGTATCAATCGATCGACGAAAAAAACAAATCTTTAACCACGCGCGAATCCGAAATCGGCCAATTTTCTTACCGCGCTTCGAAGGAGTAGAAGACGCCCCTCCGCGACGCCACTCCCGCCGACATTCCTTCCATTCTCGCGCTCGAACGCGAAGTCCCCAGTCTTGTGCACTGGTCGGAGCAGCGTTACCAGGCAGTATTTCAGCCTGGGGCTCCGGACCGCGTTTTGTGGGTAGTCGAAGACGGGGGTTCAATACGAGGCTTTCTTGTTGCGCGATTCACCTCCGCCGAATGCGAGCTCGAAAATCTGGTCGTGGCTGTTGCGGATCGTCGGCGCGGTTTTGGATTGCAGTTAGTCCAGTCTCTGATTGCGGCCGCGAGTCAACGCAATATCGAGCGAATTTTGCTTGAGGCTCGTGAATCCAATGTGGCAGCCTGCGCCTTATACGAAAAGGTTGGTTTTCAATTAAACGGCCGACGTAAGGCTTATTACAGCCACCCCGAAGGGGACGCGCTTCTTTTCGCGCTTACATGCACTGCTTCAGGTGCAGATAAACGTTAACCTCGCGTAACCGAGAGGTAAATTTCGGGTGAAAATCTTCGTTGAACCAGTTCTGGTTCCGTGCTAGTTTTAAGAAACAATTTGACCGCAAGGAGGTCTGCAGGATGCTAGCCTCTAGAGATCAACTCCTGGCCACGCATGAGCAGTTCCGTAAGTTGGCCCAGGAGCACTCGCAATACGAGCAACGCCTCTCATCTCTCACCCACAAACGATATCTCACCGACGACGAAAAGCTGGAAGAAGTCCGGCTCAAGAAGTTGAAGCTCCGGCTCAAGGACCAGATGGAGTCCATCGAGCGCCAATATCGGGAGCACGTTTCCAGGGGCCAAGTAGCTTAAACTTTGTCGAAGCGCTCAGCCGTGACAAACGGCACAGGATAGATGTATCCAGACCAGCGCGAACAACTCTCCACAATAATCAAAATCCCCATTCGCCGGTACAATATAATCCCTTCAAATGGTTCGCGATGGCTACTATTACGGGGTCGTGCTGCTTGCGGCTGCTGTGCTCGTGGGATGGTTGACCACGCCGATCTGGGCGGTGATTCCAATTCTCCTGGCCGCGTTTTTTCTTTGGTTCTTTCGGGATCCAGACCGTGTCATCCCGTCTGAATCGGGGGCCGTGGTTTCCCCGGCGGACGGCAAGGTCACCAGCGTTACAACCGTAAAGATGGACGGCGAAACATTTAAGAGCATCAGCATTTTTTTGAACGTATTCAACGTGCACGTGAACCGCTCGCCCGTCTCCGGTGTCATCCGCGGCGCGCGTTATCAAACAGGAAAATTTCTGAACGCTATGAATCCTGCCAGTGCCGAACAGAACGAGCAAAATACGGTCACAATAGAAGGCGAAGGCCAGCGCGTAATATTCAAGCAGATAGCCGGCTTATTGGCGCGCCGGATTGTCTTCACAAAAAAGACCGGAGACACCGTCAGGCGCGGAGAACGCGTAGGCCTGATCAAGTTTGGCTCAAGGACAGACGTGTTGCTCGATGCCTCAGCCGAGGTTGCGGTCAAAGTAGGCGATCACGTAAAGGGAGGGTCCAGCATCCTAGCCTTTCTGAAGCCTGCATTGAAGGAATTCGCCGGCGCCTCGACCGGCCGCGAACAACAAGGAAATAACTGATGGACGAACCGCGACAGCATCCGCTCCGGAGGAAAGAAGATCAACGTCCGCGGCGATTTCGCAAGGGCATGTACATCTTGCCGTCGCTGTTTACTGCTGCCAATGTCCTGCTCGGTTACTACGCCATTCTCCAGGTCATTAGTGGTGCGGTTCAATATGCCATCGCCAATGCGACGCAGAATGCAGTGCTCGAGGCCTGGCACTTCGACAATGCCGCCAAGGCAATTGGCTTCGCGGTCCTTTTTGATGGCCTCGACGGCCGAATTGCCCGCATGACCGGCACCACCAGCGATTTTGGCCGCGAACTCGACTCCTTGGCTGACGTCATCACCTTCGGTATTGCACCAGCTTTGCTCGCATGGGCTTGGGGATTTCACCAAGTCTCAGCTGAACTCTCCCGTCCCGATATGGCGACCCTGTTGCCTCGGCTCGGTGCGATCGCCAGCTTTCTTTTTCTCATCGCAGGTGCCAGCCGTCTGGCCCGCTTCAATATTGCCGTGAACCCACAGCCCTCCAATCCCGGCCGGCCCGGCAAGAAGTATTTTGTCGGTATGCCCATTCCGGCAGGCGCAGGCGTCATCGCTGCGGTCGTGCACTTCTCGCATGGAGACCCGCTGCTCTGGTGGGGATCTTCACTGACCTGGTTGATCGTGGTGGTGCTAGCTGCTTACCTCATGGTGAGCACGTGGCGCTTCTACAGTTTTAAAGATATTGATTTCCACGCGCGTCAACCCTTCCGGTTGGTCGTCATTTTTGGGTTGTTGCTGGCGGGCATATTCTTGTTCTCTGGGCCAGTGCTCTTCGTGATCGCGTTGACATATATGTTCTCGGGAATTTTCTGGCGCTTACACTGGATTTTCCGCCGTAAATCGAACCCATCGCCTCCAACTTACACTGAGGCATCGCAACCTTCATGAATTCAAATATCAAATCGGCTGGTGTCACGCATCTCGAACCGGCGACCGGTTTCTACCGTGTTGCTATCGTCGGCGCGGGATCGCTCAAGGGCAAAGACGTCGCGGAAATGCTCGACCAGCGAAATTTCCCGTCTTCTGAAATCAAGCTGCTGGACGATGACGAAGCATTGGGTAAGCTCGAAGCCTTGAAAGACGAGATAACCTTCATCCAGAACGTCCGTGGTGAGCAGTTCGATAAGGTTGACTTCACATTTTTTGCTTCCGACGCCGAGTCCACGCGCAGAAATTGGAAGCAGGTGATGAAGGCCGGCAGTTCGATTGTGGATCTCTCCTACGCGTTGGAAGGCGAACCCGGGGCAGTGGTTCGCGCGCCGTGGATCGAGCGTCAGTTGGGCCAGACCATCCCTCCCGAGCTTGAGCCGGTTCCCGTCGTTGCGGCGCATCCCATTGCGGTCGTCCTGGCATTGCTTTTACTTCGGGTTAACGCGGCCGCGCCAGTGAAGCGCGCAGTCGCCACAGTTTTCCAGCCGGCCTCCGAACACGGGCAAAAGGGAATGGACGAACTGCACGAGCAGACGATTAATCTGCTCTCTTTCCAGCAGCTCCCAAAAGACATCTTTGACGTGCAGGTTGCGTTTAACCTGGTAGCGCGCTACGGAGAGAAATCTGCCACCACTCTTTCTTCGATTAGCGACCGCATCATCCGTCACTATCGCAGGATCACCGCCGAGCAGGCTCCCGTTCCTTCCATGCAAGTCTTGCAAGCGCCGATTTTCCATGGCAATGCGGTTTCGCTCAACCTGCAGTTGGATCGTGTTGCCGACCTCGCGCAGCTTTCCAGCGCGCTTGCCGGAGAACACGTTTCGCTGACTCCATCGTCGGAAGAAGCGCCCAGCAACGTGAATGCCGCCGGTCAGGGAGACATCCTGGTCACGCTGACTCCGGATGCTGCTGATCTGAACAGCGTTTGGTTGTGGGCAACATCTGACAATCTGCGTGTCGCAGCTTCCATCGCCGTCGAGTTGGCGGAGAGCATGGCCGCGGCCAGACCACGAGGGAAGATCCAGTGATTCGCACCGCCGGGGTCCTCGCACTGGTCTGCGCTTTCAGCACTGGATGCGGCTATCACACGGCTGGACGCGCGAACCTGCTGCCTTCTAACCTCCGCGTTTTGGCGGTTCCTGCATTCGTCAACCAGACCCAGACTTACAAAATCGAGCAGACGCTCACCGCTGCTGTGGTCCAGGAATTTGCTACTCGCACCAACTACCACATAATCTCCGATCCTCGATCAGCCGACGCCACCTTGCGCGGAACAGTCACCGCTGCCGCCGCTACGCCACTCACTTACGACACCAAGACCGGTCGCATTTCAACCGCGTTAGTAGTCGTCAGCATGAGTGTTGTGCTTACCGACTCGAAGGGTAGAACTCTGTATCAGAACCCTACGTATGTTTTCCGCGAGCAGTATCAGGTCTCGCAGGAGTTGAGCACGTTCTTTGAAGAGGATGCCCCGGCCTTCAGGCGGCTTTCATATGAATTTGCTCGCACTCTGGTTTCGAACGTATTGGAGGCGTTCTAGTGCGCGCCTTTGCCCAAGCCGAACGTTTTGTCTCTGAAGTAGAGAGCCGGAAGCTACGTCCCGCATACGTTTTCGTCGGAGACGAGGTTTTCTTCCGCAAAAAATGCCGCGACGCGATTTTGCAGCATCTTGTCCCGCCCGATCTGCGGGAATTCAGCCTGTTCGAATTTGATTTGTCGGAAACCGACCTGGCTGAGGTACTCGATCGCGCCCGAACTCCCTCGCTGATGGCACCCTTTCAGATCTTCTTCGTTCGCGGCGTGAAAACCCTATTCGGCCGCGGCTCGAATGAAGACAAGCTTAATGCCATCGAGCAGTACTGCGGAGATCCGAATCCCGATGCCGTGCTGATCTTCGTCGCCGACCACATCAGCATTCCGGTTGACGCCCGCCGCATGGACCTCACGGACAAAGAGCGCTACGAGCGCATTCGCGAAACTCTCGGCCGTTACTGCGCGATCGTAGAGCTGGGCCGCGTGGAAGAGAGCGATGCCGTGCGCTGGATCCAGGAATACTGCGTCACCCGCGAGGTCAAGATTGATCTGGATGCCGCCCGTGAGCTGGTCGACTCGCTCGGCGGCGACATGATGATGATTTCAAATGAGCTAGAGAAGTTGATTCTCTATGTGGGAGACAAAAAGCGCGTCACTGTGGGCGACGTGGAAACCATGGTCCTTGCCGCCAAACAGCGCTCCCTCTACGAGCTGACTGACGCTATTTCCGCCCGCGACAGGACCCGCGCCCTCGAGATGCTCGACGCCATACTCTCAAGCGGAGACGGCGATGACGCCTCCATTGGCCATCTTTACATGCTCGCCAAAACCTTTCGCCAGATGCTGGTTATTCTCGAACGGAATGTTCGAGACCAGCGAATGTTGTGGGCTGCCCTCTGGCAAGGATTTCGCGTGCCGCCATTCGCAGCCGACGACATTATTCGTCAGGCTCGGCGCTACAAATCCAAACGCGAACTCACCCGTGCGATTCGACTCGTCGCCAAATCTGACCTCGCTCTGCGTTCGAACCCTCCCAGCAAACGCATGGTGCTCGAAAAACTCGTGCTCGACCTAACCGCCGAACCGAAGCCCGAACCGGAATGGATGCAAGAAGAGCTGGGCGTCTGATTTTTCCTCTGACGACTGCCTGCTTGACCGGGACGGGTACCAACCCTCTTTGTACCCATCGGGTTACGACGTAAACTATACGTACTATTAAAATAGAACTAAATATGTAATATGTACTATAATTTTAGTACAGGCATTGGAATCGTGTTCTGCTATAATAGGACTAACTGCGCGGAGACCCGTATGAATCCAGAATTCAGAAAGTTACGGCTGGAACAGTTACAGCGCGCCTTAACCCCGTTTCTCGCTGTTAAGGACATCCCACGTCCTCAAAAAGGATGGATTCGTGCTATTCGGGAGGCGACCGGCATCACGGTACGCGAGATGGCGAAGAGGCTTCACAAAGCACCTTCTGTGGCAGCACATCTAGAGGGCTCTGAAGCTGAATACCGCATCACCTTGGGAAAACTCCGCGAAGCTGCCGACGCTCTCGGCTGCCAGCTTGTCTACGTCTTCGTACCCAAGAGCGGAGGCATTCAAGAGCTTGCGGAAGAACGTGCTAGAAACAAAGCAGCAGAAAACGTCCGCGCTGTTGAGCACAGCATGGCGTTGGAGAACCAAGCGGTGGGAGGCATTGAGCACAAGATCGAGGAAGAAACCAGACGCCTTCTGAAGCGAAGCAGGAAGAAATGACGACACTGGTAACAACCGGTGATGGCAATACCCCGCTCTCGCCGGAGGAGCTTGCAGACCTCATTCCGAATCTGGCTACAAAAGAAGAACTAAACGAATGGGAGCGGGAGAACATACTGCGTGGGAGAGAGTGGGCGGCGTCAGAACGCACCAGCTCGGTTGATGTCATTTCTGACCAATACATCCGAAAGCTCCACCAGAAGATGTTCAGCGAAACGTGGAAGTGGGCCGGCCAGTACAGGCATACCGAGAAAAACATCGGGGTTCCAGTCCATCAAATCCGAGAGAGGCTTGTCGCGTTGTTCGGTGACGCTCACTACTGGATTCAGAACAACACGTATTCTGTCGATGAAATAGCCGTTCGATTACATCATAGGCTTGTATTTACTCACCCTTTTCCGAACGGTAACGGCCGGCATGCCCGCCTGATCGCGGACGCACTCGTTATGAAACTTGGCCGTCCGGTATTCACGTGGGGCTCTGCCACTCTCGTCGAGCAAGGCGAGGCACGCAAGAGATATCTGGAAACCATCAAGGCGGCGGATGACGGAGACATCCAGCCGCTTCTCAATTTCGCACGATCATGATGGTTCCGGGATGGTTAGCAGCCCCGAGCCCCCTGGGGCTTCGTTTTGCAAGGCACTAGGCTGTAACGCTCAGTTCATCGTAATCACTACCCTGAACCTTGCCTTCCCGCTAATCATTCGTTCGTAAGCCTCCGCAGCTTTCTCCAGAGGGAATCGCTCAATCATCGGACGCACGCCAGTCAGCGCGCTGAACTGCATAGTGTCTTCTGAATCCTTCGCAGTACCCGATGGCCAGCCGAGGATCGAGCGGCGCGGACCGATGAGTTGAAGGGGCGTAATCGTTAGAGGGTTCTGATCGGCGCCAATTACCAGCAGCTTGCCGCTCGGACCCAGGCCATCCACCAACGCCGAAATCGATTTTGAATCCGGCGCGGTTGCCAGGATCACGTTCGCTCCTCCCAACTTCTGCAAAGCTTCCGCCGGAGGACCCTCGTTCGTGTCGACATATTCATGAGCGCCAAGTTTCTTCGCGAGCGCCTTCTTGTCGGCGCCACGTCCAATCGCAACCGTGCGGAATCCCATTTGCCGGGCATACTGAATTCCCAAATGCCCCAAGCCGCCGATCCCCTGAACCGCAACTAACTGTCCGGCAGTAGCGCCCGAGTGCCGCAATACGTTGAAGGTGGTGATGCCGGCGCACAGCAAGGGTGCGGCCTCGTCAGCTGGCAGTCCCTCGGGAATTGCGGCCACCGCTTCTTCCGGCACGATGGTGTATTCGCCATAGCCGCCATCGAAGTTAATCGCGGTGATCTTCTCAAATTTGCATTGAATGAAATCGCCCCGGCGGCAAGGATCGCAGTGAAAGCAATGCCCGCCATGCCAGCCTACGCCAACCCGTTGACCTGGCTTCCAGAGCGTCACGTCCGCGCCCACCGCGTCAATTCGCCCGGCAATTTCGTGTCCGGGAACTCGCGGATACTGGATTCCCGGCCAATATCCTTCCTTTACCAGCAGATCACTATGGCAAATCCCGCACGCCTCCACCTTAATGCGGACCTGCCCGCGGCCAGGCTGTGGCGTCGGTCGGTCGACGATTTCGAAATTCCCACCAGGTTTGCTGACTTGAACCACTTTCATGACTACACTCCTAATGTCTATGCTTGAACGAAATTCGATATTGGTATGAAACCGTTCAGATTACGAAAACACGATTCTGGTCGCAGATATTCGACGATTAGGCGTATTCAGGGCAATTCGCCAGTTGAAAAAGGTGGCACTTACGCCTTACTCTAACAACTGCAGCAGTGGGTAATCTCGTTGGGGCCTTTCCCGCGCGGCATTGCTGGTGAGACGAGCTCGAGTACAGGTGTACACAAGGAGATCGGCAAAATGGAAACCAAGCCGGCGACGCAGAACATTCAGGACACTTTCCTCAACACCGCGCGTAAAGAGCGCAGCATCATCACAATTTATCTGATGAGCGGCGTCAAGTTGACCGGTCGCATTCGGTCATTTGATAAGTACTCAGTGGTGCTCGAAACCAATAATCAAGAGCAGTTGATTTTCAAACATGCGATTTCGACAGTCGCGGTCGGCAAGGGACATGGCTTTTCAGACCGACCCAGAGTCGTGCCCACCCCGGCGGCCAGCGATCCCGAGCAAGCTCCCGCTGCATCTGGCACTGAGGGATAACTCTGTTTGAGCTTGCGCAGTACTGAATCCAGAGTATCGCGTCGAAGCGGGCGCTCCACCCAGCAAAATCTTCCGCCCGGAATGCGCAAGGAGCGCGCCTTTCTGGTCGGGCTCGACTACCGCACCCGCAAGCGTCCTACCGGATCAAACCTCACCAGCGGAGCACAAGCTGCTCGCGACACCGCTGTTGCAGCCAAGTCCAGACCCGCTTCGGAGCCCCAGTTCAGCGCTGAGGAATCTCTTGCCGAATTACGTGATCTGGCCATCAGCGCCGGAGCCGAGATCGTCGGCGAAATCCTGCAGCACCGGGACAGGCCGGATCCAGCAACCCTGATCGGGCGCGGCAAACTCGAAGAAATTGCCGGAGCGGCTGCTTCCGTTTCCGCCGACCTGCTGCTCTTTGATCACGACCTGACCGCCTCGCAGCAGCGCAATATTGAAAATGTCGTGCACGCACGCGTCATTGATCGCACTCAACTTATCCTGGATATTTTTGCTACCCACGCCCGCACCCGTGAAGGTCAGCTGCAAGTGGAAATGGCCCAGTTGGATTACCTGCTGCCGAGGCTGACTGGGCGCGGAGCCGAAATGTCGCAGCTCGGCGGCGGAATCGGTACCCGAGGCCCCGGTGAAACCCAGTTGGAAACCGATCGCCGCAAGATTTACCGCCGCATTCGCCACGTCAAAGAGCAAATTGAAAACGTGCGGCGAATCCGTGCTCAACAAAGGCAACGCCGCGAATCCGTTCCAGTCGCCACCGTGGCCCTGGTCGGTTACACCAACGCCGGCAAGTCAACCCTGTTCAATGCGCTGACCAACGCAACCGTGCTCGAATCGCCGCGAATGTTTGCAACTCTTGATCCCACGTTGCGGTCTGTCGCTCTCCCGTCAAAGCGAAAAATTTTGCTTTCGGACACTGTCGGTTTCATTCGCAACCTCCCGCACGCCTTGGTGTCATCGTTTCGCGCAACCTTGGAAGAAGTGCAGCGTGCCGCCCTGATTCTGCACGTCTCCGATGCTAACAGCCCGCTTTCCGCCGAACAGGACGCGCAAGTCGATCGCGTGCTGACCGAACTCGAAGCCGGCCAGAAGCCCGCGTTGCACGTAAAAAACAAAGTTGACTTGCTGCCTCCCAAGCAGCGCGACAGCTTGCGAGACGATGCCCGTACCGTGCACGTTTCCGCTGCCAAGGGAATCGGATTGACCACGCTTCTGGATCGCATCGACCAAATGCTCTCCGAAGACGCCCTTAGCCGCGTGCGTCTCCGGGTGCCGCAAAAAGAAGGCAAGGCTCTCGCGATGATCGAAACCCGCTCGCGAATCTATTCCCGCCAGTACAAAGATGGTGCAGTTGAACTTGAGGCCGAAGTTCCAGAGTCCCTGGCCCGAAGACTTAAACAATGGGTTATCGGCTGAGCGAAATGGCTGGCTGATTGCCACCCTCGTGCAAAATTTAAATGGGCCGACTACCAAGAAGCGGTGACATTTCTTGGCTGCCGGCCCATTCGATCCTGAAGTGGATCGGAGGTGATATCTCTATGCTAGACCCCTCACCGTGGATGTCAAGCTTCAATTCAGTGCTGCTGAATTAATTTTTCTGCCCTCTTCTCACGATGAACCGCACTTCCCCGCGCGTGAGCACGCCCCTGTTTTCGCCCACAGCTCTGGTAACCGAAGTAATACATAATCTATTTGTCATCAATAAGTTACAACCATGTGCGACTCGGCTCCCATCTCAGTGTTTAACTCAAAAGGAGACAAGATGGATCCGAACCTCGATAGTCGTTTTGAAAATTCGCCCCTCTTCCATGAAGCTCCCGACGCGGATATGTGGGAAGCTCCGTTCGAACGTTGGTTGCGGCTGGCTGATTCATTGCTCGGCAATGTGCCACCTGCTCGTCCCACCACTCCTCGGAACAACTAAGCTCTGCCGGAGTCCTGGTTTTTTCGACCGGGACTTCAGTTCCTCGCCCACATTTCCGCCGCGATCATAGATTTGTGAGCTGCTGCCCAGTTACCGGCGTAACCCGCTCTGGTCTTGCTATTACACAACTATTACAGCCACATCCGAGGGTGGCTGCTACTTTAGTGATAGGCCAGTTATAACCGAACTCTGGGAGAACTCACTTGGAAATCGAAGCGCTCGAACGCAACCGCCAGGACGACAAAATCAATTGGGTCACTGCCATATTCATGGCGGCCTTTCACGTAGGTGCAATTGCAGCCTTGTTCTTCTTTACCTGGAAGGCATTTTTCGTCGCCTGCTTCCTGTGGTGGGTTTCGGGCAGCCTCGGCATTGGCATGGGCTACCATCGCCTGCTTACTCACCGGGGATACAAAACTCCGAAGTGGGTGGAATATTTCCTGACCGTCTGCGCAACTCTTGCCCTTGAAGGTGGACCGATTTTCTGGGTTGCGACTCATCGTATTCATCATCAGTACTCCGACAAAGAAGGCGATCCACACACCCCCCTTGATGGCAAATGGTGGGCCCACATGGGATGGATCTTGATGGGCAAGAGCCTGCACCAGGACACCAGCACCCTCTCCCGGTATGTCCCCGACCTCACAAAATCCAAGTTCCATATCTGGCTCACGAAATACCACTACGTCCCGGTGATTATCTCCGGAGCCCTTCTTTTCGCGATCGGCGGTCTGCCGTTCCTGATGTGGGGACTTTTCATGCGCACGGTCGTCGGCCTGCACTCCACCTGGCTGGTTAACTCCGCTACTCATACCTGGGGTTCCCGCCGCTTCACCACGCGCGACATGTCCACGAACAACTGGTTTGTTGCGCTGCTTACCTTCGGCGAAGGCTGGCACAACAATCACCATGCCCATCCCGTGTCGGCACGTCATGGTCTCAAGTGGTATGAGATCGATATCAACTGGTACGGAATCTGGACGCTCAAAAAGCTTGGCTTGGCCCGGCACATTTATCGCGTGAAGCTGTCAGAGCTGCGCGAAGACGAAAACAAGCTGGTCAAGGAATCGCGTCCAGAGCTGGTTTCAGTATAGGCACTTCGACGGTCGATGCCCTCTGACGCGATCTATGTGTAGGTGAATGTCTTTGCGCCCTTTGGTGCTCCTCGGCGTTCTCTGCGGTTAAAGGCTTTGACTTCGACATCCGGGTCGGATCGCGTCTTATTGCAGTTCTTTCCTGTCCCGTGCTGTCGCGCGCTAGAATCTCTGCATGCGCGTTAGCCGGCGCGGCAAAATCATATTCTTCCTAACGTTCGGCGTGGTTCTGGCCGCGATCGCCGTCGCGGTCGGCTTTGGCTGGATCATCCTCAACTGGCGACAGGAAATTCGCGTTTTTCTTGGGATCATCTTCTTTGGCGCGATCGCCACCGGTCTCATCCTCAACACCAGTTTTCTGGTCCGCGAAATTCGCCGCAACGAGCAGCACGACAGCTTCATCAACGCCGTCACTCACGAACTGAAAACGCCCATCGCGTCCATTCGCCTGCACCTGCAAACCCTGGAACGCCAGCAGATGCACATGGACGACGCGCAACGTCGCGATTTCTACCACCTCATGCTCGAGGACACCGACCGCCTGATGAGTACCGTCGAGAAGGTCTTGAAGGCAGGCCAGGCTGCCGCCAAAGGACAGACAGTTAGCGTGGACTTCGCCCAACTGGTTGAGGATTGTGTGGAAAGCGCCCGCACCAGTCATCATCTTCAGCCCAGTGCCCTTCGCTACCAGTCCTCGCTCAATGGCAGTGACTCTGAGGTCAACGGCGATCCCGAAGACCTGCGCACTGCCGTTTCAAATATTTTGGACAATGCGGTGAAATATTCCGGCAATCATGTTGATGTCTCCGTCCAGCTCGCATTAGAAGAACAGAAGCGGCTGGTCTTGCGCGTACAAGACCGCGGCGTAGGCATTCCTCGTTCTGAGTTGAAGACAATCTTCAAACGCTTCTATCGCGTACCGAGGGCTTTTTCCCAAGTTCGAGGCACAGGGTTGGGCCTTTTTCTGGTGCGCACAATTGCAAAACGCCACGGCGGCAGAGTTCTTGCCGAGAGCGCCGGAGAAGGCAAGGGTGCCACCGTCATCCTCGAGTTGCCGCGGAGAGTTTCGTGAGCCGCGTGTTGATCGTGGAAGACGAAACCCACCTCGCGACAGGTTTGCAATTCAATCTGCAAGCCGAGGGTCACTCCGCCCGCATCGCCGGCGACGGCGAAACCGCCCTCGACCTGCTGCTTGCGAAGCATGAGGAGTTTGATGCTCTCGTGCTCGACATCATGCTTCCTGGCAAAGACGGCTTCGAGGTCGCTAACCAATTGCGCGCCGCCCGGAACTTCATCCCCATTCTCATCCTCACCGCCCGAGCGCGCCCCGAAGACGTGCTCAAAGGATTCGCCTCCGGTGCCGATGATTACGTCGCCAAACCATTCGAGCTGCCGATTTTCCTCGCCCGCTTGCAGGGATTGCTCCGCCGCCGCGCGTGGATGCAGCAAGCTCCCGCAGGCCAGCATTCGCCGCAGGCTCCCGATCAAGGCTCCGACAGCAGCGGCCAGGAATTTGGCACCTTCGCCTTCAGTGGGAGAACCATCGATTTCGGCAATCTGGAGCTGCGGACCAACGGAACCACAACTCACCTCACCGTTATGGAGGCCGAGCTGTTGCGCTACTTAATCCGGCATCGCGGCCAGGTAGTCTCCCGTAAGTCAATTCTCGAGGAAGTCTGGGGCCTGAGGGAAGATACCGACACTCGCGCCATCGATAATTTCATCGTGCGCCTGCGCCGCTACATTGAGGATGATCCTGAGCGTCCGCAACACTTGCTTACCGTGCGCGGCGTGGGCTACAGGTTCGAAGCAGAACCCGATTGACTCAACCAAGGGGGTGTCATCCCGAACTCGCACTCTCATGGCGAGAGAGGGACCTTACGTCGAAGTGCATCGCCAATGCAGTTGTCAGGATAAAACGCTGTTGCTTGCGCTCTCGTGCTGATCCCGTCCACTCCGGTGCTGTCGACGAACATCGTAATATCCCTCTCGCACGCGCGAGCGCGTCCGTTCGGGATGACATCAAGCTCGAACTCTGCGGGGAAAAAACCTCGGTGGGAAAGTTAAAGATTACGGCTTTAGTGCCGCGAAGCGGAAGCTCCGGAAGCCAAATCTTTTAGCACAGTCAGAAACGCGGCCGTCGCCTCTTCATCCGCCAGCGCCTCAAGTGGAATAGTGGCCGCTAAATTGGGGGAGTCTGGTCTAAAGCGCACCGTAAGCAGGCTGTGTCCGCGCGATGTCATCAGCGTATTTACCACCGGCGTCAGTTCGTGGGTCCATTCCGTGCGGGTGGTGAGCACCACCGGCCCCGGCCGGGAAATCGTCCAGTTCCGGTCGGGATTCGAAATCTCTTTCGGCCTCTGGGTGAGCCACCGATGGCGCGAAATTTCGAGCTGGAAATTGGGCGAGTAGTCGAGATCGGCTTCGAAGGTGAGGGTCTCTTTTTGCCGGCGCCACAGGCAAAGCACCCACTGAATCGGCACGGGACGGGGCAACAGCTTAATGGTAATTCGTGCGTTTTCAAACCAGTGCGTCGCGAAGCTAAAGTGTGCCTGCAACCGGCTGGCACTCAGCCACTTAGTTTCCACCAAACGGCCACGCGTGGCGCATGCCGATTCCACCCATTGCAGCACGACCGTTCCTCTGCGGCGGTTGTAGCGGGAGAATAGCAGATACCAGATTGCGACTATCACGGTCGCAGTACCCACCGCTTCTATGGCGATCCGAAGCACCACAAACCCTCAGATGCGAATGTTACGACTTGGGGTGCAAGCGAGCAAGACCTTCAATGTAGATTTTTGAAAAATTTGCAGGCTGATGCAAGTGTCTGGCCCACATAGCTTTCCGAGTAAGACTTTCGGCCGACCTAGACCCGCAATCTAGAATGGATGTGTGCGATTCACAGTCCGCGATTACCGCAGCGACGATTTTGATACCCTCTGGGCGATCGATCAGTCCTGTTTTGATCCGGATATCTCCTACAGCAAGGACGAGTTGCGGTTGTATCTGCGCCGCCCGGGAGCTTTCACGCTGGTGGCTGAGTCGACCGACGAAGTATCCGATCCGAACGGGCTTGCGATTCTTGCCTTCGTGATCGCAGAAAGCAGCCGCCGCGGAATGGGACACATAATCACCATCGACGTCCGCGCTCAGGCCCGCCGCCATCACATCGGTTCAGCTTTGCTCGACGCCGCAGAGGAACGGTTGCGGGCTGCGAAATGTCATGCCGTTCGCTTAGAGACCGCTGTCGATAACACCTCTGCTCTCTCTTTCTACAAACGTCATGGCTACGACGTGATTAAAATCATTCCGCACTACTATTCCAATGGGCTGGACGCGCTGCTGCTCGAAAAGAGTTTGCTTCTCGTGCCGGCTTCCAGCTAACTTGCTCAAATGAAAATTGCTATCCAGGGAGAACCAGGGTCGTTCAGCCACGAAGCTGCCCGGCGCATGGTCAAGGGTTGCGCCATCGTTCCGTGCACGCGCTCGGCGGAGGTTTTTGATCTGCTCGAATCGGGCAAAGTGCCGGTTGCGGTGGTCCCCATTGAGAACTCGCTTGCTGGATCGGTCACCGAGCATCTCGATCTTCTGCTTGCCCGCGATGTCTTCATACAGCGAGATTTCCGGTTGCGAATCATTCACAACTTGATCGCCGCTCCCGGAGTAAAGAAATCAGATCTTCGCCGCGTCTTCTCGCACCCGGTTGCGCTCGATCCATGCCGCGATTTTTTTCGCGCTAATCCAAAGATTCAGCCGAATCCGTTCTATGACACGGCAGGAAGCGTAAAACACGTAATCGAAAATAAGACGCAAATGCCTGACGCCGCGGGAATCGCCAGCCGCCACGCCGCCTCGGTCTATAAAGGACGCATCCTCGCCGCGGGCATCGAGGACGATAAACGCAACTTCACCCGCTTCGTCTTAATCCGTCACCGGCGTCGCGTGCTTCCCGGCGCCAACAAAACTTCGATTGCCTTCGGCTTGAAAAACGTACCTGGTGCGCTGCACAAGGCATTGCGCGTCTTCGCCGATCGCGATATCAGCTTGAGCAAAATCGAATCGCGGCCGATTCGTGGCCGTCCGTGGGAGTACGTCTTCTACGCCGATTTCCTGCGTGGCGACGACAAGCTGGCCAAAGGTGCTTTGCTGCAATTAAGAGCGGTAGCGGACATGGTGAAAGTACTGGGGATTTATCCAGCCGCGTGAGCAAAATTGCCCGCAATCACAAGTTTTTTAGTTCGATACGGCAGTTATTTAGATCAATACGGCCCAGCCCCTCAGGGGCGGGATATGAAAGCCCGGCACCGAAGTGCCGGGTCACGTGGCCAAAGGTGCTTTGCTGCAATTAAGAGCCGTAGCGGACATGGTGAAGGTGCTGGGTATTTATCCCGCGGCGTGAGCAAAATTGCCCGCAATCACAAGTTTTTTAGTTCGATACGCCCAGCCCCTCCGGGGCGGGATATGAAAGCCCGGCACGGAAGTGCCGGTTCAGCTCAGACCGCCGACAACTCCTTTTGCAGTTCTTCCAGCGACGCTCCTTTGGTCTCCGGATACAGAAATAGCACCACAAAGAATTGCAACACTGTGATCGCGGCGAAGAAAACGAATGGAAGCGGCTTCGACCATCTTGCTACCGCCGGAAATCCCAGCGAGATTAAAGCTGCCATAATCCAGTGGGTAAAGCTCCCTAGGCTTTGCCCTTTGGCGCGCACGCGATTCGGAAACACTTCACTGATATAAACCCAAATGACCGCACCCTGCGAGAATGCGAAGAAGGCGATGTAAGTAACCAGCAGCCAGATCAACAGGTTCGTATGCGTGTTCGTCGCGAATACTCCCGCTACGCCCAACAGGCATAGAGAAGTGCCTACTGCGCCTATCAACAAGAGTTTCTTGCGTCCGAATTTGTCGATCACCGACATCGCAATCATAGTGAAAATCAGATTCGTGAGTCCGATGAGTACCGCCTGCAGGCTGCTTGATACTTTGCTAAATCCAGCGCTCGCGAAAATGTCATTCAAGTAGTAGAGGATCGCATTGATCCCCGCGAATTGATTGAAGAACGCAATCGACACAGCAAGAAAAATCGGCAAACGATGCCTGGGCGAAAACAGCGGTTCGTTCGCGTGCCCGTGCTCGGCATCAATCGACGCGGAAATTTCCTGCAAGTCACGTTCGTAGTTGGCGTCTCCCGTCATCTTCAGTACTTCTCTGGCTTCAGCGATGCGCTGTTTCTTCACCAGCCAGCGCGGGCTGCGAGGGATCGTGAACAGCATTACCAGAAAGAAAGCCGCTGGAATAGCGGCGACGCCAAGGTCCCATCGCCATTCCGCATCTCCGAAGTGTCCCAGACCGATGGCAAAGTTTGAGAGATATGCGACTAGAATCCCAAACACCACGTTGAACTGGAAAAATCCCACCAGCCGGCCACGCCAGGCGGCGGGCGCAATCTCGGCAATGTACATAGGCCCCAGCACCGACGAGCCTCCAATTCCCAGCCCGCCGATGAAGCGAAAAATCACCAGCGCAGTCCAGTTCCACGCGACGGCGCACCCGATCGCCGAAATCAAGTAAAGCACCGCCATGATCCGCAGGCTGTCGCGCCGCCCGAAGCGGTCTCCAGGAATTCCTGCGAGCAGCGATCCCACAACCGTCCCCCACAGAGCGGCAGAGACGGTGAAGCCTTTCATGAAAGGAGAAAGATTGTACGCCGCAGTCAGGCCGCTGGTGGTTCCCGAAATCACCACCGTGTCAAAGCCAAACAGCAACCCGCCCAACGCGGCAACAACGGTGCTTTTAACCAAATAGCCGTTCAGCCTCATATGTTTCCTCGAACCTGCCGATCTTTGCGTCGAAGTTCTTCGACAGGCAGGCGCACCAGTATAAGCCCGAGTGGAACACCTTGGTTCAGGTCGCTATTCAAACCTTCGTTTTTCACAAACGCAGTTCCGAGGTTTAGAATCCAAGTGATTGAACTGTAGGGAGAAACTTACGCCTGCATGCGGTGATGCATCTTTTGGAATTGCAAGGCATCAAAGTTGAGTAAGATACACTCAACCCAAGAAATTCTTTATAAGCGCTAAATTCACGACCCCAACTTAACGGCTTCGCGAAAAGCGCAGCGAGATAATATGCCGCAAGATAAAGACAAATCATTACCGATATTACCGGTTCGAGATACCGTCCTTTTCCCGCACGCGGTTTTGCCGCTGACTGTGGGGCGCGAAAGCTCTGTTCAACTCATTAATTCGCTTGGCGAAGACAAGACCATCGTGGTCGTGGCGCAGCGCGAGGCGCGGGTGGACTCTCCCCAGCCTTCGGACCTTTATACCGTTGGCAGTTTGGCCGTGGTGCACAAGGTCGTCAAAATGCCGAACCAGAGCCTTTTTGTTTTCGCTGAAGGCCTGGAGCGTGTGCGCCTGGTTGAGTTCACTCAGCTCACTCCCTTCATGACGGCCAGGGTGGAGACTGTGCCGGAGTCCATTCCCCCCAAGTCTTCCGAAGTCGAGGCTCTGCAGCGCAATGTGCTGACCTTGTTTCAGCAGATCGTGGCCGGATCTCCGACGTTGTCAGACGAACTTTCAACCGTCGCCATGAACATTGAAGAGCCCGGGCGGCTGGTGGATTTCATCGCGTCCTCTCTGCCGTCGCTCTCTACGCCCGACAAACAAGACACGCTTGAGACCACCGACGTTCGCATTCGTCTAGAAAAAATTAACCAGCACCTGGCGAAGGAACTCGAAGTCCAGCAATTGCGCAACAAGATCCAGTCGGAGGTTCAGGACCGCGTCCAGCAGAGCCAGCGCGAGTACTATTTGCGCGAACAGATGAAGGCCATCCAGAAAGAACTCGGCGAACAGGATGAAGGCCAGCGCGATACCGAAGAACTTCGACAAAAAATCGAAGCCGCAGGAATGCCGGACGACGTAAAGAAAGAAGCTCTGAAGGAACTCGGACGCTTGGCCCGCATGTCACCGATGGCCGCCGATTACGGCGTCACTCGAAACTACGTCGAGTGGCTGGCTGTGCTGCCATGGTCGAAAACTTCCGGTGGTGAAGTGGACATTCCGAAGGCCAAAGAAATCCTCGACACTGACCATTACGACTTGCAGAAAGTAAAAGATCGCATTCTCGATTACCTTTCTGTCCGTCGTTTGAAGCCCACGATGAAAGGTCCTATTCTCTGCTTTGTCGGACCTCCGGGAGTAGGCAAAACCTCGCTCGGCCGTTCGATTGCGCGCGCTCTCGGACGGAAATTTGTCCGCATCTCGCTTGGCGGCGTTCATGACGAAGCCGAAATCCGCGGCCATCGCCGCACCTACATCGGTGCTCTCCCTGGACAGATCATCCAGGGCATTCGCCGGGCTGAGACTAAAGATCCCGTCTTCATGCTCGACGAAATCGACAAAGTGGGTCGCGATTTTCGCGGCGATCCCGGTTCCGCGCTGCTAGAAGCTCTCGATCCCGAGCAGAACTCAACCTTCCGAGACAATTATCTCGACGTACCGTTCGATCTTTCAAAGGTGCTCTTCATCACCACCGCGAACATGCTCGACCCCGTTGCCGAGCCGCTACGTGACCGTATGGAGATCATCGAGCTGCAGGGCTACACCGAGGAGGAAAAGGTCCACATCGCATTCCAATATCTCGTTCCGCGCCAGATTGAAGAGAACGGAATCGCGCCGGACACGATCGCGTTTCCGCCGGAGTCTATGAGCTATCTGATCCGGCACTATACCCGCGAAGCGGGTGTTCGCAACCTCGAGCGCAACATTGGGACCATCTGTCGCAAGCAGGCACGTCGCATCGCTGAAGGCAAAAACGAGAAGCTGATCGTCACGCCTGAGATCATCCAGGAATTTCTCGGCGGAATCAAAGTTCGCAGCGAGGGCGAAATCGCCGAACGCACAAAACGTGCCGGAGTTGTCGTTGGTCTGGCTTGGACCCCATCCGGCGGCGACGTTCTCTTCGTAGAAGCCAACGTGATGAAAGGCAAAGGCGGTTTCACTATGACCGGGCAAATCGGTCAGGTGATGCAGGAGTCTATGCAGGCCGCTTTAACGTGGGTGCGCTCCAACGCCAAACAGCTTGGCATTGAAGAGGGCTTCTTCGCCGATCACGACATTCATATCCACGTTCCTGCCGGGGCAATTCCGAAGGATGGTCCGTCGGCTGGCGTCACCATGGCTACCGCCCTAGTTTCACTGTTGAAGGACATTCCGGTTCGTCCGCTGACTGCAATGACCGGGGAAATCACCCTCAGCGGAAACGTGCTGCCCGTCGGCGGAATCAAGGAAAAAGTCCTGGCTGCAAAGCGAGCTGGAGTCCATGACGTGATTCTGCCCGCGGAAAATAAGACGAACGTGGACGAGGACCTTACTCCCGAGCAGCTCGAAAATTTGAATGTTCATTACGTAAAGTTGATAAGTGAAGTGCTTGAGCTCGCGCTCCCAACCTCTATCAGCGAAGAACAACGCGACGCTGAGGAGCGCGAGAAAGTACTAGCAGAGCAGCCTGTTAGCTAACAGGCTTCCGCCGCTTCGCGGCTCCCCACCATAAGCCGCGCTCTGTCATATACTTACCTGTACCATTCTGTGCCGGGCTAAGTACGTACACCACCGTATGGAACTTGTTTCTGCCGGCTGTGTTTAATCAATCTGAATTCGAGAAAATTCCGAGCGGCTGCTTGCCAAGTCGAAAGCCGCAGTGAGGAACTCTATGAAGAAATGCGCAGGATTTTCGCTTGCAGTACTTGCGACGGCAATTCTGTTGCTTTGCCAGGCCGTTCCGCGTGCCGCCGCCCAAGACAATTATGAGCAGGACCCGCCTACTCGCGCGGGCCGCATCAGCTACGTGGAAGGCTCTGTCTCGTTCCAGCCCGGAGGCCAGGGCGATTGGCTCGAAGTAGTCCGCAATCGGCCACTCACCGTAGGGGACAATTTGTGGGTCGATAGAGATTCCCGCGCTGAAATCCAGATTGGCTCTACATCAATCCGCCTTGCACCCGAAACCAGCGTGACTTTTGTCGACTTGGGAAATAACGTCACTCAGCTGCGTCTTTCCGTAGGATCGGTGTTCTTTCGCGTCCGCCGTTTCGACCGTAACGACGCGTTCGAAGTTGACACGCCCAATCTCGCTTTCAACGTATACCGGCCCGGCGTATTCCGGCTGGATGTGAATCAGAACGGCGATCAAACCATGGCGACTGTATGGCACGGTGAAGGAGAAATCACCGGCGCAGGCAATTCCTATCGGCTGAATGAAGGCCAGGAAGGCACATTTTCGGGCACCGATCAGCTCAGCTATGACGTCTACGAAATTCAGCAGGACGATTCGTTCACCCGATGGGCTCTCTCGCGCGACCAACGTGAAGACCGCGCCCATAGCTCGCGGTACGTTTCCAGCGACATGACCGGCTACGAAGACCTCGATGATTACGGCCGCTGGCGTTCGGACCCGCAGTACGGAAATGTTTGGCAACCGAGTGGAGTGCCAGGAGACTGGGCTCCTTATCGTTACGGTCACTGGGCCTATGTTTATCCGTGGGGCTGGACCTGGGTTGAAGACGAACCGTGGGGATTTGCTCCTTTCCACTACGGTCGCTGGGCTTACTCAGAAAATAGCTGGTGCTGGGTGCCAGGGCCGGTCGCTGTCGCTCCGGTTTATGCGCCTGCTCTCGTTGCTTTCATCGGCGGAGGAGGCTTTAGTGTCGGAATCGGCGTGGGTTCCGAGCCAGTCGGATGGTTTCCCCTTGGGCCGCGAGAAGTTTTCGTTCCTTGGTATCAGACCAGCCCGCGCTATGTTCAGAATGTAAACGTCACTAACACAAACGTCAGCGTGGTTCAGGTCACAAACGTTTACAACAACTACACCGTAAATCACGTCAACAATGTGACCTATGTAAATCAGCACGTGAACAACAGTGTCACCGTTGTAAACCACGATACCTTTGTGAACGCTCGACCTGTGCACCAAAATATTCAGCGCGTCGATGCCCGGCAGCTTGCTTCCGCCAAGGTATCGCCCGCCGAGGTCGCTCGAGTTCAACCTGCCCGGCAAAGCGTCGTGGGAGTCAGTCACCCCGTGCAGGCCAGACCGCCACAACAGGTGATGAGCCGGCAGGTCGTTGCGACGCGTGAGCCCGTAGCGCATAACCGCCCAGCCGGAGTCCCTGAGACGGGCCGTCCCGCAGCGCCACCTCCTATGCGGACAGTACGCGCTGAACCTCCGGGTCAGGCTCAACAACTCCAGCGCGGAGCACGCGGGGGTCAGCCTAATAATGGTGCGCCTAATAATAATGCAGGAGGCGGCCGCCCCGGTGGCCCAAACGGTCAGCCGAACGGACCAGACAATCGCGGTGCAGCGCCTCGTCCCGGTAGCCCCAATGGTCAACCGAATGCGCCGGAGAATCGCGGCGGAGCACCTCGTCCGGGTGGTCCAAACGGTCAGCCGAACGGACCAGACAATCGCGGTGCAGTGCCTCGCCCCGGTGGCCCTAACGGTCAACCGAACGCTCCAGAGAATCGTGGCGCCGCGCCTCGTCCGGATACGCCGAACAATCCTGACACGCGTCCAAGCGCTCCTGAAAATAACCGCAATGTGCCGCGGCCGGGTGGTCCGTCCAACAACAACCCGCCCAGTGCCCGGCCCAACGAAAATGCTCCTCGGCAAGGTGTTCCTGATAACCGTCCTGCTCCGCCGGAGAATCGCAGTGCGCCGCCGGAAAACGCTCGTCCGTCGCAGCCAGCTCCGCGTCCGCCGTCTTCAAATCAGCCTGAGCAGCAGCCCCGGCAATATCCGGGTACTCGGCCAGAGATTAACCGGCCAGAACAACCTCAGCAAGCGCGACCGGAGCAGCCGAACCGCGCGCCTGAAACGCCGCAGGCCAGGCCGCAGCAGCCGGCTCGTGTGCCTGAGCCTCCGCCACAGACCAGGCCGCAGCAGCCCGCTCGTGTGCCTGAAACTCCGCAGACCCGGCCCGAGCAGGCGGCACGTCCGCCAGAAGCGCGCCAGCAGCAAAGTCGTCCTGAACCGCCGCCACAACGGGCCGAGCCGCCTATGCGTAGCGCTCCACCCCAGCAGGCGCGCCCTGCCGAGCCGCCACCGCAACGGGAGAGTCGCCCCGCGCCGCCGCCGCAAAACGACAGAAGGAATCCTCCTCCGGACAAGAAGGATAAGCAACCACCACCACAAGGTCGCTGAGCTTGTCTTTCTGCATTCGGCCAGCCGCAAAAACGGCTGGCTTTTTCTTTGCGGCCGCACGGTCGGCGTCTCACGATAAACTACGTTCGGGCATCACTCCATGCAGGTTCGTGTCTTATTTTTCGGCATATTAAAAGACCTCGCGGGTCGCAGCTCCGACCTGCTCTCTCTGCCTGATCACGCCCGCGCAGCCGACGTCCTCAGCCACTATGAGCAGCGGTTATCAGCAATCAAGGGAAGCTTCAGCTCGATCGCGATCTCTGTAAATCAGGAATATGCTCGACCTGAAATGAAGCTGCATTCCGGAGATGAGGTCGCGCTACTGCCTCCGGTAAGTGGCGGCACATCCGAATCTCGCAGCCCTGATCAGCCCACAAAAATCGACGAGCGGGCGTTTATTACTCATGAAGCGATCGACAGCGCCGGTCTGCTCGAAGTAATCAAGCGTCCGGAAGACGGGGCCGCGGTCGTGTTCGAAGGAGTCGTGCGAAACCACAGCCGTGGCCGACGTACTCTGTATCTCGACTACGAAGCCTACGAAGAGATGGCGCTTAAACAGCTGGAATCTCTGATCGCTGAAGCTCGTGCACAATTCCAGATTCGCGATGCAGCAATCATCCATCGCCTCGGCAAACTTGAGATCGGCGAAACCAGCGTCGTTATCGTTGTCGCGTCTGCCCATCGTGCCGCGGCATTCGACGCCTGTCGCTGGCTCGTCGACACTCTCAAGCGAACGGTTCCAATCTGGAAAAAAGAACACTTCGAAGACGGAGCAGTTTGGTCCGACGGCGAACCCTTTCCCGACGACATCAATTCTTCAATGGAGGCACGGGCGCCTGTCCTTAGCGAAGCCGAAGGGTCCTCGCCCCTGCGCACGCCAGACGCGGATAACGCGGGCAGCCATTCAGGGAACCCTGCATCCAACCCCATAGCCCGCAAATGAAACATTTACCGCTTGTTGCGCTACTGGCCGCATCCGTGTGTCACGCTCAGACTTCGTCCAGCGTGCCCAAGCCGCCATGGGCCAGGTCCTCGGCGCCGGCGTCCTCTGCTGACAATGGCAGCGACATCAAGGTTGACGTAAAGCTGGTCAACATCTTCGTTACCGTCACCGACGAGCATGGCTCGCCTGTGGGCAATCTGAACAAAGATAATTTTCAAATATTCGAAGACGGCCATCCCCAGAAGATTTCCGTCTTCGGAAAAGAATCCGAGCTGCCGCTTTCCATCGTGCTCGACATCGATACCAGCCTGAGCACCCGCAAAGATCTTCCCCTCGAGCTTGCCTCCGCTCGCCGTTTTGCGCACGCGATTATTCGTCCCGTCGACGCTTTGTCGCTTTACGATTTCAGCGAAGTCGTCAGTCAGGATGTGCCCTTCACCGCAGATTTAAAAACTATCGATCACGGCATTGATCGCGTGCATACCGGCGCCGCCACTGCACTTTACGATGCGGTTTTTCTCGGGGCCCAGGCGCTCGAAACCCGGCAGGGAAGGAAAGTATTAGTCGTAATCACTGACGGTGGTGACACTGTCAGCCAGGTCAATTACCATGGTGCGCTCCGCGCCGCCCAGCAGGCCGAAGCTATCGTGTACAGCATCATTGATGTGCCTATCGAAGCCAGTGCTGGCCGCGATACCGGCGGCGAACACGCGTTGATCCAACTCTCGGAAGACACTGGCGGCAAGTATTACTATGCGTCTTCGATCACGCAACTCGATCAGGCTTTTCGCGCCATCAGCGACGAACTGCGCACGCAATACCTTCTTGCCTACTATCCTTCGCAACGACTCGCCGACTCAGACTTCCGCAGACTTGAAGTGAAGTTAACTGGAGTTCCCGAAGCCTCAGACTACAAAGCCCGACACCGCACCGGATACTACACTTCAAAATCGCACTAGTGTCCGGACCGAAGATTAGCAAACTAACTCTGTTGTGGGGAGACGGGCAGCCCGCAGTCAGCTAGCATCGTGTAGCCCCGGCCGTCCACGTCCGGGGGAGGCTTAATCTGTAGCTGGGAGATGAACAAGACCGCTGTTTGCGACCCCGCAGGCAAACTATGAGAAGCACGAGACTCCGCGCTCTCAGCGGGTTTTCTCTGCGTCCTCTGCGGTTAAAAGCTTTCAAAAAGCGAGAGCGACTTGCGGCGGAGAAGAACGAAATTATTCCTGGGATTTTATCCCCAGCGGAATGCGCCAGTCTCTCGCGGAAACGTGGCCCGCGTAGATCCACGCCATGCGTGTCAGCAGTGAACCCGCAACCGACGAAACCGCGGCCGCCTTTCGTAACGAACTTTTATTCCCCGATCCGGAGAACAAGCTCATCAGACGCAAGGCCGCGGGCAATGGTCCGGAGAGCAATCCAGCAGCGCGAGTCAGTGTCCCGCTCGCCCCATGCTTCAGCGGTTTCAACACCGGCTTCTGCTGAACTTCGATCTTCAATCCTTCCCAGCATTCAAACAGCGCGGCGCCCAATCCCAGCGCTCCAAGAGCTCGGCTCTTGTGATTTCCCATTAGCTCAAGCAGCCCGACCGCAGCCGAAAGCCCCGACATTCCAAAAAGAATCGGAAGATCGGCGGCATTTTCGTTCCAAGCTGGAACCGCAGTTGCGCCGATCAAAACGCCCGTGTAGTTGGAAAAGGGAAGCCCGAACAGCAGAGACGCCGCTTGTCCTGCTTGCTCAATCACCCGCACCGGGAACGACGTTCCGTAGCGATCGGTCATGAATTGCGCGAAAGCTGCGGCTGCTGCGCCGCCAGAAAATCCCACCAGCGTCCATACGCCCATCGACATTGCGCTCTGCGGTTTGAAAACTCTCAGCATGTTAAGGAAGCGCGTCGGTCGCCCGAGATCAGCGATCAGTAATGGGGGCGAGAGCACACAGCCAGATGCCGCAATCCAACGCGCATCGCGCACCAGTTTCCGATCAGCTCCGGTATAGCTGCCGATTGCGCCCACCACCCCCGCCGCCGCAGAAGCCCCTCCGACGAAAAAGTAGAGCGGGATCTGCCACGTCCATGCAGGTTCCTTGAGCAGTGGAATTCCGTAATAGCCGGTTTCTGGGGATGCGATTGGAAACGGGGCTCCGCTCGGGCGCACGCCCTTGGCTGCGACTTTGCCGGTGTTCTCAGCTTCGCGGCGAATTTCGACCAGTCGTCGTTCGCTCGAAACATTCGGAACTCGTGGCGGGACGCGGGCTGAATCACTCATTCGTTTCCTTCGTGTGTGTGGGGCGGGCGCCTCGCCCGCCATTGCTCAGTTTTCCTTCGTGTACCTTCGTGTCCTTTGTGGTCGGTGCCTTTCTCTTTGTGCCGGGCTGCCCTGGCCGAAGTCAAAGGCTAACTCTGTGGTCGATGTTTCCTCTGTGTAACTCTGTGCCCTCTGTGGTTAGGTGTTCTGAAGTTCAGCGTCTGCCATTCCCATCTGCCAAGAACGCAACCACCGCCCCGCCGAGTAGCATCAGCGCTCCAACCGCCGACGATCGCCACGCCTTCCTCAAATACACCGTTGGCACTTCCGGTTTCGGCGGAAGATTGTACTGCCGCGGATCACCCCGCAGAATAAACATCGCGTGGGTTCCACCGACGCTGGTATCACCCGCATTGTAGAACTGCACATCTTTCATTCCCCGACTTTCGAGCTGCGCAACTCGCTCCTTCGCATGATGCCGAAGCTCCTCAATTTCACCGAACTTAATCGACTCCGTCGGACACGCCTTCGCGCACGCCGGTTTCAATCCCACCTTCTGTCGGTCGTAGCAGAACGTGCACTTGAAGGCGCGCCCGTCATCTTCGTTTCTTTCCACCACTCCGAACGGGCAGGAAACTACACAATAGCCGCATCCGTTGCAGATGTCCGGCTGAACGAAGACCCCGCCGAATTCCGTGCGAACGATCGCGCCTGTCGGACAAGCCTCCAGGCATCCCGCGTTTTCGCAATGCTTGCAAACGTCAGATGAAAACGACCACGAATTCATCTCCGGAGCATTGCCGCCAAATCCGGGCTCCGGACTCTGCTCCACAAACTTTACGTGCCGCCAGGTCTGCGAACCCACCGAACCTGTGTTGTCGTAGGAAAACCCGCTCCACTCGAGGCCGTCTTCGGCGACGTGGTTCCATTCCTTGCACGCGACCTCGCAGGCTTTGCAACCAATGCAAAGTGTCGAGTCCGTCAGAAAAGCTGTTATCGCCATCTCTTCACCAAGTGCTCATCCCGCAAACACCTAACCCCTGTCATCCTGAGCGAAGCCGAACAATTCGCTTGCGAATTATTCGGCGCAGTCGAAGGACCTATGTACTTCTTTCATTGCAAATCATCAATCGCCGTTGAGCTAAGTTCAACTTCTAATCACACCGCCGTTTTCCTCCGTGTCCTCTCTGGTGAAACGCCGTTCCGGCGCCCCGGCCTCACATTGCACAGCAACGCCTTCGTCTCCATGATTCGCACATTCGGCTCTTCGCTAATCACCAGTAAGTCGTTCGCGATATCGCCCTTCACAAGCCCCTTGTATCCCCAGTGATACGGAACTCCGACCTGATGGATTTTCTTTCCATCGATCAACATCGGACGCATGCGGCGCGTGATCAGCACTCTCGCTTCAACCTCCGCGCGCGGCGTAGAAATAGTAGCCCAGTCTCCGTGTTCCAGACCGACTTCTTCCGCCAGTTCGGGCGAAACCTCAGTAAAGAATTCAGGCTGCAACTCTGCGAGATGCGAAAGCGTACGCGTCATTCCGCCAGCCGTGTGTTGCTCTGTTAAGCGATACGTGCTGAGCACAAACGGATACCGTGGATCCCCCGGCGATTTTGCATACGGATTATCCGGCCGCTCTTTCTTTTGCACTGCCGGATCCTCTTGCTGCTTATATAGAGGATTATGAATCGGCGATTCCAGTGGCTCGTAGTGAGTTGGCAGTGGTCCATCCTTCAAACCGCTCGGCACGAAAAGCCATCCCACGCCATCCGGATGCAACGTAAACGGCCGCGCTCCACCCAGCGCTGCGACTCCCTTCCCTTTATCAAGACTGTCAGGAGTGTCCGGCGCCATATCTTTCTTGAAATCGGCATTGTCCAGCCCGCCCCATTCCTTTTTCTCTGCGTCCCACCACACCAACTTCTTGCGCTCGCTCCACGGGGTCCCATCCGGACGCGCCGACGCCCGGTTATAAATAATTCGGCAATCGTTCGGCCACGAAAATCCCCAGCCATGCCCGAGCAAATCTTTTGGCTTGCGCTCCAAAGCGCGGTTCCGTCCTTCCTCCGGAAACACGCCGCAGTAAATCCATGCTCCGCACGCGGTACTGCCATCGTTCTTCAGCTCTTGCATGTGCTTGAGTTGCTTGCCGTCGCTAACCGTTCGCCCATTGATTTCCTTCAGCACTGTTTGCACATTCGGATCACGCTGTTTGCCTTCCAAGGGATAATCCCACGTCAGCGCATTCAGCCCAGCATTCCTCGGTCGCGTATCGTTCTTCGCTTTTGCCTTCATCCTCCGGCCGAGATGGTACATGAACCAAGTGTCATTGCGGGCATCGCCCGGAGGATCCACCGCCTTCTCACGAAACTGCAGCAGCCTCTGCGTATTGGTGAACGTTCCTTCTTTTTCGGCTGTCCCCGCAGCAGGAAAGAGAAACACTTCTGTCGCGACCTTCTTCGGATCCAGTTCGCCCCTCTGCACTTCAGGCGAATCCAGCCAGAACGAGGCGGTTTCAATCTCGACCATATCCCGCACCACCAGCCATTTCAGCTTCGAAAGCGCACTGCGCTCGAGCCGCCCATTCGACGCTCCCACCGCCGGGTTCTGCCCCATCACGAACAGGCCTTCCGTCTTTCCGTCCTGCATATCTAGAAAGTAGCCGAAGTGGGAGTGATCGCCGGTGACGCGCGGAAGCCAATCAAAACCGTAATCATTTTCTTTGGTTGCGGCGTCCCCGTAATAAGCCTTGAGCAGGCTAGTGATGTAACAATCGAAGTTCGACCATACGCCCGTCCTGGTGCTGTTTTTTTTGATGTAATCCTTCAAGGTATTCGCTTCGGCATTGAAGATCGGCATCGGCAAATAACCTGGCAGGACGTCATAGAGCGTCGGCACATCCGTTGATCCCTGAATCGAAGCATGCCCGCGCAGCGCCAAAATCCCGCCGCCTGGCCGGCCAATGTTTCCCAGCAGCAACTGCAAGATCGCCGCCGTGCGAATGACCTGCACACCCTTCGAATGCTGCGTCCATCCAACCGCGTAGCAGATTGCCGCAGTCTTCTCTGGCCCCGAAGCTGACGTGAAGGTCTCTGCCACTTTCAGAAATACGTCTTTGGGGACGCCGCAAAAGCGCTCAACCATCTCCGGCGTATAGCGCGTGAAGTGCCGCTTCAGTACCTGAAACACGCATCGCGGATCTTCGAGCGACGTGTCCCACTCAAACTTGGCCGTATCTTGTGCCTCGCCTCCGCGATCTTTTGCATGGCCGCCGTTCGCCGGTGAGTGTCCGGGCTTAGTCTTGCCATCGCCCTTTATTGGAGCACCTCGATAAAACCAGCTCTCCGGGTCATATTGTTTCTTCTCTGCGTCCCAGCCGGAGAACAGTCCGTCCAAATCTTCCGTGTCCTTGAAATCATCTCGCAGCAGTGTTGCCGCATTGGTGTAATGCAGAACGTAGTCACGAAAGTATTTATTGTTGGTGAGAACGTAATTCACCATCGCGCCCAGGAAAATAATGTCGCTGCCGGCGCGCAGCGGCGCCCAAATGTCCGACATCGCGGAGGTGCGCGTGAACCGCGGGTCCACGTGAATGATCTTCGCCCCGCGCTCCCGCGCTTCCATTACCCACTGGAAGCCGACCGGATGGTTCTCCGCCATCGACGATCCCATAATCAGGATCGCATCCGCGTTACTCAGGTCTTGTTGCGCAGTCGTGGCGCCGCCCCGCCCAAAGCTTGTGCCCAGACCGGGCACAGTAGAGCTGTGTCATATACGGGCCTGGTTGGAAATGCACACCATTCCCAGACCGATGGCGAAGAGTTTTTTGATCAGATAATTTTCTTCGATGTCGAGAGTGGCGCCGCCGAGGTGGGCGACCGCCTTGGTCTGCATTATCAGCTGGCCGCTTTTTTCGTCTTTCTCCTGGAAGGTGCGTTCGCGCGAATCCCACAGGCGGTCAGCGACCATGTCCATGGCGGTTTCAAGGTCGAGATCTTCCCACTTTGTGGAATATGGCCGGCGGTATTTGACCTTCTTCAGTCGACCCGGGTGGGTGTGCAGCTCAAATGTGTCGGAGCCCTTGGGGCAGAGTCGCCCGCGCGAAATCGGCGACTCGGGATCGCCTTCAATCGAAATCAGCTTGCCATTTTTGTGATACGCGAGCTGTCCGCAGCCCACGCCGCAATACGGGCAAATTGATCTCGCAACCTGTGCTCCATCGGTCTTGGGACGCAAGTTGCGCGTCCGCTCTGACATCGACTCGATGCCGTTGCCATTAGCTCCAGTCTTGATTTGCTGAATCAGCGGCCAGCGGGAGAGCAGCTCGGTGAGCACAGTTTGCCTCCTTAACGTTCAGGATGTTGCGAGGCCTTAGCAAACTTAGACGATTTTACAGGAAGTTCGGTTGCAGTTGCGCTCTGGAATTCGTCGGTGGGTCTCGGTTCGCGAAAGGGCTGCTCTTTCACGGTTGCGCATTCGACGCGGAATCCCATCCTTCGAAAATCGCGAAGCGTGGGCACCCGCACAGCTTGTGTGCCGCGGCTTCAGCCATCCCGCCGTGCGCACCCCTTACTCTGTCATCTTGAGCGGAGGAAACCGATTCGCTCGCGAATCGGTTTCCGCAGTCGAAAGCTTGCCCTGAGCGAAGCCGAAGGGGACCTCGTGTTTCGCCTGCGCCATCGCGGGACACGTCGAGGAATTCTCCCAGCGCTGCCTGTCCTAGGTATTGCAGAGAACTCCCTTCCTGGCCTGTGTAGGGTGCCAGCAAGCACGGAGTCCTTCGACTCCGCGTGATCTTTCGTCAGCGAAAGATCACGCTTCGCTCAGGATGACATGTGGGGGGAATGGCGTGTTACGCGGCCCTGAAGGGGCCGCTCTTCCGCGGTTCCGCATTCGACGCGGAATCCCACCCTTCGAAAATCGCGAAGGATGGGGCAGCCTCAGTTTTGAAAATTTAGACGAAAGGTGGGCCAGCCCGCCGGAATCCCGCCCGATAACGATGTCGGCGGTGGTTATGCAATTTCCAGCTCAATCTCCTTAGCTAGCAAAGCAATTTCGCGTGCCGTTATTTGGTATTCGTCTGAAACCTGTTCTTGGCTCTTATTGGCGAGAAAGAATAGTTTTGAGGATGCAGCCTCGACAAGCATTACCAGATGAGATTGCGGCTCAATACGGTTCACGCTAGTCCATCGTTCGATCGCCTTATGGGAAAGTCCGAATAGTTCCTCCTTTTCCCACCCCTTTCGGTTCACGATCTGAAGCACTTGTCTCTGGGCTGCAATTCGGTTATTAAATTCGCTCATGTTCTTTCGCCTTTTCCACTAATTGTTTCATCCAATCATATACCTCGTTCATGTGTCGCTTCGTCGCCTCGACCTCCTCATCTGTTATCTTCGGGCCGTGTCCTCGCGTGCATAGGACACGGGCGCGCTCCAAAACCTGATACGAATCCACCGGTAGTGAAACACTGTTCGGGCCTAAGCGAAGGGCAGAGCTCCTAGAGAAATCCGGTCGCTCTGTAACACCGAGAGAAAAGCAAGTAGCGATGTTTCTCATGCTCAAGAATATTGTAGACAGGTCGAATACTTGGCTTTCACCGCAGGCTAGCGAGCTACATGCGTCACGAAACAATGCCAAGAATCTTTCACAATCACGCGTGCAGTGTTTATACGCAGTGGGGCTTCCCAAGCTTTGCAGAAAATCCTGCCTGTCAGAAGAAAACAGCAACTTGGATTCGAGGAAGAGGTGCCAAGCAAAAGGGTTGCCTTCACGCCACAACCCTTTAATTCTGTCATACGAGTAGATCGAGTAGGTATCCGGATCATACTGCGAAGCATCGGCTCCTCCAATCACGAGGAGGTCAACGTCCGAATCTTGACTAATTTCACCCCGACAAACGGAGCCGAATGCGTAAATATGCATGCTAACGTCGATTGAACCGCTTGACAATAATTGCCGTAAGAAAACCGAAGACAATCAACCTGAACACTGATATGAACGTTAGGCAAAAGCGTGGGTATGAGGTCGAGGAAATCGTACCTAGAAAAACCTGAGGCGTCTCTACGACAGCCTGGACATAACTGTCTACCTGATCGGGGTCTTTAAAAACGATTGCATCAACCATTGCAATCACAAAAAGAGCGATCACTATTGCTCTCACTAGCTTGAGCGCGCTCTCGCCATTTCCCCACAAAACATCAAGTGCCTTAAATGTTGTCCACTCAGTGAAAGCCTGAAATCTTCTATACCCTCGGTACTTATTTCTGTAATACGACTCGTTCGAACGCCATGCTTTATTCAGGTGCGCTTCCGTCGCCTGCAGTTCCACTCTTATAGCCTTATTGACGGATTTTGCATCTCCGAGTTGCTGATAATTCATTCTTAAGCTGCGAGCGAATCTCATCTTCAGATTCTCGTGCCCTGGGCATCCCGAGCTAAGGATGTCATTGTCAACTCCTGTCCTTTCAAAGGTCGCATACTCGAACCGGCATCCTGAAAACGCTGATCCATCCAAGTTTGTTCCGACGAATCGACATCCAGTGAAATCGCATGAATCGAAAATACAATTTCGAAGGTAGCAAGAGTCGAAGAACGAATACTTGAAATCAACGTTGGTGAAGCGCTTCTTCTTTGCTACAAGACGAATGAATAGATGGTTCGAGAACTGCTGATCAGAGACGTTGTCATCGAACCTTTTATCTACGTGTGTAACCCTGTTGCTGTCGGATAACATAACTCCTTTGCACGAGAGCTTTCAGTCTAGAGCTCCGTTTAACGCCTGCTTTTATTTCATCGTATTGCCGCATGCTGCACCTTCCGCACTAGTCGGAGGATGGGAAAGTTTATCCTATCGGCCCCCAATCATTGCCATTGAACTTTGTGCAAGGCAGATTAGGTGGCCCGCATCAGGTAACCCAGTCACATGATGGGTTACGTGGGTTTTCCGCGAGTGTGGCCTCGAAATCTCGAGGAAGCCCACTTCTCGCAAAAGCCGCAAGAACGGTAAATGCAGTTCCCTCGACTTCGCCGTCGGATTCGCGGAGCGAAACCGATGGCTGCGCTCGGGATGACAGTGTATGGGGGAGTGGTCCTGGACTGCGGAGCCTACTTCTCCGGCTCGGCCATCTGCGGGGTGCCTGACTTCACCAAGTCGGTTTTGATTTCGAATTTCTGTTTGGGGGCGAGGTCGACTTCCGTGCTGAAGGTCTGGTATTCGGGCAAGCTGATGGTGATTTTGCGGTGTCCGGGGGCGACGATCAGGCTTTTGGCAACCCCGCCGAACTCGGCGGCGTGGCCTACGTACTGTCCATCCAGAAATACGGCAGCGCGGTCGGGATTCACCGATATCTTGATCTCCGCAGTGACTGCCGGCATTATGAAGCGAGTGTCCTTTACCATCGTCACGGTCAAGAGTTGCTTTTCTCCCGGATGCAGCACGACGTTTTGCGTGAAGTCCTGGTAGCCGTTCTGGCGGACAGCGATCTTGTGCTCGCCGGGAAGCAAGAGAATCTTCTTTGATCCCTTGAGCTCTTCCAAGTATCCGAGATACTGGCCGTCGATCCAAACTCCAGACGTTTTTTCGACTTTGGTGGCGCCTTCCAACTGAAGCTCGCCAAGCACATCGTTGCCCGCGTAGGAAGCTTGGATAAAAATCGACGAGCAGGCAAGAACCATAGCGCAGCTGCGTTTGCGAATTCTCATGTTCTCTGCATCTCAGTGTATTCCAGTGGACAGCCTTCCTGCTTACCTTTTGGGGCATCTTTGGTGGGCGGACTGGTCCACGTACGCGTCACTTCAAACTGCTGGGGAGGTCACGTTCGGTTAGGCTGAGGAAGTGAAGCGCGTAGTCATACTGGGTCGCGGAGGGTCGGGCAAGTCGACGCTCGCGGTGAAATTGCGTGAAATCACCAGACTGCCGGTCATCGAGCTGGACAAAGTTTTCTGGCACCAGGGTCTTGCGGCAACACCGCGCGACGAGTGGATCAAGACTCAACAGAAGCTGGTCGAGGAAGAGCGCTGGATTATGGATGGTGATCTGGGGCCGTATGATGCAGTCGAAGTCAGGCTGCAGGCCGCGGACACGATTATCCTGTTGGATTTCTCGTTCGCGCGTTGTGCCTGGTGCGCGCTGCGGCGAGGACATGAGCGTGTCGACTTTTGGCGGTGGCTGGTGGCGTATCGGTGGCGAAGCCGTCCGGTGCTGATGGAAGCGATTGCGAAGCATGCGCCCAGCGCGGAAGTTTACGTCATTCGTAATCCGAAGGCGCTCACGTGGTTGGTGGCGAAGCTCGGTAAAAAATAAGTAGACGGACGCGACTGAAGTCTGGGAAGGGCACGAGTTTCACTCGTGCCGATTGGGCTCGCGCAGAAGACGGCTTTAGCCGCTGAGGGCGGCTCAATCGTTATGCGGCTGAAGCCGCCTTAATCAGATTCCGATTCGGCTCCTTCCCATACCGATTCAGTAGCTCAGGGCAGGCCGACCCACACGGCCTGTGGTTCCCACTTCTCGCCAAAGAGGCGAGAAATGGGGCGCCCAGTGGTACTGTCCAAAAACCGCGAGGTCATGACCCTTCGTAACGTTGTAATACAGAATGTACCGTATCGTACATAGGTGCCCGACATCTCTAGGATGAGCACAGCTTTGAAATCTTAAACGGCGTTCGGGAGTTATCGGGTGCCGAGGAGTGATGACATGTCTAGACCAAACGAGCACCCCCACGCCGAACACACGGATCGACCTGCTCCCTTCAACCACAACCCGGCCAACGTCCTGTCTCTCTGGGACGCACCGAATGCCGACGTCGATATGTTTACCCGGTGGATACAGCTCTCGGATGACGTACTGAGCGCTCACCGCGATGCCAAGAAAGCCGCGCAGCCTCGCCGACGGCGGCCAGTAACATCTCGGTGCGTGTTTCTAGATCAGGAGTTACTGAAGCTGCCGCTCGAATGCAGGAGCGCCAGTAATCGGGCGAGTTCGCGAAGTTTCTAGCCAGATGCTTCTACGCCCAACGACACGCACCGAACTCTGGGACCTTGGCTTCGATGACGGCGTCGATGATGGCGTGAATGGACTGGTAAGGCTTTCGCCCGGCACCCAGCTCAACTAAAGCCGCAAGGGTCAGCTGCTTGATGTTTTCCGGTACGTCTTGCTTCAGCGCGTATGCTTCCATGTCGCGAATGGGCATGGTCGACATGAATGCGAGTCGCCGCGTCTCTCGCAGTACGATCCACCACACGTGAACCCGCTTGGCCAGCGTCAGTTTCTCTCTCATCCTTGAATTAGATGCCCGCCAACATTAAAGCCGGGTAAATTAATGCCCGATGAATTCTGCTTTATCCCGGGGCGAAGGTTAAATCCGAAGAAGCTCTGGGTAGATTTCTTTTAGCCATCGCTCGAAATTTTTCAGCTTTCGCTCAGAAGGAATTTTGACACGGGATTTGCGTAGAGCCGGACGCTTGCGTCCAGCTCGGGCAGCGGCCCTTGCCTCTTCGATTGAAATGACGTTGCAGATGGCTTTGCGTTCGTTTGCTTTTCTCACCCGGGCACCGAGCAGGCCAGAATTTTAATTCCGCGCCGTGCAATCGCTGAAAAAGTGTGCGACGGTCGGCGTTCCGACCATTAAATTTAGCTGTTGAGTTAGAGGTTCGCTAAAGCGGGGAAAGGAAAGCTGCGCGTCGCAAGAGTTTGTTCCAAACAGAAAGATTCCCGTCGCTGGTTGGCGTGGCGGTCGAGCTGGCGCTTAGGTTTGCGGCCGGCTTGGCGCTTTTGACTGCATGCTCAACTTTTTGGACGCCGTCATCCTCAAAGCCATGTTGCTCCATGACCGCTTCCACCATTCGCATGGTGCGTGACAGCCAGTCTTCGCCTGTGTCTCTCATGGTCACTCTCGCCGAAAAGCTTTGCCCACTACGCGAATAGGATATCCCTGGATAAAGGCTACTTCATTTGCAGCTGATTGAAAGACCCCATCGTAACTCCAAGTAATCGCAGAGCTTATAGTGTTCTGCGTCGTACGAAGATTGCCTGCGGGCGCAGAATGTTTTCTCCGTGGACGATGCGACATTGTCCGGAATCGGACGTTCATTCCCCAAAATAGGCAATCTTTCATGTTGGGAAAGTTGTGATTACCTAAGGTCCAGTTTCTCTTGTGCTTCTGTTACCTTGCCGCCGGCCTCAAGACAATTGAGGATTTCAAACAGCACCTTTCGATCCGGGCCATCGGGATCCATTTGCACGCTAACGGGACGGACCCCGGCTGTTACAACGCGCCGGTATGAGGACGGAACGGGTGCAATTTCATTACAGGGGAGAAGGATGAAAAAGTTTATCGGCGTTGCGGTTTTAGTTTGCATGACTTCGATGTTGGGAATGGCTGGGGAGACTCCGAAGCCTGAAGTGTTCGGCGGCTACCAGTTCACCAGCACCGACGGTGGATGGCACGCAAGCGGCTGGAGCACAGCTGCTAGCATTAACGTTTGGAAAATGGTCGGCGCAACCGCGGATTTCAGCGGAGCCTATAGCGGCGGCCAGAAGCTGTATACGTACACGTTTGGTCCGGTGATCTCGCATCCCAAGGGCAACTTCTCGCCATATGCACACGCTTTGTTTGGCGGCGCGCATGCGGCGGCTGGCACCTTCTCGGATAGCGGGATGACAATGTTGTTCGGTGGCGGCCTCGACTTCGGGAAACACAAACTGGTTTTCCGGGCAGTCCAGCTGGATTGGATGATGCTGCGCTTTAACGGCATCACCGACAAGAACAACGTGCGAGTGAATACTGGGTTGCTGTATCGGTTCTAGTTCGTCTAGTCGATCCAAGGCGGCCTAGTCGGCCGCCTTTTTTATTTTTGGGTGGGCCTTTTTATTCGGAGTCAGTCTGTAGTATCAGGATTCGGAGTCAGCCTTGTATCAGGATTCGGAGTCAGTCTTGTATCAGGGCATGGCTTCAGCCATGCCGATCAAGTCATCATCATGACGGAGGCGGCTTCAGCCGCACAGCCATCCTCCGGTGGCTGAGCCACGTGTTCTACAAAAGGGTGCCCCATTTCTCGCCACCTTTGCGAGAAGTCGGAACCACTATCCGTGTGGGTCGGACACTCTTGTCCGACGTCTTTGATTTTGTATTAAGAAGCGTGTGGAGCGACGGGCGCCCTCGCCCGTCATGGATTTCGGGGTACCCCATTTCTCGCCACCTTTGCGAGAAGTGGGAACCACTGTCCGTGTGGGTCGGACACTGTTGTCCGACGTTTTTGATTTTGTATTAAGAAGCGTGTGGAGCGACGGGGCCTCGCCCATCATGGATTTCGGGGCTGTCCTATTTCTCGCCACTTTTGCGAGAAGTGGGAACCACTTGTCCCTGTGGGTCGGCCTGCCCTGAGCGAAGTCGAAGGAGCCTGCCCTGAGCGAAGTCGAAGGGACATTCTTGTCCGACGCCTTTGATCTTGTGTTAAGAAGCATGTGGAGCGACGGGCGTCCTCGCCCGTCAACGTATGCCGCACTTCCTCGTGCGGGGTGCCCCATTTCTCGCCGCTTTGCGAGAGTGGGAGCCACGGTTCGTGTGGGTCGGACATTCTTGTCCGACGTTTTTGATTTTGTATTAAGAAGCCTGTGGAGCGACGGGCGTCCTCGCCCGTCTATGGATGCCGGCTGCACCCTCCCAACCCACTGTCATTCCGAATACGCGCGCTTGCGCGCGTGAGAGGAACCTTACGTCTCTTGCTTCCACCAATGCAGTTATCAGGACAACCCGTACCGCTTGCACCATTCTGCTAATCCCCCGCCACTACACCCCCATGGACATCGTACGATCCCTCTCGATCGCGCTTCAGCGCGGCCGTTCGGGATGACATCAGCTGGCAATCGTGTCGAAGGACGGCCCAGAGCTTATCCGTGACCAAGCGCGACGTCATCAGAATCAGTATGGTCTGATGAGAACGGCGCGACCGCGCGGTTCACTACATGCCAGCAATGCGATGGAAAAGAAGCCAATCCCGCGTCTTTGACCAGACCACCTGATCGGAGAATTGTGCTTCCAGCCCGTCCGATATGTCTGATGCCCACTTCCGGTAATTTGGCATTTCCGGATTACCGGTAAGGAATCGGTTAAACGTCACAGAAACCACAACAATGTATTGATTGGATTTCAGAGCTTTCTGCGATTGCTCCTGCGACATCCCCAATATCATTCTGTAACTACCGGCCCCCACCATCGACGAGCCGAAATGCGTGTCAATTGTTATTGTGCAGAAGCGATTATGCAATTTGATGCTGGATATCTCACCTCGCGCCGAGTCCATGTGAGGGGCTGAGATAGTCAGGTCTGTACCTTCGGGAACAGCTAGCCCGAACTGAGGCGAACCGCCAAACGGACCTACCATGTCAGCGAATGTGTTCCCTGACAATCGCGCGGCGATCTCGCTTTCTGAATAGAGACGCGTCGGAACTTTCCTGCTTTGGAAGGCATACCCCGACATCTCACCAAGCGTCATTGGAAATTCGTCCACTTGCCAAGTCTTGGGATACCTCTGCTCCAGCCAAAAAATTATCGCGCGTTGCAGAACATGATGGTAGATGTTTCGACCGAAAGAGTCCTGAGGGTTGAAAAGTTCGGGATGAGCTGTGAGCTTGTCTCTGACCTTAATTGAAAGGAACGTAGGGAGAACCGAGTAAGGAAGCTCTTCAACTGGCAGGCGCGCGTCCGCGTGAACGATTATTGGAACAGAGAACGCTTTGCGAATGCCGTGTTCGGAACTGAAGATGGTCACGGCTAGAACAGCACCAACGAGGGCTGCCATGCCAAGAAAAACAGTAGTGACAACCTTTTCAGAAGCCCTATTAAAATAAGCGAACGCAATCGCCAGAGCGTACAGGATCGTTGCTATCCAGAACATTGAATCTTTCATACCGAAACTACCATTCGGGCCAGACAGGGTCAGGTAATAAAGGTCGTTCTCCCCACGCCTCCAATCCGTCCGCTAGTTTTGGCTTACCCTCCGCACGTAGCAAATCGGGGTTTACTCTATCACGTTGCACTGAATAGTCGTTGGCCGCGTCGGTCACTAGCTTTTTCGCTTCGTCCTGCCCTACCTGTGAAGGGCGATTCCAGTCCAATCCCGAATCCAGCAGATCGACATAAAGTGCCCGAATGCGTGCCGCATGACGGTCATCCGGGGCGCGTTTACCCCATACTCTTCAAAGCATTCTGGATGACTGCGTCTGCATCTCGATACTCTTTATCCTGAGGCTTATGTTTGAGTTGGGTTCTTATCGCCGTTCCCAGTGCGGAATTGTTGTCAGGCATGAACGTCAGACTCAGTAAAGCGCGTTTCTGCTTGTCAACATGGTTAGCGCACGCTGTTTGAATAGCATCGACTGTCGGATATGTTCCCGTGTTTTGTGATTCCTTCCATTCGTCCAATAGTAGTCGGTATTTTCCGAGTTCTTCACGCGCAATCATTGGGCCGCGTTGGTCGCTCGCACCTCTGCCCTGTCATCCTGAGCGAAGCGATGATCTTTCGCTTGCGAAAGATCATGCGGAGTCGAAGGACCCCGTGCTCGGTCGGATATGCAAAGGCATGAAAGGGAATTCTCTGCACGACGTCCAAGCTAGAATTCCCTGTTTGGCCGACCGGGACCGCAGGCAAACACGAGGTCCTTCGACTCCGGAACTGATTCGCAAGCGAACCAGTTGCCTCCGCTCAGGATGACAGTTCTGGGATGCTGACAAGTAGCTGCGGCACGCCACCTGTGCAAAAAACTTGTCAAGTTGAGGCGTCTAGTTGGCGTCTGAGCCCGCTGCCGAAATCCCGAGCGTAGCCGAGGGACCTGTGCAAAAAACTTGTGAAGCCCCATCCAGAGCCTGATTTCGGCTAAGCTGCTCATCCTGCTCCAAATATAAACTTCGGAAACGTGGCACAATTACCCTGCAAACTTGATATCCTAAAAGTATAGCTATTAGAAAAGCGTGGCCCACTGGCCGCGCTTTTTGTGTTTTGGGGCGAAGCTACTGGGCACTCTCGAGAGTTCTTTAACTCGAACATCTATCAACAAAAAGGGGAAATCAGACGAAAGCCAAGTTTCAACGTTGCAAGGTTTCAGAGTTTCAAGGTGATCCAGCGAACCCGTCAAACCTGTGAAACCTTGAAACATTGCGTCTCGAAACCTGTGAAACTTTGAAACTTGGAAAAATCTTGGGCCGAACTATGGGAGAAAACAAATCTAGCCGTTTTGGACGCAACACTCCTAAACGAATGGGAGAGCTGGTTGAAGTTGCATTTCTGCACAAGGCTGTCTCACTGGGGTTTGGAGTTGCCAAGCCCTATGGGGACTCCGAATCCTACGATTTCATTGTGGACGCGAGACAGGAGGTTGCAGGGCGGCTGTTGCGTGTACAGGTGAAATCCACTTCACACTTGCAGTATGACGCGTATCACTTGTTTGCGGGACACCGCACACGCCAGGGAGGATTGCCATATACGTCGGAGCAAATCGACTTTCTGGTGGGCTACATCGTTCCCGAGCAGATCTGGTACGTCCTGCCACTTTTGGCATTCGCGCCTACAAAGTGCCTTACGTTTTATCCTCACCGCCAGCCGAAGAGAGCGCGCTACGAAGAGTACCGCGAGGCCAGGAAGCTCATGTCTGATTCCAGCGCACCACCGGATCTTTCGTTGTCGATCCCCGAAAACGAATCGCCCCGAAATGTTTAACTTGGGAAGTGCCCGAGTTTCACTCGTGCCGACCTAGTCTAGGCAACATGCGCGGCTTTCAGCCGCTGGGGCGCGCTGCAAAACGCGAAAGAAGGGTAGCTTCGCAATCACACCGTGACAGAGCGGTGGCTGCTCAGCAGAAGTTCGAAGGCCTGCGTGGAATCAACGGGTGGAGAGTAGAGAAATCCCTGCGCCATTTCGCATTTGAGGTGTTTCAGTTCGGTGATCTGTTCTTGAGTCTCAGTACCCTCGGCGACCACCTTGAGTCCAAGGCTGTGCGCCAGCATGACGATTAGGCGCACGATTTCGTGATTGTCGTGGTCAGACGACATCTGCGAAATGAATACGCGATCTATCTTGAGGGCGTCGATCGGGAAGCGCGGCAGGCGGCTCAGCGAAGAGTAGCCGGTGCCGAAGTCGTCGATGCTGAGGCGCACGCCGAGCGCCTTGAGATCCGAGAGTACGGAGAAGGCGTGATCGGCATCGCCCATGGCGATGGTTTCCGTGATCTCAAGATTTACCGTGCTGGGCGGGATTCCGGACTGTTGCAGAATCGCGCCAATTTCTTCCGCCAGGTCTGGCAGGGCAAACTGGCGCGGGGTGATGTTCAAACTCATGGTTAGCGGCGGGCTGCACCCAAGTTTCGACTGCCACGACTGCAGTTGCTGGCAGGCTTCGAGGTAAAGCGCGCGGTTCATGGGAAGAATCAGCCCGGTCTCGTCGGCAACCGGAATGAACTCCACGGGCGAGACCATTCCTTGTACAGTCTTCCAGCGGCTGAGGGCTTCGAAGCCGACGATCTTGCCGGATTCCAGCGAGATGATGGGCTGGTAGTAAACCAGCAGTTCGCCTTGTTCGATGCCGCGGCGGAGATCGGTTTCGAGCTTCAGCCGGCGAACGGCGCTCGAGTGCATTGCCGGATCGAAAACCTCGCAGCGCGCCTTACCGGCCCGCTTGGCGCGGTACATCGCGATTTCTGCGTCGCGAAGCAAGTCGTCGGCGCCCTCGTACGAATTGCTGCTGGCGGCGATGCCGATGCTGGCGGAGACCACAATCTCCTGTCCGCCGATATTAAAAGGATGCGCGATTTTATCCAGAATGCGCCGCGCAATCCGGATGGCGTCGCTGGGCTCAGTGACGTCGTCCAAAAGCGCGGTGAATTCATCGCCGCCCAGGCGGGCCAAGCCGTCATGGGTCAACTTGGAGTTCGTTTCTAAAGCTGAGCGGGCGATCGTGTCGGTTTCCCGAAAGCATGCCGCAAGCCGCTTCGCTACCTGAATGAGGAGTTCGTCTCCCGCGGAATGGCCCAAGCTGTCATTAAGAACTTTGAAGCCGTCGATATCGATGAAGAGCACAACGAAGCTGTAATCAGAGTGGCGGCGGGCGCGTATCAGGGAGTGCTGCAGGCGGTCAACAAACAGAGCGCGGTTGGGGAGTTCGGTCAAACCATCATGAAGTGCGCGGTGCTCGAGCATCTCCTCGGCACGCTTGCGCTCGGTAATGTCACGATTAACGATGACCAGTCTTTCCATCTTGCCGTTGCCGTTCTTAATAGGGCTGGCGGTCGACTCAAGAATGCGCCAGTCGCCGTTCTTGTGGCGCATGCGATATTCAAGTGTTTGTCCCCGCCCGCTGGATCGCGCCTTCGATGCTGCCTGCAATACCCGTTCCCGATCGGAAGGATGGATCTGGTCAACCGAAGACCCAGCGCTCAACTCTTCCCCTGAATACCCCAACACCTTCTGATATGCAGGGCTGTTATATAGGCGATTGCCTGCTGCATCGACCACGGCGATCATGTCCGCCGCGTTTTCCGTAATGAGCTGGAACAGTTCGTCGCGCTCGGCCAAGTCCCGCCGCACCCGCTGCAGCTGGCGGTGCTGGTACATCGTATATATATCAAAAATGAGGACCAGCGCGGCCAGTCCGCGCACCCAGTCCTTGACGTCGGTCCAATACTGAGCGTTGATTGCGGAGTCGTGATCGAAGAACGTGAGGAAGATAATGCCAGCGGTGAGCGAGATCGTGACAATGACGGCGAATCCCCACAGCCACCACTCGCGGCCTTCGATCTGATGGATTTTAAGCGAGGCTATCCCGGGGCTTCTGGGGGAAGCGCTTTGAGAGTCGGAAGGCATTTGACGGAAAAGAATAATTTTAGGCCGCAAAAAATCCCGCCCAAAGTTACGGAGGTAGAGTGAGCTTTCGTTCGAGTGCTACGTGAGCCAAATGTTGAGTTCCGAAACGGTACACATTCGGAATTGAAATGCTGAATTCGCCGGTCGATAAACCGACCGCCAGTTATCATCTTGTTGTTACCACCGCTTTTGGTAATCTCAAGTTGCTTTCCCTGATCGCATAGGGATGCCATACTTGTCACAACCCTGATGAATTCCGCCACAGAAATTCGAGCACTAGTTGTGACCCGGGATGCCGGGCTAACGACCAGCTTCACGGAAATTTCCCGGGAGTTTGGGATTACTGCGCAAAGAAGCAGCAATAACAATGGCGGAGTGCCCGAGGAATTGGGCCGGTCAAAGTACGAAGCATTGGTCATCGACTTTGAGACCATTCCCCAGACGGTAGAGATCTTGGCAAGCATTCGGCAGAGTCACGCCAACCGCAACGCGGTGGTGTTCGCGGTAGTGGGCAGCGGCGATACTCGACAACGCGCACGCGACCAGGGCGCCACATTCCTTTTGGAACGACCTCTGCAAGGAGAAGGAATACGGCGGGTGCTGCAGGCGGCATACGGATTGATGACCAGCGAGCGGCGACGCTGCTTCCGCTGCGCTGTCGAAGTTCCGGCGCAAATCGTTCGCGCGAGCGGTCAGGAAGTCAACTGCAAGACGATCAACATCAGCAGCAATGGGATGGCGGTGAGTACACCGGTTGCGTTCGACCTAGGCGAGAAACTTCAGGTCTCGTTGGCTCTACAAGACTCTGGTTTGCCGATACGTGCTCAAGCCACCGTGGTGTGGGACGACAAACACGGCAAAAGCGGGTTGAGTATGGAATGCGCGAATACGCTATTGCAACGAAAGCTCGACTCCTGGCTGGATACCCAATTCAAGCCACATGTCGGATCATGATTTAGTTCAACTCCGTCTTGCTCCAACTCAAAAATGAAGCTTTGAGAGTGGTTGCGTGCCCCACAGCTCATGCGTAGTATTGAAACGTTTTAGCTGCCGTCTCTGAGGAACACGCATGAAACTCGGACCGCGTTTCGCGTTACCGTTTTTATTCTTCGCTGCCAGTTGCTCGGCGCAGACCATTGATGTCGACATCGCACCCACGCACGAAACCAACCGCTTCATTCCGAATCAAACGCTGGGCGCCGGTATCGATCGCATTTCAGTTGAGGCCATCGACAAGGACTTAGTTCCAGCGGCACTGAAACCGGTATTCACGGCGGGTTGGGGCCCGGTCACTTATCGTCAGAATACGGAACTTTTTGTGCAGGCGTGGCATTGGAATCCCAAGGGCACGTGGAGCGACTCGAGCGGCAAAGGATATTTCACCGGTTCGACCGATTCCACCGACAACGCGCGTTACTCATACGGATATGATTTGCCGCATCGCGGCGTCACGCGCAATGACGGCACTGGCAATAGCGGTTTTTCCCGCCTCACCGATGGGGATCTCAATACTTATTGGAAGAGCAATCCCTACCTGACCAGGCGATGGACTGGCGAGAACGATTCGGCGCATCCGCAATGGGTGGTGATGGACCTCGCACAAATTCAGCCGGTCGATAGCATTCGCATCGCCTGGGCTGACCCGTTCGCGACCGACTTCCTCGTCCAGTACTGGACGGCAGTGGAAGAGCCCATGCACAACCCAGCGCGCGGAGTGTGGAAGACATTTCCTTTTGGGGCATTTCACGAAGCAAAGGGCGGGACGCGGACGCTTCGACTCAGCAGCGCGCCGACATCAGTTCGCTATCTGCGGATATGGATGACAGCGTCTTCGAACACTTGTGATACGCACGGCTCAGGCGATCCGCGCAATTGCGTGGGTTACGCAATCCGCGAATTGTATTTGGGAACTACCGGTTCTGACGGATCGTTTCATGACATTATGCGACACACGCCTGACCAGGAGCAGGCGGCGACTTACTGCTCATCGGTCGATCCATGGCACGAAGCTTCCGACTTAGGCTCGACCAAGCAGGCGCAGTTGGGATTTGATTTGTTCTTCACCAGCGGAGTCACGCAAAATCTGCCTGCGGTAATTCCGGTTGCCATGCTCTACGACACGCCTGAAAATGCCGCAGCGGAGATGGCCTATCTCAAAAAACGTGGGTATCCAATTTCTTATGTTGAATTGGGCGAAGAGGCGGATGGGCAGTTCACGTTGCCGGAAGATTACGCTGAGCTTTACATTCAAGCGGCGCGGGCAATTCATCGCGTTTACCCGTCGGCGAAACTAGGCGGCCCATCGTTCACCGGAGAAAACCAGGACATTGAAGCCTGGCCGGATGAGAACGGCAAGCTTTCATGGACTGGACGCTTCCTGGACTACCTGAAATCGCATCACGCTCTGAATGAGCTGGCGTTTTTTTCGTTCGAGCATTACCCGTACGATCCTTGCCGCATTCCGTGGAGCAGTCTTTACGATGAGCCGGAGTTGGTGAGCCACATCATGCAGGTGTGGCATGACGACGGTGTCCCGAAAGACATGCCGTTGCTCATTACTGAATCGAATCTTTCGTCGGCGGCAAGCGAAACCGACATGGATATATTCGCCGGACTCTGGCTGGCGGATTATGTTGGGGCATTTTTAAACAGTGGAGGCAAGGGTCTCTATTACTTTCACTATCTGCCGCTGCAGATGGAGCACGGTTGCAACGACTCGCCGGGAACGTTCGGCATGTTCACGATCGATAAGGATTATCAGGTGCAGCAATATCTCTCGCAATACTTCGCTTCGCAACTGATCAATCTCGAATGGATCAAGCCAGGCAATGGCGAGCACCGTGTATTTTCGGCGAAGGGCGATCTCACAGATGGCGCTGGACGCGCGCTGCTCACCGCGTATGCACTGGATCGGCCCGATGGCGAATGGTCATTATTAATAGTGAACCGCGACCAGAGCACGCCGCACCAGTTTCACATTAATTTCCGAGATGATGTGGCGCACAGCGTGAGGTCGTTTACCGGACAAGTGGCGATCTCGATCTTTGGGCAGGAGCAGTACAAGTGGCATCCGGCAAGCACGGTGTTCATGGCGCACTCCGCGCAGGCGGCAGCTCAGCCGGTCTTTTCAAATACCAAAGGATTTGCCGATCCCGACGGGCCGGCGCTGCACGCTACCAAAGATGCAACGGGTGAAACAACGTATGACATCCCGGCGGCGTCGATCATGGTGGTGAGAGGGAAGGTGCGCTAGTCGCTCCGGTCAGTGGCGGCTGCTCCCCGCGGTCGCGCTTTCTTCCTCTGTGTTGTTGATGTGAGCAGGTGATTAGATCAGAGCCCGACAATGAGTGAAATGGCGATTTAACGCCAACTGACCGGGCCATCTCAGTTTCCGAATAGCCGATTATTCTGAAAGTTGATGGCGATAAGGTTTATGAGGACTCAACTCATCTTTTGTCGCTTGCCAAAAGCCGATAGGGCTCTATTACGGTCGTCGCTCTTTCACCACCTGTGCCGTTTCGTCTCTTCGTCACGTAAGCGTCGGCGAGTGAGTCCCTTTGCCGAGGCCTCGGATCCAGGTGGTTCACGGAACGGTTCTACAGAAATGCGCTCGTAACACACTTCCAACACGGTCAGGTATTCTGTGCCGCCCGGCAATTGAAGAACTACGCTGTCACCCGCTGCCGACTTTATCAACGCGCGCCCCAGAGGTGACACCCAACTGATGTGGTTGCGGTTGAGATCGACCTCGTCGGTGCCCACGATGCTCACCACTCGCTCCGCTCCCGCGGCATTGGCATAGCGCACGGTCGCTCCGAAGAATGCCCTCGTCCCCGCCTGCCCCGCTCTCGGAGCTTCCGGGTCCACCACTTCCGCGGCTTCGATTCGCTTGGTGAGAAAGCGAATCCGCCCATCGATCTGCCGCAGCCGCCGCTTGCCGTACTGATAGTCGGCGTATTCACTGCGATCGCCGTTGCTGGCAGCCCAAGCCACCACCTCCGTCACGGCCGGGCGTTCCCTGGTGAGCAGAAACCGGTGTTCATCTTTGAGGCGCTGCAGCCCGCTCGGGGTTATGTAGTTCTTGCCTCGCGCCGCGGGCTCGTCCCCTTGTGGTTTTCTCGTAGACCCTTTCCGCATCTCGAAGTCCTTTCAGCGCGAATCCAGTGGGTGCCCCCAATGAACGGGGACGAACGCCGATAGAAAACACTGTCATCCGCGTTCATGGGAGTTCATCTGCGACTCTAGCTGATTTTTTCACGTCTTCCAGTCCCTTAGCGATCCTATCCATCATCTCGGACAAGTGCCGCGAAGGCCTGCTTGAGAGATCAGTACTGATAAGCCAGCTTGTGTGAATCGATTCCAGAAACTCCTGGATCACGGGAATCCGGAAGTGAGCTGTTGTTAACGGGCGATTACACTCACAACTGGGCGAACGAGCGAAATCAACAGTAATCCAGTCCCTCTCGTGGACGTGAGGCTCTCGCACAAATTGCGAGCACGCGTGGACGAACTCCTCGTCGGATTCCTTGGATAACTTGGCCGGTTTGACACCCCTCTGCCGCGTTCCTATACTTTTCAACGCCGCGAATGGCCCGCCAGGGAGGATTCTATGTTGAACCGCTCACTTCTTGTTTTCCTGATTACCACCTTCGCAACCGTCAGCTTTGCCGAAGAACCTTCGAAAGTTCACCAGCCGAAACTCGCTCCGGAAATGAGCGGCACTACGCAGAAGCTGATTGCTGTCAGCCCGGTGAACTCCCGAGTGGTCTGGGCATCCGGAACGGGCGGTACATATGTGGTCACGACTGACGGCGGAGCGACCTGGAAAGCCGCCGTCGTACCTGGAGCAGAGAATCTGCAATTCCGCGATGTGCAGGGCGTCAGCGATAAGGTCGCCTATTTAATGTCCATTGGGAATAACACGACAGATTTTCGTATCTACAAGACCGTTGACGGTGGCGCGACCTGGACCATCGAGTTCACGAATCAGACTGCTAACGCGTTCTATGATTGCTTCGCCTTCTGGACTCCTACGCGGGGCATTGCGCACAGCGATTCGGTGAACGGCGTATTTCCTGATCTTCGCACAAGGAACGGAATGACGTGGCAATCCATCAGTGCCAATATGCCTCCGGCACTGCCGGGGGAATCCTCGTTTGCGGCGAGCGGAACTTGCGTCACCACCGAAGGCATGGAGAACGCATGGATCGCTACCGGCGGCTCGACCATCGCAAGGATTTTAGCCACGAGAGACGGAGGCGATACGTGGAACGCGTATGACACTCCGCTAGTGAGCTCGCCCAGCGGGGGCGCGATCTCGGTGGCCTTCCGCGATTCGTTGAATGGGATTGTAGGTGGCGGCGATTTGGCTTCAAACACTGCCGCCGACGCGGCAACTTCGAACGATGGCGGCCGGACCTGGACTCTTACGAACAAACCGCCCGTGGCCGGATCCATTTTCTGCCTCGCGTATGTGCGTGGTCTTCGCAAGGGCGACGGTCATCGTGATGATGAGCACGGTGATATCGAAGCTGAGAACGAGGGACACGCGCATGACCTCGACCGTACGGTTGTGATCACTGCCGAGACCGCGCCGAACTTCTCCTCAGGATCAGCGGCCTGGACTCCCGACGAAGGCCACACCTGGTTCACCCTGCCGCAGGTGAGCGGATACTGGGCGGTCGCTTTTGCGAATCCCAAAGCTGGATGGTTCGTAGGCAATAATGGGCAGATCCTGAAGATCAGCTTCTAACAGTTCTGCGCACATTTCGACAGCTAAGCTTATAGTTGCGCTTGGTCCGCTATAAACGCGGATGCGTTGCCATTATTTGGATTTGAGATTTTCCTCCCGCCGTTAGTCTGCCCTACTCTGATTTTTCCAAAGTCGCAGAGTGCCTTCCGACCATCGTCCAGCGAATTCGTAAGTCTTCTCGGCTGAGGACGACTTCTACGTCTTATCGGTCAAGCACAACTAACCCTCTGGAGGAATTGTTCTAGCCAACCTCAATCGCTAGCATCGCCACTGAGCTTGGTTTGTGCTCACTCTCAGTGACGCACGAGGAATAGTTTCCGGCGCCAACAGGAAGGAAAAAGTAATGGCAAGTAATCGAGCAGTTGTTTATATGGGTCCTCGCAAGGTCGAGGTTCAAAGCATCGACTATCCAGAGCTTGTTGCTCCCGACGGAAGGAAGTGCAATCACGGAGTCATCGTTAAGTTGGTAGCCACCAACATTTGCGGAAGCGACCTGCACATGTACAGAGGACGCACCTCGGCTCCGAACGGCACAGTATTCGGACATGAAAATACAGGAGAGGTCATCGAAGCGGGATCGGACGTCGAGTACATAGAGGTCGGAGATATTGTCTCGGTGCCCTTCAATATCGCGTGTGGGAGATGCCGCAACTGCAAGGCCCGCTTTACGAATCTCTGCAGTAACACAAACCCGGCTGGGATCGGCGGCGCCTACGGATTCGTGGGAATGGGCGGCTGGAAAGGCGGCCAGGCCGATTACATGATGGTTCCCTATGCGGACTTTAATTTGCTGAAGTTTCCCGACAAGGACCAAGCAATGGAGAAGATCGACTCGCTCACGCTGCTGTCGGATATTCTTCCCACCGGCTATCACGGGGCCGTACAGGCCGGCGTAGGTTCCGGTTCGACAGTCTACATCGCCGGCGCGGGTCCGGTCGGTTTGTGTTGCGCGGAGTCATCTTTCTTCCTGGGAGCAGCCGTTGTTATCGTAGGCGACCGGAACCCGGAGCGGCTGGCGTTAGCCAAAAAGATGGGCTGCGAAACGATCGATATATCGAAGACGGATGACCTAAGGGAAGGTATTCGCCAGATTTTGGGAGTTCCGGAGGTGGATGCCTCGGTTGATTGCGTCGGCTATGAAGCGCACGGACTTGGCAAACAGTCTGATGTTGAAGTCCCATTGCTCAACCCACTCATGGACGTCTCACGGGTTCCGAGTGGCATTGGCGTTCCGGGCCTTTACCTGCCCGAAGATCCGGGCGGAACCGATGAAATGCGGAAACAAGGAATCCAACCGCTGCGCTGGGGACTTGCCTGGGTCAAAGGTCAGTCGATATGGGGAGGGCAATGTCCGGTCATGAGGTATCACCGCGAGCTGATGGAAGCCATCCTCCATGACAGGATCAATCCCGGCAGGCATTTGAACGTCACGCTGATTTCTCTTGAACAAGCTCCTCAGGCATACAAAGATTTCGAGAAAGGTGCGCCGAGGAAGTTTGTATTTGATCCGCACGGGATGGTGAAGTCTCTACAAAAAGCAGCATAGATTGACGGGCAGCGCTTTCGGATTGCTGAACGACCGACGATGTAACGCCGTGATAATTGAGAACGCCACCACCCCGATGAAAACCGTCAGCGTCAGCGACAAGATCGAAGCCAGCACGAAACGTGCGACTAGCCGCGACAGGCGCGACGCATCCGGGTAGAACGGAAACGGAAACCCGACAGTGCCCGTTACTATCGAGGTTGTCAAACAAAGCAGACAGGCAATTAGCCAGTAGGTAGCCCGATCTAGTGCAAGGGCGACATCCGCCTCGCGGCCCGGCAATCCGATCATGTCACCAGCAGCGATCCCCTGTCCCACGTAACCGAAGTAGCAAAATGCAGATGCAATCGAGAGCAGTAATGCAAGAGCGCCCGAAATCCAGATGCGGAGGGTGCTCGTTCGACTTAAGGCTGCTTCCATCGGCAATAGGAATTTACACCCGGAACGGTTGCAATTCCAATTGTTACAAAAACCGATTTTAGTCAGAACATCTGCGGGGCATACCGAATCCGGGCCACTAAAAGCATGGAAAATCCGGGGTAACCACTCCGGCCACCAATTTATTAAAAATAGTCTTCTGCAGCTGTGCGTACGGCTCCATTCGCGAGAACGTAATGGACCCATTGCACCAGTCCATAGCGCTGGTTTACGTAATACTCTTCCTTGTCGACGCAATTCTGGTAATTAGCGTCGCAGTTATAGCGATAGCTGATCACTAAAGTCTTCAAGTTGTTTGGCAGACTTCCCCCGAATGAGTAGTAATACGGTCCCCACACCTGATTGATCCCGTTCTGGAGGCCCAGGGTCACTGAGCAAGTCTGAGAGCAGTTTGTATGCAGTTCGTAATTTAGTATTTGCGACTTTGATCGTGGAACCGGCGGTGCTAGTTCCCGCAGTTGCGCACCGGGGAACCAATGGCAGATTCGTGTTGTTGGTAAATTTCTTATAGCTTTGTGGGACCGTCCACGAGAGTTCCGTGACCCACAAATACACGTATTTGCTGTCATAGAGTTGAATGTCCCACGGGTAACCCAATCCGCCCTTGACCCAATAAAACTTGTCGGACTGCATGACCGTGTACAGAGGGTTTGAAGTCCCCTCCATGTGGTAGTTAGAGCGGAGGTCGGAGTCCAAGGTCATCCAATCCAACATGTCGTATGTGCCCGCGGGACAAGCGATGGTCGATTCTGCTACGCAGCGGATGGGAGATCCGAGCGCGACCAGTAAAAAGGTTGCGGCGAGTAAAAACATTGGGGCTTGTGGTCCGAAGGCTTTGGCCTTACTTGAAACGGAGCTGCGACTGACATTTTCAAAATAACGAGTCATACTTCACCTCGGCTTGGCTTCAATTTTCCGAACAGAATGTGGCGAGAGCTGCGTGGGCCCGCGCCTAATATCGCGGTTTATCACTCTCCGAAAAGGCTGAAGGGGTGCAGAGTTCGATACCAGAAGCACCGATAGATCGACAGCTGAAGGCGGAGGCGTTGTGACGTGACGGCTTCGGATTTTCCGCCGAAGCCAGCTACTCTGTCAATCACAATCGAGAGTAGATGAGCCAGCGGCGCTGGCGCCTGCTTAGCAAAAAGTCAGAAAGGATCGAGCCGGGCAGTAACCCGCCGTCAAACACGTAATCGATACAACTCATGCTACAATCGGCGCGATTTTCAATGTCGAAAGGGAAATTCCAGCTAATGTTCAAATGACTTTTTTTGCCGGAGGTCTGTAATGTATTCCTACCGAATCTTCTGCATCGTGTCACTCGTGGTGCTCTTTGTTGTCATCGCTGGCTGTGGTGGCGGTGGTCACAGTGTTAATTACAATAACGTGACTGTCACGCTTTCTCCTGCAGTTGTTACGGTGCCTGCAAATGGCCAAGTCACATTGCAAGCTACGGTTAACGGTTCCGGTAGTACTACCGGTAATACCTTGACATGGAGCATCGCCGAGCAACAGACGAATGGTGCGAGCGGCTCGCAGTGCTTCTGGTCCGATACACCGCCGGCTGGACCATGCCCGGATGGTACGATTCAGCTAGTCGCAGTCCCTAATTTCCAGACAGTGACGTACCATGCTCCCAACACCTCGGGCGGTCCGTTCCACGTTATTGCTGAGTGGTTCACTATAGTCGCCGGGGTGACAATTACTAAAGATGGAACATCAGCCATCACTGTCAGTCCCTAAGAAGGCGAAGCGACGGGCGAACGCGCCGTTCCTTAGGAGCCTCTTGGCGAGTGGTTGCTTATGGCAACGCCTGAACACAAAAGATATCTGCGTCGGATAGTCCTCGCGTTCGAACAGGCCGCTGTCAGTCCGGCAATGTGAGACGTGAGCCCACTGGCGAAATCAGGCGATCACAACGTTCATGACTGACGGCGGTGTGTCGCCAATGATCAAGGCATCCATCCCCAGAGGCGATCGCGGTGCTACTTCTTATAAAGATCTGGAAGTTGTTGGCGGAGATGCTCTACCTTGGGCGCATCATTGACGGCTATGTATGGATTGTCAGGATGAAGAGTAGCGTAATTCTGGTGATAACCCTCGGCCGTGTAGAACGCTTTCAGCGGGACGACTTGGGTCACGATCCGCCCAGGAAACGATTTTGCCTGTTCAAGCTGGGAGATGTAGGCCTCGGCGACGTGCTGTTGTTCCTCATTGGCGTAGAAAATCACCGAGCGATATTGGCTGCCGGTATCCGGCCCCTGACGATTGAGTTGCGTGGGATCGTGGGCCACGGAAAAGAATACTTTGAGAAGTTGGCCATACGTAATCTGCGAAGGGTCGAAGGTGATCTTCACGGACTCGGCGTGACCGCTAGTTCCGGTACTCACTTCTTCGTATCCTGGTGACGCAGCCGATCCGCCGGAATACCCCGAGGTGGCGTCTTTCACGCCTTTAACATGCTGGAAGACCGCCTGGATTCCCCAAAAACAACCTCCAGCCACGACCGCGGTTTGCTTGGCTGCCTTCGCGGCCAGAGGAGCATCAGTAGCCGGATCGGGAAGAACGACGGGACCTTCCGCGGCGTTGGCCCGGTGCCCTATCACGGCGGCGGCCAGTATAAGAATTGCGATCAGGACGGTGATCTTGCCAACCGCCGGAGAATTCTTAGCCTCAAAACTCACGACAGCACCTCATAGTCCATTGGATTCGCGGGCACCGCGAAAGTTACAGATTCAAGGCTCTTCCAGAGCGGTGTTTCGGGGTTGTGAGTGAAATCGCGATGTTTCGCCAAATAGATAATTAGAGTTGGGGGCCATCGTAACAATTACATCGGTATCACCGTGCACAATTACTTCTTGCCGCGCTAGTTTCCATCTGGACGCCTCCAGAAACGGCTTCGGTTCGTCTCCCTCGAAATTAGGCTCGAAGTAGGTCGTAACCGCATACTTTCCGGGAGGGATATAGCCGAACGTATAGCTCCCGTCCTCTTCCAAAGTGTGGTCAATGTGATAGGACAGCGGATTACGAGATTCGCTATCCACCGCAACGCCACAGCCGTTTTTGTACGACAGCTGCGTTTTGTCAGACGTTACTACTCGAATTCGAATCTTGTATAGCGACTCGTGTAAGGTGGTGAACTTTACGTCGGGCAGGTGAACGCCTGGCTTGATAGACAACTGAATGGCCTCCGCTTGGGAATAGACTCCCGGATAAAAGCCCATATATCGTGCCCAGTGGTCGAAATCGCTGCTTTCTGCCGTGAGGAAATACTGTCCAGGAGGGGCATTTTCAATGCAGAAGTGCCCAGCATCGGTGCTTGTATTTGGGTCGGATGCACCGCGTGATGGAAGGTCGTCGTTTCGCAACTCCCAAAGCTCGACATTTGCTCCCTTGAGCGGACTTCCATCTGGTTTCAGGACCTGACCGCAAACCGAGCCAGTCCGTTTGGGAAGTACTTTTTCGTAATACTCCTTTTGGTATTCTTGGGGCGAAAGCAAATCTTCCGCTGTTGGCTTCTCACTATTAAGAAAGCGAACTGCGGCTCCAGCATCTTCAATAGCAGTCGTGCCGCTACAGAGACTGGTGAACAATATGCCTCCGGGCCACGTGCTGGCGTATACCACATAGCTCTCGCCAGGCCAGAAGACGTACCCGCAGTCGCCTGTACCCAATCCAGTCACAACGGAGACGTGGTCCTGAGGGGCGCCACGGAAGACGCGTCTGACAGCGAACTCCACGACGCGATGCTTTCCAGAAGGAGTCATGGACATTGCTCCTGATGGAGCGCCAACCGATCCGCTGCGCAACTCCTCTTTGACGACCTTTCCTTCAAAGATCAGAGTTATGTCGGGTCGGCTCGCATACCACTCAGCAACTTCGCGCATGGTTTTAGCCTGATAGGGGCCAGCGCATGTGCACGGGAAGGCGCTCCTGCACGCAAGAATGACGAACAGGTAAACCACACATCGTCGCGGGCTCATCATGATTGCCAGCCAGCATAGCTCATTTAACTGTCGAAATCAGGCGTTATCGCTCACTGACGCCGGGACTCGCCCCACAGCGCGCGGCGGTAAGGGAGATGATGTTGGATGCGCTGAAGACAATCGGGCTTCCGGTGACTCGCATACTTCCGCCTGACTCATACGAGCTCGATCCTTTTTGTCCCAGCATTGTGAGCATTACAGACCAGCCTGGGCTTAGGTCTTTCTCTCATAATTGGTTAGTTGCGATATTCCAGTTAGGACGGCCTTTTGCCAAAGCAAATCACGACTGTAAAGAAAAGACTTGATTTCAATCCTCACACCTTCCTTTCAACCATTGGGAAGGGTAGGGATATGGTGTCGTTTGAAAAGAAGAACACGATATTTGCTCAAGGCGCTGCGACCGATGGACTGTTTTTTATCCAGAGCGGGAAGGTGCAGCTCAGCGTCGTATCGGAAAGCGGGAAAGAAGCGACCCTTGGCATTTTGAACGAAGGCGACTTCTTCGGAGAAGGCGGCCTTGCCGGTCAGCTCATACGCATGTCATCTGCCATCGCAATAACAGACTGTGTACTTCTGCATGTTGAAAGAGAGGCGATGACGCTTGCGCTGGGCCGGGAACCAAAATTATCGGCCCTGTTTGTCAAATACTTGCTCAAGCGGAACATCCGGTATCAGGATGATTTGGTCGATCAACTCTTTAATTCCAGCGAAAAACGGCTAGCGCGAGTTCTTCTGTTGATGGCACAATTTGGCGAACAAGGAGTCTCCGAAATGTCGATCCCGAGACTGAGCCAGGAGACTCTGGCAGAGATGGTAGGGACGACACGCTCGCGGGTCAGCTTCTTCATGAATCGATTCAGGAAGCTTGGATTCATCAATTATGACGTTGGAGATAATTTGCGCGTCCATAGTTCACTCCTGAACGTTGTACTTCATGATAACGATGGCACAATAGCGGCTCAGCAGGACAAGAACTCAACCCTCTCAGCTGGCGAAGAACCGCCGGCCGAGCCCGGGGAACCGCTCGATAAAGATCGGGCCAAGGGGCCACCCTTGCCCGGCCTTGTACGAGTCCGGAATTGAACCCATCGCAGCCCAGATGTCCCAGGGCCGTTTTGGACATAACCAGGCGATTACACTCGGAACTCTGAGTGGGAGCACAGTCGTCCAGCCCTTTCCTCTAAAGCAAGAGATCGAAGATTTGAAATGCGCGCTCCCAGCCTTCGGTTGCAGGATGCTTGGTCTGCGGATCGATGATCTTGAAGCTGCGAGCGACTGTAAGACTTAGACCGCCAGCAATGATCGGCAAACGAGCGTCGACCTCGTCGCTATAAGGAAGATCGAAGGGTGGTTCTGGCACATTCCTTTCCAAGATGCGCTCGAGCCCGATATCCAGATCGAGTGCCTCAAACTTATGAATGCTCTCCTGCAGTCCCTTAGTAATGGGAAGGTCGCGCAGCTCTACTCTGACTCTATCGTTGGCCTTCGCTGTGTGTTGAGCCATCAGGAGTAAATCCGCCACTTTCTTGTCGATGAAGTTGTAATAGCGCCTGAGGTCTTCTTTGTCGACGTCTATTTCCGCCGCCATGCGGAAGAAACGTTCGATCTGATGGGTGCCTTCCACGCGCTTATATGGCTTCAGGTTGTGAACGGGCTGGAGCGCACTTAATTCTTGATTCGGCATTACACCAAGATTAACTGAGATTCGCGGTCATCGAGCTAAGACTGAAGTAGGACGTGTGTATGCATCAGCAGTCCACTTTCCCGAATATGAGCGCTGATCCTCGGCCCTCGACAAAGGGTCGGCAGCGAATTGTAGCGCCCAGCCTTTACTGAAAACCGTTGTAAGTGAAATGGCGACGTTACGACGACCGATGCGAATGTCGCAGCACTACGGCTGTGCAACGACGACGACGCTTGGCGATGGCCCCGTGCCCTGCGTCCCGAGCGCGAGCAGAGTGAGGACGCCAGTTATTGGATTGAACGCGTACGCAGCAACAGCCTTTTTGCTTGTTTGCGCAGCGTATAGGAATTTTCCCGTGTGATCGAAGGCGACGCTGTTCGCGCTGACGCCGAAAAGGTGGTGCGCTGGTTCCGAGAGCTGCCCTGAGGTCTGGTTGATGGCTAGTATGTCGATCTTCCCGAATCCATTAGAGGCCGCCAGCCACTTACCCGAAGGGTCTATCGCGACTGGCACGAGACTCGTACCCGAGGGTGGTAGGAAGGCGTTGTAAGTTTTCATGATGGTACCGCTCGATGGGTTGATGGTGGACGAGCCAATGACATTGGTCGAGCCTTTTAGACAAGTCTGGTAAGCAACGGTTACGGATTTCAACGCAACCACGACCAACGTTGGCCCGCTGACGCCGCTCACGCCCGTACCTTTGCATCCCGCTATGGGATTGGCAACGAAGCTGCCCAACCCACCGTCCCAGAGCAAAGACATCACTCCGAGGAGCCCGTCTCCGGTGCCATTGAAGTTGGAATATCTGGAGAAAATTCCGTACAGAAAATGGTCACCCGCTGCTACTTGCAATGCATATGGCAGGTACCCAGTGCCGGTTGTGGAGTTGAAGAAGCTCGAGTAAGGCGATCCCGGCAGTGAGGTCTTCAGATTGCCTTGACTCACGTTCCAACCGTTAATGCTGACTTGAAAAGCATGAGGATTAAATGATGCCGCCGAGGTGAAGGCAAGCCTACCGGCCTTATCTAACGTCACATCCTCAACGTCGTTCTCATAAGCCTTAGAGACCGTTCCTAATTTGCCTGACGCCTGGATAGGATAAAGATAGACCAGCGCTCCCCCCAATTCGCCCGAGTTGCATGCCGCCGTGTAATCCCCGGCAGCCAACAGGACCTTCCCCGCGCTTGCTAGATAGGTAGGCGTTCCACACATAGGGGCGAGCAGTCGTGGTTCCAAGGGCTTCAATGTTCCATTAGTGTTGACGGCGAAAACGGAGATGCTGGTGTCTCCGGCGTTTCCAACATATACGTACTGCGGCTTGGCTATGGTGTTCGTCTGACCGAATGCGGCAGTAATCAGGATTGTGCTGAGCAGAAGAGCAGAGTAGCTGGACATACGAACCTCTTTGTCAAAATCTGCTCTAGTAACAGTTCAGTGTCAAGTGCTTCCCTTTTGTGCAATGGGATCGGGTACGTGGTGCTGGCTACGACTTGTGGCTAGCGCCGTTTGATGTACATCCAACCTGAAGCACTGAACATGCGACGTGCCACGCGATGTTGTTCCCAAGATCGTCATCTTTATCTAGACGACATCAATTAACTTTACAAGACAATACCGAGTCTTTACGCAATAACCGCGGTCGTTTTGCATCTTTTGAGTATGGATACAACAACGAACCGCACCGCCAGCAATCTCTCAAACAATCAATTGAACCTGACCGACACTTTGCCGACTGTGTTATGCGTCGATGACGATTCCGACCAAAGAATGTTGTTACGCGCGGTCCTGGAACATTTTGGGTTTCGCGTAATGACGGCGAAGTCTGCTTCTGATGCGCTGGAGATCGCGCAGTGGTTGCCGTTCGAGGTGGCGCTACTTGACTACGAACTGCCGGACATGACCGGCGCCCAACTGGCTCACGAAATCAGGGCGATCGAGCCTCTCGCTGCAATCATCCTTCTGTCCGGATGCTCACACTTGCGCGCGGGAGAACTGATATATGTCGACGCGCACGTTGTTAAAGGTTCTCCAATCAGTGAACTGTTGGATACGATTCACAGCCTGACTGGCTCGCCGCAGTGGGCCCAGAGCCGGTGGCCTGACGCCTCGGTTTCTCAAGTTCCGCCCGGGGAAGGCTCCGTCGTCAAACGCGATGGCGCGGCTCGCCGGGAAAACTGATCACGTTAATTCTTCTCCGAACAGTTTGAAAGGAGTCAATCATGAACGCTCGAGTCATTATGTTTTTATTCTCGACAGTCGGACTAATCCAACCGCTGGCTGCCGCGGCGCCGGTCAGCGCCAACGAAGACGGTTTGTCGCAAATGAACGCCGTGCTTGCTTCCCTTCGGACGAAAGACGAGCTGGCAGATGTACTCGCACCCGACGCAGTAACACCTCGTGGCCCTGCGGACGTGTTGCGGGATTATGAAAGTCAAATGACGGCGGTTTCGGCGTGGCTTACAGGGCAACTGGGGGAAATTTTACAAGCCGTCGACAGCGGAGAAGTGACGAGAGAACAAGGGGAATACTTCAGCAGCGAGCGGTATGAGACGGCAATGATGCAATATCAATTGCTGCGCGCCAGGCATGCCATGCTACAGCACGACATTGCGGCAAGCTCGGCAGCACCGAAGGATTCCACTCCCGACCAGAACGGTCAAGCCGTGGTTTTGGCGCTGCCATTCTCTTCTCTTCAACTCGACCCATCGTTTGCCCAATACCTAGGCTTGAGCACGCAACAGATTTCGGCAATTCAGGAATTGATGTCAAAAGAGCGGAGCAAGCTCGAGCCGCTCATGGCGCAGTTTCGGACCACGCAGCAAGAATTGCTCGCCGCAACGCAGAGTGGCCAGTCGGACGACAAGAAAGTTCAGTCACTGGCAGACGCGCAGGCGCGCCTGCTTACCAAACTGATTGCCGCCAATTGGCGTTTGCAATCGGAGGTCGCGGCACTGCTCAGTCCCCAACAGCGGGAGAAGCTGGACGAAGTCAAGCGAGCGAAGCTAACAGTGCAGTGACGTTGTTCAACAAGTGGGTTTCGGCATTTGTTGATTCGGATGCAAGAACCCCGGGTGTCCGCATATGAGAAAAACTATCTTCGGAGGCTAACGTGATCAAACGACTGTGCCGCCAGGTGTCCCCCTTGGTGTACCCCCTGATTTTCATCTGCCTTCTTGCCGTACCGCTATTGCTCCCACAGGATTCGCAACCGAACAATTCTCAACCCGCCAATATCGGCGGGACCTGGCAGCTTTCCTGGGAGGGCCGCGGTGGCTCACAACAAGCGACAATTCAGATCCAGCAGGATGGTTCCGCGCTGAGCGGCACGTTTCAGGACTCTCGAGGTCCCTCTCAGCTGACTGGCAACATTGATGGAAATAAGGTGTCGTTTAGCGTGCAGGTACAGGGACGACGGACCATGACGCTGGCTTTTACCGGGACCATCGACGGCGACAAAATGAGCGGCACGTTTCAGCCTCAGGGCGGAGCTGGCGGGCGAGAGGGTCGCGGAGGCGGACAGTCAAATCATTCTTGGAGCGCAGTCCGCCAACAGGGCAACTCCGGCCACCAAAGTGCACCCGCAAAAGATCAAGATGATACGGATTTTGAAGTGCAGCTCTTTTCTGGGCCGCCACACTCACTGAATCCAGTAAGTGTTCAGAATTCCCTGTGAGTGAAATGGAGATTTCCCGACCAACTACCCGCAAGCCGTTGCCTTCTTCTTAGTACAAAAACATTATTGTGAGTACGTCCGCTTAAACCTACGATCATCCCCTGTTCTGAGGGGTGATATTTGATGACAGGTTCGAAGCTGTCTGCTACCGCGTTGCTTTTCGCCGTAGTGCTAACCGTGTCGGTACGTGCTTCGGGCCAGGGTTGAGTGGCCGCAAGATCTAGCGCGCCCGTGATTGGCGCGTTGTGCAGTACATCTGATCCCAAGGCCGAGAAAGCGAATCTCTCGGAAGACGAGAGTCCTATCTCTGCGCGTCATTGGTCGGTCTCGACCGGCTACCGCTATCAGCATTCGTTCCGTCATTTCGTAGGCACTACGGAGCAGACGCAGCGCGCGGCCCAACACACCCAGGTAGTGAATTACATCAATCTGTTTGACGTCTCGGTCACATACAAGATCAATCCGCGCTGGAGCCTTACCGCAAGCTTGCCCATCATGAATGCCACGCGCACTTACGATCACCAACTCTTCGACGTATTCCTGCACATTCCCAATGCGCCCGACCAGGTAAGCCATGTGAATGGTATCGGCGACCTCGCAGTGTCGGCGGAGTTTTGGCTTCACCGTCCGCCCGCCGAGAACGGTCACAACATTGCGTTCTCCTTTGGCCCGGTGTTTCCCACGGGTAGTGATAGCGTGCGCGACACGGTTAACACCGTAAATGGTCCGCAACGGGTCTTTGTGGACCAATCCATCCAACTGGGCGCAGGTGGATGGGGTATTTCGCTGGGGACGGAGGCTTATCAGCGTGTAAAAAAGGCGGTGCTCTACGCCTCGGGAACATACCTGATCACGCCACAGGAGCAGAACGGGATTCCCAACGCATCACTGGCGGGAGTGAAGTTTCCGCCAAATCCGCTTACCTCCAAAATGTCGATCCCTGATCAATATCTAGCTGATGGCGGTATTGCCTATCCGGTGCCAAAGATCAGAGGCATGGCGGCGAAATTCGGCATGCGCTATGAGGGCGTTAAGGTCCGCGATCTGATTGGCGGCAGCCTCGGATTTCGGCGGCCGGGCTATGCGCTGTCCGTTGAGCCTGGTATGCAGTACGAGCGCGGAAAGACTACCTGGTCGGTGAATATACCAGTCGCAGTGCAGCGCAATCGCAAGCGCAGTGTTCCGGATTTGATACAGGGCAAAGCAGGAGACGCCGCGTTTGCCGACTACTTAATTTTGGTGGGGTTTGCGCGGTCATTCTAAACAAGCTTGTCCGGAGGGCCCATGAGAATAGGAAGAAGTGTCGCGGTTGCGATCTTTTTGTTGCTGGGAACACTTGGGTTTGGCGTAGAAGATGACGGCGCTGCCCAATTCTCGCTGCGCGATACGCACGGAAACACTCAAGAGATCAGCAAATATAAAGGCAAGATCGTAGTCTTGAATTTCTGGGCTACGTGGTGCACTTCGTGCCGGCATGAGATGCCTCTGCTTGCGGAGATGCAAAAAAAGTATGAGGACAAAGGTGTAGTTGTGCTTGGCGCCTCAGTGGATGACGAGAAGAGTCAACCGCTGATTCAACCATTTGCTGAGAGCAATAAAATTCCGTTTCCGCTTCTGGTAGGCGCTACCAGCGACCAGATGACACGCCTTCAGCTTGGCGAATCGATTCCTGCAACCGCATTCTTTGATGCGGACGGCAAGCTCATAGGCCGCGTCTTGGGCGAACTGAATAAGAAGGATCTCGATAACCGGCTCGAATGGATGCTTGGCAATCACCATGCCAAGGCGCCTCCCGCCTTTGTGAACGGGTTCGAAAAGAAAAAGGCGGACACGGCACCTTCCATCTTCAGTCATTGAGGTGAGAACAGGCGATTTCACTCACAACGCGGTTGAGGGAAATGGCGAGGTTCGCCAACTACCGTAGAGTTCGCACTAGCAACGCCACGGGGCTTCTTCGAACCAAAGGCGAACCTGCTCGATCTTAGGGAAAGGTTACGACAGAATCGTCCATGGGCAATGTTCGAGATTGCGGAAGATCAGGATGGTGGTCTTCTTCAAAATCTTTGCCGAGTCCCAAAAACCTAAATTTGTCTAAGACGTACGGAATGCCTTCGGCAGCAAGGGCGGAATTGCGATCGGTCACCTGGAGGTGCAAGTGTGCGCCGGTTGTATTGCCTGAGTTGCCGACTGCCGCGATCTGGATGCCGCGCTTGATTTTTTGATGCAGGCGCACGTGAATGCTTCCCTGTTTCAAGTGAGCGAATGCCACGTAAGTATCCGGTGCGATGCGCACAATCACGTGGTTGCCGGTGATATTTTGCACCGTAACCGTAGGAAGCTTCCCCGGAATGTTGTCTGGAATATCATCGATAACCTCGGTTACCTCTCCGTCGGCGACAGCGAGCACGGGCTGGCCAAAAGCCCAAAAGTTCTCATTACGGTCGCGTGAGTCGTGGAATGTATTGCCGTTTTTGCCAACCATCACCCAATCGATAGCGAAGCGTTGGGAGATGTAGGCCCGTCCATCAATCGCGACCACAGAGCGGCGGTGGGCAGAAGTATTGGATGGGCCATTTCCTGCAAGCCACACACCGTCTTTGAAAGGCGGCGACAGCACCAACGGAGATTCTTGCAGAATCGGGACCACGATGCCGTCCAGTGCAGTCTCATCGTTTGGTGTCCCCTGGGAGCGCGAAGGATCCGCCACGTCAAACGAAAAGCGGTGGCGCAGCGCAGATATCCGCAGGTCGGGAGGAACGGTGATGTACATGAAAGCAATTACCCGATGGCCGATATCAAGTTTTCCCGATTCCCTGGGCGAAGCCATCTGCGAAGAATCGCTCATCGCCATTTGGGAGGATTCATCCACTGGATGAAGCAGTTCACCCAGAGACGATCCGCTGTAATCAGCTAATTTGCCGGCGCTCGTTTCCTTGGTTGATGAGCTCTCGGCGCCCGAAGCAAACACCTGAATTCCAGTAAGCGTGAGCGAAGACGGCCCGAAGTTCGTGATATGCAGTTCATAGACGAGCACGCGCTTACGCTCGATCATTACCAGCATTGGTGGCTTTGGAGTTAAGACTTCCACCGGAGACGGACGTGCCGAGGACTGTGCGGTACTCGCCGCGACAGCAGCTCCTAAAAGAAAGGCCACAAAAAGCGGGAGCCCCCGAAGAACACATCCAGAACGCAATTGGCCTATCATGTCTGTCTCCTCAGTAGTAGTAAAATATACTACTATGACGATGAACATTCAAATTGGTCACCAGCGCTGAGGCATAATTGACAATTATGAAGAGGCGCGTATCAGACGGGCCGCTATCTCTCCTCGGCTTTAATGCCCTGGAGGAACGCGCTTATGCGGCCTTGTTGCAAGTTCCGGGGCAAACCGGCTACAAGCTGGCCCAGATCCTCAAGAAGCCGGTCGCGAATATCTATAAGGCACTGGAGTCTCTGCTCGAAAGAGGCGCGGTTCTGGTGGAGGATGGCGACCCGGCGGTTTACCGGGCGACGCCGATTGCGGAGCTATTTGATCGACTGGAAGTTGAGCTGCGCAAACAGCGCAAAGCTGCCGTGCGGCAATTAGGCGCGCGCACTCCTCCTCCGGATGAGCGGGTGTACCGGCTGGGGTCGCGCGAGCAGACGATTCAGCGGGCGCGAGCAATGATAGCGTCCGCAAAAAAAGTCTTGCTGTTGGACGTTTTTCCGAACCTAATCTCCGAACTCGCGGCAGAGATCTCTGCAGCTGCGGAGCGGGGTGTGAAAATCGCGGGCCAGATCTATGCTCCAGCGCAGTTTTCTGGTGCGATGCTGACCCTGCGAACTGAGCGAGATCAGGTTTTGCAGCGCTGGGCCGGCGATTGGATGAACCTAGTTGTGGACGGCGAGGAGCTTCTCATCTCGGTGCTCGAACGCGCGGGAAGGGGCTTATGCCAGGGGCTCTGGACCAGAAGCCCTTATCTGGTGTGGAGCTATCACAGCGCTTTATACGCAGAAATCCTGCTCAGCTGCTTGCGGGTCGAGATCGAGAACGGATCTGGTAAACGCAAGCTCCTGCGACTGATCGAGGATTACCATCATCGGATCGCGATGGATGCGCCGGGCTACAAACGCCTCGCATCGCGATTATAAAGCGTTAAAGTTAGTAGCTATCTCGCCGCGGCTGCCTCTTTTTGTGGACTCCGAAGTAGCGGCTGATAACAGGCGATTTCACTCACAACTAGCTTTCTCGATGTCGATACAGTGACAGCAGACAGTTGTCTTCGCTATATGTTCGCCAGGGATTAGCCCGGGCAAAACCCCCGATTCACCTGATCGCGCCAGGAACCCGCCCGAGAGATCATGGCTGCTGGGGGTTGAAATGCGAAGAGATGAATTGATGAAGCCAGACCTTTTAAGTGAAATGCTCTTGACGGTGATCGGTGTGGCTATGTTTGTTTTCCTACTCTCAACGCTGTGGATGGCAATGTTTCGTCATTGAGGTTCCAGCTCTATTTGCCGCCGGTTTCTACAACAGCAGGATCCCGAGCCTCTAAGATCAAAGATCACAACTTCATCCGCAACTTCCTCCAACCAGCCTGAGGAACCCAGGTGGCACCAACGTCACTTCCGAATCGAGCACAGCTGGATTATCCGGCTTAAATGGCTCAGAAACTAACAAAGGTGAAAAGACAAATTCGGCAAAGGTATCATGAGTAACTCAGTATCCGAAGAAAGCTTGATAATACGCTTGATTCTCCCGTGTTTCGTCTACAGGCAAGAGAGCAATGGAGGTCAGCATTTTGGATGTCAAGAACTTAATATTCATAGATTCCAATCAATATCTCGATCTATACCGGATGGTCAACGCGAAAAGTCTGCTTGCGCCATTAAGGGAACGAAGAGATTACATTTTTGTAACATCCCAAATCGTTAATGAAGTGCAACGTAGGAAAGTAAGCGTTTTACAAGAGTTTTTTGTCAACGAAACGAAGAAATTGAACCGAAGCAACATCTTGGTCCCTTGCCATTTGCTCAGCGACTCAGATGCCGAGCTAAAATCCACCGTTGAACAACTCAGTGAGCTTCGCGAAAAAATTGAAAGTACAGGAAAAGAGTACAAGGCTTTGATTCATGATGCCTTGGAGCAGGTGAGTCAATCCAAAGACGAGATATCGAGGGTTCTGGCGAATATTTTCTCTAGGGCGGTTGAGGCTTCGGCAGGTGAATTAGAGCGCGCGAGAGTCCGCAAAGAGCGCGGTGGCCCGCCCGGCAAGAGAGCAGACCCTCTGGGAGATCAACTAAGTTGGGAGCAAATCCTGAGTCAGTGTCAAGCCAAGCCCAAGCTGTGGATTATCACCAGAGATTCAGACTTCGCGACGAAGCACGACGGCGAATTGTTCCTAAATGCTGCGCTTTACGATGATTTAGTTCGCCTGTATGAGTCTCCTCCTGAAGTATTCTGCTTCGGTAATATACCTGACGGTTTTAAGCATTTTGCACAGAAGACGGGGATAGCTGTACAACTGCCTACCCCTGCGGAAAACGAAACGATCAAGAAGGAACAGGACTCCCTTCCTCCTTTGGACTGGCTTACAAACTACGATGATGGTGGCTGGGCCGCCCTTCAGGCCACCTACAGTGCCGCTATTCGGAACGCTAATCTATTCAGGGATGCGACGCTCTCGGAGCCTGTATGGACTGGCCAAGGGGGCGCAGCGGACGTCATCCCAGTTTCTGAAGCAAGCGACGATGATAAAAAAGGCGTGTGAACGCGCGCGAGCTAAGCGGCACCAACGTCACTTCAGAATCGAGCACAGCTGATTCAGCATCCGTTATTCTAGTAGTAGTCCTTATGCCTACCCGACAATCTAAAACCGGCAACTCTGCCGGAGCCGCAGTCATGGAACGTTCCAACGGTGAACGCGAACGAGTATTCGACCTCTACCGCCAGTGGGGATACCTGGAAGCTGATCTCGATCCTCTGGGATTTTTGCAGCCCGTGCCTCAACCTGAGTTGCCGCTGGACGGCGAATTTGCCGAGGAAGCGCGCAGGTACTACTGCAGCACGGTCGGGGTTGAGTTCACGCACATTACTGACATCGAACGTCGCCGATGGATTCAAGAGCGAATGGAAGGCCCTGCGCCGGCAGTTGATCAGGACCGCGCGCTCGATCTGCTGACTCGCGCTGATTTGTTCGAACTGGTCCTGCAGCAGCGCTACCTCGGAACCAAGCGTTTTTCGCTCGAAGGCGTCACTGCGCTAATCCCGTTGGTGGACGAGATTCTCGACGGCGCCGGTCAAAATGGCGCGGTTGAACTCGTTATGGGAATGAGCCATCGCGGCCGCTTGAATGTGATTGTGCACGTGGCCCGGCGCGCGCCGGAAGAAGTGTTTGCCGGATTCGAAGACGTCGATCCCCGCAGCGTTCTGGGCAGCGGCGATGTGAAGTATCACATGGGCGCGACTGGCGAATACGTGACCCGCAGCGGCGCCAAAATCCATATTCACCTGGTCTCGAATCCGAGCCACCTTGAAGCCGTCGATCCAGTAACCGTCGGTCGCACCCGCGCCAAACAAGACCGCGCCGGCGAAGGTGGAAAGAAGCAGTTTCTTCCGCTACTGGTCCACGGTGATGGCGCGTTCGCTGGGCAGGGCGTGTTTGCTGAAACGCTCAACTTGGCCGAGATTCACGGTTACAGCGTTGGCGGCACTATTCATGTAATCGTGAACAACCTGATCGGATTCACTACGGTGCCGAGCGAGCTGCACTCGTCGCGCTTCGCGGCGCAGTTGGCCCGTCGTCAGAATATCCCTATCTTCCATGTCAATGCGGAAGACGTTGATGCCGTCATTCGCGTCGGGCGGCTGGCGCTCGATTATCGCTACAAATTCGGCGGCGATGTCGTAATCGATCTGATTGGCTACCGCCGCCACGGTCACAGCGAAGTCGATGATCCGACGATCACGCAACCGCTGCTTTACAAGTCGATCAAAGGCCATCCGCCGTTGTGGGAGCTTTACGCCGAGGATGCAGAAATCGAAGATGCCAAGTCGCGAGCGGACGCAATCAAAGCCGAACTTGAAACAGCGCAAAAACGCGCCGGAAGTATCCGCAAAAAACCCATGCTGAGGCAATTGCCCAGTTATTGGGACAAATACCAGGGCGGTCGCTACAAGGCGCAGTACGAAGTGGAGACCACGGTTCCAGCGGAAGAGTTACAGAGCCTGACCGAGCGGCTTACCACTTATCCAGCCGATTTCCATATCCATCCCAAGGTCAGCAAGCTGCTGGAGCAACGCGCGGAGATGGGGAACGGAAAGCGCGCGGTGGATTACGGTATGGCGGAAGCGCTGGCGTTTGCCAGTCTGGTGAAGGTTGGCACGCCGGTGCGGCTGAGCGGGCAGGACACCCGCCGCGGCACTTTCAATCAGCGGCACTCGGTTCTGGTCGATATTGAAAATGAGCAAGAATATGTTCCGCTGCAGCATGTCTCCGAAAACCAGGCGCGCTGCGAAATTTACAACTCGACCCTGTCGGAAGCCGGAGTGCTGGGATTTGAATATGGATATAGCCGCGACTTCCCGGAAACGCTTGTCCTATGGGAAGCGCAGTTTGGAGATTTTGCCAACGTCGCGCAGGCGATCATCGACCAATTCATCGTAGCCGGAGAGTTCAAATGGAACCTGCTGTCCGGGCTGGTGCTGCTGTTGCCGCATGGTTACGAAGGCCAGGGTCCGGAGCACTCCAGCGCGCGCATCGAGCGCTTCCTGCAGCTCGCCGCCGCCGACAATTTTCAAATTTGCCAGCCTTCAACCGCGGCACAGTATTTTCACCTGCTCCGGCGGCAGGCCCTAAGGCCGTGGCGAAAGCCGCTGGTGGTGTTCACGCCTAAGAGCATGTTGCGGCACCCTGAGGCCTCGTCTTCGATCGGCGAATTTTCCAGCGGCAGCTTTCTGAAAGTCCGTCCTGATCTCGAGCCCACGGACGCGCGCCGCATTCTGCTTTGCACCGGCAAAATTGGCCACGAGCTTCGCATTGAGCGCAGGAAGAAGAAAGACCTCGGCGTAGCGATCACCTTCGTCGAGCAACTCTATCCGTTCCCTGAAGCCGAACTTGCGGCTGAGCTGCAGCGCCATCCGAATGCGCGTGAAATCATGTGGGTACAGGAAGAGCCGGCCAATATGGGTGCGCTCAATTACATGCTGCCCCGGTTGCGGCATCTGGCGGGCGAACGGCCCGTGCTGTCGGTGAAGCGCTCCGCCAGCCCCAGCCCAGCAACTGGATCAGCCAAAGCCCACGACGTCGAACAGAAGGCATTGCTCTCCCTGGCCCTGACCGCAAATGGCCACTGAGGCGGCAGCATTGCCGAGAAGCCGCGGCCGGCTCGGTACATTTCTAATTCTGTTTCTTTCATGCGTGGGCATGATCGCGGTCGCCGCCGTTACGATTAGCTATAGCGTCAACCGTTACTGGCAAGCTGTCATGCGGGAGGAAATTACCCGCAGCTTAACGGAAAAGGCGCGCATGTTTGCCGCCCGCGTCGATACCGACCGCCTGCATAAAATCGACGACATTGCGTCGCAGGAAGCCCAATACGCTGGCGCCCGCGCGACAGTGATTGATGGAAACGGGAAGGTGCTCGCCGACTCCGAAGTGTCCGTCGCGACCCTCGAAAATGAGGGCCGCCGTCCAGAATTTGCCACGGCGTTACGTGGACAGACTGGAGTAGCGACCCGCAAGCGCAGTGCTTTCGGCACGCCGGTGCTCTATGTTGCCGTACCGGTTTCCGGTGGGGCTGTCCGGTTCGCCTATCCGCTCGCAGACGTAGGGATCGCAATGGCCCACGCGCGCAACATTCTTTTTCTTGGAATTGTCGCGGCTATTGTTGCTGCGCTGGTGATTTCAGCTCTCGGCTCAGGAATGATTTACGGCAGAGCTCGGAGTTGAGACACGGGTGCCGAACTGAGGTTGGAAAAAATTGTCCGCCGCAGGCGTACCCTATGCCACTGTCCGAAGCTTACCCGGCAAGAAGTGATACGGCGGCCACGGCCCACTCACCGAGATCTCGCAATCCTTGAATTGCTTGGCGGCGTTGGTGTAACGGTTCTGGTATTTCTCAACCGATTTGGAATCAATCAGGTGGGCGATATCGATGAGCATTCCGTCGGTATTGACCCGCTTGCAACTGACTTCTTCCTCAAGCGGACTGAACAGTCGGTGCACCTGCACGGAGAGGGCTTTGGCTTTGGTCTGCCGTTCGCGGTCGGCCACCGCCTTTTCGCGCAATTTGATCAGGTACTCGCCGCCGACGCTGTCAGGTAGTTGAACATCATTAAACGGCTTGAGCGTTCCCTTGCGCACCAGAAGCTTCACGTGCATTTCGGCTTTGCCCTTCAGGCGGGCAACGCTCTCCCCAAACGCGCGCCGGTTGTTCCGGACGGCCTGCCGCAAAGACTCATCGCTATCGAATATCGTGCCAAAGCGGAACGGCAGCACCGTTCCCTGGCGAAAACACACGCTCACCACGCGAGCATGCTCCAGCACGTGCTTATCGTCCAAATTGCCCGTGCCTCGGTCAAACTCGCTGACGATCACCGAGAATTCTCCGCTCGGGTAGCTGAGGACGGTGGCGCCGTTCACTCCTTGAATGCCCTCTAGGATGAATGGGCGCCGGGTGCGAGTTCCGTTTGTGTGATTGCGATGCTCAGTGAGGCAATACGCGTACCAGGACATAAGAGGTCTCTCCATGCTGGCGAGAGGCAATCGGACAGCCTCTCTTTTCTGAGACAGCTCGTTTTTTGAAACAGCTCGTTAGTTGGACCCAGGAAGTAAGGGCAGCTTGTACAAAAGACGTCGAAGGGCGCGTCCAGCTTCATCTTACCCCGGAGGAATCAAAAAATGCAACAATTTCGTTGCAGTGTGCATCATCCTGGGTTTTTTGGACGCATAGGCATACCCTCGCCGCCGGTAATGGGTCAGTTTGGAAAGCAGAGCTGCATGCGTGAAGGGACTTGTTTCGGTGCTGCCAGTCAACCGGGAGCAATCGCGGTCAATTCCCACGTGCCGACTTCCCATTACTAATCGGTGGAGTCTTGTTTCGATTACTTGCGTGTGGCCGACAATACGGGAGCTCCCAGAGAAGTATCAAACCATCGTCGATTCACGTCGAACTAGGGCTTGTTAATCTTCACAGCAGTGAGCTAAATTTCCTGCCGTAAGGTGTCAAATGGTCAAGCTTGCGCCAATCACGATACCCACCAAGCCAATTGGCAGTATCCCAAGACCCACTGATCTTATCGAGAGAGTCGCCAAAGCCGACGGTGAGGATCCTCGGAGTCAGTGCTCCAGTCGATCCCATATTGGGACCCCGACCGTGTTCGTTGCAACCCGGCAAGAATTGGCGCTGTGCTAGGGAGACGGTTAATTTTTAATTGAAGCGCGGCGCGTCTTTTCCGCGTGGAAACCGGATGGAGTGAAATGGCTGTCGTGAACTTGATTGGCTCGTACAACCACGCGCTCGTGGCGCTTTCGATGTTGATCGCCATGTTTGCGTCGTACGCTGCACTGGATCTCGCGGGTCGCGTAACGGCCGCGGGCGGTTGGACTCGCGCGGTTTGGCTGCTGTGCGGGGCCGGGGCGATGGGGACTGGCATTTGGTCCATGCACTACATTGGAATGCTGGCGTTCATCCTGCCGATTCCCGTGGCCTACCATTGGCCGACCGTTCTGCTGTCACTGCTTGCGGCCATTCTCGCTTCGGTCATTGCGCTGTACGTGGTGAGCCGCAAGAAAATGGGTGCGTCCCGAGCGGTCGCCGGAAGTGCTCTGATGGGTGCGGGTATTGCGAGTATGCATTACATCGGCATGGCCGCCATGCGATTACCTGCTACATGCCAGTTTAATTCCTTTCTCGTCGTCCTGTCCGTCGTGTTCGCGGTTCTGATTTCGCTCGCAGCGCTATGGATTACCTTTCACCTCCGAGATCAGAAAATGGGGATCGGCCGGGAAAAGCTAGCCGGAGCCGTCGTGATGGGAGCTGCGATCCCCATCATGCATTACACCGGAATGGCCGCCGCCAGTTTCACGCCCTCGGGCATGCCGGCGGACTTGTCTTACGCCGTAAGCATCTCCACACTTGGCACCGCCGGAATTGCCACCGTCACCTTTGTCGTCCTCGGGCTGGCTCTGCTGACATCGTGGGTCGATAAGCGATTCGCTGCCCAGACCTTGGAACTGCAGGAAGAGAAGCTGCAGCGAAGCGAGGCGTACTTGGCGGAGGCGCAGAGGCTCACGCACACAGGGAGTTGGGCCTGGCGGGTAGCGGGAGGAGACGCCTTGCATCTGTCCGAGGAATGGTATCGCATTTATGGCTTCGATCCAGAAAATGGCCCGCCGGCTTTTGAAAAACGTCGGCAGCGCACTCATCCGGAGGATCGAGCCAAGTGGCAAGGGGCAATCGATCGAGCAATCGCTGAAAAGTCGGGTTACGAAGTGGAATTCCGAATCCTTCTTCCAGGCGGCACGGTCAGACACATCCACACCGTCGGCCATCCTGTTTTGAACGCATCGGGAGATTTGGTGCAATTCGTGGGTAGCTCGACGGACATCACCGAGCGCAAGCATGCCGAAGAAGCGCTGCGTCAGGCGCAGACGGATCTCGCACACGCCAGCCGGGTGACCACTATGGGAGAGCTGACTGCCTCCCTGGCGCACGAAGTGAATCAGCCGATTGCCGCCGCTGTCACCGACGCCAATACCTGTTTGCGCTGGCTTACGCGCGATCAACCCGATCTGGAAGAGGCGCGTGAGGCCGCGTCGAGAATCGTTAGAGATGCAACGCGTGCCGCGGATATCATCAGCCGGATCCGCCTGCTTTTCAAGAAGGTTAGTCCGCAACGGGAGTTGGTTGATGTAAACGAAGTCATTCGAGAGATGACCATCCTTCTGCGCAACGAGGCATCGCGATACTCCATATCGGTCCGCACGGAGTTGGCGACAGATTTTCCGCTGGTCATGGGAGACCGTGTGCAATTGCAGCAGGTTTTCATGAACCTCATCCTCAATGCCATCGATGCGGTGAAGGATGTGGATGGGACACGTGAGCTCGCCATCAAGTCGCAACGAGAGGAAAACGACCAACTTCTGGTGTCCGTCAGCGATACCGGCGTGGGGCTACCGCCGCAGCAAGCAGATCAGATTTTTAATGCGTTCTTTACAACGAAGCCTCATGGAACGGGCATGGGGCTGCGGATCAGCCGCTCGATCGTTGAATCGCATGGTGGCCGCTTGTGGGCTGCCGACAACTCTCCGCGCGGAGCAAGCTTTCACCTCACTCTACCCACCAAAGCCGAGGCGCATGGAGGCGCATGAATGACACACGAAGGCGCTCCCGCGGTATTCGTCATTCATGAAGTTGCCGCTGTGCGTGCGGCCATCCAGTGGGCGCGCGACGCCGCGATGGACTCAATTATCCGACGATTTTGAAATCGCCCGCCGATCAAACGTGTCCGCGTGAGGAGCGACCACGCAAAAGGGATGCTAATCATGCTTTGAAGTGAATCAGTCCCGATTGACGGGTAACCCGGAAGTTACGGTCGAGAAGCCGACTTGTCGTTACTAATCGCGGTAAGCCAGCATCAGATCACTTCCGGTTAGCCGGCAATCCGCCCGGAAGGCATTTTGCCCCACTTCTGCCACACGCAGGAGCCAAAGCGAACGCGGTTCAGCGCACGGGTGAAAACGTACACACCACTTGCTATAACATACGAATGCGCCTGCACGATTACGCACCCCGGCCCGCGCACCTCAAATGGCTCCTCGATTCTGACCCGGCCATCCGTTGGCAGGTCATGAGGGACCTCACCGGTGAAGCCCCCAACGCGATTGCAGCCGAGCGATCTCGCGTCGCAACCGAAGGCTGGGGAGCCCAACTTCTCGCCCGCCAATCTCCTGCTGGCAACTGGGGCGGGAGCCCCCGCGGGTGGAGAGACGATTTGCCGAAGGAGGACCGAGGGTTGCTTATTACCCTCTACAGTCTCGTCGTCTTGATGGACCTCGGTCTTGACCCCGCCAGCAAGGAGGCTCGCAAAATGATCGACCGGGTCGACAAGCGGCTCGTGTTTAAGCCGCTTAACTACCGGCCTTTCCTTCAGGGCGAAACGGAGCCTTGCATCAACGGCAGAATCCTCGCCATCGGCGCGTATTTCAAAGAACCGAACGACGCACTGGCCAATCAGCTCCTGGGAGAGCAGCTCGAAGATGGCGGCTGGAACTGCGAAGCATTCAAAAGCCGGCGTTCCTCGTTCCATACCACCATCTGCGTGCTCGAAGGACTGCTCGAATACGAACGAGCAGGGCGCAAATCGGTGGCCGTCACTAAGGCCCGCAAGAGGGCCGAAAACTATCTGCTCGAGCGCCGCATGTTCCGCTCGCTCCGAACCGACGAAGTCATCGACAAACGCTGGCTCCGCTTCTCGTTCCCGACGTTTTGGCACTACGACGTCTTGCGCGGACTCGATTATGTGCGGAATGCAGGAATCAAACCCGACAGCCGCGTCAGTGAGGCCATCGAAACCGTGATTGAGCGCCGCCACCAGAATGGGCGCTGGCCGCTCAACCTCCTTCATCGCGAACATATTCCATTGGAGATGGAGACCAGCGTCGGCAGTGCAAGCCGCTGGAATACACTGCGCTCTCTTCGAGTCCTGCGTTGGTACGACAACTCAACGTGTTAGTTGCGACTTGGCCTGCTCGCCGTGGCTTGGGTCAGAAAAGTGCCGCGAATTTGCCATTCGGAACGAATCACCGACAACCCGGAAGTAATGCCTCCTGGATTAGTACCGAGAAACGCCCTTCTGGTCATTTACGGGCCGCCCTATCGTCGGTTGTCCGGAGTGATCCTGAGCTGGCCGTTTAAGACTGAACAACCAGCTCGGCGCCCGCCCCACTAGTTGAAAGACTCTCCCAGTATTTACAATGTCTGCGCCCATATGAATCTAGCTTTGATCCAGTCTGCCCTGCGCGAGCGCAACCTCGATGCCTGGCTCTTCTACGACCACCATCATCGCGATCCCATTGCCTACCGGGTGCTCGGCCTCCCCGAGAAGCTGATGGTGACGCGCCGCTGGTTTTATCTGATTCCCGCTGAGGGCGAGCCGCAAAAGCTGGTTCATAAAATTGAAGCCGGGCATCTCGACACTTTACCCGGCGCAAAGCGGTCCTATGCCGCCTGGCAGGAGTTGTTCGACGGACTCAAGCACTTGCTGGCGGGTCATCGCGACATTGCCATGCAGTACTCGCCCAATAACAGCATCTTCACAATTTCGCTTGTGGATGGCGGGACCCTGGAGTGGGTACGCGGTTTAGGAAAGAACATCGTGAGCTCGGGCGATCTGGTGGCTCTGTTCGAAGCCACGCTGACTGAGGAGCAGATCAAGACCCACTTCGCCGCCCGCGATTCCCTGGACAAAATTACTGCCGCCGCATTCCAGGAAATCGGCCGTCGTGCTCGCAAACGTGGAACCAACGAATTTGAAATCCAGCAATGGATTCTCGAAGCATTCCGTCGAGAGAATCTGGTCACCTCGGATTCGCCGGTGGTGGCGGTAAACAAGAACAGCGGCGATCCGCACTACGGACCGAGCAGCACGAACTCGGCTGCAATCCGCGAAGGCGATTTTGTGCTGCTAGATATTTGGGCCAAAAAAGATGTACCCGACGCGGTTTACTACGACATTACGTGGACCGGGTTCGTCGGCAAGGCGCCATCCGATCGTATGCAGGAAGTGTTTCAAGCGGTGCGCGATGCCCGGGATGCGGGCGCGAAATTCGTGCAGGAATCCACTGCCGCTGGCAAAACCATTGCCGGATACCAAGTGGACCAGACCGTCCGCAGCTTCATCAAGAAAGCTGGTCTCGGCAGTTATTTCGTGCATCGTACCGGCCACTCGATTGGTACCGAAGTCCACGCCAACGGCGCCAACATGGACGACCTCGAAGTGCATGACGAGCGCCGCATCCTACCGAATAGTTGTTTTTCTATCGAACCAGGAGTTTATTTTCCTGAATTCGGTGTGCGCAGCGAGATCAACATGCTCGTGCGCAGCAATGGCGCTGAAGTAACTGGTAGAATGCAAAATGAGCTCGTACTTATTTAATTTTTTTCCATTGTGTGGCAGGCACCCTGGCCCACCTTTAACTAAATATGGCAACTACCCCAGCTAGAAGAGATCCTGTTTCAGCAAAGAACCCGCCCGCGGCTTCGCCGAGCACTATGGCAGTGGTCGCACCGGCTTTAGGCTGGCTCATTCCCGGCGCCGGCCATTTGATCCAGAAGCGCTGGATACGCGGCCTGCTCTTAATGACTTCCATCGTTCTGATGTTTGTGCTGGGCCTGAAGATGGAGGGCCGTGTCTATCGCCCCAATGGCGGCGACATTCTCGATATCCTCGGCTTCATCGGCGACTTGGGCGCCGGTGGGATGTATATCGTGAGCCGCGCCATGGATCTCGGCCACACAGTCGTGCCGCACACCACTGCAGACTACGGAACCAAGTTCATCATTGTTGCCGGGCTGCTGAACTTTATCAGCGTGGCCGATGCGTACCACATCGCGATTGGTAAAAAACCTTAATGGTCCTTTCTCACTTCAACGCAGCCCTGCTGTTTTCAATTTTCGCGTCCGTGGTTTTCGGAATCACGGTGCGCGACACCTCTCGGGACCAAGTCCGCTATGGCCTCTACTGCTTCGCCATGTTCATGGGCGGATTGATTGTGGCGGGCTGGGTGATGTGGGCGTTGCGGCACTAAGGGCAGCTATTAGCTCTTAGCTTTTGGCTCTTAGCCAAACCACATTCAGCATTGTCATCCCGAACGGACGCGCTCGCCGCGTCCGAGAGGGACCGTACGATGCTCTGGCGCGAGCAGCGGCGTGGACGGGATTAGCACGTGGGCGGGAAATGCGGGACTTGTCCTGGTTACTGCACGGGCACGCCGCAATCCAGCGTAAGGTCTCTCTCCCGCCCGCTTCTGCGGGCGCGTTCGGGATGACACCATTGAGCGTTTGCTGTTCCTATCCCTCCCACACAAACGCGTCGAACACCCGTTTCGTTTCAAATCCCAAATGGAGATATAGCTCGACCGCGCGTTTGTTGGCCTCGGTTACGGTAAGCGACAGCGTGGAGAATTTTCTCTGCTTCAAATTGCGGATCGTGGCCGCCATCAGCAACCTTCCCAAACCGTAAGCTCGATACTCCGGCAGCACACATACCTGGGTCACGTGCCCAACGTCGTGGCGCACGCGGGAGCAAAGAATGATACCGGCCAGTGAGCGCGATTCTCTATCCACCGCTACGAACGACGACTCCGGATCAAACGTGCCGCAGCCAGGGAAGCGCACAATGTTGTTCAGAAACCGCAGCGAGCCGCTGAGCGTGCGGTATTGATCGTTGATTTCGGAGTCCACGTGACTGCGGTATGCGGCCGTGATTACGCCCGCCGAGCCCTGATAATCGTGCTCTGTCCAGCGGCGAATTTCGAATTGCGCAGATAGTTTATCGTTGCCGTTTGGTGTGGTTCCCAATGGCAAGGTCATGAACAGGCGTGCGTGCCGGCTGAATCCTTCGTCCTCAAACGGCTTCGACGCAGATCCCGCGTCGTGCGCGAGCAATTGCGCTTCAATGCGGTGGACCCCCGGCGACTGCTGAAGCGTCTCGATCACATGAGTGAGCAGGCGGCGCTCGACCTCGCCCCGATTCATCCCGTTTTCGCCTTCGCGCACGAACAGGTCTCCGATGACGCCTTTATTGTTTTCGTAGACGAAAAACGAGTAGCCGAAGACTTTACCGCGCGAGACGGCAGCGTAGCCGGGCAGAAACTTGGCATCCATGTAGCGGAGAATCATCTCCGCCGACCCGGTGTAGTCCCAGCAAAGCAGGTCCGCCCACACCTGTATTTCATCGTCCAGCAAAGGACGCAGATCGGCCGACGAAAAATGTCTGAGGTCGAGAATCTCCACTCGTACTCCTGCGAGAACGCTCACGGGTAAGGTCCGGGGCGAAGCCGCGCGCAGCAACCCCTGAGTGTAGTAGCAGGGAACGGGCAGTATCAAACCCGGGAACAATGAGCGGCAACTAAAAAGATGGCTGGAAGGATTGATTTCAACCCACTCACCTATGTGTTCTCGGTGGTGCCGTCCCTGCGGGACTCCGTGTTCTATGACGCCAACCCGGCAGTTCCGTGCCGGGCTATCGCATACCGTGCCTTCGGCACTGCGGTTGGGACAGTGGCGTGATTTGTTTGCGTGACGGACTGAACACTTGTTGCCAGTTGACGGACGGCTCACGTTGGCTCTGCATCGTTGCGTCCCTTTGCGCTTCAGCCAAGCCGGCCTGGACATACCCCCGCGATGCTGCCCACCACCAGCCGCAACGCGGCGGAATGTGAAAGCCCGGCATGTAAATGCCGGGTCAGGGATTGATGGCGGCGACGAGTTCCGTCAGGGACGGCACAGATCAAAGTGACGCCACGTAAAAATAATCCAGTTTTTGTGGCGCGAAATTTCCCAAGTAAGTAACTTTTCGGCCGGCAGCTTTTGCGACGCCTTTCTGGAATCCTTGAGCGGCAACCACCAGGTGCTCACCTTGGGGGATCTGACCTAACTCATAGCGGGAAACTACCTGGTCACGGTAAAACGTCAGGCCGTATTCCGTTTCTCGTGGCACCAGGAACACCGCGATCGGAAGATGATGAGGATCAAAATTCCCCAACTCATTCGCCACCGGGCGCGCGGAGAGAGTTTCATCGATCGGTTGCGCCCCGAAACGCAAAGCCACGGCCAGCGCCACGATCGCGGGGACAAGTGTCACTATTCGCAGCGTCCGGAAATCAGATTTCACAAGAAGAACAAAAATCGCGATGGCAATAGCGATTGCTGACGCCAGCGGAACAGCGGCAGCATTCCATGGAACGCGATGCTCAAGCACCAAATATTGAATAACCAAAGCCGCGAAAACCAGCGATGCCAACAAAGACGCATGTGCCGAAGCGATCACTACCCGCAACCAGCTTGCGATCTTCGTCGCAAAAGATTTGTCGCGAGTTAATTCTGCCGCGAGGAGAGCTCCCGCTGGAATTGCGGGCAAAACGTAGCCCGGCAGCTTTGATTGCGAAATCGAAAAAAAGATCACGATCACGCCAACCCAAATCAACAAGAACGATCGTAGTGTGTCGCCAGCAGGACTTCGCAATTGCCGCACCGCCGCAACCAGCGCCGCTATGGTGAGAATGGACCACGGAACCCAGCCCACGAGCGTCACTGGGATGTAATACCAGAACGGCTGGGGATGATGGTAGAGATTGGTCCCGAAGCGCGCGAGATTATGCTCGACGATGAATTCATGGAAGAACTGCGGATTCCGCAACTGCACCAGCACGTACCAGGGCAGAGCGAATGCGCACCCGAGCAATATTCCTGGAATCCAAAGCGTCTTCCGAACTATTCCTGGGTTCCTCCGCAGCGCTGCGAAAATTATGATCACTGCAATCGCCAGGAATGGCGCAACCGGGCCTTTGGCCAGCATCGCCAGGCCGAGAAAGCCGTAAAAAGCAGCAAGATATTTTTTCTCGCCGCTCTCAAACCAGGCGTACCACGCCAGCATTGCAATGCTGAAGCTTGCCGCTAGCGGCATGTCAGTGGAAGCGGCGCGCGCGAAGCCGGCAATACCCGCCGCGGTCGCCACAATTATCGCTCCATCGAGTTCGAGGCCAGGCCGGAAGCGGCGTAAGAACCAATAGACTGCGAGCACCAGCAGGAATGCATCGAAGACCGAAGGCAGCCGCGCTGCCCAATCATTCACGCCGAACAAACGATATGCAAACGTCGCTTGCCAGTAGTAGAGCGGCGGTTTTTCCAGCCAAGGAATTCCGCCGAGAGTTGGAGTCACCCAGTCATGCCGTGCCAGCATTTCGCGTGCGACTTGCGCGTAACGCGGCTCATCGGCGCCGATCAGGCCGAAGGATGAAAGGTTCCAAAGAAAAAAAAAGGCAGGAACAGCAAGGAGTAGGAGCCAGTCGGTGAGACGTGAGCTGTTCTTCAATCTGTGTGCGCTTTCCTCTGTGTAACTCTGTGTCCTCTGTTGTTAAAAGAAAAACGGCAACCACAGAGGACACAGAGGTTCACAGAGGAAAATCTTACAGGAAATTACTGGATGGCTCTGATTCTGCCGAGGATACTCTCTACTGCCGCGTGCAATGGCCCATCGACCGCAGCGCCGCTGGCACAGATATGGCCGCCGCCGCCGAACTCCTCTGCAATCTTCGAAACATCAAGTTGGCCTTTGCTGCGCAGGCTTACCCGAAAGCGCCCGTCAGGAAGTTCGCGGAAGAATGCTGCGACTTCCACGTCACCGATGGCCAGAGCGTAATTCACCAGGCCCTCGCAGTCTTCCTCTTTCGCGCCCACACGCTCCATCTGCTCCTGAGTTACCCATATCCACGCCAGCGGGCCTTCGCGTTGCAGGGCCGAGAGAGCAGCGCCGAGCAGGCGCATCTTCGCTGTTGAATGTCCGAAATAAATATGCCGTGCGGTGCGGGCGGGGTCAGCTCCGGCGAGCACCAGCTCACGCGCCAGTTCGAACGTGTGCTCGCTTGTACCTTCGAACATAAACGCCCCGGTGTCAGTAAGCACCGCCGTATAAAGACAGGTCGCGATCTCCGGAGAAATTTTTACTCCTGCTTTCCGCGCCAGACGGTAAACCATTTCGGCCGTAGCCACCGCTTTCGGATCGATCCAGTTCACCTGCGCAAACCGGCGGCCGCTCTTGTGATGGTCAATGTTAATCAAGAACTGGTTCTCGAGTCCCTGCAGACGGGTTCGCTGAACGCTATCGCATTCCAGAAGGATGGCGGCATCATAGCTGCCATTCACTCGCTCCGACTGGATGACGCTCGCAGCAAACGGCAGATGCTGGTACACGCGCGGAACCCCGTGTCGCAAAACTACTTCTGCCCGTTTCCCCATGCGGCGCAGAATTTCCTGGCAAGCCAAACTCGATCCCACGGCATCGCCGTCGGCACGGTCGTGCGATGTGAGCACAAACCGTTCACGTCGTCCGATCTCGGCTAGAACCTGGTCCAGCATTGGCACCACCGCTTACTTTTTCTTCGTTCGCTTCAACAACTGGTCGACTCGGGCATTGAATGTATCCGTACGGTCGAGGATGAAAAGCAATTCGGGAGAGCGCCGCAAATGCAGCCGGTCGGCGACTTCGTGGCGTATGAAAGCCGAAGCCGCGATCAGTCCCTCCATACTTTGCTGGCATTCTTCGTCGCTTCCGTGCACCATGACCAGCACTCGCGCTGAACGCCCGTCTTGAGCGAGTTCCACAGCAGTCACGGTTGCAAGGCCAATTCGCGGATCAGCCAGCTCGCCTTCGACAATGGTTTCAATCTCTTCCCGCAGGGCTTCGCCTAGGCGCTCCCGATGATATTTCTGTCCGCGCCGCTCCACATCTCACCTCGAAATAAAACCGATGAGCATATCAGAAATTGTGATTGTAGGCTTGTCAAACAGATGATGCGGGGTATCGGAATTTTGCGGGTTGGGCGTTTATGACTATACCCTCAAACGGTGTCATCCCGAATGCGCCCGCTGAGGCGGGCACGAGAGGGACCTTACGTCAGTTTGAATTCCCAATGCGGTAGTCGGGACAAGCCCACGGCTCGCAGCTCACAGTGGTAATCTCGTTAACCGCTGCTGCTGGTAGATAAGCATGGTAGGATCCCTCTCTCGCCTTTGGCGAGTTCGGGATGACATTGCATAAGTTCTACAGGAACTCCACAAACGAATCCGCTACCTCGGCGCCGGCATTGTTCGCAATGCGCATTGCCTGGCGTTCGACGTTTTTCATCAGGCCGTCGAGATAGTCGCGCGAATCGGAGACGCTGACTACGCCGACAGTAGCGCGGTTCCACAGGCCGGAGGCGTCCAGTTCAGCGGTTGCTACATTGAAATGTGCACGCAATCGATCTTTCAGGCTGCGCACGACTTGTCGCTTGTCTTTGAGGGATTGCGCGTGCTCGATGTGAAGTTCGAGGGTGAGAAGGGCAACCATTTGAGCCGTCAGCTTTCAGCCGTCAGCCTTCAGCGAACCCTTTAGTCTGTCATTCCGAGGACCTTCAGGTCGGAGGAATCTGATGTTCCAGAACAAAAAGCAGATTCCTCACGGCTAAAGCGGTTCGGAATGACAATTCCTGGGGTTGTTTCTGCGAAACACTGAACCAATGCAACTGAAAACTTTCGGCGAAGCAAACCGGCCTGCCATCAGCAGTGTCAAAACCGACGGCTGATGGCTGATCGCTGACGGCTCCTACGCCATTACTTCCGCCGCGACTTTTTCAGTTACGAATGCTTCGATTACGTCGCCAGCCTTAATGTCGCCGTAGTTGGCAATGGAGATGCCGCATTCCATGCCATTCGTGACCTGGCTGGCATCGTCTTTGAAGCGCCGCAGCGAGCTGACCTTCCCTTTGAACACGACCACGTTGTCGCGCAGCAGCCGTACCTCAGAGTCACGTTTGAGGAGCCCGTCGGTAACTCGGCAACCCGCGACTGTTCCAACTTTCGGAATCCGGAAAGTTTCGAGCACCTGGGCGCGGCCCTGATAAGTTTCCTTGATCGTCGGCTCAAGCAGGCCGGTCATGGCGCGTTTGATCTCGTCCTGCAGTTCGTAAATGATCGAGTGCAGGCGGATATCGACTTCTTCCTGCTCCGCCAGCTCTTGCGCTTTGCGTTCAGGACGAACATTGAATCCGATAATGATCGCGTTCGAAGCTGACGCCAGCAGCACATCGCTTTCGGTGATCGCGCCCACGCCCGATCGCAGCACCTTCAGGCGAACCTTATCGTTCGACATCTTAGCGAGCAGATCGCCCAGTACTTCGATCGAGCCGTGGACATCGCCCTTCAGAATGATGTTCAGTTCTTTGGTGCCGGCGCTCTTTATCTGTTCGGCCAGACCCTCGAGCGAAACTCGGGAAGTCTTGGCCAGCGTGGCTTCACGAGATTTTTGCTCGCGGTAGTCAGAGATGCCGCGTGCCTTATCGCGATCGGCGACAACTACGAACTGATCGCCACTTTGCGGCAATCCTTCCATGCCGAGAATTTCGACCGGTGTAGACGGAGGCGCCGCGGTGAGCTGCTGGCCGCGATCGTCAAACATGGCGCGAACTTTTCCGTAAACGTTGCCGACCACGAAATTGTCTCCCGTGCGCAAAGTGCCGTTCTGCGCCAGCACGGTGGCAACGGGTCCGCGTCCGCGATCGAGTTTGGCTTCAAGTACCACACCGGTCGCCGGTCGGTCAGGATTCGCCTTGAGTTCTTGCAGGTCCGCAACTAGGCAGATCATTTCGAGCAGCAGGTTCAAATTGGTTTTCTGCTTCGCTGACACATCGACAAAAACAGTGGTGCCGCCCCAGTCTTCCGGCATCAGTCCGCGATCGGCGAGCTGTTTCTTTACCCGGTCCGGCAGAGCGCCGGGCTTGTCAATTTTGTTGACTGCAACAATGATCGGAACTTCGGCGGCGTGCGCGTGGTCAATAGCTTCGATGGTCTGCGGCATTACGCCGTCATCGGCGGCAACTACCAGGACGACGATGTCCGTGGCCTTGGCGCCGCGCGAACGCATTCGGGTAAAGGCCTCGTGGCCGGGCGTGTCGAGGAACACAATCTCGCGCCCGTACGCCGGGGAGTCTTTATCCTGCATTGAAACTTTATACGCGCCAATGTGCTGCGTGATCCCGCCAGCCTCACCTTCCGCGACGCTGGTTGAACGTATTGAATCGAGCAGCGTGGTCTTGCCGTGGTCCACATGGCCCATGATTGTGACCACGGGCGGACGTGGAACGCCTTCGCTAGCGGCGCCTTCCTCGGTGGTGGTGGTTTCAGCGGCTTCCTTCGCGGCCTGCTCTTCAAAGCTGATGACGTTGGTATCGGCGCCAAAGAAGCGGGCCATCTCGCTGGCCAACTCGGTATCGAGATTTTGATTGATGGTCGCGAACACGCCCTTGGACAGCAGCCGTGCGATTAGATCTTTTGCGCGAATCTCGAGCTTCTCAGCAAGATCTTTAACGCTGATTCCTTCCGTGATGGTGATGTTGCGCGTGATGGGCAGCGGCTCGTTCGAAAGCGATAGGCGCGGCGGCGGAACAAAGCCCTTCATTGGGCCTTCCTTCACACCGCGAGGAACGTAGCGTTGACCGGGCCTGCGTGCAGGCCCGCCCGGACGGCTGCCTGGACGCGTTTGTCCTGGCGGTGGAAGACCTGGGCCGACTCCAATCGGGCGCGGGCCGGATGAACCTTGCCGCGTGGGATGCATGGGCCGACGTTCGCCGGGACGCATGGGCGGACGAGTTCCTGGAGCTGCGGCGGCCGGTCGTGGACGCTGAAAAATTGGTTGGCCAGGTACTGGCCTGCCCGGAGCGGGGCGACCCTGCATTGGGCGTATCGGTTGTCCTGGCTGCGGCCCGGACGCTCTCGGCGGTGGTGGCGCTGGCCTGGGAGGCGCCTGATAAACCGGGCGCGGTCCCGTCTGCGGAACGATCATGCGCGGACCAGGCGCTTGCGGGCGCGCGGGTGGCGCTGTGGGTCTTTGAGCTTGCGCTTGATTCGTCGGACTTTGAGCTTGTCCGGCAGGAGCTGGCGGTGCAGAACTAATCGGGGACGAAGCAGCCGGCGGAGCCGCAGGAACGCGCGCTGCCGGAGGAGCTGAAGGTACTGAAACTGATGGCGCGGCGGAAATTGGCGGAGCCGGTGCCGCGGGCTTCTGCGGTGCGGCTGGAGCAACTGCTCGCGGAGGCGCGCTTACTGGCGGAGCGCTGGGGGACGTAGGTGGTCTCATCGCAGGCGCAGCTGGCTTTGCTTCCTGAGCCTGCGGCGGTGGTACAGGCCGGGACGGAGGAGCGGTCTGCGGTGATGTGGCTTGCTGTTTGGCGAGGATTGCCTTCAGCACATCTCCGGGCTTGGAGATGTTGGAGAGATCGATCTTGGGCTTTACGCCCTCCGCCTCGGGCCGGGCAGCGCGAGCTGATTTCCCACTCTGGCCGTTGCCGGAGCCTTGGAAATGCGCGCGTACTTTTTCCGCTTCATTGTCTTCAAGCGAACTAGAATGCGTCTTCTTCTCGGTGACACCCACTTCCGTCAACGCGTCAAGAATCGCTTTGCTTTTGACTTCCAGTTCTCTAGCCAGATCGTTAATTCGAATCTTACTCATCCGCCTCTTTGTCCCTCCGGACTTTCCCGCTAAGCCTTCATATCAACCTCACGGTTTGTTTGTTGCACTTAGTAATTGGCACTTGGCATTTAGTCACAGCGCGCTCGTTGGCAAATGCCAAATGCCTATTCTTTCTTTGCCGGCTCGGGAGATTCTTCGTTCTCCGCCACCTTATTAGATTCTTGATTAGATTCTTGCGAAGCGGGTTCGGCTTCTTCTGCACCTTGCGTTTGCTCTGCAGTTTCGGCTTCGCCGCTGACTTCCGCCGCTCCCGCCTCGGGTTCGGCTGCGGGTTCTTCCACTTGCTCGGTTGGTTCTGTGGAAACCGCTTCGCCTTCGTTCTCCGGCAAAGCCATCGCTTCGCCGCCTTCGAGCGCCGCGAAGTAATTATTGACCGCAACGCTGATTTTTTCCACCGTTTTGGGGCCGATTCCCTCAATCGCCTCAAGTTGCTCGGGCGTCATATCAGCCAAGGCCTCGACTGTGGAAATACCGGCGGCCTTGAGCTTCTCGACTAAGCCTTCGCCCAGCCCTTCCACACTCTCAAGCGGTGTAGCCGTGGCGCTAGTAAGCTCCGCCATCTGCGCTTCGACTTCCTGGCGTTTTTCCTCTTCGCTCTTGATGTCGATCTTCCAGCCAAGCAGCTTGGCGGCCAGGCGGACGTTCTGTCCCTTCTTACCAATCGCAAGAGAAAGCTGGCTGTCATCCACTACAACTTCAAGATGCTTGTCGGCGGAATCGACCACCGTCACGCGGCTGACTTTGGCCGGCTGCAGCGCCTTTTCCGCGAACGTCACGGAATCCTCGTGATATTCGATGATGTCAATCTTTTCTCCGCGCAATTCGCGGATGATCGACTGCACCCGCATGCCCTTCATCCCTACGCACGCGCCCACAGCGTCCACTTCCTTGTCCTTGGACATGACCGCGATCTTGGTGCGCTCGCCGGCTTCGCGAGCAATGGCGCGAATCACAACTGTTCCGTCGTAAATCTCTGGCACTTCGGTCTGAAATAAGTGCTGCACGAGCTCCGGAGCGGCGCGCGATACTACCACACCTGGTCCTTTGGAAGCTTTTTCCACCCGCGCGATTACTACTCGCACCCGTTCGCCCATAGCGAAAGATTCCAGCCGCGACTGCTCTTTGCGGGGCATGCGCGATTCCGCTTTGCCTAGATCGAAAATCACGTCCGGACCTTCAATTCTCTTCACCGTGGCGTTTACAATTTCGCCCACGCGATTGATGTACTCGTTGTAAACCGTATCGCGCTCGGCTTCGCGGACCTTCTGAAAAATAACCTGCTTGGCCAGCTGCGCGGCGATACGTCCCAGGATCCCTTCGGTCTCTTTGGGAATCTGCAGCTCGCCGCCGACTTCGGCATTGGGATCGGACTTACGCGCGTCGTCAATCGCGACCTGAAGATTCGGATCTTCGATCTGCTCAGGAGTTTCGACAATGGTTTTCACCGCAAAGGCGCGAATCTTGCCGGTGTCTTTGTCCAGCTGCGCGCGCAGGTTTTCCTGCGATTTGTAGTACTTGCGCGTGGCTACAACAATGGCGTCTTCCACCGCGCTAACTACAATCTGCGGATCGATTCCTTTTTCCCTGCTAAGGGCGTCAATTGTGTTGTAAAGCTCGCTAGCCATAGAAATTATTCCGTTATTAACGACTGACCTTAAGCAGGTTTCAGAGTTTCAAGGTTTCGAAGTTTCAAAACCAAAACTCAACTGCTGCCGTCCAAACTGGAAACTTTGAAACCTGCGAAACCTTGAAACCTTATATTTCTGGCACCAAATTGGCCTTCTCTACATTGGCTAATTCAATATCCAGCTTCTCGGCGGTGCCTTCCTTGGGGCGAAACTTCTTGCGTGCCTCCGCTAAATCCAGAGTCAGCCGCCCGGCCCCAAAGCGTTCGAGCCGTCCTTCGAAATGCCTGTTGCCATTGACCGGGTCTTTGGTCGTGAGCTTTACCCGGCTTCCCTGAAATCGCTCAAAATCCGCGGCGCGGGACAGCTTACGGTCCAGGCCGGGCGACGAAACCTCGAGCACATATGGGCCTCCGGGCATCGCATCCTCGACGTCGAAGATCGTGCTTGCTTCGCGGCTCAGGCTCGCGCAATCTTCGTGCGTCACTCCCGTCGGCTTGTCAATGAAAATTCGCAGCATGCGTGACTTGCCGCCGCCGCGCAGTTCGACTTCAACGACTTCCACGCCCAGCGAGGCCGCCACGCGCTCCACGATCGCGCGTACGTGATCCAGGTCAACTGCCATAAAAACAGCGGCTTAGATGCCTCCCAAGCCGCGAGAAACCACCCGCAAGTAAAAAGTGGGCTTGCGCCCACTGGTGTGTTTCGCCAATCCTGGTACTACACAGCAGTTCCAGTACCTAATATACGCCCGTGAATCGTAAAAGACAAACCTGCAAGGGACGGCCGTTTCGGTGGAAATCGACTGCGAAAGGCCTCCGAAAACCTGCTGTTTGCGACGCCTTACAGCGATCGCACTAACGCCATCGCTGTCACATCATCGTGCGTAGGAGGAGCGTGCATAAACTGTCGAAGTTGATCTAACAATCCTACGCAAACTTCATGCGCACTCACGGACCGTGACTGATCTAAATACTCGGCGGCCCGCCGCAGTCCGTATTCCTCTCCATGGTAGTTTGCTTCCACGATGCCCTTTGATACCAGTAGTAGGGCATCACCTGGATTCAATGTCACCATCGATGCATTCGGCGGCACAGAGTGCGCGAAAAGCCCAAATGGCAACGCCGTAGCCTCTAGCTGTCGAATTTGTCGCTTGTGGCGCACTAGGCCCGCGATATGTCCCGCATTGACGTACCACACCGTACCCCCTATGTCGTCGTAACAGGCAAGGAAGGCAGAGCAAGCATGCACTCCGCCGGCAGATTTCAGGATCGTGCGATTCATCTCAATCCAAAGCTTAAGCAGAGAATTAGGCTCGTTAGCCTCCTCTCCTTCAAGGAGCTTTGCTCCGACAGAACGGAACTTCCGCTGCAGATTAGCCGTGATCTTCCGGGCTTGCTCTAGATCTCCTGCTACGTCGAACAAACCGAAAAGCACGCGTTGTGGCGGAACAGAAACGAAGTCGTAAAAATCGCCGCTGCGGCGTTGACCGTAATAAACCGCACCTAAAGAACCAGAACGAATCTCAGGGATGGTCGCCTGGAGAGGATCTTTCCAGGGCATGAGCGTGGCCCGTTGGTTCAGTACAGTGCTCACGGTAATACAACGAAATTAGCACCGCAACAGCCGCGACCCTATTGCTGACGGGTCAAATTCAGCACCAAGGTACTCGACGGACGTCCATAGCGGAACTATTAACTACCGAACTGGCGAATCAAAGCGACCCCGGTCTCTTCCTGCAACTGCCGGTAGTCGCAATGGATGGTCGAACGCAGCGCCGACTCTATTGACTCGCCCTGCCCCAGCTTCTCCAAAATTCGCAGTACGTCGCTCATTCCGTAGCGGTCACGAATGTAGCTCACGGTGGCCAACGACTCCATATAGACGACGTCGGCTTGCGCGCCGGAGAGGTTGGAAAATCCACCCTCGATCGAATTCAGCGGAATCTCGCGCTCCGTTTTAAACATTTGCGCCATGAAAGCGCCGCCGCGGTTGAGCGACCTCGGTTCGAGCATCTGCGCCATTCCTTCATTGAGCCATTGCGGGCAACGTCCCAGTGTGACTTGCTCAACAAAGGAATGAGTCAGTTCGTGCCGAAGTATGCGGGCAAGACCCGGAGTTACGGAATTCATCCCGCGCAAAGGAAGGCGAATTTTGCCATCGTTCAATGCGCCCATCCATCCGGGCGCACGCGTCACATCGAAAAAAGTCTGGCTGGTGTAGAGAACTACAGGAATGCTGGATCGAGGTTCGCTTCCGAACACTTGCGCCAGATCTCGATACGCTGATTCCAGCGTGGTCAGTATTTGCGCGCGGAATATCTCGGAGCTCTGCGCGCCCTCATAATGCAACACAAAGTGTCCGGTTTCCCGTTCGGTGTAGTTGCTTTCAACGTGCGTTTCCCGTTCGGCGCGGGCAATCATCTGCCGGATGGAAGTGTCCGGGCGCAGCGCAATCGACTTCCTCCAGCTTTGGATTGCGTCCCTGGCGTGCTCAGCAGAGTATTGGGCATATCCGAGCACAGCATACGCGTCTGGCGAATCCGGCGCCTGCTCTACCGCGCGCTCGGCATAGAAAAGCGCGTGCCGCGCATTTCCTATTTTGATCAGCAGAGCGGCGTAAAAGTTCAGGATTGCGGGATTTTGCGGATCGTTACGAAGCGCAGTCTCGAAATCACGCTGCGACGAGCCGTAGTCCTCTGACTCAAACTCCTGCTTCGCTGCAACGTAAAAGGCGATCGCGGTTTTAGGCCGGTTGCCGCGCGAATCAATCTCCCGCAGCCACTCGCGGTCCACTTTTCCGCTGTGAAGCACCTGCTCCAGCAACTGATCTTCCCCGATCGCATGACTAGCCGGCGTGTAGGTAGGTATGACCTGGTTGCCTACCGATGCCGCAATCTGGGGCGCTCCAGTCTTCTCCACACTTTGAACAACCGACTTCGGAATGGTGTAAGAATCATCACCCTTTTGATATTCGATCCGGTTCCCAATCTCTTTCACTTCGTCTGCATGGATGACGTCTCCGTTTTTCAAATGGATAACGTCCGCCAGTGCTGGAGCGACCAGCCCGCCGGCAACAAGGATCACGAAACAGTATGGGGTGACAACTCTCCGCACTTAGGCGCATTCTATGGTTACAGCGGCTGGGACCGAAGTGACCAAGGTCGCGCCAAAATACTGGCCTTGTGGTCTGTAGCAATTACGTGCTTTTTTGCGGGATGCATTTGCGCGCGCTGCGATCCAAAATCGAGCACGTCCGAGCACTGCAAAACATGTCTAGGGTTGTCAAAGTAGTTTTATCCGCGATCTTTGTTTGTGCCGTGGTTTGCGCCATAGCCGTCCGGAGCCGTGCCCAGAAGTCACCTGCAGATCCTGACGATCAACATCCCGCACAAGCTTTTTATCTGAAGCTCAGATCGGTGGGACTGAACAAATCGCAGGTCTATAAAATCCGGGAAGCCTCGCTGGACCGCGGCAAAGTCCACATCTCTCTAGATGACGGAACCATCGCATTTGCTCAAGCGGTCGATGGCCGCGTCACTGGAGCGTTTTATCAGGGATACGGCGAGGTGTTGCTGATGCCTCCGAACCAGATGGAGCGGGCATCTATGTCGCGCTTCACCGGCACGGCCATTCTCGAAGAAACATTTTCTAATGCGTATTTCCGTTTCAACGATGACGTTTATGCCGAGTTGCAGCCCTACTTGCGTCCCGCCGAGGACCCGGAAGCTTTCATCTCTATATGGGACACAACTGCGCGCAATCTCGCTGTGGAAGACGCATTGCGCCTGCTCTTTAGTTTCAGCGAGTCGTTGCCTGGCGCCAAAACGCCAAGCGAGATTCCCAAAGATCACATGCTGCACGCCTATCTGCATGGAAACAAGTTTGGCGGTTTTGACGTGCGCTATGACTCGCTGTTGCAGGAGCAGGTCGAAGCCGGACAGCACAAGCATGCGGACGGGGAAGACTATTACGATGTGTGGACATCATTCGCAGTTCCTGCTTCCGGAAGTTCTAACAACAGCCCCGGCCTGAGCGAGGGGGAGGAAGCTGCGCCGACCGATGTAGACGTGACCAGTTTTAAGATCCAGGCGCACATCAAGCCGGTCAAAGACCTGGAGGCTAAGGCCACTCTTAGCGTTGTGGCCCGTCAGAGAAGCAAGCGGGTCCTGTTTTTCGAACTCTCGCGGCTTCTCCTCGTTAGTCACGTGCTGGCCGGTGGTCAGCCCGTGGAGTTTATTCACAACCAGGCAATCGAAGGCTCACATCTCGCTAAGCAAGGCAATGATGTCATCGCTGTGATTTTGCCCTCTCGGCTCGAGAAAGGTCAGAAGCTCCAATTGACCTTTGAATATTCCGGCTCAGTTCTCTCTGAAGCTGCCAATGGACTGCTCTACGTGGGCGAGCACGGTACGTGGTATCCCAACCGTGGATTTGCGACGGCTCCTTTCGAGCTCGAGTTTCACTATCCGCCGGGATGGACTCTAGTGGCTACTGGACATCGCACCCAAATCAACGTCGCCGGAGGAGAACAAATTTCAAAATGGGTGACGGTGCGGCCGGTTCCAGTGGCTGGGTTCAACCTTGGCAAGTATTCGCAGACCGTAAGTCACGCGGGCAAAGTTGTAGTTACCACCTACGCCACGGTCAACGTGGAACGCGGATTTCCCGGAACAACCGATGTTGACAACTCCGCCCTTCCAGCCGTCCCGAACCCTCGCGCTCTAGCTCCGGGCGAGGGGCTGCGCTCAGTCCCCAGAATTCCTCCTTCTTCGCAATTCCCGTCTCCGGCGGTCAACGCGCAGGCAGTCGGAGCGGCATCAGCCAGGGCAATCGAGTTTTACGAGCGCTACTTCGGTCCGTATCCATACGGCGAACTGGCCATCACGCAGATGCCGGGAGCCATGAGCCAGGGCTGGCCAGGTCTTATTTTTCTTTCCAGCTATTCGTTTCTCACTCAGGAAGAGAAAAGTAAGGTCCAATATGATCCGGTGCGGAGACTCCTGTCGGACACAGTGATCGCTCACGAGACCGCTCACCAGTGGTGGGGTGACCTGGTCAACTGGACCAGCTATCGCGATCAATGGATGATGGAGGCGTTGGCAAACTACAGCGCGCTAATGCTCGTGGAATCACGCGAACCCGCCAGGTTCCACCGGATCATGCAGACTTACCGCGACGACCTGCTCGCTAAGGGTTCAAGGGGAGTGCCATTGATGGACGCAGGGCCAGTGACGCTAGGGTTCCGAATTTCTTCTTCCCAGTTTCCAGGCTCCTACGAACCAGTCTGCTACGGGCGAGGGACCTGGTTGCTGCACATGCTGCGCACCATGATGCGCGACGGGCAAAGCAAAGCCTCGTCTGCGGCGATCAGCTCGCGAAAAATGGAAGACGAACCATTTCTGCGTGCTCTGCGCAAGCTTAGAAAAGACTATGAAGACAAGGCAGTGAGCACCGCGGAGCTGATGCGCGTCCTTGAATCTGAGCTGCCGCCTTCGCTCTCGTATGAGGGACACAAGTCGCTTGACTGGTTCTACGAAAGTTGGATCAACGGCACCGCGATTCCCACATTTGAACTCAAGGACCTGAAGTTCACAGAAACCGATAAAGGGAAGGGCATAACTCAGGTGAGCGGCACCATTGTGCAAGAGCAAGCGCCTGACACGCTTGTGACGGCAGTTCCTCTGTACGCTTCCGTTGGCGGGAAGAATATTTTTTTAAAGCACATTTTTGCGGAAGGGCAAGAGACCCAATTCCACATATCTGCGCCCGCAGGTGTACGCAAGCTGGTTATCGATCCGGAGCAGACGTTGCTTTCGCGCGGGAAGTGATTCCCTATGAACCCATTCGATCGATTGGGTCCACGCGATTGATGCGATTCGCGTCCAATTCTTTTGGCTGATAACGTAGCGCCTGCAGAATTTGCCGCGGTACCTGGTCGAGCGGAACGACTCTCTGCAGGATTCCACTCTCGGCGCATACTCGCGGCATTCCATAGACCGCGCTGCTGGCTTCATCCTGGCCAATCGTGATTCCGCCCGCGCGGCGGATTGCAGTCATGCCCCGAAGTCCGTCCCCGCCCATGCCGGTGAGAATAATGCCGAATGAATAGCGCCCAAACGCCTCTGCGACTGACAGCATCAGGACGTCAGCAGAAGGCTTGTGCATAGTGCCGGCAGGATAATCGGACAGACAGATCGCCGCTTTTGACTCAGCCCTGCGTTGGACTTTAATGTGTTGCCCCGCGGGCGCAATGTAAACCGTTCCCGGCTCGACAACGTTGCCGTGTTCGGCCTCCCGCACTTCGATGTCCGACATCGTATTCAACCGCTTCGCCAAGGGACCCGTAAATCCAGGAGGCATGTGCTGAACGATGATCAGGCCTACTGGCAAATCGGCCGGCAATCGCGGGATGATCTGCTGCAGCGCCCTCGGCCCCCCGGTAGAAGTGCCGAGCGCAACAATTTCAGGAATGACTGGAAAATGTTCGTGACTGCTGATTCCCTCCGAATCCGGCGGCATCGAAGCCTGAGCAGCTTGACGTTTCCGAGCGAGCGGGCTTTGGGCCGCGGCTTCAATCTTTGCAATCAGCTCCCTTTTCAGCTTTCGGGGATCACGCGCATGTCCCGAGTCCAATTTCGACAGGTAATCGAAGGCGCCAATCTCCAAGGCCTCAAGTATCACCTCTGCTCCTTGCTCGGGCGCGCCGACCATGATTACCGGGCAGGGAAAGTCCTTCATGATTCGCTTCAGTACTTCAATCCCGTTCAGGCCCGGCATTTCCACGCCCAGAATGACCACATCCGGGCGTAAGTCGCGGATCTTCTCCAGTGTTTCTGGCCCTTGCCGCGCCGTTCCACAAACCTGCAACCACGGCGCCGATTCGACCACGCGGCACAGAGCCTGCGTCATTACGGCGCTGTTCTTCGCGATCAGCACGCGAACCCGCGAACCGGGTGGCTTGGGATTTTTCTCTATCAATGAGCTCCGTAAACCTGCGAAACGACTGCGCGCACTTCTTCGAGCAGCCCCTCGGTCTCAAAGGTGAAACGTGCCAGGTCAAAGGGCCGCAGGGCTCGATATTTCGCCGCCAGGATGGCGAATGCAGGCTCTTCCGTAAAGTCGGTTTGCTTGTCTTCGCTGTAGCCGTAGCCCAGTCCGCCGATCCGGCAAAGCAAATCGCTTACCGAGATAATGCTGGTGAGTACGGAACTACTCGGCGCTATCGCGGGCGAATGATGGCCGACAATGACGTCGGTGAGTTCTTGCGACAGGTGCCAATTCTGCGCGATGATTTTTCCACTCTCACAATGTGTGATCCCCAAAACTCGTTGCTCGGCTTCGTGCAAGGGAATCCGGTGCCGGCTCGCCTCTTCAAAGCAACGGCGGAAATCATGTGGCGCAACCCAAAGCAGCGCTACGATGCCGATATCATGCAGAAGTCCGGCAACGTATGCTTTCGCTGGATCTGGGTAACCGATCCGGGTTGCGAACTCACGCGATACCAGAGCGCATCCCAACGAGTGCGCCCAGAAGACCGCTGGATTTAACCCAAATGAGATCGTCGGCATCAATCGGAGCAGGGAACAAGAAACGGCGATCTGTTGAATCCGGGTAACTCCCACCGCCATTACCGAGGCTTGAATGCTGACTACCTCATCCTCATGGCTACTTCCAAAAAGGGGCGAGTTTGCCACCTGGAGGCAGTGCCCCGCCAGCGATTTGTCTTGCGAAATCAGGTTCACGATCTGAGCCACATCGACCTGGTCCAATGGTTTCTCCATATACCGGAGCAGCCGCATCAGCACAACCGGCACCGTGGGCAGGTCGCGAGTGAATTCCAGTTTTTCGAGAATGTGGCTTGCAGTCGCGACGCTCATGGCTGCCTCGGCGAATCCGCCGCATCTTTCCCCGACTTTACGTAGGCGGTAGCGGACGGCATGTGCACCAGCCGGAAATCTTCACTGATCCCGAATAGCGATTCGGAGTGTCCCAGTAACAAATATCCATGCGGCAGCAGGTTGCGATAAAAGTGCTCGATCACCCGCCTTTTCGAAGCGGCGTCGAAGTAGATGAGTACGTTGCAGCACAGGATCAGGTCCATACCCTTCGCAAACAGCATTCGCGAATCGTCGAGCAGATTGAGCCGGCTGAAGCTGACATTCGCCTGCACTTCGGGCTTTACCTGCAATTTGTCGCCGGAGATGTTGAAGTACTTGTTACGAAAATGCGGCTCAAGGTGGCGGGTGCTGTGATCGGCGTAGCAGCCCGTCTTGGCGTGGGCGATGGAGCGCTCATTTAAGTCGGTCGCCAGGATTTCTGCGCTGCGGCCCTTGAGCGTCCCTTGCGTTTCTTCGAGTAGCATCATCGACAGCGTGAAGGGTTCTTCTCCGGTAGAGCAGCCCGCACTCCAGATCCGCAGCGGTGCCTGACTGGTCTTTGACTTAGCATCAATAATTATCGGCAGGACGATTTTCCGGATGGCATCGAGCTGCGGGCGATTTCGAAAGAAGAAGGTTTCGCCGATCGTGACTTCGTTCAGCAGGCTGACCATCTCCGCCTGATGCATCGGATTCACCGTGAGACAACCGTAGTAGTCGCGCAATGTCGGCACCCCCAACGCCTTCATGCGTTTGTTGCAATGCCGTTCGAGCAGCTGCAATTTATTGTCGGCTTGGAAAATCCCGGCGGTTTTGTAAATCAGGTCTCGAATCTGAATCAGCGGTTCCGATCGTTCGTTGGCACTGCTGCCGGTGGCGCGCAGAACCGATGGGGTAGCCATCATTGCGGACGGGCCTCTGCTCCCAAGTGCAGGATGTGCTCCAAGGGGACAAGGTGCTGCCTCATAGGCTTTATATCGGCAGTGTACTCAGTGCGCTTTAGTGGGGAATTAGAAGAATGAGCCTAGGTCGGGGCGCCCACCCTTCGCAAAAGACGCGAAAGGGTGGGGCAACCTCGCTATTTCTAGAACTAGGGACTAGAAGAATGGACGACGGGCGTCCTCGCCCGTCCATTTTGAACATCAAGCCGGTAGCAGCATGCCCTTTTCGAGATGCCGGGTCACATGCGCATAAGAAGCCGCATGCGGATCGTGCGTCACCATGATTACGGTCTTATGAAAATCCTGATTCAGCCGCCTTAGAATCTCGAGCACTTCCGTGGCCGAGTTGCTGTCGAGGTCTCCAGTAGGTTCGTCGGCGAGAAGTAAAGTTGGATCGCTGACAATCGCCCGCGCAATTGCCACGCGTTGTTCTTGTCCGCCGGAGAGCTGCTTAGGCAGGTGATGGACGCGATCTTCGAGGCCTACGAGCTTCAGCGCCGTCATCACGTGATCGCGGCGTTGCTGTGAGTTCAATTTCGTGAGCAATAGAGGCAGCTCGACATTTTCAAATGCCGTCAGCACCGGTATCAGATTGAAAGTCTGGAATACGTAGCCGATGTGCTCGTTTCGCCACTTCGCCGACTGGGAGTCGCTGAAGGTGAATATGTTCTGGCCCAGGACCAGAAGCTCTCCCGCGGTCGGCCGGTCAATGGCGGCGATCATATTCAGCAGCGTCGTCTTACCTGAGCCTGAAGGCCCCATTAGCGCGACAAAGTCCCCTCCCGCGATCTCGATCGAGACGTTGTCCAGCGCCTTAACTTGAAACGCGTCCCGCGTGAAAACTTTGCTGACGTTTCGCGCCTGAATAACCTTCGTCTTGGTAGCAATGTTCGGTACAGTAGCAGTGCTCATGATTGTCCCTTGATCTTGATTTTGTCGCCGTCTTTCAAAGTTTGCGGGGCGGTGGTAATTACATCTTCCCCGCCATTCAAGCCCTCGACCAGTACTCCGCCGCTGCGTTGCGCTCTCACTCGTACCTCGCGCTGCATTGCCTTACCGTTGAAGGCGAGAAAGACTATTTTCTTGCCTTCGTGCTCGCGGAGCGCCGGGGAGGGTACGAACACTCCTGCCGGTCCGGCACTCGCACCCTGTGCTTTAGGCTCATCGGCCAGAAACTTTACCGTGGAGTTCATTTCCGGCCGCAGATACCCGTCAGGATTCAGTACCTGGACCTTGACCTGCACTGTGGCTTTCTGCCGGTTTGCTTCGGGAGAAATCTCAGCTATCTCGCCCTGGTATTTGCGATCGGGGAAGGCATCGACGGTGACTTCGCCCTTCTGCTTCGGACCAAGTCTCGCAAAGTCATCCTGAGCAATATCTAATTCCACTTGAAGATCGTTGAGATTCGCCAGGGAGAACACTGGCCGCGCCGCGCTGGCAAATTGTCCGGTGAGGAGCTCACCCTTCTCTACGCTGCGGTCCAGGATGGTGCCGTTGATCGGGGCGCGAATTACCGTAGCATCCAGCTGTGATTTGGCGTATGCGGCTTGTCCTTCCGCCTGAGTGAGAGCGCCTTGGGCGCGCGCGATCTCTTCGGCACGCGGACCGAGCTTAGAAAGTTGATAGCTCTGCTGCAACGAGTTCACGCGCTGCTGACTGGACTCATATTTCGCCGCCGCATCATCCAGCGCCTGCTGCGAGAGTACCCCTCCAGCAACCAGGTTCCGTGTGCGGTCGAGAGTGGTCTTGTCGTTCGCCGCAGTTGCTCGGGCTTCGTTCAGGTTGTGTTCGGTTTGCTGGATTTCCTCTGGGCGCGAGCCATGCTGCAGTTGTTCCAGCTGGGCACGCGCGCTTTCTGCGGCACCGCGAGCCTGGTCGTATTGGGCCCTGAACTCTTGATCTTCTAAACGGACCAGCACTTGGCCTTCCTTGACCTTGTCACCCTTCTCGACCCCAATCCAGGCCACGCGGCCAGTAACTTTGGAGTTGGCCTCGATCTTGTGGTGAGCCACGATATAGCCCGTAGCCGCAAGGACCGTGCCAGCGCTACTGCCACCGCTGCTTTCGACCGTTGTTCGGGCCACTTCCACTTCGGCAACATCGCCGTAGAAGAATCGATAGGCCAGCGCCGCAAGGCTGAGCAACACGACCGCCGAAATTCCAGCAATGATGTAGCGACGGGCCCAGGGAGACGCCTCTCCGCCCTCATTGCGCGCTGAGCGGTCTATCCGCAGGCCTTGCAGTTGATCGTGTTTAGTGTCGATTGCCATATTTCAAGTTCTTACTGCCTGAAGAAGCTGCTTACATCAGTCGCGCAATGCAGCCAGTATCTCCCGGCGCGAGGCGTGCCACGCGGGGAAGATTCCGCCGGCTAAGCCCATGACTATTGCAAACAGCACAGCACTCCCGATAACCCACGGAGACCACACCTGCAGGCTAAACACAACCTCGCTGAACGTCACCTGATTCGAGGTTCCAGTCGTCATGCCGTTGAACGGCAGCATCAGTACGATGCCGACCGCTGCACCCAACAAGGAAAGCAGTACCGCCTCGAAAACAAATGACGTCAAAATGCTCGGACGCGAAAATCCAATCACCCGCAAGGTGGCGATCTCGCGCGAGCGATACGCAACCGCCGCATACATCGTGTTCATCGCGGCAAAGCTCGATCCAATGGCCATGATCGCCGCCACCAGCAATCCAATGAACTTAATCACGCTGCCCGAACTGGTCTGCTTTGCGTAGTATTCAGTCTCGAGCGAACCATCCAGCTTCAACCGCTGATCATCGCCTACACGGTTTTTGAGCGCTGCCGCTGCAACTGGGTCAGTTGCCCGGAGGTAGGCGGAGCTGTAAACGCCCTGGCGGTCGAAGTCTGAGTTCATCTGATTCACATCGCCCCAAACCTCCGATTCGTAGGCGGTGCCGCCTGCGTCGAAGATGCCCACGACCTGCCAGGAGCCTTTCCCGAATTCCATGGTGTCGCCAACATTGGCGTGGGAGAAGCGCTTGTGAATACTCTCGCTCACCACCACTTCGCGCTGTCCCGGAGTAAACCATCGTCCCTGGGCCAGCTTCACTCCGCCGCGAAGCGCCAGGCCGTTCTGCATCATGCCGCGCACAGAAACGTTAACCTCGCCGGAGCCATCGGCACGCGGCAGCACAATCACTACGACGGTTTCTCCAGAGACTAATGGCTCGCCCGCGGCGTTCTTGGCGATTCCCGGCAGCGTCTTCAAGGTCCCGAAATTGTCGGCGGGAAATGGCCCCGTCAACTCGCTGGTTGATCCTTTACGCACCACCATAACGTTCAGCGGATTGCCAGTGGTCTTGAAGGCCTTTTGCAGGCCCGCCAGCAGCGCCATGATGAACAGAGCGGTGGTCACGGTCAGCGCAATGCCCAGCGCGGTCATGACAGTCAGGCCTTTGCGAAGTTTCAGGTTCCGTATGTTGTAGCTGATAGGTATCGCCATAAGTTTCCGCTTAGCCGATGTGACGCAAGCCGTCTACTATGCCCAACCGCGACGCGGTATACGACGGGACCAGCGCGCTGAAAAAGCCCATGAAGGCTGCAGCCGCCCAGGCCACCGCCATGGTGGCCACCTTTACGTGCAAGGCTCCGGCAAAACCGCCAGCTTTGGCCGCGCCCATCCCAATAAGGTAGGCCACCACGGAGCCACCTATTCCGCCGATGAGAGCCAACACCACTGCTTCTCCGACGAACAAGCCCAAGACAGTGCCCCGGGTAAATCCCAGGGTCTTGAGCACCGCAACTTCTCGCGTACGTTCGCGAATAGACATGGCCATGGTATTAGCGGAGACCAGCAGAATGGCAAACACCACCGCTCCGCAGATACTTAGTATGAACGCCTTCACGTTCCCCAGCATGGCCAGGAAACCAAGCTGGAAGGCCTTCTCGGTCTCCGTCTTGGTCGGTTGCGGCGAGTTGCGGAATGTGTCATCAACTGCCCGGTTCACCTTGGGCACATCAGCGGCGGACGAGGCAAGAATGGTGTAGAACCCCTGTTGCCCTTTCATAAAGGGCACGGCTTCTTCCACATACTTTTGGTTGAAATAGACCGCCTGGGTCGGTTGGGGCGCGGTGAAAAGCCCGCGGATATTCAGTTCAAGGTTGGTAGGAAAAATTGTCCCAGTAATGATGATCCGTTGTCCGATTTTCCAGCCGTATTTCTTTGCCAGTTCGCTGTCCACTACGGCGCCCGCGCGATCGCGCTGCCAGGCGGTGATCTGGTCATCAGGAATCTTCCACTCTTTGTAAACTTTGAAGAACTCGTCGGGGTCGGTGCCAAACTGCGCGAAAAAGTTACCCGACTTGTCGTCCTTGTACACGCCACCAAACCAATTTCCTGGAACCACGACCGCAACTCCCGGAATCGCCCTGATCTTTTCCCGATAGTAGCTGGGCATGGAAAAGACCAGTGACACTTTGTGCCGCGTGACCAGCCGCAGGGCCGATTCCTCGCTGCCCTTCTCCATGTAGAAGTTGCGCCAGATCGCCATCATCAGCGTGAGCAACAGCAGGGAGAAGCCGATGCTCAGCACGGTCAGAATGCTGCGGCGCAAGTTACGAAAAGCGTTCTTGCGGACAAAACTGGTTAGCGTCATGCTCGAACTCCGGGAAAACTTACGCTAAAGCTGTGAATGTACGCCTGGAAGTAGACACACAGCATAGCCGATCAATTGTCGCTCAACAACCGTTCTTACAATCGTTCACCGTGCTTTAACTTGCCAGTGCAGATCGTCAGTTGCAGCTCCTGACATTTGTCACGTGCAGCTTCTAGCTATTAGCTCTTAGCTTTTAGCAACCGCTTCCGCCAAGATCCATCGTGTCTTTATATACGCAAAGCGAACGGCCTAAGTTTCAGTCAAGGTTGGGCGGGACGTCGGCCTCGTGGGTTTGATCGTCATGCGAGCAGCTAGAAGCTAGAAGCTAACCGCTGCCTTTGTTTGCGCCTGACCGCAGGTGGGTCAGGGCTGCTGGGGGCTTAGGTACTTCGGTAATTCCCGCCTCGACCGCACTAGAACTTATTATTCCCTAGTGAGCAGCTCTCCGACTATTGAGCTGCGGCGAATCACAATGCCCAAGCAAATTGGACGTTTCGAGATCGTCAGTCAGGTAACGCAGTCGTCTTTCGCGACCGTGTACAAGGCGCTGGATCCTGAGACCAAACAGACGCTCGCCCTGAAAGTCGCGTCGCTAAATAATCTGCCGGACCGCGACGATCTGGTGAAGGCGGTCTTCGAAGAAGCCGACCGCTCAAAACCGCTCAACAGTCACAATATCGCGTCGCTTTATGGTGTGGGCGATGAAGACGGTCAGCTGCTTGCCGGATCTGAATATGTGCAGGGCAATTCCGTCGCTACCACCCTCGCGCGCAAAGACGGCTTTTCTGTCTGGGACCTGCAAGACATCGCGCGGCAAGTCTGCCACGCCCTTGACCATGCGCAAGTGCACAAAGTTGTTCACCACTCGATGGAGCCGGCGAAGATCATGGTCCAGTGGGATGGAATGGTAAAGGTGCTCGGCTTCGGCATTTCGTCGATGAATGGTCTTGCCAGCACGTCCTCTTCTATCGTCCCCGAAATACTCCATTATATTTCGCCCGAACAGTTACGAGGCGAAGCCTGTGATCATCGTTCCGCGCTCTTCGGCCTGGGGGCGATTCTTTATGAGATGGCCACCGAGCGCAAAGCCTTCGCCGGAGAAACGGCGGAGCAAATCCGCGCCGCCATTTTGGAAACTGTCCCGCCGCTGCCACATCGAATTAAACCGAGTCTCACGCCAAGTCTGAGCGCATTGATTATGAAGGCGATTTCGAAATCGCCAGACAATCGTTTTCAGAGCGGCCTGGAATTGGTAAAGGCGCTCGAGCAGTGCAATGCCACTGCAAACCCTGTTGCTCCGAAGGCGCCGGCAAGACCGAAGGTTCAAGCCGCGAGTGCTTCCGCAGGTGTCGCAGCCAAACCCGGCCCTGGCCCGAGTCCGGTTGTCAAAGTATCGCCCAAGCCGGCCGCCTCTGCCGCTCCGGCCGCGGCAAAAGCGTCCGCTAAACCCGCGTTTTCGGTCGATCCGCTTGTCGCTGACACCGATGACAGCAGCCCAGCAGTTGGCAGCAAGCTGACCTTCTCTGAACTTGCTGAACTTCCGCCGCTCAAAGAGGTCTTTGTTCCTTCTATATCGCCCGAGCCATCCTCGGAAGAGTCGGAGCCGGTTGAGCCGCTGCAAGCAGATGCTAAAAAGAAATCTGCGGCGGAGAAGCCGCAGATTCCGCTCCGCGAAGTGGCGCAAATGGCCGTGGCCGAAATGCGCAAGCTGCCGCCGAAGCTTTACATCTATGGGGTAGGCAGCGCTGGCCTGCTTATTGCCATAATCGTGTCCGGAATGGCGCTGCACAATTACTTGCAAGACCACGATAGCCGAGACAAAGACGGTGACCGTCCGAATGTCGCGGCGGTCCAGACTGCTCCCGCGAAACGTATTGCTCCTTCGTCACCAGTGAATCCTGCATCGGCTGCGCCGAATCCTGCGCCTGCTCAGGGCGAGGTGGCCCAGCCTGCGCCAATCGAACCGAAGCCGACCCTGACGGTTGAGGAGCAACCCGAACCACCGGCAACTTCACGGAACCAGGCAAAAAAGCACGCCGCCGCCGCTCGCGTGGCACAGCTCACTGTTTCCTCGGTACCAGCCGGCGCACAGATCGCTTTTGACGGCAGCCCGTTGTGCCAAAGTCCGTGCACCCTTACCGACATCGCGCCCGGCAAGCACGTCGTCTCTGCCAGCAAGGCAGGGTTCACTTCTCAGAGCCGTACGATTAAGCTGCGGGCAGGTACTTCGTCGGTTGGGCTGCAACTGAGTTCAGTCGCGACCGCAACCACAACCACCTTGATGGTCTCGAGCACTCCCGCGGGCGGCGCCATTGTGATCGATGGTCGCGACACTGGCCGGCTGACGCCTACGCTGTTCTCGTTCGACAAGCCCGGCACGCACACCGTCCTCGTGCGGCGCTCTGGGTTTTTGGAAGAGACGAGCACGGCGAACGTCCAGGCCGGACAGGCCGCAAATGTTAATGTCTCGCTCAAGCGCCTGGGAAACACTGACGAAATTCGCGGTGCGGGCGGAAAATTCAAGAAAGTCTTTGCGCGCGGCGGCGGTGGATCGAGCATGGGAATTGTGAGCATCAAGACCCAGCCCAAAGGCGCGCAGATCATGGTTAACCAGCGCGTGCTCGACAAAACCGCGCCGTACGACTTCTATCTCAACCCTGGGACCTACGAGATTGATATCGCCATGTCCGGCTATCGCACCTTGCATCGCGTGATCAACGTCGAAGAAGGCGAGAAGGTCGCAATCCAGGAAACGTTGTCTCCGCAACAAATTCGCAGGTAGCGGGTCAGTTTGAAATCCATCCTGCCTTGACGAGCATTTCGTGCGCAACCTCGGTCAACGAGCGATTCTCGTTAGTCACGGTGAAATCCTCTAATCGCGTACGGTCAAGGATGACGTTGAGTTTCGCGACGCGATCGACGTATATGCGCTGCGACACACCTGATTCACGCGCCTGCACGCGCCGCTGCATCGCTTCAATACTGGCAGTAAGGCGGCAGACCACTGTGTTCGTGGCTGACACCATGCCTCGACAGAGTTCCAGCTCGGCCCGGTCTTCGATGGCACGTGCCAGCAAGAGTCGCCTCACGCCGAGGGAAGCATAGTTGTCGCAGACAGACTGAAGATTGCGGTACATCACGCCATCGTTGCTGGGTGCGGACGGAAGATGGGCGAGCCCGAGCGTGTCCAGGTCGATTGCCGCGTGGGCAATGTGGCGCGAGGCAAGAATGTCCGAGGCTTCGCCCAGAACAGTCGTCTTGCCTGCCCCCATCGTACCCGTAATGATGAGCAATGATTCCGTAACCGCTCCATTTGCTGCTCAATGATGCCACGGTTCAGAGCTAGTGCGATGGTGCGAGAAGGTCGCAATCCAGGAAAGTTTGTCGCCGCAATAATCTCCTCGGGGATAGTTCTGCTTACGGTACTCAGCGGAATCAGAATTTCCAGCAACGATGAAACTGGTAGTGGGTTAACGAAACGAATAAAAGACAAATCCACCCAGGGGATGATTCTTTGCCGGATTTTCTGGGTTGTAGAGTACGGTAATCTGCGAACCTTTCATCAGACCAGCCGCGCCCCAGCCGGTTTCTCCTTGATATGTCTTCTGATCGAAGGCAACGAACTCATATTTGATTGTCGGTACGCCTTTTCCTAAATGCGGTACGCCTTTGCCGCGCACACGGTAGTCTGTCACAGTGCCAATCGCGGACAGTCGATTGCGCACGAGACTAGTTTCCCTGCGGTATTGGACAAGTAGGGCAAATGCGAATAAAGTAGCAAGCCCTCCGTAGAATGCTCGATAGGGCTCAGGCTTAAAGTAAGTGGCAAAGCCCAGAACAGCTAGACAACCGACAAAGAAAAGCACAGGCCGTATCCGAAGCTTAGGTTTGCCGAATCGCGTCGCATCAGCAGTAGAAGACATCAAGCGCTTACCGCAGGGAATTTTCTCATCCGTCTTAACTCGCACAAGGTTACCCACGGGCGGCAGACGTCATCACCGTCCCCGTGCGTAAACCAGGAGAGTCTTGATGTGGCGGTGGCGGTGGCGGGGCCTGAATAGGATCCCCGCTCGGCGTAGGCCCTTGCGGCGCGGGAGGCGGTGGCTCGTAGGTTGGCGTATCGGTAGTATCAGCCCCCCTCAGCCAACCACCGGGTTGGTTCAGACGCGGGCTCACTCGGTACCATGTATTCCCTTGGGAGTCTGTGGCCCTGCCATCAACCACCACCCTGGGGGAGTTCACCGTACCCACGACCGGTGAATCTTCTGACGGATTCCCGTACAGTTTAGAGGTGTAGCCCGGAATCCGGAAGACATGCTTGAAACCGGGCTTATACTGGGGTTGTCCTGAATCCGCGGCTGTCCCCGCCGCCGACGTGGTACTCCCTGCCGCAGAACTACCGGCGAGCCCGTTGTTGCCTCCATAGCAGCAGCGCCCAGCTTCGCAATCAGCAGCTAGAGCTCTTTTGCTTGCGAGCAGCACCATACTGATCACGATTGCGGCTTGGATAACAGGCGACGGGATTGACACACGCGACGGTCTCGAACCGGTTGCGAGTTCCGCCTCTTCCGGTGCCAAGGTGCCGTTTGGCAGTAGCACGAGCACCACCCACAAGCCAATCAAAACGGAGACCACCTCCGGGGCAAAATTTCCTCTTGCAGTTCGCTCAATCGCACTCCATCCGGGGACTGTCAGCACGAGCCTGGAAACTAAGTAAGTGGCAACGGTTGCCAAACCGAGCCGAATCACCGCTGGGTAACGGGCCAATCGCGTGCTCCAACGCCGCCACAGCGATGTCCCCGACAGTACGGAAGTGCGGAGCAGCATTAGCGCAAGAACTGCGGCGAACGTCATGATCACGCGTGATAGCGAGACAGCGAATCCCAAGAACAGCAGAGTCATGATGATCGCGCCAATGATCGCGTGCAGCCAACCGGGCATTCGCGAGATAGGCGCCCAGGCTGGGTCACACACAACATCCAGGCGTGAGATTAAGATCGGATCGCTTTTTTCCGCTACGTTAATCAACACTCGTCGGGCTACAACACCGACAACTGCTGCTGCGAGCAACCAAGGCAATGTCGTCTGGTGAAAGTAACGAACATCAAGTGGCGAAGTTTGCGTGCAGCAATCCCATTGCTGCTTCACGCCCATGGGCGCGAAGTACGTCCACTCATAGATGAATAGCGCTTGCACGATGACCATGAACACCGTCTTCCAAACTTCTGATTCTCGAAATCGACGATGAGCGGCAGCGACAAGGAACTTGTTGGCTGTGATTGGCCATGCCGCTAAGAAGAAGAAAACCAAATAGGCAGCGAGTTGTGGAACGCGCCCATAGAGCGTCGGCGGCAAAGCGAGGTTACGCTCCCATGGAGAGAATGGCACGCCCGACCAGAAGAAGTCTCCGAGTGCAAAACCGATGACCAGCATCAAACCGAGATTCGCACTGAATGATCCCAGCAAGACCGCAAGCGTCATCAACGGAAGCATCTGCGCGAACGATGCTGAGTGGAAGCCTGATGCTAAGCCATAGCCATTCAGACTAAGAATGCTACAGTGCGTTCCGCCTTCAAAGAAACCGAACGCAAAGACCGCGAACACCAGGATCGCTGCGAGGCGCGGCCAAGCGGTTAGGTAAATGCCGTCCGACCATACAGCCCACAAGGTCTTGGAATAGGGGCGTAACTTGCCGGGAATCTGTATCCACCAAAAGTCCACGAAACTACTGATAGACGTCTGACCTTGTTTGCCAGCCGAGAGGTGTTTCGGCTCGGGCTGATCGCCTGTACTACTCATAGTTCACCCTGGGCGGGCGTTGGCGATAGCAAATGGTGAGCGGAAAAGTTGTAAGGGATCGCCGTCCCCGCAAGTTGCGCAGCATCTTCCTCCAATAGCGATGGCGAGTCAAGCGCTTTCTGTCCTCGACTGACGGTCGCGGAAATGTTGCGGGCCACAGGGACGGTTTCGGATCGCTCTATCTCATAATCCCTCTCGGTTTGACCGTTTTCCGCTGATCACGCTAAACTAATTGAGTTTGCCTGTACTTGCGGCTCTGTTCTTCCACCTCAGCGCAAAAAACTGCGTTTTAGGGACCTCGGGTTAGGGCCGTCCGCTTACGTCGGAACAAAGTTGAACAGGGAAGTTGAAACAGGAAAGACCGGCGCGGAAAAAACAGCAAGCGCACAAAATTTGAATTGCTCCACCGGGCATGAACTTGGACAAGCTTGTCTTTGGGAATTAAGAATGCCGAAGCAAGCGTTCGGTTTACAGGATCTGCTGAGAGCAATGGAGGCATGAGTATGTACGCGGTGATCCGCGCTGGCGGTAAGCAATATCGGGTGGCGCCCGGGGATGTGCTTCGCCTGGAAACCCAGGCTGCGGCCAGCAATGGCACGGTGGAATTTAACGATGTGCTGGCGGTGTCGGCAAGCGAAGGGCAGATTGCGCGCCCCGAGTCGAACGCGGTAGTGACCGGCGAAATCCTTAACGAAGGCCGTGCGAAAAAAATTCTGGTCTTCCATTATAAGAAAAAGAAGCAGTACAAAAAGCTCAACGGACATCGCCAGCCCTTCAGCTCCGTGCGAATCACGGAGATTGCTTTCGACGGGCAGAAGTTCAGCGCTCCGGCGTTGCCGAAAAAGGAAGCTAAGCCCAAGAAAGTGGCTTCGGCGAAAGTCGAGTCGAGGACTGAAGAGAAGGCTGAGGCAAAGGCGGCTAAACCGGCTGCCAAGAAGAAGGCTGCCGCTCCTAAGAAAAGCGTGGCGAAGAAGAGTCCAGGCAAGAAGAAGTAAAGCAGGTTGTGTAACGCTAAAGCGGCGAGAGAAACAGATTCCTCACCGCTGAAGCGGTTCGGAATGACATAGCGCGATTTGTCGTTGCTGAAGGTTTGGGATGATTTTGCTGAAAGCTGACGGCTGATGGCTGACGGCTTTTGCTAAAAGCGTAGGAGCTGATTTTTATGGCACACAAAAAAGGATTAGGCAGTTCACGAAACGGGCGTGACTCTAACGCGCAGCGGCTGGGATTCAAAGCGTTCGGCGGCCAGACTGTTCCTGGAGGCACCATCATTGTCCGCCAGCGTGGCACTCGCGTGAAGCCGGGATTGAACGTCGGCCGCGGCAAAGACGATACCTTGTTCGCCAAGATCAGCGGCAAGATCGTGTTTAAGGACCGTGGTTCGATGGGTAAGTTCGTGATGATTGAGCCTCTGGAAGCGAAGTAGCCGTCAGCCGTCAGCCATCAGGTAAAGCCAATGCTCCGGCAGCATCGCCGGAGCATTTTTATGTTTGAATAAGTTATAGGCAAAGCCGTTCGCGAACGGCCAACGACGATTTTCCTGAGGGCTGACGGCTGACGGCTGACGGCTGATTTCCATGTTCATCGATGAGGCCACAATCCGGATTAAAGCTGGCGACGGCGGTAACGGCTGTCTCGCCTTCCGCAGGGAGAAGTTCGTCCCCCGTGGAGGCCCATCTGGTGGCGATGGTGGCAAGGGCGGAGACGTGATCATGGAATCCAGCGAGCGCCACAATACGCTGGTGCATTTTCGTTTTAATCCCGAATACAAGGCGCAGCGCGGACGCCACGGGGAAGGTTCGAACAAAACCGGGCGCGAAGGTGTGGATGTTGTTCTAAAAGTCCCTGTCGGAACTATTGTTTATGACGCTGACTCCGGCGAGCGCGTGCACGATTTTTCCTCGCCTGACGATCGCATGGTGATTGCTCGGGGTGGACGCGGTGGCCGTGGCAATGCTCGATTCACAACTTCTGTGCACCAGGCCCCGCGCGAGCATGAAGACGGTCGTCCGGGCGAAGAGCGCACTCTGCGGCTCGAATTGAAGCTGCTGGCTGACGTTGGTTTGGTCGGTTACCCCAACGCGGGTAAGTCCACTCTGATCTCTCGAATTTCTGCGGCGCGACCGAAAATTGCGGATTATCCTTTTACTACTCTGGAACCAAACCTCGGAGTGGTTGTCGTGGGCAATCCGCCGCACGAAAGCAGTTTTGTGGTCGCCGATATTCCTGGCCTGATCGAAGGTGCGCATGAAGGCGCAGGCCTCGGCACGCAGTTCCTACGGCACGTTGAGCGCACGCGCTTACTGGTACACCTGGTAGATGTTTCCGATGCCAGCGGCCGTCCTGATCCGGTGAAAGACTTTGAAGTAATCGTAGGCGAACTCAGCAGCTTTGGCGCCGGGCTCGAAAACAAGCCAATGCTTCTGGTGGCTTCAAAATGTGACGTGGCCAACAAGACCAAATTGACAAAATTGAAGCGCTACGCAAAATCCCATGGTCTCGAGTTTTTTCCGATCTCGGCAGTCACCGGCGAAGGCGTTGAAAAACTGAAATACGCGATGGCAGAGAAAGTTGAAGAAGTCAGGCGCGAACAGCCGGCCGAAGTAAGCGCATAAACAAATACGTCGTTGGTCGTACGTCGTTGGTCGTTGGGCAAAACCGAACACTTATTCTGCGGAGCGATTACGCATCAGAGTTTTGACAAACAGCCGGTAGCCGCGTCCTATTCGGTTTGCGCCAACGACCAACGACCAACGACGAACGACGATTAATATGAACATCGGCCTTTTTGGCGGTACCTTCGATCCTATCCACAAGGGCCATCTTGCGCTTGCCCACGCCGCTCGTGAACGCTGCCAGTTGGGCCGCGTGTACTTCGTTCCCACCAACGTTCCTCCGCATAAGACCGCCCAACCGGGCGCTTCTTACTTCCATCGTTATGCCATGACTGCTCTCGCGACTCAGGGTGAAAAGTCGTTTGTCCCTTCGCTGCGAGAAGCGCCGGGCGAATTCATATTGCACGACAAAAAAAGCGCGCGAGGAAGTGTGGCCTCGGCTCCCAATTACAGTATCGATACCATTCGTGCGCTCAAGCAGTCGCTGGGTAAGAGCGACCGCCTGTTTTTTCTGATCGGGATAGACGCCTTCAAAGACATCGCAAAATGGCGTGAGGCGGAAGCGCTTTTTGCCGAATGCGAGTTCATCGTCGCCAGCCGTCCCGGATTCTCGCTTGCCGACGTAGCCAGTGCTTTGCCGGAAAAACTGCGCCCGCGGACAGAAGTCACGAAACCATTTAACAAGCAGCCCGCCACGGGAGACCTAGCGCTCCCCGGAGTTACTCTGCACCTGCTCGACAATGTGAATCAGAACATCTCGGCCAGCGCTGTTCGCGAGGCGGTTGCTGCGAAGCGCCCGATCAAGAAATTTGTGCCTGAGAGTGTGGAAGAATACATAAAGAAGGAAGGCCTGTACACTCGTTGATGCCCAACCAGCGATCCGTTAACCGAATGAAGAATGAACTGAAGAAGCAAGTCTCCGAAGCCCTCGCCGCCTGTCAGGAAAAGAAAGCCGAACAAATCAGCCTGCTTGAGATGGACCAGGCCTCAGGCGCGTTCACCGATTATTTTTTGATCTGCAGCGGCAATAATCCCCGCCAGGTGCAAGCCATTTCGGATGAAGTAGAGCTGCGCCTGAAACGCGCCGGCCATTACCCGAACAACATCGAGGGATACAGGCAGGCAGAGTGGGTATTGATCGACTATGTGGATTTTGTTGTCCACATCTTTTCCGAAGCTGCGCGCAAGTACTATGACCTAGAACGTCTTTGGAAATCGGCAAAAAAGATCGAGCCAGACGCTCTGGTGGCGAAACCACGCAAGCGGACTGTCTCCAAAACAGCCGCGAAGAAGCGCGCCTAAAGAAGACAACATTCTCCACCGTCGAGAACGCGAAAAAGTAAACTGTAAAATTCTCCGCGTCCTCTACGCAACCTCTGCGACCTCTGCGGTTAAAATCTTTCTTCGAATCCCGTGAAACTCACCGTCGCATGGATCGGCAAAACAAAGTCTCCCGCGGTCCAGTCCCTCTCCGACGATTACCTAAAACGCCTCAAACAGTACGCCGAGGCTGAAGGCATTTCGCTCAAAGATGAACCTGGGCTGCTGAAAACCTCCGGCCGCGATGGACGGGGCACGCGACGCTATCTCATCTTGCTAGACTCTCGTGGTAAACAGCTCTCCTCGGAAGAATTGGCACAATTCATTCGCTCGCAGCAGGAGCGAAATCCTGCGCCACTTTTGTTTGCAATTGGGCCTGCAGATGGGTTTACGGAAAACACCCGAAATCAGGCCGATTTCGTCCTGTCTCTTGGAAAAATGACCATCGCGCATGAACTGGCGCGCGTAGTGCTGCTCGAACAGCTGTATCGGGCGTTCACCATTCTGAAGGGGCATCCGTACCATCTCGGGCACTGAATCCCTGAATCTGGGCCTGTACCTCTGTGACGTTTCCCGCGCGCCCCGGGAGCCGTAGAGTGCTCATCAGGCTGCCCTCCCCCAATAAGGCTGCCCTCGGCCGAGGAGACGCATGAGAGACCCGATCGAAGTGCTTCACCGTAAAGAAGCCGAGCTACAGCGGCTGCGGGAAGAAGTACAGGCATTGCGCCTGGTTTGCAGTTTTGTGAACGAACAAAAGCAGACTGGCGGGTCAACCGGCACGCTGGTCCAGATGCCGCAAATCCACCTCGCTTGAAAGTTTGTGTATAACCGCACTCGGTTCAACCTTCTTTCGCGCGATTCGTGCCTATCCCTGGCGAATTGAATTTCGATAAACTCCAGTAAGTGGCTTCCGCCGACCAACTCGGCCTCACCTTCGCTGCTCCTGAGCGAAAGGTGTGGATTGTGCGAGATCTGGTCGCAGCCGTCCGCACCCGCGTGGAGCGCGAGTACAGCGATATCTGGGTAGAAGGCGAGATCTCGAATTTTCGCGCCCATGACTCCGGACATCTTTACTTCACGCTTAAAGATGAAAACTCACAGATCCGTGCTGTGATGTTTCGCTCGCAAGCGCGGCTGCTGCGTTTCCGCCCTGAAGACGGGATGCACGTGGTTCTTCGCGGGCGAGTCACAGTTTTCGAAGGCCGTGGCGAACTCCAACTTTCGGCCGAATACCTGGAGCCAAAAGGCGCGGGCGCGCTACAGGTCGCATTCGAACAACTCAAGGCGAAGCTCGAATCGGAGGGCCTTTTTGATGCCGCGCGCAAGAAACCCGTTCCTCCGTTTCCAAGATGCATCGGAATCGTGACCTCACCCCAAGCTGCCGCCCTGCGCGATATCTTAAATATTCTGCGCCGACGGCATCACAGCGCCAGCGTACTTATTTACCCGGCGCAGGTGCAGGGTGAAAGCGCTGCCTCCGAGGTGAGCAGCGGCGTCAAGTATTTCAATCGCGCGAAAAATGTGGACGTGATCATCGTGGCCCGCGGCGGAGGCTCCGCCGAAGACCTCTCTGCCTTCAACCATGAAGGCCTTGCCCGCATCATCGCTGGCTCAGGAATTCCCATCATCTCTGCCATAGGCCATGAAACCGATTTCACGATCATCGATTTCGTTGCTGACCTGCGCGCGCCCACGCCCTCCGCCGCAGCCGAACTGGTCATTCGTTCGCTGCAGGAGATCGAGGAGCAAGCCGACTCCTTGCGCCTGAGGCTTGCGCGCGCCATGCGATATCGACTCCTGATGGCCAAGCAGACGCTGACCGACGTTGCCCAGCACGGCGCGTTCGCACGCATGATGGAAGGAATCAATCAGCGCCAGCAACGGTTTGACGACCTCCGCTTTCGTCTGGAAAATTCTGAGCGCAGATTAATTGAGAAATATCACCGCAAATGGGAACAGGTCTCTGCCGCCATCCGTCATTACGACGCCCGCCGCGTACTGGCGGGTATGCGACGCGACCTTGCATCTCACACCACTGCGATTGCTTCCGCGATGCACACCGTGTTGTTGCGTCGCCGCTCACGTCTCGAGCAGCTTCAGCATCAACTAAAGGCGCTCTCTCCGGTTGCAATTTTGGAGCGCGGTTATGCCTTGGTCTTCGATTCCTCAGGAAAACTGATCAAGAACTCCGCCCAGGTCGAAGTTGGAGACGAAATTTCCGCCCGCCTGGCCCGCGGATCGGTGACCGCAAAAGTCGAGAAGAAAAGTGACTAGTGGTTAGTTGTCAGTGGCAGCCATTCGCCACTAGCCACTACGCTCCACTCCTGCATTACAATTACCTCTGCAAGCTTGCCTGCGCGAGTCTGAAAGGGGCATTCCTTGATTCACGCTGCCGGAGCGTGGTCCCATCTCACGTTGATCTCGGCCATCGACATTCTGCTCGTGGCCATCGTGATTTATGAGTTTTTCGCGCTCATTCGCGGCACCCGCGCTGCCCTGATCCTGATCGGCCTTTCCATCGTTGTCCTGGCTTTTTATGTATCGCGAATGGGCGAGTTGGTCACCTTAAACTGGCTGATCTCACGGGCGCTGCCCTACGGAGTATTCGCGCTGATTGTGATCTTCGTTCCCGAAATCCGCCAGGCGCTGGCCCGCCTCGGCCGGCGTATGACTTTGGCCCGTTCGGCGGCCGCCGAAGCCGATGCCTACGACGATATCGCTCTCGCGGCGAATTTATTTTCCCAGAACCAGACCGGCGCGCTCATTGTTATCCAACGCGAAATCGGCCTCCGCACTTACATCGAAAGCGGCGTGGCCCTGGATGCCAAACTTTCATACGACTTGCTGGCGACTCTATTTCGCCCCAGCGCTCCGCTCCATGACGGCGCGGTAATCATCCAGGGAGACCGGGTTGCTGCGGCCGCCTGCTTTCTGCCGCTTTCTATGAACCCCGTGCTCTCCACCCAGCTGGGCACGCGCCATCGCGCGGCAATTGGCATTACCGAGGAAACCGACGCGATTTCGATCATCGTCTCGGAAGAGACCGGCAGCATCAGTCTGGCAGTCGGAGGCAGCATTGATCGCGACCTCACCGTCGAGAAACTTCGCGAGCGCATGAGCACATTGCTCCGCCGCTACGTTCCTCCAACTGCGCTGCCCACCCCAATTTCAGATAGCGCCGGCATTCTGGACGAGGTCGAGAGTGAAATGCCGTTTCGCTCAGACTTGCACAAAGGCGGAGGCGAGCGATGACCGGCCGGGAATTTTTTCGCCGCCACGTAATACACAATCTGGGATTGAAGATCATCTCCCTGCTTATCGCTATAGCGCTGTGGCTGGCAGTTTCGAACGAGCCTCCGTCCGAAGCTGCGGTGAACGTAGCCATTGTATTCCGCAATATGCCCGAGGACCTTGAAATTAGTTCAGAAAACATACCCTCCGCGCAGGTTCGCGTCCGAGGCCCGGAGCGCTTGGTGCGGCAGCTGCAGCCCTCTGATGTTCACGCAGAAATCGATCTCACTGGAATGAAGCCAGGCGAGCGCACCTTCGACCTGACTGCGAATCAAATCGGCCTGCCCGACAAGCTCCGCGCGGTCCAACTCGTGCCTAGCCAAATTCATCTCCTATTCGATAGGAAAACAACCAAGAGAGTTCCCGTCCGGCCCCGCGTCATCGGAACCTTTGCCAGTGGTTATTCGATCGCGCAGGTAAAATCGGATCCGGAAACAATCGAGATCGTAGGCCCTAAAAAGTCGGTTGATGGAGTTGAGAGCGCGATTACCGATCCCATAGACGTCAGCGGACTGATCGACCGTACGACCTTCTCGCGCCATGCTTACGTTTCTGATCCACTCATCCAAGTCGTCGATCCCCATCCCGTGCGGATCACGGTTATCATGGAACGAGCGCCAGTTCCTTCCGCGCAAACTCAACCTCAATGACATCGCAAATCAGGCAGCTTTTCGGAACCGACGGCATTCGGGGCGTCGCTGGAGAATTTCCGCTCACCGCCGAGAGCACGTTTTTGATCGGACGCGCCCTCGGGCACGATCTGGTGAAAACCAAACCCGAACCTCGAGTTGTCATTGGCCAAGACACGCGCGAATCCAGCCGCTGGATTGCCGATCGCGTTGCCCTTGGCCTTTCCTCGTGCCAGGTTGAGGTCCGCAGCGCCGGCGTAATTACCACGCCCGGAGTTGCCTACCTGGCGCGCTCGCAGAAATTCGATGCGGGAGTAGTTATTTCCGCGTCGCACAATCCGTGGACTGATAACGGAATAAAAGTTTTTTCAGGTAATGGATTCAAACTTCCCGATTCCCACGAATTGGCGATTGAGCAGGAAATATTTGCGATTTTGCAAGCGCCGGGCGCACATCCCGAGCCATCTTCTAAGCCTTTGCCGACGCTCCCCGGAGAGCATTCGCTCCGGACCGACTACATCCAGTGGCTTGCGAAAAATGTCTCGACTGATTTGAGCTGTCTGCGCGTGCTGGTGGATTGCGCAAACGGCGCTGCCGCCGCCGAAGCGCCGGAGTTGTTTCGCGCTTGTCGAATTCAGGCGGAGTTCATCTGTTCCTCGCCGGATGGGAAAAATATCAATGAGGACTGCGGCGCGCTCTATCCAGCAGGGGTCGCGAAAAAGATCGCCACGTCGAGTGGCAAGTTCGATCTGGGCGTGACCTTTGACGGCGATGCCGACCGCGCCCTCTTCAGTGACGCCTCTGGCCGAGTGGTTAACGGGGACGGCGTGCTGCTCCTGGCGGCCCGCGACCTGCACGCCCGCGGAATACTTCGTGCCGACACGGTGGTTGCGACCACCATGTCGAACATGGGGCTCGAGATCGCGCTCCGCAATTCCGGTATTCGCATGTTGCGCGCAAATGTTGGCGACAAATATGTTCTCGAAGAAATGATGAAAACTGGTGCCACGCTGGGTGGAGAGCAGTCCGGTCACATCATTTTTCGCGATGGCGAAGCTACCACCGGCGATGGCCTGCTCACCGCATTGCGCGTAATGGACATCATGGCCCGCAGCGGACGCTCCTTGGCGGAGCTGATTTCAGACCTGAAAGTATTTCCACAGCGCATTCAGAATATCCGCGTGCGCGAGAAAATCCCGTTCGATCAGGTTCCGGACGTTAAGCGCGCAATCGAGGCGGCGCAGCGCGAGCTCAATGGCGATGGGCGAATTGTAGTGCGATACTCCGGGACTGAAGCGCTGGCGCGCGTGATGGTCGAGGCCGAATCAGAAGAGAAGATGAACGCAATGACGGATGGAATTGCGGGCGCGATTAAGAAAGCACTGGGAACATAAGTCGATACGGCCGTCGGCCATTCTTCAAAATATTCAAAACTACAAGGATGTCATTCCGAACCGCTTTAGCGGTGAGGAATCTGCTTTTCGTTCACTAAAAGGAACAGCAGGTTCCTCGACTCGGGAATCATTCGCAAGCAAATGATCCCGCTTCGCTCGGAATGACAAAATTTGAGAGGACGTGATCGGGTTCCATTTCGCGCGGGAAGACGAAGCTCGCCGAGCTCACTCCAAGTCCCGCCAATTCTTTCCAACCCCAATCTCCACCATCAGCGGCACCGAGAGTGACGGATGCACATTTTCCATCTGCTCGCGCACCAAGCTGCGCATTCCGTCGATTTCGTCTTCCGGAACTTCGAACACAAGTTCGTCGTGCACCTGAAGCGTCATCTTCGATTTCAGTTGGCGGTCGCGGATTAGGGCATCGATCCGAATCATCGCCAGTTTGATCAAATCGGCGGCGGTTCCTTGCAACGGAGTATTTACCGCAGTACGTTCCGCGAATCCGCGAAGGTTGAAGTTCTTGCTGTTGATGTCAGGAATCGGGCGCACCCTGCCAAACAGCGTTCGAACCCGCCCATCACGCCGGGTTTCGTCCAAAGTGCGATCGATGAAGGTTCGCACGCCTCGGTATCTTTCAAAGTAGGCTTCAATAAACTTCTTTGCCTCAGAGGGTTCAATCCCGAGGTTCTGCGATAAGCCAAACGCGGACAGTCCGTAAACGATTCCGAAGTTCACAACTTTCGCCTGCCGGCGGTGGTCGGCTGTAACCATGAGCGGCGGCACTCCGAATACCTGGGAGGCGGTCAACGTGTGGATATCGTCTCCGCGACGGAAGGCTTCAACCAGCAGGGGATCTTTCGAGTAGTGTGCCAGCAGCCGCAATTCAATTTGCGAATAATCGGCTGCGACCAACAGGCATCCGGGGGCAGCGGTGAAGGCCGCACGAATCTCCCGCCCCACCTCGGTGCGAATAGGAATATTCTGCAGATTCGGATTTGCCGACGAAAGCCGACCAGTCGCGGTTCCCGTCTGGTCAAACGTTGTATGCAGCCTGCCAGTGCCGGAATTCAGCAATGCAGGAAGAGCATCTACGTACGTGGACTTCAGTTTTGTCAGCTGCCGGTACTCAAGCACCAGCTTCGGCGCCCGGTGGCTGCCGGCGAGTTCTTCCAAAACGTCAACCGCAGTGGAAATGGTCTTGCCTTTGCCGTATTTCACCGGCTTCGGCAAATTCAGCTTGTTGAACAACACATCGCCCAGTTGCTTCGGCGAACTAATGTTGAACTCCGAGCCGCAGCAGTCATAAATTTCTTTCGCTTTGACGCTAATCTCGCCTTCCAGTCGCGTGGACATCTGGGCCAGCGCCGCGCGATCAATGGCGACTCCCGCCTGCTCCATTCGCGTGAGCACCGGAACCAGCGGCAAATCAATTTCGTCATACAGCTTCAACAGGTTCTCCTGTTCGACTTCCTTCCGCAAAACAGCCGCCAGCCGGCCGGTTATATCTGCGGCCTCGGCCAGAGATCCGCCAAGCTTCAAGTTGAATCGGCGAAGCGCAACTTCCGGCAAACTGTGCGACGAATAAGTGGGATCGAGCAGATACGAGTACAACCGCGTGTCGTGCTGAACTCCTGCCAGCGACGTCTCTCCCAGCCCGTGCACAGCCGTCTTCCAGTCATGAATAGCTTTGGGGATCTCCTCGTCCGCCAGTGCCGCGGTTAACCCAGCAGAGGATTCCGAAGAAACGACTAGCGCGGAACCGGACTCGACCGAAATCGCAATCTGTGTGGCGCGGACACTCTTGTCCGCGACTGGGCTTGGATTTAATTTGAGTGGCAAGAGATCTTCTTCGGCTTCTGTCTCCGGCTCAGTTTCGGGCATTGCAACAACTGTGTCCACAGCGATCGCCAGCGGTATTTCCTCCCCCCGCGATTTCAGCAGGCGCTCCACATCAGCCGCTGACTCCGCCTCGCGATAATTTCCCTCGGGCGCTTCAACCACCGGCAGCAGTTCTTTCAGAAGCGAAGTAAATTCAAGCTCGGTGAACAAACCGCGCAGAACTTCGATATCAGGTTCTCCCGCGTTCATCTTCTCGACATCGAGATCGATGTCCACGTCGCACTTGATCGTTACCAGTTCCTTGCTCATCAGGATCTGCTCGCGATTGTTCTGCAATGACTCGCGGTAAGTTTTTCTCTCGACTTCAGCAGCGTGGTCGAGTGCGGCTTCCAGGCTGCCAAAGCGGCGAATAATTTCTACCGAACCTTTGTCGCCGATTCCTGGCGCTCCGGGAACGTTATCGATCGAGTCGCCGCGCAGCGCCATCACATCGATCACGCGCTCCGGCGGCACTCCCAAAATTTCTTCGACCTTTGCTGCATCGCAAATCAAGTTGTCTTTCGGAGGATTCAGCACCAGTACCTGATCATTCACCAGTTGCAGCATGTCCTTGTCGCTCGACACCACATACACGTGCCGGCCCTGCGCAGCGGCTTTGGTCGCCAGGGTCCCGATCACGTCATCGGCTTCGAAGCCGGGAACTTCCAGAATGGGAATGCGGTACGCCTCGAGCGCTTGCCGGATGTAGGGAATCTGCTGCGCCAAATCCCCTGGCATCTCGCTGCGGTTGGCTTTGTATTCCTTGTATTGCTGATCGCGAAAAGTGGGCGCAGCCACATCGAACACCGCCGCCAGATATTGCGGCGAAAAATCATCGCGCAACTTCCGCAGCATATTTACGAAAACGTAGATTGCCGCCGTCGGAAGCCCTTTGCGCGTGGACATCCCGCGCTGTCGCGCCATGGCATGATAGGCGCGAAAGATGAATGACATGGTGTCGATTAAAAAAAGCGTGTTCGGATCGTGCCGCGGCACCAAGCCGGGTTTCGCTCCAACTGAGGGGCCAATTTCGACCCGCGAAGCAGTTTCAGTCCGGGCGGCCGAGGATTTGCTGGATGGAGGCAAGAAACAAGTTTAACAATTGAATGATGAGTCGTGTGGGGACAGCCGCCCCTTCGACAAGCTCAGGGCAAGCCCTCGGCTGTCCATTGTGCAGGCTACGCCGGTTTCCCGAACATCGTCGTGTAATGCAGCTTGATCACTCCACACGTGCCCTGCTCCGGCGAATAGACAACGCAGGAATCAAACGGCCGCGAATAGATATGCAGGCTCACCGCGCGTTCCCCAAAGTTGTTTGGATTGACCACGCGATGAACCGGATCAGCCGGATTTACCGCGCACGGATGCGTGGAATTCATCTCGACAGTATCTGTTGGCGTGAGTTGAGAGCGGCCATGGTCAACGTCCTGCGAAACTAAATGAAAATTCTCTACCTGCAATCGTCCAATCGGTGCCGACATCCAGCAATTTTGATCGCGATGGTTATGCACCGAGCTGGCCTGTCCTACTTCCCAGCAAATCGCAATCAACTCATAAAGCGGAGTCTTGTCGATCAGATTGCGGGTGTAATGCTGCCGGTCCCAATTGAGATAAGGCGAAAGCGTTTCCGGAGCAACCGATGTGCGCTCAAGGAAAGCAAGAATCTCGCCGGTACGGACAAATGCCTGCTCCGGAAATTTATGCAGCTCGGAGATGAAACCCTGAATGGAAAGCTGTTTAGGAACGACGCCAGTAGCCATAAATCATCTCATCGAAGTATATCGCCGGTGGGCGGGTGTGGACACCCGCCCCTACATTTAACCGTGCAGCCACGCGAGGGCCTTAACGAATCACCCAGCCAATCGTGCTCATGTAGCCCCGGACGTCCACGTCCGGGAGTTCCTTACGCCACAAACATGCAATCGCCATACGAATAAAACCTGTACCGTTCGGCAACCGCATGTTGATACGCGGCCAGCACTTGCTCCTTGCCGCCGAACGCGCATACCAGCATCAGCAATGTCGACTGCGGTAAATGAAAATTCGTCAGCATTGCACTCACGACCCGAAAACTAAATCCTGGGTAAATGAACAGGTCAGCTTCGCCCCTGCCCGCTTGAACTTGACCGGAATTCTTCGCCGCGTACTCGAGCGTTCGCACCGTAGTCGTTCCCACTGCAACTACCCGGCGCTTCTCATCCAAGGCGCGGTTTATGCTTTCCGCAGCTTCAGCCGAGATGTTGTAGGTCTCCGTATGCAGCCTGTGTTCCTCAACTTTCTCTACCCGCACCGGCTGAAACGTTCCCAAGCCGACATGCAGTGTGATCTCCGCAGTTTCGACTCCACGCTGTTTCATTCGCGACAGAATTTCTGGCGTGAAATGCAGTCCGGCAGTTGGCGCTGCCACCGAGCCGCGTTCACGCGCATAAACCGTCTGATACCGATCGCGATCGGCTTGACCGTCGGTACGCGAGATATAAGGAGGCAGAGGTACGTGCCCCAACTCTTCGATTAATTCAAAAAAGTTCGCAACTGGGCCAAACCGAATGCAACGCTCGCCAAACCCCCGTCTGCCTACGACCTCGGCGACGAGTTCCTGCTGCTCCCCAAAGAAAAGCTTTTCCCCAACTCCGATCTTCCTTCCCGGACGCACCAGGCACTCCCACTCATTGGGTTCCTGCGAGAGTTGCCTTGTCAGCAGTACCTCGATCCGTCCTTGTAGGAAATCACGCGAAGCCGGGTTGTGCGCGCTCAACGACTGAGACTTTGACCCACTTCTCCGTCCATACAATCGCGCCGGAAAAACCCGAGTGTTGTTAAAGACGACCAGGTCGCCCGGGCGCAGCAGCTCGGGAAAATCACGAAAACAAAGGTCCTTGGCTTCGCCCGAGTGCCGGTCCAGGCGAAGCATTCGCGAGGCTTCGCGCTGAGCAAGCGGCTCTTGCGCAATCAGCTCTTCGGGAAGGTGGTAATCAAATTCTGAAACAAGCACTGTTGCATTATAAGAACCGCGCGGAAGGCCGTCCGCAGGCCCAAATTGGTCACAGGCTCCCGGCGAAATTACATTTTTAGACCGAAATTCCGATTGTTTCCGCTCTGAACCTGCGCTAACATACGCGGACTGCGAATTTGCACATGCCGAGCCAATTCCAATCCCGGTCTGAAATTGTAAAAACCGGCAAAATGCTGCACCAGCGTGGCTATATTGCCGCTTGTGACGGCAATTTATCCGTCCGGCTGAGCAAAAACCAGGTGCTGGTCACCCCCACGGGCATGTCAAAGGGCAGCATGAGGTCTTCGGATCTCGTCATCGTTGACATGTCGGGCCGCAAATTAAAGGGTCGCCGCGATGTGACCAGCGAAATTGGCATGCACCTGCTGATTTATCGTATGCGGCCGGACGTCAACGGAATTGTGCACGCGCATCCCCGGACCGCCACAGGATTCGCTGCCGCCGGCATCGCTCTCGACCAGCCCTTGGCCTGCGAGGTCGTGATCGGACTCGGCCAGATTCCGCTTGCCCCCTACGGAACACCGGGCACTCCGGAACTCGCACGGACTCTGGAACCGTTAGTGCCGCAATTTGACGCCGTCCTTATGGCCAATCACGGTGTTGTGACCTACGGCGTTGATCTGCAATCGGCCTACATGAAAATGGAAACCGTCGAGCACTTCGCGCAGATCGCCCTGATCACGCATATTCTTGGCAAGCAGCAGCTTCTCGACTGCGCGGAGCTGGACAAATTGATTGCCGCACGGAATAAATATTTGGCCGTGAACTCTGCCGCGCCCATGCCCGTACACTCCTCAAACGGCAATGGCAACGGCGGAGCCCGGCGGCAAAAGAAATCGACGTTCGCCGACGAGTCGCGTGATAGAGAATCTACTCTCCTCCGATCCTGAAACGCATGCCTGCGCGAAAATTCGCACCTAGCGCAGGGTACCCAATCACTTCCTCGTAGAATCTGTTCAGAACATTCTCAACATTCACATAGGTTGTGATCCGCGGGGTCATGTTATACCAGCCCCCTGCGTTCACCAGCACATACCCGGGCGTGTGATTGAAGTTGTATCCAAAAAAATCAGAGTCAGCCCTTCGTCCCACAAAACTGCCTGATAGGTTTGCGCCCCACCGGGGCCCAAGATAGCTCGTCATCAGAGTGGCCGAGTGTTTGGGCCTGCGCAGTAGCGGCCTGCCGGCTGACAGGATGGGATCGAACGCCAGCGGCTCTTTCAAGATCTGCGTCGAAGTGTAAGAGTAAGAGGCGTCGACAGAAACTCGGGAGCGAGGCCTGGCATGAAGTTCAACCTCCGCGCCATGCGCCATGGATTCATTGATGTTCACGTACTGGCCCTTGCAGAAGCAGGGATCAAAGTTGAAGTCGATCTGATTACGGAACAGGTTGTTGAAGTAAGTCGCAGAAAAAGAATAATTACCGCGGAGCCGCTGCTCAAACCCAGCTTGAAACGCCCGCGTCTCTTCGGGTCTTAGAAAAGGGTTAGGGATGGTCGGAAAGCCGCCGCCGCTTCCAAACGACTCGGCAAAAGTCGGCTCTTCGATTCCAGTTGCGTAGGAGAAGCGCAGCCTGGTCCCTGAGAAAAGTTGACCGCCTTTCAGTGCGAGCACGTTCAATGAGAGCCGAGGCACGAATTTGTTCCCAAAGCTTTGATTGTGGACAAAGCGCCCACCGCCGATAAATGACAGGCGTTCGAACGTGAATAGCTGCTCGCCGAAGACAGCGTGATTTCGACGCAGCCCGTGGCTGGGAAACGGCAGATTGCCAGTCACTCCATTTTCATCTTCGAACTCGTACCCGGCAGTGCTGAGCGTCCAACTGCGTTCGACATAGTTGGCTTGGTAGTTCAATCCTGCGCGGTTGTAGTTGTTGACGTTATGGAATTGAAAATCCTCGTCAATAGCGATGGAGGGTGATAAGACAACGATCCGGTTGCCTTGATCGATTGAATCAATGTTGGTGCGGTGCAAAGTGTAATCGAAGCCCTGAATTCGCTGTTGCAGGCGTGACGGCCCCGAAATATTGAGTTCCAAACTGCCCAAAAAATTATTCTGCCTTGCGCGTTGGTCAAGATCGGGAGGCAGAAGCTTCTGTCCGTTGAAGTTCCATTCGTTCTGCACGCCACTCACGCTGTTATCGTGACGCATGCGCAGCCGCAGCGTGGCCGAGTCATTCAGTTTCGCACCAAGGTTTGCCCCCTCAAGCGAGTTCGAGTAATCGTCGTTCGGTCCGGAGCCTGTGGTATTGAACTGGTTTCCAAACAGGTTGTAGTCGAAGCGGCCATTCGCGCCAGCCAGCGCTGCGTATCCGTTTTCTGTGCCGTAATTTCCTGCATCGGCGCCGAATCGAAATTCAGGAACTGGAGTGCTTCCAGTCCGGCTCCAAATCTGCACCACGCTGCTCATGGCATCAGATCCGTAAAGCGTGCTCTGGGCGCCGCGCAGAAACTCCATCCGGTCGGCTTCAAATAGCGGTAAGGTTCCGAAATCAAATGTGCCGCCGGGATCGTTTATTGGCACGCCATCCACAATGACTTTGTTGTAACGAGATTCGCCGCCATCAACGAACAACGACGCTAATCCGCCACGCTGTCCAGCCGTGCTCACAATCGCGCCCGGCAAAAAGCGCAGCGCATCGTTCGCTGCAACCGGCCGCGTGGTTTCGAGCACAGCCCCACTCAAGCTATCGATTGCTGCTCCCGACTCCTCAGTCGGCAGCGGCGTCCGCGTCGCACTTACTACGACGGTTTCGGCGGCTACCGCCAGTTGCAGGTTTATGGTGATTCCGTTGCCCGCTTCCGCCGCGGAAACCGTGCTCCACCTCTCGGCGAATCCTGGCGCCAGCACGTGAATACGCACTGAAGACGCCGCGATGGCGTGAAATTGCGCTATCCCTTGCGCGGAAGTAATTTGAATTCCCAGTGAGTGGTTTGAGTTTTCAGAAAAAATCTCGACTTGCGCCCCGGCAACGGCGGCAGATTGAGGATCGACCACTCTGACGTTGAGTTGCGAAGCTAGGGCGGAGATAGAAAGAAAAAGTACGGCGAAAAACCGGTAGCAAGACTGCATCACTCCTCCTTTAATCGCGAAAGGGGTTGGTGTTGTCAGTTCGCGCCGGTCTCCTGGCTCGCGAGTAAGAATGCAGGAATTTGGAGCGCCGGGCGTCCCCGCCCGGCTCAATCCTGCATTCACTTTTTGCCTCGGGCCTTCCCGGAAAAAATCTCCAGTGGCCCGGTGCGATGTCCTCGCTTACAGTTGCGCGGCAGCGCGGGATTTGCACCCGCTTCCCAGTCCTCCCCAAGGCGAGGAGGACGCGCGAACCTAATCAAAAGCAGCCTGAATCTAAATGCTTCGAACGAGCGGTGTCAACCACCGGACTCGGAAAGGTTTAGCAACTCACGAATCGACACCTCACCGGAACCACAGCGACCACACTACGTCCACCGCGATATGCGTCACGATGGAAGCGAAAATCTGCCGCTCGGCCCGCCAGGCGCGTCCGTAGAAAATTCCCGCAATGCTGGCCAGCAGCACGTATTTCCAGTTGAATCCGGCGCCATGATTGAAGTGCGATAGCCCAAACAAGATCGCCGCCACCAGCAACGCCGCAGTCCTTCCAATTCTGGTCTCAAGAAGATTCTGCAGGATGGCGCGAAAGAACAGCTCCTCGGGAATTGCGATGAGTAGAAACGTTAGCAGGATGTCGGCAATCACATGGCCGAGCCGCGGAACATTTGAATGAAAATGGATAAATCCAGTTACCTCGCCTAAAGCTACGGCGATCGGCAGAAAAAACACCCACTCTCGCAACCCCACCTTTACCGCAGACCACGTCGGAATCAGCGAATACCCAGCACCCTCCAGTTGTCGACTGACGAGAAAACAGTACAACGCAACGTCAGCCAGAAAAAGCTTAGGCAGGAACGCCAGCTCTGGAGGCCATGCGCTTTGCAGTAATTTCAAGTAATACGTCGCTGCAATGACGATCAGCGCTGCCCCGTCGCGCCACGTCATTCGCTTCGGCAGCGTGGGCAGCTCCAGAAACGCAGCCATCAGCATGGGAAATGCGATTACGATGACCGCAGCCCGCCAACTGTAAGCAGTCGTTCCGGCAGCGAAAACAAAGTAGGGAAGGGAGAGCAGTGCGGCTGCGGAGATCTTGCTCCAGCTTGCCATTCGCTTCAGCGGTTCACTTGCGCCGAACCCAAAGAACCACAAAGGCGCAAGCAACAGGGCGAAGCTTGCGAACGCACGTGGGAATTCGCCGCCGAGAGATAGTGCAAGCTCCGAATGGCGGAATCCAGACCACAGTGCGGCCAATAACGCGGCGTAAAGCGCAACCGCAATAATCAGGCGCAGTTTGTTCAATCCAGTGGCCACGATTCGGCGATTGTAGCCGGACTCACTTTCTGCGCGTGTAAACTAAACCGCAGCCATGCTTCTCAGATCAGACTCGAGCGCGGCAATCGCATGACCCCTGACCTCAAAGTCAGTTTTGCCGGAATCGAGTTCAAGAATCCTGTCATCGCCGCCAGCGGCACTTTTGCGTACGGCGTCGAGTTCGAAGACGTGGTGCATCTGAACCAGCTCGGCGGGTTCGTGGTCAAAGGTCTCTCGCGTGAGCCCATGATCGGCAATCCCCCGCCGCGCCTCTACGAGACTGCAGCCGGGATGTTGAATGCCATCGGTCTGCAGAACATTGGCGCCCGCGCCTTTGTTGACGAGAAGCTCCCCAAACTGCGCGAGATCAAAGATATTGTTGTGATCGCCAACGTCTTCGGATACACGCGCGAAGACTATGAACACACCATTCAGATACTCAACGAGGGCGAAGGTATTGCTGCTTACGAGTTGAATGTCTCCTGCCCCAACACGCAGCACGGCGGCATTCAGTTTGGCAGCGATCCCAGATGCCTCGACGAAGTGGTGGCGACCGCAAAGCATTTTTCGCAACGGCCACTCATCGTAAAGCTTTCGCCAAACGTGACCAGCATCGGCCAGATGGCGCACGTCGCCCAGGAAGCCGGCGCGGACGCGGTTTCGCTGGTCAACACATTCGTGGCTATGGCCATCGACGTCGAAACGCGCAAGCCCCGCATTGCCAACGTTACCGCAGGCCTCTCCGGGCCAGCGATCAAGCCGATTGCTGTCCGCATGGTGTATGAAGCCTCGCAATCCGTCCAAATTCCGATCATTGGCATGGGCGGAATTTCAACTGCCGAGGATGTTATTGAGTTCATGTTGGCGGGTGCGACCGCCGTCCAGGTGGGCACTGCCAACTATTGGGACCCGCGTGCCACTGAGAAGATAGTTGCCGAATTGCGCGACTGGTGCGAGCACCACCAGGTCACTCGCCTCGCCGAACTGACCGGAGCAATGACGCTGTGAGCTGTCACTTTCCCCGTCCTCGCGCATCGAATTGGTAGTGTAATTAAGACTGGAGTCAACCATGGCCAAAGCTACATTTGCCGCTGGATGTTTTTGGGGCGTAGAAGCTGCGTTTCGCCAGATTCCCGGCGTGAGCTCAACCCGCGTTGGTTACACCGGCGGGGAGCTTAAGAATCCCACATACCAACAAGTTTGCAGCGACCGTACCGGACACGCCGAAGCAGTCGAAGTCGAATATGATCCCGCGAAGGTCAAATACGACGACCTGCTTCAGGCTTTTTGGGAGAACCACGATGCCACGCAGTTGAACCGGCAAGGCCCCGACTCCGGCACGCAATATCGCTCAGCGATCTTCTATCATTCGCCGGAGCAGGAGCAGGCGGCGCGCAAGTCGAAGTCCGAGCTGGAGAAATCCGGCAACTTTAGCCGTCCGATTGTGACCCAGATCGTGCCGGCAGTGACGTTTTACGAGGCGGAAGATTACCACCAGCAGTATCTGGAGAAACGCGGGCTCGCGACCTGCCACATCCAGTGAATGGGATACGTCAGCTGGCTAGGAGCCAGTCAGCTTTACGCGCAACTCTTCCCCCAGGCGTTGACGGATTTCAGCAGGAAGCCGGTCATGCACACGGCGCGCGCCCACTCTGGCGACATCCACAACCGCCGCCGGCGCCGGAGTTGCCACCGCCACGATCAGCCATATCAAAGCCGAAAGAGCGAAACCGGCCAGCGCCGCCAGCTCCAGAATCAGCGAGTGCCGGGGCGCGAAGTGGTGAATGGCTCCAAAGGCCACCAGAAATACTCCGGCTGAAACCGACGCTAGCACAATCAGGCCGACATCGATTGCGCGATGAATGTGCTGGCGGGAGCGGCAGTGCTCACAGGTAGCAAAATGCGCTTCGTAGTCGCCACGCATCTCCGCCGTGATGCCGGAGATGTCGTATCGCCAGCCCGCTAAAATCTTTCCGATTACCGGATCAACGCATTCACTCATATCGTGTCATGCCGTCGCGATTCATCGAATCACGAATGGCCGTGTGGGTGGGACACAGGCCCATGCCTCGTCCGCGCGCCCCTTGCCTTCAAAGTTGAATTGTTTCGGTCGGCGCATTCTGTGCGGCCAGCATCACCCGGTTGCGGATCAACGTCATCTGCGGCCCCAGCGCATTTTCCGCGGCCCGCAGCGCGATCTCCGGATGATTGTTCTGTTCCGACAGGTGCGCCAATACTATGTATGATGCACCTCCATCATAGTACTCTGCAAAAAATTGGGCCAGGGACTCATTCGAAAGGTGTCCCACCCGGCTCATCACCCGTTGCTTGACCGACCAGGGATACGGCCCGACCCGCAGCATTTCCAGGTCGTGATTAGATTCGATCATCAGCACATCACAGCCCCGCAGCTGATCGCGCACGCTGGGCGGCATGTAGCCCAGGTCGGTGGCAATTCCAATCTTGGCGCCTTCGGCGCGGAAGGTGAATCCAACCGGGTCGGCGGCGTCATGCGGAATGGTGAACGGCGTGACCGTGATATCACCGATCTGAAACGATCGTCCCGCAGAAAAAAGTTCGAGCTTTGCCATCTTCGGCAACTCGCCCGCTTCGTCGCGCAACGCGCGCGCCCAGGCGTGGTGGGTCGCGCCGGTCATGAATACCGGCACATCGAGTTTTTTTGCCAGCGTCGCCAGCCCGTAGACGTGGTCGGAATGCTCGTGAGTGATCAGGATCGCGGAAATCTCGCGTGGATTGCGCCCCAGCGACTTCAGCCGTTTGAAAGTCTCCCGGCAGGAAATTCCTGCGTCGACAAGAATGCGCACGCTGGAGCTTTCGACAATGGCGGTATTGCCCCGGCTGCCACTGGCCAGCACGGAGACGGAAACACTCATGCCTCGCAGCATACATTCATCTACTGTGGAAACGGGAGTAACTTCCTGGTTAAGTCGCTACCTTCGGGTAAAAAAACGCGAAACCGGGCCACGGATTTTCGCGCATTAACGACGATAAATCTCCCCTGAAGAAAAATGAGCACTAACCGGTAAAAGCAACAGCCAAGAACTTTCCAAATCAGATCGTGTGGGGACAGCCGCCCCCGGCTGTCCTTGATCTGCCAGGATTGCTCTTATCCGGGTTAATCCGTTAAATCCGCGGCCGGTTTTTACTTGCGCACCAGTTCATCCACGCCCAGCCGCGCCAGCGCTCCGCAGTAACATCCGGCGGCCCCGGTTACGAAGCCCAATCCAGCCTCCCAAATCTGCGCGCGATACGGCTTCCACGTCAGCAGCAGATAAGCCATGAGCTGCAGCAGGGGCACGAATGGCGCAACCATCAGGATCCATCTCCAGGGCCGCCGCGGACGAACAAATCCGAGGGCCAAAGTCGAGACCAGCACGAACAGAGCAGTCACCAGCACATCGTGAACTGTGAGGTCCAGGATCCCGGCACAGATTCCAAGCAGTACCGCAAGCGCATAAATGGGAACATCCGATTTCGGCATCGCTAATACTTGTAAAATCCGCGTCCGGATTTTTTGCCGTTCCAGCCAGCCTCAACCATTTTGACGAGCAGCGGGCACGGACGGTATTTGGGATCGCCAAGCCCGCTGTGCAGCACCCGCATGATGTCCAAGCAGACATCAAGCCCGATAAAATCCGCCAGCGTGAGCGGGCCCATGGGATGATTCATACCCAGCTTGAAAACTTCATCGACTGCCTCCGGCGTGGCCACGCCTTCCATCACCGCGTACATGGCCTCGTTCAGCAGCGGCATGAGCACGCGGTTTGAAACGAATCCGGGAGCGTCGTTGACTTCAACCGGCGTTTTCGCCAGCTTGAGTGCCAGCTCCCGCACCGTCTGAAAGGTTTCGTCTGAAGTTGCTAGCCCGCGCACGATTTCGATCAACTTCATGACCGGCACCGGATTGAAGAAGTGCATGCCGATGACTTTTTGCGCACGATTAGTGACTGCAGCAAGCTTGGTAATCGAAATAGAAGACGTGTTCGACGCCAGAATCACCTCCGGACGGCAGATGCGGTCGAGATCGCGAAACAGTTCAGACTTGATCTCCAGCTTCTCCGACGCTGCTTCTACGACAAAGTCGCAGCCCCCAAGCCGCGAGCGATCCACTGTGGGCTCGATTCGCTTCAGGATCTCCGATTTTTGCGCTTCGGTGATTTTGTTTTTCGCGGCTTCCCGGTCGAGATTCGTGGCAATGGTGGCTAGGCCGCGTTCCAGATATTTTTGTTCGATATCGCACAAAACTACCCGATATTCGCTACGCGCGAATACATGCGCAATCCCATTTCCCATGGTGCCCGCGCCGACTACTCCTACCCGCTGAATTCCCATTGCGTGTTCCTGAAAGTGACCCAAAAGTCTAACACTGGCACTAACCTACACCCCGCGAAACTTGCTTGCCTAACGCGGGTTTCAATTGGTGACCGCAGTAGGAGGCGACGATGCGGCATGGTTCTGGCTCCGGCGCCCCACAGGAGGAACTTATGAGAACTAGTTTCAAGACGCTAGCCATGATCGCTACCGTGCTGGCGGGCACGGCTGGAATTGCCGCTGCTCAGGACGGACGCTATTACGATCGTGACGACTACCGTTACGACAATCGTTCTTACGATAATGACGATTACCGTTACCAGAATCGCTACGACAATCGTTATGACAGCCGCGATAACTTCCGGCAAGGCTTGCACGAAGCGCGCGAGGAAGGCTTCCGCGATGGCTCGGCGGTTGCCCGCGAGGACATGTGGAGAGGCAAACCCTTCAACCCGAATCCACGCGGCCGCTACGATGATGCCGACCACGGCTATCGCAGCGAGTTTGGCAACAAACACGAGTATCGCGAGCACTACACCGATGCATACCGAGAGGGCTACCAGCGCAACTATCGCGGACGCAACTATCGCGACAACGACCGCTACTATCGCTAAGGTTTAGCGAACGGGGCTGAGCACGCAGCCGGCAAACCATCTGACAACGTGCTCATTTTTCACGGCAGCGGGTCTCCCTAAGGATCCGCTGCGCTTCGTTGCTGTTCTTCTTGCTGCCGTGCGACAATGCCTCCGCTGCATAGGAGGAACAATGAAACCCCACATGCTTGTGTTGGTACTTTGTGTCGCTTGCTCTGCGCTGAGTTCGCCGGCCGTCGCTAAAGTGCACGCCGAAAAAACCGCGGCCCCAGACAAAGCCTATCTGCAGAAAATCTGGGATGGCTGGGCCACGCTTGATCCCGCGAATGTCGCGCAATTCTATGCTTCCGGCCCGCACACCTTCTTCGATATCGCGCCGCTCAAATACTCGAGCTGGGATGAATATCAAATAGGTGTACGTCAGGTGGTGGCAGACTTCAAAAGCGCGAAGTTTACCGTCAATGACGATGCGGATCTTCATCCCGCCGGGAAATATGTTTGGGGGACCGCGACGGTGAAGGAAGAGATGACGCACAAAAACGATAAGGTCGACACCGGTAACTTCCGCTGGACGGTAGTATTCGAGCAGCAGGGCGGAAAGTGGCTCATCGTACACGAGCACGTCTCTGCTCCTCTGCAATGATCGATCAGACTCGAAGCCAAAAACCCTCAGTAGGCGCGGACAAAAAAGTAAGCGGTCATGCCCGCGCCCACTGTGATCACAAACCAGCGTACCCAAACTTGCGGCAGCCGCAGCGAATAATGCGCGCCGAAATAACCGCCCAGCGCGGCGCCACAGATCATTACTAACGCCTGCGGCCAGTACACTGCGTGCCTCAGAATGAAAATGAGCACAGCGATGCCGTTAGTGGCGCTGCTGAGCACGATTTTGAAGGCGTTCATTTCGTGGATGTCCGCCATGCCGAAGGCGGTCAGCATTGCCAGAATCACAAACCCCATCCCGCCGCCAAAGTAGCCGCCATAAATCGCAACCAGCAGCTGGAGAAACGAAGCTGCCACAATCGCCTTCGCACTTGGCTCATGTATTGCCCGCCCATCCCGTGTGCGCGTGAGCTTCGGGCCAAAGATAAAGAGCAGCACGGCAAACAACATCAGCCACGGCAGTATTTGCAGAAACGTCTGGGCCGGAGTACGTAGCAGTAAGACCGCGCCCACCCCTCCCCCCACCAGGCTGACGCATCCCAGCGACAGCAGCACGCTTCGTCGAATTTTCAAATGATGCCGAAATGCGCCTCCGCTGAAGGCCATCCCAGCCCACAGCGCGACCGTATTGGTCGCATTCGCTGGCACTGGCGGAACTCCGGTGAAGAGCAATGCGGGAAACGCGACGAAGCTGCCGCCGCCGGCAACGGCGTTCAGCGTGCCACCCAGCAGGGCAGCAAAAAAAAGCAGTAGTGCGTCGTGCAGGCTGAAGGGGACCAATCTCAAATTATTAGAGTTGTATCAGAGCTGGAAGGGTGCGGCAAACCTGGGCGCACCTAAGGGCTTGCCACCTCTCTAGCACATGGCGAACGGTTGGAAGCTTTGAGAGTGTCTGTTCTGAGGTCAATCAAGAAGAAGATCGTCCGCAATTGCGGACGATCTTCCTGGTTGACTATGTTCCGTAGCTGGCGGTCCCGGGTTCGCGTTTCTGGTCAAACTTATCGCGTACGCGGTCGCCAAACTCCTGCACCTTATTGCCAATCGTGCTGCGGGTTTCTTCACCACTGGCCGGCGCCAGCAGCATACCCACGCCCACTCCTACGCCAACCCCGATGAGCAGGGCCGCTGCCGTTCCCAACCCGTGATGGTCCTCACCCCGGAGCGCGTCCTTTGCCCGGCTCGCCCGCCGCGATGCCTCATCGTAGGTGTCCCGCGCACGACCACTCAGGTCCTGAAAACTGTCGCCCGCCCGCTCTCGCAACGACTCGAGCAGGTACACGCCGGTTCCGATCAGTAAGTCTTTAAGCATTCTCTCTTTTCGCATTTTCATCCCATATCCTCCGCCTAATTAATTTTCAATCTTTGCAGATAAGAAGATGCGAAAATCCTAGGCTGCGGTTGGAAGGATTTCCAGCAGCTTACAAATCGCAATAGCAGGGCTGGTGCACTGTAACCTACTGACTATTTGCGTCTTCTGGCACGCGCAATGCGTGTGCCAATCGATTGGGACAACTCAAACGAGTAGAGCACCCTTCTTCTGTACGAGCTGTGCAAAAAAGTGCGTGGGAATTATGTGGTTCTGCCTCGACTCACCATCTGTTTGAACTTTCTATGCTCGTGGTACTATCCGGCCAGTGGCCTCCGCCAAAGCAAATCCAGATCTCAAAGATCGTCTGGTCTCAGCTGCTCCGGTTGAGGATGATTCGTCTTTTGAGTTGAAGCTTCGGCCGCAGCGTTTGGGAGAATTCATCGGCCAGTCTAAGGTGAAAGAGAACCTGGCCGTGGCCATCGAAGCTGCCAGGTCGCGCGGCGAGGCGCTGGACCATGTGCTGCTCTATGGACCTCCCGGACTTGGCAAGACTACGTTGGCCACCATTATCGCTAACGAGCTGGGAGCTGCCTTCCAGCAGACATCCGGGCCAACCCTGCAGATTAAAGGCGATCTCACCGCGATCTTGACCAATCTGCGCGACAAACAAGTCCTATTCATCGACGAGGTTCACCGCCTCCAACCAGCGCTCGAGGAGATCCTTTATTCTGCGCTGGAAGATTACAAGTTAGACATTCTGATCGGCCAAGGACCGGCGGCCCGCACCCACACCATGGACGTGAAGCCGTTCACCTTCGTGGCTGCCACCACCCGGGCAGGACTGCTTTCAGCGCCGCTGCGCTCCCGCTTCGGAATTGTGCTGCGCCTGGAGTTTTACAGCCACGACGAGCTGCGAATTATTATCGAACGCTCGGCCGAAATTCTGGGAGTGGAAATCAATCGCGAAGGCGCAATCGAACTTGCCAGCCGCTCGCGGGGAACTCCCAGAATTGCAAATCGATTACTGCGGCGGGTACGCGATTACGCCCAGGTGCGCGGCGCGGGCAAGATAGACCTGCTCACTGCGCAAGCCGCATTGCAGATGCTTGAAGTAGACCGTTACGGTTTCGACGAGGTGGACCGCAGGCTGTTGCTCGCAATCATTGAGAAGTATCAGGGCGGGCCGGTGGGCGTGAACACCTTGGCGGCGGCGCTTGCCGAGGAACCCGATGCCATCGAGGAAATTTACGAGCCGTTTCTGATCCAGATTGGCTTCCTGAACCGCACTCCGCGAGGCCGCGTAGCTACGTCGCTGGCCTACGAGCACTTCGGGATCACGCCCAATCGCCGGCAAAGTTCGTTGTTTTAGTTCTGAGCCATCAGCCGTCAGCTCTCAGCCATCAGCTTTAACCCAAAAACTCAGGGCCAGTTAGTACAATTCGTTCAAGATGATTGCCCATCTCCGCGGAAAACTACTCGCCCGGCGCCCTAATCAGGTAATTGTCGAAGCTATGGGCGTCGGTTACGACGTCACCATCTCCGTTCCGACATTTTCCGAATTGCCGCCCGCCGGTGGGGAAGTTGCGTTGCACATTCACACTCACGTGCGCGAAGACCAGATTGCGCTATACGGATTTCAGCGAGCCGAAGAAAAACATCTTTTTGAAAAACTCATTAGCGTCAGCGGGATCGGGCCGAAGCTCGCGATCACTATCCTGAGCGGAATGCCCACCGATGAAATGACTGCTGCCATTCGCGGCAATGACGTTGCGCGCCTTACGAAAATCCCCGGCATCGGCAGAAAAACCGCCGAACGCATGGTGCTCGAACTCCGCGACAAATTGCCACCAGTTGGCACTGATCAGGTCCACGTGGTTCCGTCGCTCAGCGCAGTGCAGGAAGATGTTTTGTCGGCATTGGTAAACTTGGGTTATCAGCGCGCCACGGCGGAAAAGGCGTTGGCCTCGGTCGAGAAAAACGGTTCCTTCGACGCCATGTTCCGGGCTGCGCTGGGTGTGATGGCGAAATGACCGCCGACAATGATCACGCCAATTTATTTTTCGCTGGACAGCATGAGAAAGTTGAGCTTTAATCCTGCGCATGCAAACCCTCGGCTTGGCGGATACCAATGAACGCACTGATAGCCGGCTTAAGAGCCTGTTCTGGCCGTCCGTTCAGAGCGGAGCCGACGTAGATTACCTCGGCGCTCAGGGTTATTGGGTGTGCACTTTTATCGCGGTCTCCTCGTTCGGTTTTTCATTATTACAAGGGAAACCGGTCCTAGGCGTTGCCCTGGGGCTGTTTTTCTATGTCGGCGGGATTGGAGTCCGGGAGCGCGACCTGTTCGCGGCAGCAATTGTTTTTACCTTCTACGCTATCGATACTCTAATTTCCGTCACTTTCCTCGCGGTTAGCTCTCCGTGGGGGATGATCGTTTTCAGGGTGTTCGTGACCGCGCTGCTGCTCTCCAACATTCGTGCTACCTGGATCGCTTCAAAGTGGCGTACGGATTCCGAAGAAGCAGCTTTGCCCCCGCGACTCGGTGAAACCTGGTCAGACAAGTTCGCAGACCAACTGCCGGCCAAGGTGTGGCCCAAAGCGCGAATCGCCTATTACATCTTTGGCGTGTGCGTCCTAACCTTGGTCTCGATCGGGCTGGCAGGCATGCTTGCGAACGTGGTGATTCGCCACGGGGGCTAACATCCGCCAAGGTCACTTTCCTATACAAAACCTGCTGAAAATCAAATTAAGGATGTCGTCGTTTGTCGTCGCGCCGGTGATCTCGTCCAGTGGACGAAGTGCGCTGTAAAGATCCAGCAGAAGCATTTCGTGCGGAACCCGGTTCTGCACCGCGGATTCCGCATGACTGAGCCCGCTCAGTGAATCTCGGACCAGCGATTGATGCCGGGCGTTGGTGAGAAAACCTGATTCGGCGCTGGATCCGGCATCTCCGGTCACATGCTGCAGAATCGCAGCGCGCAATTCAACAATGCCTGCTCCGGTGAGCGCGGAAGTGCGAAGGTGTATGGTCGGCTTCTCTCCGGCTGGCGCCGGCTCGAAGTGAATCGTCTTGGGGTGTTCTTCGGCACGACTAAAGTCGTGCCCTTCCCGATTTCTCAAATCCGAGCTAGACATGTCTGGATTCATCAGGTCCGCTTTATTCTTGACCACGATCGCAGTACGTTGCCCAACTTGTGCCAGCAAAGGTTTGTCTTCATCACTTGCAGGCTGTGACGCGTCCAGCACCACTAACACCAGGTCCGCATCCGCCAGCGCTTCCATGGATTTTTGAATTCCAATGCTTTCCGCTTCATCGAGGGCGTGACGAATGCCAGCCGTATCCACCAGCTTTACGGGGATGCCGCCAATTGCAACCGTTTCAGTCACCAGATCGCGCGTAGTGCCCGGAGTCGCCGTAACAATCGCGCGCTCGCGCTCCACCAGCCGGTTGAACAAACTGGATTTGCCAACGTTCGGACGGCCGACAATCGCGAGCGTCAGACCTTCGTGAACCAGTTTTCCGTATGCAAAAGATCGGGCGAGCTCTTCTAAAGGCGCGCGAACTTCTCCGATGTGCCGAATAATTTGCTCACCCGAAAGCACCGAAACGTCGTCTTCCGCGAAATCAATTCCTGCTTCGAGCAGTGCGATTAATTCGACCAACTTCTGCTTGATGGGCTGCAGCCGCCGGGAGAGCGCGCCTTCCAGTTGCTGCGCGGCAATCTTCGCCTGATACAAAGTTTGCGAGTCGATCAGATCGCGCACTGCCTCAGCCTGAGTGAGATCAATGCGCCCGTTCAAAAAGGCACGCATCGTAAACTCACCCGGTTCAGCAAGCCGAGCTCCACGCTCCAGCGCCATTTCAACAATGTGACGTAGCACAACCGGTGACCCGTGAGCAGAAATTTCAACGATGTCGTCAGTTGTGTACGAATGCGGCTTGGCGAAATAGGTCACCACAACTTCGTCGATCCTCGAACCGTGTGGGTCGGACACTCTTGTCCGACTGGGTATTGTCTCTGACGTTTGACCGGAGACGAGCGTCGATTGCCCTGATTGTGGGACAGGAATATCCGGCCCACGTGGTTCGATGAGTTCCCCGAAAACTGCCCGCCCAGGCTCAAGTTCATGCTTCAGCCTCAGCATAGGCAGAGCGACAGCGCGCGCTTCGGGTCCCGCAAAGCGGACCACGCCAATTCCTCCGCGGCCCGGAGGCGTAGCAATCGCAACAATGGTATCGTCGAGATTCAATGAGTCGATTCTATTTGAGCATTAGTCTGAGACACGGGCGAGACGCCGCTCTCTCCAACCAAGGTATTTGAAATCACGCCAGCACCGCCCGCAGACCCTCTCGGTGGTGAAATTCATCCTCGCTCAGTACAATCAGCACTTCCGCTTATGGTCGACGTCCGCCGAGGTCTGATTATCGTCAATACCGGGCCGGGCAAGGGCAAAACCACTGCGGCCATGGGAACGGCATTGCGCGCGGTCGGTAACGGGATGCGGGTGCTCATGCTGCAATTTCTCAAAGGCTCATGGCACTATGGCGAGCTCGATGCGGTCAAGGCCTTCGGCGACAACTTCATCATGAAACAGATGGGTCGCGGATTTGTGAAAGTTGGCGCGGAAAAGCCTGACCCCGAAGACGTGCGCATGGTCGAGGAAGCCTGGTCGGAGGCCGAACGGGCAATCCAATCCGGCGACTGGGATTTAGTGGTCCTCGACGAAATCAATTACGCTATCAGCTATGGCATGCTTGATCCTGCCAAAGTGGTCGCGGCACTGAAGCAAAAGCCGGAAATGGTGCATGTTATCTTGACTGGGCGCAATGCGCATCCGACAATTGTCGAGCTTGCCGACACGGTCACGGAAATGCGCCAGGTAAAACACGCGTACGAGCAAGGCGTAATAGCACAGAGAGGGATAGAGTATTAGTCGTTGGCCGCTCGTCCTAGGCCTTCGCTAGAGGCCGGCGACCAACGACCGACGACCAACGACGGACCACGAAAATGGCTTGGTTTAAACGACAATCCGGCGAGTTGGACGCTTCCGGCGAAAAGAAAATTCGCACTGAAGGCTTGTGGGTGAAGTGTGAGGGCTGCCGGCAGATTATCTGGAAGAAGGACCTTGAGGAGAACCTGAATGTTTGCCCGAAATGTGGCAAACACTTCCGCATCGATGCCCGCACCCGCCTGGCGAACTTGTTCGACAATGGCGAGTATGAAACCTTCAGCGACAATCTTGCTTCCACCGATCCTCTGAAATTCGTTGACCTCAAGCCCTATTCCGAGCGTCTCAAGCGCGCGCAGGAAGAGACTGGTCTCACCGACGCCGTCATCAACGGCCGCGGCACCCTGAATGGCCGGCCCATCGTCATCAGCGCCATGGAATATAGCTTCATCGGCGGCAGTATGGGATCGGTCGTAGGCGAAGTCATCACTCGGGCCGTCGAGGATGCGCTCGCCAGCAAGCGACCACTTATCATTATTTCCGCGTCCGGCGGCGCGCGCATGATGGAAGGCGTTTTGAGCCTTATGCAGCTGGCAAAAATTTCCGCCGCGTTGGCCAAGCTCGACGAAGCTCGCGTGCCTTACGTTTCGGTTCTCACCGATCCGACTACCGGTGGCGTTACCGCTTCATTCGCCATGCTTGGTGATCTCAACATCGCCGAGCCGGGTGCGCTGATCGGCTTCGCCGGGCCGCGCGTGATCGAGCAGACCATTCGGCAAAAGCTTCCGCCCGGATTCCAGCGCAGTGAATTTCTCCTCGAGCACGGAATGCTCGACGCCGTCGTGCACCGCAAAGAGATGAAGGGTTACATCTCCCGTGCGCTGGATTTTATGATGCCCGCGGCGAGCTGAAGTTTTTTGTCGATCAACCTCGGGTGGGAGTCTGCGCGGGCTTTATGAACAAAAAAGAAATCGAGTCCCCGAAGCTGACGGCCAATTTTCTCATATATATAGGTGTTTTCGTCCTCCTACTGTTTGCGGTGCTCGCGCATTTCGTGTGGAAGCTCTTCTAGCCACGTTCCGAACTGCGCGGTAAGAACCTGCCGCGAAGCCCAAGCCTCAATCCAGAAATTCCGTCGAAGCTGGTACCCTAGTGTGTTGGGCGACGGCAACGCCGAAAGTCAATTTTTAGTGACGACCGGCGACCGAGGACCGACGACGGTCTTGTCGGTTTTGTGGCCAACGACCAACGGCGAACGACCAACGACGTTTTTACCAATGCCTGCTTCTTACCAAACCGCTGTTGCCCGCATGTACGCACTCGGCCATGAGCTTGCGGACTTGCCTTCGCACAAGTTTGATTTGGCGCACATGCGCGTGCTGCTGCGCGCGCTGGAGCATCCGGAGCGGCGTTTTCCCAGCGTCCTGATCGCCGGCACCAACGGCAAAGGTTCTACTGCGGCCACCCTCGCGTCAATACTTCAGGCTGCGGGCTTGCGGACAGGGCTGTATACGTCACCCCATCTGGTACGTATCAATGAGCGGATTCGCATCGACGGGGAAGCCATCAACGACGACAGATTCGCTCTGGTGCACGATATGGTCGAGCGCACCTCCGAAAGGTTGATCGAGGATCGCGAGCTGCCCTGGCATCCCAGCTTCTTCGAGATGCTGACCGCGATGGCCTTCGAACACTTCGCCACCAGCAAACTGGATATTGCGGTGCTGGAAGTTGGCATGGGAGGCCGGCTCGACGCAACCAACGTGGTTGAACCGCGCGTCAGCGTGATCACAGACATTTCGCTCGACCATGAAAAATTCCTGGGCAATACCATTGCAGAGATTGCGCGCGAGAAGGCCGGGATCATTCGCCCCGGCGGAGTTGTTGTTACCCTGCCGCAGAGTCCCGCCGCCAATGATGTAATCGGCAATGCGATTCTCGATCAGAACGCGACCGCGGTCAGCGCAGTACCGTATGTGCCACCAGTATCACCAGCCGCGCCGAACTATGTGGCTACAGCCGACAGCGAGGGGAAAATATTCTCCCGCTATCCCCTGGAAGTTATGGGAAAGCACATTCTTGTCGAGACGCCACTCGTCGGGCGCCATCAACTGAGAAACGTCGCCTTGGCGATTGCCGCCGCCGAAGAACTGAGTAAGCAAGGATTCCCAGTCACCGCCGCATCAATTGAGCAGGGAATTCGCCAGACTCGCTGGCCCGGAAGGTTCCAGGTCGTCCCCTCTCGCGACTCAAAGCCGGAGTATGTTCTCGACGTCGCCCACAATCCCGCCGGGGCTTGGGCCATGCGCTCCGCGCTTTCTGCCTGCTACCAAGACCGCCGGCTGATTTTCGTTTTCGGCGCCATGCGCGACAAAGCTATTGCCGAGATGTGCGAGATTCTTTTCCCATTAGCCGAATGCGTTATTGTCACGCAAGCCGATAATCCTCGCTCCGCGACCCCGCAGGAAATCCGGGACGCAGCCAGCCGCTCACAGACGGAAATTGAACTTTCCGGCGATGTCCCTTCGGCATTAAATCGTGCAAGCGAGATCGCCGCCAAAAATGGAGACGGTGTCATCCTCATAACCGGATCGATCTACGTTGTAGGCGAAGCCATGCGCGCCCTGGGAGTCTCGCCGGATGGAAAATAAGACCCTGTGGCGCGGACACTCCTGTCCGCGAGACAGCGAGCCGGAAACTGCGCCTACGAGTCAAGGACCTGAGCAGAACGGCGGACCCGCCACGGCGCCACGAAAATACGGCCTGCTCAGCCGGCTGCGCTCCTATTTCATCTTCGATCCGCTGATCTGGTTGTACACAGTTGTTTTCGGGCTCACGTCCATTCCCTTTGGATTTTTCGACAAAGACGGCAGCATCCTGCACGGATTTGCCCGCGCCTGGTCAAAACTGATTTTGAAAACGATTTTTTCTCCCGTACGCGTCACCGGTCTGGAGAAGATCGATACATCACGTACGCATGTCTACGCGGTAAACCATGCTTCCGCGCTCGATATCCCGGTTCTTTATGCATCGCTGCCTTTTCAGTTCCGCATCGTGCATAAGAAAGAATTGCTTTCCTATCCGGTGATTGGCTGGCACCTGAAGCGGTCGGGACAGGTCTGTGTGGACCAGCAAAATCCCGCGCGCTCGGTTGGGCAGATCAAGTCCGTGGTGCGCACGCTCAAAAATGGCATGCCACTGGTTATTTTTCCCGAAGGCGGCCGCACCGCCGATGGCCACATTCAGCCGTTTCTCGACGGCGCCTTCTTCATGGCCATAAAAGCCGGCGTGGATATCGTCCCCGTCGCGCTGGTGGGTACCTATGAACTCTTGCCCATGGATACTTTCCACATCAAAAGCCGTCCGGTAGAAATGCGCGTCGGCCATCCGATCTCAACCCACGGATTGACATTGCGAAATTTGGAGAGCCTGTCAGCAAAGGTGCAGAAGGAAATCGAAGCGCTGTATAACGTGGCCACGCAGGAAGTATCTGGAAGAACTTAAGCAGAAGGGCACATTCATTCCAAATCACGTTGTACAGACCTTAAACATTTAGCTTCCTTGCTTTTTCGTATCCCAAAACAGTCGAACGTTGGGTAGTTTTGGCAATGACCGGTTCCGTGACGTGTCCTGTATGTTGTGAAATCGCGATTTATCAACAGTTACGATGAGCGATTTTGCAGCAACTGCTCAACATCGTCTCGGCTCACGCCCTTCGTTGCTTGCAACTTCCATCCCTCCTGTCGCTTGAATGCGGCGAACCAGGATTCAAGTCCACCGGCCGCCACGTTGTAAACCATTACACTTCCTCTGCCGTTCGCAACAGTATTACCGCTGTACCATACGAAACAAGCAGAGTGACTCAAGTCCTGAATGCGCCTCTGAAGGTTCATCGGGCTGCGTCGTCGCTTTGAATCGTGCGGTAACACGGGCAACGCTGCTTCTCTGTAGTCATCGCCGGTTCGGATGTAAGACCACTGGCCCAGTACTCTGTTCGGTGTGAAGGGCGGAAATGTAAGTTTGTCTTGATAAAACTCAACCTTTACCGAGTCGTATCTGGTGGCTAATCCGCCGATGAGGAAGGGCGAAGCAATTCCACCCATGCCCGAAAACCTCAGCCACTTGTGATCGAACCAGTTGTCGATATGAATGATCCAGAGTGCCTCGGGTTCATGTTGGGAAATAAGCCCTTGTACCAAAGAGTTCAGTACTTCGACAAAACCGGGATCATCGGTTTCCGCTGCTGCTACCGGAGTTTTCACGTGCGCAATTATAGGGTGTTAGGCGTCTGCACGACTGAGGAAACCATGCGACTTCACTCAGAACCATAATTCGAATTCTACCGTGTCAAAAAACAAAAACGGCAGGGCCGACCCCCTGCCGTTTCTAAATCAACCTAAGCTTACTTGCCGCGATTGACGGCCTTTTTCAGCTCCGCGCCTGCCGTGAATTTTGCCACGCGGCGGGCAGCGATCTTGAGTGTAGCCCCGGTCTGCGGATTGCGGCCATTGCGCGCCTTCCGCTGCGAAACCGAGAAAGTTCCAAACCCTATCAGGGCAACGCGGTCCCCCTTTTTCAGGGCGCTGGTAATGCTGTCTACGGTGGTGTCAATTGCGGTGGCGGCTTGGGTCTTGCTTACGCCGCAGCCCGATGCGATCCGATCAATAAGATCAGCTTTATTCATTTTAGCTCCTGGGGAGGGTTTCCTTTTTCTCAGCGACTTTCAGCCCCATGGCTGAACGCTCTGCAATTCGTTGAGCGTGGAAACTCGCCGGAAGCTATTTAGCTCCTCGTTTTCGAGGTTGTCAACTGTGAAAATCCGCGCCAGATGCCTGATTTGGTCACCCCCGGGGTACAAACCCGGCGTCGGCTGGCGTTTTGGGAACCCGGCTTCGTGCGACCGTGGTAGAGCAGCCATTTATGGCCGCATTAAGTCACAAGCATTAATCAGGCGAGCTTGAGCCGAAAAGATTGACGAGAACTTGTGGTTTGTGCCTGCGCCTAGAAGAGTCGCCGTGGAAGAGCGGCCATTTATGGCCGCGTTAGCGTTGAGCACCGAGCCGGTAGAGCGGCCATTTATGGCCGCGTTAACTTCCGGCACCGAGAAGCGAGCTTTAGCTCGACAAGCCTGAGCAATGCCGACGCTCGACGCGGCCTCAGTCCCCCGACGGAAGGAGGATTTCCTCCCGCGGAAACTCGACCGCAGCCGGCATCGGGAAAAACTGTTCGGCCTCTGTGGAACCTTCGAGCGCTGTGGTGGACGAGACGCCGCCGCCCACGACTTTGGCTACGAGATCGAAGTATCCCGTCCCCACGAACCGCTGGTGCTTCGCGCCTTCATATCCCATCGGCTCACATGAAAACTCTCTTTGCTGCAATTGGGAATAGGCCTGCATCCCGGTTTCTTTGTAACCCTGGGCCAGGTCGAACATGCTCAGGTTCAACGAATGGAATCCAGCCAAGGTCACGAATTGAAATTTGTAACCCATCCGCGCCAGCTCTTTTTGGAAACGCGCAATGGTCGCCTCGTCGAGTTTCTTCTTCCAGTTGAACGACGGCGAGCAGTTGTACGCCAGCATTTTTCCAGGAAATTTCTCGTGCACGGCGTCGGCGAACCGGCGCGCTTCTTCGAGATTCGGCTCCGAAGTTTCGCACCAGATCAGGTCAGCATAGGGCGCGTAGGCAATCGCCCGTGCAATCGCGGAATCCAGTCCGCCGCGAATGCAATAGAAGCCTTCGCTCGTTCTCTCCCCGGTGAGGAAGGCCCGATCGCGCGGATCAATATCGCTGGTCAGTAGGTGCGCGCTGTTCGCGTCGGTGCGGGCGAGCACCAGCGTCGGGACGTCCATCACGTCCGCCGCCAAACGCGCCGCCACCAGCTTTTGGATCGCCTCTGATGTAGGCACCAATACCTTGCCTCCGAGATGGCCGCACTTTTTCGCCGACGAAAGCTGATCTTCGAAGTGGACGCACGCCGCGCCCGCCTCGATCATGGATTTCATCAGCTCGAACGCGTTCAGGTTCCCGCCGAATCCTGCTTCAGCGTCAGCCACCAGCGGCGCGAACCAGTTGACGCCATTCTTCCCTTCGCTGTGATGAACCTGATCGGCCCGCTGCAAGGCGCGATTGATCTTCCGCACCAGCCCAGGAACGCTGTCGCTTGGATATAGACTCTGGTCGGGATACATTTCCCCGGCATTGTTCGCATCGGCCGCGACCTGCCAGCCACTTACGTAAACGGCTTTCAATCCCGCGCGTACCTGCTGGATCGCCTGGTTCCCAGTCAGCGCGCCCAGCGCCGCCACATAAGGCTCGGTTTGCAGCATCTGCCACAGGATCTCAGCGCCGTGCCGCGCCAGCGTGTGCTCAATCCTCATCGACCCTCGCAGGCTCTCAACATCCGCCAAAGTATAAGGACGCGTAATGCCTGTCCAGCGCGGGTCAGACTCCCAATTCATTTTTCCGTTTCGAGTTGTGGTTTTTCCGTTAGTGCTCATAATGGGCTCTCTTTAACAGTGCAAGTATCTGTAATCCTCTGTGTGAATCCTCTGTGTGCCTCTGTGCTCTCTGTGGTTCATGCTTTTCGGTCGCCTTAAACCGGATTGAACTCCTCATTCATCACCATCGCCTCCGCAATTCGCCGTGCTTCGCGAAGAGTCTCATCGCTGCCTTCGTCCTTGCGCTTCGTGTCCGCGAGCAGCTTTTCCAGTTCCTCGTCGAAAAGCCGATTCACAAATTCAGCGGTGTGCGGCACCACTTCTCCCGACTCATCCGACACCCCGCCGTGCCGCATGCGTTGCGCGATCATCAGCCGGTAGATTCGGTCCGTCGCCAGGTCTTCCATGTAACCGTCCAGCAGGCTGGCGCCTTTTCCATTTAGAACGCCATTGTGATAGCGAATGATCGTCCGCACCGCGGCCCGCGTGCCAGCTACGGTCTTTTTCCCAATGCTATTCAGCGACGGCCGCAAATTCGGGTAGCGTTCGCTCTGCGGGGCCCGCACGCTCAACTGATTGGGATAAGGAAATTGATCAATCGCGATTTGGTTCTGGTCCGGGTGGCCCGTCCACGCGCCATCCATGCCGCAAACGGCTTCGTTCTTCTTGTCTTTTTTCAAAGAATCGAGCGCGCGCGTATTGAGTTCCGCGTCCGTTCGGCTGGGATAAAGCGCCGTCATCCCGCCGATCGCTAGCATGCCGCGCTTGTGACAGATCTCCGGCATCAGCTCCCGCAGGTTTTGAAAAAATGGAACGTCATGTGGAATGGTATTGCGATCCGGGAAGACCCAATCAGGATCGGTGAGATTGAAATCAATCAGGCTCGCCATGTAATCCCAGCGGCCGAGGTTCAGCCCCAGGATGTGATCGCGCAGGTTGTAGAGAAACTCTTCCATCTGGAAGGCGAGCGGGTGCGACTCCACCAGCGCCATGCACTTGATGTAATCGCGCGGCCAGCCGCGGGCTTCGGCAATCGCCTGGAACACATCGCGCCACCACAGTGCCTCTTCCGCCGACTCCGATTTCGGAATGTAAAAGCAGAGCGGATGCTTCAGCTCTCCCGGCTCCACGCGGTATGCAATGCGTGCCACATCAAACAGGGAAGCCGAGGTCGGCTCTGCGAAAATTCCCGCTTGCTGAATGTGCAGGCCGCGCGGCCGGATCCAGATCACGGTCGCACTTGGTTGAATACCGGCAACGCGATCGCGCTTCTTGTCGGCATAGGTCAGCGTGCCGCGAAGCGCCGCCAATATGTTCTCGACGCCCAGCCGCTGGTGCTCCCATTCGTTTACCGTGGAGTCCTCCAGATCGAGCATCACGCCGGGTGCGCCGGAGTTCAGCATTTTCACCACCAGCTCAGCGTCATCCGCCGGCCCGGTCATCTGGTTCCGCTGGTCCTGGCACCACTCCGGAAGCTCAATCCGCCAGCCATTTCGCACGGCTGGACCCGGATAGCGATGAACGGGCTTGTTTCCAGAATGCGAATCCGCGAGCACGAGGCGGCGGTCATCGACTAGTTCGTCGCGTCGCGCGCCAAATTTCTGATGCAGCGGTGTGAGAAACTCCAAAAAACCTTCCGGCAGATCGCGCTCCGGGCTAAAATCCGCCGGGACAGTATTGACTTGAAATCCCCTAATCCCCGCGCCTACGCTCGAACTTGTGGCCATCAGCCTCTCCTCAGTCAACCGCCTGCAAACGCACAGTGCGCCAGAACGGCCGAAACGGCGCACCAGGCCCATTGTTTGGCCGCCCGCGAGTCCGGTCAAACGGAACCTTTGGATTAGGCTGATAACAAAAAGTTATCGTACAGGCTTTACCTGATAAGAATATGTTGTCAGCCTTGGATCAAAACGGCTATATTTGCTTGGGAATCTAAGCCGGCCGGGTAGTATTTGGAGTGACGGGCGTCCTCGCCCGTCCACCACGAGTTCGGGATCCGCGCGCGGAGGATATTTATGGACGGGCGAGGACGCCCGTCGCTCCACAGTCCTTCGATAACAACCATGGAAATCGCCCAAATCGAAACCTTCCTTGCCGTCGCCAGCTTCGGAGGCTTTCATCGCGCCGCAGAAGCCTTGCGCGTCTCCCAGCCTGCGGTGAGTTCGCGCATTAAGGCACTTGAGCAATCTTTGGGAGTGCCGCTTTTTGTGCGCTCCCGCAATACGCTCACTCTTTCGAGCGCAGGCCGGGTGCTTCGCCCTTACGCCGAGCAGTTGCTGAAGACCGCCTCTATCGCCCGTCAGGCGGTGCACCAGCTCGATCCCAGCAGCGACGTCCCATTGCAGATCGCCGCCGGCCTCTCGATTTCCGTTTACTTTCTGCCCGACGTGCTCAAGAAATTTCAGCAGGCATTTCCCAGCGTCGCCATCAGCATCCGTCCCGGTCACTCTAAGGAAGTTCTGGAGATGGTGCTGGGCGAGGAAGCCGAAATCGGTCTTGCCCGCTCGCTCCAGCATCCGGAGGTTGAAACCATATCTCTGCGTGATGATCCACTCCTGCTGGTGGCCAATCCCGATCAAGTTCCCAACAAGTCGGGACGCGCCCGCCTCGGCGAAGCCGCCGGCTGGCCGTTGATCTTCTACGAGCGCGGATCGAGCGATTGGACTTTGACTCGCGGCCTTTTCCGCCACGCCGGCTTGGTCCCCAACGTCGCCCTGGAAGTCGACACCATCGAAACCGCCAAGCGCATGGTCGAACGCGGTCTCGGGATGTCATTCCTTCCGCTGATGGCAGTAGCGCCCGAGATCCGTCGCGGTGAGTTATGTACCATAAAGCTTATAGACGCCGAGCCCTTGCACCGCAGCCTCGACATCATTCATCCTCGTCATCGCCCTTTGCGCGCGCAGGCACAATCATTCCTGCAAGTGGTACGGGACATTGTGAAGCAACGACCCAACGGGAAAAATAAAAATAGAAATAAAGACAAACCGCCTCGCGCAAAATAAAAATTCCCAACATAAACATGAGCACGCAGTCCGCGACATTCCCGGTTCTCCACAACCTTTCCATAACTCCACAGGATGTGCACAGGCCTTCCACCTCTGTGTACTTGCGCAAACCCGTTCCCGCAGTGCACATTCAAAGCAGAGACCCTTTTTAGAGACCGTTCATGAAGGTTGCCGCGGAAGTTTGTCCCGTTTGTGGTGGAAGTGGGTGGAAGTCTTCGGATTCTGATCGCCGGGTTGTACGCTGCGATTGCCGCCTTAAATCGCGCGCCGATTCTCTCATTGCCTCGGCCCGCATTCCTAAACGCTATGAGCATTGCGAACTCTCGAACTTCGAGTTTGAGGGCCCGCATGCCAATCTGGTGCGGCCACGTATGGCAGCGTACCGCTTCGTGGAGGAATACGCGCCGGGGAGAGACAGCACTGGTCTGTTGCTCTTCGGCGGCGTCGGCGTAGGTAAAACTCATCTTGCCGTCGGGATCATCAAGGAGTTGATTATCACTAAAGGTATCCCGTGTCTCTTCTACGATTATCGCGAGCTGCTCAAACAAATTCAGAATTCGTACAACCAATCGGTGAAGGTGACCGAGTTAGACGTTCTGCGTCCAGTTTTCGACACCGAAGTTTTAGCACTGGACGAACTCGGTGCGGTGAGGCCTACCGAATGGGTGTGGGATACGGTCAGCTTGATCCTGAACACACGCTACAATGAGAGCCGTACGACGATCATTACGACGAACTATCCTGATCTTCCCACACGAAAGACACCGTCGGACAATCGCTCCACGGGTCGAGAGATGGCTGAGTACGCAGCGGGCCAGGAGACTTTGGGCGACCGCATTACGGACCGCATGCGTTCCCGCCTGCACGAGATGTGCCGAGTAGTAAACATTGAGAGCCAGACTGACTTTCGCATTGCTTACCGCAGCGCCAGCTTCCGGTAAATTCTGCCGAAATCGGGAAGGGTCCGACTTTAGTCGTGCCGACCATCGCCCCAAAATAATTGTCATTCCGAGCGGAGCAGGATCATTCGCGTAAGCGAATGATCCTGCGCAGTCGAGGAACCTGTTTTTTTAAGCTAGTGGAATAGTGCCATTCCTGCCCCTCAGTACAGTCTGAAACTTACTTCGACATTGACCTGCACCGCGACCGGAATCCCATCCTTCATGCCTGGGGAAAATCTCCATCTCCTGACCGCGTCGATGGCTTTCTCATCCAGCCCCATGCCCAGTGAACGCGCCACGTGGATGTCGCGCGCTCGTCCTTGCTGATCGACAACAATCGAAAGTAAGACGATGCCTTGGTGTTTGACCCTTCGAGCCTCGTCCGAGTATTCCGGCTCAGGATCATAAATTGTGCGTGGCGCACTGACGCCAGAGCCGGGCCGGACCACCCCGCCTCCGGTGCCGCGATCTGAACCGGGACCATAGCCAAGTCCTGTCCCACCGCCTAGCCCTGTTTCCGATCCGCTGCCTGCCCCTCCGCCATTGCCAGACCCATTCGACGGGATCACGACATTCGACGAAATCAGGTCTCCGATTTGGCTCGACTGCGGCAGCTTTACATCAGGGGGGCCAACTACGGTAGGTTGCACTGGCAACATCGGATCCAGCCTGCGCACCACGATCGTAGCCGGGGCAAGTTGCCGGTCGTTCATCTTTGGAGGCGTTCCTTTGGTTGCAGGAATCGGACTGCGATCTCCCGAACCGCCTCCGCCTCCGGACGAAGGTAAGTAGGTAAGCTCTGGAGTTATACGAGTCGATTTCAGGACGGTCCCGCGGCCTACCCAGATTCCGGATGCGATGAGTACGATCAGCGCAGTGTGCGAGATGAACGAAACCACGAAACTGCGGTGATCGGCCGGAAATATGCGGAAGTCTCTACCGCCGAAGATCGGAAGTACCTCCGCGAACGCAGCTGCGCCGGTGACCTGCTCGAATGCAATATAACCAGGCTCGTGCGTATCCACGTTCTCAAGCAAGTCGGCCTTTAGCTGATTCTTGAACTCCGGATACGGCAATGCGCGCACTTCAGCGGCCATTGCGAGAAGCGACTGCCATTTTGGTCCTGCTTCAATCTCTTTACCAGCAAGCCAAGATTCCAGCTCGAGATTGAGTTCATCCGCATCAACTTGGCGGTTCATATTTTCCTCCCCATCTTGTCGCGGAGACTCTCGAGCGCGCGGAGCTGAAGCTGCTTGACGGCTCCTTCGCTACGTCCGAGTTCCTTTGCGACTTCGCGGATACTGCGCTGCTCGATAAATCGTCGAACGATGACCGTACGCTGGTCTGGCAGCAACGAATCCACCAGCTCGGCGAGAATGGCCCCGCGTTCGATTTCCTCAGGCCCGCCCTGGTCCCAGCCGGCGGCCAACTGCGCCGGGCTTCGCCCGCATTTTTGCCAATGCGCAGAGAGCACATTCGCGGCAATCCCGTAGAGCCACGAGATGAAGGGCGCTCCCTGCCATCGAAAGTTTCCTATCGAAGCCAGCGCTTGATGAAAAACCTCGGCGGTTAAATCCTGGGCATGGTCTCGCGTACCAACCCGGCGGGATATGAACGCGTACACACGATGGAAGTTTTGTTCATACAACTCGGCAAAATTGACTCGCTCACCTTGCGACGCCTCAATCGGAAGGCGCTCGTCGTCTTCACGCTCAACAGTTTTCACTGCAGTCTCCGCGGTTAGTCTTTCCGACTAGTTAATGAGCCGGGAAGCATGAAAAGTTACGCGGTCAATTACGTTTTGTGAGATGCACAATTGGGAAGCGCACGACTTTAGTCGTGCCGACCATCGCCCCAAAATAATTGTCATCCCGAGAGGAGCAGGATCATTCGCGTAAGCGAATGGTCCTGCGCAGTCGAGGAACCTGCTTTTGCTTTTGCGAGCAGGGGTGTGTGGGCCGGACATCCCTTCGGCTTCGCTCAGGGCAGGCCTGTCCGACAAGCAGATACTACTGCCGCTGCAGCACTTCCGCCCTGCTTAGCGTGAGCACCACGGTTTGCGCCAGGCGCTCCACCACTGCGACATCGCCTTGGTCGAAGGCACAGGGCTGGGTGGAGAAGACTTCGAGCAGGCCCACAATATCCCGCTCGTAAAGCACCGGGGCGGCCAGGATCGAGCGAATGCCGAGCTGGCGGCAAGCTCGGGGATCGACTCGCGGATCGAATTCCGCATCATCGCAGCGCATCGGCTTCCCCAGCCTGATGCACTCGCCACTGAAACCCCTACTGACGTCGACTTCCGACCCAATCGCCGGGACCGTGTTTCCCGTAACCGCGCGGCAGGTCATACCGTTCTGGTTTGCCAATGCCACCGCGGCGCCGGTCCCGCGGGTTATTGAACAAGCTCGGCTTACGATCAAGGTCAGCGCGACGTTCAAATCGCCGCCCAGAGACTTGAATTCATACTGGACCGAGGTGGAAGAAGAATGATTTCCGTCGTGACCATTCTCCGATTGCGCTTCCAGACTCAAGGCCATACCCCGGCCGTTCCTCGGTTGGCTGGCTCCGCGCGAAGATGAAGATGAAGACGAAGAGAAAGAAGAAGACGACTGGTCCCGCACCACCCATCGCGGCGCTTTCCAACTTCGTTCAGAGGCATGTTGCGTCAGCCACTCCCGCAGCCGGCCCCGGGCTTCCTCGGGAAGGTCTGTGAAGCGCACGCCGGCCCGCCCGAGGGCGTCAGCCCACGCAACGTATCCAGTTGTCTCCAGGTACACCGCAGGTTCACCCAGTGAAATCTGCAGTGGTACGCGGCTGTGCTCTTCCAGCGGGGCCATGGTCTGCATGGCCATGCCCTCCTCGCTCAGGTCGAGGATCATGCCGCCAGTCACACCATCAAAACTGGCGAACGCAGGCGTATTGACCTTGTGGCGGAGCGAGTGACGCCTCTCGATTGCGAGGTTGTGGTTCACAGCAGGCCTCTACTTCTTACTAGCCGGGTTAACGGGCGGCTGGCCAATAGCAGCAGCAATCACCCTCATGATGAGTGCAACTCACGCAAATGAGAAGTACACGCGCGGGTACATTCCTTTTCAAAGCAGGATTCTCGTCAGCGCCCGGAGATATTGCGCGTGTTGAGAAAGCGGGCTCCTGCCGGACAGGGGCCCGCTATTCACTATTTACAACGACCGCAGGAAATTCAGCATGTCCTGCACCTGTGATGGGCTGAGCGTTTGAAAATTCCGGATCACCTGATTCGCTTCCGATCCGCAGTTCCCCTGGCCTAACCGTGTAAAGTGCTGGCCTCGGCAGTCATTCCCGTAACCTGCGTGGGCGAGGATGGCTTGCAGCAGGTCAGAGGTTCGTCCATCATGCAGGAAAAACAGCCGCTGTCCAACCCCCCATAACGGGGCGGTACGGAACTCGTCTGGCCCGGCAACTCCCTGCACAATTCCATCCGCCAAACGAGACCCCATGTGATGCAGGGCGAAGTCGGAATACGGATTGTACGTTTGCGAAGGTCCGGTGTAGATGGAACCTCCGCTCGTCAGCGATTGCGAGTGGCAAAGGGCGCACCCGATCGCACTAAACAGCCGCGCGCCATTCTGGGTGGACGTCGTGCTTGCACCCGGTGCCGGAGGCGCAAGAAATCGCGACAAGGCAGCAAAGTTGACGATGTCAGATGACATCTCCGACGTAGTTCCCGTCGCCGTCCCATAATTGACGCTGCCGCTGTTCCCGTTAATTATGTTGCTGGCATCCTCGGGTCCCGGGTTGTATACGCAGCCCGGAGCGGCAACGCGCTCGTCGGGAAATAGTTCATTCGAAGTACCAATTTCCACGTTGTAAGCCTCGCCCGCGAACATGAGCAGCGATTTATTCTGTGCCTTCCAGCCGAACCGAGTGACGGTTCCATCATTACCGGTCGTATTGAACGTCCCCCCAATCAATAGTTGAGACCTCGCATATTTCGTACTCTCGAGGTTTGCTCGCAATGTTGCATCGGGTGTGTTCTCAACCAATCCCAGTCCGAATGTAGGGGTCGGAATTCGGAAGATTACGTTGTTCGCGGCCAATTGCTGTTGGAACGCCGGCTGCGCCAAATTGCAGCCCGGAGCATCGCTACGCCCCGCGATTGTGTATAGGCCGTGAACGCCGCCATTGAGCGACCCGTTGTTATTAAGGATGAACCGCGCCTCGCGCACCGGCCCGTCAATTCGAATGAAGCTGGGGACGTAATTAGTGGCGCCATCCAAGTTAGCCAGCATCACTTGTGGGTTCGGTACGGGGTTCTGGGGGCTCGTCAATCCTGGGCTGCTTCCTCCAACCGCCGGCTGCGAATGACACATTGCGCAACTATTGCCGTTGAACGTTGGGCCCAGGCCGCTGCCTTTTTCGATTGTGCCTGACACCGAATCCACGGCTTGAAAGCGGGCAAGCGCTTGGTTGAAAAACGTCAGTTGATCGGCGCTCAACGTTGGATAAGTTCCACCAGCTCGGGCCGCACCAGGCCGTGGCCCCGGATCGCGTTGCGCGTGCACACTAAGTGAGATCGTTAGTAAGGCGAAACATAGAGACACGCTGACAGCTTTCGAATTTTTCACTCCTCATCTCCCGCGCCGGCTGCGCACACCTCAGCCGGTGATTTTTGTGGGACGAGAAAGGCGCGTGCGAAGGCTTGCTATTCGTGCGAGCGCCAACCAGCGGTGCTCGCGGAATGTGCCTTGGGCATCAAGGCCCGAGGGTGGAACTACACGTTACGCGCGTTACTGTTCGAAGTGTTCAACTCTGATTGGGAATATAGGTGTGGGGCGAAAGTGCGTCAAGACGTCTTTAGTACGACCCGGGAGTACACAATTATTTCCGCTGGTACATCACGAGACATGAACTATTTCCTATTCGATCGCTCGCGTTCTACCCTTGGTTGAAGCAGAACCCAGCACCTGTTGAGCACAAAAAAGATCCCACCATGCGCTTTCATGGTGGGATCTATCACCGGCCCGAATCGCCTCTAAGTTAGGAGAGTACCGGCGATCTTATTTCGCGGCGCGCAGTGCCAGCTGCGCCTTATATCCTTGGTCATAACCGGCCGCAAAGCGGACTCGGTCATACCCCGTCGCCCAACGCGCAGTTGCAACGTGATACTGGTCGCCGCTCTCGCCGGCTAGTTTGCCGGTATAAACTCCGTCGCGGAAGGCACCGTTGGTCGTGAGCTCCGGATTGCCGGGGATTGCTGGTGCAGCGCTTCCGTTTCGCAGCGTGAATGCCGACGCCGTCATTACCAAAAGTGCCAGGGCGCTCAAAATGATCTTGTTCATGACTTGCCTCCAGTTTTTTGCTTGATTAGCTTTAACGATTAGAGCCGAAAGCCGGCACACCCGGGGTAAGAAGGCTGTAAGCCTCAGGTAAAACTTTTCCAATACGCAATCTGCACACGAAAAGCAGCAAAACCGCTTATGCAGTGCGTATTGGAGTGCCCCAAAATCGCGCACTTTACACGGAATTTACGTGATCATCGCGACCAGGGCTTAAAGTTGTATTTGGAAGTTGAAGGGGACGCTTTCTCTTACGTTTTCTATGACCCGATTTCGCATTTCGAAGAACGCGCGCTGGTATTTTCCCGGAGCCGCGCTGGGATTCGTCCTCGTGTTGTTGGGCCTGCTGCAGTTTCGCGCCAACCGCCAGCTCCGCGATGTCCTGCAACAGCAGATGCTGACGGAGGCGCAGACCTCGCTGATGAGGATTCGTCGCGGGCTCGAAGATGTGCTCGCTCCGATTTGCAACGTCTTTACACCAGCGCGCTCGTCTTCCCATGAGTCGGATCTGCAGCACTATGCTGCTGAGTCTGTGCCTGTGCGTGGTACCGCGGGTCATCCGGCACTAGTCACCAGCATTTTTGTTTATCAGGACGCGAACCGTCCGCATCCCAAATTGTTCCAGTTGGCTGATGGCCAAGCGAAGTTCCGCCCGGCAGAATGGCCGGCAAACTTCATTAACCTACGCGATTACCTGGTGAAGCTTGCGCCGGCTCTTTCTCCATTAAATTCCGGCGAGGCGGAGGAAGAGGCTGAAGAAGGTGCCTACGTTAAGCCGGCATCATTTCCGTGGTTTGTGGATGAAAATGTCCCAGCTCTGGTTCATCCAACTCGAAGCCCGGACGCCAGCGTTTCGTTTCTGATCGTGCAACTCGACCCAAATGATCTGGCGCACAACATACTTCCGCAACTTGTGGAGGGCGAGTTCGGAGATAATGGGAAGCTCAGCTACCGCGTCGCGCTCGTCGATCTGGGTAAACGGCGAACTGTGCTCTACTCGTCGGCGCCGGGATTCGGTCTCCGCAATGATCCGGTGCCTGACGTGCAACTGAATGTTTTTGGGCCGCCCGGCGTGTCCCCCAGCGTGCCGTCCGGTGACTCGGCAGCTTCCACCGGCGATGTGCCGGTGTCCACCGCGGTTCGGGAGTTTCAGATACAGAATTCGATTAGCCGTAGCGCAACCACCAGCGCATTTGCCGAGGCCCGCGGCCAAAACGGCCCGCTAAGACTCGAGCCGATTCGTTACAACTCCAATTCCAAAGACCAAGGTTGGACCCTGATTGCGCTCCATAGCAAAGGTTCCGTGGAAGCTGCGGTTGCCGCGCTTTATCGCCGTAACTTGACGGTGGATTTCGGAGTGCTCCTGGTCCTGACTGCCATGATCGCCACCATGGTGATCTCCGTCAGGCGCGCCCATCAGTTGGCGCAGCTGCGAATGGACTTCGTCGCCAGCGTCTCGCACGAACTCCGCACTCCGCTCACCGGAATTATGTCATCCGCGCAAAACATCGCTGACGGGCTGGTCACTAATAAGGAACGTGCGGTGCAGTATGGGGCGGCGATCCTCGGCCAGGCGCAACAGTTGGCCGAACTCGTGGAAGAGATTCTCTTGTTCTCTTCCACCGAAAGAGGCCGCATTTACAATTTTCAGTGGCTCGACGTCGGCAAAGTGATTGCAGCCAGCCTGGACGGAACAGTCATCCAGATCCGATCCGCCGGAGTTCGCATCGAACAGAATATAGATTCGGATCTGCCGCAGGTGTGGGGCGACTTCAAAGCCCTGACTCAATGCTTGCAGAACCTGATCATCAACGCGACCAAATATGGAGGCACCGCCCGCTGGATCGGAATTCGTGCATCCGTAAGCGGAATGCAAAACTCCGCCCCCGAAGTGGTCATCGCCGTCGAAGACAAAGGCCTGGGAATCAGTCCCGACGATCTCAAAAAGATTTTTGACCCGTTTTACCGCAGTCCCGCAGTTGCCGCTGAGCAAATTCACGGCAGCGGCTTGGGACTCTCCATCGTCAAGAGCATTGCCGAAGCCATGGGCGGGAAACTGATGGTCCAAAGTGATCTGGGCAAAGGCAGCACGTTCAGCTTACATTTACCAGCAGAGAAAAAATCTCCTCCGGAAGCGGCTTCCGAACGCGCTCCGGTGGAAGCTGCCGGTACTCGCTGAACATGCACGAAAAAATTCTTATTGTCGAAGACGACGCGGTCATTCGCATGGCCCTCGAGGACCGCCTGCAAAGCGAAGGCTACAAGTTCGATCACGCCCTCGACGGAGAAGAAGGCCTCCGCAAAGCCAAACAGGATTCCTTCGATCTTGTAATCCTCGACATCATGCTGCCCCGCAAAAACGGCTTCGATGTCTGCCGCGACATGCGCATGGCCGGCCTGGTTTTCCCCATCATCATGTTGACCGCGCGCGGCCAGACCATCGACAAAGTTCTCGGATTGAAGATCGGCGCCGATGATTACCTGACCAAGCCCTTCGACAGCATGGAACTGCTGGCGAGAATTGAGGCTCTGCTGCGGCGCGCCAAAGCTCCCGCTGCAGGCGACGCAGCCCACCAGTTCGGCTCTTTAAAAATCGACCTGCGCGGAACCTCAGTAAAGCGCAACGGCGAAATTGTGCCGCTCTCCGCCCGCGAATTTCAGCTCTTGCGCTACTTGGTCGAACGCCGGGGCGAGACCCTCTCCCGCGACCTGCTGCTGAAGGAAGTCTGGGACTACAGCAGCGAAGCCTTCACCCGGACCGTGGACGTCCACGTCGCCAGCCTGCGCCAGAAGATTGAAGAAAATCCCAAACAACCGAAGTTAATTCTGACGGTGCCAGGCCTGGGATACAAATTTGCGGCTTAGATTTTGGGCAGACCAGTTTTCGGGAAGACCAGTTTTCGGACGGGAGGGGCGCAAGTGCGGAGGAGCGAGCGGAAATGGCAGGAACGCGAAGCACGAACGGGAAGGGCGCGGACGGGAAGGGCACGCGCGAAGGCCACGAACTGGAAGGGCACAGGCGGGAAGGGCACGAGTTTACTCGTGCCGCCATGCGGTTTTAGTTCTGTCACTCCGAGCTGGCTTTAGCCAGCGAGGAATTCGTCAGCGGTACCAAATCGTGCGAGCAGTGGGCGGCGGGCTGGCCCACCTTTGCGACACCACTGAGAGGCTGCCCCACCCTTCGCGGTGTTCGAAGGGTGGGTAACACGGGCTTAGATACAGAGTCAGAATAATGCTCGGATAAGAGCATATGAAGCTGAAGACGGAGCTCGAACCGAGTCAGAAAGCTCAATGAGCGATCACGCAATTCTCGAAATCTGTGCCGACTCGATTGAATCCGCTGTCGCAGCGGAACGTGGAGGCGCTCGTCGAATCGAGCTGTGCAGCAACATTCTCGAGGGTGGCGTTACTCCCAGCGGCGGATTAATCTCGACCGTGCGCAACAAGGTTGCCATCGATCTTTGCGTAATGATTCGTCCGCGCGGCGGCGACTTCTGTTACACCGCCGAGGAGTTTGAGACCATGGAGCAGGACGTGCTCACAGCCAAGCAGATCGGCGCCGATGGAATTGTGTTGGGCATTCTCCACGAAGATGGGGAGGTCGACGGTGCAAGAACTCGGCGATTGATTGAGCTCGCACGGCCAATGAAAACCACATTTCATCGCGCGTTCGATATGTCGCGCGAACTCAGTAAGGCGCTGGCAGCCGTGATCGAGGCCGGCGCCGATCGCGTGCTGACATCAGGTGGCGAGCAGAAAGTGGAAGATGGAATCCCCGCGATTGCGAAGCTGGTGCAAGCCGCAGACCGGCGAATTGCGATCATGGCGGGAGGCGGAATCACCGCGTCCAACGTACGTCGCATTATGCGAGAAACTGGCGTGCGAGAAATTCACGCCAGCGTGCGAGTACACCTCCCCAGTCCGATGCGGCACCGGAACGAAAAAATTTCTATGGGCCTCGCCAAAGGGCGCGAGTATCAACGTGTGATGGTTCTTCAGGAGGAGGTGCGGCGTCTAGTGGAAAGCGCTCACAACAGTTGACGTAAAAAGACCCTAGGCATTGCTCCGCTAGGTGTGTGACCACGAACGCGAACGTAGCCGCAGCCCCCAGGGAGTTTACAGAGACTTCAAAAACTCGATGATGGCTTCCTGGTCCTCCCGCTTCAGTTTGTCGAATTGCTGACTTACATGGCTTGCCTCGCCATGGTGCCGCTGGATCGCGTCGCGAAGCGTTAGAGAGGCGCCATCGTGCATCAATCGCGGACGCAAACGGACTCCCCATAAAGGTGCGGTGCGTATTTTGTTCCGGCTGCTCTCGAAGTCCTGCTTTGAAAGATATCCCGACATCATCTGAAAGACTTTGTGCCCGTAGTGCTCCCGGGTTGCCTGCAGGATTCCGTCGCCGGTGCCGACGTCGTGCATCAGGAAATCTCCATACGGATGAAATGTGATTGAGCCGAGCGCGGCCGGAATCGTAAACGTTCCGCCGTTGATCTTGGTTCCTGCGGCAGCAGTGGTCAATGTTTCAACGTGACAAGCCGCACAACCGATCTTGTCAAATAAACCGTAGCCCTTCTTTGCAACCGCGCTGCTCGCGAGCTGGGAATCACGCGCCGGCGCTTTCGTGGCTCGAATAAACCGGGCGAAGTGATCAATGTCTGAGAGGCCGTCCGGTCCTGGCGTGTCATTCGGCTCCGAAACCGTGTTGCAGAGCTTGGTTACTTCATCCGGTTGAAGGCGGTTTGTGATGCCCATCTCATTGAGGTAAGCGTCTCCGGCAAACGATAGCAGGCTCGCTTGCTGGTCCTTCCAACCGAACCTGCCTACGCCCATTTGTCCGGGAGCTTCTACGATAGGGACCTGGAGAATCTGTCCGCAGATTCTCCGATGTGAAGACTTGCATTGTTGCTGGGCGAGATCGATGAGGGTTTGATCGGCAACTGCCTCGACGAAGCCATCTCCCAACAGATTCAAAGAAAGGCGAAACGTCCGGATCGTCTCGGTTTCCGGAACTCGCTCTTGAATCTCCTTGTCAGGAAAAGCAGCGTTGGGACAAATAGCGCGATCATTCACCAGAGACCGCCCAGAGATCACTTCGGCTCCGTGAGCGATCGGGATCTCCGGGGTGCGAAAGTGTCCCTCGGGCCCCTGATGGCCGACGCGTAATTCCGTGACTTGGGAGGAAGCACCTGAAACTGGATTCTGGTGGCATTCGCGGCAGGACTGCGCGTTATAGAGCGGCCCGAGGCCATCGCTTAGCTGCTCGACTTCCTCGAATTTCGTTTGATCGGCCTGATGAGTCGTATCGTCGGCAACGCCGTTGCTTTTGTTGTCAAAACCGGTAGGTGCTTCCGTCGAACGAGAGGCAGAAGAAGCGAGGATAAGACTGAGAATAAAACTCAGGACAGCCAAAGGGATCAAAAATCGCATGGCTCATTCCCCTTTTTCAGGATGGCCTCGCGACAGGCGCTTGTATCGAGGATTTATATCCGCACGGTCAGGACACAGGCAGTCCTCCGCCAAGGTGTGACCGTGTCCGACCCTTGAAGACGAAGATCCATTCATGAATACCACCTTTGCCGGTCTCTGTACAAAAGGAAAAATGTGATGCCTAGAACGAGATGTCCCGTGGAGAGGTTGCCCTGAGCGCAGTCGAGGGGTGGGCAGCCTCAGAGGTAATAGCTCAAGCGGTATTTGGGAAAGGTGGGGCAGCCCGCCAGCTGGTAACCCCTCGGCGGCTTTGCCTAATAAAACCTGGTCAACCGGGACTTATTGGGAGAAAGGCTAGTTTTTGGGGAACCTCGGACTGATTTTTTGTCTTGTTGCTAGGTCACCTGCAAATAGTCGGGGTGAGCGGAGTAGTAAGTCTGGAACCCGTGACTAGTCGGGCTTCCGTAGGCGTAGTAAAAGAAAAACCCCGATTTGTGTTCCGTCTCGGGGGTTTCAAAAACATCTTCGTATTCGATCACTCCATACACGACAAGAAACTTATCGCCATCCCTGATCTCGTTAATTTCCTCTGGACTCAACGGCTGATCTCCCGCGATAGTACAACTTATTTGAAAAGGGTTATCTCCGGGAATGATGAGGACGTAAGGGATCGGGCAAATGTCGCTGAAATTAAGATCGTGCTCAATTCCGCGTAAGTCATCAATGCTGCTTCGCTTTTCAAACTTCATCAAGACCCTAACCAGTTTACCGGGGGTCCTTCCGGAGTTCTTGAGGGCGAGCCAGAATCTTGGTACGAGAGCGGGATTCCCAAAGAGCCTGAAAGAATCGCGTCCTTCACCTCCCGTAACCCAAGGCCGTTCCGATTTGATAACAGCTTTGGAATTCAGATACGCGGCCTCAGCAGCTATCTGAGTATTCCTAGTTTGTTTCTGCACGTCCTTCAAAGTAGAGATTGCTACCAGAATCCCGATGACTCCAATGACGAACAGGCCGACATTGGGCAGGTTCTCTGGAGAAAGTAAACGACTGAGATAGCCATTCGGATGCTCTGCGGCTGGTTTTTCTTGCCGTGCGGGTGCTTTCTGATCTACTGCGTTAACCCCAATTGTTGGCGTGACAGATGTCTTGTCGAGTTGAGAATTGTTTTGGTGGGGCTTGGTTTTGGAGCCCTTTTCCTGCCCGTTTACTATCAAGAGACAAGTCAGCGCGAAGAGAAGAACGGACAGTTTCATGGGCAAAACTATACTACCGAGCCGGTTGCTCTTTCCAAAACACAGCTCAATTCCTAGCTCGTAGACTCGCTGATTGACGGCGGGCTGGCTCGCTTTTTAGACACCACCGAAGAGGCTGCCCTGAGCGCAGTCGAAGGGGTGGGCAGCCTCAGAGGTAATAGCTTAACCGGTATTTGGGGAACGGCCAGGCCCCGGATGACGAAGATGGGAGTAGTGCGCCTCGGAATGCCCGAGGTGTACTATGAGCCGGATTGGAGGGGGCATGGGCCAGAATGAAGTACTTGCGCTAAACGATTTTTACGAGGACTGGCGACAGAACAGATTTGCGGAAACCACGCTGAAGGCCAATCCGTTTGAGTTCTTTTGCGCCGAACAGTTCCTTAAAGAATACTCGCTCAACGATGACGAAATAGTAAGAGGCCTGGTTGGCAGCGGAGATGATGGTGGCATAGACGCCTTCTATTTCTTCATAAACAAGGTTTTGGCGGATGACAGTTCTCACGTAGATCGCCGCAGCGAGAACGATGTAGATGTCGTCATCATGCAGATCAAAGAAACTGCTGGGTTTTCCCCGACTGCTATAGATAAAATCGGGCGATTCACTGATGACCTATTTGATCTGAAACGAACAAGGTCGGAGTACCGATACAACTATGGCGACAAACTCGCGGACTTGATGTCAACGTTCAAGGCAAAGATGAAAGGCATGGCGCACGCCAACCTTTCTGTTGACTACTATTACGTAACGCGCTGTGATGAAGAACCGGACGAGAATGCCAAGCGATCCGCACAAGAACTGCCAAAGATAGCGGCAACTCATTTTAGAAATGCAATCGTTAAACCCTTCAACTTCGCAGGTGCCTTACCCCTCTATGAGCAAACACTCGTAAGACGGCCTTCAAAGAAAACACTTCATTTCGAGAAGTCCATAGATACTCAAGAAGGCTGGATAGGATTAGTCACCCTCCGAACGTTTTACGAGTTTTTGCGGGACGACAAGCACCCAGAGAAACTAAATGAATCAATCTTCGACGACAATGTCAGAGGTTACTTCCAGAACACCGCTATCAATACAGCGATTACTGCAACCTTGACGACAGAACATGAGCCTGAGTTCTGGATATTGAACAATGGAATAACAATTCTAACGCCCAAGGCGTATCTATCGGGCGATTTGGAAATACGCGACCCGCAAATTGTGAACGGCCTCCAAACGTCGCGGCGAATTTTCGATTACTTTACATCGGCCATCGTAAAGCCAGAGATAGATGCGCGCCGAATTTTGGTTCGAGTGATTCAGAACCAAGAGCCGGAAGTGAGAGATGAAATAATCAGGGCCACAAACAACCAGAACAGGATGCCCCCGGAAGCCCTCATTTCGACCAGCAGACTGCATAAGCAGATAGACGCGTTCTTCGAGAAGAACGGCTTATTTTATGACCGGAGAAAGGGGCATTACAGAGATCAAGGGAAACCCATATCCAAGATTGTGAGTATTTTGTATTTAGTTCAGGCAGTCGTGGCGATTATGTTGAGGAAACCAACAGACGCGCGAGGCAGGCCCAGGGATTATGTCGTAAAGGATTCACGACGATGGTCTGTTTTCGGAGTGGATGACTACAGGCAGGTCGTTCAATCGGAACTATTCAACAAATATAGGCCGTTCGACCTTGAGGTTTACCTACGATGCGTAAAAATATTGCGGCGCGTTGATGCCTTCTTGGACCCCCTTGACCAAGACAATGTGTTGAGGCGCAACGTTCGATTCTATTTAGCCCGCTATGTGTCATGTGCCGTAACAAAGAATGCTTATTGTCCACCAGGACACTTGGTTGCGGCGGATGTTGATGGAATAACTGACGCCCAACTGTACGAGGGACTAGAAGAAATAACGACAATATACGTTTCGCAAGGCGCAAATGATGAGGCCGCCAAGAACACCGACATGAGTCACTGTTAGACGAGGTGCTAATTAAGAAATTTTCACCTCCACGGAAAGAACGATCTCGATCAAAGAAAAAGAGGGCAAAACGTGCAAAGGCAAAACGAAGCAACAGATGAGTGCGATAACTTTGACCGCACGATGCGGAAACTAGTTCGAGTTCCTCATGCCGCAATTAAGGCGGAATTGGAAAAAGAAAGAGGAGAACCAAGACCACGCTTAAGCCATTGAATCCTACGCCTCAGTGCACCAGCCGGTTGTACTTCTTCAAAATTGCGCGCAGCTGATCGTGGGGCAGTGCGATCACTTTGTGATTGTTGATCCCGGTCATGGTTTCGGCGGCGACCATGGCGTTGACCACCGCTTCCTCAGTCGCCTGCACGGTCGCAAGAAATAACGGATTGAGTTCGTCGTTGGGCATCATGGTGATGGGATGAAGTCCCTTGGGCCCAATCGCTCCCGGGTTGGCAGTCGAAAACGCAATGAACAGGTCGCCCGAGCCATTACCGGAGTAGCTGCCGTCGCGTCCGAGTCCAAGCGTCACTCGCCGCGCCATGCGCTTCAACTGCGTGGGAATCAGCGGCGCGTCGGTTGCGACCACGACAATGATCGAGCCGGTGTCTTCTTTCCAGATTTTCTGCGCGGGAATTTCGCGCCCGACGTTAATCCCGGCAATGCGCAACTGCTCGCGCTCGCCGTAATTGCACTGCACCAGCACTCCGACCGTGTAGCCTCCGTCTTTCGTACTGAGTGTGCGCGACGAAGTTCCGACCCCGCCCTTGAACTCGTTGCAGATCATCCCCGTCCCGCCGCCCACGTTGCCCTCTTCCACCGGCCCGGCATGGGCTGAGTCGAGCGCGTGGATTGCATCTTCAGCCGTGACGTGAAAGCCGTTGATGTCATTCAAATCGCCATCCCAGGTTTCAGCCACCACCGGCAGCGACCACCAGTAACCCTCCGCGTCGGCATCGCCCCGCTTCACCTTCCAGCGGATGACCGCATCGCGCACCACTCCGACGCTGTGAGTATTCGTGATCATCACCGGGCCATCCAGAAAGCCCGAGTCTTCCACCCAGTGCGCGCCCGTCATCTCCCCATTGCCGTTCAGGCTGAAATACCCGGCGAACACGGCATCGCGGGAATTCTTGCCGCGCGGCAGAATGGCCGTAACTCCAGTTCTTACCGGGCCAACTCCAACCTTCAGCGCGCCCTCGCCCGAGATCAGCGTGGTGTGGCCGACCTCCACGCCTTTCACGTCCGTGATCGCATTCAGCGGCCCGGGATTCCCATCGAACGGCACCCCCAAATCACGCGCCCGCGGCTTATGTTCTGCAGCAACCGAAACGGAAATGCAGCAAAAAAGCAGGGCTGCTACCCAGATCGTACGACTCACTTTGCGCATCCAAGTTCTCCAGACTTGCAGTTTGAAGACTCGCAAGTATATCGAGACATTTATGAGCAGAACATATCAACGCGCGGGAACACGATCGAGAGTCCCCGCTAACCGGAGAGGACCGATGGAAAACTGGAAGAAAGCTGTGCTGGCAGGTTCAGCAGGTGTGGCTGCCATTCTTCTGCTAAAGGGCAATCGCACCGGCGGATTTATTTTCGGAGGAGTGGCGTTGGCGGCACTGGCCTCTGAGTATCCGGAGACCTTCGCCGATATCCGAGAAAAGCTGCCACACTACATCGACCGTGGCACTTCATTGCTCGAAATAGCCTCGCAAATCGGCGAGCGTCTGGCTGACGTCGCCGAGACCCGCGGGAGCAACTGGTACGAAGGATTGCTGCACGGCTAATTCGGTCTCGGGCTTCACGCTGAGAGCGGGACTTCGCACGCAACGAACGAACTCGTCTGAAAACAAAAAGGCTGCCCAATTATCCAAACCTGGGCAGCCTTGTTATTTCCTCAGAGCTTAAAACTGAAACACATCCAGCACTAGAAACGTCTTCCGGTTTACCAGCGCAATATGTCCGCCGATAACGGTATGTTCATATCCCACCGGCGCTGGCGGCAAGTATTGCTCAACGTCTCTCGGACAGGGATGCATTCTCCGCTGTAAGCCAACGGACAAGGTTCCCCGCACTACCAGCTGACGCTCAAGGTCGGGTGGCAAGTAATCGCGTTTTGCCAAACCCGGCGGCAGATGATCCTCGTGACCGCGGTACCAGTCGTGGAGCTCGCGGTCGTGATCGCGATAGTGGCCACGATGATTACCGTTATCGTGGTCCCCGTCCCCCTCGCGGTCGTGCTTTTCGTGGCCCTTACCATGCCCGTGTCCCTGTCCGTGACCGTGTTCCTCATCACCACCATCATGATCATGGTCAGCAAAGGCTGCGTTTTGCCACAAGCACAAAAACAGTGCCATGCCTGCAACCAATAGCCATTTTTTACGAAACATATCTCCCCCGATTACCCGCCAGATTTCCTGCCGATGTAAGTGCGAATCTTCACACTAGGGGCGGCTTTGGGGGGCGGCAAGTCACCAGAGTACCTTGGCCTCCGGGTAGTTAATTGTCTGTATGATTTCGCGTCTTTCCGAAGGCAAAGGGAACAGCGGCACAGTAAGCGCACAGCCAGGTCTCGCTGTCAGCCAGATCGCGGTAGCGACCTCGGGAGAAATGTAGTCCTATTTCGGGAATTCTTAAGCGACGCGCTTTTCAGGCCGCTTGCGTGCCACTTGTACCACCGACAACGGTAGTCGCATCGTGCGCGTCCCCGGCTCCCTGCTTCCCGTCACCTCGATGGCGATTCCGCCTTCGTCGTGCGGGAACGGATCGGAAACTATTTGGAGTTCCTGACCATACAGACGTACGCGGTTGGAGCGTGCATAACCAAGGCTAATTAACTTCCGGCAAGTATCGTTGTCCAAAGAGCGGTCAACTTCACTCGTCATCCATTCACCTGGGGGCCGCGGTTGCGGCAAACCTACCTCTTTAAGTTTATCTCACATCTGTCCTGAAGAACCTCAGGATATCCATGTACTCGTAAGTCAATGAGAATACATATGTTAGAAATTGGCCTGTAGAAATAAGGCCAAGTTTTCCTAAGGACCATCAGCTCGCAACCAGGATGTCTAAATCCTAAAAGAGACCAATCGGCGAATTGCTACACTCGTGTTCATGGACCACAATCTCCGCCTGCGCCAGGTTCAGGCCGCAATTGCGGAACGCCGTCTCCACGCATTTCTAGTTTCGTATCTTCCCAACATCCGTTATTTGTGCGGATTCACCGGCAGCGCGGGCGTGCTGGTAATCACTGCGCGGGACAAAGTCTTGCTCACCGACGGCCGCTACACCGAACAGGCGAAACAGGAAGTCAAAGGGGCCAAAGTCAAAATTGTGAAGAAGGCAGCTTTGGCGGCAGCCGCGGAGTGGCTGAAAAAACATGCCAGTCTGCGCCGCGTCGGTTTCGAATCCGCGCACATGACCGTTGCCGAGCGGGCTCAACTGGCAAAGCTAATTGGGCGAAGCGCGAGCCTCGTCGCCGCGCCGCCAATTGTCGAGCCGCTGCGCATGATCAAGGACGCCGAAGAAATTGCCTCCATTCGTGCGGCGTGCCAGTTGGGTGTCCAATTATTCAGCAAATTGACAGGAAAGTTGCGGCCGGGAATTTCCGAATCGGCAGTCGCAGGCGAACTCGAGTTTGCGGCGCGCCAGGCCGGCGTCGACCAGATGGCCTTTCCCACCATAATCGCGGCAGGGGAACGGTCGGCTCTCCCGCACGGCCGCGCCTCGAGTGCCCCGATTCCAGCAGAGGGGTTCGTGGTCTGCGATTTCGGTGTTATACTCGCGGGCTATTGTTCCGATATGACACGCACCGTGTACGTGGGTCGTCCGCAATCTGACGCGCGCTCGGCTTATGAGGCAGTCCGCGAGGCCCAACAGGCAGCTCTCAACGCTGTAAAGCCCGGAGGAACTGCTGCCGAAGTCGATCACGCAGCCCGCAAGCTGCTTTATAATCGTAAGTTGGGAGAGTTTTTTACCCATTCCACGGGCCACGGTTTAGGCCTGGAAATTCACGAAGCACCAAAAATTGCTGCTGCCCAGAAAGAAGTGTTGCGGCCGGGAATGGTGATCACCATCGAGCCCGGAGTTTATCTCCCCGGAAAGTGGGGAGTGCGCATCGAAGATACGGTTGTGGTGACGGAGACGGGTTGCGAAATTCTGACTGCCTGTCCCAAAGATTTACTGACGCTCTGAGTTAATTTCCTTGAGTGCGCGGACGGCGAACCGCGCATTTTTCTGTGCTCTGCATTGAGTGAAAGGGTGTCCCACCCTCGGCGGTTTCGAAGGGTGGGAACCGCATAAGCATGAACCAGAAAGAACTGAAAGAACTCGTAGAGTTCCTCATTGAGAAAGACATTACCGAGTTCGAACTCGAACGCGGCGATGTCAAAGTGCGCATTAAGCGAGGGACGCCGGAAGCGACACATAGCGAGAGGATTATCGCGGTGTCGGCCCCGCATCCTGTGCAGGGTGCGAGTGCGGCAGCGCCGGCGTCCGGTCTACCGCCCGAGACTCCAGCGCCTCCTGCCGCGCCCGCTCCTCCGCCACCAGAAGAACTGCACATGGTCAAGTCGCCCATCGTTGGCACTTACTATGAATCACCGTCTCCTGGATCGCCTCCGTTCGTGAAGCCCGGCGACTCAGTCGAAGTTGGCCAGGTGCTCTGCATCGTCGAGGCAATGAAATTAATGAATGAGATCGAGGCCGACGTGGCCGGCGAAATTGTGAAGTCTCTTTTGAAAAACGGCCAGCCCATCGAATACAACCAGGAGTTGTTCGCGATACGGCCAAAGAAATAATGCTGAGCGCGGGCGGGGACGCCCGCGTCTCCATAAACGTTATGGATTGTGGAGGCGCGGGCGTCCCCGCCCGCGCTCTGACCAAAAAGTTACTCGATGTTCAAAAAGATCCTGATTGCCAACCGCGGTGAAATTGCCCTACGGGTGATCTGCGCCTGCAAAGAACTCGGAATCAAAACCGTCGCGATTTACAGCGAGGCCGATCGCAACTCTTTGCCAGTCCGTTTTGCCGATGAAGCCATTTGCATTGGTCCGCCACAGCTGTCTCTAAGCTACCTGAATATTCCCGCCGTCATCAGCGCCGCAGAAATCGCCAATGTCGACGCCATCCATCCCGGCTATGGCTTGCTGTCGGAGAACGCGAATTTCGCCGAGGTCTGCGAAACCTGCAATATCAAATTCATCGGCCCACCGCCCGAAGTCACTCGCCTGATGGGTGAAAAAGAAAAAGCCCGTGCCGCCATGAAGAAAGCTGGCGTACCGATTCTTCCGGGATCCGAGGGCGTTCTCGGTAGCGAGGGTGAAGCAATCGAGTGGGCGCGGACGATTGGTTTTCCTGTGATTATCAAAGCATCCGCTGGCGGTGGCGGACGCGGCATGCGCATCGTGCGTTCAGAAGAAGAGCTCCCGGCCTTGTTCCATGCGGCCCAGTCCGAGGCGGCCGCCGCATTCGGCAACGGGGACCTGTACATGGAAAAATACGTGGAGCACCCGCGCCACATCGAATTTCAAATCCTGGCGGACCAGTACGGCACGGTTGCGAGTCTCGGCGAACGCGAGTGCAGCATTCAGCGCCGCCATCAGAAACTGCTTGAAGAGTCGCCTTCAACTCAGGTGACTCCGCAGCTGCGCGAAGAAATCGGCCAGATGCTGTGCAAGACGCTTTCCGAGATAGGTTACGTCAACGCGGGCACCATCGAATTCCTCATGGACAGCGACCGCAAGCTTTACTTCATCGAGATGAACACTCGTATCCAGGTCGAGCACCCGGTCACCGAGATGGTGACAGACGTTGACCTGGTAAAGAGTCAAATCTTGCTGGCCTCGGGCGAGACCCTTGAGAACGTGCTCCAGGGTCCGATTGTGCCCCGCGGCCACGCCATCGAATGCAGAATCAACGCCGAGCATCCGGAGAAATTCACTCCTTCAGCCGGCAAGATCACCGCATTCAATCCGCCAGGCGGCACCGGGGTTCGCATCGATACTGCGGCATACGCCGAGGGCGTGATTCCTCCCTATTACGACTCACTGATCGCAAAGCTTGTCGTCCGCGGCAAAGACCGCTCCGAAGCCATTTCGCGCATGTCGCGCGCTCTCGAAATGTTTATCGTCGAGGGCATCTACACCACTATTCCTCTCCACCGCAAAATTCTCGCCGATCCCGAATTCCGCGCTGGGCATACCGACACTAATTTCATCGAACGCTTCTTCGCCCGCAACGCCAAAGAAAAAGCCGCCGACTAATATGCGATGTCATTCCGAAACCGCTCTCCTGAAGGAGGGCGGTAGAGGAACCTGACGTCTCACAGAAGCAATCCTTGCAGTTCGTCCAGACTACCTTCAACTCCAACGCCATGGTTTTGCTGACGGCTGATGGCTGACCGCTTCTCTGCATTTCCTGTGCTTGACATGTGGATAATCAGCCGCCAAATAATTTCGTGCAATTCTTCCAGCACGCGAACGTGAAACCGTAAAACGTCAAAACCCGCGTGGTTAGCGGCTTTCACGGGGATTTAGCGTGGTCGCATAGCAATCGAAAAACTCGGGTTACCAGTGTGCGACTGCACCACTATTTGAGAATTGACCACTCCCCCTTCGGCGCGTAAATTCACAATCACTTCGAACGAAAACTCCAGCCGTGGTTTCTGGCGGGCGCAACAAATGCCCGGCCTGAAACTTTGAAATCTTGAAACCTTGAAACCTTGAAACCTTGAAACTTCGAAACTCTGAAACTCTGAAACTTCGAAAACTCTGAAACCTGACGTCGGGAGTCTGCAGATGTCTGATGTCTGGAACACGTATCGCACTCGCTTCCTCGTTCAAGCCAAACAAATCACCGAACCACTCACATTCACCGACGTGCTTGGCCGGGAGCACAGTGGCGCTGCTGGAGACTATCTAGTGCAATCTTCCGACGGTCTCCGTGTCGCGCCCCGCGAGATTTTTGAGGACGTTTACGTAGTTTTGGAGGGGCAGGAAAACGCCTTGCCGAGTGATCCGCCGGCGCTCCCAAACCGTGGAACGCTAACCATCTAAAGGGCCAATGTGGAAAAAGCGTCCTAGACCGGGAATTCACCCAGTTAATTCAATGCGATACAATATATAGTGATTAGGTGTTGACAGGCACAACATACAGCAGTACTGTTGCTATCCCAGAGGCGGTAATCGCGACCCGAAAGGGCGTGATCGCAGACAGAAATGGGACGTTGCTTGCGGCCGAGGTGACCCAGCTCCGTCCTGCAAAACTAATAGCGGCGACCGTCCCCAGGCCATTCTGCTTGTCCGGGAACGTAACCTTCAACCGGAACTGATTTAGGGGAGCGTGATGGAAAACATTTCGCAATTGGTTGAGAGTTCATTGGCCCGGCATGGCGTCCCAACGAGCTTCGACCATCTCCGCCTGCAATGGTCCAGTTGGGTCCGCTGCGAATCCAGCTTCAGCGTGCTGCTTGCTCCCGCTAAGCCGGGAATCTTCGCCTTGGGAGAAGAGATTGTTCCCCTAGGGGAGTCCGTGGAGCTACGGGCGGCTGCCCTGAGCAGAGTCGAAGGGTCGGTGGCTGTTCTTGACGGACACAATCGTGCTGAGTGCGTTAAGCGTATAGCGGCAACAGCCGAGAGTTTGGAGCTACGGGCGTCCTCGCCCGTAGGCAAGCGCATGCTGGCGCTGTTCCAGATTTCCGATACCGACGACTTGGGCATGGCCTTGGGTCGTCTGTTTCTGCCGGGCAATCCTTTGCGTGAGCGCCTGGCTGCGGAACGTTGCTTCGCGCGTTACGCGGTCATTGAAGACCCAGTCCAGCGGCAAAGCGCCAGCGCGGTTTTCCAGCGCTGGATACATGAATCTGCCGAGACTGCATCGGGCATTAGTGGTCAGCAAGATCCGTGTGGCGCGGACCGGGGTCCCCAGCCGGCGCGGTTTTCGACGGATGGGGTGGAGGACATTCTTGTCCGCGAGTCTGTGCGTAGTGACACCGCTTCGACACTAGGGCAGGGTTTCGCCCGCGAGTGTGTAGTTCGCAAGTCTGAGCCTTCCACTTCATTCGCGTGGGGCACGGAAGTTCAAGATCGGGAAGTATCAGAATTAAAACGTTCGCAGCCGCTGCCTTCCGGCTTCTGAAAGGGGCAAACTGGATGCGGACAGAAAGACTGATCTGGGGACAGCCGCCCCTTCGACAAGCTCAGGGCAGGCTCTCGGCTGTCCGGTCGAGCGCAGCTCGACACGGAATTCGGAAGTCGTAAGGAGTTCGATATGGAAGATGCGAAGCTTTTTTTTGAGCGAGCTATACAGCAAGCGTTCGGTTCACAACCTGACTTGGAGCGGCTAGAGCTTGAGTCGCTGATGCGCCTGTATGGGATCTCTGAGGAGCACGTCGTCTCTTTTCAGGATTGCCTTTATTCGCTCAGGCGCTTTCTCCCGCTTAAGGCCACGGCATTGCCGCAGGATCCCGGCATACTCGCGTTAGCTGTCCCAAGCGTACCTTCCGGCATTCGATATTCAGACGGGACGCATGTTCCCTATCCAGTCAGCTGTGCGCAAGCGGACAACTTGCGGTCGGCGGCAGAGGCTGTGCTTCGAGGAGCCAATCCGCCACGATACGTCAGCTACGCGATTGTATCCAGTGTCAAGCTCCGTCACATCTTCGTTTCGTCGCTGAGCAATGAATTGAAATTCGAATCTGAGAGGCCCGTTATTGCCTTCGATTCCGGTTATCACCCAGAGTTCGACCATCTCGCGACCTGAGTACACAGCCGCGAAGCGGCGGCATAGGAAAGCCCGGCATGGAAATGCCGGGGAAGCAAAGAATAGAAGACGAGTCCCGCAAGGGACGGCACGAGTTTTTTATCAGGGCGCGTCTTTAGACGTGCCACAGGTGAGCAATTGACCAAGCCCCGGAGGGGCGAACGAAAATAGCCCGGCGCTTCAGCGCCGGGTGAGTACACGAAGAAGAACGAGTCCCGTAGGGACGACTGAACTCAGGAGAGAGAACATGGCCGAGACCCAAACCCAAAACATCACGACCGCCAACACTGCAACCTCTTCGCCCGCGAAGAAAGCTCCCGGCCTGACTCTCCGCCGCTTCTTTACCAAGCCCGGCGTCTCTCCCTACGACGAAGTCGAATGGGAAAAGCGCTTGGCGCAGATCACCGACTCGAAGGGCGGAATCATCTTCGAGCAAAAAGACGTCGAGGTCCCCAAGGACTGGTCGATGACTGCGACCAACATCGTCGCCTCGAAATATCTGCACGGCGAGGTCGGCACCTCACAGCGCGAAACCGGAGTGCGCCAACTCGTCGGCCGCGTCGCCGAAACTATTCGCGACTGGGGATTGGCTCAAGGCTATTTCCGCACTCCCGAAGACGGCGCTACATTCCACGATGAACTCGTGCACTTGCTCATCCGCCAGTACGCAGCGTTCAATTCGCCGGTCTGGTTCAATGTTGGCTGCGACCGTATTGAGCCCAACTCTGACGGCCAAAACTGGCACTGGAACGCCGCCCTCGGCCGTGTTGAATTCGGCGTCACCGGATACAAGAAGCCGCAGTGCTCCGCTTGCTTCATCAATTCGGTACACGATTCGCTCGACTCGATTCTCACACTGGCCAAGACCGAAGGCATGCTCTTCAAGTGGGGATCAGGTACCGGCACGAATCTTTCTCCTCTGCGCTCTGCCACTGAAACTCTCAGCGGTGGCGGCACCGCCAGCGGTCCGCTCAGCTTCATGAAGGGTTTTGACGCTTTCGCCGGAGTCATCAAGTCAGGTGGCAAGACACGCCGCGCCGCCAAGATGGTCATCCTCAATGTTGATCATCCGGACATCGTTGACTTCATCGAGTGCAAGTCCAAAGAAGAAGCCAAGGCCCACGCGCTGGTCGAAGCTGGATACGACGGATCGTCTCCCGACTCCGAAGCGTATTCGTCCATCTTCTTCCAGAACGCCAACAACTCCGTGCGCGTGACCGACGACTTCATGTATGCCGTCCTGCGCGACACTGACTTCTCCACGCGCGCGGTCAAAGATGGCCGCCCCATGCACACCTTCAAAGCTAAAGACCTGCTCTACAAAATTTCCGAAGCTACCTGGCGCTGCGGCGATCCCGGCATGCAATACGACAGCACCGTCAACCGTTGGCATACGTCGAAGAACACGGCTCGCATCAACGCGTCGAATCCTTGCAGCGAGTACATGTTCCTCGACGACTCCGCCTGCAACCTTGCTAGTCTCAATCTGCTGAAGTTCGCGCCCAATGGCACCTTCGACGTCGAGGCCTATCGCCACGCCGTGGACATCCTGATCACCGCGCAGGAAATTCTGGTGGACAACGCTGGCTATCCGACAGAAATGATCATGAAGAATTCGCATGATTACCGTCCGCTCGGACTGGGTTATGCGAACCTCGGAGCGTTGCTTATGGCCTGCGGCTTGCCCTATGACTCCGACGGCGGACGCGACTACGCTGCCTGCGTCACCGCAATCATGTGCGGCGAAGCATATCTGCAATCTTCGCGAATCGCCGAGCTCTGCCCGCCGCTGGTTCCGGCAACCGAACCAACCAAGAAAGGTTTAGGCGATACGAATCTCGGATTTACCTCAGACCGTGTAGGGGCGGCCCTCCAGGCCCGCCCCAATGAAAGCTCGGCTCCCGCCACGATGCCCGGAGGCGCCTGCCCCGGCTTCTACATCAACCGCGAGCCATTTCTCGACGTGATCCGCATGCACCGCGCTTCCGTCAACAACATCAACAAAACCAATGTGCCCTCCGCGCTCTTCGAAGGCTCGAAAGCTTGCTGGGACGAAGCTCTTGCCCACGGCGAAAAGCACGGCTACCGCAACTCCCAAGTCACCGTCCTCGCCCCCACGGGAACGATCGGATTTTTTATGGATTGCGATACCACCGGCATCGAGCCCGACTTGGCGCTGGTGAAGTACAAGAAGCTGGTTGGCGGCGGCATGATCAAAATTGTGAACAACACCGTGCCCACGGCGTTGTTCAAGCTGGGCTACACGCACGATCAGGCGGACGCGATCGTCAGCTACATCGACGCAACCGGCACCATCGAAGGCGCGCCGCTGGTGAAAGACGATCATCTGCCGGTATTCGATTGCTCGTTCAAGCCGGCGAAGGGCACGCGCTCTATCGCTTATATGGGCCATTTGAAGATGATGGCGGCGGCGCAGCCATTCATCTCCGGAGCGATCTCGAAGACTGTCAATCTTCCTGAGCTGGCGAGCGTTGAAGACATCATGGAAGCCTACCTTCAGGCGTGGAAGCTGGGACTGAAGGCGGTCGCAGTCTATCGCGATGGATGCAAGAAGTCGCAGCCGCTCTCGGCCGCCGGAACAAAAACTGCGGAAGCCGCGGGCAGTGGCGCCCGCGCCACACACGCAGTCATTGAAGAGCAGGACATGCTTGCCCCGCCGAAGGCCGTGCGCCATCGTCTTGAAGATGAGCGCATGTCCATCACTCACAAGTTCAACGTGGGGGGACACGAAGGCTACATCACCGTCGGCCTCTACCGCGACGGCAGCCCTGGCGAACTTTTCATCACTATGGCGAAGGAAGGCTCCACCGTCTCCGGCCTGATGGACAGCTTTGCCTGCGCCGTCTCGCTGTCGTTGCAACACGGCGTGCCGTTGAAGCTGTTGTGCGAGAAGTTCGCGCACACCCGCTTCGAGCCCAGCGGCTGGACCAACAATGCCGACATCGGCTTTGCCAAGTCGATCATGGACTACATCTTCCGCTGGCTGCAGTTGCGCTTCCTCACCGGCCAGCAGCAGTTGCTGTTCGAGAACCTGCGGCCCAAGCTGTCAGTGACTAGTGGTCAGTTGCCAGAAGCGGGTGATTTGGGTGATGGAGGGCGGGCGTCCTCGCCCGGCGAGTCGGGTGCGGGCTCGCTGACCACTAATCACCGACCACTGACCACTGGCAAGGTCCACGCCGCCGACGCTCTCGCCGAATTGGTTGACCTCGGAGATGCGCCCAGTTGCCACGTCTGCGGCTCAATCATGGTGAGAAACGGCAGTTGCTACAAATGCATGAGCTGCGGATCGACATCAGGGTGTAGCTAGCAGCGGCCGTGTGGGGCGGACACTCTTGTCCGCCAGGGTTATGTGTGAAGGGATTCGCGGGCAGGAGTGCCCGCGCCACACGGACAGTGGTTGACCTGGGAGACGCGCCCAGTTGCCACGTCTGCGGCTCAATCATGGTGAGAAACGGAAGTTGCTACAAGTGCATGAGCTGCGGCAGCACGAGTGGGTGCAGCTAGGATTTGAACCAACGGGTATGAAGGTATATATACCTTCATACCCGTTTCTTGAGAACTACTGAAAAAATTGATTGCACGCCATTAAGGCTGAGCTGGTAATGTGAGCAGGTATATATACCGGCTCACATTACCAATCTGTGTCACTCTCAGACAAAATTGAAGCGGATAAGATTCAACTTTTTTTCGAAGCGTCCCACCAACGCGTTTTTTGGCCTTCTGACTTCATCGGCATACTACGACGATATAAGAGTGCCTGGAATGTACCGCGGCGCGTAGGAATAGACGAGTTCGCCGAGTGGATATTGAAGAACAGTTCGATGCAGCTCGTTGAGCTCAAGAGTCCGCATTATGACTCGATTAAGAGATATGTTTGGGGGAAGGATGTTGCCGCTGAGACGATCGCGCTGTCCACAAAACGTGGTTGTTATCTGTCGCATGGATCCGCACTATGGGCACATGGCTTGGGTGGAAGCGAGCAGCAAATCTACGTAAACCACGAACAACGGGAGAAGCCGCCCAACGATAGCAACCTCACGCAGGAGGCTATTGACCGTGCTTTTCAGAATCAGCCTCGTCACACGAAGTCGATCTATAAACTTGGCGAATGTGCGATCACGATCCTCAACGGCAAGAACACTAATCGTCGTGGAGTTAAAAGAATAAATGCTCCCGGCACCGGCGCACTCGATGTAACATCGCTGGAACGGACGCTAATCGACGTGGCCGTACGGCCACAGTATGCTGGCGGAGTCTGTCGAGTTCTAGATGCCTTCATCGCCACCCGCGACCGAATTTCTGTGCCGCGCCTCGCGCGCGATCTTGAAGCACTGGATTATACCTATCCATACCATCAGGCAATAGGTTTTTACCTAAAATGTGCTGGATATAGCGCAAAGGACCAGCGATTGTTTTCGCGTATTAGTACTCACTTTGACTTTTACCTGTGTTACGGAATGTCTAAGCCACTCCTCGATCCAGAATGGCGCGTTTACTATCCGTCAGACTTACGCGAGCGCAGCGGTTCTCGCGCAGCCGAGCGGTAACTAGACAAATTCGAGGGTTGGGCGTACAAAGGCGATAACACGAGGGGGCACGGCTCATAGCCGTGTCCCTCTTTTTTTTTCGGAGGTCAAATGAGCAGTGTTTCGGACGAGATTGCCAAGTTGGCAGCGGGCGCTCGCTTCTGGCGCGCCGATCTCCACATCCATTCCTACGGCGGGTCTCATGATGTGAAGGACAATCTGATGACTCCTGCGTCAATAGTCAGCACCGCGGTTGCTGAACGGCTTTCGGCAATAGCCATTACGGATCACAACGAGATCAATAATATTGAAGAGGGGCTTCGGGAGGCACACGGCAAGCAGCTGTTGTTCATTCCGGGCGTTGAGCTTTCCACTCCAGAAGGACATCTCTTGGTATATTTCCAAGACTTTCTATCGCTGCAGAACCTGTGGGGGAAGCTTAACCTAGAGGAGAGGGGAACACAGAATTCCCGGTGTCAGACGTCCATGTTGGATTGCCTAAAAAGCATAGATCCAATGCGCGGCTTCGCAATCCTTGCACACGTCGATGGTGACGGCGGAATAGAGCAGAAGCTTCCAGGAGACGGAAACCACAAGCGGGACATATTCTGCCAGAAGGCTCTCCTGGGCTTTGAGGTGAAATCGTGTGCGGCCCCAATGCTCTACTCTCCCGATGACGAAGATCCGCAACGCGCGAACTTCGGAAGGCTACGACAACGGGCATTAGGGCTCGGCGAGAAGCAGTTTTTAGCTCGCGTCATGTTTTCCGATTCGCACGCGCTGACGACTTTGGGCAAGAACGCGCAGGGTGCGAAGCGACTAACGCGAGTAAAGATGGACAATCCATCCTTCAATGGTATGCGCGTGGCGCTGCAGGACGCGGATGCTCGCATTCGCTTGGAAGACGACATTCCGATGTCTGTCCCGTACATTATGGGACTCAAAATAGACGGGAACTTCCTCCATGATCAGGTGATACATTTCAGTCGAAACCTGAATTGCATCATCGGTGGCAGGGGTGCCGGAAAATCTACCGTGTTTGAATGCGTGCGAACCATCGCTCCTGGCGTAAGTGATAGCAAGCTCATAGACTCGGAAATTTGGCCGGAGGTTCTAAGCTTGGTCTGGGTCGACGAAGCAGGACATCAGCATCTGATCGAGCGCAGAATTGAGGACGTGTCCGTGAACGTTGATGATCGCGACTGGGGACCGACACAATTCCCAATCGAGAGTTATGGGCAAGGTGAAACGGCCGAAACCAGCGCTAAAGCCCGATACGACTCCGTTTCTTTGCTGGAGTATCTAGACAAGTTCATCCCAATTAAAAAGCTAGTTGAAGAGGACGATCAACTAAGACAGCGACTTCTCGAAAATCAAACCAGCATTGAGAAGGCGCAACTCGAGGTGAACAAAACCGCATATTTCCGACAGGTTCTGGACGTGACCAAGAGACAGCTCGCTGCTTTAGAAAAAGCTAAGGCGAAGGAGGTTGTTGGACTAGAGCGGAAAGTAGCGGAGGAACGGAGCCTCCGAGAGCAGATTGACAAGCGCCTTAGAGACATTTCCGGCTCTGCAAAATCCGCTGCCATCTCCGAGGACGTTGCCAAGGTAAAGGGGCTCTGTCGAGTGGAGGACCTTGAGGTTGGCAAAGAACAATTTGCTCAAATCCTCATTCTCCTTACGGATTTCCAAGGGAAGATGCAGAAGGCAGAACAGTGGAGTGCGGACGAAATTGGTAAATTGTCGTCCGCGATCAAGGGCCACGTCGATACATGGAAAGCTAAAGAGCAGGCAATTGTGGACACGATAGAACAGAAGCGGAAGGAACTCGCCGCTGAAGGCGTGAGGCTCGATCTGGCGAACATCAGAAAACTTGCGACAGACGAAGCAAATTACACGAAGGCGCTCGTCACACTGGCTGAGTGGGAGAAGAGCCTTAACAGCCTTCGGCAGGAGCGTGTCCAAATAATTAAGGAACGACGCGTTCTCTTGAGCAAGATTTCGGTGGTTCGTGGCGCATACGCGACAAAGAGCACCAAAGCGCTAGAAGGCGCGTTGGGAGACCTACTGGTGAGTATCAAATTCGCGGAATCTGGATTATCGGTCGAAGGCGCGGAGATCATCCAGAACACAATGGATTGGCGGACCGCGCAAGTGCCCAGGGCCACGCTCATAGCAGAAAATGTGACTATCCCGGCCCTTCTTGATGCAATCGACAAGAATGATCCAACGTCGTTAACGGAGTTGGAGTCCTCGGGAATAAGGGTCTTCAATAAGGATGACGCACTGTCTATTCTCAGGAGACTTAACGAGACGCCATACAGGTTTCAGCTCGAGCGATGCGTGGTGCAAGATCGGCCGAAAATAACTGTTACAAAGAAAATTAGTGAGGCGGGCAAGGAGCGATTCGTTTCCAGAGATTTTTCCAAGCTTTCAATGGGGCAGCAGCAATCGATCCTATTGGCTCTGATGCTGTCATCGGATAGTAAGTGTCCTCTGATTATCGATCAGCCGGAGGACAATTTGGACGGTGAATTCATCTTCCAATCGTTAGTCCCCGTCTTGAGGCGCGCAAAGGAACGGCGGCAGATCATTGTCGTAACTCATAACGCGAACATCGCAATTTTGGGCGATGCCGAGCAAATTATCGCCCTTAAGAGCACAAGCGAAAAGAGCCGCATTGTTGCTAATGGATCCATCGATGATGGCGCTACAAAGAAGATTGCCTGCCAAATACTCGAGGGTTCGGAGGAGGCGTTTAAGCGGCGAGCACAGATTTACGGACTTTTGGGCTAGAAAGTTTATCCGGAGCTCGTTCGTCCGGAGGCGAGCCATGACCATATACCTGCAAGACCTGCTTGAGGCGGCAAAGAAGTTTGTCCTTACTTCAGAAGACAAGGAACAGCAGCGGCGGAGCGTCGCGTACGGCAACACTGTGATCGAGAATTCTCGCATCACGCGCGAGATGGTGGACCGTGAGGCAGACGCGCTGGGCGAGCCTGGCAAATACAATTTTGCAAATCAATAGCCGAAAAGCAGATTCCCGTTCGACTCCCTCCTCTGGTCAGTCCCCCTCGACTTCGCTCGGGGCTTCGGCTAAAACGGGCAGGCTCTCGACTTCGCATTTCGCGTACGCGAAATGCGAAGCTCGGAATGACAAATTTGAAACGGAATTGTAGGTGGCACGGCTAAAGCCGTGCCCCGATACAACGCTGCTCAGCCTTGCGGCTCGCCGACGCGAATGAAAATTTGATCCCAGTGGTGGTGCTGACCTGATGGAGCAGGCCGGTTCCCCGGGAAGGTAGTGCTGAGAATTTTGAGTTCACTTATTCCATCGACGCCAACCAAGCGCCATGCAGGCAAACGCCCGGTGTTGCTCTCGCCACCGAACTGGTAAACGAGGAGGCGCACTTGTCCGTTCTGGATACCATAGTCGTGAGGCTCCGAGATTCGTTCCTTCGCGTCATAGAAGAACCGAACGTGACGATGTCCTTCAATAGACGTCCAGATTAGTTTATGGGTGCTCTTGGCGATGCCAGGCGGCGGATTCTCTCTATTCACGGGCATAACTTATCTTAATCAATGGGTTGTAACCCATCTGCACGACCCAAAATGAGGCTGCCCCACCCTTTGCGGTTTTCAAAGAGTGGGATTGCCGACAATCTTCAACAGCAGATTCCTCCACTTCGCAGGATCATTCGCGAAGTGAATGATCCTGTTTCGTCGGAATGACAATTATTAAGCCGATTGTGCGGCACGGCTTCAGCCGTGCTACCGGGAACAGACCTTGACCAAGCGCGACGGAAGAAGCGCCCGCTGCTTTGGGCACGCACGAAAACAGCAGATTCCTCGATTTCGCATTTCGCAGACGCGAAATGCTTCGCTCGGAATGACATCAAGTTGGGTGCGCGTCACGCGGCGCTGAAGCGCCGCTCTTCCGCGGTGGCGCAGGGTTCAGTTGATTCCCACTTCTCGCAAAACCGGCGAGAAGTGGGGCACCCCCTGCACCCTGAGCGGCAGAAATAAGATCCCGGGATTGCGGTTCGCAACGAGTAGAAACACAAGGTCCCTCGACTCCGCATTTTCATTCGCCAACGAATGACAATGCTTCGCTCAGGATGACATCGATGGAGGGTGCGAATATGCGAGGCTGAAGCCCCTTCGGCTTCGCTCAGGGCAGGCGTGCTACCCAAACTCACCGTTAGATATCTCTCGCGGTGGCCAGCCGGCGTGATTGTCATTGTCAATGCGATTGTTTGTTTGCACCTTGCGGCTGCGCAACGGCTCCTTGCATAGTGAGAGTCATGACATCCGAAAAGTTTTGTGCTGCAAGGCAGGTGGGTTCGTCTTGAACCGTTGGATCATCGCCACGTTGACGGGCTGGCCGTGGCTGCCGCGGTTGATCATTTGCTGTACCAGTGGAGTCCGGTTCCACAAGGCAAAGCCGAGGCGACCAGGTACGTTGAGATCGCATTGGCCTGGAGGAATGCGGGTACGGCTGTGCCGTTCGCGATCGTGCGCGCGGATGATGGAGTGGTCATCGGTTCCACCCGCTTCTGGAACCTGGAGCGATGGGGGTGGCCGCAGGGACATCCTTCGCACGGCCGCGGTACTCCCGATGCCGGCGAGATCGGGTACACCTGGCTGACCCGTTCGGCAATTCGCACGGCCGCGAACACCGAGGCCAAGCTGCTAATGCTGACACATGCTTTCGAGACATGGCAGGTGCTCCGCGTCTGCTTTCACACGGACGCACGGAACGAGCGCTCACAAGCTGCGCTCAAACGCATTGGCGGACAGTGTGAAGGGATTCTGCGGGCGCATCGGATGGCGGCGGACTTTATCCCCGGCGCCTCGGTGAGATTTTCGATCATTGCGGCAGAGTGGCCGGGGGTGAAGGAGAAGCTGGTGAAGCTCATCAGGGATCGGGCGTGAAGAAGGCGGGTATGAGGATGAGTGAGGCCGTGAATCGGTTCTCATGCGCGTCAAATCCTTCAAAACTTGAGGTTTGGAACCGCCATTCGTTCACGCCCCGCTTATCCTCCTACAACCCGTTCTCGTTGGTGGGAATCGAATCTCCGGTTAATCAGGAAAATTCTAAGGAGGAACAAACAAACATGAGAAACCTGTTTTTGTGCTTGGTACTGGCATGTACAGCTTCGGCGTGGGTGATGGCCGACGATTCGGCCGACACGAAAGGCAAATCGGACACGCGAACCATCACGGGATGCTTATCGCAAGGCGATAACGCTAAGGAGTTTAACCTGAAAGCGGAAGACGGCAGCACATGGGAAGTGCGCAGCAGCAATGTGGCGCTGGCGGACCATGTGGGGCATACGGTTGCGGTGACCGGAGTCGTGAAGAATGCAATGGCGCATAACATGAAAGAAGACACCAAAGATATGGCCCACGATACCGGGGCAACGAAGGAAAATACCGAGCACGGACATCTGAAAGTGACGCATGTAAAAATGGTCAGCGATTCGTGCTCGAAGTAGCTTGATCTATGAGGAGAGGGCTGGCATTGCCAGCTCTCCTCGATTTCTGCGTGGTGGCGATCGCACACTACTTAGCGACATCAACTCCGGGCGCCCAATCCTTCGACTTCGCTCAGGACAAACTCTTAAAGCTGTGCCTTTCCCCCCAACTCCCTCGGCTTCGATGAGATGGCCTAAGAGACGCTTTTCATTTCCGACAGGAATATTCTTTTAGCGACGCTCAATCGAAAGGAAAAATCACAGTGAACTGACTCCATTTGCTCATCCTCCGGGTAAAGGATTGTCATCGCCAACGGTGAACGTTGTTTGGGCGCTATTTAATCTCGTTGTTGGTTACATCCTGTTTCGGTTGGGAAAAGTTTCGAGCGGACGCGACTCAGCGCTTGTTATTTTCTTCGCCGGCATCGCTGCAATCAGCACAATGTTGAGCGTGCGTTTTGCAAAGAAGCAGGTTATGTAATCGCTTGGGCGAGAACCGGGGCAGAATCCCGAGCGAAGCTGACTTGTGGATACGCAATTTTGTCGCCAGAAATGACAGTCCGGAATCGCCGCACAAAGAACGAGAATTGTAGCGTCCGCGCCGTTTCGTTCACGATTTCTTCTGGTTTTGCCGGAAATTTTTGCTGTTACCCGTAACGCGTCAATGGTCATCCGAGTAATGGCACCTTTGTACTGCGCACTGTCCTAATGCACAGTTGCAGTGGCCGACTTCCCGCGCCAGAATGGGGTTTCAGCGGAATGATGTGGATCGGCGCACAAGAAAAAGCAATTCAGCAAGAGCGAGTAACTAATAAGAAATCCGCGGCAGCCGATACAAATTAGTAGGAGTCAACCAGATTAGCTAATGGAGAATACCTTGGGAAACTCTCTTGTACCCCTACCCCCCTCTAGAAAGTTCTCAGCCCGCGCAGCGCTCGTGGATTTGCACGAAAACTCCCGCGTACTGCTGTCTGAATGTTTCCGGCAATTTGGAATTGATAGCGTGACGATGACCGGCGAGAAAGCTGAGCGACTGTCCAGCGAGAAATTTGAGGCCTGCGTAGTGCACGTAGGCAGCAAAGCTGCGCCGGTGCTGGAGTCGGCACGCCGATCACGGTCTAACAGCCGTATGGTGATTTATGGGCTGGGAGGCACGATTAAAGACGCGATGAATCTCTCACAATTTGGGATCAACGCAATTTTTCACGAACCCTTGGAGAGGTCGTCGGCGCTGAAGCTGGTGCGCTCGACGCAGATGCTGGTACTGCACGAATTTCGCCGGTACGCCCGCGTTCCGGTGATCACGCAGGTTTCTGTGATAGCCGGTTCGAACCATCGCCAGTTTGAAGCCAGCAGCGTAGAGATCAGCAGCGGCGGCATGTCGTTGAAATGTGCGCAGGAAGTTGCGCCGGGGTTGCCGGTGGAAGTTTCGTTTGCGCTGCTGACTTTGCCCCGGGTCTGGGTCCGCGGCAATGTGAGTTGGATCAAGGCGTCCGACAAATCGTTCGGCGTGCGTTTTGATCGCGGAGATGAGCGGCGTAAGAAAGTTAAAGAGTGGGTGGAGTCGTATTTGGAGAGCTGAGCGCGAGCATCAGACGTAAGTCCCTGTCAGCAGCTCTGAGTCGGCAGTTCTGAGTCAGCAGTTCTCGTCAGTTCTGGCCCCTCGCCCATTTTTCGCAAGCACTCTTCCCAGAGACTCACGCCAGCCTGATTTTGTTCCTACTCTTCTTCTCTGCTAATGGGGTGTTCCCTGTATTGCCTGTTTCTGTGGTCGACCGCTAGGCTTCTCTCTGGAACGCAAATACAGGAGGACTCATGAATTGGGACCAGGTGCAAGGGAAATGGAAGCAGCTGAAAGGTGAAGCCAAGACCCGCTGGGGCAAGCTAACCGATGACGATTTGGACGTGGTTGCAGGACAGCGCGACAAGCTTGTGGGCCGTATCCAAGAGAGGTACGGAGTCGCCAAGGAGCAGGCACAGCGGGAAGTAGAAGAGTGGAACCGGACGCTGGGCCAGGAAACTGACGCACAACGAGGCGGTCCTGAGTCTCAACGTGTTCCTGAATCCCAGAAAGACCGCAAAGTAAGTTAGTTCAAAGCCCCACTCTTCAACCGCGAAGGGTGGGACTATCTTTTTCCAACAAAGCCGAAATAAACCGCGTCAAGCAAAGTTTTCGGCGCCGATTCGCAATGGCGGCGGTTGCTCTAGACCGAGCGGAATACTCGCATGCACGGTGGTTCCGTGCTCGTTGGAGGAGACTCCAAACCTTCCTCCGAGTTCGTGAATGCGTTCGCGCATTCCGGCCAGCCCGACGCCTAATTTGCTGGTTTCAGCTTCGACCTGCTTAATAACGTGGGGCGGCATACCACGTCCGTGGTCCCGAACTTCGATCGTGACCTGCTCGGCGTCAACTTCAACGCTGATTTCCGCCGACTTGGCGCGGGAGTGGCGATGCACATTGGTAAGGCTCTCCTGAAGAACGCGAAATAAGGCGATTTCAATCGCGTCAGGAAGGCGCTGCAGATCTGCCGGCAAGTCGAGAGAGACCGGGATCCCGCTGCGCTGAGAAAATCCGGCCACGAACCAACTGGCAGCCGAGGCAAAACCGGCTTCGTCGAGCAGCGGCGGGTGCAGCAGATGCGAAAGGGTGCGGGTTTCGGCAATGGCCCGCTCGAGAATATCCGCACATTCAATCAATAGCGGATCTTGTTGTGGCGAACGCGAGCTCATCATATCGATGGCTATCTTCATCCCCGCCAGGTATTGGCCCAAACTGTCGTGAAGCTCGCGAGCAATCCTTCGGCGTTCCTGGTCCTGAATGCCGAGCAGTCTGCCACTCAGTTTTCTCAACGCGTCTTCTGCATTTCGCCGCGCGGTTACGTCGACGGCGGTGACGCCAACCTGCGTAACCTTTCCACCGCTTTCGCGAATCGGAAAATAATTTACCAGCCAGTGGCGCAGGTCGCCGGGCCTGCTGACAGGTTTCGCTTCCACTTCGCGGTCAAGAACCGGCTTACCGGTTTCGAGCACTTCGCGCAGGACGGCTTCCGCGCGTGTGCCAGACTCTCCGAAAACTTTCGAAACAGGTCTGCCAAGAATCTCTTCCGGTGCGAGTCCTGCCATTCGCGGCAGCACATCGTTGATGCGGGTGTAGCAGAAATGCGAGTCCAGAATGCCGAAACCCACGGTGGAAGAAGAGAAAAAGGCGTTAACGATCTCCTGGCTTTGGCGCGCTTTATGCTCGGTTTCGCGATGGCGGGTGAATTCATAGCTGAGCAGGAACATCTCCGCAATCAGCAGCATTAGGGCAATGATGAAAGACGCAAAGATAAGGCGCAAGGTATGCCGGTAATTCGTGCGAGAGGCGATCTGGCGCTCTCGCAGCAGCTGGTCTTCCTCGCCGCCCATCTTCTGCAGAGTGGCTTGCACTCGATTTGCGATCGCACCGGTTTGCCGCGTGACACGGATGTCCATTTCTCTGTTGGAAGTTCGTGCCAAGTGGGCGTTCAATGAGCCGTTGATCAGATTCAAGAGCGCTTGAATGTCGTCGGTCACTTGGCTGAGTTCCTGCTGGCGGTCCGGCCGGTCTGTCGTGAGGTGACGGAGACTATCGAGATCCCCAGGAATCTGAGCCGCTGCGGTGTGATAGTCGCCGAGGAAGGTCTGATCATCAGTAATAACGAAACCGCGCCGCGAGTTGGTAAGTTGGAAAACTTCAGAGCTGAGGCCCTCCAGAGCAGTTTGTACTTCACGAGTATGGGAGACCAGGGCTTCGCTATCGAAGAGACTGTGGGTCGCGCGAAGCAGAAAAATGCTACTGCCCACTAGCAAAATTACAGCGAACGCGAATGCCGTCCAGGCCACACCTCGGAGTGAGAAAGTCATCGCGGGTACTTGGATGCGTAAATCTGCTGAGCTCTCGCTTAAAAGATGCTAGTACACGATTTCACAACAAAGTAACGCCAACAGCTATACAGTCCGGCTGAATCTCGTGTCAAGGCTTCACGCCAGCACTCCTGTAGAATATGACCCATGAGCAGCTCGTCGCAGCTGGTGCAAATTGAGATTGGGCCTCCCGTGCGGCAGCCTAAGCCTTCATGGCTTCGCGCAAAGGCACCGGCAGGCGAGAACTTCCACGAACTGAAAAAGCTCGCGCGCGGCCTGGGACTGCACACGGTCTGCGAATCGGCACAGTGCCCGAACATCGGCGAATGCTGGAACCATCGCACCGCGACCTTTATGTTGCTCGGTGAGATCTGCACACGCCGATGTGGCTTTTGCGCCGTGCCCAAGGGACGTCCGCTGCCGCTCGATTTAGATGAACCGCGGCGGGTTGCGGAAGCGGTGGCGACGCTCGGCCTGAAACATGCCGTCATCACCAGCGTGAACCGGGATGACGACAATCTTGGGGGAGCAAGGATTTTTGCCGAGACCATTCGCGAGGTCCGTCGAGTGTCGCCGGAATGCCGCGTCGAAGTGCTAATCCCGGATTTTCAAGGTCTCGATGAAGCGCTCCGGATCGTGCTCGACGCCGGGCCGGATGTGCTCAATCACAATACAGAGTCTGTGCCGCGGCTTTACCGTGCGGTCCGCTCCGGCGCGCGCTACGAGCGCACGTTGCGGTTGCTGGAGAACGCAAAGAAATTTGCTCCTGGCATGGTCACGAAATCCGGGGTGATGGTTGGTTTGGGTGAGACCATGACGGAATTAGTGGACGTCTTCCGCGACCTGGCAGAGAGGGAAGTCGACCTTTTGACTGTGGGTCAATATCTGCGTCCCTCGCGCGACCATTTGCCGATTGCGCGGTTCTACACTCCGGAAGAATTTCAGTACTTGAAAGACGAGGCGCTTCAGCTTGGATTCCGCCATGTGGAATCGGGACCATTGGTACGCTCCAGCTACCACGCGCACGAGCAGGCCGACGCGGCTTGTAGCTAGCAGCCGCGCTAGCCCTTAACCAACCTTCTTATCAGGCGCGCAATTCTGAGGCCTCGGTACAGCGCGAAAAAACGGTCCGGCATTCGGATAGCTTTCCACTCTTGAACGCCCGGCGTGGTCGCGAGTCTCCACGCGAATTGCGTCCGGTCGCGCCATCTCTCTCGCGTCTGTAGTTGGGCGCGGAAGTACAGCAGGGACTCGGTGTCCGGTCCATAATTGCTCTGGAGCTTCGTCACGACGGTGTGTGCCAACTTCGCGGCGCCTCGAACAACTGGCATTGATTCCACGGCCTCGGGCAACTCACGGAAAAAGAGTTCCCGCACAACCAGAAGCGAAACCTGCAAAATCTTAAAAATCCCGAGGCGGCACGCTTCGGTTACGATCCAGGTCCAATCGAGGTCGAACCGTGCCAAGGTCACGATGTCACGCAACATGCCGAGTTGCGCCCACTCGTGCTTCGCGGCATGGACAGATAAAACGAGCATTTGATCTTCATAGCCCAGAGTTCGAATCCGGGCGCCATCCACTTCGATTTCGATCGATCGCTCGAAGAGCGCCTGCATTTCGAACTTGATCGCGCAAAATCGCGGGACGATTTGCCACTGCAACTCAACCAGGTTAGGTTCTGAATTCAGACCGAAGACGTATTCATATCCGGAATGCAAGTAAGAGTTTTCCTGGACTGGAGAAAGCCGCAGCCCGGGCTCGTAACCTAATTCCACCAGCGCGGTTCGCGCCTGCGGAACGTCTGCCGGTTTCACCAGCAGATCAAGATCGCCGAACTGCCGCCGAGCTGGATCCCCATACAGTACCTGCGCCAGCGCCGGCCCTTTGTGCGCTAGAAACGGGATTCCGTGCTGCTTGAAACATCGCGCAATTTTCTTGAGTTCAGCCGTGAACTGCAAACTCCGCCAGGCATGATTGCGAGCACGCTCGCGTAGTTCCGCCAGCGATTGATTTTGCGAGGTGAAGGCTTCAAAAAGCGCGGGCAGCAGTCGATGATGTTCGGCGGATTTAAGCACGCGGTCCCAGTCGAGGTCCGGCGCGAGGAGCGGAGTTAAGTCAGATTTTTTCGTGTTGTCGCAACACGCGACCAGAAGCTCAAACTCAGGCTCGAAACGGCCAATCCGTGGCCGGCCGGTCTTCCAATCAACCTGTGCTGCTGCTGCCAACCGGATGCTCCTGTGGACTAACTATATCCCTGCGCGAATTCTGTTTCCGGAAACGGAGTACGTCGTCCATAGAATCTTCTATCAAGAGAGCGCAACGCAGAAGTGCCTGCGCTTGAACCTGGCAAATGAACAGCATTGTTTTCGAATCCGTCCACAAGGTCTTCCGACAACGCGGTTTCTTTTTCTTGCGAAAACCGGAGGCTGAGACTCACGCACTCAAGGGCATTTCTTTGACCGTCTCAGCAGGAGAAGTGCTCGGCCTGCTCGGGCCGAATGGGAGCGGCAAAAGCACAACCCTGAAACTGATCTCGACGATGCTGCTGCCGGACCTCGGTCATGTTGTTGTACAAGGCTGCGACACCCGTCGCCACGGTCAGGAAGTGCGGAGAAGTGTCGGGTTCGCGATGGCTTCAGAGCGGTCATTCTTCCCCCGGTTGACGATACGAGAGAATCTCGAATTCTTTGCCGCTCTGGAAGACGTGCGCCGGGGCGAGGTTTCGGACCGCATTGAGTCGGTGCTGTCCTGCGTCTCTCTGACTGATGTCGCCGGCAAGCAGGTGATGAAAATTTCCTCCGGCATGTATCAACGTCTGGGAATTGCTCGCGCATTGATCAAAAGACCTTCAGTTCTGCTGCTCGACGAACCGACGCGCAGTCTGGATGCCGCGGCCGCCGGGGAACTCTGGCGGCTAATTCATGAAATGTCGAGCATGGGAATTACGGTCCTGCTCGCGACCCATAACTTCGAGGAAGCAGCAGCAGTATGCGATCGAGTAGCCCTTCTGCAAGAAGGCGAGTTGAGGGCGATCGAGAAGGCGAGCAATTTTGCCGCCGAAGAGCTGCGGGAATTTTATCTGGAGACAACGCGCGAGGCCATGCCGGAGGAGTTCCGGCTAGGAGTCCTGGCGTGATCGCAGACAAGATTATTGCGGTCCTGAAGAAAGACGCAATCACCGCGCTGCGCTACCGCAACGGGTTTGTTCTCTCGGCGTTGGCGCAAGTTGCGCAACTGGCGACTTTCTATTACCTTTCGCGAGCAGTTGGGCCGCAGTTTCGTCCCGATGGAATGCCATACTTTTTGTTTCTGCTCATCGGGACGGGATTCTACACATTTCTGCTGTCGGGAACGCATAGCTTTCTTAACTCAATTCAGGAATCCCAGCAGACAGGAACTTTGGAAGTGCTCCTGACCACGGCAACTCCTGCTTCGGTCTTAGTCTCGCTAGGAGCAATCTCCGCGTTCGCCGATGGCATGCTGCAATTTCTGGTATACGTGGGCGCGGGAATTTTTCTTTTTGCTCCAGCTCTGCATGTGAACGTTGCCGCATGCCTTCTCGTATTCGGATTTTCGATTCTGAGTGCATTCGCAATTGGCCTGTTCGCCGCCGGAGTGCAAATTTCCATGCACAAGGGATCGGCCGTGCTATGGCTGCTCGGATCAGGCGCGTGGCTCATGTCCGGGACACTGTTTCCGGTGACGGCTTTGCCGCGCGCAGTGCAGGTTGCGTCATTCCTTATTCCATTTACTCATTCATTGTCGGCGATGCGTATGGCCCTGTTTCCGGGAAATTTCGCAGCGATTGCGCATGAGGTCGAGATTCTGGCGTTGTTCGCGTTGTTTCTTGTTCCTGCGGGGGTGGTATTTTTTTCGTGGATGGTGCGCCAAGCGCGTCAAAATGGAACGTTGTCCTTTTATTGATGGCCGATTACTGTGAACGGACCGCAGTTACTTCGGTTTCTTCTCAATTCAAATTACCGCCCATCACTCGACCTGCGTCGCTAGAATCCTGCTTACCAGTATGGCCTCTTGCGCTAGCAACCAGCCTCAGCGGCGTCTTGGAACACGAGTGCGCGCGCAGATTCCTGTCCGGATCACCAGTCTTAATCCGGCGGACAATTTTTCACAGACGTGCCACACGGTGATGGTGAACCCGCAAGGCTGCGGGATTCGCTGCTCTCGCCCATTGGCAGAGGGCCTGCAACTACGCATAGAAGATCTTCCCGGACGGGGAAGTGCGCTGGCGAGAGTGGTTTGCACGCTGCCTATGAACGATGGGAGCAAGTATTGGATCGTCGGCATTGCCCTCCCTTCGCCGGGTAATTTGTGGTGCCTGGCTCCGGTTCCACCGGACTGGGGGACATATGCAGCGCCGCCCAAATTCTTTCCGATGTCGGTGAAGCATATTGGCGAAGATTCAGCTCTCACGCAAGTTCGTGCCGCTAAAGCTTAGTACCCTGGTCGGACGGGTACCCACCGAAGCAACCCCAAAAACCTGAATCTAAATCCAAGTTCCCAGGACTCACCACATGCTGAATTGTTTCAATTGCGTGAACGGGGCACTGCCGCGCAGCAGTGTCTTGATTTCCACGCTTCTGGTTAGTTCATCTGCATTGGCGGCCCTGGGGCAAGATGTCTCCTCAGTGCAGTCTGATGGGGTGCGCATGAAAGCCGCCGTCAGCGTTTTGCCTGGCCAATCTTTTTCGGTTCACGAGATGCGTGCGTCCACGGGAACCAGGATAAGGGAATTCGTTACGCCAGCGGGACAGGTCTTCGGGGTCTCCTGGCAGGGATCATCTATTCCTGACCTGCGTCAATTACTCGGAGAGTATTTCGACCAATACATGCAGGCTGCTCAGACGACACCTCGTGTCTCGCGGCGTATGGTGCACATTGAAACCGGAGACCTGGTGTTCGAGTCCAGCGGACACATGAGGTTCGTCGTCGGCCGTGCGTACCTTCGCGCCAAGGTCCCAAACGGAGTCAGTGCCGATGCCATTCGGTAGATTTCGTCTTATCCCGGTCGCCTGTGGATTCACAATTCTGATCTTGTGGGCTGGATGCGGCGGTGGAGGTGGATCGAAAAATTCCAACTCCACCCCCGGCGCCAACATCGCTCCCATAGTGGTGAACGGGGGACCAAATGGAGGTTACGCCAATGGCTTGTTCACCACGGTGACGATCTGCGCCGCGGGAACTTCGAACTGCCAAGCCGTCAGCGGCGTGCTGGTGGACACAGGTTCGTTTGGCGTGCGCATTTTGTCTACCGCGCTTACACCTGCGTTGAGCAGCGGGTTGGGACAAGAGAAAGACGCGATCGGGAATTCTATAACCGAATGCGCGCAGTTCTCTGACGGTATTACCTGGGGGCCGGTTAAAACAGCCGATGTGAAAATTGCCAGCGAAGAGGCCGCCGCCATACCAATTCAGGTCATCGGAGATTTGGCATTCTCGGCAATTCCCGCCGGCTGCAGCAACACGGGCGCACCGGAAGACACTTTGCAGAAATTGGGCGCGAACGGCATTTTGGGGATTGGACCGTTTGTCCAGGACTGCCCGGCATGCGCGCCGGGAACTAACAACAACCAAAATTTTTACTATGCCTGCGCTGGATCCTCATGCAGCGTGACCACGGTCGATCTTCCTAAGCAGGTACAGAACCCCGTTGCCTCGTTCGGCACAGACAATAACGGAGTCTTGGTTGAACTCCCTGCAGTCCCTTCCAGTACTACTACCGTGAGTGGATCGTTGATCTTTGGAATTGGAACAGAAAGCAACAACGCACTCGGCGGCGTCCACGTGTACACCATCGACCCAAAGACGGGAAATATCAGTACGACTTTTAAAGGACAGTCGTACTCCAGCTTCCTTGATACTGGTTCGAATGCATACTTTTTCCTTAATGCCGGGACAACTGGAATGCCCACGTGTCCCAGCCCGGAGAGTGGATTCTACTGTCCGTCTTCCCCGGTAAGTTTTTCCGTCACGAACACGGGAACCAACAAGTTCAGCGGCACAGTATCATTCAGCATAGACAACGCTGACACACTATTTTCCAACCAGACTGACACGGTGTTCCCCACGCTAGGCGGGCCCAATGCTGGAATGTTCGATTGGGGCTTGCCCTTTTTCTATGGCCGGAATGTGTTCGTCGCGATAGAGGGCCAGCCCACTCCTGGGGGAGTCGGTCCTTATTGGGCCTACTAATTACTTAACTTCCCAAGTTTTAAACCTTGCTCCTGAGCGGCGGTCTATCCCCAAAAATTGCTGTGCCGACACGAACGCAGGTTGCGCCCTCTTCAATTGCAACTTCAAAGTCATGCGACATGCCCATCGAAAGGACTTCCATGCCAACGGCTGGAAGTTGTCGGCTGGCGATCTTTTGGAATATTTCGCGCATTTTGCGGAAATGCGGCCGGGATTGTTCGGGCTCGTCATGATATGGCGGCACCGTCATCAGCCCGCGAATGTCGAGTGACGACAGCTCGGACGCGGCCTTCAGCAATTCTTCGAGCCCGGCGGAATCAGGGGCCAACCCGCTCTTCGCCGCCTCACCGGCGATGTTGATCTCGATGAGTACAGGAAGTTTCTTGCCCAGCTCTGCGGCTGCCGCATTCAGCTTTTGTGCCAGACGAAGCGAGTCGACCGAATCGACATGTGCGAAAAGTTCAGCGGCTTTCGCGGCTTTATTGGTTTGGAGGTGGCCGATCATGTGCCACTCGGCTTCCGTCAAATCGCGTACCGCCTCGGCTTTCGTCGCAAACTCCTGAACGCGATTCTCGCCAAAGATGCGCAGTCCGGCGTCGTAGGCTTCGCGGATTTGCTGCGGCGCAACCGTCTTCGTGACCCCCATCAAGATAATGTCCTCGGGATTGCGGTGTGCGCCGCGGGCTGCTGCAGTAATCTGGCTTCGCAACAAGGATATGTTTTCGGCAATTGACATGAGAGCAATTAACCACAAAGGACACTAAGGTACACGAAGGAACACCAATGGCGTTGTTTTGTAATTTCGAAAGCTTCCGTACTACATCATGGCAGTTGGCGGTGCAGGTTCCTTCGGATCGCCAGCATTCTTAAGCGGTATCCAGATCAGCACCCAGGCGATCAAAAGCATCACGAACACTCCAGTAATGTAGGAAGGATTCGCAAAGACGGCGGGCAAGGTCTTATTGCGGAAATCGAATGTTGCTTTTACCAGCCCGGCCAACGCTTCTCCCGCGATTAGTCCTGAGGCAGCCAATATGCCGACGTTTTCCACGCGCGCCTTCTGCGCTGCATTCAGCCCTTTGCGTTCGCGGAGCCGGTCGACAGCCCATCGGATTACTCCGCCCATAAAGATTGCTGATGTGGTTGCAAACGGCAGGTACATGCCGATAGCAACCAGCATGGGACTCTTCACCTTGAACATAATCATGGCGATGCCCATGAGGATGCCCGCTATCACGAGCGGCCAGGCCATCTCGCCGCCAACAATGCCTTGGGCGAGTGACGCCATTAATCCCGCCTGTGGCGCGGAAAGTGCCTTATCGCCGAAGCCTGTGCCGCCCATGTTGATGTTGCCCTGGTAGAGAATCATCAACGGAAAATACATCACTAATGCCGCTACAACGACAGCAATCAGCTCGGTAATCTGGATATAACGCGGAGTGCCTCCCAGAATGTAACCGACTTTAAAGTCCTGTAATAACTCGCCTGCGACTGCGGAAGAAACGCAAACCACTGCGGCGACTCCGAGCACTGCGACTACCCCGCTCATGCCGGAAACTCCCATCGAAACCATCAGCAGGGCGGCGATTACCAGGGTTGAAAGCGTTAACCCAGAAATCGGATTGTTAGACGAACCGATTACGCCGACCAGGTAACCCGAAACCGTCGCGAAGAAAAATCCGATGATAAGCATTACCAGAGCAGCGGCAATGCCTCCGCTCACCAATCCTGAAAGGCGCACATAAAGAACGCACATCACTAAAAACGTGCAGCCGATCAGGGCAAAAACCGTTTTCGAGCTCATGTAACGCTCAGTGCGGGCGACGGATGCCTGGGACAATGTTGCACCGCGCAGTTCCGAGAAGGCCTTGCCCAGTCCTGCGAGTAGATTTTTGCGCATGCGAAACAGGGTGTAGACAGTACCCACCATCATGCCGCCGACCGCAATCGGCCGCACGATGTAGCGCCAGACGGCGTTCGCGAGCCCCAGCCAGCCTTGGTCAGCGGTTGATCCCGGTGGCAGGTAGTTTTGCAATTGCGGTCCCAGAAAAAAAATAAGCAGCGGAATCAGAAGGCCCCACGCAATGATGCTGCCCGAAAAATTAAGTGCGGCCAGCTCCGGACCAATGATGTATCCAACACCGATGTATGCCGGGCTTATCTCTGGACCAGCGCAAGTGGAGATGCCGCCGGCCTGAAGTACTTGCGGACTGCCGGCAGGTCCAAGGCGGAGGGTACTCTTCCCAAACTGACCTACTGAGAAAAAGAAATCATGATCGGGCGCGAACAGGTTAAACACGCCGCCGAGATACACCAGCGCACCGAATCCGATGTTGTAGAACAGGTACTTGGCAGCGCGGGCGCCGGCTTGTCCAGCTTTGTGAATTTCAGCTGCCGCCACCGACTCAGGAAACGGCAGGTCTGGGTCTTCCACCATTACGCGCCGGATAAGAGACACAAACAGAACGCCGAGTACGCCGCCCACAATCATGAGCGAAGTGGACTTCAGGTAAGTCTTATCCGCTGCCAGCGCCCACATGCTCGCCCAGAATCCCAGCCCTTTAGGAATGACCGTCGGTGTCCAGGCTCGAGCTATAAAAAACGCTGGCAAAGTGAAGACCGCGCCCGCGGCGACTGATTCCCCTATGGTGCCTGCGGTACGGGCGATGTTTTCTTCGAGAATCGTTCCCCGGCCTAGCAATCTGAGAACGGCCATTCCAATCACGGCGGCCGGATAGGTGGCGGCGATTGTTTGACCAGCTCGCAAACCCAGATATGCGTTGGCCGCGCCCAATACCACCGTCATCCCTAGCCCCAGCAGCACGGCACGGAGAGTGAACTCCTTCATTTGCATGTGCTCGGGAACGAATGGTTGATGTTTCTTGCCGCCTGGTATCAGCCTTGCCCGATCGCTCATGGGTTTCCTTAGGTTTCCCCCAATCCATTTTTTCAACTGGCCGGGGCAAAACAAACTGGAAATTAACTGCCTTTTAACCGCTTTGCATCGCAAACAAACCGCGCCGCACCTTAGCATGGCGGATGGGCGATTTACAAGTGCGCCTTCGCTCTCTGGTGTTGCGCGTATAATCCAGAGAAGCACGTCGCGCTGATCGCGTTTCTCCAGGACTGGGGGTTCGTCATGTTCTCAAAGCGGTATCAGTGCCCTGACTGCGGCAGTTTCGAGGGCAATCGTTCACGTCGCCGCAATCTGCTCGAAAAGTACATGCTCCCGTTGGTAATGCTGCAGCCTGTCCGCTGCATGAGTTGTTATCGCCGGAGCCACATTTCAATGTTCATCCATGTGCCCGAGCGGGCGCAAAAGCTATCCGCAAAAGGGCAAGCCGCCTGATAGTCGTGGAACTCTGGTGTTGGATAGGGTTCCGTGGCAATTGCGTGTGTCTGGAGTCCCCGTTATACTGAGTGCAATTCGTCCGGCTGGAGCCTGACCAGGCGCCGAACGAGGGAGGCTCGGTCTTCAGCAGTACCGGAGACATAATTCGCAAGGCCGCTTTCCCACCCGAAGACGCGAAATTCGGGCGTTCCACCGGTCATGGCGCGCGAAACCTTGTGCGCTCGGCGGCTTCCGCAGCGGCGCTTGTCGCTCAGGGGCTTTTTGCGACGCTCTTTCCCTCGGATTGCCGCTTCTGTGCTACCCCTCTAACAAACATCTCCCGACTGCCGGTCTGCCCCAGCTGTCTCATGGACATGGTGCCGATCACAGGAGCAACTTGCGAAATTTGTGGGGAGCGACTGGGCGCAGCGGGTTTTGTGGCGGAAAAACAGATCTGTCCCGCATGCCAGGAAACGCGCCAGTATTTCACAAAGGCAGCAGCCTATGGCGCATACGATGGTGGACTGCGCGATTTAATTCATCTGCTGAAGTATGAGCGGGTTGCGCCGGCTGCGGTCGTCTTAGGACGGATGCTAGGCGAAGCGATTCAGAAGCTGCGCCTTGGCGCCGATTCTATTCTTGTGATTCCAGTACCGCTGCATTCGTCGAAGCGGCGCGAGCGCGGCTTTAATCAGGCGGCGATGATTGCGCGTGCCGCGTTGAAAACAAATACTTTTTCGTGTGAGTTTGCCGCCGACGTCCTTGAGCGCACCCGTCCGACGGTTTCGCAAATCGGGCTTACCCGTCCGCAGCGGGTTGAGAATATTCGCGGAGCATTCCGGGTTTGGCATCCAAGCAAAGTGTCGGGACGAAACATCCTTCTGATAGATGATGTCTTGACCACCGGGACGACGGTCTCCGAGTGCGCGCGCATTCTGCGGAAAGCGGGCGCGGAGAAGGTGTGGGTCGCGACCGTCGCACGCACGTTGAAGGAGAGCGGTTTCGAAAGTGGAAGATTTTTCCCGAAAGACGCAACGATCGCGCAGGCATCATGAAAATGTCACACAGACACAATTCGGGCGCGGACCACGGACGGCATAGTGTTACCGCTGCCGTCTTCGGCATTGGCGTCGGCATTCATCAGGAGAGTGATGTGCACGCGCTGCACGCGCCGGTATTGGTACTGAATGCCTCCTACGAGCCGATCAATGTTTGTGCGGCGCGGCGAGCGATCGTCCTGGTGCTGAAGGGCGTTGCCATGACCGAGGAGGAGAACGGTCACTTCCTGCATGCGGCGCGTTTAGCTCTGCGGGTGCCGTCCGTGATTCGGCTGCTGGAGTATCGCCGGATTCCACATCAAACACGCGCCTTATCGCGAAAGAACATTCTGCTGCGCGACCGGAATACCTGCCAGTATTGCGGAGAACTTTTGCCTTCGAGTGAGCTGACGTTGGACCATGTAGTGCCGCGCTCGCGAGGCGGGGCCTCGAGTTGGGAAAACCTGGTCGCGTGTTGCCATCCCTGCAACCGCAGCAAGGGAAATCAAATGCCCACCGAAGCCGGTATGAAGCTGATGCGTGAGCCGCATGCCTTCAATCTCCATACCAGCCGTCACATCATGCGATTGATGGGACGCTCGGATGACCGCTGGCGGAAGTATTTGTTTTATTAAGAGCTCAATTAGGTCGCGCGCCACGAACACTTAATCCTTTTGGTCCTCACTTCCGTTTTCGCAACCGCAACCATGCAGGATCACGTGAAATCATAGCGACATGCCAAAAGCAAATCTGCGCGTCCACTATTCTCCTTCCGGGCCTTTTCATAAAGCGGAATGCTCGGCTTGTGGAGAGACGTTCTATGTGCTGCTTGACGTTGAGGACTTCAAGAAAGACATGCTGAGGCAGTTTGATGCACATCTGCAGAACCAGCACAGTCGCCAATGGGATGCCAGAGAGAAGAAGAGATCCGGAAGCTTCCGGCCAATGAGTGAAATGGCGATATGACGTCAACAATCGGCATAATTTCCGGTTGCCGACCACTCGGAACGTCATAACATCTCGTGCACTTCTCAATGAGTGCCTCGGCCCTTCTAATGGCGATTGCGAACGATTACCCACAGCGTTGTCTTTCGTTGGAAGTTCAGAGTGAAAGATGAATTAGCCGCGCGGGATTCCGATGCGGCGAACAAGGTCCTGAAATCTGGAATCCTTTCGCAAAGGGTTGAGTCGGGGATCCACCCCGATCCACGGTATTCAAGTTGACCGCTGGAGGAAAGCTTGCTGTAGGGATTGCAGCGCCTTCTCGTTTTCTCCCAGTTCGGTATATGCCGCTGCAACGATGAAACGGCAGACATACCGTTGCTTCGCTTGTTCCAAAGCTCGAGCGAGCACTTTCTTGGCCTTGAGTTTCTCGCCCACCTGAGCGAGCGCCGAAGCCGTGGTGGCGTTGCCACTGGGAAAATCCGCAAAGTGAACGGCATCTTCGGCGGCACGTAGCGTTTCGGCGCGTTTCCCCATTTGCGCGTAAGCCATGGCGAGAACGATGTAAGGCGTGCCCGCGGCAGGTTCGAGCTCGATCGTCTTATGGCATTGATCTACGGTTTCGGGCATTCTGCCGGAGAAGTAATAAATCCACAGGGCCTCGTTACGACTTTCGACTGCAAGGGGGTCGTATAGATACGCCTGTTGTACTCGGGAGAGCGCTTCATCAAAACGCCCCAATGTGCCCAAATAATTGGCATAACCGAGCTGTGCTTCGGGAGAGCTGGGATTGATCTCTAGCGCTCTGCGATATTCCTTCTCTGCCGCTGGCCAGTCCCAGTCATAGAACAAATGTACGTAGCCAAGCTTTACGTGCGCGCTCGCGAGATTGGGGTCGAGCTCAACCGCCTTAAGCGCAGCTTCTTTCGCGCGCGGCATCACCTCCGTAGGCGAACTGTAGTACGTGGTTGCGGCATCGTAGGCTTGGGACAGCGCGGAATAGAGACGTGCGTCTTTGGGCTCTTCCTCTATCGCTTCTTGAAAATAGTGAATAGCCTTGGTGACGCTATCTTTGCTGCCTTGCCCAAGCTCGTGCAGGCCGAGAAGGTATTTGTCATAGCTATCGAGATTGAGATGTGCGTTCGCATCCAATCTCGTCCCGGCGGGTAATAGTTCAATTGACAGTGAGTCTGTCACTTTTTGCGCGATTTCGCTCTGAATAGTTAAAACATCATCCAGGGACCGTTCATAGGTCTCGGCCCACACATGCGTTTGTTGGGCTGCCTGAATGAGCTGAGCGGTAATTCGGACGCGTCCGCCAGCGCGCCGAACGCTCCCCTCCATTACGTACCCCACCCCTAGTTCCCGACCAATTTCCGCGATCGACTGCTTGGTGTGTTTGTAGTGCACGATCGACGTCCGAGCTATTACTCCCAGCCTCGAAGGTTGTACCTGCCCCAACTGGACAATCATCTCCTCTGTGAGCCCATCGGCGAAGTAATCCTCGTTAGCATCGCCGCTCAAATTTTCAAACGGAAGAACGGCCAGCATAACCCTGTCAGGGGAAGCGTTCCGCCCCCGCCAAAAATGCTGCGTGAGCAGGTTCGCTGCTACGATGAGGACGGCGGCAATCGCCCATGGCCAGAGAATCCTCCGGCGGCTCGTTTGCAAAGTAGAGTGCGGCGAATCGGATGTCCGAGGTGCGGGTGCCCTGGATTCTGCGCTATCGCCCAGCCCCCGAACTGAGCCAACAAATCGATACCCTCGCTTCGGGATGGTCTCGATGTACTTGCATCCGTCCGGCCCCTCTCCCAGCACCTGCCGCAGGTTGAAGACCCGTCTTGCAAGATTGTTTTCCTCGATGAAAACGCCTGGCCAGACCTTTTCCAGGAGTTCCTCTTTCCCGACGATGTGTCCTGCCTTTTCGACCAGTACGACAAGCGTTTCCAGATCCTTTGGCGGCAGCGCAACAGGTTGTCCCTCGCGAACGAGGACCTTTTCCTCGGTGTCGAGCTGATAAACGCCGAATTCGTAAGTATGCTTTGTTTTCAAGGAACTGCCCACCGGAAGAAATTCTCAATAACTTCTTCAGAACTCCTCAAAGACATTCCAACCACCTTCTCGGCACCTTGCTGAGAACACAGCAAGCGGGACTCGGCATTAAGCCAGCAGAATGTGGCCGATTTTATCCCATTCTGGCGGGTTTAGGAACGAGGGGTTGAACCAAATCACATTGCTCACCGGAGGGTTCGACAATGAAGATCGCACGAATTGCAAAGTATTCGGTCATGGCTTTGATTCTGGGTGCCATGGCTCCTGGACGCGTCACGGCGCAATCTACCCGTAACCACGCAGCAAGTTCGAAGGTTCAACAGCTTACCACGGCTCAGGGGGCACTTCTCCAAGCGGTACGCGAGTCAACAGCAAGGTTCAAAGATGTCTCGGTAGCAGAGGCCGAGGGGTACTCCCTTTTGTTCGGCTGCGTGACCGGCCCCGATTCGGGAGCGATGGGACTTCACTACGTGAACATGGCTCTGGTGGGCAGCGGCGGCGTCGACGCCACTAAGCCCCAAATCATCATTTACGAACCGCAACCTGACGGCCATCTTCAATTGATTGGCGCCGATTTTCTGGTCCTGGCCGATCAATGGGACAAGGCCCATCCTGGGCAAGGCGCGCCGCAGCTCATGGGCCAGCTTTATCACTACTTCGAAAGTCCTAATCGCTTCGGTCTCCCGCCGTTCTACACCCTGCACGTTTGGGCGTGGAAGCCAAATCCAAAAGGCGCGTTTGTCAACTGGCACCCAAACGTCTCCTGCGCGGCATTTTCGGGTCAAGCTCCGTAAGCCAGGTCCAAAGGAACAGAAAAAGAAATGAAAATGGAGGAGTCAAAATGATGCGACATTTACTGGTCCTTACCACCATCGCTTTGCTGGGAATCACTGCTGGGCATACCGCTCCTTCAGACTGGGCGATCAATGCCACCGCCATTGAGGCATGTAGTTGTCCTCACTTCTGCATGTGCTATTTCAACTCGCATCCGGCGGCGCACCACGATCATGGCAAGATGGAACACTACTGTCGGTTCAACATCGCGTACAAGATCAACAAGGGAAATTACGGGCCTACTGATCTGAGCGACGCCAAGTTCTGGCTGAGCGGCGATCTTGGTGGCGATTTCTCAACGAGACAGATGGATTGGGTGGTCGTGACCTTTGACAAATCCGTCACGGGTGAACAACGGCGGGCTCTGACGGAGATCTTTCCGCATGTCTTTCCGGTTAAATGGAAATCGTTCCAAGTAGCCGAAGGCAGCATTGACACGTGGACGTTCGATAAAGATCAGGCCCATGCGACTCTGAACGGCGGCAAAACTGCAGAGGTCAAACTGAAGAGTTTCCACGGCATGACCGATGAACCCGTCGTGCTCAAAAACGTGAAGTACTGGGGAACGCCACGCAATGACGGCTTCATCATGATGCCGAACGAGGCCGAGGCTTACCGCGAGGGCCCGAAAGCTTTCGAGTACAAGGGAACGAATGGCTTCATGCTGACGTTCGACATGACCTCAAAGGATGACGCCAACTCAACAACGGCCGCAAAGTACTGAGGAAAGCAAGATAAATGGCCAATCTACTGAGCGAAAACTGCCGACCCAAGAATTTCTTGAGTTAGGGCTCCGGACGGATCACGGGCAAACCGGAAATAATGCACGATGGGACGGTCGGACGATCGCTGGCGGAAGTATTTGTTTTATTAAGAAGTTCCAATTACGCCGCGCCACGAACACTTAATCCCTTTGGTCCCCTCTCTTTTCTGTTTCCGCAACCCTTAAGACCGCAAGAATACTCGCCCGAACCTCGCCTCCAGGGTGTTAAGAAGAGTGCTTCACTTTGGTCACTTGTGCTCCCACCGAACCGTGTAGAGGATGCTCCTGAACCCAAGGAGTGCGGATGTCCGACTCTAGGGTAACCAGGAAATTGGTTACCAACTTTTCCAGCGATTGAGTTCCTACCAAATACGTTCAAGGGGCTAATACCAAACTTATGAGTAATCGCTTTGTGTTCGGTCTTACCGGGGTCTGTCTTTTCGCTTTGTCTGGACTAATGGCAGCGCAGTCGAAACCAGCGGCCCCGACGGATGATAGGGGCCTCACTTCGCACGTTGAATTCGGAGGCACTTCGGATGCGGATGGACAGGTTTATGAACTGCAATCGAACGTCGGATACACCTTCACCAAACACTTTGGGATGGATTTAGGAGTGCCGGTTTATTTTGTCTCCGCGTCGAGTTCGACGTCCACTTCAACGACAGGTGGAACTTCAAGCAATGGAATCGGCAATCCGTCTGTCGACCTACGCTGGAAATATCCCAATGCCAAGTTGAACTACGGTTCGGTGGTGACCGGATCTGCGCCACTCGCCGATAGCAAGAAGGGTCTGAGCACCGGGCGCGCAACCTTTGATTGGACGAACCGCATTGACCGCTCGTTCTCAATGGTGAATCCGTTTTTCGAAGTTGGGCTCTCGAACACGACGTCGGATTCGCGGCTTTTTGTGCGTCCGTACACGACGCTGGGCCTTAACTCGCATTTTCAGGCAGGCGCGAGCTTCGATGTTTGGAAGTCGATCAGCGTTGGTGGGTCGATGTACGACATCGTGCCCTTCGGCAATCAGACAGTTTTTAGTCGAGTTACGGGCGCTTCGGACAGCGGCGCTGGCGCATCGCACGGGCGTAACTTTCAGACCAGCCAGCAAACAACCGGAGGCGCGGACATCGCGAAAGATGACGGCTTCTCAACTTTTGTGGATTTCAGTCCCAACTCATATATGGATGCAGAACTGGGATATACCCGCAGCATTCACTACGCTTTGAATTCGGTTTCGTTTTCGGTCGGTTTCAATGTAAGACGCCTGCTCCACAAGAGTCAGTAACTTCACTCTTTTGGGAAGGCGAAAACGTGAAATAGGAGGAACTCTGGTGAAGACAATGAAAATTGCAACTCTTAGCTTGGCTGTTCTTCTGTGCGCGACGACGATGGCGCTTGCTCAACATAATGGTGGAAACATGGGCCATGGAATGGCTTCGGGTAATCACGGAAGTGCAAAGCTTGCCAGCTCTGGTAGCACAAGCACGGCGCACGGCAAGACCATGAACCAGATCTTGTCCAAGAACACGCGGCTCTCCGACAAAATCCAGTCGCTGACCGGTATGGCGGCGACGCAGGCATGTTCTGGGTTCAAGAACCTGGGTCAGTGTGTGGCCGCCGCCCACGTCAGCAAGAATTTGGGGATCAGCTTCGACTGCCTGAAATCCGACATGACCGGCCAAGCAGCTCAGGGCACTTGCCCCGCAGGGACGGGAACCAAGAGCATGAGCCTGGGAAAGGCCATTCAGACGCTGGATCCGACAGCAAATCAGAAGGCTGAGTCTAAAAAAGGCGAAAGCCAGGCCACTAAGGACTTAAAGGTCAGCAATTCTTAAAGTCTTGACTTTCAGGGTCTGATCTAGCGAACTACTCGGCGGGAAGCGGCCGGATTGCATATGGCCAGCGGCCGCTCCCGCTGAACCTGCTATACGGGGACCCGCAACTCAAGTCGGTCTGCCTCTCTTGCCCACTTGAGCGCTAACACAGAGTGCGGACCTTAAGCTCCCAGCTACTTCGATTGCGGCTTTTCCTTTTCCGGGCCTCCCGGTGCTTCTTGTCCCTGGAACGTGACCTTCGACTTGCTGCCGAAACGCTTGTAATCGGTGTACTTGATGATGTCGTGAATGTGGACATCCTGGTAGGAACCTTTGCGGAAGTGCAGCGTGTCGTCGGCTTCGGTGTACGCGGGGAACCAATACTGGCCGTCCACCTGTTCACGCCAGGTGGTGAATTTGGGGAACAAATTCTCGTTGTTCTTCTTGTGAGTTTCGGGCACGGGCTTGCCGAAAGTTTTCACGATCTGCAGGTCCTTATCGTCCACCCAGATGCGTCCCTGAAAGTATCGCCTTTTCGATTCGATCTTTTTCGGCGCGATATCGAAAACGTAACAGTGCAGCTCATCTTCCTGCTGCTGGCCGACATAGAGAATGTCGTAGTCACCAATTTCGTCCGATGTCAGAACGAACGGCATAGTGTGACGAATGTCTTGGAGGTCTTCGGGCGTCATCAAAATTTCCTGCAGCGTGTTTTGCGGGGCAAAGACTACGTTCTCGAGGTGGTGGCCCTGATTGTCGTAGGTTACATCGAACACTTCGCGGTACTCGCCAGTGACGGTGTCGCCGTCCACGGTGTCCACCTTGACGTCCTGCCGGAAGGTGTAGTTGTCGCGGGCTTCCTTGAACACTTTTTCCTTGGCGGCGAATTTCTGGATAATCTGGTCCGCGGTAACGCCTTTGGGTGGATCGGTCGTAAGCGCGCCTTCTTGCGAAAGCGCCGGGAGCACGAGACCAAAACAAACTGCGATCAGCAGGTATGAGAAGCGAAATGATTTCATAATTGGCAGGAAAGGCCTGAATCAAGCCTACTCTAAAAGTTTAGATGCGGTGAAACAAGGCAAGTTGCCGAAACCGTCCCTTCGACTCCGCTCAGGGCAGGCTCTCTCGCAAAAGGACGGGGGAAGGGTAGGCCACCCCTCAGTCGGAACGCCGGTCCAAACCAGCATCACCGCCAACGAACGGCCAAGATTCGGAGCCCCGGTTGTGAGTGCAATGGCGATTTTTCGCCAGCAACAACGGGAGCTGTGCTCAAACCTCGGCAGGTGCAAGAAGAAAAGTGCGGAGTCCATCCACTCCGCACAAGGTTTATCGATTTACGCGCCAAACCGCGCCTACGCTGCTTTTGCTACTCTTCGCAGTGATCGGAAGCCCACGCGAATCTCTTCTGAAAGAAGTTGGGGCTGCTCAAATGCGGCGAAGTGACCGCCTTTGTCGAGCTTGTTGTAATGGATCAGTTTGGGATACGCCCGCTCTGCCCAGCTCCGCGGGGCTGGATAGAGTTCGTCAGGGAAGACGCTCACGGCAACCGGGATGGAAACGCCTTTGGCACTGAAATACCCGAGCTTGCCCCAATTCTCCCAATAGAGACGGGCGCCAGAAAGCGCCGTGTTCGTCAACCAGGCGACCGTGATGTTGTCGAGGATGTCGTCGCGCGTGAGGCCTTCCGATTTTCCCTCAAAGACGCGCGCGATCAGCTCGTAGCTGCGCGCATCGTGATCAAGGAAATAAGCCGCCAGGCCGACGGGTGAGTCCGCGATTCCGTATAGTGTCTGCGGTCGCAGCCCCATCTGAAACCCGTAGGCGATTCCCTTTTGATATACGAACTGCAAGCGCGCGTAAGCGACCTTCTCATCGGCTGAGAGACCCGACGGCGCCGGCGCCCCCGAAAAGGCCGCCTGGTCAATGTCGACTGGAAAGATGCCAGGCATGTTGGTGTGAATGCCGAGCAATTCCGGAGGCGCCTGCAGGCCCATATGTTCGGTGATGACTGCACCCCAATCGCCGCCTTGCGCCACGAAACTCGTGTACCCGAGGCGCTTCATCAGCACGACCCAGGCACGCGCGATGTGGGCAACATCCCACCCGGTGCTGGTCGGTTTGCCTGAGTATCCGTAGCCCGGCATTGACGGAATCACCAGGTGGAACGCATCGGATGCGCTGCCGCCATGCGCCGTAGGATTGGTCAGCGGATCGATGATCTTCATCTGTTCGATGATCGAGCCGGGCCATCCGTGCGTAACGATCAGCGGCAACGCATTTTCGTGTTTTGAACGGATGTGAATGAAGTGAATGTCCAGCCCGTCGATCTGGGTGATGAACTGCGGCAGGGCGTTGAGCCGCGACTCCACCTTCCGCCAGTCGTACTCTGTCTCCCAATAACGCGCGAGTGCCTGAATCGTTGCGAGCTGTACGCCTTGCGTTGCATCCGTGACCGTTTCCCGTTCCGGCCACTTTGTTGCGTTGATGCGCCTGCGCAACTCGGTAAGCTCCGCCTCCGGGAAGCTCACATGAAACGGACGAATCGCATTCATGTCAGATCCCTGCTTGTTGCCCTGTTGTGTAGCACTGGTTGGGGTCATGGTGTCCTCCTTTTCGAGTAGGTTTTGATTTGTGTGCCCTATAAACAAACATGGCGCGATTTTCTGCTGATAGCGACACGATTCTTTACCGCTGGATTCGTTCGCCCAGGCTCGAATAGCCGTAAGACAGAGATTTGTTCGCGTCGGTTTGCTACCAGACGAGGTGACGGTTGGAAACTGCTCCTTGCACAGCGATCAAATTGTGTTCTCGTAGCCTTGTATGAGTCAAGAGGAAATCCGGGAGCACAGAGGTGAGTTCTCAACTGTCGTTATCAGGCGATTGCACTTCCAATCACCCGATCATTCTCTTTCACCGGCGCCGTCACCCCAGGGGCGTTGTAATATGAACTTGCCCCATGAGCCAGGTAGCGCGCCCGTTGACTGAGCATTTCCCCAACGTCCAGCAGGAAGTCTCTCGTTTGGCTGCAATGCCCGAAGTGCGTTCGGCGATGCAGTGGTTCCGCGATCAGGAAGCTGAATTTGCGCGCTGGCAGATGGATCTGGCGCGAATCCCGGCCCCGCCATTCGGTGAAAAAGCCCGGGCAGACTGGGTGGGAGAGCAGTTTCGCGCCCTCGGAATAAAAGAAGTAGGCAAGGACAAGATTGGAAACGTTTTCGGATTCCGCAAAGGCTCGCAGGATTCAGTCCTCTCCATCAGCGCACACTTGGATACGGTTTTTCCTTCCAACACGCCGCTGAATGTTCGCCAGCAAGGGACAAAGCTCTACGGCCCCGGCATTTCAGATAATGCCGCGGGGGTCACGGCTTTGCTGGCCATTGCCGCCGCATTTGAAAACTTCGGACTTCCGCACGAAGCTTCCCTGCTGTTCATTGGCAATGTTGGAGAAGAGGGCGAAGGCGACCTGCGCGGCATGCGTTACATTTTTTCTGACTCCGAATGGAAGGATTCGATTCGTACTTGCCTGGTCCTCGATGGCGCGGGCACCGATACCATCGTGGCCGAAGCCCTCGGCAGCCGCCGCTTTGAAGTTATTGTGCGCGGGCCGGGCGGCCATTCCTGGAGCGACTTCGGCGCCCCCAATCCGATTGTGGTGCTGGGACGCGCAATTCATCTTTTTTCGCAAACCCGGGTTTCTTCGTCGCCAAAAACTACTTTCAACATTGGCGTGATCCGCGGGGGAACATCGGTTAATTCGATTCCGGAGTCTGCCAGCATGCGAGTTGATATCCGTTCCAGCTCGCCGGCGGAAATCGATCGGCTGGATCTGGAGCTGCGCCGCGCGATTGACCTGTCCATTCAGGAAGAGGAAGCGCGCACTGCACAACAACGCGACTCTTCGCGTTACCGTTCCGGATTGACCGCGGAAATGGTGCCGATAGGGAATCGCCCCGGTGGAGAACTGGACCCGAACGCTCGCGCAGTTCAAATCACCCGTGCGGTAGATGCCTACTTAGGCAACAGCGCGCAAATCCAGCGGGCTTCGACGGATGCTAACATCCCGATATCTATGGGACGCGAAGCGATTGCCATCGGCGCCGGCGGTAACGGAGGCGGAGCTCATACTCTGCAAGAGTGGTTTGATCCGGCAGGCAGAGCTCTCGGGCTGGAGCGCATTCTGCTTATCAGCCTGGCGTTGGCCGGGGCGGGCAGATGACCCTGCGGCAATTCCTTATCTCTATTTTTGTTTTCGTTCTTGCAGCAATCATTTTCGGCGCGAGCATAGTAGCCCAGACCGCTCCCCGGCCAACAGCGGATTCAATTTACATTCACGCCAATATTTACACCGGCGTGATTGGCCAATCTTCATTTCACGAGGTTCAGCGCGCGGAGGCAATAGCCGTCCGCGGAGACAAGGTGCTCGCGGTCGGGACTGAGTCCGAGATAGTCAAGCTGAACGGGCCTGAGACGAAGGTGTTCGATCTGAAGGGCCGCTTTGTGATGCCCGGCTTCAACGATGCTCATATGCACTTGACCGAGGCCGGTTTTAAAAAACTCACGGTCGATCTGACCGGAGTACGCTCCATACAGGAATTTCAAGACCGCATTCGCAAACGGGTGGAAACGGCTCAGCCTCTGGAGTGGATTACCGGCTCGGGCTGGGACGAAACGTTGTGGCAGGGGAGCCAACTTCCAACGCGGTGGGACATCGACGAGGTTGCGGCGGACCATCCAGTGTTTCTGGTTCGCATCGATGGCCACTCGGCGGTGGCCAACACGCTAGCCCTCAAAATGGCGCACGTTACGCTTGCCAGCAAAGACCCTGACGGCGGCGAAATCGTACGCGACCTGAGCGGCGCTCCCAACGGGGTTCTGCGGGAAACTGCCCAGACGCTGGTCTCGCCATTGATTCCCCGGCCGACGCCGGAAAAGCGGCGGCAAGCGATCGAGGTGGCATTGCAGGACATTTCGCTCTCGGGAGTGACTTCAGCGCAGGATTTCTCCGGCGACACCGGCGAAGACAATCTCGCAAATTTCAAAATTCTTGAGCAGCTCGAGAGTGAAGGCAAGTTGACGGTTCGCATCTCTGAGTGGCTGCCGTTCAATGAGCCGGTGGAAAGTCTGAAGCAGCGGCGTGCTTCCCATCCGCAGTCTGACCCAATGTTGCACACCGGAATGCTGAAGGCATACATGGACGGCTCATTGGGATCCCACACGGCGGCCATGCTTGAGCCGTTCGCCGATGCTCCAAAAAATTCAGGCGTCCCCCAGTACGAACAAACCAAGCTGAACGAAATGGCAAAAGAGCGGGTAGCGGCCGGGTTCCAGCTGGGGTTTCACGCTATCGGAGACAAGGCAGTGCAGATGGCGCTCGATGCCTTTGCGGAGGCCGAGAAAGCGGCACACGGGAGTGGCGCCAAAGCGCCGGATGGCAGTGGGAACTTCCGACTACGCGTCGAGCATGCGCAAGTCACAAATCCGGGTGAGGTTGAGCGATTTCGCGAACTGAACGTGATCGCGTCTATGCAGCCGAGCCATCTTCTTACGGATATGCACTGGGCAGTGTCGCGGATTGGTCCGCAACGAGCAGCGCATTCGTATGCCTGGGCGGAGTTTGAGAACCATGGCATCCCGTTGGCGTTTGGCACCGATTATCCGGTGGAGCCGGTTGCGCCATTTCGCGGGATGTATGTAGCCATCACTCGCAAGAGCGAAGATGGCAAGCAGGAATACTATCCCGTGCAGAAGCTGACCATTGAGCAAGCGATTGCCGCTTATACCACTGGGTCAGCCTACGCCGAGTTTGCCGAGAAAAAGAAGGGAACGCTGGCCCCCGGAATGCTGGCGGATTTTGTGGTGCTCGATCGCGACCTTACGGCAATTCCGGCAATGCAAATCCTCGGCACGCGCGTTTTGCGGACGGTGGTAGGCGGAAAGACGGTTTACGAGGCAGACTGAGCGCGGAAAATCGTCGTTCGCCTTCGGTCGTCAGTGTGAGGTCGGCAGCCTCGGAGCTTCCTAGGTAACCACCGAGATCAGAGGTTTCGTTTTGGGTAAGACTTCGCCGACCTCTACGGCTGAAACTCCATCTCGGTGCAGCGCCGCAATGAGTTCTGGTGTCGCGTCCCGCGCAGACGAGATCAGCAGGCCGCCGGAAGTTTGCGGGTCGAACAGAAGAGTCTTTGTGTCCTCAGGAATTTCTTCTTCGTAATTCACCACGCACTCAGCGAACTCGCGGTTCGCATTCAGCCCGCCCGGAATGTGGCCGCCACGAACGCATTCAATCGCACCTTCCAGCAGAGGAATGCGGCCGGCATACAAGCGCAGAGATACGTCGGATGCAAGGGCCATTTCCCGCGCGTGCCCGATCAAGCCGAAGCCGGTGATATCAGTAAGTGCGTGAACGGGAAAGTCGTTGTTCTCCGTTGATGAGGGTGCCCCACCCTTTGCGGTTTTCGAAGGGTGGGAACTTCGTTCGCCGGTAATCACCTCGGCGGCAACTTTGTTCAGCGTTGTCATGGATCGTGTGGCCGAATCGATCCATGATTGCTTGGCAACCCCTTTTTTGATTGCCGTCGAAATCACGCCGGTCCCCAAGGCCTTCGTGAGCAGCAGGCGATCTCCGGCTCTCGCGCCCTGGTTTTTCAGGACCCGCTTAGGATTGACCGTGCCAGTTACCGAATATCCAAATTTTGTCTCTTCATCGCGAATGCTGTGGCCGCCGATGATGGTGCATCCCGCCTCGACCATTTTTGATAATCCCCCAGCAAGAATTTGCTCGAGAACTTCGAGGTCGCCTTTTTCCGGAAAGCAAACGAGTGCGAGTGCGGTCAAGGGACGCGCGCCCATGGCGTAGATATCACTGAGAGAATTGGCTGCCGCGATCTGGCCGAAGGTGTAGGGATCGTCGACGATCGGCGTAAAAAAATCTACAGTCTGAACAAGTGCTGCGTCAGGCGCGATTTGATACACTCCGGCGTCGTCGGCGTGGTCGAAGCCGACAAGAACATTCGGGTCCTGTTGCCGGGCTAATTTCCCAAGCACTTTGTCCAGCGCCGCCGGACTCAGCTTGGAAGCTCAACCCGCAGCTTTTACCGTCTCCGTGAGGCGAACGGTCTTGGTTTGTGACATGAGGACATTGTAGAGGAGGGAAGCGGGTCGGGGATTTGTGTCCGCGTGTCTGGTTTTTATCTGTGTCTGTTCCGTTTTCGTAAAAAACACAGATATTGTGGCTCTACGTAAAAATGCTAGTCCATATTTCTGTAATGCATACAGCAACGGTTGGAATGTTCTTGCTCGGTTGTGGCATTGCTGCGCTGGTGGCCAGAATCGCCATCAAGGGACTAAGGCGCCGCCTGAAAGATGAGGGAATCTACTCCGTCTCATCTGAAGACGAGTGACCAGTAAGGATTGCGATAGCTGCTCTCGAAACTACCTTATATTGAGACCCGTGATCTGCAAGTCCGGATACGCCTGATTCCACTGCTCGCTGACGTGCTCGAAGATCAGGCGAAAGGGCTTACTCTCGTTGGCACCAAGCGGGGAGACAGTCAAATCCACGGCGTCCGGATATGGCCCGCTGGTCTGCAATAGCTTGATCGGAACATCCTCAATCTGCGCGACCTGGCCATAGGAATCTTTGAAGATCACCCGCACAATCGCATGGGTCACGACTTCGTCGCTGGAGTTGGTCAGGTTGCCGTCAACATAGGTGACGCTTGCCCCCACGAAATTCTGCGACTGGCTCATCTTGAGGTCTGAAATTTTCAGCTTGGCTGCGTAAGGCGGAATTTGCGGCAGGAGGCGCGGAGGCTGACGCAGAAGCAGAGCAATCAGTAGAACCAGCGCCACTACGACGGCAATTGCCACGACGATGAATCGCCGGCTGTGGTCGGGCTCTTGCGTGCCGGATGATGGCTGGATGAGGTCGAGACCGCCCATCTCAGGATTGTATTAGTTGTGGGAAACTCAGGCTATTTTTTGACCAGCGTGGTGTGGCTGGCTACGCACTGCCAAAGGCCGTTATCGAATACCCAGGTGTCGGTGAATCGACCCCAGTGCTCAAACGCGCGGCCCTTGTATTTTCCTTTGGTGTGATAAGTGCCCACCACGATCGCGGCTCCGTTGTAAGTGAATACCCTCACGTTTTCATTGGCTATCAAACTAGCCTGATAAGACGGATCTTTCAAGTCGGCAAGGAACTGCTCCTTATTCATGACCGTGCCGTCATAGTCCGTGTAGATGAATGAATGTGGAAGCAGATTGTCGAGCGCCGCTGCATCGTGATGCAGTTGTGCCTGATTCCATGCGTTCTCCAAAGCCAGAATTTTGCTCTCGTCAGCCACGGCGGAAGCCATGGACAGCCGGCAAATTGTTAACGCAATTATTCCGGCAAGTGCGAAACGCATAATGTGCCTTCCCCAAGCCGAGGCTTTCCTCATTTACGCACGAAAACGGGTATAAAGAGATACCTGAAAAGATGCCGACCTGCAGCCGGCCGCTGCTACTCTCCGCCGACGGTCAACCCATCAATACGGATCGTGGGCGAGGCAACCGACCCGCGAAATTCCAGGTCGTTGGCGATTTCTGAAATGTTCAGGAACATGTCTTTGAGATTGCCGGCCACGGTAATCTCTTCGACCGGATAGCTGAGCTCTCCTCCGGAAATCCAGAGGCCCGATGCGCCGCGGGAATAATCTCCGGTGACCAGGTTCACGCCCATGCCAAGGAACTCGGTGACGTACAGCCCTTCTTTCACATTCCCGATGATCTGCTGTGGAGTTTTCGTTCCCGGCTGCAGAAAATAATTTCCCGGACCAATACCGGGAGTTCCGGCCAGTCCGCGAGAAGCATTGGCTGTAGTTTGAAAGCCGAGCTTCTTCGCCGTATAGGTGTTGAGGACGTATGAGGTGAGAACGCCATTTTCAATCACCACCGTGCGGCGTGTTGGGATGCCCTCACCGTCGAAGGGGCTGGTGCCGAAACCGCCGACCATGGTGCCGTCGTCGATCACCGTGACCTGCGGCGCGGCAATCTTCTCGCCCAGTTTACCCGCGAGGAAAGATGCGCCGCGATAGACCGAGTCTCCGTTTACGCCTTCAAAAATATGGCCGAGGATTGAGTTAGCGACCAGCGGATCGAAAATGATTGGGACCTGCTGGGTTTTTACTTTGCGTGCGCCGAGACGTCGAATTGTCCTCTGGGCAGCGACTTTACCGACTTGCTCTGGAGACTCAAGCCGGTTCAGGCTGCGCGCAACTGAAAACCAGTAGTCACGTTGCATGCCGCCTTTTTCGTCCTGAGCGATCGGAATGGCAGCGACCGAGCAGTAGGACCGGCGATATTCGCCAACGAATCCGTGCGAGTTGGCAAGAATCTTGTGACCGGTAGCTGCGTCGAATGAGCCGCCTTCGGAGTTCTTGATGCGCGGGTCGGACTCGAGTGCGGCCTTTTCGGCACGGCGCGCGTAGCTGATGCGCTCTTCGCCCGGAAGCGAATATACGTCGGCCGAGTAAAGGTCGAGATCGCCGGAAATGGAACCCAACTGCGACGGTTCGGGGATTCCAGAGAAAGGATCTTCCGAAGTGATCTTTGCCAGCTCAAGCGCAGAACTCAGCATGCGGTCGAGGCCCGCGCGAGTGAAGTCGCTCGAGTGCGTGCTGGCGGCGCGTTGTCCGTGAAAAATACGAACGCCGATAGACTTCGAGCCAGATTCTTTCAACGTCTCGACCTCGCCGAGCCGGACGAGGGTTGAGAACTCGTCGCCTTCGCGGATCACGCACTCAGCGGCAGTAGCTCCGCCTTGCATGGCGCGCTGGACGATGTCCTGGGCAAGTTCTTTCAGGTCAGTTTCGGTTTCTGCGCTTTTATTTTCGATCTGAATTGAAGACATAGATTAAAAATCAAGATCATTACCACGAAGGACACAAAGTTTCACGAAGGATTGAGATGGTGTGGTCTTGTGATCCAGTGAATTTCTTTGTCAACCTTGGTGTTCTTCGCGGTTGAGGTTTCCTTCGTGAACCTTTGTGTCCTTCGTGGTTGATGCTTTTTGCTTGTCTGAAACTTATTGCATGAATCCGCCGGCCTCGCGCTTTGCAGTTCCGCCGACGGTCAGCCGATCAAGTTTCGTGGTCGGCATGCCCACGCCCACCGGCACCGCCTGACCATCTTTTCCGCAGGTGCCGATGCCCTCATCGAGCTTCAAATCGTTTCCGACCATCGACACGCGAGTTAAAGCATCCGGCCCGTTGCCGATCAAGGTTGCTCCGCGGATTGGGGCAGTCACATGGCCGTCTTCGATCATGTAAGCCTCAGACGCGGAGAAGACAAACTTGCCATTAGTGATGTCCACTTGTCCGCCGCCGAAGTTAACCGCGTAAATCCCGCGCTTCACAGAGCGGATGATGTCTTCGGGCTCATCTTCACCTGCAAGCAAGTAAGTGTTGGTCATGCGCGGCATCGGAATGTGTTCGTAGCTCTCGCGGCGTCCATTGCCAGTATCGGCCATGCCCATCAATCGCGCGGACAGTTTGTCGCTCAGGTATCCCTTGAGGATTCCTTTTTCAATCAGGACGGTTTCCTGCGTGGCATGACCTTCATCGTCCACGTTGATCGAGCCGCGGCGCCACGGCATGACTCCGTTGTCGACGACTGTGCATTTTTCACTGGCAACTTTCTTTCCGATCAGCCCGGCGAATGCCGAGGTCTGTTTGCGATTGAAATCAGCTTCCAGCCCGTGACCGACTGCTTCGTGAATCAGGACTCCCGGCCAGCCCGGCCCGAGAACAACTTCCATGTCCCCGGCGGGAGCTTCGCGGGCATCGAGTTGCAGAATCGATTGGCGCGCGGCTTCTTTCGCAAAGTACTCCGGCGTTTTCTCGCCAAAGAAGAAGTCCAGCGCAACGCGCCCTCCACCACCCGCACTGCCGCGAGCTGAGTTGGTTTCGGTCTTCGCAATGCAGGAGACGTTCATGCGTGCAAGGGGTTGCGAGTCTTCGGCAAACGTCCCGTCCGACCCAACCACCAGAATGGTGCGCAACTCGTCGGCGTAACCGGCGCGGACTTCTTTAATTCGAGGGTCGTAACCACGGGCCGCGGTATCCGCCCGCATCACCAATTCCACTTTGGCCGTGATCTCGGCATCGACGGACGGCAGCGCAACGGGATATAAGCTTCGAGCCGCCTTCTGCCGGAAGCCGGCGGTCGGCGTTTTTGCGGGACCCTTAGCGATTAACGCCGCGGTGCGCGCCGCATGCAGGATACGCGAGGACGAGAGATCGTCCGTGTAGGCATATCCGGTGCGCTCGCCGGAGATGACGCGAATACCGCATCCCGCCGAAATTCCCTGCGATGCCGACTTCACCATGGATTCATCCACGCTCAGAGAAGTCGAGGAAAGATACTCAAAATAAAGGTCGGCATAGTCGCCGCCAGCCGAAAGCGCCGCTGCCAGATAGCGTTCCAGATCGCGGTCGCTCAGTCCGTAGTGCTGAAAAAAGAAATGATTATTGTCCACAGTTATTGGATGACCTCGAGCAGGGTAGGGACTCCGATAGGTCATTATCCCACATGTGCTTGAGTGGGTCGGACACTCTTGTCCGACAAGCAGCCATGCCGGGGCGGACGCCCTCGTTTTGCCAAAGCTCTCACCGTCCATCCCGCAATGTTCACTCGTCACAGACAGCCACTTCGCTATCTGCAAAACTGCGGGGCATGACATCACAGACTCTCGCCAGCACACTCGAAGGTTTCCTCTCCGGCAGCAGCAACGCAGTTGTGATTGAAGACGGCTCGGTCGTCTTTGATCTAGGCCAGGCAAAGTATTCGATTTCCGGAGAGAGCAACAAATGCCTGCTGCATTTGTGGTCGCCCGAGCGGAATGTGGTTCGGCGAGTGCTGGATGTGGAAAATAAGGGCGAGACGCTGCGCGTGACTGTGCAGCGAATGGGGCAGGCGCGTCCCACAAAGCTGGAGATTTGTCGCGAGCGCGATCCTCGAACCAGTTCCGCAAAACGTGCGGCTCGAGTGTGTTACCAGCGCGTGCTGGAAAGAGTGCTGCACAAAACCTTTCCTGATCTGACGATCGCGCAGCTCAGCACCTCGATGGATTTGGAGAAGTCCTTCGGGCCGGTTTACGCACGCGGGCTTGTGAAGCGCGGCCAATCCGGATTCGCAGTGCTCGGGGTAAATCGGCAGGAACTGCAGTCTTCGGTAGACGCCGCCCTGACCTTTGGGATTTTATGGTTGGACGTTTGCCGCCAAGCGCACGCCGGCAAGTTGGTCGTCGAAGGCCTGAAGTTGTTTGTACCAGACGGCTGCTCGGCTGTGGTGCGCGAGCGTATGGCGCGATTGAATCCCACCGCGGCAAAGTGGCAGCTCTACGAACTTGAAGAACGAGGGGAGGATCTCAAGCGCTTAGAGGTTTCCGACCAGGGAAATATCTCTACCCGCCTGGTCCACTGTCCGGACGAAACTGAAATCCATACGCGATTCTCTGCGCCGGTTGCCCTAGTGAAGGCCTTGATGCCGGAAGTAGAAGTTGGAATTGTGTCGCCGGCGGAGGTTTCATTCCGCTGTCACGGCCTCGAGTTTGCTCGCGCACGCTTATCCGCGAAGCCCGGCAACTTCCGTAGTGCGCCGGAAATTGTGTTTGGGGCCGGGCCGTCGGAACGAGTTCTCGAGGGCACCAACTTTGCGCACTTCGAGCGGCTGATTCGCAGCATCGGCGAAGTCCGCCATGCTGAAGGGCCGGGCGAGAGTCGGTGGTGGCGACTGCATCCCGAGCGCTGGCTGGAGTCCCTGGTCGTGAAAAATATTGGCGCTCTGGATGACCAGCTTGATCCCAGGTGGTGCTATTCCCAGGTGCCGGCCTTTTCCGCGTCCGACCGCGCGATGATTGATGTGCTTGTTTCGAATCGTGAGGGCAGATTGGCAGTCGTCGAATTAAAGGCCGACGAGGACATTCACCTGCCGCTGCAAGCCGTGGATTACTGGTCCCGGGTTGCGTCGCACCACGCCCGCGGAGAGTTCCAGAAGTTCGGGTACTTTGCCGGGCGCGAACCTTCGCCGCAAAAACCACTTTTAATAATGGTTGCGCCGGCTTTGCATGTGCATCCCGCAACCGACACTGTTTTGCGATACGTATCGCCTGAGATCGAGTGGGTGCTGCTCGGAATTGACGAGAGGTGGCGGAAAGATCTGAAAGTGGTATTCAGAAAACGTCCGGAAAAGGCGCTGCTCAGGACCGCGGTCTAGCTCAAAACCGCTGGGGAATTCCCCTTACGAATGGCAACATTTTTCGAACTCAGTGTTTCCCCTTGTCTGTGACGGCTGAACATTCCGATGGCTTGGGTGCCGCTGTACGCCAGATCCCTCGCCCCGCTGGTGAAAACGCGGGCCTTCGGGATGACGCCGTCAAGGGAGATGCATTGGGTTCCGCCGCTTCCATCTTTGGAAATGGGTCATCCCGAAAACTCGGCGTTCTTCCGCCGAGGGAGGGATCTCGCGCGGATCACACGAGAACATTTCTAGAAGTTTCAGCCACAACGCGGCGGTATAAGGAATGCCTGAGGCAAGCTTCAGCCGCGGAGCGGCGACATATGAAAGCCCGGCACGGCAGTGCCGGGAAGCAGAGCACGACAAGCCCGAGTCCCGCAAGGGACGGCACCGATCGCTCACTTCCAAATTCCCAACAATCTCCGCACGTCGATCAACTGTCCCAAATGGTGCGAATTGTGGTCGGCCACGAGGAGCGCCTCGCGCAAGATGGTCTGACCTTCTCCCCACGGGATGGTTGCAAACAGATCGGTTTTCGAATCGCTGACCAGCTTCTTCATCGCTGCTAAATCTTCGCGGAATGATTTCACGCTCTTGTCCCAGGCGTCGGAGCTGGGTGGCGCAGGTTTTTTGGGCCAGTAATCGTCTGGCCACCTCAGCGCTTTGTATTTCGGGTTCCGGCTGAACTCGAGAATGTCCGATTGCGTTATGCGCAGATGCTCGAGCAACATCCAGGCGGAATGCGGCAAGCCCTTCGGAACCTCACTGTAGGACTGCGACGGGAAGTTTGCGATCACGTCATCGAATGCAGCATGCGCATGGCCGCCGTCGAGAAGTTCAAGAAGATGCTTGCGAAGATTTTGCTTCGACGTCATAAATTAGCAACGGGTCAGTGCGAAGTTGACGTAAGCAGTGAAAGCACTTTGAGCGCACATACTCCAACAAAAAGCAAATACAACCCAGCTTAACCGTTTGCTGCGATACGAAACGTTTGGACTACGCTGTATGAAGACGAATAGCCAAACCAGAAGTGTTGCCACTGCGACTGCCAGTGGAATCACGATTCTTGGGCTTCGCATCCAAAGCATAAGGAGATAGGCACCGAATCCGAGTCCCGTCAGGAGCGTGTTCCGAATCGTGCGATCGCGATTCAGGCGCTTAGACGAGAAGATGTTAGAAAGTTCCAGCACAACATCAGAAAAGTTATCTAGCCCCTCAGGAATTCCAATCACATCACGTTTTGTATTGCCGATCACGCGCAAGTAGCGTTCCGGTAAGTGCTCGATCCGCTTGACTTCGGAAAAGCTCATGCGGATGTCAGGCGTATCGGCTTGCTGTCGAAGCAGGTAATCGGGTCCGATCTCAAGGACATAGGTGTCCCAACACTTTGCTAAACGCTTCCGCATCCTAGGGATCGTAATCGCACCACTGTAAGCTATATAAAGCGCATCCAGAAGCAAGAATACGATTAGGACTGAACGATTGCCCCGGCCAAAGAATGTGGGCAATAGGACGGCCAGGAGCATAACGAGCAATTGTGGCAGAGAGGAACGAAGCTGCCTGCGCTCAGCATCACGTAAGGTGCTTGGCTGTAGCCGATAGCGACGAACCCCCTCTTGGGCTTCCATCGCTCGAATTGTATATATGTCGTTTTTGGATTGCACTAATCATGGGCGAGCGTTCGCGAGATCGCTTCTTCCACCTTTTCTCCCCGGTAGACGCGTGCGATCCCGCGCCCCATCCTTCGCATTGGCCACTGGCCTTTCTCGTCAGCGAAAAAGATTTCCCCGATGCGTCGCGAGCGATAGTACCAGCGCTTGAGGATCGCGAGATGCTCGGTATGTTCCATGACGGAGCCCGCGTCACCCGACGGAAATTCTTCAATTAGTGCGTGCAGGCGTGATTCCATCGATTGCGGCTCGCCGCTTTGCTCAATGCTGAACGGAATCGGCCCTCGCAACGTAGCATCCGCGAAATGAAAAAGCTCGACTCTGCCGGCCTCGCCGCTGGGTTGCACGATGATCGCCGCTAAACGGTCGATCGGCTGCACAATTTCAGGCAGCTGCGAAAGTAGATGCTTGAGTTTGTCCAGCTTAGTGTGAATGGTCGCCGCTTCTTCGAATGCAAGTTGTGCCGACGCCCGCTCGCGCTGCGCAGCCAGTTCACGGGAGAGCGATTCTCCGCCACTATCGAAGAAGGCCTGCACGCGGGCGACTTCGGCATGATATTCCGCGTCTGTGCAGCCTTTGTAGCAAGGCGCGAGACACATTTTCATCTCGGAATACACGCAGCCGGGAAACGACGGGTCAGGATGCAGGTCATCGACGCATCGACGCATCTTAAAAAAGTCCAGGGCATCACTGGCAAATTTTTCCGCAGCTGCGCGAGAGGGGAAAGGGCCGTAATAAAGGTTCTGACCATGTGGGGACAGCTGCTCTCGGCTGTCCTCCGGCCGCTGGCCCGATCTATCGCTCGGGCCTCCAGAATGTCGAGCATCGCCCGAGTGGACAGCCGAGGGCGGCTGTCCCCACGCAAGCTTTCCCAGCCGCGTGGTCACCGAGGCCCGTGGATACTCATTTTCCAAGTGGAGCTTAACCAATGGCGCGGGGCGAAGCCGCAGCCGTGCCGCGTACGTCTTAGGAAACGCCTCGCGCAGCAATCGATAGAGCAGAAGTTGGGATTCGAAATCCGAACCTGTCAGCGTGAACTCAATCTTGCTCACACGCTCGCGAAGATTGAGTCTCTTACTCTGCTCCGCTGGCTTGCCGAGCAGCCGCTGCAGCCGCCGTCGAAGATTTGCCGTCTTGCTGACGTACGGTTCTCCTTCGGCGCGCAACAGGAAAACCGCCGGCGCAGCCGGGATTTCCTCGAAAAAGTTGTCCTCGCAATTCGCCGAGAATGTGAGTGCGCGCGCCAGCACGAGGCTATTGTAGTAGCCGGGTCATTTACATCCTAGGTCTCCACCGATGTCTCCTCTGGCTCACTATGCGAAGCAAATCGAATTCAGTGTGCCTTCTTAGCCGCGCGCTCTTTGCGGAGTTCCTCAAGCCGCTGCTTTAAATACTCCTGGTATTCCTGCCGCAATTTCGGGTCTGTAGGTGTGCTATAAATTTCGCTCGATTTGTATTTGCCTTCGGCAAATTTCTTCTTCGTCCACTCATCATGGATGTGGGTTTCATCGGCACGGTCCAGTACCTCCTGCACGAACTGCGGAGGCACAAAATACACGCCTTCGCGGTCGCCAACCACCAGGTCGCCGGGCATCACGGTCACATTGCCAATGCGAACCGGAACATTAATTCCAGTCAGCATTACGTTCCCAATGGGAGTCGGATCAACCGCCCGAAAATACGCGGGCATGTCGATTTCTGAAATTCCATTCAGATCGCGCAGGCTGCCGTCCACCACCAATCCCGCCCCGTGCGTGGCCGTCATTATGTAATAAAAAAGATTGTCGCCCACGATTGTGCCGTCTACTTTTTTGCCGAATAGGTCCACAACCAGCACGTCTCCTGGCTGCAACATGTCGATCGCGGTCTGATTTTCCAGTCGCCCAATGCCGTGCCCTTTGGTCTTAGCTTCGGCCACGTCGTCTACGTCCCGGCGCATCGGCATGAACTGCACCGTGAATGCGCGCCCCACCATGGTCTTGCCAGGACGAAGAACCTGAAACCCGTCTGCATACTGGTTGTTGAAGCCCTTCTGTTGCAGGACCTCCCAGACCTCCTCCGAAGACAAGCCCCGGGCGCGCTCAATCAGGTCATCCGGCACCTTCGGTCTGCCATCGGGAAGGCGGTCGAATGGATTCCGCGCCGTGTAGTTAATCAGCTCCTGTTTTGGAAAGCTGAACAGTTGTGCGGAAGCAGTTGCTACGAAGCCAAACAAAGCTGACGCGCAAAGACATACGACAAGAAGTGAAGTATCGATTTTTTTCAATCTTTTCCTCCGTGGTGAACGTGGATCGTGTGCAGAACTATCCTCGATCGTGTCCGCCGCCCAGCTTACAGGTTCTTTCTGTGAGAAGGCATCCGAATATGAGAGAAGCCGTGCTCGCAACTACCATCTTTCTTTTTCTTGCTTCCTTTATCGAAAGCAGGTCATCTGAAGATAAAAGCCATACACATGAGTTACGGCGCACGCAGCGGTTCGTGCGCGGACCTTTTTAAGCGATCTCAAAATTAATTTCAGGAGAGATAAAAATGAGCGGAGTAGCAACCCCCGAAGTCGAAACTCAAACACCACAATCGCCCGCCTACAAGGCTAAGGGCTATGCAGCCAAGAGCGCCACATCAGGGTTGGCAACGTTCTCAGTGCCGAGACGCGACCTGCGTCCTGACGACGTGCAGATCGATATTCAGTACTGCGGCGTTTGCCATTCCGATTTGCACCAGGTGCGCAATGAATGGCAGAACGTCATGCCGACGGTATATCCAGTCGTGCCGGGACACGAAATTATTGGCCGGGTCGCGAAAACCGGCCGCGCCGTAAAAAAGTTCAAAGAAGGCGACATCGTTGGCGTAGGCTGTATGGTCAGTTCCTGCGGCGTTTGCGAGAACTGTCCTGCCGGCGATGAGCAATTCTGCGTGAATTTTCCAACCCTTACCTACAACGCCGAGGACAAGATTCTCGGCGGTGTCACTTATGGCGGATATTCGGACAGCATTGTGGTGCGCGAAGCGTTTGTCCTGCGCGTTTCGGACAAACTCGACCTCGCGGGCGCGGCGCCGCTGCTGTGCGCGGGCATTACTACGTATTCGCCTCTGCGGCACTGGAATGTCGGCAAAGGTCAAAAGGTTGGCATCGTTGGCCTTGGCGGCCTCGGACACATGGGCGTGAAATTTGTCAAAGCTTTCGGCGCGCATGTGGTGCTGTTCAGCACGTCGCCGAAAAAGACTGCCGACGCCAAGCGCCTGGGCGTTGACGAAGTCGTGATTTCGACGAATCCGGCTGAATTGCAAAAGCACGCTGGCAGCTTCGACTTCATTCTCGACACCGTTTCAGCCGAGCATGATCTGAACGCTTACCTGCAGCTGCTAAAAAAAGATGGCACCATGACTCTGGTCGGCGCGCCGGAAAAACCCGCTCCAGTGGCTGCCTTCAATCTGATTCTTGGCCGGCATCGTCTGGCTGGATCCGCCATCGGCGGCATTCGCGAAACCCAGGAGATGCTGGATTTCTGCGCCGAACACGGCATCACGTCGGACATTGAACTGATCAAGATTCAGGACATTAATCAAGCCTATGAACGTCTGGCCAAGAGCGATGTGAAGTACCGCTTCGTGATTGACATGGCGTCGCTGAAGTAGAGATCGCGGCGTAACACGGGGGTGCCCCACTTCTCGCCGATTTTGCGAGAAGTGGGATAACCAGGAAAGTCTCATCAAAATTCCCCAAGCAGAGCTGGGAGGGGATACTTTCGATGGTAGTGCATGGAGGCGTGCCGGGGCGGGGATCTCGCGCACTCCTCACTTGCAGCTCGCGCCCTGGTTTGACCACTCAAGCTGTACGGTGTAATTCCCTAGTTTCTTTGTCTGCCAGGCGCAGATGTCGCCGATCTCGCCGTGCGCGTCGTCGTACCAACCCTGGCCCGGTACCGGATCGGTGATCGCTTCGCAGAACTCGTGCGAACTGGTGGAGGTCAAGGCGTCAAGGTTAGTCATGCCGCCCAGGCACCCAGCGCAATTCGGGAAGGGCATCACGGCGTAGTAGATGCCGCTACCAAATGTGTCGTGATAGCCGCAGAAAGCCTGGCAGGAACGGGATCCGCCCTGCACTACCGCGGTTCCCGGCGGAAGATAAACGAAATAGAGTGTGTTGGCGTCGGGCTTGGGAACCGACGAGTTGTTGTTGATCTCCTGTTGCAACATCGTCTGAATCGCAGCATCAGTGACCGAGTGTGAGAGCGCGGGCTGGCTGATGTTCACCGTGCCAATAAACGATCCGCGCCCAATCGGTTGCCCAGGCACGCTGTATTCCGCAAGCTGATCCATTAATGCGCTGCTCACCACGAAGCTGAAAAACTGGTTGATCTGGTTTGCCAGATCGGAGTTCGGACTTGTCTGCCACGCCTGCCCCCAGAAAATGGTCAACACTTTTACTGAGACCAGTAACGGACCCTGGCGGTAGGTGAGTTGCGCCGCGGGAGCAGCAGCAATGCCTACTGACGGTCGGTACAACTCGCTCGGCAAGTGCAATGGAACAATTCGAATTGGATCGTTGAGGCGCAGGACTTTCGCGTTCTTCTCGCCCGCAACTTTTATCGTTGTGGTTTTCTTTGCTGCTCGTTTCATCGGCCACCTCCACCCATAGCACTAGCTTCGCATTTCTAGAAGAAAAATTTGCGCACAGTGGTACAGCCTGCCTTGACCGCAGCCGAAGCGGTGGAAAACAGGACGGGGCACCCGGCATTAGTATGGGAACCGGAGGCCTTCCCGTATATGTTCACCTCACGCCCCATCGGATTTGTGAGTAGTCCATACAAAGACGCAAGCGAAGTCCCGAAGGGTCTGGGAGCTAAACACGACGCAGATGGTGTCCTCAAGATACTGGCTGAGTTTGAGCCGGGGCTGACGGACATTGAGGGCTTCTCACATCTCATTGTCATCTGGGCGTTCGACCGTTCCCCTAAGATCGAGTTGCGCGGGGACGACTTACTCGGAACGCCGCCGTCCGACAACCGGCCGCATGGCGTGTTTGCGACCCGGTCTCCGCGACGTCCGAACCCGATCGGACTTACGACCGTTGAGCTGCTTCGCCGCGAAGGCGTCGAGCTTTCTGTTCGCGGCGTCGACATGCTGGATGGGACACCTATCCTCGATATCAAACCCTACCTGTCGAACATTCCGTCCGAAAAGTTACGCCGTGGATGGCTAGCCGAAGCCGAAGCGCGACAAAAATAATAAGGCCCCACTTTCTCGCAACGTGAGAAATGGGGCCTCGTATTAAACACCGAACCTATTACTTGATAGTGAGGGTAAGAGTGTTCGACTTTCCTCCACCCGGCGCCGGGTTGTGCACCGCAATCGTAGCCGTGCCGGCAGACGAGACGGCGGCCTTAGTTACGTAGACCGTCATCTGGTTCGCGCTTACATAGCTCGCTGATATCTTCTTCCCGTTCCAAGTGACAACTGTGCCGGGCACAAATCCTGAGCCCCGCACGGTCATGCGGAAGTTCCCAGTACCGTGAGAAACCGTTGCAGGGTTCAAGGAATTCGACACTGGGACAGTGCTGGCGGTCCTGGTCAGAGTAAGCATTAGAGTGGGGCTTTGCACCAGTACAACTTGAGAGCTGGTCGTTCCGCAACAGCCACTGGTCAGAATGAAAGCCATTCCGTTGGTGCTCCACTGCATGAACTTGGAAACAGTAGAGGAGTTGTACTGCGGACTTAATTCAGATAAGTTGGCCACAGCCACGGGAGTGAACTGGGAAAGGTTGTAGCTGGTAATGCCTAACGAGTTAAAGAAGCGAGTCTGGCCGAGCACGAATGCCCGGTTGATGGACGAATTCGACAAGAGCTGAGTGCCGTTGCTGCTGCAACAAGTAACAGGTTTTACGTCGAAGGTGCCCTTCAGCAGGCCGGTTGCCGGATTAAATTCTTGACCATCGCCGCCAAAGATCAACCCGCCGGAATAACTGATTGCACTTCCAGTTACGACGCCATTCCAAGTCTGACCTAGGGTGCCACCTGTCGAAGTGACGTTTACTTGGCTCAGGTTGCCAGGGTAATAGCCGTAGAGAGTAGTCCCGTTGGCGAATACCAGTTGGCTGAAGGAGGTTGAGTTAACGGAGCTGGCAAGTTTGGTCGAACCGGTAAAGAATTCGAGTGTTCCGCCTGAACAGCAACCGTTCGCACCGGCGGCTACGGCGATGGTCTGCGAATTCGTGGGAGATACGGCGATGCCTTGTGCGTCGCTTGTGTTACCGAGGCCGATGTTGATGTCGGGGGTGAAGGCGGGAAGGGCCAGCCGCTGTATCGAACCAGTCCCATTCAGGCCCACGTAGAGATATTTGGAAGTGCTGTCGATTGCCAGCTGGTTGGGCTCGCTGCCTGCGAAATGGTATCCCGTTATACCTCCCGTGGAAGGATTAATTACGGCGATGCTATTTCCGTTTGTTCCGTAGCTGCTGGGCAGAGAGGCATAGATCATTTGTGCGAAGGGGTCCCACACCAGATCATTCGCGGGGAGATCCAAGACCGTGATGGTAATAGGAGCGGTCAAGTCGAAATTCACGAATTGCGAAACTGTTCCCGGCGCCGGGTTAATTACGGACAGCTGAACTATCCCGGGGCTGGCCAGTTGGGCGGTAGTCGGTTGAACCTGCAATTGCGTGGAGCTCACAAACGTGGTCGGAATGCTTGTGCCGTTCCACTGTAACTTCGCTCCGCTCATGAAATTCTGACCGGTAATCAGGATTGGCTCCGAGGCAGTTCCCGCGTCTATCGAGCTTGGATTGACGTTACTAATCGAGGGCTGCCCTCCGACGACCTGCAAAGTGGCCGAGCCCGTGCCACCGCCTGGCTGCGGGTTCGAAACGTATAAGGAAACTTGGCCGAGACTCGACAAAGCCGTATCGGGTACCTGAGCTTTGATCTGAGTTGCGCTCACATACGTAGTAGGCAACGGGGTATTGATGTTCTGAACATAGGCTATCGCTACCGACGAAGGCACAAATCCCGAACCGTTGATGGTGATTGTTGTAGTCGGGCTATTGACATATACAGTGGACGGCGAGAGCGAGGTTACGTTAGGAATGGGATTTCCGCCCACACCCTGCAAGGGGATAGTGATCGGGGTAGTCACGCCGCTAACTGCGATCACTAAGTTCGCCGTAATACTTTCCATGGCAGAGGGTGTGAAAGTCAGATACATCTGGCAGCTTTGGTTGCCGGAGAGAGTTCCGACGCAAGTCCATGTGCCCAAGCCGAAGTTGGAGCTACTTGTTCCGCTAATCGTGATGCTGGAAATGGTGACCGCATTCACGCTCGAATTACTCAGGTATACGGGTACTGGGGGATAGCCGGTCGAATTGAGAGGGACAGTTCCAAACTGTACCGGGTTGGGATAAACAGTAACCGCGGCTTGGGCCAAGGTTCCAGTTAAAGCGAGGCAGGCGCAGACCAGAGTGACAAATAGCGTCCGATTCATAAGGTAAAGCTCCTATGCGCGAATTCCCCCTCTGAGCAGACACGCGCGAAGGCAGTGTACATATAGTTGCGAGGAAAGTCTCTGGATTTCTTGATTAATTTAAGTGAGTAAGAGTAGGACAGTTTGGATGAGAGGACAGGTTGCTATTGAGCTCAGGGCCGGCTGCCCTGTCATTTGGTTTGGTTGGTATCAGGGCACGTCTTCAGACGTGCCATTTATGTAGGTCTAATTGTCATTCCGACCGACGCAGGATGATTCGCAACGCGAATCATCCTGCGGAGTGGAGGAACCTGATTTTCGTTGGAAACCGAATACCGAGCGTTCCCGCTCTGTTTAATTGGGCTGAGTCTTATCCTCGACCTTTTCTGCGCCTTGTCTGGTCTTTCGCGCCGTTTTGTGCGCAGCGCTCTTGCTGGTCTTCTTCACCTGATGCCCGGTTTTCTTGGTACCTTTCTTCACCGCTCGTCCGGTATGTTTGGTGGCCTGTTTAGTATCGTGTCCGGCATCTTTCATGTCTTGTTTTGCGCTTTCTTGTGGGACTGCAAAAGATGTAGACGTGAGTGCGACCAACAAAACCAAACTTGAGAAGTGTTTGCCGAAAGACATAGGACAGCGTCCTCCTGTGGGGGAATTAAACGCTCGGATACCGTATCACCAGACCGAGCAGAAATCTACTTTTGGATCACCAAATCAGTAACAGGATCATCAAACCAAAACCAATCATGTGAAGGAATTCAGAAATGCCTTCAGGAAGCTCTGATTATCCTTGAGGCCAGCCTAAATTAGCAGCACGTCGTTAGCAGCACGTCCAGACCTCGAAGGAGAAACCATGCAGAAGCGCAAACTTGGAAGAAGCAATCTGGAAGTTTCGGCTATCGGGCTGGGCTGCATGGGAATGAGCTTTTCCTACGGCCCACCCAAAGATAAGCAGGAGATGATCTCTCTTCTCCATGCCGCAGTCGACCGCGGCATCACCTTCTTTGATACCGCGGAGGTGTATGGGCCGTTCACGAACGAAGAACTCGTGGGTGAAGCTCTGGCTCCGTATCGCGGCAAAGTGGTGATCGCCACCAAGTTCGGTTTCGATCTGAGTGGCAGCGATAATCGGCCGGGAGCGGCAGGTCTGAATAGTCGGCCCGAGCACATCAAGCACGCCGTCGAAGGGTCGCTCAAGCGGTTGAAGGTTGATGCCATCGATCTGTTGTATCAGCACCGTGTTGACCCGAACGTCCCCATAGAGGATGTCGCTAGCACGGTGAAGGAACTGATCCAGCAGGGGAAGGTCAAGCACTTTGGCCTGTCCGAAGCAGGCGTGCACACGATCCGACGTGCCCATGCCGTCCAGCCACTCACCGCGATCCAGAACGAATACTCCTTGTGGTGGAGGCGGCCTGAAGAGACGGTGTTCCCCACTCTCGAGGAACTCGGCATCGGTCTCGTGGCCTATAGTCCGCTCGGGAAGGGCTTCCTGACGGGCAAGATCGACGAAAAATGCAAAATTCGACAGCTCCGACTTTCGCAGCATGCTGCCTCGCTTTACGCCTGAGGCTCTCAAAACGAACCAGGCGCTCATCGACCTGCTCGGCAGGATTGCGAAGCGTAAGAACGCCACCCCTGCCCAGATCGCACTAGCCTGGGTGCTCGCTCAAAAGCCTTGGATTGTCCCGATACCCGGCACGACGAAGCTAAACCGTCTGGAAGAGAACATCGGGGCCTTGTCGATCCAACTGACGCCGGAAGACCTGCGGGACATTGATGTCGCCGGATCGAAGATCAAGGTGGAAGGCGCGCGGTATCCAGAACGCTTGGAGAAAATGACCGGGCTATAAGTGACCCGCGTGCAAAGGATCGAACGGCGGACCACAAACTTCATCGTCTGAAAGAGAACAAAGGAGTGCACATGCCAACATCGAAAGACGCTCTAAAAGACCGCCTCTCCAAATCTAACGAAATTACGATTACTGTGACCGGCAGAAAGTCAGGACGCCCAATCTCAATCCCGGTCTGGTTCGTACTCGACAGCGACAAACTGTACCTGCTGCCGGTGAAGGGGTCGGATACACAGTGGTACAAGAACGTGCTTAAGAATCCGACTATTCGGGTCGAGGCGGGCGGCACGGAGGCTGAGTTCAGGGCCGTTCCTATCACCGACTCCAAAGAGGTATCGTCCGTGGTCGAGAAATTCCGCGAGAAGTACGGGGCGAGTGACGTTAAGAAGTACTATTCAAAGTTCGACGCTGCCGTTGTCGTCCAGATGCGGTGATCGCCTTCCGCAACAACCGACGGAACCAGCAGAGTCGGTCTCGTTTGTTGTCTTCATGAAGTAAGTAGTTTCACGCAGTGAGCGCCCGCCATCCCAGGGCAAGGCCGTCAGCCACCAGGTTTGCTGGCGACAATGCGCCCACGTGCATTGCCAGCATCCGGCTGAATAGACGCGGGTCAGAGGCGAACGCTCGCATGACCTGCCGCCGCAAAGAACTTTTCCAATCCAGCGCGAGCATGAGCTGCGCCATCAGCGCCGGGCGTCGCGCCAACTTTCTGTGCGCTTGCTGATAATGCTCCAGATTGCTCCTGCTGAAACTCTCCGCCAACACTACGGCCTGGCGGAAGGCTAGGCACAAGCCTTCTCCGGTGATGGCATCAACCGCGCCCGATGCGTCTCCGATCAGCGCGACGCGTCCGCGGTACACTCTCCGCAGCGTACGAGTCACCGAGATTGCGCCCCGCTCCGGAGATGTTGGCTGCGCCCCGCGCAGGCGTGCCGTGATCTCCGGAAATGCGGACAGCGCTGCATCGAGTCGAAGATGAGGATCGCGCGAGATCAGCGCTACGCAGACTTCGTCCTCCGCGACCGGAGTTATATAGAGCTGGCAGCGCGGGCCCCAATGCAGTTCCATGCAGTCATTCCATGGGGCCAGGCGATAGTGCCGGCGGAAAGCGAATCGGCTCCGATTGCTGGTGTAACTATCTAGGCCTGCCCACTTCCGTACCAGCGAATGGCCGCCGTCCGCGCCCACAACCCAGCGTGAGCGGACCAACTGGCCGCCAAGCAACACGCCTTCGGGAAGTAAGCCGGTAACGGGTGAGTGCCAGAGCAGAGTCACCCCGGCGGCCTCCGCTCTTTCGATCATGATGCGGTGCAGCACGGTGCGGCGTACGCCGAGGCCGCTGCCTTGGGGAAAACTCGCATTTACACTAACGCCCTCACTGACAAAGCAGATACCGCGAAACGGATGCGAATTTTCCGCGGGGATGGTTATGCCTAAATTCTCGAGGGCGGCGCGGCCATCCGGCATGAGCCCTTCGCCGCAGGGCTTATCTATGGGTGGGCGCGTTCCATCGGCCACGACCACACTGAAACCACGTTGCCGCGCTGCAATGGCCGCGGCCAATCCGGCCGGCCCGCCTCCGATAATGAACACATCCGTCTCTTTTACCATTGCAGCAACAAGAGTTCTGAACAAAAGCCCGGCCCCATCGCCGCCATTACGCCTAAAGTTCCCGGCGCCGGGCGGCGATGTTTCATGGTGTCTTCCAGAACGATCAGCACCGAAGCTGACGATAGATTCCCCATCTTCTTCAAGCACTCCCAGGAAGCTTCGAGTTCACCATCTTTTAAACCGAGCGCGTCCTGCATCGCTTCGAGCACCTTGGGACCTCCGGTATGCAGCACCCAGCTTCCAATGTCCTTGCGGGTGTGCCCGTGTTCGGCCAGAAACTTATCCACGTCATTGCCAATGTGCGTTCGAACCAGATCAGGAACCTGGGGGGAGAGCACGATACGGAATCCCTTATCGGAGATGCGCCATCCCATCATCGCTTCGGTCTGCGGATAAAAGACCGAACGTGTTGCAACGATCCTGGGACCACGCGGCTCCGAGTCAGATTCCAACGCGCTGCATTCTTCGCCCGCGACAAGCACCGTGGCAGCACCATCCCCGAAAAGCCCCGAGGAGATCAAATTAGCTGGAGACAAATCTTCCTTCTGCACTGTCAAGGAGCACAATTCCACGGCGAGCAGGACAGCGATCTGCTTGGGATACGCCTTCACATAATCAGCTGCGCGCGCTGTTCCCGCCGCGCCCGCAACGCAGCCCAGGCCAAACATCGGCACCCGGCGGATGTCTGGCGAGAGCCCCATCCGGTTTATCAGCAATGCATCGATCGAAGGACTGGCGATGCCTGTGACGGACGTGAAGAAAAACGCGCTCAGGTCTTGCGGCGCAAGTCCCGCATAAGTCAACGCGCGGCAAATCGCCTGCTCACCCAGATCGACGGCGGCTTCAATCCATCGGTCATTCACCTCGCCCCAGTTGGAAAGTTTCGGATAAGCCTGCACCGGCAGCGCCAGATAGCGCCCTTCCACGCCGGTGTTGCGATGCAGGCGGCGAAGTAGTTCCGGGTTTTCCAGCCGTGCGCCCCAGTACGCTTGCAATGCCTCAAGCAAGACTGCCTGGGGATAGTAGTGCTTGGGAAACGCGCTCGCGGCGCTGATTATCTGCATAAGTTAGTTAGTTCTATTCCTCGAATTGGACGCTCTGGCCGGCGAGTCATGAGCTGATCGCTCTTCGCGCCATGCCCAAAGCCTGCGACCAGAACGCACCGGGATGATGCGCCAACTCCACGACATTGCGCACAGCTGAAACGAATTCGGTAATCTGCGACGAAGTGGTGATCAGCGGAGGAGCGGCTTTCAGCACCATGAAGTCATTTCCGCAGATCTGGGTGAGGATTCCCCCATCCCGGAAAAGGTTCATGACCAGAATCTGTCCAAACATCGCAGGATGAATTTTCGCGAAAGCCTCAAACGGCGCTCGCAACATAATGCTTTGCGGGGCGGTGAACTCAATTCCGAGCAACAGACCCTTGCCGCGGACCGCCTTCACCATCTCATAGCCCGCGAGCACATCGTCTAACCGCTGCTGGAGTTCCATGCCTTGCTGGGTTGCGCGTTCCCCCAGCTTTTCCCCTTCGAGCACATCCAGCGTCGCCAGCCCGGCGCGCATGGACAAGGTGTTTTCGCTGAACGTGGAGGCGTGCACTATCGAGCGCTTGAAGGAGCTGAATACCGAACCGTGTATAGCGTCCGACATCAACACGGCACTTACCGGGACGAGTCCGCCACTGAGTGCTTTAGCGAGCACGACCATGTCTGGGGTGATGCCAAAATGGTGCGATGCCAGGAACGGGCCGGTGCGAAACATCGCAGTCTGCACTTCATCGGCAACCAGCAACGATCCATAACGCCGGCACAAATCCTGTGCGCCTTTCAGGTACCCAGCGGGCGGAACGCGAATGCCACCCTCACCCTGGATAGGCTCTATAAAAAACGCGGCATAACGTTGAGTCGCCAGTTCTTGTTCAAGCGACGCGAGGTCGCCAAATGGCACCGTCGCGGTCTCCGGCAAAAGCGGCCCAAAGCCTTTCCGCCAGTAGTCGCCATTCATCAGTGATAGCGCGCCGCAGCTCAGACCATGGAAAGCCCGATCGCAGGAGAGCAGCCCCACCCGGCCGGTGTAGGCGCGCGCAAACTTGATCGCGGTTTCCACGCCTTCGCTTCCCGAACTGGCAAAAAACACCTTCGACAGCCCGCCTCCCGCCAGTTTCACCAGGCGCTCCGCTAACTCGCCCGCGAGTTCAGGGACGTTGCTTTGCAGCATCACCGGTCCCGATTTATCCAACTCATCTTTGAGTGCGGCTACGATTGCCGGATGATTGTGGCCGGTGTTATGTACGCAGTAGCCCGAAAGAAAGTCGAGGATGCGGCGTCCGTCCGCGGTGAACAACTCCGTCCCCACGCACCGCTCATAGCTGACGTTCATTTCCAGCAAGCCCAGCAGCTTCACCCAGTGAGGATTCACGTGGTCGGCGTAGGCGTCGGTAGATAGGCGCTCGGCGATTGGCATTTTTAGATTGGAAATGGCGAAGTCAGATGCGTGGCACTAAACAATTGGGATCAGTTCGCGAAAAATTCCACCGCACTCACTATGTTAAAGCAGGCCAGGACTATCAGGTCTGATGCCACCGCTGAAAGCCGTGGTTGCCAACGGAAAGGGCGGCGTTTACCTTTCTATACAAACCTGTGACGACCTCAGGAGGATGATTCGCGGAGCGACCGGTGTGGAATCATCCTCGAGATGGAGGAGCCTGCTTTTGATCCATGAGCCACTTTAACTCTGTCATCCTGAGCGGAGTTGTCGTTCGCGAAGCGGACGACAACGCAGTCGAAGGACCTCGCGTTTTCTTCCGGCGAGCAACAGCGTCGTAGGGCGCGGCTTCAGAGCCTCCCCTGAGCTTGTCGAAGGGTGCCGCCTATGCCATCCCAAGATTTGTCATTCCGAGGCAACTGCCGATTCCCGTTTTGGGAGCTACAAGTACCTACTTTCGTGGGCTTGCGCGCAGCGCCGTTAAGTCCAACACTGAACGAGGATAGATCGCGTTTGGGAGGACGTTGCCAGTGGGTACTGGACGCCGTCTATCAAACGGTCGAGTGGCCTAGTCAGCCATTACGGTTCGAGTCCGTCGTCCTCCGCGCGACCACTCGATTAAATCAAAACTGTGCGCTTGCTATAATTGTCCTTGATAGACGGCGTACCAACTGGCAATCCAGCCCCGGCAGACTACCGGGGCTTTTGATTTTTGCACCCGAAAGTTTGTATCAGGGCACGTCTTCAGACCTGCCGAAAGATTCGTTCGTATCGGGGCACGCCTTTCAACGTCTGGCTAGATTTGTTTGTATCGGGGCACGTCTTTAGACGTACCGAAAGGAAAGATTCGTTTGTATCGGGGCACGTCTTTAGACGTGCCGAAAAGATTCGTTTGGATCAGGGCACGGCTTCAAGGTCTGGCTAGATTTGCTTGTATCAGGGCACGTCTTTAGACGTGCCGGAACGATTCCTTAAATATAAGGGCGGCTTTAGCCGCTGGGGTCCGTTCCATTCGGGGAATAACGATCTGCGATTGTGACACTCGTCACATCTTTCATTTTCTCCAAACGCGACAATCTCGCTCATGGCAATCCCCCGCCGTCAGGGCGAACCATCGGCCATTCCGCCAACGCTCCGAACTTTTTTCGTGACATCATCAATCGCAGCAAAACGCAATCTGCTGCAATCCGAGCGCTCCGCAAGCCTCTTCATCGATGTTTTGTACCACTACCGCTCGGAGCGTAAATACCTTCTGCATAGCTTCGTGGTTATGCCTGACCATTTTCACCTACTGATCACAGTCGGCCACGAAATCACCATCGAACGCGCGGTTCAATTCATCAAAGGTGGATTCGCGTTTCGTGCCGGAAAATCGTTCGGGTTTAGGCCACCGGTCTGGCAACGAGGATTTTCAGAGGTGCGAATTTATGATTCGAAACACCTCAGTCGTGTCCAGGAGTACATCGCCCAGAATCCGGTGAAGCGGCGGCTCGCCCAGAACGCGACGGAATATTCGTATTCTTCCGCGTGTGGCAGATTTGAACTGGATGGTCCTCCTCAGGGGCTAAAGCCCTCAAACTCTCTGCTCCTGATCGGCACGCCTGAAGGCGTGCCCTGATACAAACCAGCGCGACGGGCAGCCAAGCTGCTACAGCTTACGGCGAGGTTGTACAGGCGTGCTGGGCGTTGTTGTACTCCGGTTGCGCTACGTAGCTCTTGCCATTGAGGGTCACGTCGCTGGGGTCGAAATACACCGCGGTTGAGGTGAATAGCAGGAAACTGCATTCGTCTCCGATCTCTTCCCCATAGATGCCGTTGTCGAGGCTATTCCAATACGCGGTTCCATCCGGGTCTGTGATGGTTTCGAATACTTCATGTGAGAGCACGTTGTTCGTCGAGTCGGCAAGCTGGCCATTCGGGGTTCCCGGCCTCGAACTGCAACCATAATTGTCCTGAAAAGGTTCAACGCTGTATAGAACGTGCCCGATGTCGCTGAAGTCGGCACTCCCGTGATAGGCACAGAAGAAGAACGTCTTGGGGTCGTCCGGAGAGTAACAGACCTTGTAACCCAGGTTGAAGCACTCGTCCTGTCCCGGCGGTAGGAACACGTGGTACTGGTGGCCGTAGCCGCCAGGTTCACCCAGAGCTGACGCAACCGCATGCACCACGGCCAGCATGTCGGCATCAGTGAACGGCACCGCATTCGGCTTGTAATTGATCATCGCACGGGTACCCACCGTGTACCGGTTATCCGCACTGCTGCCGGTGTATTGGTCGACGACGTGGATGAAGTCGCTTTTCCCAAGGTCGCTCAGGAAGCCTTCCGGGTCGCCCCAACAGCCGGCAATGCTGCAGGCGCCGTTCGGGTTCATGTAGATCGCATGCTGCTGCATCGAAACCACAACCTTCCCGCCATGGAACTGAAGGTCGGCTGGAAACCGCGGTCCTCCCGAGTCTGGCGCGGTGTTCTGGATGACTGCTCCTGCAGGCGAATTGGAGATTGCGGCCGCGCCCGTCTTGCGCCCAATCGGAGTATTGGCGGGCCTGAGATGGACCTTCACGTTCCGTGCTGCTGCGGCTGCTGCGTAATCGGCTGCGGAAGCGGTCACCGTCACTTGATTGGAGGGAGACTTCTGCGATTGGAGATTGACGGCGCACCCGAGGACCAAAAACGCAGTCCCGGTTGCGGCCAGGAATCGAGGGAAAGAGCGCAAACCTTTATTAATACTTAGCAGTTTCATAGAGTGCTCCTGTGTGCAAAGTCATTCGGCACCGAACGTCGGAGAGGATTCCGATCAATGTGTTTTTGGCGTCACACCGGAAACCACCGATGCGAAGCCACGTTGTAGCCCGTTTCGGGTAGGGCCTGCGTAGCCTGCCCGAATGGGCCGTGGCGCGCGGCAATCAGCATACTCGCATCTGCTCTCCATCGGCAAACGGATTTGTAATTTCTTCGTAAATTCGTCCGCCCTTCCGCGCAGTCACGGATAAGAAGATTTCGACCCCAAGCCCTTGGTCGTGCCGACCGACTTGGATCATTCCTAACCGCGGTATTTATGCGGACAAGGTTTGTATCAGGGCACGTCTTTAGACGTGCCGAAAGATTCGTTAAAGATAAGGACGGCTTTAGCCGCTCCTCTTCAAAACCTGGCATGGTTCGGTTTGTATCAGGGCACGTCTTCAAACGTGCCGAAAGATTCGTTAAAGATAAGGGCGGCTTTAGCCGCTGTGGGGCCTTCCCGCGGCATTTATGCGGACAAGGTTTGTATCAGGGCACGTCTTTAGACGTGCCGAAAGATTCGTTAAAGATAAGGGCGGCTCTAGCCGCTGTGGGGCCGTCCCATTCTGGGCATCAGAATATTCTATTGTGACAATCGTCACATCTTTATTTCATATCCAAACGCGACAATCTCGCGCATGGCAATCCCCAGTCGTCACGCCGGACTATCCGCCATTCCTCCAACACTGCGAGCTTTTTTCGTGACATCATCAATCGCAGGAAAACGCAATCTGCTGCAATCCGAGCGCTCCGCAAGCCTCTTCATCGATGTTTTGTACCACTACCGCTCAGAGCGCAAATACTTTCTGCATAGCTTCGTGGTTATGCCTGACCATTTTCACCTACTGATCACAGTCGGCCACGAAATCACCATTGAGCGCGCGGCTCAATTCATCAAAGGCGGATTCGCCTTCCGTGCCGGTAAACAGTTCGGGTTCAGGCCACCGGTCTGGCAGCGCGGATTCTCAGAAGTGCGAATTTATGACCCGGAGCACCTCGGTCGCGTCCAGGAGTACATCGCCCAGAATCCGGTGAAGCGGCGACTCGTGCTGAGCGCCACGGAATACGCGTATTCTTCCGCTTGTGGCAGATTCGAGCTTGACGAAGTGCCTCAGGGGCTAAAGCCCTCAAGCTTCCTGCTCCCGGTCGGCACGCCTGAAGGCGTGCCCTGATACAACCGCGCATCGAGTTAACTTCGTCGTCCTCCGCACGGCCACTAGATAATTGCGCTCAGCTTGCTATGATCGTCCTGATAGGCAGCGTACTCCCTGGCAATCCAGTCCCGGCAGACTACCGGGGCTGTTGATTTTTGTCCCCGAAGGTTGTATCGGGGCACGTCTTCAGACGTGCCCAAAAAGCTTCCTTTAAAGATAACGGCGGCTTCAGCCGTGCCGAAAGAGCACGGGTTGTATCAGGGCACGGCTTCAGCCGTGCCGACACGATCCCCAGGACCCTGTCATTCCGACCGAGGCAGGATGATTCGTGAAGCGAATCATCCTGCGGAGTGGGGGAACCTGCTTTGGGATTTTTAAGGGTCCTCACCCATCGAAAATCGCGGAGGTTGGGCAGCTGAGCCGTGGGTTTCCAATCAGCTATCATGTCAACGATTTCTGAATCGGAGCTAGCCATGTCAAAAAGAGAAGTGTGCGTTTTCGCAGTAGTTCTGTTCCAAAGTTGTCTGCTGTATTCGCAGAGTAACGACCGCAACCCGCCCGTGTTTTACTTTGGCGGAGAACAGTTCTACGTTGGAATGTCAAAGCGTGACGCGGCAATGGCACTGTCTTCTTGCTGCAGGCTTTCACCTCCTGCCGAGTCCGAGGTTGAGAAACGACCAAGCCCGGCGGGCAAGATGGTTGGACATTTCGTCCTACCCAAAGAAGAATCAACGCAGGCCATTCTTGGTGTTATTTACTTTTCTGAGGGGAAAGTCGTACGCATTTCCCGAGCTTTAGCAGATAACGTCGACACATTTAACGAGGATCTAGTTGCCTTCATGAGGGCGGTTAAACGTTCCTTGCCCGAGGGTGAAACCTCCGCTGCAATCTCCGTTAAACACGAGAGGGTGAGTAATGCTGAGTCAGACGTCGTGACTTTTGTGTTTGCGAACGGCCAGGGTCTTGAATTTCATATTGGGACACTGGACACGCCCAACGATAGCAACAGGCGGGATTTTGTCACACTCGACGAAACGCTGGAACCAGTCCGGTAGACACTAATTGTCATTAGAGGTGCAACCGAGAGCTAGAATTCTGCCATGAATTGGCTCGGCGAATTGGTCGACCTTATTGCCCCTGCGTTGCGCGACCGTTTAGTTGCTGCTGTATCGGCGTTCCGCAAGAGCCGCAGGAAAGAACGAAATCGATTTGTCTTGAGAGCCATCGCGACGGAACCGGGACGTTTGATCGCTCCGTTACCTGGTGAAGTCCGTTATGATCTGGCGACGATTGATCGTAGAGTGTACATCGCGCAAATGAATCAGGCGCTCGGAGATGTCCCGCTGTTCGGTGATCCGATACCATCAGAACACGAACAGAAATACAGGCAGACAGTCAGGGCACAGCGCAAGTTGGGACTGCCAGATCCGAGAGACCCGGATCGGTCGATCAAAATAGAGGCCGTCTTACGTGAGATGGAGGATGACGGTTTGCTGGCGTTTCACCCACCTAATATGTGGATCATTCGATAGCGGCAACAGCCGCTTGTTTGACCCTCCTTTCCCAACTCCCATAAACTGAAACTCATTCCATGTCAGAAAACATTCACATTAAGCTCCCAGATGGGAGCGAGAAAGAAGTGCCTAAGGGCGCGACTGCGCTCGATGTCGCGAAGTCGATCAGTCCGCGGCTGGCGGATGCGGCGATAGCGGCCAAGGCAAAGCCTTTGCATCGGGGAAACGGCCCCAGCTCGCAAGATCAAAGTCGGGCGGACCCTTCGGCGAGCTCAGGGCAGGCTCTGGAGGGCCGCCGCTACACTCAAGATCAGGCGGGCGAGGGCGCCCGCCCCACACAGCCCGTCCCTCCACAATCAGCGAGTGATGGCGACCTCATCGATCTGACCCGGCCGTTAGATAAAGACACCGACCTGCGCATCCTCACGGAAAAAGATCCCGAGGCGCTGGGAGTTTATCGGCATTCGTCCGCACACTTACTCGCAGCAGCGGTGCTCGAACTTTTTCCGGAGACCAAGCTTGGCCACGGCCCCGCCACCGAGAGCGGATTCTTTTACGACTTCTATCGTCCAACTCCATTCACTCCCGAGGACCTGGAAAAAATCGAAAAGAAAATGCAGGAGCTGGTGCAGCAGAACCTGCCGTACGCGCGCGAGTTTTTGCCGCGGGATGAAGGCTTGCAGCGCTTCAAGAGTGAAGGCGACTTCATGAAGTGCCACTTCATCGAGCAGTTCACTCGTCCCGATGAAAAGATTTCGATTTACAAGACCGGCAAGTTTCTCGACTTCTGCCGCGGGCCGCACATTCCTTCAACCGGCAAGATCAAGGCATTCAAGCTGCTGAATATTGCCGGCGCGTACTGGTTGGGCGACGAGAAGAACCCGCAACTGCAGCGCATCTACGGGACGTCATTTTTCTCAAAAAAAGACCTCGACAATTATCTGCACCAGATCGAAGAGGCCAAGAAGCGCGACCATCGCGTGCTGGGCAAGCAGCTCGATCTGTTTTCCATTCAGGAGCTGGCCGGGCCGGGGCTGATTTTCTGGCACCCCAAGGGCGGCATCATCCGCAAAGAGATGGAAGACTGGATGCGCGACCAGTACATCAAGCGCGGCTATTCGCTGGTGTACACGCCGCACGTGATGCGCAAGCAGCTTTGGCAGACCTCGGGGCACGAGGGCTATTACTCGCAGAACATGTTTGACGTGATGGAGCTGGACGACGCCGAGTATCGCCTGAAGCCGATGAACTGCCCCGGACACATTCTTATATATAAGGACTCGCTGAAGTCGTATCGCGATTTGCCGGTGCGGCTGAGCGAGCTGGGCACGGTGTATCGGTATGAGCGGTCTGGAGTGATGCACGGGCTTCTACGTGTGCGAGGGTTTACTCAAGACGACGCGCATATATTTTGCACTCCGGAGCAGATTGAAAAAGAAATTGCCGATTGCGTTGAGTTTGCGCGCGACGTACTGAAAGATTTTGGGTTCGATCAATTCGTTACGGAGCTGTCGACCTGGGACCCAGCGCAGCGTGCAAGCTTTGTGGGATCAGAAGAGCAGTGGAATACGGCGACGGCTTCTTTGGAAAAAGTGCTCAAGCGTCTTGGGATCGAGTACAAGACGATTCCGGGTGAAGCGGCTTTCTACGGCCCAAAAATTGATATCAAGCTTGTGGATGCGATTGGCCGGCTCTGGCAGCTTTCGACCGTGCAGTTTGATTTCAACTTGCCTGCTCGCTTTGGGCTGGAATACGTCGCGGAAGACGGAACCCGCAAACAGCCGGTGATGGTGCATCGCGCGCTGTATGGATCAATCGAGCGATTCTTCGGCGTGCTGATTGAGCACTACGCGGGAGCGTTCCCGGTATGGTTGTCACCGGTGCAGGTCGTGCTGATTCCAATCGCCGAGAGGCATGTCGAGTATGCGAACAAAGTTGCAGCGATGCTGCGTGGTGAGAGTGCCCATGTAGGGGCGGGTCTCCAGACCCGCCCGGCCGAGCCGAGCTCGGCAGAGTTGGGGGTGCCCCATTTCTCGCCGGTTTTGCGAGACGTGGGATCCGTGAACGTTCGCGTCGAAGTGGACGCCCACAACGAAAAAATGAACGCCAAAATCCGCGAGCACGCGATGCAGAAAGTCCCGTTCATGCTGGTCGTCGGAGACAAAGAAGCCGAAGCCGGCAAGGTGAACGTCCGGACCAGAGGAAAAGAGAAGACGGAAGATATGAGCGCGGAGGAATTTGGGGAGAGAGTTAGGAAGCTGATCGCGGAAAAAACGTCGCTGTTATAAGGGTGGCATGTCGACTTTCGCGATCTTGAGTAAATCATCGAAGAGAAGCGTTCGCTTTGCTTGCGAGCTTGCTGATACTTCCCGAACTAACTTCCTATCCGCAGTTACGAAAATGAAATTCGGGTCTGCTAAATAGAAGAGTTGGTTGGAATCAAGCCATGAGCTTGCGTGTTTTTCGAAGTTGAATTTCTTCTCTCTAGACTTCGTCCGAATGCTTACGTCATGATGATATGCAACATCCAGTGCTTCTTCTATTTTCCGCTTATTCTGCTTCGTGAGAGGCAGCTGTAGTTGGTACACTATTCGCGAAGCCCAAGTTCCAATATCGTGGCGTTTCTTTCCTTCGGCTTTGAGGGCCTTCAATCGTTCAACGTATTGGGCCTTTCCTTTTGATATATGATCTCGGACCATTGCCAATTTGAAGCCGTAACTCTGGGGGTCGGATTCATCGAGTTCAACAAGACCACTCAGTAAATCGGCGCGGGAGGAAGACCGAACCACAATATCAATCCACTTGCTCAATTCGTCCGGTCCGAAATCCTGTCGTCGTAGCGGAAGTCCGAACAACCTGTTACGAATGAAGTCTCCGACGAGGGGAAGATAGGTCTGACGGCGACTTATCCGTAAGGCGGCGAAGGCGTTGCGATACTCGCCGAAACGCGATTCGTCACCATCTGGCGCTCCAGATAACAATTCATACATCGTCGTCAAGGATACCCAGTGCTGAGCGTTACGATCTACGTACTCGGCGATGATTTTCCAGTCTTGCTCGGAAATCTCCCGCGTGCGACGCGGGATAGGATTTGGGTATCGAAGTAGACAGAGGGAACGACAAGGGGCGAAGTACCCTGATCGAGAAGACTGTTTAGCAACATACTCGGTTCAATACTGAATCAATTATTAAACAACTCGGGCGCTGGCCCTGTTCTGTTGGACTGCAAGCATGCTCCGAACAGCAGGTTCCGACTTCGCAAGATGATTCGCAAGCCACCATCCTGCTCCGCTCGGAATAACAGCGGTTCACCACGATAACTAGCCGCGCAGCGGCGGAATATAAATAGCCCGGCACGTGAGTGCCGGGAAGGAATGCAGAAAGCCCCGAGTCCCTTCAGGGACGGCATGGGTCCTGAGAATCTTTGAAAGGGCACGGCTTTCAGCCGTGCCGTAACTTCCCCAAAGCCGACGGACAGCTCGGCTGAAAGCCGAGCCCTTTCAAGGCAGTTCGACCGCCTCGAAGGGCCGTGGCACGGGCGAGACGCCCGCGCCTCCACATTCACTCCTAAACATCCGCCGCCCTGATCTTTTCTGGTAAGCTCTTGCCGTTTCTCATTTCCAGGAGAGTCTGGATGAATCAAAAAATATTCCGGTCGGTGTTGGCAATTGTCAGTTGTCTCCTCTCCTCCTCCCTCGCCCGTGCTGCCGACCAATATCCCGTCACTTACGAGCGCAACGCGCCCGTCAAAATGCGCGATGGAGTCACGCTGCGCGCCGACATTTATCGTCCCGCCGCCGACGGTAAGTTTCCCGTGCTCCTGCAGCGCACGCCCTACAACAAAGATAACGGCGTCGATTTTGGATTGAAGGCTGCGGCGCATGGATTCGTCGTGATTTTTGAGGACGTGCGCGGCCGCTACGCCTCCGAAGGCCAGTGGTACACCTTCAAGAACGAACCCAACGACGGATACGACTCGGTCGAATGGGCCGCCACGCTTCCTTACTCAGACGGCAAGGTCGGAATGTTCGGCGGGTCTTACGTGGGAGCAACCCAAATGCTTGCGGCAATCGCGCATCCTCCGCATCTTGCCGGAATTTGTCCCGTCGTCACCGCCAGCAACTACCATTCGAATTGGGTTTACCAGGGCGGCGCCTTCGAGCAATGGTTTGACCAGAACTGGACCTCCGGCCTGGCGCTAAACACATTCGATCGCGAGGTCGCAAACAACATCAACACGCTGCAGGGAATTTCGACATTTCCTTTGTCCGGCTATTCGCTATTTAATCTCGATAAAAATTCCGATGCAGCTTCGACCGCCGCCCTCGCGCCTTACTATCTCGACTGGCTGGCGCATCCGAGCTATGACGATTACTGGAAGGCAATCTCCATCGAAGACCATTTCGGTGATATCAACGTTCCCGCTTTGCACGTTGCTGCGTGGTATGACCTTTTTCTTGGCGGCTCATTGCGTAACTACGAAGGAATTAAGGCACATGGGGCGACGGAACAAGCGCGCCGCGGGCAACGGCTGTTGGTCATTGTTGGCGGCCACGCCGGCAATGGGCCCAAGATCGGCGACGTGGACTTCAGCGCTGCCTCCAAATTCGACGAAGAGGAAATAACCCTGCACTGGTACGAATACCTGTTCAAGGGGGTGCAGAATGAATTCGCGTCCGGCAAGCTGGTGAAAATTTTCGTGATGGGCGCCAACCAGTGGCGCGAAGAAGACGATTGGCCGCTGGCCAGAGCGCACAGCACGAAATATTTCCTGCACTCCGGCGGGAAGGCGAATTCGCTCGGCGGGAACGGTAGTCTTTCAATCACAGCGCCTGCCAGCAGAGAACCGTCCGACCAATATGTTTACGATCCGGCGAATCCTGCACCAACCGTCGGCGGGCCTCTTTGTTGCGATTCACAACACTTAGGGCCCGGACCGCGCGACCAACGCGCCGTCGAGGCTCGCGATGACGTTCTGGTTTATTCGACCCCGCCGATTTCGGAAGATACAGAAGTCACCGGCCCTGTGACCCTCGAGCTCTACGCCAAGTCTTCAGCCGTGGACACGGACTTCACCGCCAAGTTAGTTGACGTATGGCCCGACGGTTTCGCGCAAAATCTGACCGAAGGAATTGTGCGCGCCCGCTATCGCGATTCCCAGGAGACGCCGTCGCTGATCACGCCCGGCCAGATATACAAATTCAACATTGACGTCTGGGCGACCGGCAATGTCTTCAAAAAAGGACACACGTTGCGCCTCGAAATTTCCAGCAGCAACTTTCCGCGCTTCGACCGCAACCTGAACACCGGGCGCAACCGCTATCTGAAGGCCAGCGAAGACGTGAACTCTGAGCAACCACTCAGGTCGGCCACGAATGTCATCTATCACGATGCGGAACATCCTTCGGCGCTGATCCTGCCGGTTGTTTCCGCACGCTAGGGCCGGGGAGAATCCTTGCAGCTCCACCATGACCTTCGTAACCCGAACGCCCGCCCATACTCTGAGAGAATTTAGGTCTGTTCGGTTCGAGGGCCCATGTCATCGTCAACGTCATCTACCAGCAACACTGTTCCGGGCAATAATCCAAATCCAACGAGTACTGCGGGCAGCGCCACCGCGGCCGCCCCGGCTCGCGCTGCAGCAAGTGCTCCAGCGCCGGCCCAAGCTCCGACATCCGCCCAACCGTCCGCGGCCCCCGCACAAAGCGCAGGTTCAGCAGCGGCGCCAGCTCCCGCTCCATTTTCGGTTCCTGGGTTGCTCGGAGGGATGCTGCGTAGTGCGCCAAAAATCAGCGACTTATTTTTCTCGCCGGGAAAACCGCCGATGGTTGAAGTTAACGGAAAACTTAAACCAATAGGGGGGCGATCGCTCACTCCCGACGACACCCGTCACATTGCTGCCGAGTTGATCGGCGATAACGAATACGCGCTCGGCAATCTACGTGACCAGGGTTCGTGCGACGTCTCCTACAGCCTGGCTGGGACCTCCCGATTTCGCGTAAATGCTTTCATGCAGCGCGGCACTTGCGCAATCGTGATGCGGGTAATTCCCAGCGCTGTCCCCACGTTTGCCGACCTCAATTTGCCGGCAGAGCTGCAAAACATCGTCGGGCTGCGCAATGGCATTGTGCTGGTGACCGGACCTACCGGATCGGGCAAGTCGTCGACGCTTGCGGCCATCATCGATCTCATCAACAAGCAGCAGTCGTTTCATATTCTGACCATTGAAGATCCGATCGAGTTTTTGCACCCGCACCAGAACTGCATCGTCCACCAGCGCGAACTCCACAGCGATACAAAAAGTTTCGCGCAGGCTCTGCGGGCGGCGTTGCGGCAGGCGCCAAAAGTAATTCTCGTCGGAGAGATGCGCGACCGCGAAACCATTGAGATCGCCATGGAAGCAGCCGAGACCGGACACCTTGTGATGTCCACGCTGCACACTATCGACGCTGCGAAAACCGTGGAGCGAATTGTCGGAGTATTTCCGCTGGCCGAGCAGCACACGATTCGAAATCGCCTGGCGAAGAGTTTTCGTTACATCATTTCCCAACGGCTGATTCCGCGCAAAGATGCCGGTGGCCGAGTAGCAGCGATCGAGATTTTGAAATCGACGCTTCGCACCCGCGAGTACGTTGAAAAAGGTGAGGGTGACGGCAAAACCCTGCTCGATGCAATGCGCGTGGGCACGACCGAAGGCATGCAGCATTTCGATGGGGAGATCGAAAAGCTAGTCCGCGCCGGAACTATCGACTATGAGACCGGCATGGCCTACGCGACTAATGCCGGGAACCTGCGCCTCGAATTGGCCGACTTCGCGCCGCCGCCGGTGGAGTCGAATTCCGAGATAACTCCGTAAGCGCCGACTTCTAAGCACAGCAGCAAACATCTTCGCCGCGTTCCCTTAGACTGAAACCATGTTTATCGGTGTGATTTCCGATACGCATGGACTTCTACGGCCCGAAGCGGTCACGGCACTACGTGGCGCAGACCGCATCATCCATGCCGGCGATATTGGTGATCCGGCGATTCTCGATCGATTGTCCGAAATTGCTCCCGTCACCTCGGTGCGCGGAAATGTGGATCGAGAGGCATGGGCGGAGAACATTCCAGAAACCAATGTTTTGGAAGTAGATGGAGTCTCGATTTACGTACTGCACATCCTGGAAAATCTAGATCTGAAGCCGAGATCTGCCGGAATCGACGCCGTGATCTACGGCCATAGCCACGTTCCCAAGCAAGAGATGAAAGACGGCGTGCTTTATTTGAACCCGGGGAGCGCCGGGCCGAGGCGTTTCCAACTGTCAGTCACGGTCGGGAAATTGATCGTGCAGGGCGGGAAAATTCGCGCTGAGATCATTCAACTGCTCCCTTGATGTAGGTTCGTAGGGATTATCTTTGCGAACTCTGCGATTTCTCGGCGATCTCCGCGGTTAAAAGCTTTTCACCGCAGAGTACGCAGAGTTTGTCCAGAGATCGCAGAGAAAATCAGAAACTCCTGTCGAGATGATCTCCTCGTGTTCCTTTAGAATCTCGCTGAATGTCTTTGCGATTTGAAATCGGCAAAACCAACGGCCCTGCGCGCAGAGGAAAGTTGACCACTCCTCACGGCGAGGTCGAAACTCCGGTTTTTATGCCGGTCGGGACCGCGGCCACGGTCAAAGGCGTGCCCCAAGGCGTGCTCGAAGACTTGGACGTCCAGATTCTGCTCGCGAACACTTACCACCTTTATCTGCGGCCGGGCGTTGAGCAGATTCGCAAGTTGGGTGGATTGCATCGTTTCATGTCGTGGCCGCGCGCGATCCTGACCGACTCTGGCGGATTCCAGGTTTTCAGCCTTAGCGATCTCAGGAAAGTCACCGAAGAGGGCGTGACATTTCGCTCGCATCTGGACGGGTCATCGCATCTTCTCTCGCCGGAAACCGCCATGGAAGCGCAAATTGGACTCGGCGCGGACATCATCATGGCATTCGACGAGTGCACCGAATATCCGGCCGAGCCGTCCCGCATTCGCGACTCAATGGAGATGACGCTGCGGTGGGCGGAGCGAAGCAAGAGGTATTTCGAGGAGCACAAGAATGAGGTGCCCTGGAATTTAGATGGTGTAGGGGCGGCCGTCCACGCCCGCCCAAACAAGGCCGCTGCGCCAAGCAATGCCGAGCGCAACTCGGCCGGGCGGGTGGGGACGCCCGTCCCCACCCGAGAAGCGATGACCCAGGCCCTTTTCGGCATCGTCCAGGGAGGAATGGACCATGCGCTCAGAAAAGAATCCGCCGAGCGGACAATTGAAATCGGATTCCACGGATACGCGATCGGCGGATTGAGCGTCGGCGAGCCTCGCGCGCTCACTCGCGAAATTGTTGAATCAACTCTGGAGTACTTACCTCAAGACCAGCCGCGCTATCTGATGGGCGTCGGCACGCCCGAAGAGATTGTTGAATATTCGAATCTGGGCATCGACGTGATGGATTGCGTGCTGCCCACCAGGGCTGCTCGCCACGGATTGCTGTTCACGTCCGAGGGAAAGATCTCCATCAAACAAGCCCGGTACGCGGGAGACGAGAGCCCGCTCGACCCCAATTGCCCATGCCAGGTTTGTACGCGATACTCGCGCGCCTACTTACGTCATCTTTATGCGTCGAACGAAGTGCTGGCGCAAGTTCTAAATACCATCCACAACCTCAGCTACTACCTTGACACTATGCGGCGCGTCCGGCATTCTATTTGACTTGGGAAAGGTTTTATTTCCTTTCTGGCGGACAGCCGGAAGAAGTGACGTGGCTCGCTGTCCCTGTGGCAACGTCCGATTCTGAATACGCAATCGTTTCCGCAATAATCGGAATTCCCGGCACGCCTGCTTGCGGCGCGCTGGGGTGGAAATCGCGTAATAGACGCCCGCTTTAGCGATTGAGCACGGCAACATCCCTTAGCTCAAGCTTCTGCGGCACGAAGAGAACGAAGAAAGCGCATCAAATGTTTACATACGGCTTAATCGCATGGCAGTCCAGCGGCACCCCCAGTTGGATCGGGATCGCGCCTCTTATCCTTATTTTCGCAGTCTTCTACTTTGTCCTGATCATGCCGCAGCAGCGGCGGCAAAAAAAATGGCAGGCGATGCTCGGTGAGCTGAAGACCGGGGATAAAGTCACGACCACAGGCGGCCTGCGAGGCACGATTGTTGCATTAAAGGATGACTCGGTGCATCTCCGTGTCCCGCCAGACAATTTGCGGCTGGAAGTGACCCGGGCGTCGATTTCTGCGGTCACGACGCCGGAAGAAACTACTGCGAAATAAGGTCTTTTATCAGTTATGAATAAGAATTTGGGTTGGAAACTGATTGTCATTATCGGGGTGCTGCTGCTGTTTGTTTACGGCATCTTTGGCATTCCCAATGGCTTTTCCGGTAATGCGTTGCTCTCGTCGCTGCAGAACCGCATTTCCCTTGGGCTGGACCTCAAAGGTGGCACGCACCTGATTTTGCAGGTGCAGGTGAACGATGCCGTCAACATCGACACCGATAACGCCATCCAGACGCTCAAGTCGGGTTTGCGAAACGCGAAAATCAATGCCGCCGACATCTCTAAGCCTGATCCAGTCAATCACCCTGAGCAAATTGTGATTAAGGGGGTACCGCCGGAGGCGAGTTCCGACCTGCGCACGATCGTGCAAGATCGTCTGCCCGAGTACGACCTTACTTCGGGTCCAAACAACACTTTCACCGTTACGATGAAGCCAACGAATCTGGCCGACCTGAAGAATCGCGCCGTGCAGCAGGCCATTGAAACCATTCGCAACCGAATTGACGCGCTGGGTGTGAGCGAACCGGTCATAGAAGAACACGGACTTGGTCAGTACCAGATTCTGGTCCAACTGCCGGGTGTGGATGATCCGGCGCGCGTCGAGGCCATCATAAAATCAACGGCCATGCTGGAAATTCGACAGGTGCTGGGCGGCCCATATCCGAGCCAGGAAGCAGCGCTGCAGGATAAAGGCGGAGTGATGCCCGAGGATTCAATGTTGATGCCGGGCAAGAATAATCCCGATGGCACCCAGACCTGGTATTTTGTATCGCGCATTCCGGCGGTGAGTGGAAAAGACCTGCGCGCCGCTGAACCATCGCGCGATGAAAATGGGCAACCGGCCGTGGGTTTCACCTTAACGGCCGAAGGTGGACGCAAGTTTTATGCTTTTACCTCTGCCCACGTCAAAGACCTGCTGGGCGTGGTTCTAGATGGAAAAGTCCAGAGCGTCGCCACCATTGACGAGCCCATCCACGATCAAGGGATTATTAAGGGTCGCTTCACCGAACAGGAAGTGAAAGACCAGTCGATGGTTCTCCGCTCAGGCGCGCTGCCAGCAGGGATCAAATACCTCGAAGAGCGCACAGTGGGGCCCTCGTTGGGCAGCGATTCCATTCGGGCTGGCGTTCGCGCGGCGATCGTTGGCATGTCCGCTGTCCTGATTTTCATGCTCATTTATTACCGCGCGGCGGGAATCAATGCTGACGTCGCGTTGATTTTGAACCTGGTAATTCTGCTTGGGTTTTTGGGTTTCACCGGTGCCACGCTTACCTTGCCCGGAATCGCGGGCGTGATCCTCACAGTCGGTATGGGTGTGGACTCGAACGTTCTCATTTTTGAACGTATTCGAGAGGAGTTGCGAAACGGCAAGACTCCGCCTTCCGCTGTGGAGCAGGGTTTTGGCCATGCCTGGGTGACCATCGTGGATACGCACGTGACCACCATCGTTTCGGCGGTCATTCTTTTTTTATTCGGCACCGGCCCGGTGAAAGGGTTCGCGGTGACACTAAGTTTTGGATTGTTTGCTAATTTATTCACCGCAGTTTTTGTGTCGCGGGTGATTTTTGATTGGGTGCTGAGCCGCAAGCGCGTCGGCGAAGCGTTGAGTATTTAATTTCGAGATGTCATTCCGAACCGCTTTAGCGGTGAGGAATCTGTTGTTATGGAGTTGAGGTTTCAAAGTTTCAAAATGTTTCAGAAGGTTTCTAGCTTTCGCCGTCGCGCTACCCCGATTTTGAAACCTAGAAACTTTGCAACGTTGAAACCTTGAAACTTTGCAACATTGAAACCTGAGGTTTTTCGTGGAATTTTTTCGTGATCCGAACATCGATTTTTTAAGCAAGAAGTGGTACTTCATTGCCTTCTCGCTGGTCTTCAGCGTGGCGGGAATTCTTTCCATGCTGTTCTGGCATGGCCTTCCGTTAGGAATCGACTTTCGCGGCGGCACATTGGTTTATGTGAAGTACTCCCATGCTCCTGATGACAACGCGGTCCGCGCAGCCATGGACCGGGCAGGATTACACAACGTCCGCATTCAACGGCTCGGCGCGGTAGGGGGCAATGAGATTCTGATCGACCTTCCGGTGCAGGAAACTAATGAGCAGGCGCTTGATCGTGGCAGAAATCAAATCATTAGCGCCCTGCAGACGAATGCCCCTGCTGGCAAACCCGACCTGAATAACACCAGCGCGCTGGCACTCACCTCTTACTTAATGCAAAAGGATCCGCTACACCTCGGGACCGACGCGCAGCAGCGCTACTCCGCGATTGCCCAGGCAATAGTCAATTATCGCGACAAGACCAAAGGTGGTGTGCTGTCCAGCTTCGATGAATTGAGGGGAGTTGCTGAACCAGCCGTGCTGGCTTCTATTCAGAACAATTTCTTTTTGTCCGATTTCGGTGTCTATCAGGTAGAGATTGTGGGTCCGCAGGTAGGAGCCCAGTTGCGTAAGCAGGCTGTCTTGGCAACCGCATATTCATTGGCTGGGATGCTGATTTATCTCGGTTTCCGGTTCGAGTGGATCTACGGCGTCGCCGCCGTGGTTACCGTTTTCCACGATACCCTGATCACGCTGGGCGCCTTTTCTCTGACTAACAAACCTATATCTCTCACAGTGATAGCGGCCATTCTGACCCTGATCGGGTACTCGAATAATGACACCATCGTGGTGTTCGACCGCATACGTGAGAACCTGAAGCTGATGCGGCGAGAGAAGCTGTCTGACGTCGTCAACCGCAGCATCAATCAAACTTTAAGTCGAACAATCTTGACAGCAGGTTTAACATTCCTGACTGTGCTCGCTTTGTACGTTTTCGGGGGCGAGGTGTTGCACGGGTTTTCCTTTGCCCTGGTTATTGGCATCTTAATTGGGACATATTCGTCGATCGCCATCGCTGCCCCGATTCTGGTGGCCTATCAGGATTGGCGATCTGGTCGGAACAAGCCGCCAGCCATGGTTCCTGCGGGCAGCGGCGGTCGTCGTGAGAAAGTCAGAGCGAAGGCTTAAATATCCTCCCTGCAAAGGGTGGGGTGGAGCACTCGCCAGAGCTCAGTTTCCTAAACTTGTGTTAGCTCTATTCGATGGGCAGTGCTGCTCGCCGGATTTTCTTGGTTCGGATATGGCTTTGGACGCCCCCGTCCGGAGTCAGGTGGACGAAAGGTCCGCCTTTAAATTGCATCTTACAAAAGCTTGAAGCTGGTGAAAGCTGGGAGCAAATTGGCGATGCTCGGTGTCTAAAGCATCGTAGACCTGTGCAGGAGGAACCTTATGTTTGAGGATAGTCTGATTGAATCGGGTGGAAAGCTAAAAACTAGTCGGGGCAGGACGACGACGTTCTCGTTCGTTCTAGAGGCAGTGATTGTCGGAATCATGGTTCTGATTCCGCTGCTGTTTACTGAGGCCCTGCCGAAGGCGCAGCTTATGATGGCGCTGGTCGCGCCTCCTCCGCCGCCTCCCCCACCTCCTCCGCCCGCCGAAGTGCGCATCGTTAAGCAAGTGCAGACTGATCTCGTCAATGGACAGCTTCGAACTCCGACTAAGATTCCAAAGAAAGTGGAGATGATTAAGGAAGAGGAAGCCCCACCGCCTATGACCGGAGTAGTCGGAGGCGTTCCGGGTGGCGTGCCCGGTGGGCAGATGAACGGCGTGATTGGCGGAATCATCAGCAATGCCCCCATGGCCGTGCCGAAGGTGGCAACGCCAACGCGCATACGCGTCTCGCAGGGCGTCACCGCCGGTCTGGTAATCAAGAAGGTGAATCCAGCGTACCCGCCACTAGCGCGCACGGCGCGTGTACAAGGCAGCGTACTGTTGGCTGCTGTGATCGGCAAGGACGGCACTATTCAGAACCTGCACGTGGTCAGCGGACACCCGCTCCTGACTCAGGCAGCTCTGGATGCGGTGAGACAGTGGCGTTACAAGCCATATATTTTGAACGGCGAGCCGGTAGAGGTTGATACGCAGGTGACGGTGAACTTCACCCTCTCCGGCGGATAGTCTTCAGATCCTAAAATGCGAGATCGTCCGCTTGGCGGACGATCTTTTTGCTCGGATTTGCAGGGTAAGGTATTCGTCTAAAGAAATGTAAGCATCTGAATTTTTGTGAAAGCTAAGATCCTGAGGAGGAGAAGCAACTCATGTTTGCAGCTCATGCAGCAACACACCTGGTAACACATTTCTCGACAACGGCCACCTGGCTGCTTCAAGAGGCTGGGGCGCCGCAATGGGACCCAATCTCACTGTGGAAGCAGATGGGGTGGGTGGCCCGTGGCGTGGTCTTCATTCTATTCATCATGTCTGGCTGGTCGTTTGGCGTGATGATCGACCGTTGGATGGCGTTTAGCGCGGCCCGCAAGCAATCCCGGGCCTTTGCTCCGGCAGTGGCAGGCGCACTGCGGGACGGCAAGATCGATGAGGCCATCAAGGTGGCGGAACGCAACAAGAAGAGTCACCTGGCGAAGGTTGTCACCGCTGGTCTGATGGAGTTCCGTGCCCACCAGGAGAGCAGCGACATTCCCGGTGAAACGATAGAAGCTTCCAAGCGGGCCCTTGAACGCACCGAAGCCATCGTCCACGCAGAACTGAAGCGCGGCCTCGGCGGCTTGGCCACCATTGGTTCGACCGCACCCTTCGTCGGACTGTTTGGCACGGTCATGGGCATCTTGAACGCCTTCAAAGGCATTTCGCAGGAGAAGGCAACTGGTTTGGCCGCAGTGGCCGGCGGTATCGCCGAAGCTCTGGTCACGACCGCTTTTGGATTGCTGGTGGCAATCCCGGCCGTGATGATGTTCAACTACTTAACCGGGCGCGTGGAAGCGTTCGATGTGGAGATGGACAACTCATCGAGCGAACTGATCGATTACTTCCTGAAGCGCCGCGGAGCAGTGCGCCGCTAATCGGGATCGTGGAAGTATGGGCGATTGTCCTGAGCCAAGCCGAAGGATCTCGCCCGTACATGGCTACGAAATGAGTTGCTAAGGTCCGGCCGGAAGCGATTCCAGCCGGGCCTGCCTCCGAACGCGGTCCGATGCGTCAAATTCGGGCGGGAGAACAGTTATGGCGATTGCAGTACGCGACGAAGGTACCAAGGTCAATTCCAATATCAACGTGACTCCCATGGTGGACGTCATGCTGGTGCTGCTGATCATCTTTATGGTGATCACGCCCATGTTGCAGAAGGGCGTAACCGTTGACCTTGCCAAAGTTAATAATCCGACGCAGATGCCGGACGCTGACAAGGAAGACGCGCTGATTGTGGCCGTAATGCGAAATGGCGATGTCTTCTTTGGCAATGACCGCATTGCCCCTGATCAGCTAACTAACAAGATCAAAGACCGCATAGCCAACCGTGTTGACAAGCGGGTTTACATGCGGGCAGATGCGCGCGCCAAATACAAGTCGGTGGTTGACGTTGTGGACAACGTTCGCGCAGCCGGAGTGGACGATCTTGGTTTGTTGACCGATCAGAAAAAGCAGGCTACTCCCGGTTCGCCTGAAACGCCGGCGCCGGCAGCAAGCGGGTCTGAATAGATTTCCAGGGGGGATTCCTATGGCAATGTCAATGGGTGGTGGAAAAGGTGGGCCGAGCGCTGACATTAACGTCACGCCCCTCATCGATGTTTTGCTGGTGCTGCTGATCATTTTCATGGTGATCACGCCGCTCACGCCGAAGGGGCTCGACGCCTTAGTGCCGCAGCCGCCTCCGCCGAACCAGCCCAAGAATACGCAGCCGGATCGCACCATCGTGGTGCAGGTGATCGATCGCGGCCCCGGCCAGACTCCGGGTGTGAAAATCAATCAGGACGACACCACTTGGACGGATTTACAGCAACGACTCACCGATATTTTCAAGTCCCGTGCCGAGAAAGTGATGTTCGTGAAGGGTGACGACAATATTCCCTTCGCTGATGTTGCCAACGTGATTGATATTGCGCACGCTTCGGGCGTCGACAAGGTCGGTTTGATCACGGCGAAGATCGAAGCCGGCGGTTAGAAGCGGCGGCATTGCTCCGAGATCGAAGGACGGGCGGCCCCGCCCGTCCGCGCGGTTCAAGCTGGTTCTGAGCGCATATGAAGAAGGTCCGCGCCCCAGCGAAATTTGTGTTATCGTATGCGGCTGGAAATGGGGCAGGTTTCTGCGAGGGGGAGTAACTTTCATGAAAGTAAGTTTAAGAGTTCTAGCAATGATGGCAGTAGCTGCGGTCGCATTGTCGACCACGGGCTGCAACAAGCTCCGCGCGCGCGACCAACTCAACAAGGGCGTGGCCTCGTACAAAAACGCGCGGTATGAGCAGGCGATTGAGCACTTTAAGGACGCCGTGGAACTGGATCCAAGTCTTCAGAATGCCAAGTTGTATTTGGCGGCCGCCTATGTGGCCCAGTACATCCCAGGGGTGGATTCTCCAGAGAACTTGCAGAACGCGAATGGCGCGATCGCGCAGTACAAATCTGTATTGGAGCAGGACCCGAAAAACGTAAACAGTATGAAAGGCATCGCCGGCCTGTCCTTGCAGATGAAAAAATTCGACGACGCGAAAAGCTACTATCGCAAGGCGATTGATCTGGATCCCAACGATCCTGAGGCTTATTACTCAATTGGTGTAATCGACTGGACGATGGCGTTCCAACCCCGAATGGAAGAACGCGCGAAGCTAGGACTTAGGCCCGACGAGCCGCTGAAAGATAAAAAAGTTTGCGTGAAACTGCGTGAAAAGGACGGCCCTGCCATTCAGGATGGGATCGACAATCTGAACAAGGCGTTGTCTCTCCGGCAGGACTACGACGATGCCATGGCGTACATGAACTTGATGTACCGCGAGAAGGCAGACCGCGAATGCGATCAACCCGACCAGCGCGCTGCCGACTTGAAAGCTGCGGACGAGTGGGTGGACAAGGCAATGGCTGCCAAGAAAGCCAAGGCTGAGAAATCTGCCGGGCCAAATGGCATCACCCTGGACCAATCGAAATAAACTTCACCGAGGGTTAAGAAGCGAATTTGGAGAGACGGGCGTCCTCGCCCGTCTTTTTATTGGCCTTCGGCAAGAACCGGCAACCCAATCCTGCAAACTAGAATGTTCGGCCCGAATTTTCGAGGTGATGAGCATCCGTATTGTGCCAAGAGCGACTGGAACTCAGGTTCGCGATCCACAATAAACCCTGCCTGAAATAACCAGACTTCGTGAGCACGCATGAGAGCAGGCTCACTCTTTGCGAGCTCCTGCATCTGCTGGGGAAATGTATCAGCGCGAAAAACCCATAGCCGCGGAAGCAACGAAGCAGCGTTGTAATTTCCGCATGGAGAACGATAGAAAAAGCTTTTGGGCTCGCCGGAGTGAGTTATGTCCGCGTGGCATAAGTAATAGCTGAGGAGAAGTCCGCTCTCGTAATCCGTGAGAACAATCGAGCCGTCGGGAACGGACGCGCCTAGGTACCCCGCCGCCTGGTCCATCAACTCTTTCTTCTGGTTCCTCGGGTTGATGTACGACCCGGCAGGAGTTACGGTGAAATTGCAGATCACGAGCGCGATGGCAATGGCGAGAGGTGTCGCCCATTTCCGGCTTGGCCTCCATCGCGTGATAGCGATCGCAATTGCCGGCATGGCGAAAAGCGCAAGGTAGGAATTATGCCGCGTCCCGCCATATGGATAAACTCCAATCAGAGCTGCGGCACAATTGAGCACGAATGGCAACAGCAGCAGGGTCCCCAATTGGCGGGAGCTCGGCTGGCCGCCTTCACTGCCGGTATTGCCCCTCTGTAACAACAACACGATTCCGGCGACACACAGCAACATCCCCAGGACTGAAATCGCCCCCTCGCTAAACAGGAAATGAAAAAGCCGAAGGTTTGCTCTGGCGAGGAATAAGAACACGTTCTCCTGCCCTGGATGAAATAACGAACTGCGCAGATAGGATTCCGCGACGTCGTGTGTCAGCGAGCGGTGGCGGATGACCGCAATGTGCGTCTTCCATAGGAAGGCAGCAATCGCTAGGCAGCCCGCTTGAGCCGCAATCCACACTGAAAAAAGCGGGCCTTCCGGACGCGTGGCTGCGATGCGGAGTACGCCATAGACCGCGATACTCGCCGCAAAAATCAGCGCGGCATAATGGGTGAACAACGCCAAATACAATGCCATCGCCGACGCGATCATCAGCCGGGGAGAATTTTCTCCGAAAGCGCGTTCCAGAAAATACAGCGTTGCCGACATCAAGCAAAGCAGCAAAGCATATTGCCTGACCTCAGCCGAGGTGTAGATCAGCGCAGGCGAAAACAGCACGAGACTTAGCGCTACCAGCGCGGTCGCACGACCGGTCGCACCGCGCAGCCATGCGTAGAGGAACCATCCGGCGGCTGTTCCGGCGAGGACAGACGGCAGCCGCAGGAAGAACTCCGAATGTAAAATCATCGCCCAGTAATGCAGGAAAATGATCAGCAGCGGAGGATGCGCAGTGCCTAGGGTTGCACGATACGTATCGCCTATCGTAGGCTGCATCGCCAACAGATAATGCATGGCTTCGTCGGCGTTCAGGAACTTGGAATGCGCGCTGATTAATCGTGCGATCAGCCCCGCAAAAATCAGCAGCGCCGGAACTGCCGCAGCCAGCTGCTGGGCCAGTCCGAGATGCGGAGCTGAGATAGACTCCGGGTTGGCGGTCTTCTCACTGGAGAACATGGCGAAGAATGCTTATAGTACGAAGTTCTGTTTTATTAGGCCAGCAATGGGATTAGGCGAAGTCAAGAACAAAGACTTCGGCTGGTCCAGCGAGTATTGAAGCAGCGTGCGCAAACCCTTCAAGAAAATTTTGATTGCCAATCGCGGCGAGATTGCCGTGCGGCTAATCCGCGCATGTCACGAGCTAGGCATTACCGCGGCGGCCGTTTACTCGGATGCCGACCGGACCTCGTTGCATGTGCTGAAAGCGGATGAGGCGTATGCCATTGGGCCCGCTCCTGCAGCGGAATCTTATCTAAATATTGAGCGCATTCTCGATGCCGCGAAGCGCTGCGGAGCTGACGCAATCCATCCCGGTTATGGATTCCTATCGGAGAACGCAGCGTTCGCGCAGGCTTGCCGAGATGCGGGAATCAAATTTATTGGGCCCTCGCCCGAGTCCATGGAGCTTATGGGCTCGAAGACCCGCGCACGGCAGCAAATGGAGAAAGCGGGCGTGCCATTTGTGCCCGGATCGTCGAGCGGTTTGGAGTCCCTGGAGGCTGCGCGCGAGACCGCCTCGAAGTTTGACTATCCCGTTATGCTGAAGGCCGCTGCTGGCGGCGGCGGCAAAGGCATGAGATTCGTAGCCAACGAATCGGAACTGGCGTCGAGCCTTGAGGCGGCGCGAAGCGAAGCCCGGCGGGCGTTTGGTGATGACGAGGTCTATTTGGAAAAGGCCATAACCGACCCGCGCCACATCGAGATGCAGATACTTGCCGACGAGCATGGCAACTGCGTCTATCTCGGGGAACGCGAATGCTCGATCCAGCGCCGGCATCAGAAGGTGCTTGAGGAGTCTCCATCTCCTGCGGTGACGCCGGAAGTACGCAGGCGCATGGGCGAAACCGCCGTGCGCGCGGCAAAGGCTGCGGGCTACACAAATGCTGGAACCATCGAGTTCCTTGCCGATCCTAAAGGTGACTTCTATTTCCTCGAAATGAATACGCGTTTGCAGGTGGAACATCCGGTGACCGAGTTTGTCACCGGGCTGGATTTGGTCCACTTGCAGATTCGCATTGCCGCAGGCGAGAAGCTGCCGTTCACACAAGAAAGCGTCCAACTTCGCGGCCACGCGATCGAATGCCGCGTCTACGCCGAGGACTCGGAGAACAACTTTTTCCCCAGCCCGGGGCCGATCTCTTCTTTGACCGAGCCGGCGGGGCCTGGGATCCGCCTGGATAGCGGAATCTACCAGGGATGGAACGTGCCCGTCGAATATGATCCGCTGCTATCGAAGCTGATCTCTTATGGCAGAGACCGTTCTGAGGCAATCGCCCGGATGCAGCGGGCGATAGGTGAGTACGTGGTTGGGGGAGTAAAGACAAATCTTCCGCTCTTTCGTCGCATTTTGACAGATCCGGAATTTCTTGCCGGCAAGACTGACACGGGATATCTGGCACGCTTATCCCTGCAACCGGCGCCGGCCGGCAGTGAACGTGAAGCGGAAATTGCGATCATAGCTGCCGCTATTTCGTGGGCCATTGATCCCGCGAATGAGAAACGGGGAAGGGCCCGAACCGCAGCGCCGTCCGCGTGGAAACAAGCTGCCCGCAGTGAGGCCATGGAAACCGGATGATCTTCTACGAGGTAAGCATCGGCGGCAGAAGCCATCAAATTCAAATAGAACGAGCGGCTGGTGCGTCATCCGGCAGCACGCAGCACCAGCCGAATGCAAGCCGCAGCAATGAAGTCCACTGCAATCTTCGGCTGGATGGCCGCGAAATCCAAGTCAGCTACTCACGATCAGGCTCAGGTGCTCTATCACTTATTGTGAACGGAGAGTCTTTTGACGTGACACATGAGCGGATCGGAGAAAGCCTGCGGATTTTTGTCCGCGGCCGAGCATACGAGTGCTCAGTGCGGGACCCGCGATCGCTGCGCACCAGGAAGCGTGCCGGCGTCGCGGATGCCGGCGAACAGAAGCTGACAGCGTCCATGCCCGGCAAGGTGGTTCGGATACTCGCCAGCGTAGGTGATCAAATTGCGACGGGCCAGGGGATCCTGGTAATTGAAGCCATGAAGATGCAGAACGAAGTTCGATCGCCAAAGGAAGGTCAGCTGAAGAAATTGCTTGTTCGTGAAGGCGCGAACGTGGTCGCTGGAGAAGTGTTGGCGATCATTGAATGAAAAACGAGGAAGGTCAGTCCTCAGCGTGGAAAAACATCACGAAACCGAATTTCGACTCAGTGACCAGTGCCGCCCGCATTGAGCACCTGTTGCGCATAGTAGTTCTCGATTTTCGCCCGATCGCGCATGACGTTGTAGTAAGCCGTCTTTAGAAGTTGCTCGCGCCGGTCCTGCAATTTTTGCCGGATTTCCTGTTTTACATGCTGGTCCGAAATCTCACGTAACCCAGCCGGTTGAATCGAGATCAACTTTACAATTTGAAACCCGGCAATCTGCTTCCCGGTGGGATTTGCGAGAGGGATAACCGGCGTGTATTGCCCGGGCTTGAGTTTTACTACACTCTCGCGCGTGGCAACGTCGGTCTGCTTGAGCGCGGACTCCGGCACAATGCCGATGTCTCCTCCGTTTGCTGAAGTGGCGGCGTCTTCCGAGTAAGTCGCGGCCAGAGTCGAAAATTCATCGCCGGCTTGCAGGCGTAGCAGCACACCATCAATTTTCTTTCGCGCCTCAGCTTCGCCGCGGGCCTTGTTGGGATCGCGTCCGTGAGGATCGGGCGAAGTAGTCACCAGGATATGCGCCAAGTGATACTTCGGCTCGATGAGATTGAACTCCGACTTGTGTTCGCTGTAATAGTCGCCGATGTCCTGGTCGGTGATGTTGATTTTGGAAGTGATCTCTTTATTGACGACTTTCTCGGCGGTAAGCGAACGCCGAATCTCGCGTTTAATATCGTCGAGTGAAAGCTTGCGCTCCTGCAGCCTTTGGGTGAACTCCTGGTCTGTGTACGGCGACCGAATCTCTTTGAGGCGACGCTCTACCTCGTCGTCTGTAGCGAGCAATCCGAGCTTACCCGCGCGATGCATGAGGATTTGGTTCTCGATCAGGTTCTCAACAATACTCAGTCGCAGGCCGGTCGCCTGTTCGTCGTTCAGCGGCTGGTTCGATCCTGCAGTTTGATTTTGGAAATACCTCTCGACGTCCGCCCGGTAAATTTTCTCGCCATCGACGGTGGCGGCAACGTCATTACCCGGGGTCTTTCCGCAAGACATGGCAAGAGACGCCAATATCAGCGTGGCGCAGGGTAGAAATATTCTCTTCGCAATGACTCGCAGATCCAATGTGTCTCCGTTCGGGGCCCGTCAGCGGGTCGCGCTGTCTCTCGGTTGCGCTGGTGGATTGACTGAGGCCGAGGGATGAGCCGGCGCAGCAACTCCCGCCTGTTGCAATGCATTGTCAAAGACGGAACGGAGTTCCGCGACTGATCGCGCGCCGTTCAACATTCGGCCGTTGACGAACATCGTTGGCGTGCCATCGATCCCGAGTGATTCACCCTCTTTCACCGATGCAGTCACCGCGTTTTCCTTGTTCGCCTTCATACAAGCTTGCAGCTGGGCGGTATCCACCTTGAATTTGGCGCCCTCGTTCAATGTGATGCGGTCAAGCGCGGCGAACTGATTGTCGCGGCCCTTCTCCGAATTGACTACTGCCTGATTGCCATGGAGGTAGTCGGCAAAGTCCCAGTACGCGTCATTATTCAGACCCGCCAGGCAATTAGCGTCTACCGCAGCGTGTACCGCCCAGGGGTGTATTTCAGCCAGCGGAAAATCTTTGTAGATGAACGCTACTCGGTCTCCGTATTCCTTCAGCAGCTCCGGAAACAGGGTTTGGTGCGCGCGCGAGCAAAACGGGCATTCAAAGTCGTCATAGTTCACGACCACAACTTTGGCATTTCGATTTCCGCGGACCGGACGGTCTTTGATGTCAATTTTCTTCATGTTGTCCGCATACGGGTCCTTGGTCAAGTCCATCTTGGTCATGCGGATCAGCGTCTTCTGATCTTTGGAAAGCAGGAAGTCGAAGGTCTTCTTTTCGCTGCCGCCGTCCAGCGTAACCGTATACCCATCGTAGTTCGGGAAGTCGCTAGGGTGTGGCGCTGAAATAGTTACTTTGACCGACTCGGGGAGATCATAGTAAGCACGGATCTGGCGCTCGATCCGCGGCGCGACATCCGCCGGAGGAACCTGCGCGCAGGCCAAACAAGTTAGAAATGAAAGCAGAAGCGTGCGCTTGCACGTTGTCACCAGAAACCGCCTAGACAAACTGAGTGTGATGAAAATTATCTCACAGCCGGGGATTGACGATGGTTTGCCCTGGGAGGGCAGAAGCTATCCGGCGCGGAAGATCTGTTCCGGAGAAAGTAGCACATTCATCGAGCCGGAGCGGAACCCTTCCAGATCGAGAGTCACAAACTTGAATCCAAGGTTTTTGAAAATGCGAGTAAACTCAGCCGCCATCTCTGCAGTCATAGCGCGCAGCATCTCATCCCGCGCAATTTCTATACGCGCAATGTCACCGTGGTGGCGCACGCGAAATTGGCGAAACCCAAGCTGCCGGAGCGCGTCTTCACCTTGCTCAACCGCCGATAGCGCCTCGGTCGTAACCGCGCGGCCGTATTCAATCCGCGATGACAGGCACGCGGAGGCGGGTTTGTCCCAGATGCGCAGCCCGGCTTCCCGAGCCAAGGCGCGAATTTCTTCCTTACCGAGTCTTGCCTTGAGCAGTGGCGCCGCCACATTATGCTGGACGGCCGCGGCCTGACCAGGACGAAAGTCGCCTTTGTCGTCCAGATTTATGCCGTACGCGATTGTCTGGAAATTGTGCGCCGCAGCGTAGTCCTGCATCATGCTGAATAGTTCGTCTTTGCAGTGAAAACAGCGCGCCCCATCATTGCGAACGTACTCTGGCCGGCTGAGTTCTTGGGTACGAATGACCTCAAGAGGAATATTCTGCTCGCGTGCGAAATCAATAGCATCGGCAAGCTGATAACGCGCCAGGCTCGGCGAATCGGCGATGACGGCCAGCATCTCCGCTCCCAGCGCCTGATGCGCGGCCCAGGCCAGAAATGCCGAGTCCGCTCCTCCGGAGTACGCAACCAGCACGCGGCCCAAAGAACGAAGCTCGTGATCGAGGGCAGCCCGCTTTTCGGCCAGTTCGGCTGAGATTGCCATGCAGATATGTTATGCCAAAAATTGCGTTCAGATCGCGCTCAAAAGAGCCGTTCTCCGCGCCTCATGTTTCCGAACGCCGCGACGTTGGCAAGCGAAAAAGTAAAGCGGTACTGGTTTTCATTTCGCACCGAGGCCAAAGCAAAGCGGCGGTATTCCACATTCACCCCGCAACAGTCCCAGTTATACGCCATCTGTACGGAACCGTATTGTACTTGCCCGACTTCCGCGTCAAATCCTAAGCTGGTTGCGACGCTAAAGCCACGTCTCCCTCCGCTTCCATATCCCAAACCTGTGCGGAACTGATTGAACTTTTGCGCCACTGGGGCCACGCTCGTATTTGTAATCTCGCCCGGCACGTTCAGAAAAGCATCGCCCAGGCCCACTGTGAAAAGGCCAAAGTGGTAATTGAAGAGGAAGGTGCTGGAGTTGACTCGTCCCGCCAGAAAATCGTAATCCGCATCCCACTCCAGATCGCTGCTGCGAGTGGTTCCAATGCGCAGGCGGGAAATCACTGGCGAAAGGTGCCGGGGCTCGGTTAGGAATGCGATCCCCGTCAAATTGACGGTACTGGTGAAAACGTTGGTCCTGCCAGGGATTACCGCGCCCCCAAACGTGGGGTCCAGAAAATACTTCTGCGCCAGTTCCCAGCTTATGATCTCCCGGGTATCCGGTTGCGGGGGACAGGTCTGCCGCGGATCGGCCTGTTGGGGACGGGGCTGCCCGGTGTTGGGTTGCTCCGAGCTGGCTTGCTCCGAGTTGGGCTGCTCGGTGCCAGGTTGCTCCGAATTGGGCTGTTGCGGGCTGGGTTGCTCCGAACTGGGCTGTTGCGAAGCCGGTTGCGGCAGGCCCCGATCGCGCTCCCAAGGAATGTGGTTCGGCGCTGGCGCGCCTCCAACGATCAGCGCGGGCATTCCTTCGGGCGTACATTTCTCGTCGCGCGACAAGGTACGTTTGGCATAGAGGTGGTTCACAACTGCATACTCGACCTCATCGGTATCGCTCAAAATGTCGCGATCGTCAAAGCGCAGGATCCGTGAAAAATTACTCACTCCGGTCACGTAGTCATATCGGATCCGCGGCTCAACCACGTGCTTCCACTTGCGGCCCAAAATCTCGTGGTCGAAAATGCGATCGAGCGCGGGAGGTCGTAGTTCAAACGACCCTTCCAATGATTTCCGGTTCAGAGTATTCGATATGGCCGTGCCCACCTGCGTCAGTCCCGTGCCACCGGCAGGATTGAGTTGCTGCGTGTAGATTGTGTCCCGCAACGACAGCGCCGGGCGGAAACTCCAACCGTGAAATAACCGTGGCAGAGAGATAATCGGATTGAGGTCGAATCGCCCCAGCAAAGGCGCTGTGCTGAAACCGGGCTCGCTTCGGGAGAGGCCTTCGCCGTCAAAGTCGAAGCTGCCGTGGAACGGTGTTGTCCCAAGCCGCTGGTCAACGCTCGATAGTTCAACTCCGGGCGCATGCAGAATTGTGATGACGTCGCGTGGAGTCGTACTCTGGAAATCCTGGTAACGGCTGGCGATAGCATTGAGAAAAAGAGCGCCGGTGGTGTTGGACACAAACGCCTGGGAGAGGACTTCCGAGTTCACCGCCTGCGCGAATGCATCGCTGAATGCCAGCCGGAAAAGATACGAGCTGAGATAGTCGATGTTCGCCACGCCACGAAAATTATGCGGAAATTGTCCCTCAGTGTTCAGCCGGACCTCAGTCCCGCCCTGGTTTGTCGTAGTCTGTACAGGCTTCACCACTCCGTTGACATTGACTAGCGTCACACCATTCACTCCCCGGTCGAAAACGCTGTAATACACAAGGTCAAAGAAGGAGTTATCTGTGGGACGCGCACGAAATTCCGCATCCGGTGCCCAGCCACGCTTGGAAAAATATTCGGTTCCGGCCAGCAGGTCCATGCTGCGGTTGATCGCCCAGAAAATAGAGTCGCCCGCCGTATAGCCGCGGGTTGAAGATTGTCCGACACTAGGGATAAGCAACCCGGACTGCCTGGGATTTTTCTGCAGCGGATGCGTCGCAAAAGGAAAATACAAGATGGGAATGCCTTCCAGGCGGAAGTTACTGTGATAAATAGTTGCGTGTGCGCCGGCTTCAATATTGACTCGATGTGCGGCGAATTCCCACTTAGGACGAGGTAACTCGCACGTAGTCACGGTCCCGTCGGTGACCACGTAGTGGTGGGGCCCGAGCTTTTCGACCACGCGGCCAGTAAAGAAAAACGGATTGGTCGTGGTAAAAACATTCCGTCGGTTCCGCAGACGGATACCGACGCTTCCAATTGCGTAGTCAAACGTTCCAGTTTCGTTCTGCAAGTTGTATTTGCCGCGCGAGGCTTCGATGTGCTCATTGTTGGGCCCGCCCTCCAGCAGAAGATTACCTTCGCCCTCAACCTCCCCGGTATCGGAATTGTAGGTGGCCCGGTCTGCAAAAATCGTGTAAGGGCCGTAATCAACTTTCACTTTCCCGCGCAGCTTGTAAACTGCACCATCTTTTTCCTGTTCGAGCGCCTGGATGGTCACTGGAACGCTCGGCCTGCCGGAAGGTGCATTCGGCAGCGCTTGTGCCGCATTCGAATCTGGATGCAACTGGCTGGTTACTAGGGGTGGCATGAGTAGCAGATGACAAAGCAAAGGTGCCGTGATAAGCAATCGAAGAGGACGCATTTGCAGCGTACGATAAACATGGCTGAGCGCTTGCTTCGCGAAGTTAATACGTTCGCTATCCGCGGAGAAAATCGCCCGGCTGATGATCACCTTGCAGTATAGGCATGAACCCGCCCGAAACCCAATCCGATTCTTCCGCGCAGGAAACTTACTTCGATCCCAAAGTTCTGGACACCAACGAAGAGGAATTTTCCGCCAGCCTTGAAGTACCTGGCGAAAGCCCCGGTTTTGTAGTGGACTCCCCTCAGAACTTGAGTGCGGGTCTGCGTAGCGGCAATTTCACCGAGAATTTGGAGCGACGGGCGTCTCGCCCGTCCATCATGGACGCTGCGACTCACCCAGACTCCGATCGAGAGGGTGCTAGAGATCAGGAACCGTACACTACGAGTTCGCTGACGGAAGCTGAACCGCGGTCCGATTGGCGAGATCAGGTCAGCGCCAAAGTAAAGAACTATAAAACGCTCAAGCCCCGAAAGGAGCGCTACCCGTCGCTGCAGTTGCAATTTGATTCGGGTCACTCCTGGAAACTGGACGCGCCGACCAAATCAACCGCCGACCGCGGCTCTTTTGCTGCGCTAAGGTCAAGTTCTCCGGAACAGATTCCCCCGTCGGAGCCGCGCGTCTCGGTGCCAGCAACGACCGAAGCCGCAGCCCGAGTGCTGGAATTCCCGCGGCCCGGCACTCTTCCATTCAACCGGGATGAGCTTGCGGACCCGGTGATTGATCGGCCGCGCATTATGGAAGCGCCGGATCTTTTGCCTCCACCGCCGGCCATGGGAGGCATTCTTATCGAGCCATCCCTCGAACCCGAATCTGAACGGCAGCCCGGGGTAGACATGCCGCTGCAAACCGCCCAGCTTTCGCGCCGAGTATTCGCGGCGGCAGTAGACGGGTTTGTGGTCGCGGCGGCACTGGCGATCTTCGGATACATGTTCTTGCGATTTAACTCGTCTCTTCCACAGATGCGTGCAGCGGTCGAATTGTCTGCTGCACTTTTGGGAATTTTATGGTTCGCATATCAGTCGGCGTTTCTCATTTTCTGTGGGACCACGCCGGGATTGCGCGCCGCCCGAATGAAGATCGCCCGCTTTGACGGAACTCCGGTGCCAAGAACCTTGCGGCGCTGGCGTGCACTGGCATCCCTCCTCTCCTGTGTTTCTCTCGGGCTGGGATACGCATGGTGCTTTTTCGATGAAGACCAGTTATGTTGGCACGACCGCCTCACGAAAACGCATCTAGCGCCTCGAAAATAATCTGAGTCTGGGGCAGCGGGCGTCCTCGCCCGCTTCTGATAGCGCTGAAAATGACCTGGCCATGCTTTCCCTTCGTGTACCTTCGCCTGCCCTGAGCGAAGTCGAAGGATGTCCTTCGTGGTTAATGATGTTGAGGAATTTGGAGTAGCGGACGTCTCGCCCGCTTCCGAATCGCGAGGCTGCCCCACCCTTTCCGGTTTTCAAAGGGTGGGAATTATCTCGTGTAGCCATTTGCTAACATCAATTCGTGGCTCTATCCTCTTCCGTCCGCGTACGTTTCGCTCCCTCACCCACCGGCCATCTGCATGTCGGGAACGCTCGTACAACTCTTTTCAACTGGCTCTTCGCGCGACAGAAGGGCGGGACCATGGTGCTCCGGATCGAGGATACCGACGTCGGTCGCAGCGAAGCCCGCTTTGAAGACCAACTCATCGCTGATTTGAAATGGCTCGGCCTTGATTGGGAGGAAGGCCCCGACGTGGGCGGTGAATATGGCCCTTACCGTCAATCCGACAGGCTGCCAATTTATCGCGAACACGCCGAGAGACTACTCAGTGAGCACAAAGCCTACCTGTGCTTTTGCACTGAAGAAGAACTGCAGAAAGAACGCGACCGTGCCACGGCTCAGCACCGGCAGCCGATTTATTCCGGTAAATGCCGCGCGATTGATCCTGCAGAAGCCCAGCGCCGTCGCGCCGCGGGCGAACAGTGCGCCATCCGCCTCCGGATTCCCGAGCACCCGATTCGTTTTCACGACATTGTTCACGGGGACGTCGAGTTTTCCAATGAAGTCGTCAGCGATCCGATCATTCTGCGCTCCTCAGGAATGCCGGTTTACAACTACGTCGTGGTGATCGATGACGCGCTGATGAAGATCACGCACGTAATTCGCGGCGACGACCATCTTTCGAATACGCCCAAGCAGGTCGCGCTGTATGAAGCGCTGGGCTGGCCGGTGCCCGAGTTCGCTCACCTGTCGACCATCCTCGGCGCCGATCGCGAGCGGCTGTCGAAACGCCACGGCGCAACTTCGATCGCCAACTTCCGCGACATGGGAGTTCTGCCGGAAGCGCTGGTCAATTATCTGGCGCTGCTAGGTTGGGCGCCGACTGGAGGCACGCGGGAGATATTTTCTTCGCAGGAGTTGATCAAAGAATTTTCGCTCGAGCGGGTCACGCCATCGCCCGCCGTCTTCGACATGGAGAAGCTGTACTGGCTGAACCGGCATTACATTAAAGAAAGTCCGCCGGAGCGGATCCAAAAATTGGCCTTGCCGTATTTTTCGTCGTTACTTGGCGAGTTTTTATCTCAGCAGGAGACCAACAAGTCCGATTCCTCCGAAGTTCCCGATGTCGCCAAGTGGTTCGCAAGCGTTACGCAACTGCTTGCGCCCTCAGTGGACCGCCTTGATCAGCTTCCAGTAAGGGCTTCGCTCATTTTCAACTATGATGCCAAAGCCGCACTGGCCTCTCCCGACAATGCCGAGGTGCTCGCGTGGGCCCACACCGATGCGGTGCTGGCGAGGTTTGCATTCAAAATACTCGAAGACGAATCCGCGCGCGAAGGCAAACTCACTCCCGAGCAGTTCAAGAAAATTGTCAATGAAGTGAAGGCCGAAACCGCGGCCAAGGGTAAAGAGCTGTTTCATCCCATCCGCATCGTGGTGACCGGCTCGCACTCCGGCCCCGAGTTCGACAAATTGATTCCGATTTTGGAGGAGGGAAGCCGCTTGCCGCTTCCCAAGCACGTGCTGAACGTGCATCAGCGCGTCGAGCAGTTTGCGAAGGCAAGAGGGAAATGACTGCAGAACTGTGGAAGACTAGAGCACACGATTGCAGTAACGTGGAAGAGCGGCGCTTTCAGCGCCGCGTCTCCTCGCCCTTCCGACTTACGCGGCGCTAGAAGCGCCGCTCTTCCACGGTGCTCCTAGAGGGTTGTCATCCTGATCGCGCAGTCGAAGAATCCATGCACCTGTTCGACGTCGCCAAGCGACCATGACCAACCCACGGGCGTCGCCCGCGGAGCTTACGTCAACAGGTGCACTAGCGCCGCCCCTAGTTCCGGGTACCGAAACTCGAATCCACTTTCGAGCAGCTTTTTCGGCAGCACTCGCACGCTTGCTAGCAAACCTTCCTCTGCGAATTCTCCAAAAGCCAGCTTTGCCGCAAATGCTGGCACCGCAAAAAATGCTGGACGCTTTAGCACCGACGCCAACGCTCGAGTGAACTCGGCATTGATGACTGGATTTGGCGCAGTCATATTGATCGGGCCCCGTAACGATTCCTCTTGCAGAATGTGCATGACCGCAGACACGACATCATTAATATGACTCCAGCTATACCATTGGCGCCCGCTGCCGATTTTTCCACCCAGGCCCAGGCGGAACGGCAACAGCATCTGCATGAGAGCGCCGCCATGCTGGCTCAGGACTATCCCGAAGCGGAGATTAACGGTTCGAATTCCTGCGCGAACATCTGGCTCGCTTGTGGCTTCCCATTCACGACAGACCTCCGGCAAAAATCCTTCACCCGGCGGGCTGTCTTCCGTCAGGATTTCATCACCGCGGTTGCCATAGTATCCAATGGCTGAAGCACACAGGAACGTGCGCGGCGGCCTCTCAGTTTTCGCGAGTGCCCGCGATAAATTGCTCGTGCTTACGATCCGGCTTTCGCGTATTCGACGCTTCTTTTCGGCAGTCCAGCGACCGGCGACGCTTTCACCCGAGAGATGGATCACAACATCGAACCCGGAGACCAGCTCAGGAGAAACTTCGTGCATCGGGTCCCATTGCTTCTCGTTTTGGTTTCCGGTCGGTCCCCGCGCCAGGCGAGTGACTTTGTGTCCGTGAGATTCCAGCGCTGGCACCAGGGCTGAACCAATCAGTCCAGAAGCGCCGCTGATAAGAATTCGGGGCACGAAAAGAATTCTACTTCGCCTCTGAACGTGTGGAGACATCTGCCCTCGGCTGTCCGCTCGCCGAATTCCGAGATGCGAGGAAGCACAAACCCAGGAGCCGAGCACAATCCCAGCCCTGCAAGGGCGGAATTTAGATAGCCCAGCGCGTCAGCGCTAGGTGAAGAGTGCAGCCGACACGAGTCCCGAAGGGACGACACGTGTTCACACGTACCAAAATTGCGCCACCCTTATGACTACTACTCGGGAAGGGCACGAGTGAACTCGTGCCATTCCCGGTCATCTCGGCCTCGCCCTTCCAATCGCCGATATAATCAGAGACAAGGCCAGCCCTTCCGCCAGACTGGCGCCCGCAAATGACGACCCTGCGCGAACAAATCGCGACCAACGTGCTCACGGTGACCAAGTTCCGCGAGCTGTTACGGGACATGCGCGAGAACCGTCCGAATGACGATTTAGAGTTGATCCGCAAGGCCTACGAATTTTCCCAGCGCTACCATTCCGGCCAGCAGCGCGCCTCCGGCGAACCCTATCTCGTGCATCCGCTCGAAGTTGCGCTGGTGCTTGCTGAAATGAAAATGGACGCGGTGTCCGTGGCGGCGGGGCTGCTGCACGATTCAGTCGAAGACACTTCAATCACTATCGTCGATATCCGCAAAGAATTCGGCGAACAGGTGGCGCACATCGTTGAGGGCGTCACCAAAATCAGCCAGATCGATTTCTCTTCGCAGGAAGAACAACAGGCCGAGAACCTGCGCAAGATGATGTTGGCCATGGTCGACGACATCCGCGTCGTGCTCATCAAGCTCGCCGACCGGCTGCACAATATGCGCACGCTCGAGCACCTGCCGCCGGATCGCCAACAAAAAATTGCGCGTGAAACCCTCGACATTTATGGTCCCATCGCGCACCGCCTCGGCATGGGTAAAATTCGTGGCGAACTCGAAGACCTTGGGTTCCGTTATCTCGACCCGATTGGCTATCGGCAAGTGCACGACGCAGTCGAAGCGCGGCGGAAAAAGGGCGAGCACTTCTTGTCGGGAATCGAGCGCGAACTTAGCGACAAGCTCCGCGAAGCCGGTATTACGGCGAAAGTCGAAAGCCGCATCAAGCGCCTTTACAGCATTCACAAGAAGCTGATTAAGCAGCGCATCTCCGTCGACCAGGTTTACGACCTTTACGCCATGCGGGTGATTACGCGCTCGGTGCAAGATTGCTACGGAGTGCTGGGGATCGTCCACAACATGTGGAGGCCGGTGCCGGGCCGGATCAAGGACTTTATCGCCATGCCGCGGCCGAATTTGTACCAATCGCTGCATACCTCGGTCATCACCGAAGCCGGCACCAGCTTCGAGATTCAGATTCGCACCGAGGAAATGCACCGCATGGCTGAGGAAGGAATTGCGGCGCACTGGAAATATAAAGATGGCCCGGTCTCAGTCAAAGATGAAGAGCGTCTCGCCTGGTTGCGGCAGGTGGTCGAGTGGCAGCGCGACGTCTCCGATCCCAACGAATTTCTTTCCACGCTAAAAATCGATCTTTACCCCGAAGAGGTTTACACCTTCACCCCGAAGGGCAAAGTTGTAGTGCTGCCGCGCGAGTCCACGCCAATTGATTTCGCGTACACCGTTCACACCGAAGTCGGGCACACCTGCGTGGGTGCCAAAGTCAATGGACGCATGGTGCCTTTGCGCCACAAACTGCACAGCGGGGACATCGTCGAAATCATCACTCAGCCCGCGCACAAGCCTAGCCGCGACTGGTTGAGCGTGGTGCGTTCATCTCGCGCGCGCAACAAAATTAAACACTGGCTGAATGTTCACCAGCGCGAGCGGGCAATCGAAATCGGCAGGAAGTTGATCGATAAGGAGGCTCGGAAATACCGCATTTCGCTCAAGGACATCAAGGAGCAAGATTTCCAGCGGATCGCCTCCGACTACGGGCTCGGTCAGCCCGACGATCTGATGGCTGCCATCGGATACGGAAAATATTCGGCGCGGCAGGTGTTAGGCAAACTCACGCCGGTTTCCGAAACCACCGCGACGCCTGTCGATGAAGATTCCAGTATTGGCAGTGTCGTACGCCGCGTCTTTGGCGGAGACCACAGCAGCGCCATCCGCGTAAAAGGTCAAGGCGACCTTTTGGTTTATCGAGCCCGATGTTGTAATCCCATTCGCGGAGAGTCAGTGGTTGGCTACGTGACCCGCGGCAAAGGCGTCGCCGTGCATTCCGTGAACTGTCCCAACGTGGTCAACCTGATGTACGAGCCAGAACGGCGAATCGAGGTTGAGTGGGGGAAAGAAGAAGGCGCACCGGTTTCGTTTCCGGTTAAGCTCACCGTTTTTTGCGACGACCGCTTCGGTATGCTGAAGCAGATCACCGCCGTCATCAGTGATTTCAAAACCAATATCCGCAGTATTGGCGCGCGCACCGAGAATGGTCAGGCGAATGTCGACATCGTCATGGAGATTGAAGACCTGAAGCACCTCGAAAACATCATCCACGGCGTCCGAAAGATTCCTGGCGTGCACGATGTGCAAAGATTGCAGAGAGTATAGAAACCCGTTGTTGGCTGTGCGTCATCGAAAGCAAAATCAGTCCCACAGGGACGGAATATAGTTAGCCCAGCGCGTGAGCGCTGGGTAAAGTTGGAGTAAACGGGAGTCCCGAAGGGACGGCACTCACACAAGAAAAGGAACCATGCGCTCAACCATTTCAACTCCGAACGCGCCTAAGGCCATCGGCCCGTATTCTCAGGCGATCCGCGCCAGAGGCTTGGTGTTTGTTTCCGGGCAAGTGGCGATTGATCCGGCCACACAACAGGTGATCGAGGGCGATGTCGCCGCGCAAACCGAGCGCGTGCTGAAGAACATCTCTGCGATTTTGACGTCCGCCGAGAGCAAGCTCGACCAGGTGGTGCGCACCACAGTCTTCCTGAAAAACATGAATGATTTTGCCGCGATGAACGAAGTTTATGGGAAGCACTTCGCGACCGCGCCCCCGGCCAGGTCTACTGTCGAAGTTTCGCGGCTGCCAAAAGACGTGCTGGTGGAGATAGACGTAATCGCGCTGACCTCGGTCGACGAAGGCGGCGATTTTTACAAATAGGAGCGAGAAATGTTGAAGGGCCTAACGCTAATACTCATGACATTCGCGGTGCTTGCGGCAACACTTGTCGCGCAGACCGCGCCCGCAAAGAAGCCGGTGAAGACCGCGAATGTGCGTCCAAATACGAAGGTCCCATCCAAAGTCACCGGAGACGGCGTTAAGACCGAGTCCGGCCTGCAGTATTGGGACATCACGGAAGGCACCGGCAAAGTCGCGAAAGAAGGCGACGGTGTACGGGTGCACTACACCGGTTGGCTCACCACCGGCAAGAAATTTGATAGCTCGGTTGATGCGGGGCGTCCGTTTACCTTCGTGCTCGGCAACGGCGAAGTCATCAAAGGATGGGACGAAGGCGTCGCCGGAATGAAAGTTGGCGGCAAGCGCCAGTTGCGCATTCCTGCGGACCTGGGCTATGGCGAAGGTGGCACTCCCGACGGCACTATTCCACCCAACTCAACGTTGATCTTCGACGTGCGGCTGCTGAGCGTTCAGGAACCCCCGCAGTAAGCGCACCAGCACACGTCGGCAAGTTCAGTGGTTCCTCAGTGTAACTCTGTGCCCTCTGTGGTTAAGCTTTTAGGTTTTGGTTGACGCTTTACGCCTTCCCGCAGCAGCACGCAGGAAGTCCCCTAAAACACATTTGTGATGTATGTCTAAAACTGATTTACGCCTTAACGACTTTGCCGCTGCGCAGGCAGGAGGTGCAGACGCGGATACGCTTGCTCGCGCCCTTCACTTTGGCGTGGACCGGGCGCAGATTGACGTTCCAGCGCCGCTTGGTCACGTTGTGGGCGTGGCTGATGTTATTTCCAAATTGCGGCCCTTTGCCGCAGATCTCGCAAACTTGTGCCATGACTACTCCGAATAGATCAGAACTTGATTGCTGAAACTAGATTTTACCGGATACGGCTCGATTTGACCAACATGCCTCGTGAAACTTTAGTGCTCGTCGCGATTGCTGTTTACGCGGAGAAACTCCGGCGTACCCGCCTTGCTAATGTTTTCTTCCGCGAAAACCCGGACCCGGTCGAGCGCAGATTGTAGCTCTTGAAGATATTGTTCATCGCTGCCGTCTGGCGGCACAGGAATTTTCCGGCTCACTCGCATTAGCGCGCGGCCAAATGGCTTTGGGATCATGCAGCCGTCCCAGGTTTTTAAAACCCACGCCCGATCCAGCGCAATATGGAACACCACCATCGGGGCTCCAGTACTGCGCGACAAGACCACTGGCCCCGGTTTGGCGACGTAACGGGGACCTTTAGGGCCGTCGATAGTGAATGCCGCTGTCCAGCCCTCCTCGATCTCCCGCTTCAAACCCAGCAAAGCTCGAACCGCACCTTTGGAACTTGAACCGCGTACTTTGACGAAGCCGAATTTCTGCATAATACGGCCGGTGTACTCCCCGTCGAAGCTGTCGCTGCTCATCACTCGCACTTGCAAGTCGCGGCACCAGTACATCGCAGGAATCATGCAGTTGTGCCAAAAAGAATATACAAATGGTCTTTCCGCGAGACTTTTCGGCGATCCGTCTTCCCACGAAACCGAGAAGCGGATCGTCGGGCCAAGAACGCGTATGGCGAGAAATCCCGCCCACTCGATCAGCCAGAGCAGGATTCGCTGTTTCAGTGTGAATTTTCGCCACGGCTTGTCGATCCTCGGAGCGGCGGGAGTCACTGCGGTGCTCACAAATTTATTGTAGCTGCTAAGGAAATCGGCTCCGGTGACCGCATAAACTCCCAAGGGATAAACGGAATCAAAGCGTCATGCCTCGAAGCCAGCCAGCTGCTGCTGTTGTTGAAACCCGGCGCCTGACAGCAGCAGAGATTTTCGAAGCTGCCGCTGACAATGGCCGCACAGAGCTGAAACGATGTCATCCCGAATTCGTTCGCCCTGGGCGGACGAAAGAGAGATCCTACGATGCGGATGTGTCAGCACTACCGTGGCCAGGATCACCACAATGCTGCGTGCATCTCCGCTCAAGCATTTCGCCGATGACTGCGCTACCATTTTGGCCACCGGAGAAATGTCCTGCATCCAGTGCTGAAATTCACGAGTCATCGTCCCTGGCCCTTGACTTCCGGGCAATGGATCATGGAGCAGACTTGGAACGATTTGCTGTTTGCGCACTGGCCGGTAGCGCCCGAAATCCTGCGCCCGCTGGTTCCTTCCGTTCTCCCTCTGGACACATTTGACGCGCAGTGCTGGGTAGCGGTTACGCCGTTCCATATGAGTGGTGTTCGTGCCCGCTGGATGCCACCCTTGCCTGGGCTATCAGCCTTCCCGGAGCTAAACGTTCGCACCTGCGTCACCTACCTTGGAAAGCCTGGCGTGTACTTTTTCAGCCTTGACGCTGGAAGTCGCCTGGCCGCGTGGGCTGCGAGAATGACTTATCACTTGCCCTACTTTCATGCCCGCATGAGTGTTTCCGAACACGACGGATGGATCCAATACCACTCTCTTCGCAACTCCGGCGCTGAACTGAGTGGAAGATATCGGCCAACTGGTCCTGTCCAGATAAGAAGGCGTGGCACACTCGAACACTGGCTCACCGAGCGTTACTGCCTCTATACAGTGGTTCGCAATTCGGTCTACCGGGCGGAAATTCACCATGAGCCATGGCCCTTGCAGGACGCCGAAGGTGAATTTTCTGTAAATACTTTGGGCATCGCGGCGGGGATCAAACTGCCCGAAATCCAGCCGCTGCTGCACTTCGCAAGACGGCTGCAGGTGCTTGTCTGGCCGCTGAAAAGCGCTTGACAGGCCGCTCTCATTCTTTGTTCAAGGCGCAAAATCCAGCTCACGAGTTTTATTGCGCGCAGTTCTGTCTTTCCATATCCTGCCTTTAGACATGGGCACGGCTATTCCCAACGGCACTGAGCAACTGCTGCTCTATCTCTTCGTTATCTTCGTCACCACAAAACTGATGGCCGAAATCTTCGAACGGCTCAGTCTGCCGGGCGTGCCGGGAGAGATTCTCGCGGGAATTATTCTGGGCCCTTACGCCCTGGGCTGGATCCCTTCGACCCTTACGCTGTCCTCCGTGGCACAAGTCGGCGCCATCTTTGTTCTGTTTAGCGCGGGCCTCGAAACCAGTCCGCGTGATCTTATCGGCGTCAGCCGCAAAGCGCTGGTGGTCTCGATCGCGGGAGTGATAGTTCCTTTCATCGTCGGCTTCACCTACATGAGGTTGCGTCACGAGACCACGGTGGAGTCGGTGTTCGTGGCTGCGGCCATGGTTGCGACCAGCATCGGCATAACTGCGCGCGCTTTGGGAGAAATGAGAGTTCTCGCGTCGCGCACCGCAAAAATTATCCTGGCTGCAGCAGTATTCGACGATGTCCTGGGCATGGTTGTATTGGCTGTGGTGGCTGGCGCGTCATCTCGCGGCGGCGTGCAGTGGGTGCATTTAGGCGTACTGACGGGCGAAGCGGTTGCGTTCGCGTTGTTCATGATGTTTCTCGGCCCACCTCTTGTCCGACAATTGCGGCCGCATGTGGAACAGCTCTCCACTGAGAACGCGTCCCTGGTAGTTGCGTTGGCCATCTGTCTGTTGCTTTCGTGGCTGGCGTCAAAGATCGGAATGGCCGCGATCGTCGGAGCCTTCTTCGCTGGATTGATATTCGCCGACTACGCACCCCGTTGGAACCTCATTCCCCGTGTTGGAGGAATTACAGCATTTCTCGCGCCTTTCTTCTTTTTCGACATTGGCTCCCGCTTCAACCCTCACCTGCTCACCGGAAATCTCCTCACCATGGCAATTGTCATCTCGTTATTGGCGATTGTTTCCAAGGTTATCGGATGCGGCTTGCCGCTAATACGAGAAGGCTGGTCGATGGTGTTTCAAGTTGGAATCGGCATGATGCCGCGCGGCGAAGTGGCGCTAATCGTGGCGCTCGTCGGCCTCCAATCGCATTATCTTAGCCAGGCCACTTACGGCATAGTAGTTATGATGACAGTCGTGACCACGATTCTGGCTCCGCCGATTTTGCGCTATCTGTTCCGCAATGAGATCAGCCACCCACACGCAGAGGCAGAAAACGTTCGTGTCGCAGTCCAGTTATAATTCCGCCTTCGCAGGAACTCAGGATGAATTTGAACGGACGTGTAGCCGTTGTGACCGGCGCATCTCAAGGAATCGGGCGGGCGTGCGCGTTGAAGCTCGCTAATTACGGGGCCAGCGTGGCGCTGGTCGCACGCAATCAGCAAAGGCTAAACGAAGTGGCACGGGAGATTGAGCAGCATATCTCTGATTCTGGAGGCACGGGCGTCCCCGCCCGTGCTTACGTCGTCACCGCAGATATTGGTGACGAAGAACCGGTCAAGGCCGCCTTCAAATCTATCCTCGCCGAGTTTGGCAAGATCGATATTCTGGTGAACAACGCCGGCATAACCCGCGATCAGCTGGTGATGCGAATGAAGCGCGCCGATTGGGATTCGGTGCTTGCCACCAACCTGACCTCCGCATATTTGTGTACTCAGCAGGCGATCGGCTCCATGCTCAAGCAGCGCTGGGGCCGGATCATCAATATCACTTCAATTTTTGGACAGATGGGCCAAGCCGGACAGGCCAATTACGCTGCGTCCAAAGCCGGATTGATCGGGCTCACTATGGCAGTCGGGCGCGAACTGGGGTCGCGCAATATTACCTGCAATGCGGTGGCGCCGGGATTCATTGAAACTGCCATGACCTCGGCATTGTCCGACGAATTGAAGCAAAATGCGCTCAAGATGATTCCCCTCGGCCGGATTGGTTCGCCAGAAGATGTGGCGAACTGTGTAGCTTTTCTCGCGTCCGAAGAAGCCGGATACATCACCGGGCACGTGTTGAATGTTAATGGTGGAATGTTAATGGGATAAGCTCTCGATCTTTACCGCCGCGAGCGCCGAGCACGCCGAGAAATAAAATGGACATTGGTATTGCAAAATAGATTTGTCTTCCTCGGCGATCTCGGCGTCCTCTGCGGTTAAAAGCTTTTGAATTAGGTTAAGGTTTAAGCTTGCGTCGGATAAACAAATGAAGGCGAACTACCGAGAATCGAAACAGTCGTCTGTGACTTCTGCGGTTCAACCTTTTGACTTTCAGCGCGCAAAATCTCCAGAACAAATAGCAGCCATACGCGAACTCTTCCTCGAATACGCCCAGTCTCTCGGTTTCAGCCTGTGCTTTCAGAGCTTCGATCAGGAACTGGCAGCTCTTCCCGGCGACTATGCTCCGCCAGAAGGCCGACTCGTGCTTGCCACAACCAACGGCCAAGCGGCTGGCTGCTGTGCGCTTCACAAACTGTCCGCAGATGTTTGCGAAATGAAGCGGCTATACGTGCGGCCGCAGTTTCGCAGAAAAGGCCTGGGCCTTGAGCTCGCCGAGAAAATCATCGCAGAAGCGCGCCAGCTCGGATATAAGAAATTGCGGCTTGATACAGTCGAGCCGGTCATGAAGACGGCGGTGGCGATGTACCGAAGGCTAGGATTCCGCGAAATCTCGCCTTATCGCCAGAACCCGATCGAAGGCGCGCTGTATATGGAACTACAACTTTGAAAGGAACCCGTATGAAATCCGTCTTTATTTGCTGCATTCTCCTGCTGCTGGAAATTTCCGCGCTGGCCACTTCGAAAGATGTGACTTACAAGAGCGGGAATGAAACGGTTCATGGCATTCTCTACACGCCAAATGGGAAAGGGCCGTTTCCTGGAATTATTGTGATTCATGAGTACTGGGGATTGAACGATTGGGTGAAAGAGCAGGCCTCGAAGCTTGCCGCCCAGGGTTACGCGGCGCTAGCGATTGATCTGTATCGCGGCAAAGTTGCCACAACTCCGAACGAAGCGCACGAATTCATGGGAGGAGTTCCGCCGGACCGCGCTAAGCGTGATTTGGAGGCGGCTTTCAATTTTCTGGCGTCACGGCCCAACGTTAAGAAAGATCGGATCGGCGCAATCGGCTGGTGCATGGGAGGTGGATACGCGCTGGGTCTGGCCCTCGAAGAGCCGAAGCTTGCGGCAGATGTCATCAATTACGGGGTCTTCGACTATGCGAGTCTCGCAAAAGACCAGGCAGCGATCAAGAAGATCAATGCTCCGATTCTAGGAATTTTCGGCGCTCAGGACCGTGGCATCCCGGCTGACGATCTAAGGAAGTTTTGGGATCAACTGGCCAAGCTGGGGAAAAAGGCAGACTTCTCAATTTATCCCGACGCTGGACATGCATTCGAAAATCCCAACAACAAGGATGGCTATCGGCCCAAAGACGCTCAGGACGCGTGGAATAAGACGGTGAGATTCTTCGCCAGCACGCTAAACAAATAGATCGTGAAAATTTCGCTTGTGTAAATCCGTTGGATCGCTTTCGCGCGATGATCGTAGGAGACAGAGAAATAAGCACAACCGAGTTGCTGCCGATATTGTAACTTTTCGCTTGCCAACGTGTACTACTCTGGTTACCATGCACGCTGACCTTCAGATGAATATTGGGGTAACAATCCGGAATTTCCGGCTGCAAAGGGGAATGTCGCAAGGTGACATTGAAAAACGGACCGGGCTGCTCCGCTGCTACCTCTCCCGGGTTGAGAATGGCCACACCGTACCTTCTCTCGATACGCTATCCAAAATTGCCGGCGCTATGGAGCTTCCGCTCTCGCACTTCTTCGCCGAGCCGGGGAGCGGCAACGGATCAAAAGCCCTGCCGCAACTCTCCGATGACGAGCTCCGTTTTTTGACCCAGATCCGCCGCTACTCCGGCAATCTGAATGACAGCGATCGCAAACTGGTGATTGCCATGGTCAAGAAAATGGCCGTGAAATAGCTGACGGCTTACCTTCGTACCATCACTATTGTGTCCGGCGGGTACCTCGCCCCGGTTACCGATCTCCCCTAAACTGACGGTTGCGGTCCCAGCACCGGAAAGTGCGCCTGCCGGAGACCCAAGAGAGCTCATGACTGTTGATGAAGAACTGACTTTACTCGAATCGCACTTGCGGCGGCTGAAAATCGAGTACGAAATCTATTTCAACAGCCCGCAGAAGAGGCCGCCTTCCGACTTGGAGTGGAAGGTGTTAGCTCTGCTGCGCAAATTTTCCGATGGCGGCGGCCGCCTGAATTTCTCCCAGCGTTTTCGCTATAACGAAATGGCCCAACGCTATGCGGTTTACAGCGATTTGTGGCGCAAAAAGGCGCGAATTCGCGAGGAAGGCTACCGCCGTCCGCAAGATGCCTTGCTTTCAGTTCAGGGCGTTCGTCCCGAAGAGCACGAGGCGCCGCACAAAGTTTATGGAGTGCGCGCGCACCCTGAGCCCTTCGTGGTGACTGACGTCAAATCCGAACGCGACAAAGTCGAAAAACTTTTTGTCGCACTCAGCGAGGCGAAAAAGAAGGCGGGCGAAAACGTCTCCGGCTCGCTCGAAAGCTTCAATTCATTCGTGCAGAAAAAAACTCAGCAGATTCGCAAGCAGTACGGCTGTGAGCAAGTCGAGTACTCCGTCGACATCGCTGACGGCAAAGTGAAACTCACCGCGCGAGCAAAGACCTAGCGGCATCCTGGCGGGAAGGGCACGAGTTCCGCTCGTGCCAATCAGAAACCTAATCAATCTTGTCATTCCGAGCGCGGTCGAGGAATCTGCTCTTCTAAAACACGCACCAAGCTCAGGCGAATAGTCCCACGGCAGCCGCTCCGTGCCTCAGTGTCTCCGCGGTAAGCTGGTCTTGGATCGCGCGCGCAACCTCGTCCTCCTGATAAAATTCTCTTAGTCCTTCCGCCACGAAAATTCCCGACTGAGGCTTGTAATGTCCGAGAAAATCCAGCGCGCAATTCTTAGCGTTACCGACAAAACCGGCTTGGCCGAGTTCGCCCGCAAACTCTCCGCCATGGGCGTGGAACTGATCTCGACGGGCGGGACCGCCAAATTGCTGCGCGATTCCGGAATTCCGGTCCAGGACATTTCCGACCTCACCGGCTTCCCTGAAATGCTCGACGGCCGCGTGAAGACGCTGCATCCCAAAGTTCACGGCGGAATTCTCCATCGCCGCGAAGATCCCGCACACCGCGCTGCCGTCGCTGAGCACGGAATCCAGCCCATCGACATGGTCGTGGTGAATCTTTACGCCTTCGAGAAAACTGCCTCGAAGCAGGGCGTGCACTTCGAAGAACTCATCGAGAACATCGACATCGGTGGCCCATCCATGATTCGTTCAGCGGCGAAGAATTTCCACGATGTAGCCGTGGTTACTTCACCCGCCGACTACGATGTCATCGCTGCGGAAATGAAAAGCTCCAAGGGCGAACTCTCGTCGGAAACCAAATGGCGCTTGGCGCAAAAAGCTTTCGCCACAACCGCTGCCTACGATTCCGCTATTGCTTCAACGCTCGAACGCGTAAGCGCAAACGGCAATTTCCATTTGCAGCCCAAAGAAAATTTTCCCGACACTCTGCGGCTCTCTTTCAAGAAAGTCAGCGATCTGCGTTACGGCGAAAATCCTCACCAGAAGGCTGCCATGTATTCCGACGGCTCAGCCACCGGAGTCGCCAACGCCCGTCAGGTCCAGGGCAAAGAGCTCTCTTACAACAACATTGTTGATCTGCAGGCGGCCTGGGACCTCGCCCAGGAATTCGACCAGCCATTTTGCGGAATTATCAAGCACACGAATCCATGCGGAGCCGCCACCGGCGCGACTTTGGCCGAGGCCTACCAGCGCGCGCTCGAGTGCGATCCCGTCTCTGCATTCGGCGGCGTGATCGGCGTCAATCGCCCGGTCGATGCCGCCGCCGCAGAAGAAATGGCAAAGCTATTCTTGGAAGTCATCGCCGCGCCATCCTTCGACAAAGCTGCGCTCGAGAAATTTTCGCCCAAGAAAAACTTGCGCCTGGTCGAGATTGCCAACAGTCCGCAAAAGTGGGTGCTGAAAAACGTCTCCGGAGGCATGCTGGTGCAGGACGCTGACCTTCATCAGCTTCGCGACTCCGATCTGAAAGTTGTCACCAAGCGGCCGCCCACGCCGGAAGAGAAGCGCGCGCTGCTCTTTGCCTGGAAGGTGTGCAAGCACGTTAAGTCGAACGCAATTCTTTACGTTCGCGACGGTCAAACTGTGGGCGTGGGTGCCGGGCAAATGAGCCGCGTCGATTCCTGCCGCCTCGGCGCGCAGAAAGCGGTGCTGCCGCTTAAAGGCACGGTCGCCGCTTCCGACGCCTTTTTCCCCTTCCCGGATGGCGTCGAGGAGATCGCCAAAGCCGGCGCCACGGCTATCATCCAGCCCGGCGGATCGGTGCGCGACCAGGAAGTCATTGAGGCCGCCGACCGTCTCGGTTTAGCGATGATCTTCACCGGGGTCAGGCACTTCCGCCACTGATTCCTGTCCGACAAGAAGTCAAAATCCCCGCCCTCCCGCAGAGAACGCGGGAAGGACGGGGCACCCCAGAATTTGGATGGACGGGGATCGGGCGCATTGTTGGGGAGAGGCGAATTTGAGTCAGACCGTAGGACTCGCTTTTCTGGGTCCCGTCCTCAGCAGTTCCCAGGCTTCGCGGTACTCCTCATACTTAGCGCCCTTTAAACCCGGCCTCACACAAACGATTTTGTGACTTTCAGTCACTGCCACTGGAAAAATGTACCAAGCGTCTTCCGGGAAAACATAACCGACGAGAAAATCGATCTGGTCAGCAGTGTATGGAAAGCGCCAGCGATCCACCACACCAATTCTGTAGTGACGCCTGTAGGGGTTCAGTGCGGCCACGGACTTGACCTGAACCCGCCAGAGAGTTCTTCCCGAGCGAACGATCACGTCGTAGCGGTCGCAATCTCCCCAGGGCTTTGCGACCGCGAAGCCGAGGCTGGCGGCTTTGCGCATGAACGCGAGCTCGGCGAGTTCACCGCGAGGCTTAGTCCTGAGTTCGATTTTGGATGGTGGTTGGTTGAACAACTCTTCATGTGATATTGACAAATTGGCCCCAAAACACGAAGAGCGCGGCTTTAGGCCGCGCTCTTGAGATTATCTAATTGCTATATCCAGAGTAGCAGGTTGAAAGGGGCAATTGTGCCATGTTTTAGAACTTTATATTTGGCGTGTTTTGTTTGGGATTGGTTCGTTCGAGTAAATTCTGCCTATTGACAAGAGTTTTCCACCGCTTTGGTTTCGCGCCCCGCCCCGGTTGTGACGCTCGTCACAGACTTGAGCAGTATTAAGGCTACAAAATCTGTCATCCCGAGCGATGCATGATTTGAGCGAAGCGAAAATCACGCCTAGTCGAGGGACCTTGCGTTTTCTTTGAGTATGAGTCGCGATTACCACTTCTACGTCTACTTCCTCCAAAGCGCCTCCCGCCGCGCTCTGTACATTGGCGTCACTAACAACCTGCGCCACCGTGTTTTCCAGCACAAAACCCACCAGTATGAAGGATTCACCGACGACTACAACGCAATCCGTCTCGTCTATTGGGAGAAATTCGGTAGCGTCGGCAAGGCAATCGCGCGCGAGAAGCAGCTAAAACGCTGGCGGCGAGAAAAGAAAAGTTGGCTGATTGAGAAGATGAATCCTCAGTGGCACGACCTTGCTGCCGACTGGTATCAAGCGCAAGGTCTCTCGACTCCGCCGCCCGTCCGCCCGGCGGACGGGCCGCTGCGCTCGAGATGACACGTCTGTGGTGTTTTCACTGAACGTGCAAACCGCCTGTTACCACCCGAACTCTGCCATCCCGAGCACCGCGTGATCTTTCGCCACCCACTCTGTCATCCCGAGCGAAGCGTGATTTGCAGCGAAGCGAAATTACGCGAAGTCGAGGGACCTTGTGTTTGTTTTTAAGCAAAGATTGCTTTAGCACGCAACTTCACCACAAGGTCTCTCGACTCCGCAACCCGTCCGCTCAGCGGACGTGCTGCTCCGCTCGAGATGACACGTTCGTGGTGTTTTCACTGAACGTGCAAACCGCCACTTACCACCCCAACTCTGTCATCCCGAGCGAAGGGTGATTCGTAGCGAAGCGAAAAATCACTCGCAGTCGAGGGACCTTGTGTTGGCTTTTGAGCAGATGACGCATTTTCACCACAAGGTCTCTCGACTCCGCAGCCCGTCCGCCCCAGCGGACGCGCCGCTGCGCTCGAGATGACACGTTCGTGGTGTTTTCACTGAACGTGCAAACCGCCCCTTACCACCCCAACTCTGTCATCCCGAGCGAAGGGTGATGTTTGAGAGAAGCGAAAATCACGTGCAGTCGAGGGACCTTGTGTTTGCTTTTGAGCAGATGACGCATTTTCACCACAAGGTCTCTCGACTCCGCGCCCGTCCGGCTAGCGGATGCGCCGCTACGCTCGAGATGACACGTTCGTGGTGAATTAGAAAACCAATCACCACCACTCCGCCATCCCGAGCGACTTCGGATTACCGGAACTCTGTCATCCCGAGCGAAGTCGAGGGACCTCTTCACCACAAGGTCTCTCGACTCCGCCGCCCGTCCGCTTGCGGACGCGCCGCTGCGCTCGAGATGACACGTTCGCGGTGTTTTCACTGAACCTGCAAACCGCCACTTACCACCCCAACTCTGTCATCCCGAGCGAAGCATGATTTGAGCGAAGCGAAAGTCATTGTGAAGTCGAGGAACCTTGCGTTTGCCCGTCCACGCCACTAACGGACAGGCCGAAGTCTTCCTTACTCCCGCCCCAATTCCAAATATGGAGAGTACGAGGAAGCCTGGCACCTGTTGAGTAATGGCGTGTAGAAGATATTGAAGATTCCCGTCAGTTTGAAAGGGGAGAAATTCGAACTCTGTGATAGAGTTACCGAACATTGCGTTCCAGCTTATGTGTAGTCGGGTAAACTGCACCTCAATGCTAGAGTGGCCCTGTAATTAACATCTTTGAGGTCCCTCAACGTGATTTCGAAGGATCTCGATGCTGGCGATTTGCCCCGCCCCAAGCCGTTCCTAAAATGGCCAGGTGGGAAGCGCTGGCTTTGGGCGACATTACAGGCATTCATCCCCGCGCATTTCCGACGGTACTATGAACCTTTCTTAGGAGGAGGCGCGATTTTTTTCGCGCTTCGCCCAAGACGAGCTATTTTATCGGACATCAACCCCGACCTGATTAACGCCTACATCCAGGTTCGCGACAATCTTGAGGAGGTCATTGCAGGACTTGCCAAGCTGAAGATCAACCAGGCGACTTATGACCGCATACGCAAGGCCCACCTGACGAACGATGTTGCGAGGGCTGTTCGGCTTATATATTTGAGCAAGACGGCATTCAACGGCGTATACCGAGTGAATCAGCAGGGGACCTTCAACGTGCCATTCGCTCGGCAACTTGATCGCAAAGTTTTCGACGCAGGCGCTCTCGCAGATGCATCGAGATATCTGCAGAAATCGCAGCTGCTTGCTCGACCCTTTGCAAAGATGCTGGAGTCGGTCAGAGAAGGGGACTTCGTTTACTGCGATCCTCCATATACGGTTCGACATAACAACAACGGGTTTCTGAGATACAACGAGAGTTTATTCTCGTGGGCAGATCAGAAACTTCTAGCTCAGCTGGCGAGGGTTGCAATGCGCCGCGGCGCGCATGTTGTAGTGAGTAATGCTGGAACAGACCACGTTCGAGCGCTATACAAAGGCTTTCAGGTCGTCACGGTCAATCGTCCTTCTTGTATGAGCGCACTGCCCGACGGCCGTAGAGAAGTGAGCGAGTTCCTTTTCATCGGTCGAGCGTAGATTTGAGGAGCAGATCCCGATGGGTATTTTCCTAGACTCGGCCTACAAAGTTCTAGCACGGGAGCGAAGGCCGCTCTCCGTCCAAGAAATTACCGAAATCGCAGTTCAAGAGCATTTTTTGTCCACCGATGGCGCGACACCATGGCAAACAATGAAAGCGAAACTCTCGGTTGACATTCTTCAACATCGCGAGAAATCGCTCTTCATGCGCTCGGAACGAGGAAAATTTGCTCTTCGAGAATGGTCTCACGAGTACAGGGAACACATAGCAGACAGATATCAAAAAGCGCTGTTCGATGAAGACATCGTAGTTTTCCCTGCTGACTCATTAAGTGCATATGTTCCGCAGGTGGGCATTTACAGCGACCCCTTCGACCAGGATGCCCTGCTGAGTGAGTGCTACCCAATGCGTCGTAGGGAGGCCGAGAACGACATTTCTGTGATACAGCTGGTCTCAGTTTTCCTGGTTCGATTTGATGGTCGCCTTCTTACATACAAACGTACTAAGCGCCTTCCAGAAAACCGCCTACACGGCTACTATTCAGTAGCTTTTGGTGGTCACCTGAATCCCGATGACGTTTTGCATCTTTTCAATATTTTCGACGCAAGCCAGGCGCACGCCTGGCTTGTCCGCGAACTGCACGAAGAGCTACGGATTGAGAAGGGCCATCTCGGTGAGATCGCCTACCGAGGCCTGCTGTATGACGATTCTCGTGAAGTTAGCAAGCAGCACTTGGGACTCGTTTATGACGTCAATCTCAAATCCGAGCAGTACACAATCGGGGAACGTGGCTTCTTAATTGATTCGAAGTTCGAAACTGTTGACGAGGTCAGTGCACGCATAGACCAGTTTGAGAATTGGTCCGGGTTGCTCGTCCGAGAGGAACAGCGCATTCGTGACTCCAACACTCGACACCAGCAATCTGCTTAATGGTGTCATTGGCAATGCAGTCTTCGCGTTTCTATGCTGGGCTGGGAGGTGGTTAGCCAATCGCCTTGAGCGCCGAAGCCCGCTCTATCGCAGGTTCGTCCTCTTACTACTGGCCTTGTCGTGGATTTTGCTCGATATCATCTTCTACAAGACACTTCACGGATTCGCGTTCTTGTGCGCTTCCATCCTTTCCTTCGGTATCGCCGGGACGTTCGTCTGGAAAGAGTTGGACCAGTTTTGGAGTATCGGGCTGATTGGCGCTGATCGCCAGATTTCTACGGGCATCGACTTCAAGCGAAGTTTGAATCTCTGCTCGAACTCCCTCGATTTTTTAGGGATAGGCGCTGGCAAACTCACGCGGGAAATGCCGTCCTTCGAGAGTGCCCTGCAGCGATGTCATCGCTCGCATACCCCGATAAGGTTCTTGCTATCAAGACCAAACAACCCGGAACTCCAGAGCATTGCACGCCAAGCTGGCCGAGACCCGGAGGAGTACCAAAGGACCGTAAGACAATCGCTTCGTGTCATAGCTCAACAAAGAAATGATCGTGCGCGGAATATTGAAGTTCGCTTCTATGACAGGCTCCCCTTGTTCCGATTGATGTTCATTGACGGTTGGTTTTGCTTGGCAAGCCATTACGTGTTCGGGGAAGGGGAAGGATCGCAGTGGCCTCAACTTCACGTCCGCAGAATCGAATCCCAGAGAGATGTGAGTTCACTATATGAGCCCTTCAGACGTTACTTTGAAGAGCTCTGGAATAAAGCAACGCAGTGGGACTTTGTTTCGGATCTGGAGCCGTAAATGAGTCATAAGCCATTGAGAGAAGGATCGGTCCACGGACGCTTTCAGCCGTTCCACAACGGCCATCTGGAATACGTGCTCGCGGCACAGAAGCAATGCAGCTTACTTTGGATCGGCATTACGAAATTCGACATTTCCGAGCCGAGCCCACTCGCTCGAATACGCGAGAGACCTGAGAACAATCCATTGACCTATCATCAACGCCTAACAATGATTCGCGCCGCTCTGAGCGAGTCCGGCATCGGTCAGGACGAGTTTGCTTTCGTCCCTTTCCCGATTGAGACACCAACCAAGTTGACTCAGTTCTTGCCTACGAGCGTTCCCTGTTTTACGACAGTTTATGAGGAGTGGAATAAAGAGAAGATCTTGGTGCTTCAATCGCAGGGGTACGAAGTGCGCGTACTCTGGGAACGTCAGCAAAAGGCGATCAGCGGTGGAGAAATCAGGACGGACATCATCGCCGGAGGTTCGCGGTGGAAGGCGATGGTTCCAAGCGCTACGGTACGGCTGGCTGAGGAATTCCATTTGGCTGAACGGTTACGCGCTCTGTCCAACACAGCACGAGTATAACGCTCCAGGCCCAGCCAGCTCCGCCAACTCCCCCTTGCACTCTCCTCCTCCTCCGTGCTATAACAGACAAACCGTCGAGAGCAAGTGTGGCAAGCCGGGTTTTTTGAATCTCTCGTATCGTCCCCGGCATCAAACTGTAGTACACCAGCAAAAGCAAGCCTTAAAAGCTGGAATTGGCCTCGGCCACGGGGCTTCACATTCGGGGACAGCGCTCCTCGAAGGGTTCGGTAGGTCAGGCCGTCAGGTCTGGCAAAAGCAAGAACCTCTGAAAGATCTTTTCTTATAACCAATCATCTTCCGACTCGGCTCGTGCCGAAATTGTGAGTTTTTGTCCATTCGGCGCTGGAGCGGGGAGGAAGGTGCGTTTTGCTGCGCGGGAAAGCAGCATTTGGCAATTAGCATTTGGCCGCACTGGCCAGAAATGACTGAATGCCAACTGCTAAATGCCAAGTGCGGGATTGTGGAAATCCTGTGATTCGAGTCGATTGACAGGGCAGCAGCATAACGATATTTTAAACAGGTTTCGAGGACAGTCGGATTCGCTCTAGTAGCGGGTTCGCCTGGACTGAAAACGCGCCGCTCAGGCGGAGATGCGAATCGGTCTTTGACAACTAGGTTGAACGTGCCAGTCGTGAGAAGAAATGTTCGGGCCAAAGTCCGAGCGTTCTCACAACATTAGCTAGCGCCTGCCTCGTCGGGCGCGAAGCGAGTCGCCGTGGCTTACGCTACGGTGGCGAATTTGTTCATTCCGAACAAATTTCAGGTTTCAAACGAGAGTTTGATCCTGGCTCAGAATCAACGCTGGCGGCGTGCCTAACACATGCAAGTCGAACGAGAAAGTGGAGCAATCCATGAGTAAAGTGGCGACCGGGTGAGTAACACGTGA
>JAOAPC010000001.1 GCA_025462735.1 Acidobacteriaceae bacterium | reverse complement strand
TAGCTTCTACTCGCTTACCGGTTCCAGCCGTCCGATCCAAACCATAGGTTGACCTAGACTGTCGATCAGAGGATCAACTCCAAAATGCTTGAGTAATGAGTTTGCCCAACCCATTCTTAACGGGCGTTGGCGCTTGTCCTGCCTCAGGAATGCCAACAGACCGGAAAATGTGTTGTGTTTGGAGCGCGGTGCGAGCAAACCGAAGTAGCGCATCGAGTGTCGAAATTTGTCCGGCACGTGTTCCATCAGAGTCTTAACAAAATCTTCGTTTGAGTAACGAACCTTGACGAGACTCTTTCCTCTTGTATCCTTGGCCAAGTATTCGACCTCTCGATCGTTGATTCGTTGAAGGCGATACTGAGCAATCGGTGGCCGACGAATGTACCTGCCTGCGTAACGTAAAAATTGGGCCTTTGACATTATGCGACCGATGAAAATATTCCAAGGGCGCCTGTATTGTGTCTCGAACAGCATTTTTATCTCTTCAGTACCAGTTAGCCCCTTGATCAGCCCTGCCTTCAAAGCCTCTGCCATGTACGCGATCAGCGCATAGCGCCAAGCGCGCATCAGCTCGCATTTATCAAAACGCAGGCGATCAACCCAGCGGGCTGCTGACTCCTCCAGACCGCCGGCTGAGACCAAAATGTGCAAATGCGGATGAAAAGTTAAGAGTCCACCGAACGTTTGCTGGACTACTAAGACGAGAATACGCGCCCCATATCGAGCCCGCACCCAGTGCTGTATCGCCGCGGCTCCGACAGCAGGCAAGTCATGGAGGAGATGCCGGTTCTGTTGAAAAATGTGCCAAAGCTCGCGCGGCATGGTCAGATTAATGTTCACGTAAGGAATAGTGGGAAGAGCGGCTTCCATGTCGGCTTGCCACAGCTCCGTGGCTCGATGTCCGCAACTCGGACAAAATCTCGACTTGCACGTGTGGCAAACGAGCTTCCGCTCAGTTTCTGACGCATAGACTTCCGCACCCAGAGCTCTGGTTCCACATTGAATCATTCTCAAGAAGTTTTCGCGTATCGCTGCGGGGGTCGCGGCTCGATCCCAATATTCCCGCGTTTCGATCAGAATTTGCTTTAACGGATGTCTCTCTAACATGGCGGGAGTAGCTCCTGTTGTTTTTCGAGCACTTGATAAAGCTCCTTCGTCAAGAAGACGCATTTTCCAGGAGCATCTACTAAAGCGATGCTGACCTCTCCCACGTCGCTGGATTCGGACGCGGATAGATGCCTAGCCAACTCTCTAAGTGCGGAGCCGGTGAATGAAGGTGAATTATCGTGTGATCGTGAGATTTTCGTCCGTTGTCTAGAAACCAGAGTCCTCACGGTTTTCTTGACGGCTCTCTCAATCCGACGGAGCCTCAGTTGTTCGCGCTGCTTCTCGGCCCGCATTGTGCTCCAGCACCAAGCACGGTGGATCCTAATTTCTCCGCTCCTCAGCGCTTGAAGAATTTCAGGCGTGGTATTCGACATCAGTTGCCGCACCTTCGCCACATTGCCCACAGAAACACCAGCGGCATCCGCCACCTGCTTACGTACATCGACTTTGTCAGCTTCAGTCAATTTTGACGAACCCTTATTTTTACCGCCATCTCGTTGGTTCGACTCTGCCTTGCTTTTCAAACACGCCTCGATTTCGGATGCTAAGAGTATTCGGCAAAAGTCATTCAGACTGTTTGATCGGCGATGCCTTTGTAGCAACATCCGCAGACCTTCCTCTTCCGTCAATTGGCATTCGATACACAAGATAGTTTTCCGATCCAGTGTTCGAGCCAACTCCCAACGAGCGTAGCCGTCAATGATGATTCGATCCTGGGTAATAACGATAGGATCGCGAAATGCAGACGCTCCTACAGAAGCAAGCGCAGAAATTTGTTGAGTCGAAGGTGCTAGCTGGTGTCGGCTGTAAGACGGATGTGGCCGCAGTTCATCGACGCGGCGAGTTGCTAACTGCCCACCTATTTCGTTAGAGATTTGTCCAATGCCGTTTTCCATTTCCTGTCGCTTGCGCCGATATAACTGCGCCTGCTGGCAGAACCTTCTGGTGTTTTTGAGGCAAACACCGCAATCCACAGTTCTGGCTGCGTTTTGGCTGCAATTAATTGGGCAGTTTTGGAGGTAAGCTACGAGATAAAGGCTTATGACTGAAAGAAGTAACTACGGGAGAAGTCAGCCCTGAAAAGGCTGGCGTCGGCGGTTCAACTCCGTCCCTGGCCACCACATTTCAAAGCGGTTAGTTGCGATTTCCATTTCTCGTATTACCCGCAGTTACCCGCTGAAATGCCGTGCATTCATTGCAGCGAGGAAACTACGGGTTCTACTCTCTCAATATCCTTCGCCGAGACCACATCTCGCGGAGACTTTTTCTTCTGGTCTTGGCTGAAGAGTTTTTTGAGGAACAGGCCCTGCGCTTCCAGTTTGTCTTCGCTCATTGCCTTGGCATAGATTGCGAGAGTCGTCTTCAAGTTCTGGTGCCGGAGGATCTCCTGCATCGGCACAGGAGCCTTCGACGCCTTCGGCTTGGGTTTGCCGAAGCGGCGTTCCACATAGGCCCCCCGCACTCGGATGAACTGGGCCTCGAAGTCCAGGTCGTACCATTGCAATGCGAGGACTTCAGAGACACGCAGCGCCGTCGCTTGTGGCGCTTGGCCAAAGCCGGGACTTGGTTTATAGGACAGATTGGCGACAGTGTATTGCGCAACAGTCAGCAAGTCGGCTTTTTTCAACGGCGCCGACACGCGCTCCATAAGTCCCGACAAGTCGGCTTACAGGAAGTCATCGATTGTTCCCCGATGATTGCCGATCCGTCGATAATTGCATCCTTTGATCTGAAATCTACAGCTTGCCGTTGGCAGCCTGCTCTACTCGATCCCAGCCTCCACCGCATAGACTCCTACTACCAAAGGCGCACTGCTCATTGAAACTACTCGCTACGTTCACGTCCCTTGACAAATGAATTGTCGAAGTCTAAGAAAGAGGTGTCCATCCATATCTTCAATGGATGCGGAGGTCCCTCCGATGCAGACGTCCCGCAGAGACTTCTTCAAGGTAGCAGCCGTCGGCGGGGTCGCCGTCACCGTTTTCGGATTCGACCTCAAGCCTGCCTACGCCCAGCTCAAAGAGTTAAAGATTGCGCGCGCGAATGAAACCCGCTCGACTTGTCCCTATTGCGCGGTGGGTTGCGGCGTTCTTATTTATACGATCGGCGATCGGGCGAAGAACGTAACGCCGCAGGTGATCCACGTTGAAGGCGATCCCGATCATCCCACCAATCGCGGGACGCTGTGCCCGAAGGGCTCTTCGCTCGAACAGGACATGCTCAACCCGCGGCGGCTCACCAAGCCGCAAGTTCGGCGTCCCGGCGCGACCGACTGGGAAGATATCTCCTGGGACAATGCCCTGGACGAGATTGCACGATGGACCAAGAAGACACGCGACGATACCTTCGTGGAGAAGGACGCCAACGGTCGTACCGCAAACCGGTGCGAAGGCATTTCATTCATCGGCGGCTGCACGGACACGAATGAGTTCAATTACCTGGTCGTAAAGACCATGAGGAGTCTGGGCTTGGTGTATTTAGAAAACCAAGCCCGTGTTTGACACGGCCCCACGGTCTCAAGTTTGGGACCAACATTCGGACGCGGGGCCATGACCAATGGCTGGATCGACATCAAGAACACCGACATGATGTTGATCATGGGCGGGAATCCGGCCGAGAACCATCCCTGCGGATTCAAGTGGGCGATGGAGGCCAAGCGCAACCGCAACGCCAAGCTGATCTCTGTCGACCCGCGATTCACCCGCACGTCTGCGACCGCCGACCTCTTCCTGCAAATCCGCGCAGGCACTGACATTGCGTTCCTCGGCGGCGTGATCCGCTACGCTCTCGAAAACAACCGCATCGCCAAAGAGTATCTCGTCAACTACACCAACGCCGCGTTCATCGTCAAGGAAGGCTTTAAGCTGCCGGAGGACGGGCTTTACTCCGGGTTTGATTCGGCGGCGGGTAAGTACGATCCGTCTACGTGGAATTATGAAGGCTCAGGAGGTTCTGGCCCGGCTGGGGCGACTGGTCACGCGCCCGAACCAGTGCCGGGCAAGGTCGGAGGAGCGACACCACCTCCCGCTCTGCCTGCCAACGTCGCCTACGATTTGACGCTGCAGCATCCGCGCTGCGTGTTCCAACTGCTGAAACAACAGTATTCGCGCTACACGCCGGAAGCCGTGGAGCGGATCACAGGGATCCCCAAAGATCAGTATCTGAAGGCCGTCGACCTATTTACGTCGGTCCGCAAAGACGGCGACATGAAGAAGGTCGCGACCATCATCTATGCGGTGGGCTGGACGCAGCATACGTTCGGAACCCAAATCATTCGCACCGCCGCGATGATACAGCTCTTGCTAGGCAACGTAGGGAGAGCAGGCGGCGGGGTTAATGCGCTGCGCGGCCACTCGAATATTCAGGGCGCCACGGACATGGCAGGGCTTTATGACTCGCTGCCTGGGTATCTCAAAGCTCCCGTTCCCGCCGACTCGGATTTAGCCACCTACTTGAAGCGGACCACGCCGGGATCGTCCAAACCCTCGCCGTGGGCTTCGATGAACTACTACTCGAACACTCCGAAATTCGCGGTCTCGCTGCTTAAGTCACTGTATGGGGATGCTGCGACAAAACAGAACGGATTTGCCTTCGATTACTTGCCCAAAGTCGACCGCGATTATTCGTGGACCCACATTTGGGACGACATGTACAACGACAAGGTCAAAGGCATGATGGCGTTCGGAATGAACGGCGTGATGATCGGCCCCGACACGAACAAGAACATTAATGCGCTGAAGAAGGCCGATTGGCTGGTGGTTGGCGAAATTTATCCGGATGAGACCAGCGAGTTTTGGAAAGCTCCGGGCATTACGACCGATGAACAGAAGAACATCAAGACAACGGTTTATCGGTTGCCATGCGCGGGCTTTGCGGAAAAAGACGGGAGCATGACCAATTCGGCGCGCTGGGTGACGTGGAAATATGCGGCGGTCCCACCTCCAGGACAGGCGCGACTCGATCAGGACATTTTGGCGCAGATATTCCTGCGCGTTCGCGATCTATATAAGAAAGAGGGCGGAAAATTTCCCGACCCGATTCTGAATCTGAACTGGGCCTATGCAGACGCGGCCCATCCATCACTTTCACAAGTAGCCATGGAGCTGAACGGCAAAGCGCTCGCCGACCTCACAGATCCGGCGACAGGACAAGTGATCAGGGCCGGCCAACAGCTACCCGGTTTTGGTTGGCTGAAAGATGACGGCACGACCATGTGCGGCAACTGGATCTACTCCGGTTGTTGGACGGAGGCGGGAGCCCAGATCCAGAGGCGAGGCACGGAAGATCCATCCGACTTGGGAGTTTATCCCAACTGGGCATGGTCATGGCCAGCCAACCGCCGCGTGCTCTATAACCGCGCATCCTGCAACCCTGATGGGAAGCCGTGGGATCCTGAGCGGAAACAGGTTTGGTGGAACGAAGCGGCGGGCAAGTGGGTGGGCAACGACGTGCCGGACTTCAAACCGGATTCGCATCCCAAAGATCACATGGGACCGTTCATCATGAATCCGGAAGGCATCGGGCGATTATTCGCTCCGATTGGTGTTCTCGCGGACGGCCCGTTCCCAGAGCACTACGAGCCCATCGAAAGCCCGATCAAGAATCCGCTGCATACTGATCAGTCGAATAATCCGCTCGTGAAGAAGTTCAAGACGCCGTATGACAAGTTTGGCTCGCCGGAGGAATACGGCATCGTCTGCACCACCTACCGGCTGACCGAACAGTATCACTACTGGACGAAAAATAATCCGATGAATGTCCAACTGATCCCGGAGCCGTTTGTGGAGATTCCGGTGGAACTGGCGGAAGAAAAGGGAATTCGCGGAACAGACCCGATCAAGGTAATCAGCGCTCGGGGAACTTACATCGCAAAGGCCTTCGTGACTCGCCGGCTGAAGCCGATGATGATCGACGGCAAGAAGGTTTACCAGATAGGACTGCCGATTCACCAGGGCTTTCGCGGGATCGCCGAAGATGAAGGAAGAGACGCGCGGACGCCCGCCAATTTGTTGACGCCAGCGGTAGCCGATCCGAACGCCCACACCCCCGAAACCAAGGGTTTCCTAGTGAAGATCGAGAAGGCGTAGGGAATAACAATGAGCCAGGCCGCAACAGAGTTAATCCGAATTTCCGGTCACGCCGGGGTGGTCCCGGGCGCTGGCCTAAACCGTGAATTCCGGGTCGCCAAATTGGTGGACACCACCACGTGCATCGGCTGTAAAGCATGCGAAGTGGCTTGCCTGGAATGGAATGGTTATCCGTTTAGCGAAACCACCTTCGACAATACATACCAGACGATGCCGGAAACGGCGTGGAATTACTGGAACCTGATCAAATTCAACGAGCACGAGCGCGAGGACGGCAGCATGATGTTGCTGATGCGCAAAGATCAGTGCATGCATTGTGAAGATCCCGGTTGTCTGGCGGCGTGTCCTGCGGACGGCGCGATCGTTCAATACGCCAATGGCATCGTCGATTTCCAGGAAGCGAACTGCATCGGTTGCGGCTATTGCATGACCGGCTGCCCGTTCAATATTCCGAAATTCAGTCCGAAGGCGCGCAAAGTTTTTAAGTGCACGCTCTGCAACGACCGAGTGTCGGAGGGTCTGGAACCGGCTTGCATCAAGGCGTGTCCCACAGGCTGCCTGCATTTCGGGACGAAGGCGGAAATGAAGGAGTTGGCAGAGACTCGGGCGCAACAACTGCGCGAGCAATCCGGCTTCGCCGATGCGGGAGTTTACGATCCTCCGGGCGTAGGCGGAACGCACGTGATATATGTCCTGCATGATGCAAAAAACCCTGAGTTGTACGGCGGACTGCCGAAGGATCCGCACGTGCCCATGTCGGTGCGGCTGTGGAAAGGGCCGCTGAAATGGTTGGGAAATTTGGCGATTGTCGGCGGCATCGTAGGCATGGCGTTCCACTACATGCGATTTGGGCCGAAGAAAGAGGAAGAGATCAAGCCGGATGAGGACGGGAGGCGGCGATGACGACTGACGCCGTTTCGCGCTCCAGTGCTGCTCACAACGAAGAGATGGTTCCGCGCTACACACTTGCTGAGCGCGTGAATCACTGGATCGGTGCGCTCGCTTACATCTATCTGCTTATTACCGGCCTGGCATTCTGGTCGCCGTATCTTTATTGGCTGGCTGCCGTCGTGGGCGGTGGGCCGGTGGCGCGGGCTTGGCATCCTTGGGTTGGCCTGATTTTTACGGCGTCACTCTTCTGGTCCTTCAAACAGTGGCACGGTGACATGAAAATTGACGATGCCGATCGTGCCTGGGCGAAGGCCATTCCCAATTACATCCAGAATGAGGATGACAAACTGCCTCCGGTGGGACGGTTCAACTACGGACAGAAGCTTTTCTTCTGGGCGATGTTCTACAGCGTAATCCTGCTACTGCTCTCCGGAATTACGTTGTGGTACACGGAAGCGCTTCCGTGGAGCCTGCGGTTTGTGCGCTACGCGGCGATCCTTATCCACGCCAGCGTGGCGCTGTTCACGATCGGGCTGTTCCTGATTCACGTCTACATGAGCGCGATTCTCGAAGAGGGCAGCTTTGGATCCATGGTTCACGGTTACGTGACGCGAGCCTGGGCCTGGACATTCCATCGGTCCTGGTATGAGCAGGTCAGCGGCGGATCCCGACGCGTGCAATGATGCATGCGAAGTGGGACCGTCGCATCTCTCGCGCGAACGAACTAACGTCTTCATACCCGTTCGCCGCGGAAGGATTGCGCTTCTACTCGCGCGTCGCAACATTTCAGAAAAACTTTTACGGAGAAATTCAGAAAGCACTCGCGGATTCGCCGAAGATTTCCTCCGATCGCCCTCTGCGAGACGAATTAGATCTTTTCCTGCTGCTGCCAAAGGCTCCCGGATTCCTGTCGGTGATCGAGCAGATTGCGCCAGTGCCGCTCGCACAGGCCGCCACCAGTTTGGCGCAAAAAGGGCCGGCAGCATGGCAGCACGCGATTGAAAACTTTTGGCACGGGGATTCGGATTTGGCCGCGCGTGCGGACGATCCCGAAGCCCACGCCGGCGATCCGAGCGCTGCTGGTTATTCCGATCGGCTGCTCGCGTGGATTTTTCTTCAGCCCTATGCTGAATATCTTGCCGACCACCGCGAAATCGAAACCATAAATGGAACCCCATCAACCTGCCCGCTTTGCGGCTCTAGGCCCATCGTCGGCGTATTGCGGAGCGAAGGTGACGGCGCAAAAAAATCGCTGGTTTGCATGCTCTGCGCGCATGAATGGGCTTTTCGCAGGATCTATTGTCCGGCGTGCGGAGAAGAACGAGAACCGCAGATGGCTTATTATTCGGCGCCCGAAATTGCCCAGGTCCGCGTGGACGTTTGCGACACCTGCCATACATATCTGAAAAGTATCGATTTGACGAAGACGGGGCTGGCAGTGGACGTTGTAGATGAACTGGCGACGATCCCTTTGGACCTGTGGGCACGCGAGCACGGGTACGAGAAACTGCAAATCAATCTGCTGGGAACCTGATCAGATGTTCTGAAAGAACTTCAGCAGCCAGAGTGACCGTTGACCGTGCGGACTTTCGAGAGTTTAGATTTACAGACCATCTAGGGATAACTGACGGATAGTCGGCAATACGATACGGGCGTTTGAGTTGCACCGACATGAAATTCTCTCGGTCAATCCTCCCCCCGCAAATTGTCCTTCTTCGAGCCGATCCGCTCCGTCCCATAGCCGTTTTTGGCGAAAGGCGGAGTTCCACCTACGATTAGTAATGACAAGTCGGCTTGTCGGAAGTGATCTCCGCACTTGGTCTCGATTCTAGGCGGATTAGCGACAATTCGAAAACGGAGTAGTACCGAAAGAGTTGCGGGTTTGAGGGAAACTTGTGGCACTGCACACTGGTTCGCCTCAGAGCCAGTGGAAAGTTACCCGCAGTTTTACCTGCAGTTAGCATAAATTGTTGAAAGTATCAGTGACTTACAGCGCCGGGAGGCACCTCTAAGTCGTTAGAAACATTTAAAATCTTCACTCTGAAAAGGCTGGCGTGGGCGCTTCAACTCCGTCCCTGGCCACCATATTCTCAATCATTTGCATGTATTAAAGCTCGCTAGTTGCTGGTCGGTGCCGCAGCGTTTTTTTGGTCAAGCGTTGCGATTTATTTCTTCACCACTTGCATCAAGCTCCAGTATCCTGCTCAACTGCGGCCTGTTAAGAAACCTTTTCCCAAGTGCTTTGGTTTCAGAGAACACAATCTGAGTAATCCCGGGCAATCGGGGGCTGCAAGGCGTCACGAGGAGCCTGAGCGGTCATATTCGATTGAAATGACCAGGAAAGGATTTAACCTCCCACGCTGGTCTGAGAACTTTGTGTCCTGGAGGCGAGTTGAACCGAAAAGAAACCTTCAAATACCTCGTCCTGATTCTGGTTACTGCCGCAACTTTGCCTGTCGCCCTGGCCACGGAGAGGACGACGCTTTCTCTCGACGGTAGTTGGGACATAGAGGATTCACTACAGCCAGATACGATTCCTGTCGCGTGGAAACATAAGGCACCGGTCCCAGGTCTCGCGCACTCCGCGCAGCCCGCATTTCCCCACGTCGACGAGTTCGTCAGCAGGATGCTAGTCCAGAATCGGGTTGGCGCGGGAGAGCTCCCCAAGAGCGCGATCGCATTCGACGCCGGAGTCACGCATCAGGATCGCAATTGGTTTTGGTACCACAGGACCTTCGACGTACCTGCGTTGCGGCATGTCGCCATCCTTCGCATCAACAAGGCACAGTTCGGGGCGGCGGTTTGGCTGAACGGCGTCAAGATCGGAGAGCATCTGCCATGCTTCACGGCCGCGATTTTTGACTTGAGCGCCGCCATCCGCCAAGGTCGCAACGAGTTGATCGTACGAGTAGGCGCGCATCCGGGAGTGCTGCCGCCTACGGTTTCCCCTGGCACCGATTTCGAAAAAATCCGGTGGACTCCCGGAATTTACGACAGTGTTTCCATTGCGCTGAGTGACAGTCCTCGCATCGAGAGCGTTCAGGTAGCGCCCAAAATTAAAGATAGCTCCATCGTGGTACAGACAAGTCTGCGCAATTTTGGAAAGGACGCAGTTTCGTTCACGCTTACACAGCGAGTACATGCCTGGAAGTCCGACGTCGTACTCGCAAGTTCTCAACCGCAGCCTCTGACCCTTGCTCCGGGAGAGGTGAAAGTGGTGCTTCAAACTGTGACCGTGCCCGGAGCACGTTTGTGGTCGCCGGAATCCCCGAACCTTTATGTGCTCGAAACCGGTACGGGCGGTGACACGGCGAGTACCCGCTTCGGCATGCGGGAATTCCGATTCGATACCGCGACCAAACGTGCTTATCTCAACGGTCGCGTTTACTTCATGCGTGGTTCTAACATTACGCTTCACCGGTTTTTTGAAGACCCGCTTTCTGGGACCTTGCCGTGGGACGAGAGTTGGGTGCGCAAGCTGCTCGTCGAGATACCGCACGAAATGCACTGGAATAGCTTTCGCTTCTGCATCGGTCCTGTACCCGACCGGTGGCTCGACATCGCCGACGAAGCTGGTCTATTGATTCAGAATGAATACTTCGTGTGGACCGGAAACGCCTGGCATGGCGCGGAAAACCAGGTGCACTTCAACAGCGACCAGATGATCCAGGAGTACAAGGAATGGATGCGGGATAACTGGAACCATCCGAGCGTTGCTATTTGGGACGCCAATAACGAGACTTGGGACCCTGCATTTGGCGAAAAGATCATCCCTGCGGTGCGCGGGATCGACCTGTCGCACCGTCCGTGGGAGAACAGCTACAACCCTCCCGAAGGCGCGGATGATCCCGTAGAAGACCATCCTTACGAGTTCCAGCCCATGGCTGATGGCGGCCCGCCGTTCAGCATGACTGCATTGGAGAATCCTGGCGGACTAACTCCCGGCGCGCGCAGCGGGCATGCTCTCATCCTGAATGAATATGGATGGCTATGGCTGAACCGTAATGGCACGCCCACCGAGCTAACTAAAAACCTTTACCCAGCTCTCCTTGGTAAAGATGCAACGGCGCAACAAAGGCTGGCGCTTAACGCTTACCTGCTTGCGGGTATCACAGAATACTGGCGCGCATATCGAAACTATGCCGGCGTGCTGCACTTCGTTTACTTGACCAGCAGTGATCCCGGAGGCTATACGTCGGACCATTTTCGCGACGTGCAAAAGCTGGAACTGCACTCTGATTTTCGCGATTACATGAGCAATGCATTTGCTCCGGTTGGAGTTTACCTGAGTTTTTGGCAGCCTACGACTGAATCCGGAAGCCTTCGATCACTTCCAGTCATGCTGGTAAACGATGAATATCGAGAGGTCGAAGGCACGCTGACTCTGGCGCTGGAAAATCTGCAAGGCGAGCAAGTGGCTGCTCAAACTGCAAAGTTCAAAATTGATCCATTGGGTCAGGAAACGATTTACAACAACTTCAAATTCCCTCAAACTACTGGGGATTTTTTGCTACGAGCCATCATCCGCTACCCAGAGAACAATAAAGAAATTTCCACTCAAAGCCGCAGACACGTTAAGCTAGTCGCTCCTCAAACGACAAAGTAGCGAGATAAAAGGGGCCTCGGAATCAGGTGCCAGGCTTGCGGAGAGCTGTGAGACGAATCTCAGAAGTCGCGCAGAAACTATGCATGATCGCGTAACGGCAGTACACAACTTATCCTTTATCCTCTGAGTCGGTTTGCATTCAATTCGCTGAGAACGGACGGATCTTCGCACGCTGACGTGAATTGGTAACCGAGGTAGGTTACCTTGTAGTGCTCCTTTGGGGGATCCTCAATTCGTATCATCAACCCAAGCCTAATCAGATTCTCAATAGACAGGTCGCTCCAAGGATAATCCGCTGGCTCACTTGACCACTGGTGTCTTACCTCTGACGACCATTTTGAGATAGATGCATTCACGTCGGAAAGCCAGGGAGGGGCGAATCGGTTATAGGAAACACATTCTTAACAGACAGGCGTCCCCGGAGGAAAGCTGGCGCAAAAGCTCAGGGAAAACGGTGGCCATATAGTTACCCCCAGCATTGTTAGCCAGCAGAGCTGCCCATCGGTCTTGCAATTCGTCATCTTCCTCGATCGATGCGTTCTCGAATATCGGTAACAAAAGCTTGAGCGGAACCCTCCTTGGTGTTAGGCCGGATCTATCGATCATCTCCTTTGCCCGCTGCATCAGCCTGATCTGCCGTTTCAACCTGAAAGTGCGCACACTATCCTGAAAGGTCAAGCCGACCTCTTCCGCAGCTGGACCAGCGATCTTGTCCAGAAGATCCGTCAGTGGCTTGAGCACAGCCTCAAAGCCGGCTTTTACGAGTTCTCGATCCTCTTCCATATTCCCGTGCATAAACAAGTATGCACCGTTTTTCTCAGCATCGTACTGCCCTTGAATGCCGGTAGGGATCCTGTTGAGGCGAACTCATCCGCCTTCCGCGGCTGCGTCCATTTTGCGTCCAGAGTGTTTGAAGATTTTCAGAAGCGAGGCGCTTTCAATTCAGCCGGTTAGCATGATTGCCTACGGCCCTGAAAAAGGCTGGCGTCGGCGGTTCAACTCCGATCCTGGTCACCACCTTTTCAATCACTTGCATGTCTCAAGCTCGCTCTTTGGTGACCATGGGAGTGAGCAATCCAGATCAGCTATTCTGCCCTGACAGGGCCATCATAAATAGTGGAGACGAGCATTTCTTCCGTCTCTTTCAGGTCCCTGAACTAAGTCAGCCCACTTGAAGTCTTCTCCTCTTAGTTCCGCTCTGAAAGGAACACTTCATGAAAAAGACAATTTCACTACTGGTTATGGCCTTCGTAGGGTTTGTCGCAACCTACGCATCGGCTGGCTCGGCACGCCAGGACACCACTGCGCACTTGCAGTCCTCCGTCGACGTCCTGCACGCGATTATGGCCACTCCAGACAAAGGCATTCCTGAAGAAGTATTGAGCAATGCGAAGTGCATTTTAGTCGTTCCAGATTTAATTAAGGGTGGCTTCATTTTTGGCGGCAAGCATGGGCGCGGTGTGGCGTCTTGTCGCACATCGCATGGCTGGAGCGCTCCCGCGTTTGTTTCGGTCGGTGGTGGAAGTTGGGGATTGCAGATCGGCGTCGAAGGTGTAGACCTGGTCATGCTGGTAATGAACGAGCAGGGTTTACAGCATCTGCTCTCCAGTAAGTTTCAATTGAGCGGCGAAGGATCAGTTGCGGCAGGCCCGGTCGGCCGGCATGCATCCGCTGGAACCGATTGGAAGATGAACACTGAAATGCTGACATACTCGCGCTCGAAAGGTGTGTTCGCAGGTCTGACACTCGAGGGTGCCGTCGTGGAGCAGGATAACGACTCCACTCGCGCTATTTATGGCAAGCACATGATGTTCCGCAACATTCTGTCGGGTAGGGTATCAACTCCGAGAAGTGCAGACGCGTTCGTGAGAGCCGTATCAGATGCAGGCCAGCAGGCACGAATCGCAGAAGCCAATAATGAAGACAACAAATAGGCGAAAGCCTGTTGGACGTGATTTCAACTGACCGGAATCACATTTGTGGTTCCGGTTCAGCTCGCTTAGTCGATCGCCCGAAAGGCGGCTAATATGAGAGTCAATTTCTCTAAATATCGTTGGATACAAGTGGCTTGCCTTAGTCTCTGGCCCATTCTTTTGTTTGCTCAATCCTTTGACGCGACGCAAAACCTTGCCGACTGCAAGAATGGCTGGGAAAGCTGCGACCACTCCAAGTTGAGCCCATCGCAATCCGCCGATGTTGTACTCGCGGCACACCAACGCGAGGTTTCGAATTGCCGAGACCGCTCCGATTCCTGCGATCATTCGAAACTCAGCCGGCCCGAAGCTATTGCCTTGGCAGTGGCCAATCACCAGCAGAATGTGTCTGACTGCGGAATCGGTCTGAGTTCCTGTGACGCGTCGCAATTAACTCCATCCGAAGCGCGTGAATGGAACGTTGCACAACACCGCCGCAACTTCGACGACTGCCAGGACGGATATGACGTCTGCGACCGCTCCAAGCTGACTCAATCTGAAATCCGAAACGTGGATATTGCCATCCATCGACGCAACCTTGCCGACTGCAAAAGCGGGTGGGCCTGTGATCCGTCCTCGCTATCTAACTCCGAAAACTCGGAGGTGATGGCTGCAGAGCACCGGCGCAATGTACAGAATTGCGAGAACGGATGGGGCGATTGCGACCATGCCAAGCTTTCCCCATTGGAGGCGGGTCAGACCGCCGCCGCGGAAGGCCAGCGCAACCTCTCCGCTTGCAAGGAGGGTCAACAAACCTGCGACTACGCAAAACTCACACCCGCGGAAGCCACGACGCTGGCTGCCGCTGAGCACAAACGCAATTACACCGCCTGTCTGCGCGGCTCTGGGTATTGTGACCGCTCTCAACTCTCCGTGCAGGAGACTCGTTCTATCGATCTCAAAGCGAATGAGCCTCAGTGAAGTTTAATGAGATATATTTCAGATACGTCAGCCTATGATTCAACGACAATGTCCAGAATGCGATGGCGAGTTGGTTTTAGCCAGACGTCCCGATAATCAACATGGATCGGGAATCGAAGCACGCCCGTCCACTTATTGGCGCTGCAGCATTTGCGGAGGCGGGTTCACCACAGAACAGATCCGCGACAGCAAACGGGCCAAGACAGTGTCCAGCTAACGTTAACGCTGTGTAACCGTTAGCGTAGAAGGCGGCGGATTGTCCCGGGCCGCCTCCGCCGCGCAGTGCCTCTACGCAACCTTTACCTGGCCACCCGCCCCTAGTTCTCACTGAACGAACTGGAGAACTGTTCAGTGGTGAAGGGGCTAGTCGGAGTGACGCCGGTTTCGAAGAAGCACTCGCCTCCAAATGACAGGCCAATCGCCTGCACTTTGTGTGTGGCCTCCAGAAATGCCTCCGTGACCTCGGGATTGCTGCCATTCTGGCCATTCCAATCCGACCATTCGCTCGGCACAGACATGTGCGCCATGATCGTGGGCCCGGCCTGGTCTCCGCTCAGCAGCTGCACGTTCACTGGGTTCGACCACCAGAACTGGGTGTAGAAACCCGCCGGGGGTGTACCCGTGCTCGGCCCAGACGCGGACGGGGACCTGAAGTAAAACCTCGCGGCGGCGGGAAAGTTGCTGGCGCAGTTACCACCGTTGTGCTGAGTCATGAAGGTTGCGGCGTCGCCGCTGACGCTGATCGTATCGCTCAGTGTTTTCAGGGAGAGATCGCCGGTCAAGCTCGGGTCGGTTGTGGTGAGTAGCGCGGTGTAGATACCGGCCTTGAATTGGAACGTAGTTGTGGTGCCGGTTGTGGTCGCCGGCATTGAATTCGGTGAGTTCCGCGGCGCGATCGCTTGATTTGACGGGTTGTAGTCGTACACCGTCCACTCAGTAGTCTCACTTGAGGGGGCGATCGCTGCAGTGTTTAATGTGCAAGTGGTTCCTGTTCCGCTGGCATTGATCGCCTGGACGTCCGCCAGCAGGCTCGTGAGCGTGATCTGATCGACCTCGAAGATCAAGCTGTGGCCATCGTTACAGGAAAGGGTGACTTGCGTGTCGGCCGTTTGGCCCTGGGCAGGATGTGCAATTGTAAAGAGCAGCAGCACTGCTGCGCTGCCAACGAACAGACGATTTTGGAGTTTTCGAACCCTCGTGTTCAGAAGACGATAGAAGTAGCTCTCTCTTGCGGACATATGTTGACTCCTTTATTTGGCCCCGCAAATACAAGCGAAGGAGTGGCTCAGCAAAACAGCAATCGTGACATTACAAACGAGACACTTGCGAATTCAATTCTGGAGTTTGTGTATTTTCAGAGTAGAAGCACCTGAGAAGACGCTGGAAGTCAGCCATTGACTTGGGTGGGAGCGATCCAGTTCAAGCTTTTGACTGTGCGAGAGGGTTACCTTGACAGTATCAGCATACAAGCCTAGGATTGAAGTGGAGCGAGTACTTCCTTTACTCTTTCAAGTCCTCTGAACCAAGTCAGCCTATCTGAAGTTTTGCCCTGGGATTACTCCAAGGGGAAGTCTGAGTCTTACGAGTCCGGCGAAAAAACGGGAGAACCATTGAAAATCATTAAATTTGTTGTAAAAGTGAATCGTGGCGCTGTTCGCGCCGCCGAGTATGTCCAACGGCTGGATCGGATTCCCATCCAGATGACAACCGATCGTAAGCAGGCACTGCTTATGGGCAGATACACCGCTGAAGACACAATCAAGTCTATTCAAAATTCCCGCTGCACCCCGGAGTTGGTTTCCGTTACAGTCAGCTGACGTTGACGAGGAACGCTGCTCCTTGCAGCAGCGTGAGCGTTATTGACCAGACCGGGTAATTCTTCTCTTGGTAAAGTTATAATTCGGAGCTATTCCAAACGAGTCGCAAAGAGGTCTCATGACAGCGGGATTAGAAAGCACCCAACAATCCAAGATGGATCCGGTAGCCCCTAGCTGGAAACTAAGCGTTACCGATCGCCGTCTCATGTGGCTTCAAAAACAACACCCCAGCGCGGCCGGTCAGAAACTTCAGCTTTGGGCATCGGGTCCTCCCAAGGTGCCCTCACTCCCCGTCCATAATCTGGGGCACGACGAAGCGTCACGGTAGGTTCAAACCGTATCAGCCTGAAGGTCGTTCCAACGAAGTACCAGCAACCTCTCTACAGCCATCGTTCTAGCTTTTCCCATCGATCTATTGGCCCTCTGGCATCAGGCCGCCAGTGCGAGCTGCACATGGACTCAGGGCGCAGGGCTACTGGCGACTACCGGAACCGGGGTGACCACCTTCAACTGGTCCAGTTCGGTCAGCACGCCTTGCCAGCGAGCCTGGTCTTTCTTCGTGTCGATGGATAACGAGAGGTCGGAATAAAACTGCAGGATATTATCCCGCAGCTCCGGCGTGGTGAGGTCGAACTTCCGTTCTGACAACCGAGCTAGCAACTTCGCGTAGCCGTCGTCCGTGAGCGAGTATTCCGCCGCCTTGGTCGGCTTGCCACTATCTAAATCGCAGTTGGGAAGTAGGAGTGTGTCGGTACGCACCTGTTCGAGGAAAATCCGGTATTGATCGACTGTTGTATTGATGCTCTTGATATACAGATCTTCCGTTTTCGGAGTTGGGTTATTGAACGCTAACCCTTTGAACGGACCAATTCTCGGCATGTATCGCAACAAGGTTGATAAGATGCGTGTGCCCACGCCCGGCTTGACGTAGTCCTTGCCCCATTCCTTCTCGTACCCGGAGCGCGAAAGACGATACAGAAACTTCTTTCTGGCAAAATTTGGGGTCTCGCGCATGAGCTCTTTTTTGTGAGTCTGCAGCGCCACCCGAGTCATTTGTGGAATCAAGCGGCTGATCGCGAAACGATACGAACCCACCGCCATATCTTCGTGGGTGAGCACGTCTTTCAACTCGACTCCGTACACCACCGGAAACGCCCGCTCCAAAAGGGGCTTGGACACTTGAAATCCAATGAAATCGTGGTACTGCTGCGACGCGTAACGATTCTTGGCGACCTGCACCGTGTCGAAACCGAACTCGGTTTTCAGATGCGCCGTCTTGTCCTGAGCGTACCTTACTGACTTGCCATACTTTGCCCGTAACTTCGGATATTCGATCCCAACCGCTTGATTGACCGCCGGGTGACCCGCAATATCCGCCGTATAGTGCGACAACGCGCCCAGCGCGAAAGCGTACTCATTGACGTCCTGGCTTTCGAGCAGCAGCTCGCGAACAAAGTCTCCGCTGCGAACGTAATGCACCAGGTTGCTGAACTCTGTGTTGCCGAATGGATAGTAACCGAGGTCCTGGATGACCGCGCCACCATAGGCATAAGCATGCGCCTCTTTGATCTGGTCTTCCGAAAGGCCGGGAAATCGTTTGAGTAGAAGTGGCCGGATTTGGTCGGCCCACACGAGATCGACGATCTCCTCGTGGGTAAGAACGGAATATGCAAACAAACCGCCGGTACAGATGAGCACAACCAGCAGAGGTGCCGCCGTACGCCCACCAAGCAACAGCCAAACGCTATTTTTCAGCACCGAGACCACGCGCTCCCATGTTAAGAGTCGACGCATGCTTAGATCCGGCCCAGAAGCACGAGACCGAGAACGATAAGGAGGATCAGCCCCACTCCTCCGCTCGGGTAATAGCCCCAGTTTCTGCTGTGCGACCATCTTGGAGCCGCACCAAAGAGTGCTAAGACTAAAACCACAATCAATATGGTCCCAAGCATGTTTACTCCTTACCTTCCTGTATTCAGACAGGAATGTTCACCGCCCGGGTGAGCTTCTTCCCGAAGTTGCACCCAGACCGAAACCTAAAACGAGATGCTGATCGCAACTCCGGTGTTGGGATACCTGCGGTTGTACATGTAATAGCCGTTATCGACATAGGTGACATAAACGTCGTCGTTGTCGTACCAGTCATCTCCCCAGTATTCCGGCCACGGGTCAACTGCACTGATCCAATAGCCTTCGTACTGGAAGCGTGGGTATCCGCCCACCACCTCGAATGGCAAGCCGTAGACGCGAAACCCATGTTCTTGACCAAAGTATCCGCGGTAGCGGTCTTCAGGGATGCGGTAGCCGCGATACCCACCGCGTTGTTGCCAAGTGCGATGGTCGGAATCCCAGCGTTGTGAGCGATGCTCCTGCCATGCGCTACGCTCGACTCGTTCCTGCTCCTGGGTGTGCCGTGATCGGCCGTTATCTCGCTGTTGTTGAGCGTACTGCCGTTGGTCGTTCCGGTCTCGCCCTTGTTGTTGCTGGGCACGCCGTTGCTGATTGTTCTGGTCCTGCCGCTGTTGTTGGGCCCGGTCTTGCTGCTGCCTCTGGTCCTGCCGCTCTTGCTGGGCATGTTCTTGCTGCTGCCTCTGGTCCTGCCGCTCTTGCTGGGCATGTTCTTGCTGCCTGTTCCGGTCCTGCCGCTGCTGCTGTTGCTGGCCGCGATCTTGCTGCCGGCTCTGGTCTTGCCGTTGCTGTTGTTGCTGGGCGCGCTGTTGCTGCTGGTTCTGATCTTGCCGCTGCTGTTGTTGCTGAGCGCGATCTTGCTGTCGGTTCGGGTCCTGCCGTTGCTGTTGCTGAGCGTGATCTTGCTGGCGGTTCTGGTCTTGCCGCTGCTGTTGTTGCTGGCCGCGATCCTGCTGCCGGTTCTGGTCCTGCCGTTGCTGTTGCGGTTGAGCACGCTGCTGTTCCGGCTTGGCTTGCTCGTGCTTGCTCTGTTGCTGGTCGGGATGGTCTTTCTTTTCGTCCTGCCCCTGCCTTGCGTAGGCAGACCCTGCGACTCCGAGAAGCAGAAGAGAAGATAGAAAAGCTGTTGTGGTGGTTCTGGTTATTCTCATACGGTGTTCCCTCCATTGCTTCCGGTTTCCAGTGTGCTCACTCCCGCATGCTTCCTAGCTAGAGCGATGCTGATCGGGTCTCCGATCGTTCGGTCGACGCCGGATGGCCTCTAATCCGCGATACTGAGCGCGACATTAATGCCCGGATAAGTCGGGTTGCACAGGTAATACACTCCGTCAATTTCGACAACAAAAACGTCTTCCGTGTAAAGCCAGTTGCTTGGCCACGCGTCAACGAATCCGAACCAATAACCACCGTATTGGAAGCGGCGATCTCTGCTGTAATCATCTTCCCTCACGCGAAACGAGTGTTCCCGTCCAAAATTGGCGCGGTAGCGATCATCGGGAATACGGCCACCGTGGTTACCGCCGCCACGCTGCGTCTGCTCTGGATTTCTTTCTTCTTGTTTGGTGCTTTTATCCTGCCGCTGCGCGTTTTTTTCGTCTTGGTTATTGTTCTTGTCTTGCTGCCGTGCGCTCTTGTCTTGCGGTTGCGCGTTTTTCTCTTCCGGCTTGGCGTTCCTGTCCTCCTGCTGCTGCGTGGTTTTTCCGTCTTGCTTGGCGGACTTGTCCTCGGGCGCCTTTTTGTCGGCAGGTTTGTCCTTTTGTTCCTGCTGCTGGTCCTGCTGCCCCTGCCTTGCGTAGGCAGGAGCGGCGATTCCGAGAAGCAGCAGCAAGGACAAAGACAGTGTCGCTGTACTCGTGATTCCAATTGCTTTCATAGTTGTTCCCTCCCCTACGGCTGTGCGCGGCTCCCTCTACTGCAGGCTTCCTGTGGTTGTGTTCGAGCTGCCGATTGCCTCGCCGGACACCACAAGCTCAACTCTGCGGTTCTGCTGTCTTCCTGAGGCGTTATCGTTCGAAGCTACTGCCGAGCTGTTGCCGAAACCCGTGACCGTAACCGAGTTCGTCGCGACTCCTTGTTGCACCAGGTAATCTCGCACCGAGCCCGCACGATTCTCAGACAGTCTTTGATTCATCGCATCGCTGCCCACATTGTCCGCGTAGCCGCCAACTGCGATGTCGAGTCCAGGATAGGCGAGCAGAATTCCGGCGACTTTCGCCAGCTTCTCCCGTGCACCCGGTTTTAACGAGTACCTCCCGGTGTCAAATAACACATCGGACATACTCACGATCAGGCCGCGGGCGGTGTCGCGAGTTTGGAGGATCCTATTCAACTGCTCAGACAACCGCGTGCGCATGGCCGCTTTGTCGGCGTCCGCTTGTTGCGCACTCTGCTCCGATTTCAACGCATTCTGCCGGGATTGTTCGGCATCAGCCTGGGCGGCGGACAAAGCGCTTGCTGAAGCCGCTTGATTGTCAGCCATATCTGATCTAGCGCGGTCGGAGTCCGATTGTGCTTGTGCAGATTCGGCCCGAGCGTTGGCTGTGTCTGACTCGGCCTGAGTTCTGGCAGCTTGTGCCGTCGCTGTGTCAGATTCCGCTTGTCTCTTGGCCGATTGAGCGTTGGCAGTGTCCGATTCGGCCCGAGTTCTGGCAAATTCGGCTTGGGCCTGGTCCGACTGCGCCCGTTCCTTTTGCCGGGTAGCGTCGTCAGCTTGCTCCTGGGTTCGTGCCTGCGCATCTGCAGAAGCCTGCCGTTCGTCGGCTAAACGCACGTCGTCCATCTTCTTGACGGCGATCTGTCGCGCGTCTTCCGCGGTTTGTACCGCTTCTCGGGCAACCGCGATCAGTGGTTTTCTGTCGATGTGCTTGCGGGTAGCGTATTCATCGGTTTGGTTCATCAAACGTTGAGCGTGTCGATAGCTGTCGCTGGCGTACAGCTCGGCACCCTCGGATTCCGCGATGCGCAATGCATTGCGCGCTTCAAAGAACTCCAAAGGCAACTTGGTATTGAGGACTACTGGATCGAATTTGTAGCCGGTCGGAATGTAGCCACCCCGTTCCAGAAGTTCATACTTCGTATTCATTGACTCGACGCTGCCCCTAGTGTCCTCGCGGATTATGTTTTCAACCACCACTACGTTGCTTGGCTGACGGACCGCGTAATAAGGTTCCGCGGTGACGATCAGTGCGAAAGCCTGGAGGTCGGTGGTCACCTTCAGCTTGCTGCTGCCGTTGTCGCCCACTAACACTTCGCCCAGGTTCATTGCCCGGCCCTCGGGCGAGATTGCCCAGAGGATATAGGTCAAATACTCATTTCCAAAAGTCATGGGCTTCTGCAGATTACTGAATTCCGCTTCAATCTCAATCGCCCCGCGCTTGCTGTTCACTTCGGCTACACCACTCGCCGACGGCATGAGGTCCGTGCCCGCGAAATCAACCTTCGTTGCCCCGCTGCGATGCTTGTAATTGACCGCCTTCACGTTGCGGCTGACGACCGTTACTCGGAACGTCGGCGTGTGAGCCATACGTTCAACGTTGTCGGTTCGAGGATTGCTCTGAGCGAATGCGTTCATGCTCAGTGCGATTACAGCTGTTAGCAAAAGATTTGTTTTCAATTTGTCTCCCTGATGCAGACGTCTGCGGTGCTGCGTTATCGATCTTCTCTTTAGTTCGTCATTTTCACGATCCGACATGAATTCGGGAAAGTGAACGTAATAGTCCAAAAATGTTCATAAGCCACAAAACTACGGCGATCACGACCACGCCGTTCAAAATTGACTTAATGGTTCCCTGCATTGGGATAAAGCGATTCACCAGCCACAGCAGGACACCAACCACCAACAGCACTTCCAGAACCTGAGCTAATGGCATGATCTTTACACCTTTCTAATTCGCGCTGGTGCCTCGCACCCCTTGGGAGCGGGTACTCCGAGTCCATGTTCGAGAGTTATTCAGGTCGAATCGTGGTCCACTCAGCATTGCGACACGATTAGAGAATTCCGATTGGCCGGATGTGGCTGCCCCGTCTTACTGGACCGAACCTTGGGCGACCTGACAATGAGGGCCGCGAATTAGCGTGTTACGACCTCATTTACACACTCAACATAATAAGAATGACAGGTGTGGAGTCCGGGGTCTGAGCAACACAGCTCACATATGCATTGGTAAGTTCTAATGTATTTCCAGGAAGAATGGTTAGATTGGCAGCCTGCGCGAGCCATGTCTATTGAAACACTATGGATCAACGAGATTGATCACGGCCAATTCGTATTGGGGCCTCTCCTTAGCGTTCACCCTTCTGAAAGACGCACTTCTAGAAGAGGAACTTCAATGCCAGTTGAATCTCCCTGGCAGGTTGCGCCGCCTGGATTTGATTAAAGGTCCGCGAACTTATGTCACTGTCGGGCAGCCGGTAATTCGTGTGATTAAGGAGATTGAAGAATTCCGCTCGGAACTGGACTTCCTTCGATTCCGCAATCGAAATGTTTTTAAACACTGAAAAATCCCAATTCGCATATCCCGGCCCTTGCGCGATATTTCGTCCCGCCGTGCCAAACTGTTGCACCGGCGACTTGGGGTCGGGATTGATTCGCGCAAAGGCATTTTCGTTGAGCCACGCATTCGCTGAATGCGGTCCGGAATTAGGGTTCTGGCCGGAAACCAGATTCGGGCGGTTGGCGGAAAATCCCGTGATTTCCGGCGCTCCGCCTTGCTCCGACACGTCCCTCGAATCAAAGACGGTGAACGGCGTTCCGCTCATGGCGGTCACGATTCCGTTGAGCTGCCACGCACCCAACACCTGTTGATACCATCCCTGCGGATGTTGCCAGAATGGAAGACTCCACTGATAACTGAAAACGAACCGGTGGCGCGCGTCGAACAACGAACGCCCGCGCTCCGCAGCCAGATTAAATGGATTTTGTGCCAAGTCATTCTCGCCGGCAACGGGTTTGGCTGCCGAACCTGTCATGTTGAAAGAAGACGCATCGTCGATAGACTTTGAAAGCGTATAAGAGGCAAGGAATGAAAGCCCATGGCTGAAGCGTTTCTTCAAACTTGCCTCCAACGCGTTGTAACTTGAATTCGCGATTCCCGCGATCAAACCCGTCGAGGAGTAAGTGCAGGTGTTGGGCTGATCGTTTATCGTGCATCCGGAATAAAGTCGCCTCTGATCAGCGTTGCCGGATGTGGAGAAAGCCTGGCCGCTGCTGGTGTCGACGCCAGGCACATAGATTGCCGGGTTGCCCTCGATAAATCTCGGCAGTTTGGTTCCTTTGGTTCCCACATAGCCGACCTCGAGCAAAAGGTCGTTGGCCAACGACCTCTGTATGTTCAAGTCCCAATCCTGCGCGTAGGGCAAGGGTAAGTTTGGCGATAGGGTCAAGTTAGTCAGAGGAGTGGCAAACGTGCCCGGCGCCGGCGGGTTGCCATTGTACGGATCCTGAAAGCTGAGTGGAGGAGTCGGAGGCGGGCTAAGACTGATCTGTTCAGTTTGTAAATCCGGCGGCGCACTGATCGGTGATTGCAGCGGGCCACCCTGGCCTGTGTAGTACGGCTCGTAATAAATTCCGTACGCGGACGTCACTATCCACTTCCCGCTTCCGGTAGGGTCCCACGCAACACCGACGCGCGGCGCAAAGGCTTTCTTGAAAGTTGGAATCAATCCCGCAGGCACGCCCTTGTCACCGGGATAGAGCAGCCCCGCAGGCGCATTGGGCATTACGGTGGACTGTCGTCCAGGAATCCACAGCGTTTGCCGATTACGAATTTCGGTATACGGAGACGGCAGATCGTAGCGCAGGCCAAGGTTCAGGGTCAGCCGCGACGTAGCCTTATAGGTGTCCTGCACATATCCATTTAGCGATTTGCCATTGATCCCGCGAGAGAAATCACCTCGGCCCTGAAGAAAGAAAACTGGTTGGCCGACCAGAAAGCTGGCGAACGCATCTGTAAAAGGAAATGGTGCTACGACAAAGAATCCGTTGGTAGCAATCCCTTGCAGCGCATTCACGTGCAGGTGCTGGTACCCGCCGCCAAACTTCATTTCATGCCGGCCGCGGACCCAGCTCAACGATGCACTTTCATCATAGGCATTCTCATAGCTATCGCGGGGTCCAGTGATGGGATCACCAACACTTGTGTAGCTATTGACCTGTATGAACGGAGGCCCAATGGCCACATCCAGACTGGGCTGGTAGTTAAAACCGAAAGCCGAGGGCGGAGTATGGTTCGTACGCTCGCCGAAGAGGAATTTATTCCGCAAGAATGAAAAACGTAAGACGCCGACGATGGAAGGCGAAAAAGTATGGGTCTCTTGAGCCACGAAATTCTGCGCGCGGTGACTTTCTCCGACGGGAAAGCCGGGTACGCTTGCTCCCGCTGGAGAAAGTGGGTCGAAACGTGTGCCGTCACTAATGATGTACCGGAAGTTCAAAGTGTCGCTGGAGGTCAGATAGTGGTCCACCCGTAGTCCGCCCTCATTGAAGTCGTCTTGCTTGGTTTGTGTCGAAATGAAGGTGTTGAGTCCACTATTGGGCTTTGGAAAAAGGCCCAAAAGGTGTTGATAGGAAAATGAGTTCGTGAACAAGGGCGGCGGTAATTGATTGAAGGGGAACGTCGTGGGCGGGTTGGTGACCTCAAGGGCGAGCTGGTGGGCTTGATTACTACACATGCCTGCGCTGTCAAACGATTCCCCCTTGCTCGTATCACACAACTCCGAAAAATCACCGTTCCGTTGTTTCAAAGAAGGCACCGTAGAACCCGCGGTTTCTCCCTGCCGATTGCGGAACCCCTCGTAATATCCAAAGAAAAAAGTCTTGTCTTTGCGAACTGGACCACCGACGGATCCGCCGAATTGGTTTTGTTTCAACGGCTCTACACTCGTAGCGGGAAATCGCGTCGCATCGAAAGCATCATTGCGCAGAAATTCCCAGACCGCCCCGTGTACCGCGTTGGAACCGGACTTAGTAATGATGTTGGTGGTTGATCCTAGACTGTTGCCGAATTCAGCGTTTGAGTTGTGAGTGAGGATTCTGAACTCCGCAATCGTATCCACCGGAGGCTTCAGAACGAAACCGCCGTCCACTCCATTGAAGTTATTCGCGCCATCGATCAGGAAGTTGTTCGACTCCGGGCGCTGCCCATTCACTGCATACGCCTGCCCCTCGCGCAATGACCCTCCCGCTTCCGCCAAACCCGGTGTGAGCGGAACGACGCCCGGTTGGAGCAATCCCAGTTGAGAGAAATTTCGTCCGTCGAGCGGCAGATCGAGGATTTCTTGTTCGTGCACAACTTGCCCCAGGCTGGTTACAGTCGGTTGGATCATTTCGGCGTCAGCTTCCACCTGCACTTGTTCTTTTTCTGAGCCAACCATGAGATGAACCGAAACGGCAGCCGTTTCGTTAACGTCTAACGAGATACCATCCTGGCGATATTTCTGGAACCCGGTGGCGGAGATTTCCAACCGATAATGCCCCACCGGCAGTTCCAGCAGCAGATAATTTCCGCCATGATCGGTTGTTGTTGTCCGCACCAGTCCGGTTTCGATCTGGCGTGCGGTGACGGTCGCATTCTGCACCACTGCGCCGCTAGGGTCTGAAACTGTTCCGCGAAGATTGCCGGTGATCTGCTGCGATAATGCTGAAGCGCATGCGAAAAGAAGTACGAAAAGCAGCTTTCCACCGTTGGTCATAGGCCTCTCTTTACTTACGCGAGTTTTGATTTTTAGGAACGCTGGACAGAGCATCTTGAACAAATCTTTAGCCCGCACGAAAGTGACGGGATTATCGAAGTACTTGCAATGCGGATCAATAGTCTAAAAAGAGTAGAAGCGGCCGTTAATCAGTAATTCCTTTCTACTATTGCTTCGTTGTTCAGAGATCGTTAGCCTTTTGCGATTCTGAGTTTTACCCTTTGCGCGCCGATGACATTTCCAGTTGAACAAGAATCTTTCGATAGTGGCGCCCCGCAACGCCGGCTCGGATTGGCATCTGCGATCGCAGCTGTAGCCGGCGAATCCATTGCCGTCGGAATTTTTCTCACGCCCGCAGGCATGGCTAAGTCGTTGGGCTCTCCGTTTTGGCTGTTGATGGTGTGGCTTACGGTCGGAATTCTTGCGATTTGCGGGGCCCTGACTTACGGTGAACTCGCTGCTCGCTTTCCACGTGACGGCGGCATTTACATTTATCTGTTGGAGACCTGCGGGCGGCGAGTAGCTTTCCTATACGGGTGGATGTGCCTACTGGTTCTCGATCCCGGCCTTACCGCTGCGCTTGCTCTCGGACTGGCCAGCTACGCTGCGTATATTTTTCCTCTGTCGCCGGTGTTTACAAAGTTAATCGGCATCTCCGTCATCTGGGGACTTTGCGCTCTCAACATCATTAGCATTCAAGTGAGCGCGCGATTTCTGCGTTGGACTACCTGGCTCAAGTTGGGAGTCCTTGCATTCCTGGTGATTTGGGGATTTGCGCTCCATCTCGGATCATGGTCCAACTTCGTGCCATTCGCAGGAACCCGGTCAAGTTCGCTGCCTCTGCTGCCGGCGCTCGGAGCAGCGCTTGTCGGAGCCTTCTTTTCGTTTGGTGGCTGGTGGGATGTCAGCAAAATATCCGGAGAGATACGCGACCCAGGACGCACTTTACCGCGAGCCATGCTGCTCGGTGTCGCAGTCGTAACCACGGTCTATATCACCGTAAGCGCCGTTTTTCTTTATCTGGTTCCACTCGCGAAAGTAACTTCAGACGAAACCTTCGTGGCCCAGGCCGGTTCGGTGCTGTTCGGATCGCCAGGCGGAATAGTGTTTGCCGCTATTGTGATCGTTTGCGTCCTCAGCAGCCTGGCCGCACTCATTATGTCGGCGCCTCGTGTTTACTACGCAATGGCAAAAGATGGATTGTTTTTGCACTCCGTGGCGAAAATTCATCCCCGTTTCGGAACGCCGGCAAAGGCGATCCTCGTCCAGGGACTGATCTCGTCAGTGCTCGCAGTCATGGGAAGCTTTCAACAAATTATTTCTTATTTCATCTTCGTCGCAGTCGTGTTCTTGGCGCTGGCCGGGGCGGGCCTATTCACCGCTCGAAAACGCGGCAGTGGCACTGCGCCGGCCTTCTCGATGCCCATGTATCCGCTTCCTCTAATTGTGTTCTTGGTATTAATGTCGCTATTACTTATATTGCTGGCGGGGCATAGTCCGCGCCAGGCCTTGTTGGGAGTGGCCGTAGTATTGGCTGGACTTCCGGTCTACAGCGCCTTCCGAAGGAATACAGTTCCCACCGTTGATCCAGTGCTCGGCCGTGCGAAAATTGCGGAGGAAATATAACTCGCAACCATGAACCAGAAATCCACCGAACTCCACTCAAAGCCGGCAACAAAGATTAAGATCACCGAAGACGCCGAAGCTTCCGGTGAAGTGGCCGCGGCATACGACTACTGGCGTACCGGCTCTGGAAGAAAACAAGTTCCCGGCATCATTAAGTGCTTTGGCGCACGGCCTGATTTTTTGCGGCAAGTGGTTGAATTTTCCAACACCATCCATTTTTCCGAAGGGCACCTGTCGCGCCGGCACAAGGAGATGATCGCCAGCTACGTCTCTTTTCTCAATCGGTGCCCGTATTGACTGGACAGCCATGCTTACTTCCTGCGTGCTCAGGGAGCTACAGATCAATGCGTGAGTGCAATTCTCGAAGGCAAGCTCGATGACGCCGGTCTCACGCCTGCCGAGCGTGCCCTGCTGGATTATGTTGAATTGATCACTCGCGCGGCATCTCGTTCAACAGCAGAGGACGTGCAGAAGCTGCGTGAGGCGGGCTGGAAAGAAGATCAGATTGCTGAGGCGGTTTATGTGATCGCGATGTTCGCATTCTTTAACCGCGTTGCCGACGCCTTCGGCATTCCTTCTCAGGACTACCTGTCCACAGGAAAACTGACTCCCTAGCCTTTACGAAGAGGGCGAAACTACACTACTTTTTGCGCTTAGCCAAGAACTGGACTGCAACTCTGAGTTCAATGGGCCAGGCCAGCCGCTTTGGATTGTGTTAACAAACTTATGTATTGCCGCTTGCGGCCGAAAAAGATTTGGGTCGCCAAGTCGTTTTCTTGGCTAACAATAATGCCGCATCCGCCGCAGGTAGCGGTTTAGAAAAATAAAATCCTTGGCCGTACTTGCAGTGCAAACTTTTCAACAAAGCAAGTTGTTCACTGGTTTCAACTCCCTCAGCTACAACGTCTAAGTGCAGATTTAAGGCCATGGGCAGGATGGTGCGCGCAATTTCTGCACCCTCTTCACTATTCTTGCCGTCGCCCACGCCGCTGATGAAGGAACGGTCGATCTTCAAGGTATCGAGAGGAAAACGGTGCAGGTAACTCAAAGAAGAATAGCCAGTGCCGAAATCATCGATTGCCAGACTAATACCCAGGGCCTTGATTTGTTCCAACATCTCTATCGCTGAAGATGGGTCGCCCATGACCGTACTCTCGGTCAATTCCAGTCTCAACGCGCTCGGCGGCAGACCGAATTCAGAAAGCACGCTTTGAATATCTCCGATCAGATTGGGCTGCATGAACTGCTTTGGGGAGAGATTCACACTTATTGTCAGATCTGAATACGCCGCGTAACCTGCTCTCCATTCACTCATCTGCCGGCACGACTCGCGCAGGTTCCACCAGCCCAATTCGCGAATCAGTCCGGTTTCCTCTGCCACTGCAATGAACTCTTCCGGCGCAAGCTGTCCTCTGGTGGGATGGTTCCAACGCAAAAGCGATTCGAACCCAACAATCTCTCCTGCAGCGAGGGAAATGATTGGCTGGTAGAAATTAGAGAACTCCTTCCGTTCAATGGCGCGGTGTAAATCCATCTCCAACTGCAGGCGGGCCATCACATTGGCGCGCATGTCTGCGTCAAATACTTCGTAGCGAGCTTTGCCTAAAGACTTAGCCCGATACATTGCCGTGTCCGCATCACGCAGGATTTCATCCGGCAGTTCGTAGTTCGTCACATTACTCAGCGCAATCCCAACGCTTACGGATGTGAATACTTCCCTGCCACTCAAAACAAAAGGCGCTGCTACTGCTTTCATTAGGCGCTCTGCAGCCTGCTTGGCATCGCCGGGATCTTTGATAGAGTCGAGAAGAACAGTGAACTCGTCTCCACCAAGACGGGCGACAATAAAATCCCGGCCGACGCGCGCGACCATGTCCGTCGCTCGCAAACATTTCTCTAGCCGAGCAGCAACTCCCACCAGCAATTGGTCGCCGACGAGGTGCCCCAGACTATCGTTAACCATCTTGAAGCCATCCAGATCGAGGAACAGCACCGCGAACAGGTAACCTGGACGTCGCTTGGCGTGTTTGAGCAGTCGCGCTACCCGGTCGGTAAACAGGAGGCGATTGGGCAAACCGGTCAGTGGATCCGATACTTTTCCTTCCGTGATGTCCGTCTGCCATCCGGCCATCCGCAGGGCTTTGCCAGAGCTATCGTGAACGGCGAGTCCGCGACTAAGCATCCAGCGAAAACTTCCATCCTTATGCAGTACGCGGTGCTCACTCTCAAATTGCGGCGTCGATACTGCCTGGTGTGAAGCGATTTCTTGCTTCACCCGCTCTCGATCGGCTTCATGGATGCGCCCAAACCATTCCTCGGGCTTGTCCTCGATCTCGCTCTCCTCGCACCCCAGCATGGCCTTCCAGCGAGGAGAAAAGTAGACCTTGTTCGTTTGCAAGTTCCAGTCCCACAGCCCGTCATTGGCGCCACGAGCGGCAAGCGCATAGCGTTCTTCACTTTCTCTTAATGCCTCTTGCGCACGCTTGTGAGACAAGTGGGTGCCGATGCGTGCCAGTGTTACTGCGAAGTCGATTGGTTTAGTTACATAATCGTTGGCTCCCAAATCCAGTGCCTTAACGATGTCTTCGCTTTGATTCTTGGCCGTCACCATGATGACCGGAAGTTCAATCGGGGAATATGTTTCCCGCAGCGTCTTCAGCGCTTCCAGTCCACTGATCTCCGGCATTTCAATGTCCAGGAGAATCATGTCCGCGCCTTCTTCTTTAAGCCGCTGTGTCAATTCCCGCGCGCCGCCCGCCAAAACAACCTCAAAGCCATGTCGCTCCAGACGGCGCGCAAGCATATCCCGGTTCAGTTCGTTGTCGTCTACGATAAGCAGTCGACTCGTTCGCGTCGTCATAGGGTCTTTTCATTAATCAGCAGATTTTCTATCTTTTCCGTCAACCGTCCGAAGTCGACCGGTTTAGTGTCGTAATCGTCACATCCGGCCTTTAATGCCTTGTCCCGATCGGTCAGCAACGCGTGTGCGGTAAGCGCAATCACTGGAATGTGCCGTGTTCTCGGATTCGCCTTTAGGCGGCGGGTTACTTCGTAACCGTCAATAAAAGGAAGGCTTATATCCATCAGAATCAAATCGGGCATTTCCGCATAAGCCGTTTCCAGCCCCTGCTTGCCATCGTGGGCAATTAGGACCGAATATCCTTTTCGCTGCAACCTTCTTGACAGCATGTCGCGGTTCATTTCGTTATCTTCGACTAATAAAATTCTCGACATAATTAACGTCTCCGCGGGTTTTCAGCCTCACTTCGCTCTTGACCCTTGCGGGTGGGCGATAAGGACACCGGCATTTTGATTGTCTTTGGCGCTGAAGAGCGGACAAGCCGGTATTGCTCGATAAGGTCGGCCAGGCGTTCGCGATGGACCGGCTTTACCAGGTAGTTTGAGGCGCCCAGGTTTATGCCCATCGCCTCGTTGTCTACAATGGTCACCATAATTACAGGGATTTCCGATAGTTCCGGGTCCGCTTTGAGCTGGTTAAGCACCGACCAACCGTCGCGCTCCGGCATGACAACATCCAAAGTGATAATTACCGGGTGAAGCTGCGCGGCCAGGCGTAGCCCTTCTTCACCACTCCGCGCGGAGACCACATTCAAATCCAGCTTGCTGAGAAATCTCGACATAAGTTCGCGAACTGCGGCATCGTCGTCTATGACTAAGATTGTGTCCCGGTCAGTCTTCGTCGGCGAGGCCGCGGCCGGAGAGTCACTGGCACCATCCGGTCGCGGGGAATCAGCCGTCTCGGTCCTGACATTAACGGGAAGTTCCGCTGTAAAAGTCGCGCCTTTCCCGAGCTCGCTTTCCACGCCGATCCGTCCTTTCATCAACTGGACGAATTTGTAACTGATAGCAAGCCCCAATCCAGTTCCTCCGTACTTACGCGCAATTGAGGTGTCTGCCTGTGCGAACTCCTTGAACAGGTTGTCTCTCTGTTTGGCAGCTATCCCAATGCCCGTGTCCGACACCTGGAAACGAATCCAGTCCTGACCGCCTTCTAGTTTGCGGTCCACATCCAGACCTATGGTCCCGTGATCGGTAAATTTGCACGCATTACTAAGCAGGTTGAACAGAATCTGGCGAACCTTCGTGACGTCGGCGCGCATTGCACTGACTTCGTCAGCCACGCGCACGCGCAACGTATTCTTGTTCTTCTCAATTGCAGGCTGCAGCGTAGTAATGATCTCGGAAACCATCGGCCTGACGTCGAAGGTTTCCAAATGTAGCGGCATCTTTCCTGCTTCAATTTTAGAAAGGTCAAGGACGTCATTGATCAGGGACAGCAAATGCTTTCCTGCAAATTGGATTTTTTGAAGGTCGCGGATGTCCTCGGCCTTCTCAGAATCGCGCGCCTCTTCCTCAAGCATTTCGCTATATCCAATGATGGCGTTGAGTGGCGTGCGCAATTCATGGCTCATATTTGCAAGAAAAGTACTCTTGGCGCGGCTTGCCTCCTCAGCTACGTGCTTGGCATTCAGCAGCTCTTCCTGCGCTTGCTTGCGCTGAGAAACCTCTTCCTCCAGTTCGAGAGTCCTCGTTTGCAGCTCGTCGTTCGCCCCACGTAGCGCGCCGTCACGCTGCTGAATGTCGGAGAGCATCGCGTTGAACCCATCAATCAGGCTGCCGATTTCGTCAGAGTAGGATTTGACCGCCCGCACTTCATAGTTCTTATTGGCGGAAACCATTTTCATGGTGTCCTCCAAGTGCATGATTGGGCCGGAAATTACCTTCTGCAATTTGGAGGACACTAAGAATGCAAAGAAAACAGAAACCAAAGCAAAGACCAAACAGATTGTGGCGTAGCGCCGGGCCCGCATGCTCCACTGGCTCATATCCGACTGCAACAGCAGAGTTCCTACCCGGTCCCCGTTTAAGGTGACTTCGTGGCAGACCTCAAGAAACTGGCCTTCGAAGCGGTAGGAGTTCTCCGGTGAACAGATCGGCACCGCGTTGGGCAGGGTCTGTTTGTCCCGGAAATAGTGAGCGAACATTTGTCCGTTCGGGCTATACAGGGCAGCTGACACAATGTCGCTCTTAGCCGTTAGCGCTGACAAAGTTGCTGTGGCGGCCGGCTCATCTTTAAACGCCATAGCCGCTGCGCTGTTGTACCCGATGATCTGGGCCTGGGTTGCCAAGTCATGAGTGAGCAAATTTCGAAAAGATATGAGGTCGTAAATCAGGAAGCTGACAGAGGAGAGCAATAGCGCGATGCTGCTCGTCAGCATCGTCATCAGAATAAGTTTCCGCTTGATGGAGAGATCTTGAAACTTCATTCCGCTCTCCGGCCTTCAGGCGGCGGAACAATTCTTGCCAGGGCGAGCAACCTGGAACTTATATTAAGGTCAGCGTCTTTCGCCGCCTGTACGTTCACCTCAAACCGCACTTTGTTGTCTTCAAGAATCAGGTTTATGATTCCGCCGCTCCTGGCGAAACCAGGTGTTTCCCCAATGGTTAAAACCGGGGCGCCTTTCAACGCTTGGATTGCCTCGCTCACGTGCGGCATTTCCGAGGAGCTTACATACAGGATCTGACAGTCTTTCTGTGGACCTAACGTTCGCTGGAGTTCAAATACTGATCTGGCCCGTTTGATAACGAAGGGTCTCGCATTTACCTTCTTGCCTTCCAGAGCATGGTCGAGAGTTGTTCCGAAGTGGTCTTCCCCTAAAATGACGATTACTATGGGCGAGTCAGGCTGAGCAAAACTCGTGGAAGGCCACTGCACCAGGTTCGCAAAATTGTAGATGAATCCCGCTTTGATCAAATACTCCGACGATCCGGATGTATTCTGAGCATTAAGCCAGGCGCCTGCCAATAGAATCGGCAGTATCGCGAGAGCTGCTCTTAGTCGTCTTTTGATCGGCTTTACCTGCATGCGCTTATCTCTCACTAACTAAACAACCAGAAAGCCCCGGCTTACTCCGAGTGCCAAGTAATACTTCCGTAGATAGAGCGCTTCACTTCTGTAGGCGAAATGTTAATGAAGTCGGGAACAAACTCCAGGTGCTTCCGGTTCAGCAGGTTTTGGCTGCCTATAGAGAGTTCAAAGCTCCGAGGCAACGCATAGCTGAAGTGTGTGTCCACAGAGTAGTAACTAGGGATGCCTAGGCCGGGCAAGTTGGCTACATACCGTACTGTCAGGTCGTGCTCCAAATGCCTGAACACGTCGAGAGACGATCTGACGTAGAACTGGTGACGCGGGCTCGACATGTTCGGATTATCAGGAGTCGGATCCATGCTGGTCGCATCTTTGCGGATATCCATTTGCAGATAGCTGTAAGACCCAACCATCTTCCAGCGTGGAATAACTTTGTACTCCGTGAAGATTTCAGCGCCGTAAGTGCCGCCGTGCATCTTGTTGCTGGCTACGAAGGGCACCACTAGATGCATAGGAGCTGGATTTGTCTGCAGAAACGGCTGCCCCGGCTCCGCCGAACGGAGATGGGTGTAGTTGTTGTAGAACGTTGCAATGTCTGCTGACACGTTGTTGGAGACCTGGACGCGATAACCGACTTCATACGCGAGCAGGTCTTCTGACTGGAACTTATTGCTGCCGTACACGTCAGCCTCGGCGGGCAGCGGAGTCGGATTGCCAGGCCCACCCGGCGGTATGACTGCTGAAACCAGTTGCAGGCCTCGTTCGGTCAAGGCCGGTGTCCTCGCCGCACGCGATACTGCCGTCCAGACTGACTGGTTTGGCGTAATGTTCCACAGCACTCGGGCGTTCGGCTCAACTTCCAGACCGGTAAAGTCGTTGTGCTCAAGCTTGGAACCCAGCGTGAGTTGCACCCGTTTGTCAAATAGGCTGATTTCATCCTGAGCGAATCCGCTGAATTGGTTCAGCCTGCTGTGGTCCGGCTGCAGAGACACCGTGAAACTCGACGCATTGCTATCTCCGATAGAGCGGTATCCGACGCCCCAGATCACCGCCTGCGAATCAGTCAGGTGAAAGGAGTGCTGGAAATCTATGTCGAAAATATTTTGGTGATCTGCAAACAGCGAGTTTTCGGAAATATTTGTTTTGTCAAAATACACTTGCAACGAAGTCGCAGAATTTCCGAAGTCGTGGGCCCAGCGGCCCAGGATGTTGCCACCGCTAATGCCGCCTCGATTCGGGAATGTGCTCGAATAAGGGGACGTGAGCGTTGGAATAGTCAGAGTTTCTCCGTAGTGGCTGCGGTACATATCGCCTTGCAACGTAATAGAGTCAGGTCCCGAGGGATTCCAGTCGCCACGAAAGCCACCGCGCAATGAATCCCAGTTATCGCTGGCGCCTGCACCGAATGGGTTTGTGGAAGCCCCCACATTGAAGTACTTAGCGTAGGCTCGATAGGCAGTATCCTGTTTTAGTGTGCCGCCGTAACGGAGGTTGCTGAAACCTCTCAGCTCGGTTCCGCCGCCTGCCGTAGCCAGCGCAGCCTGTGTGGCTTTGGCCGACTTAGTGATGATGTTGATGACGCCGTTCACTGCATTGGCACCCCACAGCGTCGCTCCCGGTCCACGGATTACTTCAATTCGATCAACATCTTCAAGCATCACATCCTGCACGTTCCAATAGACGCCAGAAAAGAGAGGCGTGTACACGCTGCGCCCGTCAATCAAAACGAGAAGCTTGTCCGCGAAGCGCCCATTGAATCCGCGAGAACTGATGGCCCACTTGTTCTCATCAATCCTTGCTACCTGAATGCCAGGGGCCAGCCGCAGCGCTTCGGGGATGTTAGTGGAGCCCGAGCGTCGGATGTCCTCCTGCGTAATCACGTAGACCGCAGCAGCGGCGTCCGCTACCTTCTGAGTCCGCTTCGAGACGGACGTGACCTGCATGTTCATGAGGTCTTCGACGCTCATGGTCGTTACGTCGACCACATTGCTCTGGGCCGACGCCGCTATGACAAATAAAGCCGTCATGGCTGCGACTAAGAGAGGCTGGGTAATGCCTCTCCAACTGTTGTGTGGGTAGCGAATGGTCTGCATGGTTTGTTTTCCTTCGCGAAAAGGCGAGAAGCGTTTAGCCTGCTGGATTCTTAGAATCCTGACGTTCTCGTTGTCCCCTTTCGCAATCGAAGATGTACTTCTTTCCAGCTAGTCAACCGAGTGTTCACCAGGGTTTCTTCCCTGTTACTGTAAAAACGTTGGAATAAGTAAGCGTGTCAGGTCGGCGGAGATACTCAAGGAACCGTTTTGCATGTTCCTTGGCTGCACCGTGGTCCCCGAGTACGCGAGCTATCTGTGGAAGTGCAATTTCCAGCTTAAGCTCCCACTGCTTCAAGATTTCAGGCTCGATTTCTCCAGCAATCAGGTGGTAGCACTCCACCTGGACAGCGATGTTTCTGAGGCCTACCCGATGTGCCAGCGAGAACAGCTTGCGACCGACAAAAGCATCGAAGCCTGTCTTAGCCAGACCGGCAACAACTTTCTCGGCGACCTTTTGCACCGTCGGATCTTCCGGATAGTTCCACAGCAGCTGCCCGTCCAGGTCCTGAAGTAGGACCGTGCCCCCCGGCCGGCAGACTCGGACCATCTCAGCTGCAGCCCGCTCTTTGTCCGCCAGGTATTCGAATAGCATTCGCGAATACACCAAGTCGAAACTGTCTGAGGGAAACGGCATCGCATGAGCATCTCCACTCACGAATTTCAGGCGTGCGTTGGAGCGGCTTTTCTGAATGGCTTCCTGCACACGATCGGCGCTGATATCGATTCCCGTGGCCTGAATTGAAGGCTCGATCGAAAAAAGTTGCCGCAAAATCATTCCCGGCCCGCAACCCACGGAGAGGATTGCCGCGCCAGGTTTCATGTGATGCGCCAGATACTTGTGGGCCCAAGCCTCGGCATCCACTTTCAGCTCGAGCCTCATAGCCTCGCGTGGATCTTCCATGATGTAGGTGGTAGCAGAGGCTGAGTTCATCGTGACCCCGCCGCTGCGCCCTTCTTTTTCGTCTGCTTACTCGCGCGCTCTAGAAGTTTCGAATAGAAGCCATCAACATGTTGATAGAACCCTTGATGTCCGGCCTTTAGCCATATTCCCTGGCAATAGTGGCGCAGGAATTCCGCGCCAAACTTCAGCAATACGTCGGTGGCCATCTCGTCGGTGATAAGTGGAATATCTTCAAGCTCAAAGTCCTGATAGGCAACTGACGATGCAGTCAGAAGCGATGCCACAGTACCCGGGACATCCACTGCCGGAAGCGTCGGATGCAGCAGCAAATCACAACGGTTCTCTAGATAGCTAAAATTGATTCCCAACGGGCCGCGATATGCGATGGCTGCCCCAACCGGTTCGCTCCGTGTTCCCTGATAGGCCAGCCAGACAGAACGTGTGCGCCTCAGCCCCACTGAACGATACATTTCGTTAACGCTTTGAAGCTCAACATCTCCGAGCAGATCTTCCCCGGCAATATAGACACTGCCTCGAGTAGCGGACGCGATCGCAGAGAGTGCCTGCTTTTGAGATGGATCGTAGGGCACCGCGCGAATTCTACTGCTGCCACACGAGAGCTTCAGACCTCGTGGTAACGCAAAGTAGCTGTGGCGTTGTACTGAGCAGAGAGATTCCCCAATCGTGTAAACCATCGACCCGAACACTCGCGCCGGAAACCTATTCTCCGGACGAAACCAGTTTTGAGCGTCGTCAGTTCCTCGCAGAATTTTCCCTGCCGCCGCCGCTAGCATCACCGCGCGAGATGCAAAAGGATTGTTGTCGCTAACTAAGTGCTGTGACATCCAGCCATGGGGCGCAGTCCGCCAGACCGCCAGTGAGGCCATGCCGCGAGCTTCGTCGCCGGCCGTAAGAATGTACAGCAGAGATTCCCCGGCGCGAAGCATCTTCCGCCAGTTTTTTAGTACGAGGCCGAGGTGCGGACGAAGGCGAGCGGCTTTCCCTGGATAGAGAAACCCAGTTCGTTCATAGAGCGCAAATATCTGCTCCACCGACAGAGTATTGACCCCAACTCCGTAAGTGGCATACAGACTCGATAGCTGCGGCACACTGCTCAGCGCCTGCAGATGCTGCGCATCTGACGACATCCTGCCTCCGGCCAGTCCTTAAGCAAAATGAATAAGCATTCCTGCCGGTCAGGGGAGGCGGACTTACACGCTGAAGCAAACGCGAGCTGCGAGCTTCTGCGCGAGTCCGACTAGGGCAAGTGCCATGTCATGTTGACAAATGGAACATCACCGGACAAGTTACGGTCGTAAGTGGGTTACTAAAGGAGATGACAGGGGAGGTTACCCCCAAGTGTCATTCGGTTGATTAGTTGTTGTAAAGGGTGCAATAAAGAAGATATGCCCCTGGGTCCCGACGAGCCTTCGGATAGACGGTTGACTCAAAGGGGCGCGACCTTAATCTATAAGCCAACCTTTTTCAGAAGCGACACAAAACGCGGGTCACTACGCAAAGGATCGACGAGCGGCTCAATGCCGAGATACAGCATATGCTCGGAGCGGTCTTGATAGCCGCGATTCAGCCAAACGAAAGCCTGGTCCTTATTATCGAGGGCCATCCATACAATAGCGAAGTAAGAGGGGGGGACATAGTGCTTCGCAGCCGCCGCCTGCAGCTTGCCTAACTCATCCATCGCACCTGAACGTCTGCCATTCAAGGCATATGCGTGTCCCAACAGAGCGTGCAGCAGCGGAACATCGATAGGACGTCCGCCGGGACTTATCTCCGCGGCCTTAATCGCCCCCGCAGCTTGCTCGAGTTGCGAAATAGCCTCGGAGAATTTGCCGGTCTGCTCGTATGCAAGCGCTAGCTGAATGCGTGCCGGGAGATATGTCGGATTGATCTGTAAGCCGATCTGGCACTGCCTGATGGCCTTGTCGTATTGCCGCGAAAGATAGTATTGGCGGGAAAGACCGTTATTTATAAATGGTGAATAAGGATCGAGCTGCAACGCCCATCCAGCTTCAGCCAGGCTCTCTTGTGTGCGCCCGGTTTCGATCAGAAGATGCGCATACAAATGGTGTGCCATGGCGTAGTTTGGATTCAACTCAATTGCCTTCTTGAATTCGCGCTCCGCAGCCGCCCAATTCCAGTCATAGTTATGTAGAATGTTCCCCATGGATGCGTGAGCTTCCGCAAGAGAATCATCCAGTCGTAGAGCCTTGGCCGCCGCAGTTCTAGCCTGCGTCATGGCATCTCGCGGCCTCAGTATCTCCGGCCCGCCTAATACCGTGAGGTAAGCAAAATAATCTGCCTGACCGGAGTAGGCGAGCGCGAAATTAGGATCTTTCTGGATTGCCTCAGCAAAATATTTCCCGGCCTTGTCTAATCCCTCGCCTGTCCGCATGTTCCAGTAGTAACGGCCCATCAGATAAGACTGGTAAGCATCTGGATTGACAGGATGCGCGCCCGCATGCAGCCGTTGTTGTTGTTGTGGCGTTAGCTGCAGATCGATCTTTTTCGCAATGTCTTCAGCCACTTCGCTCTGCAGCAGCAAAACGTCGCTCAGTTCGCGGTCATATCTCTCGGCCCAAATGTGCTCGTCGCTGGCGCCATTCACCAGCTGCGCGGTAATGCGAACACGGTTTCCGATAAGCTCCACCGCACCTTCAATAACCGCGTCCACGTGCAATTCATTCGCGATCTGCGGCAGAGTTTTCTTGGTGCCCTTGTACTGCATCATTGAAGTCCGAGAAATTACTCTCAAATCTCCCAGCTTGGAGACTTGAGTAATCAGTTCCTCGGTCATTTCGTCCGCAAAAGGTTCCTGTTTCGCATCCCCGCTTAGATTCTCCAGCGGCAGCACGGCAAGTGAGCGAAAAGGGTGCGGTGTTGCAGTCTTAAATAGCCAGTCTTTTAATCCGTAGACATTTCCCGCTACAAGCGCCGCCCCAATGGCGAGTGCAGCTCCGAAGCCGCCAAGCATCCCGGTCCAGGAATTCCAAAAACGCTGCTGAGGTTTTCTAACGGGATCGTTTCTTGGTACAGGCGGGATAGGCGTTGGCTGCTCTGAAGGCTCAAGCTTCCCGATGAAGCGATATCCCCGGCGGCCCACTGTCTCGATGTAACGCGGCCGATCCGCAGAGTCGCTCAGCGCTGTCCGCAATCGATTCACGGCGGCATGAAGACCGTGATCGAAGTCTACAAAGGTGTCTGCCGGCCAGATCCTCTTCTGTAATTCTTCACCGGTTACAACCTCGCCCGGCTTCTCAAGCAGCGTCTGCAACACCTGAAGGGGCTGTTCCTGGAGCCGAATCCGAATGCCCCCCTTGCGCAATTCCCCGGCGCGCAGATCTAGCTCAAAAAGATCGAAGCGCACGAGTTGAGATACTGGGGATGGCGCCATGGCAGCTTATGTCAAGAATCGCTTCCGATCTTAAAACGGGAGAAGTTTAGCACCTTCCATTCTGCCCGCGTGAGCATTTCCGTAGTGCTTTCATTTTCAGCTACTTAGCTCGCGACCTACAAATGCAGCAGGCGTGATTACCGCTGCATTGACCAGCAGAGCGGCACAGAGCAAGGTGCTGATCCAGAAGCACCGAGTGCCGGCAACAAGTCGGACTACCGGCGCAAATCTAAAAACTGAGGTGGCTTATGAATCACAGAATTCTTTCGCTTTTGACACTGTGCGCGATTTGGACGACGACAGTTGCAGTTCCTGCGCACGCAGCCTCGAGTAACACAAATGCTGCGGAGCGCAAGTTCGATCACGCCGAACTTTTCGCCGGGACCTCCACCGGCCAGAAAAAAGCCGGAGGCTCAACTAAGGGTGCCCTGATTTTCAACTCCGAGAAAAAGATCGTCGAGTTCCAGGCGCAAAAAGGCAGTGAGGTCATCAGCATTCCCTATACCCAGGTCAAGAGTCTGCTTTATGAACGGGCGTCGAAGCCACGGTACACCGAAGCCGTGCTGATCTCTCCGATGTTTCTGTTGACGCATTCGAAGAAGCACTATCTCACCATTCAGTACACCGATGTGAATGGCACGGGACAGTACGCCATTGTGCTGTTGGATAAGAAGAACGCGCAGAATGCTGTCGCCGCTGCACAGGCGGAGACAGGAAAAGATGTGGAACGAGTCGAGGACAAGTAAGCCTGAAGAAAAAGATGGGCCACCGGACAGTCGACGTTACTCAACAAAATTCAAATCAGAAGGAAATGAAAATGACTTGCAAAAATTTTCTCCGCAACAACAGTCCACTGATGATCGCATCTGTTCTGATGCTCATCTTTCCAATCGCCTTGCATGCGCAGTTGATGGTCGACTGTTCAGGCACCAACCCTTACGCCTACGGCAGCATTAATGCTGCCCTGCCCAATGCCGGTCCCGGTTCGTCCATCATCGTGACTGGAACCTGCAACGAGAGCGTCTATTTGCAGGGGGTCAACAACCTAAATCTGGGTACGTGGTGGGGACAGACCGCAACAATTAATGGTGCTCTCTCCATTTCCAACTCCACTCTCGTCTACTTGTACGGTCTAAATGTGACAAATCCGTTCGGCGATGGCGTCAATGTCTCAAATAGTCGCAGCGTTGTGTTGGACACCTGCACTAGCAACGGGAACGCAGGGGTGGGCCTGCGCGCTAACGGCATGTCTGATGTAGGTGTGATCACCAAGGGAGCATTCGACAACAACGCAAGCGGCGGGATCAATCTCGGGGGCAATTCACTGGTTTCGTTGGGTGGCTGGGGTGGTTTGATCGACATCAGCAACAACACGGGACCTGGAGTTTACGCCAGTCTAGGAGCATTCGGAACATTAGGGAATACAACGATCTCCAATAACTTGTTGGGATCTCCTCAGGGTGCCGGGCTCGGCATCATGTTGTTGGGCGGTGCCAGGGCGCAAATCGGTGCGCTTTTCGGCCCGAATATTCTTCAAGGCAACCCCGCAGGCGGTGCTTCTATCGGAGAGGGATCTGAAATCTCCTTCTGGAGTATTGGCCAGCCAAACATAATTCAATCCAACGGTCCCACTGGCGTCTCGGTGAATCTCGGCAGTCAGGCAACATTTTTTGAAGGATCCCAGATCACCGATCATACCGGCGCCGGGGTCGACGTTTATGCCAACAGTCAAGTGAACGTTCTGGGTGCGAATCAGATTCTGCGAAATGGAACCAGCACTGATCCGTTGAGCGCCGGCATTCGCGTGGACGGCAATTCCCAAGCATTCGTGCGCGGCGGAGATATCTCGCAAAACAATGGTCCTGGCTTCCTGGCCTTGGTGAATTCGAGCGTCGACTTCACCGGCGTCACGTTCTCAGGAGACAGCGGTGGAGTTATCACTTGTGACTCAACCGCAACCATGATCAGCGATCTCGCACAGCCAAACACAACTCCTCCGGCTGGCGTGCGTTGTAAGACTCCGCATGCCCTGGGCAATCGTCGCGTAACTCGCACTCAGCCTGCAGTTCCGGATTTGAGTCCTTATAAAGCATTACAGGCAAAGTACAAGAAGATCGCGACCAAACACTGATCGGCGATTGACGTTTAACCTTTGCCGGTCGGAAGCAAACACACCACAGGAAATCAAAATGACGATCATTCGCTCAATCTCGATGTGGTTGGTCATTGTGGCGTTGAACGTCTTTCAGACGGTGAGGCCATGGCTGATGGTTTGAGTTCGCAGTGATTTTTTTAATGGCCGGATGTCAGCAACCGAGCAGAAGCAGAATTAGCGCAAGCCTACAGATCAGTTTCAAACAAAAGGAGATTCAAATGAAAAATCAAATCTTAGCCGGCATGCTTATTATGGCCTGCTCACTGGCTTCAGCCCAGGCGCTCTCGAAGGGGAGGGGCGACTTGCGGGTGATGACCTATAACGCTAACGAAGGAACTGACCTTCTGGAAGTGCAGGCGGCGGCTACGCAGATGGATTTTCTATTCGCAGTTGGCGCGACCATCGCGCAAGTGCGAGAAACCAATCCTCCCGCCCGGATGCAAGCATTGGCGAAGCAGATCATCGCTGCTTCTCCGGCTCTCGTCGGCCTACAGGAACTCGACCAGTGGTCTACCGGGCCACTTGATCCCACCACCTTCACTTGCGGCTCTACAACTCTCGAATTTGACATGCTAAAGGAGCTGCAGGATGCGCTTGACGCACAGGGCGCTCACTACAAGGTAGCAGTCCAGGCGCAGCAATATGCATTTCCGCCAACACCGGGGCTGATTTTGTCGTCCGGAACATTCCTGTGCGTGCAACTCACGAATAATATTGCCATCCTCGCCCGCACCGATTTGGATCCTTCGCAATTCAGTTGGACTAATCCAAATTCCGCGCAATATGCAGCTACGTTGTTTTTTTCGATCCCGGGCGCCATCGTGCCGCTGCCGCGGGCGTGGGCTTCGGTGGACGGCACTTCGCATGGACAATCTTTCCGATTCATCACCACTCACCTGGAATCAGTGGATACAACTTTGTTTGGTCTGCCCAGCATTCGCGAGGCACAGGGCGCAGAACTAAGGACTGGCCCCGCAGGCACGACTCTTCCGGTGATCATCGCGATGGATTCGAATTCGCAGGCTGCTCCACTGCCACAGGACGCAACTTATATCGACTTCACGCTTGCGGGCTACAACGACGTGTGGTCGCAGTTACATCCTGGAGTTCTGGGGCTCACCTGCTGCCAGGCGGAATTGGACAATAATCCGGCTTCAGAGCTCTACCAGCGAATTGACTTGATTCTGACGATCGGGCCGGTCGGAGCGCAGAACATCGCGTTATTCGGCGCGACTCCGGCCAGCAAAACACCTGGTGGACTGTGGCCTTCAGACCATGCCGGTGTCGCGGCGCAATTAGTGCTGGAAACAAATTGACGGATCATTTTCTAAGAGGAACTAAATGAGTACGTGGAAGAACATCCTGATGGTGGTGCTGACAGCCGGCATGATTGGCTGTGGCGGCAGTGGCAACGGGGGCAGCGGACCGCCCCCGAATCCTAATGTCACGGTCTCGGGTGCTGGGGACGGTGCTTTATGAACGACAGCAAGAATATCTCGGCGAGCAATTCAAAACATGCATTTCTGGTCCGCCATGCGCGGCGGTTCATGGTTGCTGCATTTATCTTCGCCTTGGCGGGGTTGGGGATATACGAAGCGTCGGAAGAACGAGAGTTGAGTCTCCGTCTCCTCGACGTGGGTGTCTATGTCGGTATGGCTGTTACATATGGCTTCGGTTTTTTCTGGTGCTTCCCTGAGTTTCTTGGGACGACGGTGTACATGGACAGGAGAACTCTGTGGCTGCGCTGGTCAGACTTTGCTCGCCTTGCTGCGGCATTTGCAATCACTATTGTAGCCATCGCGATCCTATGGGGCGCGATCGAAAACCTGGGGCCTGCACTGGCGGTGGGTAGTCTGATTTTAGCCATTATCTTCATTGCGGCGTCGGTTGTGGCAAGCGAGGAGTACATGGGCCGCACGATGGAACGAGGAACTGAACCCCCTAGCTCCGGATGGAAAGCCGTCGCCAGAAAACAGACCGGACACTTGGGTTCTATCGTCAGATGGTTGACCTCGAGGCGTGCACTGCTCGTAGGTGGGGCTCTCCTACTCGCAAGCGTCCTGTTGCCTATGGACCTTAGCTTGTTCTCTGTTCCACCGAAAGGCTATGAAATCCTCTTCGGAGCGGACGCGAAATGGGGCACTACTTACTCATATCACCAGACTCTCGCATTTCTTGATAGACATTTACATAACTGGATATATCGATTCGACATAGTCCTCGCCGTCGGTTGCCTGATTGCCGTTTTGATCGGAAGGCGCGGAGATGGACTTCGGCGCAACAGGTTACTGGCGAGAGTTGCCGGGGTGGCGGCCCTATATGAGGTTTCCAATAAATCCTTATTTCTGGTAGGGCTTTCGGAGTCTCTCCCCGAACCATTGCTATTTGCCATTTCGACTGTCGTCTGGATTGCTCCGATTGTGTATTGGCGGTGGCGAGTCCGCGGCGTACCACGGGAATCGAACCAGGCGCGCTTAACAGTCATGGTCCTGTTGCTGCCGGTATTTTTTGTTTTTCCCGGTTTTCTAAGTGCCATAGGTGTCCTGGGAGCATTGGGATATGTCGCGGCCGTTATGGGGATTTTGCTGTTGTGGTGGGGGCTGGTCCAGAGCGAGTGGGAGTGGACAGAGCAATGCTCACCGAGTCGGCCAAAAGTGAAGCAAGAGAGGGAAGAGCAATGTACCGCATGATATCAAGTTCGCGGCATGTGCAGAGCGTTCTCAAAACTCTTCTAGTGCTTCTGGCCGTTTCTCTTATTTCATGCGGTGGAGGTGGAAGCAGAGGCCCTGGCGATGCCGGAATCATCGTCAGCGTCTCGGGCGCTTCTACACTGCTGAACACCGGAGCCGCTCGGACGTTTACCGCAAAGGTGAGCGGTACCTCAAACCCCATGCCCTACAACTGCACCAACCCTGGCGCTTCTTCTTATCTCTACGCCGCCGTCGCCGGAGGCGGCGGACCGGTTTGGGTGGCCGTGGACCTAGCTGGAGCGTTCGTCTATCTCGGTATGCAGCCATCCCCTATCGCTGGAACCCAGGGCGTTTCTGTGCTCCGCATAGACGGAACATCCGGGGCACTGACGGCAGTTGCTGGATCGCCCTTCGCTACCGATCAATTTTATACGGCGTGGCGATCGCAAAACCATAAGCCATGCGAATGCATGAAGGGGCAAACAATATGACGAGCGTCGCCATACTCGCAACTTGGGCCACTGCTTCCTGCATTTCCACCGAACTGCTGGGGTACTGGTTACACCGCCTATTGCATAGCGGCGCAATCGGCTCCCTCAGTAGGAATCACATGAAACACCACATGGTGATGTACGGTCCGCTGCAGGAGCAGCGCTCAAATACATACCGTGACGCCACGGAAGGCGACGTCTCACTGGGTAACATCGGTCGCGAGTGGCTTATTCCCGCGAGCTTACTCATTGTTTGCGTAATGGGAGTATTCCAGCTGTTGAAGGTCCGTTGGCTCTACCAGCTAATTTATTTTGCAACAACGCTGGGCTGGAGTTTTCTCATGTTCAGCTATTTGCACGATGTACAACACATTGAGGGATTTTGGATGGAAAGAAATTGGTTCCTCAAGCGCTGGTTTGCGTTGGCGCGGAAGCGGCACGAAATTCATCACCACAAGATCAACGATCAAGGTCTGATGGACAAGAACTTCGGTATCGGCTTCTTCATCTTCGACCGGCTGTTTGGCACATTGTCCGAAGCTGAATCCGCCTTCAATCGCGCCGGATATCAGGCCGCGCAGAAACGTTTCAAATCAGTGCTGAATGGGGATTCTTCACAAGGGTCATACTCCAGTTATTCGGCTAGTAGCGTTGGTCGCCATGCGAGATTTGTGCAAAAGCATCGAGTGGATAAGGAACTTTTCCATGAGACCGACTCAGAGGATGAGCTACACCGCTTGAAAGAAACACCGGCCGAGAAGTGATCAAAAAACTAAAAGGGGAGGGCTGCTTTTATGCGAATGCTTCGATTGATTATTCTGCTTGCGATGGTTGTTGCAGGGCCGGGAATCAGTAGCGATCTGGCCCATGCCCAGGTCGTGAACTCGACAAAGAACCCGTCTCAAATCGCAATTCTGCACTGGTATTCCGCGAACCTGGCGGCGCAATTCCGTGTGGGACTGGGGCCGTACGGCGTGGCCTTTGATGGAGCCAACGTCTGGACCGCAAACAACACTAGTAACACTGTGACCAAGATTCGTGCGAGTGATGGCACGGTACTGGGGACCTTTCCAGTAGGAACCTTTCCCTTCGGCGTAGCATTTGACGGAGCCCACATTTGGGTCACTAGCCAAGACAGCAGCAATGTGACCAAGCTCCGGGCGAGTGATGGCAAGGTGCTGGGCACCTTTACTGTGGGAACTGGCTCCACTGGCATCGTCTTCGATGGCTCCAATATTTGGGTGGCGAGTCAAGTCCTCAACAACGTGACTAAGCTGCGGGCGAGCGATGGTGCAACGTTGGGAACCTTTGCCGTGGGAACCAGCCCGCAATTCCTCGCTTTCGATGGGACCAATATCTGGTCGGCGAATTTTAACAGCAACAACCTGACGAAATTGCGCGCGAGTGACGGCAAGGTGCTGGGAAACTATGCCGTCGGGACCAATCCCGTTGGCGTGACCTTCGATGGCGCAAACATTTGGGTGGCGAATGTAACTAGTAACAACGTGACGAAGCTGCGCGCGAGCGACGGCAGTGTATTGGGGACCTTTACTGTGACGGGAGTCTCTCCCTGGGGCATTACGTTTGATGGAGCCAATGTCTGGGTCGCGAACCACTCGAGCAATAACGTGACCAAGCTCCGTGCGAGCGATGGGATTGTGTTGGGAACCTTTCCTGTGGGGAGCACGCCCTTTGGAGTTGCCTTTGACGGTACCAATGTCTGGGTCGCGAATTACACAAGCAACACAGTTTCAAAGTTGTAAAAGCAGCTTAAGCTTCTTTAGTAATTCAGCGGTCCGCTCGGGGTGAGAGCCCAGATGATCGGAGGAAACAATGAAAGCACATTTAACAGCGGGACTGCTGGCGCTGGCGGTAATGAGCATCGCGACCTTTCCGGCATGCTGGACTTACTCATTGCACCCGATTGCCGAGGACAACGATCCTCATCTCATCTACGATCCCGCACTTGAAGGGACGTGGAAGTCCAGTGGTGGTCAAAATGAGCCACTGATAATCATCACTGGTGACTCGAAATTACTTACCTATTCCTTGCTACTGGTGAAGTTTTCTGAAACCGGCCGCCAGGACGATGCTCCCGATGTGCGTTTTGACGGAAAAATGGTCCAATTAGGTTCGAATCGCTTTTTCGATGCTCTTCCGCAGGGCGACGCTCAGGGCCTCGGCTCCCTCCCGGCACACAATATTCTGAAGGTCACACTGACTCACGACTCATTGGCCCTCGTCCTGCCCAGCGACGACTGGCTCTGCAAAGAAACGCGCATGAAATTAGGCGAATGCATAAACCAGGGCTTTCTCCTGACTGCCCCGACCGATATTCTGCAGAGCTTCTTGCAAAAGCACGGGTCGGATAATGATTTATTTCCTAAGCCCAGCGACGGCGATTTTATGCACCGAGTACAGGAATCGCAGTCCGAGAAGTAAAGTGAGACGTACGATAACCCGCTCGATACCCTGCTCCTGCAGCATGCGCAGCAATTTAGGCTGTGTAAAAGTTTAACCATTGTTCGGTCCTCACCCTTGCAGCAACAAAGGATTTCTTGAGTTCCGAAAAAGTGTTCACTTTTGACCAGAATCCAGTGGTGCTGAAACGGGAGAATCACCCAGTTGTGCCCGAAGCGGGAATTAAGTGTTTGTGTGCTCCGGTTAGATGGAGTAAGCTGCATATTCTTATCGGAGACCGCTACGTCGGCCAACAGCCCGTTCAGGAGGCAATGCATTCGCCATCTAACCAGGGTTCCCATACGGAGGACAAAAGAGCATGCGGGTTCACCTCATCAACCCCAGCGAGGTGGCTTTCGGTACTGCGGTCATTACTCCACGGTGGTTATATGTGCTCGCGGCAGCAACCCCTGAGAGTTTCGGCGATCCGTCACTCGTGGATGAAACTCTCGCGCCTGTCGATCCGGAAACCATCGAACCGGGAGACGTCGTTGGCATTGGCATCCACACCGCGAACGCTCTGCGCGGATACAAAATCGGCACCCTTGCACGCGAGCGCGGCGCCTTTGTTGTCTTCGGAGGAATTCACGCAACTCTCTATCCCAACGAAGCGCGTGAACTCGGTGGTGCACACGCAGTAGTAAAGGGCGATGGTGACGTGGTGTGGTCAAAGGTCCTGGCGGACTGCACCCGAGGCACCCCCCTGCCCGTCTACGAAGGCGGCCGTATCGAAGCTGACTCCTTCTTGCCCGCCCGCTGGGACCTCGTCCCGCGAAAAAGTTATATGTGGGCTTCGGTTCAAACGGTTCGCGGTTGCCCCAAGCATTGCTCCTTCTGCTCGGTTTGGCGGACCGATGGTCAACGTCCCCGCCAGCGTTCTTCCGACGTCGTGATCGAAGAAATCGTCCAGCTCAGAAGGATAGGTTTTCGCTTTATCGCTCTTGCCGACGACAATTTTTATCCCGTCACCCTTACCGACCTTCGCCTGGCCGAGCAACAAAACAACGTCGCCCGGCTGAATGAACTCAAAGCTCTGCGTGAGGAGCGCTTTACTCTGATGAAGCGGCTGGCGCAACTTCCTCCCGACACAATTTTCTTCACCCAGATCACCATGGAAGCCGCTGAGGACACGGAATTCCTTGACGCCATGAACAAGGCGCACATCAAAGGCGCTCTCGTCGGCGTGGAATCGGTAACTCCGGCTGGACTGAAGGACATTTATAAAGACTTCAACCTGGCTGGAACGGATCTGATCGAGCGCTTAAAAACATTCCGCCGTCATGGCGTGTACGTGCTCGGGTCGTTTATCTTCGGACTGCCCAGCGACAATGCCGCAACTTTCGACGCCACTGCCCGCGCCGCGCAACAGGCTGAAATTGCCTTCGCCCAGTTCGTCACGCTCACACCCTACCCCGGCACTGTGGACTTTATGCGCTGGGAAAAACAAATGGAAGCCGCGCCGGTAGAAATTGCTGGCATTCCAATCACGCGCCGGTGGTTGATCCCGCAAGCTCTTAGGCCCAAACTTTACTGGCCTCATCCCACCATGTCCGCCGAAGAAATCCGCAGCCAGACCCAATCCGTCTGGGATACCTTTTACGGCCTCAAATCGATTTGGGCTCGCTCCAGCTTCATAAAATCTTTGCGGGCGCGCATGGCCTTTGTGTTGATCTCGAAAATCTATCGACAGATGTACGCAGATACGGGTATCGCCACCGACAGTGCTCGCGTATCGCGGTCCGCACGCTGGGCGCGGTGGCTGGCAAAACCGTGCCACTATCTTTTTGCCGGCCGCCCCATGCCGTATCTGCAGGTCCCCGAGGCCTGAAGTTCACGAAAGTGATTGGTCTGCTGGCTGATCGAATGTCTCTCCTCCACAGTGGATCGAGAGTTCCCTTCACCGTGCTGCAACACCCGCACCTGCCTCGTAGGTGATATGATGTTAATTGAGGTGGTTACCACCTTCTCCTCTTTCAGGTTCCCTGAACTAAGTCAGCCCATCTGAAATTTTTTCTTCTTAGGCTCTCAGGAAAGTTGGCTGCTTATGCCTACGACTGCGATCCTGCTCGAAGCTCAACAACTGCACAATGTAAGTGACCGTCTTGACCTGCTCTCGGTGCAACATCCCGCGGTCTCAGAAGCGCTCATCACCGTCTCCGGAAGCGTCCGTAACACGGCAACTCTGTTGGAGATCCTGGTAGCAATGAAGATGACGCCACCCTCTGGATTCGGCCCAGCAAGCGCTTGACTTGCTGATCGCCGCTCTTGAGTTGAGCCCGGGAATTCCGGTTGGAATTTCTAGCGGAAAGCTAGTCGTGAAGAACCACGTTCAGCAGCGAGCTATGAACCTGCATCCCGTCGGTGCCGTAGTCAATAAACCCCAGTTTTCTGAAGCGGTTCATGAAAAAACTGACGCGTGAGCGGGTCGTGCCTATCATCTCCGCCAAAGTTTCCTGACTCATCTTAGGGACGGCAGATGCGGGTACATCCTCTTTGCCAAAATGAGCAAGCAGGAGAAGCAGCCGCGCCAGTCTCTTTTCACTGGAATTGAACAGTTGGTCAACTAAATCTTCTTCGTATCGAATATTCCGCGCCAGCAGATAGGCTACGAACAAATCCGAGAATGTGTGCTCCCTGTGTAGCGCGAGCATCATCGCTTTCTTGTCAATACGGAGAATTTCGCAGTCAGTCATGGCGCTCGCGGAGCCCATACGCAACCGCTGCCCCGCCAGGCTGCCTTCTCCGAAAAACTCTCCTTGGCTCAGTATGCCCAGGGTCGCTTCCTTGCCATTCTTGGAAACGACAGTAAGGCTGACTTTGCCCTCCTGGACATAAAACACGGCGTCAGCCTCGTCCCCTTGCTTGAAAATTGTCTCTTTCCGGAGAAAGGCAACCTCGGTCCTGCCCTCACCAATGGTGGCAAGGAATTTCTTTGGATCGAAATCGTCCAGTTTCTTCGCCGGCATGACTGCTGTCATAAATAGCTTCTCTCCCAGTGCGAAGTTACACCTTTAAACATTTTGTCCCGAAGCTGCCACCAAAGCTGTTCACTTTTGCTCACAATTTCATCACCGCACCCCTCGGCTAATACCTCCGCTTCTTTGGCCTTTTCATGAGCAATATTGAGCAGCATTCCAGCTTTGGAACGTTCCATGATGGGACAGTGAAGACCAGAGAACTTACCCGAAAACAGATCCACGCAGTGCCTTGTCCCACTTGCGCCGCAGCCATCGACGAGCCCTGTGAACTGAATTCGGGTGCCTTGCGTACCGAGCCACATCGGGACCGAAAGCTTAGCGCGGCCGACGCTCTGGAAGCCCAGTCCGGAAAAAGGTAACCGTTCGAACGTCAGGCAGAATTCGCTGACCGCGTAGAACAGCGATTTCGGGAAGGTCTTATCCGATGCCCGCAAAATCCAAAACCCGAGTACTGGTAGTCGAAGATGACATCTCCGTCCGTATCACAATCTCCAAATTACTGAGTGACGAAGGCTACGAGGTCACCGCCGCAAGCGACGGCTTTGACGCGCTGTTGCACTTGCAGCAGCAGGTTCCGGACCTGATACTTTCCGACCTTAACATGCCGCAAATGTCCGGATTCGAGCTGCTATCAGTGGTTCGACGCAGGTTTCCGGAGGTTCTGGTTGTGGCCTCCAGCGGTGCCTATGATTCCAGTGAAATTCCTAATGGAGTCATAGCCGATGCTTTCTACGCCAAAGGACGAGAAAATGCCGCCGGGCTCCTGGCAATTATCGCCAAGCTGGTCCGCACCGGCGCCAAGGACCACAAAGGACAGAATGCTCCCGTGTGGATTCCACGAAACGGTAAAGACCACAACGGCAAACCATTCGTAGTCCTGACTTGCACAGAGTGCTTGCGGTCGTTTCCCTTCACCGTGGACCATGAACCCACCGGTGAGATTCTCAAAACCTCGTGCATCTACTGTCCTCACGAGGTCACCTACATCATTGATTTTTCGCGCTCTGTGACCTCGCCCGAAAAGCGCGTGGCTTGGAAAGCCGCTTTCCTGAAAACGCAAGAAAAATCCGCCGCTGCAGCGGCGCCCGAAACTGCGCCACTTGGCGCTAAAAAAACACGTGCGCAATCCGCCAAGGCCGACCTAAAGCTCGAGCAATGGCTCTAGCTTCGTTTGCTCGCAAACTAGCTAGACCGGTGATGACTCGAGTAAAACTATCGATCGACTATGAGCAATTGTGAGCAGACCTCAGCAACTCTGAATGCCATAATTCAGAAAGTCTACACAGGGAAAGTTTTCAGTGGAGGTTCTATGAACACATTCCGCATATTGTTGGCTGATGACCATCCGGTTTTTCGGATGGGTGTCTCTTCTCTCATCCGATCGCACGAAGGCTGGGAGGTCTGCGGTGAGGCAGATGATGGACGCGAAGCCGTAAAAAAATGCATGCAACTGAAGCCAGATCTTCTGATGTTGGACATCTGCATGCCGAACCTGAATGGCGTTGATGCAGCGCGACAAATTTTGAAACACAATCCGGACCAGAGAATACTGGTCGTGACTAACGTCGAGGCCGAGCATGTTATTCGGGAGTGCTTAGAAGCCGGGGTGTGCGGTTGGGTCCTCAAGTCTGATAAGGCCGATGAGCTCGCGGAAGCAATCGAAGCAATGCAACGCCACCGGTCCAGCTTTAGCTCACGCGTATCCAACCTGATCTTGGACGGTTACCTGCAGCCTCATCGGCAGACGCCATCAATGGCCTTGCCGCCCAGGCTCTCACCGAGGGAGCGCGAAGTCGTGCTGCTCGTGAGCGAGGGCAAGACCTCCAGGGAAATCGCCACCCTACTGGGAGTGACGGTAAAAACCGCCGAAAGTCATCGCAGTAATGTGATGCTCAAGCTTAAACTTCACTCCACCGTCGAGTTGGTGATGTACGCACTTAAGAATCAGATCATTCCTCTGGAGCTGCCAACTGTGGACTTGCCAGCTATCGTGCTGCCCATTCACTTACCGGAAATTCGCATGGCAGGCCTGGCTCGTCAGGCCGCCGTCTGAAAATTGTTGCCTACAGACTGCGCTGCCGGCGGCAGCGCAGTTTTAATCATATGTGGGATCGGGGAAAGCCAGCATCCACATCAGCGCTGCTTAAAAGGACGCCAATGAAAACACAATACCTCCACCTCTCTGCATATTCGTGTGACAAGTGCCGGGGCCCGGTGGTTTCAGCCTCTATCGCGGTACGCGAGAATGAAATCTCAAAAGAGACTGACGTCAGGGAATTGGGAGCGCTGTGCCTTTCATGCGGCCATCGGCAAAGCAAAGCAACTGAATCCGTCGGCGCGACACGCGATTTCCCACCAGTTCAGTGGGACACGACAGGTCCTGCCGATATGGGACATATGGCGCACGCATACTTCGAAGCTCTGAACCGTACAGAAGTACATAAGCCGTGAGCGATGGACTTCCAGGCCGGTTGTAGTGAAAAGCAGGTTCTCTGGTGCGATAGCGCACTATCCGTTGTACTTAAGTGCACATATGTGCAGGTTCAGGCAAAGGCTCCATGATCGGCTCTCGCGGCCTTTAGGGCCTAAGTTTATGAAAGCAGCGACACTTGTCAGCAGTCCTAGGCGGGTAAGAGCTGCGGTGGCTTAATTGCACTTACTTTCGTTGGTATTCCAATCTCAGTCCGAGATAGGTCTGGCCAGTAGCTTCTCTGGCCCGGGTTCCCGGTTCTGGTTTTGCCGAATGAAGTTCCTGTAGGTAGGAGAAAACATGAAATCTAGCGCCGTTCGTCTATTCACTCTCTCGTTCTTGCTGCTCACGTTGTTTGCAGTCGGCGCTTACGCCGACGGCGTCAATCTATTCACCGCCGGTAGCTACGCAGTGCTCGCCGGCCAGACCGTAACTAATACCGGCCCAACCGTCCTAAATGGGGACTTGGGTCTCAGCCCCGGTACATCCATAACCGGCTTTCCTCCAGGCACCGTGAACGGAACCATCAACCAGACCAACGGGGCCGCAGCTCAGGCGCAGCTTGATCTGACCAAAGCATACAACAAAGCGGCAGGACTATCCGCCACCGGTAGCTTGCCCGGTATTGTAACTAACGGGACTACTCTCACGCCCGGGGTGTATTCCTTCACTAGTTCTGCTCAGCTGAACGGGCAATTGATCCTCAGGGGCAAGCCCGGTTCGCTGTTCGTTTTTCAGATACCTAGCGCGCTTACCACCGCCAGCGCCTCGTCGGTTATTTTTATCAACAGTCTGACGGGTAAACAAATGACCGACAAGAACATCTTTTGGCAGGTTGGCAGCTCCGCGACGCTCGGTACAAGCACCGCGTTCGAAGGAAATATTCTTGCGCTCAGTAGCATCACCCTGACTACCGGCGCAACCATCATTTGCGGCAGTGCCTTGGCGAGAAATGCTGCCGTAACCCTGGACACCAATGTCATCACCCGCTGCGGCGGCACAGTCTCCGCCGTTCCAGAGCCTGGCACTATGGGCCTTCTGGGAAGCGGGTTGGTAATTCTGATAGGCGCAGCACGTAGAAAACTGCGTATCTAGGCAACTTCGCTGCTCAGTGTGCGTGATGCGCTCAATCGTGCAGAACCACATTGAGCAGCGAGCTATGTACTTTCAGCCCGCCATTGTAGTGAATAAAGCCCAGCTTCCTGAACCGGTTCATAAAAAAGCTGACTCGCGAGCGGGTGGTGCCCACCATCTCCGCTAAAGTCTCCTGGCTGATCTTTGGAACCACCGCCTCCGGCTTCCCTTCCTTGCCGAAACGCGCGAGCAGCAGAAGCACGCGCGCCAGTCTTTTTTCACTGGAATTAAACAACTGGTCAACCAGGTCCTCTTCGTAACGGATATTCCGTTGCAGCAAGTACGCGACGAATATGTCGGAAAACGTGTGTTCGCGATGCAGCGCTTCAATCATCGCTTTCTTGTCCACGCGCAAAATCTCACAAGCGGTCATGGCCACTGCCGATCCCATACGGCGCACCTGACCCGCCATCGATCCCTCGCCAAAAAATTCCCCTTCCCTCAATATGGCGATTGTCGCTTCCTTCCCGGCCTTGGACACCACCGTGAGTCTCACCCTGCCTTTTTGGATATAGAAGACCGCGTCGGCGACGTCCCCCTGGGTGAAGATAGTCTGCTTTCTTGCAATCGCCAGTATTCTCCTGCCGTCACCGATGGTCGCCAGAAACTTGTTGGGATCGAATTCTCGGGCCTTTTTGCCTACTGCAGCAGCTCTCATTACTGATAATTATAGGAGAGAAAATCAGGAGAGAAAATCAGGAGAGAAAATCGCATCTTATACTCGTACTCATAATGTCGCTCCTGCCCAGGTCAACCCTCGCGTACGTTGCATTAAAAAGGTGAGCCATACTGGACAGTATTTTCAAGCCAGGTAAGTCATTCTTGATCATGGCTCAACAAGCACGCAATCCGCCAAACCAGACGGTCTGCACTGCTTCTTGAGGAAAGGGCTTGTCCACACTCAGTGGTTCGCGGGCCTTATCCGCTGATGCTATCAGCGGATCCCGCAGCCGTATCGTCCTCGCCCCGAGGGCACTTCGTTGGACAGGCCCAAACTTTTCCTGCACCAAGAAACTGATGCGTTGTTCTTCTTAAATGTGACCCTGCCTTTGTCTTTATTTCTATCGTTCTACCCACAACTACTGCAACGATCTGGCGCACAATTCATCACATAATGAGGGCATAGGCCCGCACCCACACCTTTAGCAGGAGGCAATCTTGAGCACTCAAGTGGAAAGCATTACTGCAGCCGCGGCAGGCACAATCAAACTGGGCGGCGAAGTTACAGTCAACCGTTTAGGATTCGGCGCCATGCGCCTTACTGGCCCCGGGATCTGGGGTCCTCCCAAGGACCGCGCGGCCGCCATCGCGGTTCTGCGCCGGGCGGTCGAGCTGGGCGTCAACTTTGTCGACACCGCAGACTCGTACGGCCCCGGTGTCAGCGAAGAATTAATCGCGGAGGCTTTATTTCCTTATTCCAAGGGCTTTGTTGTCGCAACCAAAGGCGGGTGGAACCGTCCCGGTCCAAACCAGTGGACTCACGATGCAAGCCCCAAACATTTGCGTGAAGCAATTGAAGGAAGCCTAAAGCGCCTTCGCCTTAATCGCATCGAGGTTTATCAATTACACGCTCCCGATCCCGCAATTTCCTTCGACGCATCTGTACAAACCCTCGTCGACTTGCAGTCCGAAGGAAAGATTCACTTGATCGGACTCTCCAATGTCACCCGCGAGCACATTGAGCGAGCACGGAAAATTGCGCAAATTGTCTCCGTACAAAACCGCTACAGCGTCTTCGATCGCGAGTGGGAGCATGTCGTAGATTATTGTGAACAGAACCGCATTGCCTTCATTCCCTGGTTCCCCCTGGGCGCCGGCGGAGTCGGACACGAGGTCTTGTCCCGCATCGCACAAGCCCATCGCGTGAAGCCAATTCAAGTTGCCATCGCATGGCTGTTGCAACGTTCTCCGTACATGCTCCCCATTCCGGGCACATCATCGGTGGAGCATCTGGAAGAAAACATCGCGGCCGCGGCGCTTCGCCTTAGCGATGAAGAATTTCGCCAACTGGACGAGGTAAACGGCAAAACTACAGCAGGACGAGTGCGCGGGTAAACTAGACTGGCGGTTCGTGGCAAAATAGCAGCATGCCGCCAGAGCTGTCTCGCCGCAAATTTATCGTTGCCGGGGTGGGAGCACTCGCCGCTAGTGCTTCCATTCCAGCCGCTGCCCGGCCTCTGCCCTCGCAATCCGAATCTGCTCGTCTCGCGAAATCACCATTTAGGATCTCAGTCATCACCGACGAGATTTCTCAGGATTTCGGTCATGCCTGCGAGATTGCATCGCAACAATTTGGTATGGGTTGGGTCGAGATTCGAGAGCTCTGGAATAAGAACAGTGCCAAACTCGATGCAACTGAAATCGCTGAAGCGTCACGCCTGCTGAAAAAATACAATTTGAAAGTCACCGACATTGCCAGTCCTTTATTTAAGGTTGATTGGCCCGGAGCGCCGAAATCGAAATTCAGTCCCGAGCATGATCAATTTGGGGTTAGCTTCACTTATTCTCAGCAAGGTGAAGTTCTGGATCGATGTATCGAGCTCGCCAAGCAATTTTCTACAGACCGCATACGCTGTTTCGATTTTTGGCGCCTGGAAGATCAGGCGCCGTATCGCCACGCTATGAACGACGCCCTGCAGAACGCCGCAGAGAAGACCGGAAAGGCGGGATTGATTCTCGTTCTCGAAAATGAATTCGCCTGCAACACTGCAACCGGAGCCGAAGCAGCAAAAGTACTGGCTGCGGTGCCGTCTCGCCACCTCATGCTGAATTGGGACCCAGGTAACGCAGCCATGCGCGGCGAGAAGCCCTACCCCGATGCTTACAATCTTCTTCCTAAAGATCGCATCGGTCACTGCCACTGCAAAGACATTGTCAAAACGGAAAAAGGTTATGAATGGGCTGCGATGGGCACAGGTACCATCGATTGGGTCGGACAGTTCACCGCGTTAAAGCGCGATGGTTATCGTCACGCCGTCAGTCTCGAAACCCACTGGCATGGCACGGGCACTCCGGAAGCGTCTTCAATCCAAAGTTGGGCGGGCATGAAAGCAGAACTCGAAAAATCGGGAGCACTGTAAATCGAATCCCCGCGGTGACCACCGCAAGGAGTTCCCATGGTTCAGAACACTCGACGTGACTTCCTCAAGAAAACAGCAGCCGCGAGCGCGGCATTTCTCGCTCCCAAACTCGCCGCTGGCGCCATCGGCGCCAATGATCGCGTTCGCGTAGCCATGATCGGCGCAGGTTCGCGCGGCCAGGATCTTCTGAAGCAGATCGCGGCCGTTCCCGGAACTCAAGTCGTCGCCATCGCCGATGTTTACCCTCGCCGCTTCGACGAGGCCAAGCAGATCGTCCCCGGCATTCACACCTTCGGCGACTATCGCCGTCTCCTCGATCTAAAAGACATCGACGGCGTCATCGTGGCCAGTCCATTACACATCCACGCCCGTCATTTCGTGGACACGCTCGCCGCTGGCAAAGATCTCTATGCTGAAAAGACGATGACGTGGTCGATCCCCGAAGCTGAACAGTGCCTCGTTGCCGCACGCAAATCTGACCGCGTAATCCAGATTGGCCTGCAACACCAGACCGGGGGGCCATACGCCGACGCAAGAAAGTGGATGTCAGATGGAATTGTTGGCAAGGTCACGCAAGTTGATTCCTGGATGAGCCGCAACACTCCTCAAGGGCAAGGGCAGTGGGTCCGCCAGCCAACCTCCGATTGCACCGCCCAGAATGTTGACTGGAAAGCCTTCCTGAATGGCAGGCCTGACAAGGGATTCGACGCTTACAGGTTCATGAACTGGCGCCTGTATTGGATGTTCTCCGGCGGAAATGTCACCGAAAACATGATCCATCAAATGGCTTGGATCATGGGTCTCTTGGATCTTCCGCTGCCCACGGCCGCTTACATGTCCGGCGGGGTGTTTTCTGAAAAAGACGGGCGCGAAGTTCCCGACACCATCGCCGTTACGCTGGACTTCCCCGATGACGTCGTCGTGACCTGGCAATCGACATTCAGCAATCGCCGGTACGGGTTAGGGCAAAGAATATTGGGTCGCGACGGAACCATCGAATACATCGCTGGCGCAAATGACATGGTCAGTGGAAAATCGGACGAACAGATTCGGTTTTACCCCGAGTCGGTCAATCGCCCGAATGGCGCCGCGCTGACCGGCAACAGTCCGACCCCAAGCCACATGGCAAACTGGATCGATTGCATGCGCAGCCGCAAAACTCCAAATTCTCCGGTAGAGCTCGGTTATCGCACAGCTGTAGTGGCCCATATGTCGAACTTGTCTTATCGCGAGAAGCGCCGCGTCACTCTCGAGGAAGCGAAAGCATTTCGTCCGGAGTTTTAGGCTTTCATAAGTACATGACGATTCTCAGCAAGCGCGCTCCAGAGAATAACCTCTCTCGCGATGAGGTCTGCCAATTTGTTTCCGAAGCGGCATCACGGCTTTCAGTACAAGGCAAACGCGTTTTAGTCATCATTCCCGACGGCACGCGAACAATGCCTATGCCGCTGATGTTCGAAATTCTACAAGCCGAGATTGGCGCTCATGCCGCCGCTTGTGATTACCTGGTCGCACTGGGCACGCATCCGCTAATGAATGAAGCGCAACTCAGCTTGTTATTAGGACACCCCGTCGCCAGCGGAATGTGTGAGAAAGCGCACATCTTCAATCACCGCTGGGACGTCCCCAGCACATTCGCAGAAATCGGTATTATTCCCGCTGCCGACGTCAGCAGGATTTCAGGCGGTGTACTTTCAGAATCGATCCGCATACAAATCAACCGCCTGCTCCTCGATTATGACCAGGTGCTGATTTGCGGACCCGTTTTTCCTCACGAGGTGGTCGGATTCTCCGGAGGAAATAAATATCTGTTCCCCGGCGTAAGCACCGGCGAAATGATTCATCAGACTCACTGGCTTGGCGCTCTGCTCGGAAGCTACAACATTATCGGCACCGGCACTACGCCGGTTCGCGCGTTGATTGATCTCGCCGCTTCCAAGGTTCCAGTTCCAGTTGCCTGTTTCGCTCTCGTGCTCAAAGGCACAAATATCGCTGGCATTTATTTCGGCCCGGCTCGCGATGCATGGAAGGCGGCGGCCGAGCACTCCTCTGAAACCCACATCCACTGGGTCGAACGCCCGTTCCGCCGCGTGCTCGCAGTTATACCTGAAATGTACACAGACCTTTGGACCGGCGCCAAAGGAATGTATAAATCTGATCCGGCCATTGCGGATAGCGGTGAAGTAATTCTTTACGCGCCGCACATCACTGACGCCAGCTACTCACACGGCGACTTCATCGACAAAGTCGGCTATCACTGCGCCGAATATTTCCTGAAACAGCCGAAGCGTTTTGCTGATATTCCGCGCGGCGTGCTCGCCCACTCCATACACCTCTACGGGCAAGGCACCTATGACGCCGCTAGCGGCGTTGAGAGGCCGCGCATCAAAGTGACTCTCGCGACCGCAATCCCTGAAAAGCGCTGCCGCGACCTCAACTTGGGCTACCGGGATTACAAAGCCATCCACTTGGACGATTGGAAAAACCACGAGTCGGAAGGCATCAAGCTCATTCCCCATGCGGGCGAAATTCTTTATCGCTTGAAGAATTCCAGTCAGGCCAAGCAGGATGTCATATCCGCGACCGCTCACGTGCCCGCATGATGTCAGATTGAGCTTGCGTTAGGTCGGCCCGCGTCGCCGCAGCCGTCACAAAGTACTTGCCTGACGATATAATTTCGACGCAACTCACAGTCACATTTATTTATGGGCCATCCTCTGCTCGATCTCACAAATAAAACCGCAGTCGTAGTTGGCGGGACTAGCGGAATCGGACTCGCCATCGCTCGGGCGCTGGCCAAAGCTGGCGCCAACGTCGTTCCCACAGGCCGCCGCGCTCAACTCGTGAACGCAGCCGCCTCTGAAGTCAAAGCCCTCGGCCGCCGTTCGCTCGCCGAAGTTTGCGACGTCACCGAGAACGCTAGCGTCGAAAATCTCCTGAAAAAGGTCACAGCAGAATTCGGCAGCGTCCACATTCTCGTGAACTCCGCCGGCCGCACCAAACGCATGCCGACACTTGAGTTCCCTGACTCCGACTGGAACGCGATCATGGAAACCAATTTGTCCGGCACACTGCGTACCTGCCGTGTTTTCGGTCGGCACATGATCGAGCAGGGCTACGGTCGAATCATCAACATCGCGTCCATTGCATCTTTTTTGGCGCTCTACGAAGTTACCGCCTACTGCGCGAGCAAAGCTGCGGTCGCATCTCTCACCAAGTCGTTAGCGATCGAATGGGCCACCAAAGGCGTATGCGTGAACGCGATCGCACCCGGCGTCTTCCGCACCGATCTGAACGCCGCTCTGCTCGATGGCACTGAACGCGGCCGCGAATTTCTGCTTCGCACGCCCATGCATCGTTTCGGCCAATTGGATGAACTCGGAGGTGCAGCAGTGTTCCTTGCCTCCGAGGCTGCAAGCTTTATTACCGGCCATATAATCGCCGTCGATGGAGGCTTGCTGGCTAGCGGAGTGAACCAATAACTGAAAATTGTAGGAGATTGTGTTTCGCCGTGATCTCCGCACATTAGGCGGAGCGACTTTGCTCATCACGCTTCTTTGCGATCGCGAGTCTCACCATGCCCCCCAAAATCGAACCCACGGTCTTCATTACGTAAGAGTTCGTCCGCCAACTGTAGCCAGCGAGTTATCGTCTCGTAATCAGGTGGATCTTCGGACAAATGCGGTTCTTCGCGCCGTTGCAATTCTTCCCGCTCTCTGGGGAACTGAATAACCTCAGCTCCCAAAACTTTCATGAATGCATTGGATACAGTCTGTCGTCGGCTTTTGCTCTGTTTGATTCGCCTGAACATCTGAAGAATTTTCGGCACGCAAAGGACTCCCTGGGTTCTCGCTGTAGGATGCCCCCTATGCTGAGCAGGTAACTTGTGGTTGATACCGGACATGCTGTAGGCAGTGTAAGTGTCGGGCTACTTAGGTGAACAACTCAGCTCAACAAAATTTGCTTTCAGAACGGGATGCGGAAACTGCTTGCTCGGCCTTGTTCCTCAATCTCAGCAGGCGCTCTCCCGCAGCGGCCAGCGTCTCCGACCGCTTCGCAAAATGCAACCGGATCAAATGGTTTACCGGCTTGTGAAAGAAGCTCGATCCCGGCACCGCGGCCACGCCGACTTCGCGCGCCATCCACTCGCAAAATGCCACATCGCTCTTCCATCCGAATTCGGAGATGTCGACCATGACGTAGTAAGCGCCCTGCGGTTCGGTGTACACGAGTCCGGCTGCGTCCAGATAGTCCAGAAAAGTTGCTCGCTTTTTTGCATACAGCGCTTGCAGCTCTTTGTAATAGCTATCGGGCAACTCCAACGCCGTCACCGCTGCTTCCTGCAAAGGCGCCGCAGCTCCCACCGTCAGGAAGTCGTGAACTTTCCGCGCTTCATTGATCACGGTGTGCGACGCGATCACATATCCCAGCCGCCATCCGGTCATCGAATAGGTCTTCGAAAGCGAACTGCAAGAGAGAGTTCTCTCGAACATTCCCGGCAACGAGGCAAAATATGTGTGCTGGTGCGGCTCGTACACGATGTGCTCATAAACTTCATCCGTGAGCACGAATGTGTCGTGCTCTTCCGCCAGCTTCGCAATAAACAGAAGTTCGTCCCGGGTAAAAACTTTCCCCGATGGATTGGCAGGATTGCACAAAACTAACGCCTTCGGTTTTTGCTCAAACGCGCGCTGTAGTTCGTCCGAATCGAAGCCAAACGCAGGCGGGTGCAGAGTCACATGGATCGGCTCTGCTCCGCAGAGTATCGCGTCGGCAGCGTAGTTTTCGTAAAACGGCGAGAACACTATGACCTTGTCCCCTGGATTGCACGCGGTCATCATTGCAACCATCATGGCCTCGGTGCTGCCGCACGTGACCACTATGTTCTCCTCGGCATCGATCGCAAGCCCCATAAACCGCGATTGCTTGTGTGCCAGCGCCGCGCGAAAATTCGGCGCGCCCCACGTAACCGCATACTGATGTGGCCCAGCCCGCGCAGCGCGTTCCGCAGCCTGTAAAACCACTTCCGGCGGATCGAAATCGGGATACCCCTGCGACAGGTTGATCGCGCCGCATTCATTGGCGAGGCGCGTCATCCCGCGAATCACTGATTCCCCAAATCTGCTGGTACGGTAGCTAGTCTTAGGCATGAACTCTCAGTAATTCTACGGGAACGGCACCAGGGAACAATTATGGTGAGACGGCAGGATTCGAGGCTCAGCAGGAGTCTGCGCCGCGTGCCGAAATACTGAGCTTGTCGAATGTATCCCGAGCGCAGCCGGGCGGTTCTGCCCGGAATTTCCCGCCAAGGGTGGACTGATTGGCAAGTTCTTACACCGCTGTGGCAGAAGACTTTATGCTAGATTGAGTGAGGAGTGGGCGCGTAGCTCAGTTGGTAGAGCAATGCCCTTTTAAGGCATGGGTCGCTGGTTCGAGTCCAGCCGCGCTCACCAAGTTTGGGGTTCCCTGTCATCGCGGCACCCATTGCGGATGCCTGCTGAGCAAGCCGTTCACAACGATAATATGGTACGCGACGAAAATCCCGAACCCCAGGCTCAGCACTCCGGAAACCATCGCCAGCTGTCGCAGAAATTCCTGTTTCCCACGCGCCAGCCGAAATGTTGACGCAATGCTCATGGTGATCACCATCATGCCGGCGATGGTCCCAATTCCAAAGACCAGCAAATACGCCACTGCCCAACGCGGATCGCGGATGGTCGCGAGCACCAGCAACGCTACCGCTGCAGATCCTGCCAGACCGTGCACAATCCCAATCATTAATGGCCGAAACGGCCGATAGACTTTAAATCGCAAGAACGCGCGGTCCAGCCACGCTACCGGATTCCGCCCTGCATGCACGTGCGACGCCGGCACATGGGAATGCGAATGCGTGTGAATGTAATCCCCATGGCTGTGTGCATGGGAGTGAACCACTTCTGAGTGTGGGGCCTCCGGCACGGATTTGTCCGCAGACGCTGCGGCCCTTGGCAATCCGCGAAAGAAACTCACCACATTGATCACGCCCAGCAGGATCAGCATTAGCCCCACCGCCAGTTCCATGCTCAGCCCAATGCGCGGAGGAATCACAAAATCGAAAAGAATGATCGCAGCGCCCACCGCGAAAATTGTCAGCGTGTGTCCGAGGCCCCAGAACACGCCGATCCACGCGGATTTCGAAATCTCGCGTTCTCGGCTCACAATCGTGCTCACCGCGATTACGTGATCGGGATCGGTGGCGTGCCTCATCCCGAGAAAAAACCCCAAAGCGATGATAGAAAGAAAGTTAACCATGAACACTGAAATGAGAGGCAGTTGTGTCGCTTAAAGGATATTACGATTTTTCAGGCTTAGCGTCTTCCGATTGGGGGAAGAAGCCAAGGTTAGCGCCACATGTCTTCAGCCCCGCAAGGGGCGATATATGAAAGCCCGGCACGTAAGTGCGGGGAAAGCATGGAAGGAAGAGAGTCCCGTAGGGACGGCACCTCTTCGAAAAACGGGCCTCGGAATGAACAACACCTACCCGTGGCTGTTCGAAAGCTCTTTCACAATATTGCTTACGAACGCTTTCGCATCGCCGAAGAGCATTAGCGTCTGGTCCATATAATAAAGAGGATTATCAATTCCCGCGAAACCCGGGTTCATGCTGCGTTTGATCACCATCACGGTGTGGGATCTCTCGACATCCAGCACCGGCATGCCATAAATTGGACTCGACTTGTCGGTCTTCGCCGCTGGATTGGTCACGTCGTTCGCGCCAATAATTAATGAGACATCCGTCTGCGGAAAGTCTCCGTTAATGTCGTCCATTTCCTTCAAGTGATCATAGGGAACATCGGCTTCGGCCAGGAGCACATTCATGTGTCCCGGCATACGTCCCGCCACCGGATGGATCGCGAACTGCACGTCGATTCCGCGCTTCGTGAGCAAGTCGTATAGTTCGCGAACCTTGTGCTGCGCCTGTGCAACAGCCATCCCATATCCTGGCACGATCACAACTTTGCTCGCTGCCGCCAGAATTTCCGCAGCTTCTTCCGGTGACGCGCTCTTCACCGGCCGAGATTCCTGCGCTCCCGCTGCCGCAGGCGCCACCTGTCCGAATGCTCCGAACACTACATTGGTGAACGACCGGTTCATTGCCTTCGACATAATTACCGAAAGAATGAATCCGGACGATCCGTCCAATGCGCCGGCAACAATTAGCAGTTTGTTGCCAAGCACAAATCCCATTGCCGCCGCGGAAAGTCCCGCATACGAATTCAATAGCGAGATCACCGTCGGCATGTCCGCGCCGCCGATCGGGATAACCAGCATCACGCCGAATAGCAGCGCAATGCCAACCATCACCGGATAAAGATGAGTCGCACTGGGATCGTGCACTAGGTACCCGGCGATCCCAATCGCGATTGCCAGCACCGCAAGGTTTACGAAGTTCTGTCCTTTATATGTAATTGGACGCTGCGGCAGCACTTCTTGCAGTTTTCCTGCCGCCATCAAACTGCCCGTCACGGTCAGCCCGCCGAGAATCACTTCGCAGCACAGCACCGCCATCATAAATGGCTGCACATTCGGCGTGCGCAAATAAAATTCTGCCGTGCCCACCAGCGTTACGCAGAACGCGCCAAACGCATGGCTCAATGCGGTCCGTTGCGGCACCGCCGTCATTTGAACCAAGCCCAGCGGGATTCCGATCGCTGTCCCAATCCCCAGCGCGATGAACACCCAGGTGTAATCAATCGCCAGGTGCTGCAGCTTTCCGTCAACGCCAAGTTGCAGCAGAGTTCCGCCAATGGCGAGCACCATGCCGCTCTCGCCCGCGAAAATTCCGCGCCGCGCGGTTGCAGGCGAGTTCATCCACTTGAGCGCCAGGATGAACAGCGCGCTCGCCACCAAATAAATTATTGCGATGAAGTTCTGGCTGCCCAGGAAGTCAATCATGATTTTGCCGGACGGCTGCTCTTAAACATTCTCAGCATGCGATCGGTAATCAAAAAACCGCCGACAATATTGCTCGTCGCTGCAATCACCGCCAGAATCCCCAAAATAAAGGAGAGCCGGCTCTCATGCCTACCTACCAGCACAATCGCGCCCACAACCGCAATCGCATCGAGCGCGTTGGTGATCGACATCAACGGCGTGTGCAGCAGTGGCGAGATCCGCTTGATGACCTCAAACCCAATGAACCCCGCCAACATAAAAACAAACAATCCATCAATCAGGGATGAACCCATTTCAAATCTCCGGTTCCAAAATCTTGTCATTCCGAACCGCTTTAGCGGTGAGGAATCTGCTTCTCTGCGAACTTCACGGTACCTTTGCGAACTCTGCGGTTAAAACCTTTAGAAGCCTTTAACGACGAAGAACAGAGATCGATCGGGTGCCCCGCTCTTCCGCGCTTTTCGCAGAGGGTAGGGGTGTTGACTCTTATTCACTCTGCGTCACTAATCCCGGCAATCCCAACAACTCCCTCACCCGCGCATTCACCACTTCCCCGCCCTGGGTCAACAACGTGTCGCGGATAATGTCGTCGGTCTCCGGCGGCCGCATCTTTCCATCCTTCACCAGGTTCGCAAGAAATGACGTCAAATTCCGCGCGTACATCTGGCTGGCATGATGTGGCACCCCACTGGCCAAGTTGATCGGCCCAATCAGCGTTACTCCATGTTCAACCACAGTTTCGCCGGCGCGTGTGAGCTCGCAGTTCCCGCCGCGCTCTGCCGCTAGATCAAGGATCACCGAACCCGGCGCCATGCCCTTCACCATCTCCGCCGTTACCAGCACCGGAGCCTTCTTCCCCGGCACCACCGCCGTCGTGATCACCGCATCGCTCTCCGCCACCACGCGCCCCAGCAACTCACGCTGTTTGGCGTAAAACGCCTCATCCTGCGCCTTCGCGTATCCTCGGGCGTCTTGCGAATCCTTTGTTTCGAGTGGTAACTCCACAAATCTTGCTCCCAAACTCTGTACCTGCTCCTTCGCCGCCGGACGCACATCGTAAGCCGATACAACTGCGCCCAGCCGCCTCGCCGTAGCAATTGCCTGCAACCCGGCGACGCCCACGCCAATTATCAGCACTCGGGAGGGCATAATCGTTCCTGCGGCGGTAGTCATCATTGGGAAGATTCTGGGCAGCGCGTTCGCTACCTCCAGCACCGCTTTGTACCCGGCGATCGACGCCATCGACGACAACGCGTCCATGCTCTGCGCCCGCGTCGTCCTTGGCATCAACTCCACGGCAAACGATGCCACGCCCGTTTGCGCGATCTCCTGCACTCTGCTCGCATCGGTTTTGCCGTCGTTCGTCGGCGATCCCAATGGCCGCAGAAACGCCACCAGCGCCTGCCCGCGCCGCATCAGCCGCAGATCGCTTTCGCCGTTCTTGTCATTGGCGCCGTGGCCGAGCACTTGCACAATGATGTCGGTCTGCGCAAACACTGCCGCACGGTCCGGCAAGATCTTCGCGCCCCTCTCCTGATACTGAGCATCCGGATAGCCAGCCGCTACTCCCGCCCCGGCCTCGATTGCAATCTCCAGCCCTGCCTTGGCAAGCATCGGCACGACCACCGGCGTTAGCGCCACCCGCCGCTCTCCCGGATAAATTTCTTTCGGCACTCCTACGATCACGAGCTCATCATCCTCTCGGCTTCGCTCATCGCAAGCGCAAGCATTTCAGAAACGAGTATTGTATCCGACTCTCCAGGCTGTGGTGACCGACTTCTCGCGGGCCGTGCGAGCAGCAAGTCTGTAGACGCAGTTACCTAAGTTCTCTGTTACTCCGCAAAGTCGCCGTACAATCTCAAAAAGCTGATGGAAATCAAGCGCACAATCTCGAGGGTCATTTATCGCATCGAGCCTAAGCCCGAAGGCGGATTTATCGCACGTTGCGACGATCCCACTGTTCCGCCACTCGAAGGCGCCACTCGCTTCGAGCTACAGCAACAAATTCAAGACAAAATTACTTCCGAGGTCGAAAGCCAGATCCCGGGATTGAAAATCTCTCTCGAAAAGAAATTCGTCTCACTCGACACTAAGACCAATGGGTTCACCGCACAGTCCGGCGATACCTCTTTGCAATCTGCCGAAGGCGGCACCAAGAAAGCAGTCGAGCAATGGCTCACCGATAAGGCAGTCGCGCTTGTCGAAAAGAACCTTCCGCCAGAGTTGGTCGAGCAGCTCAAACACCAGCAGATTGATGGAAAAGTGAAAATCGCAGTGACGAAACTCGGCACGGAAGGCAAGGTTCGACGCGAATACATTCTCTCAAACGGCAATGCTGGTGAGCTGTTGTCTCGCTTTCTCAAGGGACGTCAGAAAAATTCCGGCGCCTTGGAGCCCAGCTCTCCGGTCTCATCGTCTTTTTCCAACACCAGTCTGGACGGCAATTCACCCATCACTCCCGTCGGCAGCAGCTCGTTCCTTCGTTTTCTGGCGGCAGCTCTCGTTCTCGTCGGCGTGCTGTTCTTCTTCCTCTACCTTAAGAAATAAATTACGACACTTGTTTTTCCGCGCTCTCGCCATGTGTTTCTTTCGCCCCTGCGGGGCTTAATTTGCTCTTGGTGCTCAGCCCACGGCTTGCGCCCTGGGCTGCTGCACTCTGTCGCCGTTCCACGGCTGGGGAAAAAAGGGTACGGGCTGATCGCTGAATGGCTGATGGATGAATGGCTGACGACTGCCTGTGCCACAATATGCCTTGTTCTTTTCAGGAGAGAACGCCATGGCAAAAACTTCCATCTCCCCGATGCTCTCGGTCCGCAACGGCGCCAAGGCCGTCGAATTTTACAAGCAGGCCTTCGGAGCGCGCGAGCTTTTCCGCATCGAGAGCGATACTGGCGAAGTTGTCGCGCAACTGGCCGTGGGAGAAGCCGATTTCTGGATGTCCGACGAATCTCCCGAGCACAAAAACTTCAGTCCTGAGTCACTGGACGCTGAGTTTCGCGGCGGCGCGACGGTTCGCATGGTCATGGTGGTCGAGGACCCCGATGCCGACTTCGCCCGCGCGCTCAAAGCCGGAGCGACAACGGTTTCGCCGGTCACCGACCAGCCTTATGGTTGGCGCGTCGGTCGCCTCGTCGATCCCTTCGGCCACCACTGGGAAATCGGCAAGCCGTTGCAGTGATAAGGCCTGCTCCACCCTCATCCCCTGGCATTGGCCAGGCAGTTGACCCGAATAAGTCCCCCTTCTCGCAAAGGCGGCGAGAAATGGGGCACCCCAGCGCAGTCTCTGCGACCCTCCGAAAAGAAATAAAAAAGCCCTGGCTTTCGCCAGGGCTTTTAGTCCCACCAGACGGCAGACTTCTTAGTGTTCTCGATCCGAAGCCTTGAACGGCAGTCCAGGAAGCACTTCTGTCTTCTCGACTTGCACCGACTTCAACGTAGCAGGATCAAGACCCAGCGCGCTCAAGATCGTGGGCGCGACCTGCGAGCTGGCTACTGGCGTCTTCAACACCGACGGTGAAAGCCCGGGGTTCGAAACGATTAGCCCGACGTTGGTATCTCCGAAGCTAAACCCGCCGTGCTCGGCATTCTTTTTGGTTGAGCCGGTGTAGATGGTGCCGTAAATGGGTTGCACGATCACGTCCGGGACGCGGCTGTCTGTGGCCGGACTGTTGAACTTCAGTTTCAGCTCATTGCCCGCCATGACCTCATCGATGAACAACGCATTGGCGTTCTTGTTGAGGTAAGCGCCAACTTGCGCTGCGGTTGCGTTCTGGCCTTGGAGCCAGATCAGCGCAATGTCGTCGTCCTGCACTAGACCGCACGGACCAGTCGAGCAACCGCCCGCGCCGGCGATTGCAATTCCAGCGGGGTCGGTGCCGGCATCAGGCAGGGTCGCAACCAGATCTGCGAAATGGCCAGGCTTGTTGGTTTTTACTGGATTGATCGGCGACTGTCCGTGCTTCGCAGTCACGATGAACAAGGTCGAGTCGTAAATGCCCTGATCTTTGAGCGCCTGAATCATCATACCGAGCGCCTGGTCGGTTTTGTCCAAACCGTATTGCAGGACTGCGGTTGGAGTTCCCGCGCCATCGGTATAGCCACCGGGCTGTCCCACCAGCGCCCCAGTATCGCTGACGCAGCTGCCATCCGAGTTATCGTGCGCCAGTTTTTGCCCAACGCTCACTGCTTGAAAATTCATGCCGAAAACTTCTGGAACTCCAGGCCCTGGCGTTCCGTCATGATTCTTTCCATGAATTTCATTGATGATCGCCTGCACCTTCAAGTAGTCGTTCTGCACCGTGCAAACTACGCTGACGGTATTGTCGAATCCATTGAAGTTGGTGACTTCCGGAGTATATAGGTCATCGACTCCCTTGCCTGATGGCCCGTTCACCAGGTCGTAGGCCGGGTGCTTATCGGCCCAGGCGGTGTGTCCATGGGCAGCTTTCACCACTTCAAAAATTGTGTTGGTGCGCAACGCACTGTGCGGGAACAATGCGACACACTTCCCATTCACCAGCACGCGAGGCAGCTTAGTAGGATCGATCACGTTCAGCGATACTTGTTGTGCGTTGTAACGGTCAATGCTTTCGTCGAATATCATGACGTTGCCGGGAGTGCCCGAGCAGGTCGTATTGGTCGCGTCGAAAATCTTGCGGTCGTAGCTGAAGTCATAAAACAATCCGGTCGTGACTGGCGAGCCACCGGTCACTAGCGCCAGAAGCCCGGGGAAAGAATCCGAATTTGCCGGAGTGCGTGCATTGGAATACGTGACTCCATGCTTCGACAGCTCAGCCAACGCAGAATTGGGATGGGATTGAACATAGTTCGCGACATCAAGCGCGTGCAGCCCATCCACGCTGATCAGCAGAACATGTTCGACATGCTGATCACCGTGGCCATCAGCCTGGGCAAGTCCGGGTAACAGAATCATCGTTAAGGCAAGAGAGATAGATAAGAATATCCGAGAGATCACAGGCAAGCCTCCTTGGCAGTCCAAATGAGACTACCGGGAGCATCTTCAAAAAGGGGTTAAGGGCGCGTGAATGAAAGATGAATGCCGGGGGTGCCCCATTTCTCGCCGCCTTTGCGAGAAGTGGGTATGTGGCGCGGGCGCCCTCGCCCGCGGACATAGAGCGTTTAGGTCGGGCCGGGGGTGCCCCATTTCTCGCCGCTTTTGCGAGAAGTGGGAGCTGCGTGGTACGGGCGCCACTCCCAAGCAGGTTCGTATCAGGGCACGGCTTCAGCCATGCCAAATCCAACCTCCATAACAGTGTCATTCCGGACACGGGCGCTTGCGTGCGTGAGAGGAACCTTATGCCGCATCTCGCCACACGTGCAGTAAACGGGATCACCTGCGACTCTGTGGGAACGGCTGCAGCCCGTGTGGGTCGGACATTCCCTGTCCGACGCTTTTGACTTTGGGTGGAGCAGCGCTTCAGCGCTGCATTACCTAACTCTTGCTACTGTCATCCCGAGCGAAGTCGAGGAATCTGCGGTTAGGCTATTAGATGGGGTATGATCATTCGCCTTGCGAATCATCCTCTAATAAGGCCCGGGCCATCATCGGCAGACTGCGGCCGTACTGCTTAACTTTCCCTGTTGAAAACTTTGTCAAGCCCCTCCGCACACACAATTTCCCCTAAACCGCACATCCAGCACGGAATATAAACTTCCCAAACGTGGCACAATTCCCTTCTAGAACTGCTATCCTATAACTAGAAGATAACTAAACCGGCGCAGCTATCGCTGCGCCTTTCGTGTTTCTGGGCCACATTCTCATACTCAAGAGTAAGTGGAGCGACGGGCGTCCTCGCCCGTCCATAGATGACCCATACCAGTTGCCCCACCTTCCCCGCTTTTGGGGAGAGCCTGCCCTGAGCTTGTCGAAGGGGTGAAGATTTTGACTTTGGGGCCAATTTTGAATGTGAGACCGACGGGCGTCCTCGCCTGTCCAGACAACACCTCCAGCGGGTGCCCCATCCTCATCGCGATTTTTGCGACAGAGCCTGCCCTGAGCGCAGTCGAAGGGATGGGGCTTTTGCCTTTGGGTCCATTTTGAACGTGGAGCGACGGGCGTCCCCGCCCGTCCGTACGGAAACATGGGTGCCCCACTTCTCGCCGATTTTTGCGAGAAGTGGGAAATTCGTATGGCACGAACTACCCGCACAAATAAGAGCCGAGCCAATACGGGAAGGGCACGACTTTTAGTCGTGCCGATATCGCCGCCGGTACTCAGCGGCTTTAGCCGCTGAGGGGGATGGGTGGAGCAGCGCTTTCAGCGCTGCATTACGCCTTCTAAAAACCGAGGGCTTTAGCCCCTGAGGTCCTCAGCGGCTAAAGCCGAAATCATCACAACCTGAACCGCAGGCCTGAAGGCCTGCTCCACCATGTCTGCTTCTTTGCAGTCGGGGAGTCCAAATGAAACGAAAACTGAAAAACACAAAGCGCTGTGGAGAGCGCTCCGAAGCCGCCTTCCTTCACAGAGCTAGTCAGCTCGGCTTTGGCGTCGCCAAGCCTTGGGGAGACTCCGAGCGCTACGACTTTATCCTCGATAACGGACGCCGCCTGCTCCGCGTCCAGATCAAAGCCACCGACAGTCTCCGTGCTCACGCCTATGAAACTCGCGCCACTTATACGGTTGGCAAAGGCCGCGCCGTCTATGGCCCTAAGGACATCGACTTCCTCGTCGCCCACGTCATCCCGCTTGATCTCTGGTACGTGCTGCCCGTCCGAGCCTGCATGCCCGCGCCCATGCTCCGTTTTTATCCTCATCGCAAAGCGAAACAAATGCGCCTGGAAAAATATCGCGAAGCCTGGCATTTGATGAAACCGGAATTGTGTGGCGCGGGCGCCCTCGCCCGCGAACGTTAGAGACTCCATCAAAATTTATGAGTGTGGAGCGACGGGCGTCCTCGCCCGTCCATAAAAGACCCGGGTGCCCCACACTTCCCCGTTTTTTGGGGAGAGCCTGCCCTGAGCGCAGTCGAAGGGGTCGGGCTTTTGACTTTCGAGGTGAACGGGAGATCTCACCCGCGAGTTCAAGGGCAAGCAAGGGAAGGGCACGACTTCTAGTCGTGCCGATTCTCGCTTATGCAACTGCGGCTTTAGCCGCTGAGGGCGGCTGGTCCAGCTTGAATCCTGGATGTGCCGAGCAGTAGCGATATTCGGCTGCCCGATTCACGAGCCTGCGCGCCACGGGATTGTGGTGAATGTATTGCCGATGTTTTTCGAAATCTTCACGATCTCGAATCCGGTGATCTGTGAAGCCTCTCTGCCAAACTTCCTTGTGCTTACCGAAGTCAACTCCGAACGCATGCGAGTAGCCGCCCTTGATGAGCTGCACCGAGCGTTCGAGTGTGACGTCTTCTGCCGGTGTAAGCAGCAGATGAATATGTTCGGGCATTAGGACGAAAGCATGCAGCTGGAAATTTCCTTCGCGACGGTAGGCATAGATTGTTTTCAAGAAGAGACGCGCATACGGTTCCACAACGAAAAGTCTGCGCCGTTGCCAAGTCGAGAATGTTACGAAATACGTTCCCGGCGGAGACATCAGACGAGTAGGCTTCACGAGCGTACTCAGCGGCTGGAAGCCGCGTCATCGTTAGCCTATATCGGCACGAGTGAAACTCATGCCCTTCCCGGTTGCAATGCTTCGTGATTGTTTTGTTTCGGGAATCTTGGTTTGCGTCAAGGGCGTGGACGGGAAGGGCACGACTTCTAGTCGTGCCCCATTGGGCAGTGAATATGAGCGGCTTTAGCCGCTGGGGACATACATTTGGTTTTAAGAAGAAGAGACGAAGTCGAGAAGTCACGAAATATGTTCCCGGCGGAGACATCAGACGAGTAGGCTTCACGAGCGTACCTCAGCGGCTGGAAGCCGCATCCTTACGAAGACTAAATCGGCACGAGTGGAACTCGTGCCGTTCCCGGTTGAAATATTTCGTGATTGTTTTATTTCGGGAATTTTTGGGTTGAGTTAGAAAGAGGTATGGAGTGGAAGGGTACGGCTTCCAGCCGTACCGATTCAGCGCTCCCATCTGTCTTGTCACTCGGCGGTGCCCGGACTGGCGAAATTGCCCACCCGTCGGAAAAACCGCAAAGGGTGGGGCAGCCTCGGTTTGGGCGGTGTCGCAAAAGGTGGGCCATCCCGCCGAACTTTATTTCGGCAACAATACACCCCGCCAAACCAAATCCAGCTAAATACAATTTAGTCTTAGAGTTGCTGCCTCGGTCGGAACTTGCACAACATCCACCGTAAGCCAAACGGCAAGCGATTTGGACAAGTATGAGCAGGAAAGACAAATTAGATGCCAGAGATCGGCTAATCCTCATTCGGGTAAAGATCGAGCGGGCCAAGAAGCACCTCCGTGACCTCGCAGCCGAGGTTCTTTCCCTTCAACACACGACAATACTCACGCCCGATCCAAATACCGGTATCGCTCCCAATCCCATGGTCCTGCTTCATCCCAACAAGTTCCAGAAGGTGCCAACTCTCTCCTTTGAGGCCGTCGCAATCGCTGGCGACGTTGTTCACAATCTCAGGTCCGCCCTTGATCATCTTGCAAAGCAGCTTGTCTTAGTTGGAGTGACTACTGCTCCACCCGTTGTGCCACTCACCGACAAGGAGCTTAGGCAGATTGAATTTCCGATCGCGGAGACTTTCGCCAAGTATGAAACCGACAAGGCTAGAAAAGTAAAAGGAATGACGCCTGCGGCAATAGAAGCTATCGACAAGCTCAAACCGTACAAAGGCGGGAACGATGCGCTCTGGCGCATCCACGAGCTTGATAACATCGACAAGCACCGTACCCTCTTTACCGTTGCGCACGATTTTCTGTTCACTGCGGATTGGTTCGACGGAGCTTATTTGCTGAAAGCAGACAACCCCCATTTCGCCGGAGTCGAGCCGAACGTGGAGCGAGACGTCCAAGCCGAGATCGAGGAAGCGATCAGCGAGTCTGAGATTGGACAGACAAATGCGCTGCTCCCATCGCTCCATCAATTGGTCGATTTCGTTGAGAGCCTGGTGCTTAGCTTCAAACCGCTGCTGGAGTGAGCTATCTTGACCTTCGGACACGAGTACGGGCGCGGCTGTCCGCGAGGCTCGCATCCAGAAATTCCGTCAAACGAGAGCTAGCGAACGAAACTCTATTTCGAGCGACTCCCCTGCCCTCGCAGCAGCCAGCTCACCGCGAGTGCATTCAGCACAGCAAAGGCAAATGGTCCGTACGTCTTCGAGGGATCGTGAGCAAGCGCGCCGATGACGCCGTCAAACCCTTGCACAGCCGTCATGGTGATCCCCAGAAACGCGATTGCCATTCGTGAACGAACACCGATCGCGATCAGCACTGATAGCAGTAAGGCGACGCTTCGCGAAGCCGCATAGCGGGCGAAGCTGTCGCTACTACCCGACTCGAAAAGGCCTTGAACAGAAAACCCAGCGCTCACGCCGGCGCTGAGGAGCGTCATAAGCGCGCAGCTCCAAAATCGTTTTGTCATCGATTTACCTTCGCAAGGTCTTGGTTGATAGAGTTCCGTCGTACATTCAAGGATTCACCGTCGTTGCCGGGCTGCCCACTTCTCGCCGCTTTTGCCAGAAGTGGATGCTCTCGTGTGCGCTTACACAGCCACGCTCCGCAATGGTTCTCCAGAGGCACGAGAATCGGCCGCGGCTGTGCGCCACATCCTGGCTTGGGCAATACAGATCACGTGAAAAATCATAAACAGCGGCACCAGGAATGTCGGGACCAAACTGAGCGGCAGCACCGTTAATGGAAGCATGGAAGGAGCGTGCGGACTGATCAATACAGCCGTCGTGCCCAGGCTCACAGCCACGATCAAGTCTGTAATACCAAGCGATTGCCACAGAATAAAGCTATTGCGACGTTTTGGGTTAGCCAGCTTCAGCGCAGCAAACCACGCCGTGGCCCCAATGGCAATGTCGCCATATCCCGCCGGAAACGCAAATACCGCGGGAAGAAGTTTTCGCGCTTCAAGGATGACAAAAACCAAGCCAAGAATTCTCCACGTCTGCATTAACGTCAGAATGCGCGGATTCACCGACAACGCGAACTGCCGGAATTGTTCTGAGGTGGCGAACCAAACCGAGAAAACGATGATGGGCGTCAGCGCAGCCACTGCAACTGCGAGTCCGACGCGCTGCGACCCAGTTTCAAATGCATGCATGGCTGACGCTGAAAAAGCAAGAACGAACCAGGCAGCGATGAGTCCCCCGACGAGTTTTCCATAGCTTTTCATAAAAGAGTCTCCTTATTGACAATTGGTAGTAGTGAGCTTCGTTAGTTGATTCGTGAGTTGAAAGATCAGCTCCCACGCCTTCTCGCCTACTTGACCGCGGAGTCGTGATTGCAGTTTTTCCCAAACTGGCAAAGCTCGGTCGAGCTGCGTTTTTCCTGCCTTGGCCAGTCGCAACCATCGCTGCCGTCGATCTTCGCCGCGACGCTCGGCCACCCAGTCCTCCCGGCGCATGATCTCCAGAGTGCGAGTCAAGGTTGTGCTGTCCATGGCCAGCATTTCGCCCAGCTGGCCTTGCGACACCTCTCCCGCGAGCGAGAGTAGTTGCAGGATCGTGAACTGCGTGGCCCGCAGTCCTAACGGTCGCAGCGCCTGCTCATAACACTGCGTCAACGCGCGGGAAGCGCGGCGTACGCTGCTGCACACGCATGGCAAGTTTGGGACTGGGGATTGGGTCATACCGGAATAGATGTATATACATGTAATTGGACTCACGAAATTCTTCGACGTGCGCTTTTAACAGAGAGAAGACACTGTCCTGCGTCAAACCCAGCGTCCAGCCTACTGTTTGGGGATTTAGCTTGTATCAAGACCGCGTATGAAAAATTACGACTGCTAGCCGATTGCGCGCGCCAGCAGCTCAGTATCAGATCGTGGCAGGAGTTCGGTCGTGCGCCCCGCAGTCGAGCAGTACCTTTCGTCCCCTGGTTCCCACACAGTCCACCCACCAAAAAGCAGGCAGTTCAGAGGAGAGTACAGCGGCAAATTCGCAAGACTCGCAGGTTTGTTGCTGGCCCTGGTTGCAGGAGTATGTTCGTCAAAGCCAGCACTCGCCCAGGTTGTGATTGCGCAGATCAGCGACACTCACATCTGTGATTCGACGCATGCGCCTCACGCCGCCACTAACCTGAACGCGGCTGTGCAGATGATCAATCGCCGAGTAGTCGACGCGGTCATCGTCTCTGGAGACATTGGCGAAGGCCAGTCATGCTGGTTGCAGGCCAAATCGATTCTGGCGAACCTGAAGGCGCCGGTGCACTATGTTCCAGGAAATCACGACGTGCATACCCTGGATGTATCCACGTATCGCAGCGTCTTTGGCGCCGATTACTATCGCTTTACCGTGAAGTTCGTGGATATCATCGTCGTCGATTCTCAATTACTGGGAAATTACACCAACTACTCAGCTACCAGCCCGCCTCCGCTGCCCACGTATACCCAGGCCCAGTCCGCTCAAATGCTGAACTGGATGAACAGTATTGTCACCCAGGAGAAGTCCGCAATTGGGGCGGGACACGTTCCCATAGCCGTCCAGCACATCCCTGTCGCCCGCGACTACGGCTTTCCCCCTGACACCAAGCCCTACTGGATCATCAGCGATCCCTACCGCACACGCGAGATGAACGCCCTGCATGCGTTGGGAGTAAAGACCGTTCTTGTCGGCCATTGGCATAGCGCCAAGATCTTCGAGTGGGGAGAGATAACCTGGCGCGATGGCCCAAGCACAAGTTGGCTCCCCTGGGGAGGCACATTGGGATTCGCCGTCCACACCATCAGCCCATCCGGCGCCGTAGATACCGAGTTCGTGGACCTGCCCAACGCCGTTCCGTGAACACCTGCGACAGTTTTCATCCTTCGTCGTTCGGACGCCAAAAACGAGGATTGTGCACTATGAAAGCCCTAATCCCATCAATAACTTAGGCTCCGCCCACTGCCAGTTTTACCCACTCAACCCCGTTTTTTTACCTCTCGTTGACAATTGCGTGCCTTAGCCACGGTGGCTCAATAGGATAGAAGAACTGAAAACCATTAATGTTCGTTGGGCTTTGGTGGTCGGTCGTTGGCAAATCCAATGCTGAAAAGCTGGGATTTGGGCCAAGGACAAATGACCAACGACGCAGTTCAATCCAGTAGTTCGAAAGGGCACGCAAGACATGCACAAGCCTATTAAATATGTAGAGAAGGCAGTCACCCTTGGCGCGAGAGGAGCGTGGCTCGTATTCGATCGTCTGAACCGTATTAAGCCGAGCCCGTCGCCCACGCCAAAATGGTCAGACAAGCCGCTGCTCAAGTCTTACCAGAAGTCCAAGCCGCCGCTCGGCTGGCCCCGCGCCACCGATTCTCTCTGCCCTAAGTGCGTGCCCGAAATCCGTCAGCAGATTCTCGACGGCCACCTTCCTTATGAAGTGCTGATGAACGAAAAGGTCGGCGAGATCAAAGCCACCTTCATCGAGGAAGACGGCAAGATCTGGATGGTCAAAGAGTGCCCGAAGCATGGCCGCTTCCAGGACTTGATGTCCGTCGATACCGAATTTTCCAAGCACCTTGAAGACGTATTCCCGGGCCGCGACATCGCCGCCCACAACGACGAAAAGCTGCACAAGCACGGCTCGTCCACAGTGAAGTACGGACGGGGCTCGGTGCTCACCATCGACCTAACCAACCGCTGCAACATGATGTGCGATCCCTGCTTCATGGATGCCAACCAGGTCGGCTTCGTGCACGAGCTGACGTGGGAAGAAATCAAGACGATGCTCGACAACGCCATCACAATTAAGCCTCGGCGTCAGATGAGCGTGCAGTTCTCGGGCGGCGAGCCGACGCTGTCTCCTTATTTCTTGGACGCAGTTCGCTACGCCCGCAAGGTTGGATACAACTCGGTCCAAGCTGCGACCAACGGAATTGAATTCGCCAAGAGCTTCGAGTTCGCACAACAAGCCGCTGAAGCTGGAATGCGTTATGCATATCTGCAATTCGATGGCATAGGCAACGCTGCCAACGCTCACCGGAAAGTCGGCAATCTGTTCGACGTAAAACTTAAAGCCATCGACAACCTGCATCGCGCCGGCGTTGAAATCGTCCCGGTCGTGACCATCGTCAACGGCATTAACAACGAGCAAGTCGGACGCATCATCCAGTTCGCACTCGACAATCCTAAGAAGATCGGCTTCCTTTCATTCCAGCCGGTCAGCTTCACCGGACGCGATGAAGCCATCACCGACGAGCGCCGCATGGCGCAGCGTTATACGCTGTCCCATTTGGCCCACGACGTAAAAGGTCAAACCGGCCTGGGCGAACCTGCCCGCGACTGGTTCCCGATCAGCTTCATGTCCACCTTTAGCGATTGGGCCGACCTGATGCACGTCAACGACCTCAAAAACGACTGGGGCCAACTCAGTTGCGGTTGTCACCCGAATTGCGGGACGGGCATGGCGGTGATGATCGATAAAGAGACGAAGGAAGCAGTTCCGGTGACGGCGTTCCTGCACGGAGATCAACTGGCGAAGGACATTGCCAAGGTCAACGATGCGTCGCGCGGGAAGTTCCTGACCATCTTCGGAATGGCGCTGTGTTTGATGAAGAATTACGATCCGTTCAAGTCGCCGAAACATTTCAAGTTGATGGACCTGCTGAAGAAGTTCGATAAGAACTTCAATGCGACTGGCAAAGACTACGGTAAAGTTGGGCCGGACCGCAGCATTGACGACGTCATGAAGCGGCGTAACGACCGGTGGAACTTCCTGTTCATCGCGGGAATGTGGTTCCAGGACTTGTTCAATTACGACTTCCGGCGCACCGAGCAATGCATCATCCCGTATGCCACGCAGGAAGGCGAGATTTCATTCTGCGCGTACAACACGGGCGTAGGCTGGCGGAACATTATCGAGAAGATGCACATGACGGCCACGCTCACCAAGTGGTACGAAGAGCATGGGCGGCATGAGATTTTTGCCGGTGGCAAGAGCGTGGGTATGGAGTCGAACGAGCACTCGCTCTATCTGCGGGAAGGAATTGTCACGCAGGAAGAGCAGCACGATCTGGACAAGCTGGGCATCGCCAAGAACGCCGGTGAAGAGAAGAAGCGGGCGCGCGATGCCAAGCAGAAGGCTGATCCGGCGTACAACGCGCGTATGGCGTCGCTGTATCGCGAAGTCGTGCTGAAGGAAAAACCAGTCGTGGCCGAGAATGGATTCATTCCGCTAGGCGCGCTGGGGAAACCGAACGGCGCTAAACCTTTAACCACAGAGGGCACAGAGTCACACAGAGAAACACCGGAGTTGGCGGAGCCAGTGGCGGGAGATTAGTTCTCAGCTGTTACATCAGAAAAAGGCCGCCGCAAGGCGGCCTTTGTTTTTTGTATTTGAAATTGTGATTCCCACTTCTCGTACAAAACGCGAGAAATGGGGCACCCTCGTCGCTTGGTGATCGGGAGAAGTGAACCCTCAATTTATCTACCGTGAAAACCGGCGGCCAGGCGCCGCCGTTATAATGCACGGACACTCAAGGCAGTCGCATGAAAGGTAGTCAGCGCTACACAAGGTCGAGGGGGAGCGATGGGGTTAGTATCCAGATTTCTTTTTCTCAGCATTGTATCCATGTCGATTGCAATTCCTACGTTCTGCCAAGGTCAAGCCACGCAAGACTGGCCGGTGTATGGTGGGCAGGCGGCGGCCGACCATTACTCAAGTCTTTCGCAGATCAATCGGAAAAACGTTCACAAGCTCAAGCTGGCGTGGAAGTTTGATGGCGGCGAAAAGGGCGGGCTGGAGACCAGTCCCCTGATCGTCGGCCGCGTTCTGTACGCCTATACCGCAACGTCAAAGGTGCTCGCGCTCGATGCAGCGACGGGACAGCTGATCTGGAAGTTCGATTCCGGAATTAAGGGAAACAGTCCGGAGCGGGGGCTGGCCTACTGGACGGACGGAAAAGAGAATCGCATTTTTGCCTCGGTCACGAATTTTCTCTATGCGCTGAATGCGGAAGATGGCAAGCCGATCGCAGAATTTGGCGAGCAGGGACGCCTCGATCTGCGGAAGGACATGCGCGGTGATTACCGGTTGCAATCGGTGCAGATGACGAGTCCCGGCATTGTTTACAAAGACTTGATCATCGTGGGCGGGCGCAATCCGGAAACGCATCCATCCCCGCCCGGGGATATTCGCGCGTTCGACGTGCACACGGGGGCGCTGCGATGGAGATTCCACACCATTCCGCATCCGGGCGAGTTTGGATATGAGACGTGGCCCAAAGATGCGTGGAAGTATTCGGGCGCAGCGAACAATTGGGCGGGCATGTCTCTCGATGAAAAGCGAGGCATCGTTTATGTGCCCACAGGCTCAGCCGTGTTTGACTTTTACGGAGCGGACCGGGTGGGTGACGATCTGTTTGCTGACACGCTGCTGGCACTGGATGCGGAGACGGGCAAGCGCATTTGGCATTTTCAGGGAGTGCATCACGATATTTGGGACCGCGATTTTCCTGCGCCTCCGGCGCTGGTGACCGTGAAACGCGAAGGGAAACGGGTAGATGCGGTCGCACAAACCACAAAGCAGGGATACCTTTTTCTGTTCGACGGTGCAACAGGCAAGCCGTTATTTCCTATTGAAGAGCGCAGCTTCCCGGCGAGTCAGATTCCCGGTGAAGTTACGTCTCCCACGCAGCCGGTGCCGACGGCGCCCTCGCCGTTCACGCGGCAGGTTTTGACGGAGGAGTTGCTCACGCAGCGAACGCCGGTGGCGCATGAATGGGCGGAAAAAACTTTCAGTACATATTTGAGCGGCGGCCAATTCATTCCGACGGGCTTAGATCAAGAAACGGTCGTGTTTCCCTGCTTTCTGGGCGGGGCGGAGTGGGGCGGGCCGGCGGTCGATCCGCGGCGCGGCATTATCTATATCAACGCGAACGAAGCGGCGTGCGTGATTGCGCTCACCGAAAACAAGCCGGGGCGCGGCAGCACGGGCGAGAGGACATATCACAACCAGTGCACTATTTGTCACGGAGACAAGAGGACGGGATCGCCGCCTACATATCCATCGCTTATTGACGTAGGAAAGCGGCTCTCGGCGGACCAGATCGAGAACACGATCATGCAGGGGAAGGGCCGCATGCCGGCGTTTCCCAGCCTGCAGGGCGAGTACATGCAGGCGCTGATCAAGTTTCTGCAAACCAGCGCGAACGAACCGGAGAAGGACAGCAGCCAGGCGGAGGATGCGGCGAAGACGGGCGGCGCCGCCGAAGATCCGCAAACCCACGGGGCGACTCTTTATCAGGATAAGTGCGCCACTTGTCACGGCGAGCACCGCGAAGGCAAGCCACCGGTATTTCCCGCTCTGACGGGAGTGGGACAGCGGCTCTCAGCCGAGCAGGTGGAGGCGAGAATCCGGCAAGGCAAGGGCGCAATGCCAGCGTTTACTGGCCTTAACGATCACGATGTGAATGGGTTGGTTGCCTACCTGACGGCGAAAAATCCGGTCGATGCGGACCCAGACCGCGACGCGCTATATTCGAGCACGGCCGAAGGCGCGCCCATGAAATATCGCATTACGGGATCGAACGACTTTATTGATCCGGATGGATATCCTGGGATTACGCCACCGTGGGGCACGTTGAGTGCTATTGATTTGAACAGCGGAAAATATTTGTGGAAAGTTCCGCTGGGTGAGTATCCGGAGCTGGCGGCAAAGGGATTGAAGAATACGGGCACGGAGAATTATGGTGGGCCGATTCTGACGGCGGGCGATGTGTTGTTCATTGGTGCAACGGTTTATGACAAAAAATTCCGCGCCTTCGATACCCGCAACGGGAAGCTCTTGTGGGAAACGACTCTGCTGAACGCTGGTGTCGCAACACCGGCGACGTACATGGTCGGTGGCAAGCAGTACGTAGTGGTGGCGGCGGGAGGCGGGAAGGATCCGAAGGGATCGTCGGGCAGCGTGTACGAGGCGTTTAGCTTGCCGTAATACCCGCTTTCAGCTATCAGCCGTAAGGAAGAACAGGGGCTGCCGCGAGGCAGCCTTAGTTTTTGTATTTGAAGTTGTGATTCCCACTTGTCGCAAAAAACGCGAGAAATGGGGCACCCCTCGTGTTATTTCACGAATGGGAGGGTGGCCACCCGCCCCTGGAGCAGCTTCCACTTTTATGCTTACAATGAGCCCGGACCCCGTGTTAATCAACACACCCGGATCGAATACGGCGTATCGCGGCCTGAAAGCCGTTCTTCTTCTCTTCGAGGTTCGTGGTACCCACCCTTTCGCAAAGCGCGAAAGGATGGGGCACGACCACCCGCCCACTGAATGACCTTACGCACTCGATTACGGTGAGTCTGTGATGAGTGAACATGGCGCTCGGGCCGGTGCTCTCCCACCCTTTGAAAACCACAAAGGGTGGGGCAACCTCAGTGAGGTTGGTGAAAGGTGGGCCAATCCCGGCCTTTCTGCTGCGCGCCTAGACCTTGATCCCATTTCTCGCAAAATCTGCGAGAAATGGGGCACCCAAGTTCATCCTGACCCAGTGGTGACCGATCGCATCACAAATTAAGAAAGAAGACGGGTGCCATGCACGCCAGCGCAGCTCCGGCTTGGAGGGCGAGTACGTACAACGTCTGTCGCGGAGCGCGTGGCAACCACTTGATCGCGAAGAACAGCAGCACAGGCAACTGACCGGCCATGAGTAGCTGCCAGAGATGAGCAATGGCCCCCTCATCCGGTTCGCGCACAAGGCCGCCGTGTCCGGTGGCCACGGCAAAGATATAGGCGCCGCCTAGCATGGCTAGAGCAGTAAGTGACATTGCCAGGGGAAGAAAGGCACTCGGCTTTCTCATGATGGCGCCGAAAGTGGGTTGATTCATATAGCCTCCTCGAGTTGAGAAGATGTGCTCACAAAGTGCCGACCAAATCACATTTGCCGAGGTGCGAAGGCCGCCACCACCCGCGAGAAGAAGCGCCTCAAATTCTTCGCCGTAACGCTGTCTCCAGTCACGCGGATACAGCGAAATAAGCAGCCGGGCGAGGGCTCGGTTCACAAGGACTCCACCCTTTCCAGTCCGGCTTTGGTGAACATTTTCAGCGTGGTCAGCCTGGCACGCAGAACTTTCAAGCCCTTACCGTTTATGCGATAGGGGCGGCGGCGTTCCTCGGCTGGAAGTGGCTCGATCCAACCCTGCTGCTCCAGGCGCGCGATTGCCCCATAAAGCGTTCCCGGACCCAGGCGGGTACCGCACATGGTGGCAATGTCCTCGATCATGGCGTGTCCATGCTTGGGTCCACTTGCGAGACTGGCGAGGACGAGCAGCGGCGGGTCGGAAAAATGTCCTAATCCCGTGCCCTTGTCCTTCTCTACTACGTGTCGAGTACTACGCATTACGTAGTTATCTCACAGTTGGCTTTTGGTTGCAAGGAAATTATTGGCACGTCCGAATGCAGGGTGGACAGCCCAACTTCTACAAGTAGTGGTGCGAGTCTAACTGCGTAGTTCGCCTGCGAGAACGTCGTTACTTAGGTCATCTTTAATAGGGTACGAATTCGGGTGATCATACAGATGGTCCTGGGAAACCGTCCGCATGCAAATAGATGATCTGCTGAAAATTGCGATGGAGCGGCGCGCCTCCGACTTGCACTTGAAAGTCGGGAACTATCCTCACCTACGAATCGACGGCGATCTGGTGCCGTTGACCGACCAGCCGCGCGTAAGCGCCGAAGACATGTTGACCATGGCGTTCAGCATAATGTCTGCACGGCAGAAACAAAAGTTCAAAGAGATCAGCGAAATTGATATGGCGTACGGCGTGGCCGGACTGGGACGCTTCCGTGTGAACGTTTTTCAGCAGCGCGGAAACGTGGGCCTGGTGCTGCGCGTAATTCCGACGAAAATTCGCGCGCTCGACGAGTTGTATTTGCCGAAGATCATCGAGCAAATTTGTGAAATGCCACGCGGACTGGTGCTGGTGACCGGCGTGACCGGATCCGGCAAATCGACGACGCTGGCGGCAATGATTGACCGCGTGAACTCTACGCGCGCGGAACACATTATTACGATCGAGGACCCGATCGAATTTCTGCATCGTGACAAAAAAGGGTACGTGAACCAGCGCGAGGTGGAAGTGGATACGCCGAGTTTTTCGGCGGCACTGCGGGCTTCTTTGCGTCAGGATCCTGACGTGATTCTGGTCGGCGAAATGCGCGACATGGAGACCATTGGGACGGCGCTGCACGCGGCGGAAACCGGGCACATGGTTTTCTCAACCCTGCACACGCTGGATGCGGTCGAAACCATCAACCGAATTATTGCTGTGTTTCCACCTCCGGAGCAGAAGCAGATCCGGCTACAGTTGGCGGCGGTGCTGAGGGCGGTAGTCAGTCAACGACTGGTGAGGCGGGTCGACGCCGAGGGACGAGTTCCGGCGGTCGAAGTCATGATCAATACGGCGTACATCCGCGAATGTATTCTGATACCCGAAAAGACACGAGCGGTGCGGGACGCGATTTCGGCGGGAACATCGCAATACGGAATGCAGACGTTCGATCAGTCGTTATGGGACCTGTTCCAGGCGGGATTGGTTGCGTATGAAACCGCGCTCGAGAACGCTTCGAATGCAGACGACTTCAAGCTGCGTATGCAGGGTATTTCTTCAACCAGCGACATGTCAAAGAATGCGATGCAGGCGACCGGGTTTGGGGGACGGTAGGCCCGGCTGCGACTCGTTCTCAAAAGCTAACCACAGCGAACACAGAGGGGCACAGAGGAAAAGCCACAGAGGAAGCCAATCGCCTGCACAGCGGGTGGGACTGTTCTAGGATTATTTACTCTCGTTTATCAGCTTGTGTTTGTTATTTGTCGGACAGGAATGTCCCACCCACATGGACACTCAGTACGCGGCAACAGCGGCGGTATGGCTCTCGCGTTGTCGTTCTCGTTCGCGGCCGCAGAGCACGGTCACAGCGTCATCAAACGATGAAATGTCAAAGACACAGCTGAGATGGGTGCGGGTCAACATCTCGTGCACGAATACGCTCGGATTCACCAGCTTAAGATGAGTGCGATTGTTCTCGGTCCAACGATGCAGATATACGAGCAAAGTGAGACCGCCGGCATCGATTGAGTCGACGTCGGAAAGATCAAGCACCACGACCCGCGCGAGCTTCTCCTGAAGCACGGCGTTGCGCAATGCGGCTTCCTGACCGCGCACGATTCTTCCCGCGCACTTTATAACCACCACATCACCGGCCCGTTCACTCTTTACGGTAAGCATGACTTGCTCCTGTTTAGCTGTTACGTATATAGACGCGGTTAAGTTCCCATTGTCATCAAAAGTTTCGTAAAGATTCTGTTAATATCCGCACTCAGAAGTACTAGTACTTTGTGGTGATTATGAGCTTTGCGCGACGCAAACTGGAAACGGAGAACGAATTGTACGAGTACGCAGTGGGCGCGCTCGGACGAAGAATGCGCTCGGTTGCGGAGCTGAAAAGATTGTTGCGGCAAAGAGTGGCTGCAGATACCGAAATCGGACAGACGTTGGTTGATTTGGTAATTCGGAAGTTGAAAGATCAGGGATATTTGAACGATGCGAAATATGCGGCCACGTACTCCGCATTTCGACGTGACAACGAAAAGTTCGGACGCCGGCGCGTGAGTACGGATTTGAAGATAAAAGGCGTTCACAGCGAAGTTCTGGAGAAGGCGGTGAATTCGGTTTACAGCGAAGTAGATGAAGAGAAACAAGCGCGGGAATATTTACAGCGCAAGCGGGTGAAGAAACCTAAAGATCAGAAACAGGCAGCGCGAGTCTTCCGTCAACTGATGCGAGCAGGTTTTGGAGCGAAGACGATCTTCATCATTCTCCGCAAGTGGGACGTTGAGGAAGACGTGCTCGAAAGTTTCGGAAACGAATCGACTGAACACTGACGCCTGAGTTTTTTCACGCAGGCAACTTCTTTCGTAACAGATCTTCGACGTCCCCAATCTTGTCGCCGAGCATGTTCATCTTGCTGGCCAGTCCTTGTATTTCGACTTCGGCCCGACGGTTCACCTCATAATCCAGCTCGCTTCGCAGGCGATCTTTTTTGTCCTGTCGGTTCTGGCTCATCATGATGACCGGGGCTTGAATGGCCGCGAGCATCGACAGAAAAAGATTGAGCAGGATGAAGGGATATGGGTCCCACGCGCGGTGTCCGAGCAACACGTTGGTGGATGAATAGACGACCAGAACAGAAAGGAAAGTGATGATGAAGGTCCATGACCCGCCGAAGCTAGCGACGGTGTCGGCAACGCGTTCGCCGTGGGTTTCCTCTTCTTCTATTATCTGATTCGGATTGCGGCTGGCCCGCACGCGCACCAGTTGCTGCGAGGCATGGAACTGGCGCCCCAGGGCGGTGAGCATATCCATTCCGGCCATGGGCTTGTGCTGCAGTAATACGCTAATATCGTGGCGGTCGACTTCGATGCAGACGGTTTCTTCGTGCGCGATCGCGGTGGTCTGATGCGGCGTTTGCTCAAGCATAGAGGCGAAGCCGAAGAACTCTCCTTGCGAAGGCTGATCGACCACGACTTCCTGGTTGTCTTCATCTACCGTGGTGACGCGCACTGAACCCGAGACCAGAACATAGGCGCGATCACCTGGATCGCCCATTTTGTAAATCCGCTGCCGCGGAGCGAAGGTTCTGAGTTCAACCTGGCTGGCTAAGACGGCGGTCTCTTCATCGTCGAGCAAGGCGAATAGCGGCACTTGCCGCAGAACAGTAGGATTGCAGGCCATGGTTCCTCCGAAATTGAATCATTGAATCATCGGAACATTGAATCATTGAACAGCCAAGTTCGTAAATGCAGGGGTAAAAAGACGACGCCAGAGTGCATTATGGTTTTAATGACTCAATGATCCGATGATTCAATGTGCCGGGTCGTTTAGAATTGAACTTCCACCATGTTGACGGGTTCGCAAATTCGGCGACAATTTCTGGACTTCTTTGTTCAGAAGGGACATCGCGAGGTGCATTCGTCGTCGCTGGTGCCGCATAACGATCCGACGCTGCTGTTCACCAATGCAGGGATGAACCAGTTCAAAGACGTCTTTCTTGGCCTTGAAAAGCGCGACTACACGCGCGCGACCTCTTCGCAGAAGTGTGTGCGAGCGGGCGGCAAGCATAACGATCTGGAAAATGTCGGCTTCACCAATCGGCATCACACGTTTTTTGAGATGCTGGGGAATTTTTCCTTTGGCGATTACTTCAAGAAAGATGCGATTGCGTATGCGTGGGAGCTGATTACGTCGAAGGAGTGGTTCGGGATCCCGAAAGACAAGTTATACGTCACGATTTTCAACGGCGAAGGCGGCGTGCCTCGCGATGCCGAAGCTTATGACTTGTGGCTGGCGCAAGGCGTCGCAAAGAATCGCATTTTTGAGTTTGGATTGAAAGATAACTTCTGGCAGATGGGCGACACCGGTCCGTGTGGACCGTGCAGCGAGATCCATTACGACATGGGCCCGGCGGCTTCGGACCAGGGACATCCTGACTGCGCGTTTGGATGCAATTGCGGCCGCTATGTCGAGATTTGGAATTTGGTGTTCATGCAGTTTGACCGGGATGCGTCGGGCAAACTGAATCCGCTGCCGAAGCCTTCGATTGATACTGGCATGGGACTGGAGCGGGTGACGGCGGTGCTGCAGGGCGTGATCTCGAATTATGAGACGGATTTGTTTGTGCCGCTGATTGGAAAGGCAGCGTCGTTAACTTTCCCGGACAGCGATAAGCGCGCAGTGTCGGACTTACTTACCGGATCTGAACACCAAGCGTCATTACGTATTATCGCTGACCACTCACGAGCTACGACGTTCTTGATTTCGGATGGCGTCACGCCATCCAACGAAGGACGCGGCTACGTGCTCCGCAAAATAATGCGCCGAGCAATTCGGCACGGACGTATGTTGAGGAGGTCTCAACCGTTTTTGCATGAGATGGTGTTTGCGGTAAGAGACTTGATGCAAGATGCCTATCCAGAATTGCGCGAGTCAGCGAAGCACGTTGCAGAGGTTGTGCTCGAAGAAGAAAAGCGCTTCGCCCACACTCTTGATATCGGTCTGGCAAGGCTCGAGAGCGACCTCGCGCCTCTTATCGCAGAAAAAAGATTAGCGAAACGGCCCGAAAAGGGCTTGGAGGATGTTGGACTCGACAAGAGTCAATGGGGCACCCTCGAGCCTCGCGAAATGCCGATTTATTTGGGCGAGAATGCGTTCAAGCTGTACGACACATTTGGCCTGCCGTTGGATTTCATTCAAGATGCTGTCCGAGACGCTGGTTTGACTCTTGATCAAGCGGGCTTCGACCGTGCTATGGCGGAGCAGCGCGAGCGTGCTCGCGCTTCATGGAAAGGCGCGGCCAAGCAGACGGCGAATCCGGTGTATCAGCAGCTACCGAAGTCGGTGTTTGAGGGATATCTGCAGACGCGTTCGGAAGATTGTGAAGTGCTGGCCATCATGAAGAATGGACAAGGCGTGCAGGAACTCAAGCCTGGCGAAGAAGGCGAGGTCATTCTCGACCACACGCCGTTCTATGCGGAATCGGGCGGACAAGTTGGGGACCGTGGAGTGCTTTACAGCGATGAGTTGAACACCGTAGTCGCCGAGGTGAAGGGATGCTACTACCCGGTGCAGGGCGTAAGGGCGCATCGCGTTGTGATGAAGTCTTTTGGTTCGAGTAAGTCAAAGTCCCCATCCTCCGCAAAGAACGCGGAAGGATGGGGCACCCCCACATCTACCGAGAGGGTGCCCCGCCCTTCCCCTCCGGAGGAGGGTGGGGGTTTTGAGTTTGCCCTTCGTGTCGGGGACAAAGTGGATGCGGTGGTGGACACAGGTATTCGCGAAGCTACGATGCGGAATCACACCGCAACTCATTTGCTTCAGGCGGGACTGCGCGAGGTGCTGGGCAAGCATGTGAAGCAGGCGGGATCGCTGGTGGCGCCGAACCATCTGCGATTTGATTTTTCGCACTTCACCGCGGTCGAAGACGAAGAACTGCAGGATGTTGAGGACCTTATTAATAAGGAAGTGCTGCGGAACCAGCGGGTCGAGGTCATTGAGAACGTGCCGATTGATGTGGCGGTCAACGAATACCACGCGATGGCATTGTTTGGCGAGAAATATGGCGACCGGGTGCGGGTGATCAAGATTGGCGACTTCTCGACGGAGCTGTGCGGTGGCACGCACACAGGGGCGACCGGCGAGATTGGGCTGATCAAGATTTTGAAGGAAGGCAGCGTGTCGTCGGGAGTGCGTCGGGTGGAGGCGGTGACGGGAGAGGGATCGTTACAACGCTTCCGTCGAGACTATGAGCTAGAAAACGTCGTGTCAGCGTTCGTGGGGCCCACCCTTTCGCAAAAAACGCGAAAGGATGGGGCACCCTCGAGCGTGAATGGGGCACTCTCAGTTGAGACGGATTCAAAATCCCCACCCTCCCCAGAAAGCGGGGAAGGGTGGGGCACCCAATCAGAAATAGCCCAGCCCGAATATTCTCCGGCGGAAGCGCTGAAGGCCGAGCTTGAAAAGAAAGACGCGGAGATCAAGCGGTTGTCGCGCGAACTTGATCAGGCGCGGATGAAGTCGGCTTCGTCTTCGGTGGCTTCAGCGGGTGAAAAGATAAAAGATGTACGCGGAGTGAAGGTACTGGCGCATCGCGTGGACAATCTGGAGCGCGCGCAGATGCGGACTCTGGTCGATCAGCTTCGGGACAAGATTGGCTCGGGCGTCGTGGTGCTCGGGTCGGCAACGAATGGAAATGTGTCTCTGATTGTGGGCGTGACGAAAGACTTGACCTCGCGGATTCAAGCAGGAAAGGTCATCGGACCCGTGGCGCAAAAAGTTGGCGGCAAAGGCGGAGGCAGACCGGATCTGGCAGAGGCCGGCGGTAAAGATCCGGGAGCTTTGGATGGGGCGCTGGGTGAGGCGTATGGAGTGGTAGAAGGACTGCTCGAAACCAAGTAGTGGTGTTGTGGTTATCAGAAACAATATTCGATGCCCACAAGTTTCGCGGGCGAGGGCGCCCGCGCCACACGGACATAATGTGCAGCTTCGCGGACGATGGCGCCCGCGCCACACATTCATCTCTTGCTTTCCTTCGAGCGAGTCTCGATCAATTTTTTTGTCAGGATCACCAAGCCAAAAATCTGCGTCCATTCAGAGACGATGTTGCCGATGACTTGCCCCCATTTTGAATTTGGCTCGGACTTGGCGAACAGGGCAATCCAGCCTGCGCCAGTGACCACGAGAAAGATAGTTAGCGAGTGCTCCTGTAGTTTTTCCCAAATCGGGGCCAAGAGGTGATGGGGAGGCTTGCGGCTTTCTGCCGAGCCCCTTTCATACATGCAGGTAGTAGCCAAAACCGTGACCACGAGACCGGTCCAGTCGGCGATGGCGTTGCCAAAAAATGAGCCCCAGTGCGTATCGGGATTGGAATGAAGGTAAAGCACGATCCAGCAGAGCAGGATCGCGCTAGACACAATGCTCAGAGAGTGTCGGCGGACAAACGAATGCTTACGAGTTCGGTTCACTAAAAGATCACCTCACGCCCTTCGATGACGGTTATGAGAACAAGGCTGTTTCCAAGACGTGGTTGCCACGCCTTGTCCCCCCGCTTTGCAGCTTTTATCGGCTCAGGGTGGCTGCAGATTACAATCAAAGTCCACCGAAGAGCCCGGCCATTTGGACGGCAGGGGCGACGAACCAATTCATGAACTCCACAGTTTTATCTCCGAACCGCAAGGTTTTTGGCCGGCTTTCGATTGCGGCTGGAAATCTGGTGCAGGTTGGCGGGCTCGTGGGCGCTTATTTTGCTCTTGCAGCGGCGCGATCGGCACATTCGACCATGGCTGCGATCGCCCAGATGGTTGTGGGCTGGATGCTGCTGTATTTTTGCTGTCACGCTGTTGCTCACTGGCTGGTAGGCCGAGTTCTTGGCATTCGCTTCGCCTTCTACACGGTTGGCGGAACTGGGAACCCAGAAGGCTGGCCTGCTGGAGTGCGGTGGTTATTCGAGCATCTTCCTTTTTTTGGAGTGCAGACGGAGAAAGCCTCCATGCAAAAAGCCAGCCCGATGGCCAAAGCGATTATGTGGTCCGCAGGAGTTACGTCTTCCGCGGTTATCCCAACTCTGGGCGCACTCTGGGCATGGCGCTCGGGCGTTCCGGGTAGCAAGCTGTTTCTTCTGTTTGCGCTGGGGTGGGCGGCCGGAACGTTGGCAAGTAACTGGAGGAGCCCCACCGGAGACTACTCCAAAGCTCGGCGCGCACTTGGTTCTTCTCGCAACGTGTAACCGCTTTTCTGAACCGTCATCATTTGCGCCGCAAGATCCAGAATTCGGCGTGCTGCATCCTCGGTACTTACTCCGCGGGTGTGAATGTTTGAAATTAAGTTGCGATCGGCGTCGGTGTGACTGGGTGTCGGTTGATGCGCCATATAGGCCGACAGACTTTCCGCGGTCGCCAGACCTGGACGTTCGCCAATTAGTAGCATTGCAACCTTCGGTGAAAGCAGTTCGCCAATCTGGTTGAGAATTCCGACGCGGCAGTGGCGGACGACGAACGGCTGACCGACTGTCCAGCTTCGCATTTTTGCAGCGTCAATTAACAGTGGCAGGAGCTGCGGAACTTGAGCGCGGACGGCGGTCACCGAAAGCCCATCGCCGATTGCGATCTGTAGATCGGAACGAGCGGGGCAACGGTGAAGGATTTCTGATCGGGCTTGCTCGCTGAAATGACGCCCGAGATCGGGCCTGAGCAGGTACTCATCTTTGGTTGCTGCATTGGTACAAACTTCAAACAAATTCCGCTCTGCGAGAAACGCGGGATTGAAGTCTTTTTGCAGATCGAGTTCCGCACGAACGGCGTCCCGCGCGGCGGCGTGGGCATCACGCAAATCCATCTGCGTGCCGGTGCGGTAAGAGGTGCCGGCTCGCCCCATCAACAGGCGTGCGGGTGTACGAGCTCGAATTTTTTGGATAATCTCGGGCAGGTCGTTTTCAAACGCCAGCTCCTTATCTTTATCTGTAGGTTCTCGAGGTTGGGCTGACAATTACTTAGCCCTCGCGATCGACAATTCGAGGCCTTCCATCAACTGGCGTTTAGCGGGAGCGTCGAGCATTGCTGGTTCAAGATCGCGATAGATTCCCATCTTCTGCAGCCATGCGAGAAACTCGGGAGCCGGCCGCTGATTAAACAGGCGCCTTACCGAGAGCGCGTCGTGATAGCTGGTGGATTGATAGTTGAGCATCACGTCATCCGAGCAAGGCACGCCCATGAAATAGTTGCAACCGGCCGCCGCCAGCAAGAGCAAAAGGTTGTCGGCGGAGTTCTGGTCGGCGGCGGCGTGGTTGGTGTAGCAAACGTCGCATCCCATGGGCAATCCCAGGAGTTTGCCCATGAAATGATCTTCGAGTCCGGCGCGGATAATTTGGCGTTCGTCGTATAGGTACTCGGGGCCGATGAAGCCGACCACACTATTTACCAGGAATGGGTTGAACACGCGGGCGACTCCGTAGGCACGGGCTTCAAGTGTAAGCTGATCAACTCCGCGATGCGCGTTCGCGGAGAGAGCACTGCCCTGGCCGGTTTCAAAGTACATGACATTATTGCCTCGCCACGCGACGTCACGATGGCCGTGACTTTCGAGGACTTGCTCGCGGCCCTCACGCAACATTTCCAAACTAATCCCGAAGCTGCGATTCGCGGCCTCGGTGCCGGCAATGGACTGAAAAAGCAAATCCACGGGGGCACCGCGCTCCATAGCCGCAAGCTGAGTTGTAATGTGCGCAAGACAGCAGGTCTGAGTTGGGATTTTGTATATCTCTACCAGGCGATTGACCGCCGACAAAATCGAACTTACGGTCTCGACCGAGTCGGTCGCGGGATTGATACCGATAACAGCGTCACCGCAGCCGTAGAGCAGACCTTCGAACGTGGCGAGCAGGATGCCGCCGACGTCATCGCGAGGATGATTGGGCTGCAAACGGATTCCCAACACACCGCGCTCTCCCATGGTGTTGCGACAGCGGGTGATGTTGCGGAACCTCGCCGCAGCCATGACGAGATCTTTATTGCTCATGATTTTGGTAACGGCTGCAGCGATTTCAGGGATGATGGCCCGCTGAATCGAGCGCAGTTCGGTTTCGCTGGTCGAGTCGGTGAGGATGAATTCGCGGAACTCGCCCACGGTCATGCTGCAAATGCGCTGAAATGCTTGCTGGTCGTATGTTTCAAGGACAAGGCGAGTGACGTCGTCTTCGTCGGGGGAGATCAGCGGCTGCCGGAGAATTTCGCCCAAAGTTAAATCGGCGAGGCGGCGCTTGGCTGCGACTCGTTCGCGTTCGGAACGGGCAGCGATTCCCGCCAATTGATCGCCAGACTTCTCCTCGTTGGCCTTGGCGAAAAGTTCGCGCAGATCGGAAAAGGCAAAGCGCTCACTCATTTCAGAAATCCGCCACGAATTTCCTCACTTTGCAGCTTTGCAGGAAGGAAGTCTGGCAGAGGCGCCTGCGAAGACGCATTGGCGTGGTGCCGACCGTAGTGAGAGCCCACCCTTCGCCAAAATCGGGCCAAAAGGTGGGGCAACCCCCGAAGTTGGGACCGCAGGTTCCTGCGACATAGCTGACGAGGCTAAATGAATTCTTCTTGTTCGGCAACTCTCGGAGGCGGGACCAGACAGGACAGAGGTTCAGACAATCTTGATCGGAGATTTGTCAGGGATTGAACGGCCGAGAGCGGTTGCTCCACTGCGAAAAGTTAGGACTTCTTTCCGCCCAACAGGCTCATCAGGGCGTTAAGATCTTTCTTCCCGCCGTTCTGATGTTCCGAGAGGTCGACACCCCAAAAATTGTTCACCTCTTGCATTGCCTCGATGCCGACTTGGATTTCCTTAGGACTGATTTGCTGGACCCACACAACCTTGAAGTTTGCTTTTCGACCATTTCGGATCAAGCTGACGGTCTGCCCGGTTTCGATTCCCGCACGTACGCCGCCCAGACGAGCGCCGGCCGAGGTGATGTCCATAGTGTAAGCGAGCCCCGCGCCGTCACCGATGGAGATCTTCACCGGCAGAACCATCTTCCTGCGCGGGTTGATGCGGCGCTCCTGCATTGCGACCTTATTATTGTTTTTGCCAGGAAAATGGGAAAGTTACTAGAGTCACCTGCGCAGAAAGGCTGGCGGGTGGGAGTGGTTCTCTTGATACGCCTTGGCGGGCCGGTTCTGGTTAAGGCTTATAAGGGCTTACAGGATCATCGTTACGGTGGACGCCGAAAGTCCAGATGAGCAGGCCAGCTGCGGTGCCGAGACCGGCTAGTTCCGCAACGTGCGATGTGAGGATTGGAGTGCTAGCGGCCGGGGGCGCACCGGAGCTTGCCTTGGCAGCGGCCCCGCAGTCCTGGGCGTCTGCCAGCGTGATCTGTTGCCCCCCCTTAATAACAGTAGGGACGCCAACGCCGCAGCTGATCGTGACCGAACCCTTGCGGGCGGCGATCTGGATCGTGCCACCGGAGCGCGTTACTTCGAATTGTGTCCATGCGGAGGAAGCAGGAGTGATCTGGAAGTCTCTGGCGGAAACGGTTAGCGACTTTCCCGTTGCCATTGAGATGCTGCCGCGGTCAAGTGAAAGGCCGCCGCCTTGAAATCTGACAATAGCGTTGGGCTGGATGATGGCAGTGGAGCCGCTCATATCAAGATGGGCTACGCCAACTTCTTTGGTTTCGATAATGTCACCCGCCATGACCGGGGCTGAGTTGGCGAGTTGCGAACCGTCGAGGTATACCGACCCGGTGCCGTAGATTACTGCAGTTGGCGTATCCGCCGCGAAAATCGCGGAAGGCATCAGCAAGACCAAAGCCCAACAGATTAATGCTCGCATCAGGATCTCCTCAGGCTTCGTTGCAGCCAGCCGGTTTGGATCAATCGTAACTGTCGTGTAGTCAACACTCAAGACAGTTGGGAGATGGAACCAACACAGTAAACAGAGCGGCTGCTAAGTTGTCCGGTTGGGGTGAACCCGAGTTTGCGTTCGGAAAAGGCGGGTGGCGCTCAATGAGAGACGAAACCGTGAGTAGTGGTTTGCAGGCGGTAAACGGAAGTTGTGGCGGTTATATATAAGGTGTGGAGGTCTTCCCCTCCCCAAGTGAGGTTTACCGGTTGTTCTGGCATGGCGATGGTGCCGAGGTGAGTGCCGTCGGGACTCCAGACCCAAATTCCTTTCGGACCGGTCACGAATAGATTGCCATCACGGTCGACCTTGATGCCGTCGGGAACGCCATCATTTTTCTCCCCCGGCTCCTCGCCGAAAATGCGGCCGTTGGTCAACGAGCCGTCCGAGGCAACATCGTAAACCCGAATGTTTCTTTGCTCGCTGTCGTCAACATAGAATTTCTTGCCGTCGGGAGAGAATGCCAGGCCGTTTGGTTGTGTGAGTTCTTTCGTAAGCAAACGAACGTTGCCATTTTTGTCGAGGCGGAAGACACCCTGAAACGGAAGCTCCTGGTTTTGGCCCTTAGGCAAGTCGAGAGTGGGATCGGTGAAATAGAGGGCACCATCTGGGCCGACAATTACGTCGTTGGGGCTGTTAAATTTTTTCCCTTCGAAGCGATCGGCCAGAATTTTGTATTTTCCATCTTTCGAAACGGCGATGATGGCACGCAATACGCTGGCGCAATCGATCAGCCGGCCGTGACGGTCGTAGGTGTTGCCGTCGGGGTCGCCAAGAGAAATAAGTTCTTCTTTTCGGCCGTCCCTCAGATCGACGCGGAAAATCTTATTCGTTTCCTCGTCGCTGACATATAAGAATCCTGCCGGGTCCCATACTGGGCCTTCGGTGAACCCGAAGCCGGTGGCAACGGTTTCGAGCTTGGCGTTAGGCGGGATCAGAGTCGAGAATTTTGGCGAAATTGGTTGAAGTTCAAATTTGCGAGCGCCCTGCTGAGCGAAAACCGGAGACGATATTGCGAACAGGAACAAGCTTAGCGGGGCAAGTATGACTATCTTCATTACCTTCATTGCATTTCTCAAACAGAAAATTTCGGACATAAAGCTATTCATCATCCGTGTGGGGAGTGGCGCCGGGCAAGGATTTTTTTTTCAGGCTGAGCATATAACTGACTATATCGTTCAGCTGAGGTTGGGTGAGTCGAGATGCGTAATCGGAAGGCATGATTGAGCCATGGGACCGGTCGATCGTTTTGACGTCGGCTTTCGAAAGGAAGTGAAATGCGCCATCCGTGGATTGCAGCTGTAGTGAGAAATTATCCTCGTTGCGAATGATCCCATGGTAACGGTCGCCGTTCGTGGCAGTCGCGGTCACCATGGTCTTGATCGAGTCTCGTTCTGCGGGATTGGTGATGGCGGACTTGATTTTTTCGGCAGTATGCGTCTGGCCGTAAGTGCTGAGATCGGGGCCGATGTACCCGCCCTTGCCGGCAGCCATGTGGCAGGTTGAACATTGGGCGCTGCCAAAGAAAAGCGCCTCACCGCGCTGAGGATCTCCCGGTAGTGGCACGGGACGGTTCTTGCCTTGCAGGCCTCTGAGGTAAGCCACTACGGAGGCGATTGCCGGGTTTCCCAAACGCTGGAATGCGGGCATTCCGGTTCCCGGCACACCAGCAGACACGATGCGAGAAATCTCCGCAGCCGAGAGTTTCTGAACTTGCGGGTTGGTAACGATATTCGGCGCTCGCTCACTGCCCATACCGTCGAGCCCGTGACAGGCGGCACAGGTAGTTGCAAAGAGTTGCTGGCCGCTGGAGTGCCGCGCGGAGTGAGCAGGTTGGCGAGAAGTAGGCGCGTGCTGCTGCGAATGCGCGAGCGGTGGAGCAAAGAAGATGAGCAAGGCTGCCAGCAAAGCGGGCTTGCGCATAATGTTCTCGAACTTCATTTCGGAGAAGTGCCGCAAGCTATCTTTCAGCTTTCACCAAAGGCTGCCTAGAACGTGAACCTTGCGCCCAACTGCATAATGCGGGGATCGCGGGCGGAAGTGACCAAGCCGAATGTGCCGCCCAGATTTACGCCGTTCACAAAATTCGGCGGGCCGGAATCTATTCCGCCATCGGGATTGCTGAACTGCGCGTGATTGAACAGATTGAAGGCTTCAACTCGCAGTTCGAGTTCCTTGCTTTCCGTAATTCTAGTGACCTTGGACAATGTCATATCCCAATTATTAAGCCCTGGCCCGTGAAAAAATCGCCGACGCGAATTGCCCAGGTGCCCGAGTTGCTCCGGACTGAAAAGCGATACGTTGAAATACGTCTGCTCCTGGTGTCGCGGATTGGTGTTAGCCAAAACCTGTCCCCCGCCCGCAAAGTCGGGGACATCAAGACCGGCCGCGTTGGCGCCAATCAATGACGCGTCGTCGCCTTCGCTAAGACTGACAGGGAGGCCGGTGGCAAAACGCGTGATACCGGAAAGAGTCCAGCCGCTGGCGAGCGTCTTCATCCAACCCGAGCCAACCATCTTGTCAAACGGCAAGGCCCAGTCGTAACTGAGAACAAAACTGTGAGTAAGGTCGAAATTGCAGAGGGCGATGCTGCGCCGCGGATCGAACGGGTTAGTGGAATCTTCGAGTCCGGACGCATTGTCCATGCATTTGCTGTAGGTATAGCCTGCGCCCAGCGTTAAAGATCCTGCGCGATGGGTCAACCCAGCCTGTAGTGAGTTGTAGCGCGAATTTGCGACCGTTGACTCGTGAGGGTTGGTATCGAAAAGCGGCCCCAGCGGGCGAACCGAAGGTATGACTTGTCCGGTGGCGGTTATCCAGGGGGTGCTAGTCCCGGTCTTCGTTACCGGATCATAGGTGAATTGAGGTGTCTCGCTGAATTGACCGCAGGGAGGCGCGCTGCCAGGTCCGAGGTTATTTGGATCGCTCAAAAAGAGGCACAATGCCTGATTCGCGGGGTTCGCTTCTACGCCCGTAGCCAGCCGATGGCCTTGGTTGCCGACGTAGCTGACCGTGACGACGGTGTTGGGACCGATCTGGCGTTGAATGGATAGTTCGTAGTGCTCGGAATATGGCAGCTTGTTGCGATTATCGAACGACCAGTCATAGGAGAGAGGTTCGACCTGACCCCACGGGAAGGTGGTGTCAGGATGGCTCGGAGACACATTTGTCGACGGGAAGGGCAGCGGAAAACGCTGGCCCACGTTAACACCGCTGGACCGCGTGATGTAAGGTTTCTCCAGGAGCGGCGGGGCGGCGCTCCCATAATAGAGGCCGTAAGGCGGATCGCCGACCTCCAGGAACTGTGAGAGATCCTCAATCGACGTGTAATAGAGGCCAGCACCAACTCGAATACTGGTGTGGCCCGGACCACCAAACAGTTTGCCCATCAGACCCGAAGATGAACTCGGCGAATAAGCAAGACCGACACGCGGAGAGAAATTATGCCACCGCGTTGGGCCGAGTGTGCGCGGAACGCCGGGGTCGCCGGCAACTACGTAGCCAAGAGGCGCGCCGGGGAATTTCACCGACTGCTTGCCGGGAATGATAGTTTCGGTTTTGTTTTGCGTGTCATACCAGGGCATGCTGGCTTCCCAGCGCAAGCCATAGTTGAAGACAAGATTTTGCGTGACCCGCCAGCTGTCCTGTCCAAATAGTGCGTAGTACTTGCTGCGCGAATCGAGTAGCTGCGGACTTGCCTGCGTGAGGCTGTCAGGTGCGCCGATGAGGAAGTCCGCGAAATCAATTCCGGTCTCGCTGCCGCTGAAACTGTATTGGCCATTTTCGGCAGCCAGATTTCTTTCGTCGATCTGGTCATAGTGAAATTGGCCACCAAATTTCACCGTGTGAGTCCCGATAACTCTGGTGAAGTTATCGAGAACCTGAAATGAGTTGTTGTACTGGCGTGTGCTGACGGTTGGGACACCAATCGAGAAGTTGTTAAAGCCGAAAAACGGCACGCCTTCCAGCTTAGGCGCTATGGGACTGATTCCGCCTGACGGTCCCCACGGCGTAACAAAGCCCAACTTGGAAAGACTGTAGTTCGGTCCCTCTCCGCCTTCGGGTTGTGCCAGATTGATCGCATTGCGCACATAGCTCAGCCGGATTTCGTTCACCGAGTAATATCCAAAATTCTTGGTGTGTCCGAGGTTGATGAGCTGTGCGCGGCCTGTCGTGAGGGCGGTGTAGGCGAACTTTTGCGCCGGAACGCTGGCTCCGCCATCTGGAATCGGGTCGTTCAGGCTGTAATCGTCGTTGAAGTAGTAAGCAAAGAAATTGCCAAAGCGCGTGTTTTGATCGACGCGAATTCCGCCTTTATCGTCACGCAACTTTCTGGCGAAAGCGGAACTTGTGAAGTTGTTGCCGTTGTTGGGCGTGGGAATAAGGCCAAGATTGACCACGGCTGTAGCTACTGGCGACCATGCGTCCTGCGGAATGATCCCGTTCGGGAACACGCACTGCGATGACGTGGTGCAGGTCGAACCATAAGGTGTTCCGGCCCCGGTGTTCGGATCAATCGTTGTAGGGTCGATAGTTGCAGCAGTGTAGTAGTACGGTTCACCGTCGCTAAATGTACCCGGCGCCAGTCCTTGCCGTCCGGCAATTATGTCCGCGAAGGCCTGCCCACCGACGGTTGCGGCGATAGGATTGTTGTTTGCATCAGTGCCGTTGCTGAAGGGACTTGCAGGATCAAAACTACCACCAAAATTGAGCAACGATGGCATTGTCCTATTCACTAACGGCGCCCGCGTCTGGCGCGTCCCCTGGTAATCGATAAAAAAGAATGTTTTATTTTTTACCAATGGCCCGCCGAAGGTGCCGCCGAACATGTTCTGGCGAAATACCGGAGTCGGATCGCTCGAAAGCGAGAAATAATTTTTGGCGTCGAACGAGGTGTTGCGCAGGAAGTCAAAGCCACTTCCGTGGAACCCATTGGTACCCGACTTCGTAACAACGTTGACTTGCCCACCGCTGTAATTTCCATATTCGGCGTCAAAATTATTGGTGATAATGCGAAATTCCTCGATCGAGTCAAGGTTCGGAATAATGGCAGCTCCGTTGTTTCGTCCTTCTTCGACCGTGGAACCGTTGACCATGAAGCTGTTGGCGGTCTCTCGTTGGCCATTCACCGACTGGTTCCCGGGATTCAAGCCACCGTCAACGTTGCGGCCGCTGAGATCCGGGGTTCCGGTGTCGCTGGCCGTATAAGGTGACACGCCTGGCTGCAACGCGAGTAAATCAGTGTAGGCGCGTCCGTTCAGCGGCACTGCCGTGATGGTTTTAGCGGTGATCACTTCGCCCATCTGAGTGCTCTCGGTTTCAACGTGGGCGGCTTCGCTGGCAACTGTGACCTTCTCGATTATCTGGCCGATCTGCAGCGTGAAGTCGGCGCGCACGGCGGAGTTTGCGTCGATGACCAAGCCGGTGCGGCTCTCGGTCTTGAAACCTTGTTCCTGGACATCCACCGTATAGTTCCCGATCTGGAGAGCGGGAAAATTGTAGAAACCCTTGGAGTCGGTCTTGAGTGTGGTCTTTACGCCAGTCTGTGTATTGGTGGCGGTTACGGTTGCGCCACTAACCACGGCGCCGCTCGAGTCGGTGACGACCCCGGATATGCTGCCGTTAATGCTAGCCCAGAGGCTAATCGAACTAAGTAAAATCGCGCCGAGCGCGCTGGATAGAAATCTAAACCGCCGCATAGTAGCCCCCCAACGGAAAAATTCTGCTTTCGAAATTACCGAGTAGATTCTTATATTCAGGAATTCCACTGCTATTGAGAACAACAACGCCACTTAAGACTTCCCTGCCGCTGCAACTTCATTGCCATGATTCATTGACAAAATTATGAAGCGTACTACGATAGAAGCCTGCATTAAAACGTGTTAATAGTGGATGAGCGCGGAATCTACTGTCAAGCATGAAATTCGTTTTTCAAGCGAGCAACGGCTTCTGTTCGAATTCGGAAGGAGGCCGCGCACGGGCATCTTCACTCTGGAAAGTTTGGCGAAACCGGTGAGACGCACGGCATGGTTTTTGACGGTAAGCCTGCTTTGCTTTGAAACTCTTGTGACGGCCCAAACAACGGGCGCGGAACTGCACCTCCCATGCGAAATTCGTTCCACTGTTTTTGAGGGTTGGGCGGCGGGGCAAATGTCGAATGATTGGTTGCAGTTGACGATCGTGCCCCAACTCGGCGGGCGATTGATGCAGGTCACCTTCGCCGGGCACGCATACCTGTTCGTGAATCCAAAATATAAGGGCAAGTATTTTCCTCCATCGGCTGCGAATGGCAAATGGTTTAACTATGGAGGCGACAAGATCTGGCCATTACCGGAGGGCAAAGACGACGGCCAACACTGGCCGGGTCCGATCGCAGACGAACTGGATGATGGCGAATATCAACTGAAAACCATTTCGCATGGGTCGACATGCAGCGTTCGTCTCGACGGGCCTGCGGACATGCGAACCGGATTGCAGTATTCGCGTGAGATCATGATCGGCGCGAATTCGCCCGAAATTTCTTTTCGCTCCATTATGAAGAACGCAGTAAGCCGAACGATTCGATGGTCGATGCAGACGGTTACGCAATACGACACTGCGGACCGGAGGAATCCGCAGGAGTACAATCGCGATTTCTGGGCGCTCGCACCTCTCAATCCCCAGAGCGCGTATTCCAACGGCTATCAGGTGCGCTCCGGTTTGGCCGACGATCCATCGTTCTCTACCGAGGACGGGATGTTCTTGCTCCACTGGCTTTATCTGGAAAATGAAGTTTGGCTGGACTCGACTGCGGGCTGGCTGGCGGTAGATGACGCTGCAAACCAATATGCGATGGTGGAGAGATTCTACCCCCAAGAGCGCGCGGAATATCCGGGAAAGGCTTCGTTGATCTTTTACAAGAACGGCGCGGCGGTCAATATCGATTCCAGTGGGAAGCCGGTGTTGCGCGATGCGACGCCGGATGAGGCGCCGTATTACATGGAAGCCGAAGTGAATAGCCCCATGGCGGAACTGAAGCCCGGTGAGACTTACGAGATGCAAACGAACTGGTTCCCTACGCGGATTGCGGGACGAATCACGAATGTGGCAGACGCCGGAGTGATTGCCGGCCGGATCGCGGCCTCGGCCACGTCAGATGGGGTTATGATTTCTGCTTCGATCGGGGTATTCTTCCCCGGCAAACTGGTCGCGCATTTTGAAGATGGAAATGGTGCGGAGATTAAATCCGTCGATTTGATTTCGGTCACGCCACAAGCGGCGGTGCAATTGCGGCAGGAAATCAAAATGCAAGGCACGCCAAAGCGAGTTGCGATTCATCTGGTGGATGACCAGGACAAAGACCGCGGCAGTGTGGGCGAGGCGGCGATTCAATCTGGCGCGAGGAATTTCTAGTTGATACGACGCGTACCGGTCTGCGTGCGGCTCGCATTGGTATTGTGGGCAGCCGTTGCGCGTACACAGGAAAACGGCGCGGTGCAGAGCGAGATCAATGTTCGCACGCAGGACCTGCTTGCGCCGATGACAGACAACTGGCTCTCTTACAACGGAGACTACTCCGGGCGGCGCTACAGCCCGTTGTCCCAGATCAACGTGAAAAATGCGAACCAGTTGCGCGCCGAGTGGATATTTCATTCACGCAATTCAGACCATCTGGAAGTCACTCCCGTAGTGGTGAATGGGACCATGTTCGTGACCTCGGCAAACGACACGTTTGCGCTCGACGCACAAACTGGACGGACGGTGTGGCACTATACGCGTCCCAACTCAGAAGGGTTGATTGATGATGCGTCGCGGCACATTAGCCGTGGAGTTGGAGTCTGGCACAATCGCGTTTATCGCGAGACGGACAACGCGCATTTGCTGTGCCTGGATGCGCGTTCTGGAAACCTAATCTGGGATGTGGCGTACGCGGATTGGAACAGCAACTATGGGGCGACCAGCGCCCCGTTGGTAGTGAACGACAAGATCATAGTTGGGACCTCGGGTGGCGACGACGGAGTGCGAGGATTCGTTGCGGCGTATGACGCGGAGAGTGGCAAACTCGTCTGGCGATTCTGGACTATTCCGGCGCCCGGAGAAGTTGGGTCTAATAGTTGGCCAGGGGATTTGTATTTGCACGGCGGCGGCACAACGTGGATGCCGGGAACTTATGACCCCGAGTTGAAAACGTTGTTCTGGGGAACCAGCAATCCCGCACCGGATTTCGAAGGCAGCGTGCGTCCGGGAGACGACTTGTATACCGACTGTGTGTTGGCGCTCGATCCGGAGACTGGCAAGCTGAAATGGTATTTCCAATTTACGCCGCATGATCTTTTCGATTACGACGCGACCGAAACGCCAGTGCTGATCGATGCGGCTTATAAAGGTCTATCGCGAAAATTGTTGATCGAAGCAAATCGCAACGGGTTTATCTACGTTCTGGATCGGAGTACCGGCGAATTTCTTTCGGGGACGCGGTTCGTGGAAAAACTGAACTGGGCACAAGGGATTGATCCGAAGGGACGCCCGATCCGGACCGAGGTAGAGCCCACACCCGCTGGGACAAAGGTATGCCCAGGATACTCTGGCGCTACCAACTGGTTTGCGCCATCGTATAACGAATCGACGCAACTGTTTTATTTCATGGCATTGGAGCAATGCCAAACTTACTTTTCGGCGCCTGAGCCGCAACGCTTCACACCGGGCAAGGAGTTCTATTCGACCGGAGTGAAGCATATTCCAGGCGAGAATTCTCAAAAGATACTGCTGGCGTTCAATGTCGCCACAGGAACCTTTGCGTGGAAATATCCGCAAGTTGGCGGAGGGCACTCGACCGGCGGGACCATGAGCACAGGTGGAGGGCTGCTCTTTTTCGGAGATGATGCGCAATCGTTTGAAGCGGTGGACGCCCGCGACGCCAAGCCGTTATGGCATTTCAATACGGGCCAGGACATGAGTGCTTCGCCAATGAGTTATGCAGTTAGCGGCAAGCAGTATGTGGCAGTCGCAGCAGGGAGCGACCTTTTTAGTTTTGCTCTACCGCAGTAAGAACTTCAGCAATTCATTTCGATAAAAAGGAGCTTTATGAATTCAACTCCATTGAGTCGTAGAAATTTCGCCAGCCTTCTGGCGCCGGTATTCTCCGCGTTTGGACTGGCTGCGTTGCTTTCCAAGCCCTCGGAAGCCAGAAGGTCCTCACACAAAGACGAAGGTGTCCGCAAACTGAACGATGAAGGAAAGCCAGCTGAGGGCAATTCCATGATCTCGCCGATCGTAGTCCACGATGGCTTGGCCTATATTGCCGGAGTTGGGGCCCACGATAGCGGATCGGCTGATTCGTGGGAGATCGCCGCGCATACAACGAAGGTAATGGACAACATCAAGAAACTTGTCGAAGCTGCCGGCTCGAATCTGGACGACGTGGTCCAGCTTACAGTTTTTTTGGCAAAAATCGATTACTACGACGGGATGAACAAAGTGTTTAAGACCTATTTCCCGCATGGAGGTCCGGCGCGTACCACGGTCGCGGTTGCGGCGCTTCCAGGAAACTCGCTGGTGGAAATTAATTGCATTGCCGCGTTATCTAAAAAATAGATCGGGAGAGCCAATATGAATTCGACTTCGAGCCGCCGCGGGTTCCTGGGAACTCTTGGTGCGGTGGCAGCCGCGATTGCTGCACCGCGAAAGCTGTTTGCAACGAAAGCGCCTGCATCAGAGCCAAGTGCCGCGGCAGCAGGCCTTGGCCAATCTGGAAATCCGTACCAGGAATTGGGCGTCACCACAGTGATCAACGGCGAAGGAACCATGACCACTCTCGGAGGATCACTCATACGGCCGGAAGTCGAAGCTGTGATGGCGCAAGCAGCGCGGCACTTCGTGAGTATTCCAGAGCTGGAGGTGGCCGCGGGCAAGCGCATCTCGCAAATGCTCAAGCTGCCGCAAGGCTACAGCGCGATTGTCACTTCGGGCGCGGCGGGAGCGATACAGTCGGGGCTGGCGGGCATTCTTACCGGCGACAATGAGAGCCTGATCAAGCAATTGCCTGATCTGACGGGGATGAAGTCTGAGGTGATCATCCAGAAAACGCACCGCAATCCGTTTGATCACCAACTGAGAGGACCCGGCGTAAAGCTCATCGAAATCGAGACGCACGAGCAGTTGCGGCGGGCTGTGAGTGAGCGGACTGCGATGATGCACTTCACGAATTTCGCCAACTCCGCGGGACAGATAAAAGTCGACGAGTGGCCGAAGTTGGCCAAGCAGCACAACGTTCCGTGCATGAATGATGCCGCGGCTGATACACCTCCGGTGTCGCATCTATGGGATTACGCCAACATGGGCTATGACCTGATCACGTTCAGCGGCGGCAAAGCGCTGCGGGGGCCGCAGTGCGCGGGAATGCTGATCGGACGCGAAGAGTTAGTGCATTACGCGCTGCTCAATAACAGTCCTTACGAGGACACGCTAGGACGCGGTCAAAAAGTGGGCAAGGAAGAGATTGTGGGGATGCTGAAGGCGTTGGAACTATACCTGAGCGAAGATCATGACGCGCTGGCGAGAGAGTGGCAGCAACGCTTGGAAAATATTTCGGCGCAAATCACGAAAATTCCAGGCGTAAGCACTTCGTTTTTTATTCCAGAGGTTGCGAACCATGTTCCGCATATGCAGATCACGTGGGATGCACGGATCTCACTAACACCTTCGCAAGCCTCGCAGATACTGCGCAGCGGGCAGCCGTCGATTGTGATTGGCGGAGGCGAAGGGCGCCCCGGCCTGGCGATGAATTCGTTCATGCTGCAACCCGGCGAGGACCAGATTATTGCGGAGCAGTTGTCCAAAGTACTGCGGCAGCATTCGGCGTAACGGGATCAAGACTCAGTGAGTTGGTGCGATTTTTCCGCGAAGCACCGTGAAGGATGAGGTAGGCAAGTTTCGGTCCGAGCCACTTTCGACCAAATTACGGAGCACATCAATGAAGCGAGTATTCGCGACGTATGATTTCATCTTGCTTTCATTGCTGTTTGCGACTGCGATGCCGCTTCAAGCGCAGAATCCTGCCCAGCGTGGAATTGCAATCACAATCGATGATCTTCCCGCGGGTGGCGCGAGTTCGATGACCGGAAGCGAAATCATTGAAATGACAACCAAGCTGCTGGGAACTTTGCGCGATCAAAAAATCCCCGCTGTTGGTTTTGTGAACGAGCGCAAGCTCTACAAGTTTGGTGAAGTAGATGAGCGCATCAAAGCGCTCAGCATGTGGCTGGACGACGGATTTGATCTCGGCAACCACACCTTCAGCCATGCTTCGTTGAATCGCGTGGGATTAAAAGAGTGGGAAGAGGAAATCATCCGCGGCGAGACGGTCACTCGGATGTTGCTGGCACAGCACAACATGAAGCTGCGCTACTTCCGGCATCCTTATCTTGACACCGGCCGCGATCTCGAGACCCGCCGCCAGGCTGAAGCTTTTCTCGTGGACCGCGGCTATCACATTGCTCCTATCACCATGGATGCGTGGGATTGGATGTATGCCGGCGTGTACGACGACGCTCGGCGGCGCGGCGATACCGCACTCGAGCAGCAGCTTGTCAGTTCATATCTTTCTTATACAAGCGCGGTTTTCGATTACTACGAAAAGTTCTCCAAGGACCTGATCGGATATGAACCGAAGCAAATCATACTTCTGCATGCCAATTGGCTGGAAGCGGACCACATTGGCGAGTTATTGGATTTGCTCCGCAAGCGCGGCTACCAATTGGTCACGCTGCAGGATGCGCTCAGCGACTCCGCCTACAGCCTGCCGGACGAATACGTCGGCGAAGAAGGAACGAGCTGGCTTGATCATTGGGCCATCACACGCGGTCACCCGCCGCAACATACTCCGGTCTTTCCGCAATGGGTGATCGATAAATCGAACGCGCTACCGCACCCGCCGACACAGCCATAACGCTTCTCACATCAGGCGTACCGAAGGAGCACGAGATGAACAGCATATTACGTGGGGCTTCAAGATCGCGGATTCTCATCGCGACAATCAGCTTGGCAGCAGCCATTTCAACGGTCGCTATTTTTGAGATCACTCCAGCGTTCTCACGCCCTGCTGATGTAACTTCTGACGCAACGCTGCTTGATGGGTATCGTCACGTGGAGGTAGCGTCGGTCTCTGATGCGATGGAAAAAGTCGCCGGGCAGCGAATTTATCTGTCGCATCGGATGCGTCCGATTTTTACGTCGCGGTTCGCCGGGTTCGCGGTTACGGTCAAGTTAAAGAAAGAAGAGAACCACGATCCCAAGGCACTTGATGGCATGCTGGCGGCCATCGATCAAGGCGCGCCTAACTCCGTGTATGTGATGGTGGTCGAAGACGGCGCCGACATAGCTGGCATGGGCGGATTGATGGGAACTGCGATGCACGCCAGAAATTTTTCCGGTGCCGTGATTGACGGCGGAGTGCGCGATACAGCGTATCTGCAGAAAATCGGGTTCCCAGTGTTTGCTTTGGGAAGCGTGCCTTCTACGTCGGTCGGACATTATCGCTTCGCCGGAGCAAATATTCCGGTCATCTGCGACGGGGCTTCAGTGAGTGCCGGAGATATTGTTGTCGCAGATTCGGATGGAGTAGCGATTGTGCCGCGCGCGCGTGCCGCTGAGGTCCTGGTTACCGCCCAGGAAATGGATTTCAAAGAGCATTCGATGTATGCCTATATCGAGAAACTCAAGTCGATTGAAGAGGCGGTCAAAAAGTTCGGTCGCCTGTAAGAGCGCCCAGCATGAGGAATTAGCGCCACCGCGAAAAAATGACCTGTTTCAGACAACTGATAACCCCTCGAATAGCAGGATTTGTTGCCCCTAAAGTTAATCAGGTAAGTACGGTATTGACCTCTCCAGCGTTGACGGATTAATGTTCGACCATTCTCCACTTGGGCGTGCGCTAGCCTAATTCAGAGCTATTGCCACCTTCGTCAGTTTTCTGGGTGATCGAGATTTTTTGGGACGTTCCCGTAGTACCCTGACCACCCCTTTCCTGCTGCCTGCAGCAAATCTAATTCCGTAACTCAGGTAATTAAGAAAGGGACATCACCATGCAGCGTACAACTCTGGCTATTCTGTCCGTAGTGTGCTTAATGGTACTGGGGGTCGTGATGACTACTAAAGGCCAAGAGCCTGAAGACCCGGCACCGAAAATTTACGACCCATACCCGCCGGGGATTCTGCCGCCCGATATAAATTCAGAGCTGAAGAGGGTCCTGCGCGAGATAGATTTCATCGAAGCCAGAGCGATCGGACGGTGGAAGTCCTTAAAGCCTCCGACGGTGACAAACCAGCCGCCAATCCTTGCGAACACAGGAACTGAGGCAGTAGAAACACTCGGCGAGCTGATGAATTATGACAAGAACATGTCACCCGGAAAAAATTCGGCGTGCGCCTCTTGTCACATGCCGTATGTAGCCTTTAGCGGACCGATACCGTCAGTCAATCTGACCATGATTGCGTATCCTGGAACGGCCCACTTTCGTGCGGGCAAACGGTCAGCCCAAAGATACCCGTACGCCCCGTTCTTCCCGGTACTCCAGTTCAACGAAACCCAGGGCCTTTTCTTTGGTGGAAACTTCTGGGATTCACGCGCGACCGGATATCTGCTAAGAAATCCTGACGCCAATCAGGCGCAGGGTCCTCCGGTGGACACTCAAGAAATGGGCAATCCGGATACTGCTTGCATCGCCTTCAAGCTGTCCAAGGCTGTGTACCGGCCCCTCTTTGAAGAAGTTTGGGGCAAAGGCTCGTTCGACATCAAATTCCCGCCCGATACTGAGGAGATCTGCGAAACCCCGGGAGGAGCTAAGATTTTCGGATCGAATGTCGAACCGGTTAAGCTGAGTGCGGAAGACCGCATCAAGTCAAATACTATTTATGACCACTGGGGGCAGGCCCTGGACGCGTACGAGCAGTCGGTGCAGGTCAGCGCTTTCACGTCGAAATTTGACGCGTTCCTGGCCGGGAACGCCACCCTGTCAGCAGACGAGATGGCCGGTTACAAGCTGTTCCGGGGTAAGGGAAACTGCAACTCCTGCCACCTGGACGGCAGAGGAACCACACTGACCTCGAATCTGACCGACACCAGTGACGAAGCCCTCGTGACGCCTCTGTTCACTTGCTTCGGGTCGGCCAACGAAGGCCTACCTCTGAATCCCAGGGATGCTTTCTATTATCAGACCAAGCCGGATTCTCTCGGGTTCACCGGCAATCCCTATGGCTTCGCCTACAGAGATTTGGGATTGGGAACATTCCTCAGAAGCGGTTTCGGTTCCTGGGCCAGCCCGAACCAAAGCTGGAGAAAACACGCACCGACTAGCGACGGCCAAATGCAAGTATCCTCGGCGCGCAATGTGGCTATGGCACCGAACAAGTGCCCCACCACCGAAGCGCCAGGGCCATACTTCCAGAAGGAGTTCTTCCACAACGGCTATATCAAGAGCCTGAAACAACTCGTTCACTTCTACAACACGCGCGACGTGAAAAAATTCGCCTTTCCGGTGACGTCGGGGCACTGCCCGAAAGGAACAACTGAAAAGGTAGATTGCTGGCCCATGCCCGAGGTCAAGAACAACCTCGACATGACGACCGGTATGCTCGGCCTGACGGACAAGGAGGAGAACCAGATCGTGGCGTTCTTGCAAACACTCACGGATGGTTTCACCAAACCCTATCCGAACAGGGATACTTTCACCGGTCAGTGCATGAAAGGTGGATCGGCTAAGACTCAAGGGAATGACTTCCTTATCATGACTCCGCCGCTGCCGCCCTGTGCATCGGCGATCTGTGATGTCCCTCCGTTACCAACTATGCCTATACCGTAAGCAACACGCTAAACCGGGCGCGAATGCCAGGTAAGGAAACATAGCTTGGAGGTGTGGAGGCCGTTCGCGGCCTCCACACAATTTCTTCTTGTATGGAAATATGAATTGAATGATTCGGTGGAATGTATGGCTCCGTCGAGAGACTCAAGCCTATCGAAGAGGCGCTTAACCACCTAATTAGTGGCCGCCCGAAAAAAGGGACATGTTTCCGGAAACTGCCTCGCACGGCGAGGGGTTCTGTCCTCTACCTAACACTTGTTAGCCCTAAAGTTAATCAGGTAACGATGGTATTGACCCCGCCAGCGTGACGGGTTAATGTTCGACCATTCTCCACTTGGGCGTGCGCTAGCCTGATACTGAGCTATAGCCACCTTCGGTAGTTTTTCGGGTGATTGAGATTTTTTGGCACGTTCCGCGTAGTACCCTCACCACCCCCTTCTGCTGCCTGCAGCAACTTTAATTCCGTAACTCAGGTATCAAGAAAGGGATCGCACCATGCAGCGTACAACTCTGGCCATTCTGTCCGTAGTGTGCTTAATGGTACTGGGGGTCGTGATGACTACTAAGGGCCAAGAGCCTGAAGACGACCAAGCACCTAAAATTTACAACCCATACCCACCGGGGATTCTCCCGCCCGATATAAATTCAGAGCTACAGAGGGTCCTGCGCGAGGTAGATTTCATTGAAGCTAAAACGATTGCACAGTGGAAGGCCTCAAAGCCCCCGACTCTGACAGGTCAACCGCCGACCCTTCAGGGTACCGGATATCAGGCAGTAGAAACACTCGGTAAGCTCATGAATTACGACAAGAATATGTCGCCCGAGAGAAATTCAGCATGTGCGTCTTGCCACATGCCGTATGCCGGATTTAGCGGACCGATACCGTCAGTGAATCTGACGATGATCGCGTATCCCGGAACGCTTCGCTTTCGGGCGGGCAAGCGAACGGCACAGAGATACACCTACTCACCCCGATATCCTGTCCTCCAGCTCTACCCCGACCAAGGGCTTCTCTTTGGCGGAAACTTCTGGGATGGACGCTCGACCGGATATCTGCTACAGAGTGCCGATGCCGAGCAGGCGCAGCATCCTCCCGTCGATACTCAGGAAATGGGCTTTCCCGACACGGCTTGCATCGCGTTCCGGCTTTCCCAGGCTGTGTACCGGCCCCTCTTTGAAGAAGTCTGGGGCAAAGGCTCGTTTGATATCAAATTCCCTCCCAATACTGCCGAGATCTGCGCAACGCCGGGAGGGGCTGCGGTGTTCGGCACTAGCGCTACCCCAGTCAAGTTAAGTCCGGTAGACCGCACGCGCGCAAACTCGATATATAACCACTGGGCACAATCTGTTTCCTTCTTCGAAGATGGACCGCAGGTCAGCCCTTTCACCTCGAAAGTCGATGCCAACATACAGGGACTGCCTGGTTCCGCCTACTCGCCGAATGAGCTTGCGGGCGCCATTTTGTTCGCCGGCAAAGCGAACTGTAATTCCTGCCACCTCGACGGACAAAGGACCACCCTGACGCCGGGCCAGACCCAAACCGGAACATTCGCCACTAACGCGCGGCCTTTGTTCACCTGCTTCGGCTTTTCCAATCTCGGCCTGCCCCTGAATCCCAGGGATGCTTTCTTTTATCAGACCAAGCCCGATCCCTTCGGGTTCACCCCCAATCCCCTGGGCTTCAGCTACAGGGATTTGGGACTGGGGACTTTTCTGAGAAGCGGTTTCGGCTCTGCCCCAAACCCGAACGATACTTGGAAGCAACTTGCACCGCGGATGGACGGCCGACAGCAGGTGTCTACGGTGCGCAACGTGGCTATGGCGCCGCCACAGTGTCCCACCACCGAGGCGCCAGGGGCGGTCGTGAACGGCACGAACGTCGGCTATTTCCAGAAGGAGTTCTTCCACAATGGCTACATCAAAAGCCTGAAACAACTCGTTCACTTCTACAACACCCGCGACGTGAAAAAATTCGCCTTTCCGGTGACGTCGGGGCACTGCCCGAAAGGAACAACTGAAAAGGTAGATTGCTGGCCGATGCCCGAGGTCAAGAACAACATCGACATGACGATCGGAAATCTCGGTTTAACGGACCAGGAAGAGGACCAGATCGTGATCATCATGCAAGATCTGACGGACGGTTTTGACCCGGCTCACCCCGGCGTGAGTACCTATCCCGACATCGGTACCTTTACTGGTAAGTGCATGCAAGGTGGTTCGGCTAAGACTCAAGGTAATGATTTCCTTATCATGACTCCGCCACTTCCGCCCTGCGCATCGGCGGTCTGTGGTGTTTCTCCGTTCCCAACTATGCCTATACCGTAAGCAACACGCTAAACCAGGCGCGAATGCCAGGTAAGGAAACATAGCATGGAGGTGTGGGGGCCGTTCGCGGCCTCCACACAATTTCTTCCTCTTGTGGGAAATATGAATTGAATGATTCGGTGGAGGCTTTACATGAATAGAACGTTTGTGAAACTGGCGATAACGGTGATGGCCGGTGGCCTACTCTACTCAATCCCAGCGGCCACGCAGGTGAGTCCTACAACAAAGAGAGCTGCCCACGTGCGGATCACTAAAGGGCCAGAGATGGAACGTATTGATCCTGACTTTGCGATTATCAGATGGACAAGCAACAACCCCGGAGGCTCGCCCGAGCATTACGGAGTCGTGCATTATGGTACTAATCCCAAGGACCTTAGCCAGACCGCGAAAAGTCCCATCAGGCTGAACCCTGGACATCCCGATACCGTTTTCCGCGTGCGCATGGAGGACCTCAAGCCTGGCACGACGTATTACTACAAAGTTAACTCCATGGAAGCTAATGGCAAGGACGACGGAGTAAAGAGCATGGTCAAACGTTTCACGACAGAACCCAGTGGCAAGGACGATGTAGCAAACAGCACCGCCAAGCCTGTCACCAACCGGTGAACGCGATATTGATTCCCACATTTAAGGCGGTGGTGAATGGCGAAGCGAAACGTTTTGGTGAAAAGGATCTGGCTCCTCTTTGTAATTGCTGGTTTGCTCGTGTTCTTGGACCTGCTTCATGCCCAGCAAGAACAACGCGGGCAGACCAGCTATATGAAGGTCGACAGTACCGAATCATTCGCGTCGTTCAAGGCGAGAGTGACAGCGGAAAAGCCAGGAATTGAAAAGGAACATAACGCTCTGCTCAACGAGCGCTATGACCTGAGCGACCGCCCGGCCCAGGGTGTCACGATGGACCGCGGAAAACCCGTACAAGAAGGCGTCCGGGTGAAGCTGCCCGCCGGAACGAGCTGGGAGAAGCTGGCCGCTATGAGCGCGGAGCAGATTCGCGAACAGAATCTGTATCCGAAGGGGTTCTACCCATTGCCGCATCCCAAACACACCGACGGCGGCTTTGTTTTTCCGCACTTCCTGATCGACGCAATAAAGCAGCAGGACGGGCGAGACCTGACCCGCTTCGACATAGATTTCGATCTGCCGGACCACTTCCTGGCCGAGTTTCCACCAGCCATGTACGTGGCGCCGCGCCCGGATCTGGGCGATGTCTCGCAAGGTAAGCTGGTCTCGCTCACGAATTTTTACGAGATGTTCAACGGAATACTCACACCCAGGCAGCTGGAAGGGCTGCGGCTTTTGCTGACGCCCTTCCCGCAGCAGCAGTTCAATACGACTGAGGACCGCCGCTCGGCGATTCCCAGCATGGGCGCGGCTTGCTTTGATTGCCATTCCAACGGCCATCAAAACGGCGCGACGCATCTGGCCCCCGATACCCGTCCACAGCAGTTCCGTCACCGGATCAAGACGCTGTCGCTCCGCGGCCTAAACATTCAGCGGCTCCTCGGGTCGCAGCGGGCCCTGAAGACGGTCGAGGATTTCACGGAATTCGAGCAGCGCACCGCGTATTTTGACGGCGATATTGTGATCGCCACAAAGAAGGGCGTAAATCCTCTCGAGCGCGGAAGCCAAGTCGACTTCATGGCCGATTTTCAAGAGATGCTGGACTTTCCACCGGCGCCCAAGCTCGACGTTTTTGGCAAGCTCATTCCGAGCAAGGCGACGGCAGCGGAGATACGAGGCCAGGCGATCTTCTTGGGGAAGGGCCAATGCGGGAGCTGCCACCAGCCACCTTTCTACACTGACAACTTGATGCACAATCTCCAGACGGAGCGCTTCTTCAGGCCGGTAATGATCAACAACATGATGGCCGTCGGGGACGGGCCGATCAAAACCTTTGCGCTGCGCG
>JAOAPC010000017.1 GCA_025462735.1 Acidobacteriaceae bacterium | reverse complement strand
TCTCGATAGCCGTACCTCCGTCGAGATCATGAAGATCTTTCAGGACCTGAACGACAAAGGGCTGACAATCGTTCTGGTAACTCACGAGCACGACATCGCGCAATTCGCCAAGCGAATGCTGGTCTTCCGGGACGGGAAAATCCGCAAGGACGATCCGGTTCTCAGTCGCCCCAGGGCGAGTGAGGTGCTGAAGACCTTGCCGACGCTCGAAGACTGAGGTCGTGCCCTTTCGTGTTCTGCGAGAAGCTGTTAGGATATTTCTGTGTCGACGATTTGCTCAGTTTCTTATTGGCGGTTTATTAGCGGTTTTGACCCGAGTGGAAGCAATCTGGGTCGTCCGGAGCAGATTGGGCAATTTATGCAATTCGCGCAACGCCGCATAAACACTGGCGATTGCGCATCCCGTTGATTTGGCGAGTGGGGACGTAGTTCAGTTGGTTAGAACGCTGCCCTGTCACGGCAGAGGCCGCGGGTTCGAGTCCCGTCGTCCCCGCCATTTATTCCAAACCACTGGGAATGATTGGTTCATACAGCTTCAACCCACAAAACTACTGCACTGGTGCTTTCATCCTACGGCAGTTAGGAAGTCGCCCTGTGCTGCCCGAGTCTCGTCGCTATCTTCCTGCTAGTCATGGATTCGCCATTCCAATCATCCCTATTCAGCCCGTACGCGGGTTGTCACCATTTTTCCGAACTGCTTTCGAACCAGAAGGGGCTTCCACTTGCGGAGGTTGCAGGTTACGCTGAGCACAGCTAAAGTGAGTGCGACAGGTGGAGCTGTACATGAAAAGGCCCGTCCCGGTGGAATCTGCCTCTGCGTTAATCGACGAGAAAATCAAGGAACTTGGGGACTGGCGCGGGAAGACGCTCGCGCAAGTGCGCGAAATCGTACACGAGGCAGACCCTGAGATCCTCGAAGAGTGGAAGTGGGTCAAGCCGACCTCGCCGGGGACTCCCGTCTGGTCCCACGGCGGCATCGTCTGCACGGGAGAGACCTACAAGAACGTCGTCAAGATGACGTTTGCCAAGGGAGCTGCGTTGAAGGACCCTTCAGGTCTATTCAACTCCAGCCTCGACGGGAATGTCAGGCGCGCCATCGACATCCACGAAGGCGACAAGGTTGATGAGGCGGCCTTGAAGGATCTCATCCGCGCTGCAGTGGCGCTCAATCTCAAGGCCAAGAGCAAACCGAAGCCAAAGCCCCAGCGAGCGTGAGTCGTAAATCGGCGGGCGCCGCCGAAAGCTAAGCAGCAGAGGCTGGAGCAGCAGATCGTAACCAGTTCTCCATTTGCTGGTGGTCAACCACGCCCGCCTGCTGCATGACCGGGCGTCCTCCGGACAACACTACAAAGTTCGGAATTCCGCGCACATTGAAGCGTGCCGCCAATTCCGGATATCGCTCGGTATCCACCTTGAGAACGACGGCCCGCCCGGCCATATCAGCGGCCGTTCGCGAAACTTCCGGAGCTGCGACCCGGCAAGGGCCGCACCACGCAGCCCAGAAATCTACGAGCACGGGAACCCGGGCATTCTGAATCACCTCATTGAACAGCTCTGGATCGGCTTGCAGAGGTTCATTCACGGGCGGCAGCGGGCTTTTACAGGCGCCGCAGCGGCCGGTGTCAGCCAGATGTGCCGCAGGCACTCGGTTATTTCGCCCGCACACTTTGCAGGTTCGAATTACTGGCATACGTCTAACACTTTCTATGGTCAGCAGGGTTGATCATCGACTTCGGCATGTTCCGTTCCAAAGCAGTATCTTGCACCACTTATATGTTCCTTGGATGAAGCTAGTGACTTCTTCGTTTATCTTTTTGGCATCCTCCCCTGAAATTACATCGCTCCGACCGCCGATTCGGAGCTGAAATTAAAAGAGCGGCAACTGCCGCATCGCATATCGTTTGCGAGTAGGCCTGGGACTCGCAGTCATTCCGCCGAGTGAATCGGACATAGATCTCTCGCGGACGAGCGTATTTTCGAAATCGGCGCGCGGCGCGTTGGAATCTTCGACGGCGCGGACGAAGCGATCTAACCTTCGTAGCCCATCGACTCTCACCGTTTCTCCAACCTTGGCAGCTTCCAGCGAGCGCCTCAGAACCTGAATAGTCTCGTCGTAAATCTTCAACAGAACAGGAAAGGGATGGCCATCTTTGCCGCCGTGTGCAAACGAAAAACGGGCAGGATCGGAAAATCGTGTTGGCGTTCCGTGGATCACTTCGGCCACCAGGGCTAACGATTGCAGTGTTCGCGGACCGAGCTTTTCCAGAAGAAGGAGAGATGCAAAATCGTGGAACTCGCGCTCGTAGGCGACGGCTAACACCGCACCTAGACGATTGACGTCTACGTTCTCAACTCTAACGTCGTGATGCGATGGCATGGTCAGTTTACGGATTTCATTTAAGGTCGCATCGGGTCCGTTCCGGCTGACTTCCAGAATCGCCTGTTGGGCCGGCGCAGCTGGAGCGGCTACAAGGTTCATAATCTGACCTTGATTTTCGCCGACGACGGCGGTGTGAGGCTCGACAGTAAAGTCTTTCACGGTCGCAGAATGCCAATGATATCGGCGAGCGAAACCGCTTACGTCATTCAACCCCTGTTGAACGATCGTCCATTGCCCTGTCGCACTCAACACGAAACCGTGAAGATAAATCTGGAACCCGTCGTCTATCGCATTATTGTCAACGCGCGCGGCAAGACGGCTCGCGCGGACGAGGGATTCTCCATCCAGCCCAGTGCGGTCTGCATATCCGCGTAGCTCGTCCGGAGTGCGCCTCGAGTGCCCCCCGCGTCCGCCGCAGACATAAATACCCAGTTCATGACTTCGCGGATTCAATCCTCTCTTCAACGCGCCTAGAACGGAGGTGGTAATACCGGATGAGTGCCAATCCATTCCCATCACCGACCCGAGAGCTTGAAACCAGAAAGGATCAGCCAGGCGAGAGAGCAGTCCCGCAGTCCCGTAATGATGAACGACACTCTCGGCAATCGCCGTGCCTAACAACGTCATTCGATCCGCCAGCCATTTCGGCACACTTCCGCCATGAAGCGGCAGATCGGCAGTGCCCGAGCGTTGCATTAGTTCGATTGTAAACGCCCTCAATCGCGCTCACGCTTATGAGCTGCCCTGTCACGGGGAGGAAATTGCGGGCGGCATTCGAGAATTCTCTCAATGATCTTCAGAACCTAACTGATGTCCAGTGGCATCCATAACGTCGATGAGACAACATCGATGAGATCGCCGTGCGACGAAGCTCTGATTGGGTCAAGCGCTGCCGAAGTTCCGTGTGCCGCGAAAGCGAGAACATGGATCCTTGCCGCGACCATCATCGGGTCGAGCATGGCGTTCATCGACGGCACCGTCGTGAATGTAGCTCTGCCTGCGCTGCAAACTAGCTTTCATGCAACCGTTGTGAGCATGCAATGGGTGGTCGAGTCCTACGGACTATTCCTGGCAGCGTTGATTCTCGTCGGAGGCTCGGTCGGCGACCTCTTCGGGCGACGATTGATGTTCCTGCTGGGCGTGTTGAGTTTCGCAGTAGCCTCTGTTGCTTGCGGTCTTGCCTCCAACATTAATCAGCTGATTATTGCGAGAAGCATTCAAGGTGTCGGCGCTGCACTCCTTGTACCTGGCAGTTTGGCGATTATCAGTACGTCTTTCGATGAGAAAACGCGCGGGCAGGCGATCGGCACATGGTCTGGGTTCACCGCGATCACTACCGCAGTGGGGCCCGTTCTCGGAGGCTGGTTGGTCGAGCATGCCTCCTGGCGCTGGGTGTTCTTCATAAATGTTCCTCTCGCAGCAGCGGTGATCGCTATTTCGCTTCGGCATGTTCCCGAAAGCCGAAGCGCAACTGCGGGCCGTCTGGATTGGGCCGGAGCTCTGGTCGTCACACTCGGGCTAGGTGGCCTGGTCTTTGGATTTATCGAATCAGTGGACCTGGGTTGGGGAAATCCTCGGGTTATCGCCAGTTTGATTGTGGGCTGCGTCTGTCTAATTGCCTTCATGTTCGTCGAAGCTCACGTGAGTTCACCAATGGTCCCACGGGCCCTCTTTGCATCCTCCAGCTTCAGTGGCGCCAACCTGCTCACGCTATTTCTCTACGCCGCCATTGGAATTTTCTTTTTCTTGTTTCCGTTGAACCTGATCCAAGTCCAGGGATATTCCCCAACCGCTGCGGGCGCTGCCGTGCTGCCGCTGATTCTGCTGATGTTCTTTCTTTCCCGCTGGTCCGGAGGCCTGGTGGCGCGTTACGGCCCAAGGCTTCCTTTGGTCTTGGGACCGGTCATTGTTGCCTTAGGATTCGTTCTGTTCGCGGTGCCTTTCGTCGGTGGAAGCTACTGGAAAACATTTTTTCCTGCGGTGGTTGTTCTTGGTTCCGGCATGGCGATTACCGTTGCGCCCCTCACCACGGTTGTCATGAATTCAGTCGGCCAAGATCGTGTAGGGGCAGCTTCTGGAATCAACAACGCTGTTGCCCGCGTTGCAGGAGTACTTGCGATTGCCGTGCTTGGGATTGTGATGGTGGACACTTTCGCTTCGCACCTGAATAATCGTCTAGCTCAGCTTTCGCTGCCGGCCGACATCTTGCACGAAGTTCAATCAAATGAGACCAAACTTGCTGGCTTAACGGTGCCCGTGGGGCTAAGTTCCACTGCCGATGCCGCCATCAAAGAATCGATTGACGAGGCATTTGTAATCGGATTTCGAAGAATAATATTTATTTGCGCGGGCCTGTCCATGGCGAGCAGTGCGGTGGCCTGGCTCATGATCCCGAAGCCCTCGCGCATCGTCCAGCATAAGGAACCAACGTTTTCGCGACGAGCACCGGATTAATAGTTCGCGAACCGCTATACATTCCGCGACCGAATGCCGGCTTTCTGTATCTAACCAAGACAACCGAACAAAGCAGAGTGTGTAATTATCTGTTTGCGTGAAGTGTGACCGATCATGCCCAAACCAATTTTGCTAAGTGTGGATGATGACTCCGATGTTTTGCGGGCGATAGAGCGCGATCTTCGCTCCCAGTATGGCGCTGAATATCGAGTGATCGGAAGTGATTCTCCCGAGGGTGCGCTCGACCTCTTAAAGCAGTTGAAGGTGCGCAACGACAGCGTGGCTTTGCTCCTTGCCGACCAGCGCATGCCGCGGATGGACGGTGTGGAATTCCTGCAAGAGGCTAAGGGGATATATCCGAGTGCGAAGCGAGCACTGCTCACTGCATATGCCGATACCAACGCTGCGATTAGTGCCATCAACCAGGCCGGCATCAACTACTTTTTCTTGAAACCGTGGGATCCTCCGGCGGACCATCTGTATCCGCAATTGGACGACTTGCTCGATGACTGGCAAGCTTCTTACCACCCGACGTTTCAGGGAATTCGAGTACTGGGCACCCGCTGGTCGCCTCGATCGTACGAGTTGCGGGATTTCCTTGCGCGCAATCACGTCCCATATCAGTGGATTGATGTTGAGACTTCTGCCAATGACCCGGAGACAAAGCGTCTTGTGGATGCCCTGGGCCCAGAGGCCGCCAGTCTTCCCGTGGTGCTTTTTCCAGACGGGACGAAGCTGCTTGAGAGTGTACCCGCAGATGTGGCGCAAAAGGTCGGACTGCGAACACGCGCCCAAACTAGCTTTTATGATTTGGCGATTGTCGGTGGAGGGCCCGCCGGTTTGGCCGCTGCCGTCTATGGCGCCTCAGAAGGCCTGCACACGGTGATCGTCGAGAGGGAAGCGCCCGGCGGCCAGGCTGGGATGAGCTCTCGCATTGAGAACTATCTTGGATTTCCAATGGGGCTAAGCGGAGGCGATCTGGCTCGGCGTGCGGTAGTGCAAGCCCAGCGTTTCGGAGTGGAGATCCTGTCGCCGCAGGAAGCGGTTGATGTTCGAACCGAGGCGTCTTACCGAATTCTGAAACTGGCGGATGGAAATGAACTCTCATGCCATGCGCTAATGATCGCCTCCGGAGTGCAGTGGCGTCGACTGGAAGCTCCGGGAATAGATAGGTTGCAGGGTGCGGGAATTTACTACGGCGGCGGTGCCACAGAGGCATTGTCTTGCCAGGGCGAGATCGTTTATGTCGTCGGTGGTGCAAACTCGGCTGGTCAAGCAGCGATGAACTTCGCCCGGTACGCACAGCGCGTTGTTATTCTCGTGCGCGGGGAGTCACTCTCCAGCACTATGTCGCAATACCTAATCGATCAGGTCAAGGAGACGCCGAACATTCAACTATGGACACACGCGAGCGTGGCTGAGGCCCATGGCGATACGCACCTCGAAGAAGTCTCCGTGCTTTGTTCTGACACGGGCAAGACCGAGCGCGTACCAGCGAATGCAATGTTTATCTTTATTGGAGCCTTGCCGCGCACGAATTGGTTGGGGAATCTCGTGGAGCGGGACGAGCGCGGTTTCCTGTTGACCGGTCCAGACCTTATCCGTGACGGGCAGCGCCCGAAGGGATGGGCACTCGACCGAGATCCGTTTTTGCTCGAGACTAATGTTCCTGGCATCTTTGCCGTGGGCGATGTGCGCCATGGTTCCATAAAACGTGTGGCTTCCGGAGTCGGTGAAGGATCGGTCGCGGTCCAGTTCGTCCATCAGTACTTGAGCAAAGTTTAATGATTGACAAATCGGAATTACTGCGCGTGCCGGCCTTCGCTGATTTACCAGATGATCAGATCGCCTGGTTCCTCAGCGAGTCGCAGGAAGCCCACTTCGCTGCTGGAGAAACATACGTGCGCCAGGGTGACCCGGCGGACTGGATGTTTGTAATTCTCGAGGGACAATTTCAGTGGCGTGGCGAGTTCGGTGGTGAAACCGTTGTGCTTCCAGGCAAGCCGGGCGACGTGACTGGCGTTCTGCCCTTCTCCAGAATGAAGCAGTTCACCGTTACCGGTCGAGCATTGACCGACGGCCGCATTCTGAAATTCCCAACCTCGCTATTTTCGGAGCTTGTGCAAAAGATGCCGGAGTTGACCAAGCGTCTTGTTGGTCTACTGTCCGATCGAATTCGTGAAGCCACTCGCTTTGAACAACAGCGCGATCGGCTGGCTTCTCTCGGAAAGCTATCGGCGGGTCTTGCGCATGAGCTCAATAACCCGGCTTCGGCTGCGAAACGCGCCACTAGCCAATTGCGCACCATCCTGAAAAAGATCAAAGACGCGAGTCACGAGTTAGGTAAACGCGACCTTACTTCTGCCCAGAAATCAGAAATCGAAAAGATGGAAGCTTCGTTTACGCAAGAGGATGTAGTTCCACCCGATGCGCTGACCATAAGTGACTTGGAAGACCAAATCGACTCTCTGTTGCGTAGTCACGGACAAACCGACTTGTGGATGTTAGCCGCCGCGCTCGCGCGACGGAACATCAAGCCGCAAGTACTGGAATCGTTGTTCGCAAATCTAGGCGCAGACACTGCCAGGGCGGCTCTGGTGAGGATCGCTGCTTCCGTGGAGGTCGCAAGTCTATTACACGAAATCGAGAGTAGTACGTCGCGAATTTCGGACTTAGTCCGCGCGATCAAGGAATATACCTACATGGACCAGGCCGCGGTCCAGAACGTGGATATCGTGAAAAGTCTGGAGAACACGCTTACGATTCTGAACTATAAGTTGAAACACGGAGTGGCGGTACAGCGCGACTACCAGCGCGTTCCTCTTCTGGTGAATTCGTTCGGAAGCGAGCTCAATCAAGTCTGGACCAACATTATTGATAACGCGATTGACGCTATGCAAGGAAAGGGTGAACTTCGGGTTCGGACTTACCGCGACGACGGTTTCGTCGTAGTGGAGATTGGCGATAACGGTCCAGGAATTTCCCCCGATGTGCAGCCCCACATTTTTGAGCCTTTCTTCACGACCAAAAAAGTTGGAGAGGGAACTGGTCTTGGCCTCGACACTGTCCAGCGAATTGTGAAAAAGCACCGGGGAAATATTCAGGTCACTTCCAAACCCGGTGACACGTGCTTTCAAGTATGGCTCCCAGTGGCTGAAGCTCCCGCGTAGGTTTGTGGAGAGGCGCCGCTAACTCCGAACTGGTGAATGAGGCCGGTCGAGCGATGAACTCCACCGGCCCATTGTGTTGGGTTTGGCTTACCGTTGAACTTTCAGCTTCAGCTTTACTTGTTTCCTGGCCGTCGGCGTGGGCGTTTTCTTGGTTCTTTCCTCCTGTAGCAGCGACAGCGAGTCTGCCGCGTTGAAGGGATACTGGCGGACCGATTCCTGCGATGCCTGGCCGACATTGTCCAGAGTGATGTCCACACGACGGTTGCTGGCCAAGATGATCGTTCGCATATTGGTGAGCACCCTGTGTCGATCTCCTGGAGTCAACTCAGGATTTCGTTCGACAGCATCCTTCACTTGTTTGTCTGTGAGGTTTTCTTGTTTCCCGAACGCTTTAGTCTGGATGTTAGAGGCTGGAACCCCAAGTGCCACGAGGAAACCCCTCACACGGTCGACACGCCGTTGGGAGAGCGACTGATTGTATTCCAGCGAACCACGCGGATCCGCATGACCTTCGAGCGTCAGGCGGGCATCCGGCTTGTTTTGTAGATATGCCCGAAAATCACTGGCCAGCATACTGAGCGTTTTTTCCTGGCTGGGAAGCAGCCCGGCATCGGGAATCTCAAGCGTAGGCTTGGCCGTCGCAAAATATACGCTGTGCAGGGCAAGTTTCTTCTCGATCTCTATAACTTCTGCCGGAGTTAGGTGGGCTTGCAAAACCACTGTGGTCAGAGAAGAGGCCGTGAGCGGCGGATTGCGGTCATCGCCTACATTGCACGACACCGTAATGGTTCCAGGCTGTGCGCCTCGGGTGTCCAGGCTGGCGGTGGAGGTATTCCCAGTAATGCTCCCGGCGCTGGCGGTATAGCTATAGGTCAGCCTGCGGCCATCGGGGCTGCTGGCGGACGAAGTGATGGTTGAGGTTCCACTCCATGGCATGATTCCCGGGTCAGACGAGCATGAAACCACGGGCGGACGCGGCTCTTTGACGGTAAATTTAGCGCTGCAAGAGGCAACGCCCTCTGGGCTGCCGTCGCTTAAATCTGCAGTAACTCGGTATGAGCTAGAGTGCATTCCGCTCGTATCAATCTGCGTGGATGTACCCGTCTCGCCAGGCCTCACGCCGGAGCCACTCCATCTGTATGTGACTGTTTCTTTCGGATTGAAATTCGATCCCTCTACGGTCGCAGTCACTGGGTCGCCGGCAAATACCTTGTCCGGCTGAACCGAGCAAGTAGCCCCAGGGGGCGTGACTTTGTGCTCTCCACCCCACGTCAACACAAGCCCTGCCTGTGCCCTTACGCCCCGCAGATCAGTCTTTCCCGTCGTCGCCGAAGGACCATAGCGGTAGCTGGACATCATGTAATCCACTCTGGGCAGACGCAAAGCCAAATGCTTGCTTACCTTGAAATCAAGACCGCCGCCGAACATGAAACCTAGTTTATTGATGCTGTGGAAAGCATCCGGCGCAAGCCGATGGTCGCCTACGAGGGCCTCAAGAAATGGTGCAACGTGAGTTCTGCGAAACGTAACTTTTGGCCCGAAGGAGATGTTGGTGAAACCGGCGTCATCCACCTCTTTGCCCAGCGAAGATTCACCGCTGCCCCAATGAGTGCTGCCATCCAGAGTGAGGCCGAACCAGTGGTTGAAGTCATAGGTGACGCTGCCGCCCAGCCCCCGCGGATTAGATTCCAGTGGGCTGCTCACAGGCAGCAATCCCCCAGGAAGCATTGCATGCAGATCCGTATTTGGATAGAGAAAGGAATATCCGCCGAACACTTCCCACTTAGGGGCTGGCTGATCCTGCGCTGCTGCCAGCGTGCCCACACAGCAAAGGACGGCGACCACTGCTAACCGTACTGCTGCAACACCACCGCAAAGGCTTTGAAAGCGAAATGACATATTAAAGTTCCTCCGAACTTCATAACCTGAAATGTGCAACCAATTCTGTAGTGGGCCGGTCCTAAATCCCGACCCACCATTTCATGACTTGCGGGTTACGGATCGTCAACCACGTTGGTATCCAATGTGACCGCGGCATTGCGGGCCAGGGCCCGGCCGTGCAAGGTCGCGCCGGTATCCAGCGTGATCGATTGCAATGCCAGGATGGTTCCGTACATGGTCGAGGTCGTCCCCAAAGTGGCTGAGCTGCCCACTTGCCAAAAAATGTTCTTAGCCTGCGCGCCGCCTGCCAGAACAACCTGCGTCCCTCCCAGCGTGGTAAGTGTTGACCCGATCTGGAAGATAAACACCCCGTTCGCATTACCCTGCGCATCGAGGGTGACACTACCCGCCGACAACATGACAGTGCTCGAAGTTTTGTACAGGCCAGGGGCGAAGGTTAGGCCACTCATATCTCCGGGTAGGACCGCACCGCCGGGTAATCCCGCGGCATAGTTATACGCGGTAGCTAGATCGACTTGAGCCTGCGCCGCGGTAGGATCGGTTATGTGCATGACCGCTGGAGCGACCATCATTCCTGGAGGGAAGCCTGTCACCGCGGATCCTGGACTCAATCCAAGGTTTCCACCCGCAATCGTAGTGGCTCCAGTATTCGTGACGGTAGCGCCGGCCAAGCTTTTGAAGTTAGCGGCTGATCCCAATGGCACTCCTGACGCGCTACATGCCACGGCCGCCGTGGTGAAACTCCACACGAAGTTACTCGCCAGCGGGATGCCTGATATATCTTCCGCCCCCGCTGTAATGGTCGCGGTATAGCGTGTGTTCAGTGCTAGACCGCTTGTTGGCGTAAACGTCGCGGCATGGCTTGCGGCGTCGTAAGTAACTACTCCTGTCACCGCGCTGGTCGCAGCCAATGTGAAGGTCGTAGTGTTAATGGTGGAGGGTTTCATGGCTTTGCGAAAGGTGGCGACGGCCACTGCATTAGGACATATGCCGTTACTTCCCTTGGCAGGCGCCATGGAGACTACGTCAAATGCGCCGGCATTCTTGTCCGGATCGTTACATCCAGTGCCCAATACCAGCAGTAGAACAGCCATCAACCACATTGTGGAACTGTTATATCTACGCATGAACTTCATCCTTCTTTCTCCCCCTGCATAACTGCCGCTGCATCGCGTGGCTTGCACTTATGACAAAACGTTTAATGAACTGGACTGCAACGAAATCTGTTTCACAAATGCTCACCTTAACTTCAAAGCCTCGTGTCTAGATCGCTCACTTACTACTGCGATTGCTTGACTCTGTTCGCACACTAATACTTAGTAGGACTGAGCACAATGATTTCGCCTACACCGTGGGTCGTACCTCAGTTGTGCCTTCCCATTTTGGATTGGTAATAGTGAGCGGTTCTGCTCAGTATTTCGGAAAGAAATGAGCGAGTCTTGGAATAACTAAAGAAACACTTTCCTAGGTTCGTGCGAGGAAAAAAATGAGATGCTCCAAAAAAGATCTGATGAGCCCTGACCTGCTGAGCGAATGTGTACTGCTGATAAGTGCCGTGGTGCTGGTAGGTTCAGCCTTGCTGATCGTATTCGCTGCGCTGGCACGAGTCTGATTGCGCCGCCACAGTTTCTCCGGAGGACATATGCCGCCAACCGTGCAAGTCGGTGACATCCTGATCGAGCCATGGCCTGCGATGACAAAACTCTTTGGGATTGAAAGCGAGCCTTACTCCGGCAGTTGGAACGTGGTCAAAGGTCTCAATGGTGTCGCACTGGACCTTAAGGTCCACGCCGCCGGCTGGAACTTCTTTTTCATGGCGGCAGAAATTAAAGTTATGTTCTTCGGAGCCCGAGGTGCAGATAAGGTTCACAGCGCGCTAACCCGAATCCTGGGAAAATTGAGAGGACAGGATTTCAATTGCCTCGAAGTCACCGGAATCGTTGCCAAACGATTCCTGGGAATGCCCTATACTCTGGTGTCGGCGCACTCCCGCCATATTCAGCAGAGCGTGTACATGGATTCCGCTGTACCTCGCAGGGCCTGAGCACAAAAAGGGAATTGATTAATCAGAGAAGAATGTCTTCCACCCGCCGGGTGATCGCGCCATGAATCTTGGGATCGTGGTGTTCACACCATCGCTGTTGGTGAGGCCAAACACCGCCTAAGTTAGGTGTACATCAAATAGCTGCAACCAGTACTGAAAGGACTGCAAGGCAAAGCCGCAAAGGATGAGTCCGATGCCGAATACCCCAAGCCGCCGCTCCGGAAGGCTGTCCGCATAATATTCGATGTAAGGATTGACTGTCGTCCCAACGCCGGTAACGATGCCGATCACTAATCCCACACGAATCGCGAACCACCAGGCGTGGTCCACGTGATGGCTGAAGTCGAAGAAGCTACAGACCAGGGCCGTGGCCATGAAACCGACACTGCGGACCACAGTTCCCCAAAATTGTCGCCGCGAAAGCCGTGGTCGCCGATTCGCGGTATAGTCGATGGCAGGACGCATGCCGCGAGCGTAGGCGATTACCTGGCCGACGGTAACGAGAATGCCAAATGCGATCGCGTATCGGAGACCCAAAATCCTGTAAAGCCCAGCTCCGTAACCGACCCCGCGGATCGAGGAAAACACTGCTTCCCATAGCGACGAATAATGATCCAGCCCGCGAGCTGCTCGATTGAATTCAATCGCCAGCGTGATGCCCGTCGCAATAGCGGCAGTCAGGCCGAAGAAAAGACCCAGGCCGAGGCCGTAGCCGATGCCGAAGACAAGCGAGTACGTTACCGCGCGGGTAATTAACCGCAACGGACCGTGTTGTCCACCCAATAAATCGTAAGCAAGGTAGAGGCTGCCCAGCACATCAAGACACGTACCCGTAATGCTGACGGCGGCGACTGTGTGGTGATCCATCCAAGGATTGTAGAACTTACGATTTGACGATTATGCGAAATTTCAGCCGCTTTATCCGCCGGACATCAACCCTTTCTCCCAATTCAACTTCACCCAAAACTAGTACATTAGATTTCATGAGCTTCATGGACGCACCCATTCACCCTCACTTCTGCAAGAAAAACGACAGGTGCCGGTGAAAAACCTTCCTCGCAAACGCAGCTCCAGTTCAGGTCCGCAGCATCGCCGGCCACCTCGGTTCTCGCGGGAGCTTGCCATCCTGTATGAAGACGATGCGGTTGTGGCGGTGAATAAACCTGCGGGACTTCTGGCTGTGCCTGCTCTGGGCTCCGATGCGCCATCCGCGCTATCTCTTCTGTCGCAGGACCTGAAGGCTCAAAGACAACAAGCTTTGGTCGTACATCGCATCGATCGGTTCGCGTCCGGAGTTCTACTGTTCGCCAAGACCCAAGCTGATCGAGACGCGCTGGTTCGTCAATTTCTCGCGCACACTCCCGTTAGAGAGTACCTGGCCGTGGTTCGCGGGCACGTCGCCGCGAAAGAGGGAAAGCTCGTTCATTATTTTCGAAGAGAAGGAATGTATCAGATCTTGAGCAAAGAAAGGGACTCCAAGGCAGCGCGGGCCGAACTCAAATATTCCGTCGAACGCTCTCTTCGCGCAGCTTCGCTGCTGCGGGTCACGCTGCTGACGGGATTACAGAATCAGATCCGAGTGCAGCTTGCAGCGCTCGGTCATCCCGTCTTCGGAGACCGGAAGTACAGCCATGGGGAGGCCTCGGAGCGTCGAATCGCTCGGGTTGCGCTGCATGCGGCATCTCTGCAGTTCGTTCATCCGCGCTCGGGAGAACCTGTCTCCGTCGAATGCGATCTTCCTCCGGATTTTCGATCACTTCTGCAAGCACTGTCCTCGCCAGCCCACGGAAAGCGCTGAGTACAGCTGCTGCAACGTTGACATCCACTGAAGTGGCAACTGATGCTGGAGAGGCGTGAAACACGACTTTGACGTCATCGTTCTCGGGGGCGGCGCGGCTGGGCCCATGTGCGCCATCGAGGCCGGCAAGCGCGGAAGGTGCGTAGCAGTCCTCGAACGCGCCCCGCGCATCGGGAAAAAGATCCTGATTTCCGGCGGCGGCCGCTGCAACTTTACCAACCTGCATTGTCAACCGGAAAATTTCATCTCCGCCAACCCCCACTTTGCCAAGTCGGCGCTTGCGGCTTATACACCCGCGGATTTCATCGGATTGGTGGAAAAGCATGGCATTCCATATCACGAAAAAACTCTCGGGCAGCTTTTCTGTGATGGCTCTGCGCAACAAATCGTGAGCATGCTCGAATTGGAATGCAGACAGGCCGGGGTTCGAGTTTTTACCAACGTTACCATCCAAAGCGTCGAGCACAAAAGCAGCTTTAAGATTCGCGCGGGGGAACATGAGTTCGAAGCGTCAACGTTGGTGGTTGCAACCGGCGGCCTGTCCATCCCTAAGATGGGCGCAACTTCATTCGGCTACGAGTTAGCCAAGCAGTTCGGAGTGCGAATCAACGCTACGCGGCCCGCACTGGTTCCGCTGCTCTTCAGTGCGGGGGACCACCAGCACTACTCCGACTTGACCGGTGTGTCAGCGGAGGTCGTCGCGGCAACTGGTAAGCAACGCTTCCGTGAAAAAATGTTGTTCACCCACCGCGGTCTTAGCGGCCCGGCCATTCTGCAGATTTCTTCCTATTGGAAGCCTTCGACCTCGGCGATCATTGACCTGGCACCGGGCCACCATTTCACCGCCCCGATTCGCAATGGCAACGGCGCTCGCCGCGATCTCTCTGCTCTCAAAGCTGCGTTGCGCGCGGTCTTGCCTCAACGGTTGGCCGACCGCTGGCTCGATCTGCATCCTCCCACAGCCTGGACCAACCACGCGCTCGCTGAACTCGAGCGCCAGACGCACAACTGGATCGTCACCCCAGAAAGCACCGACGGCTACGACAAGGCCGAAGTCACCGCCGGAGGTGTGGACACCGATGAGCTTTCCGCTAAGACGATGGAGAGCCGCAAAATACCCGGCCTGTATTTCATTGGTGAAGTCGTGGACGTAACCGGCCAACTGGGCGGATTCAACTTTCAGTGGGCATGGGCCTCAGGATTTTGCGCCGGGCAGTCTGCGTAAATTAGAGATGCATTGCTGATTGGCAAGGCCTGAGTGTAATCGCCTGATTACAACAGTTGTCGGTGGGCTTGTTCTACTCTCGATTCCTGTTGACAGAGTAGCTGGTTCGAGCGGAAAATGCGAGGCCGTTGCGACACAACGCCTCCCCTTCAGCTGTCGATTTGTCGGTGCTTTGATGTATAACTCTGCACCCCTTCAGCCTTCCCGGAGGCAGCGATAAAGACGATAGCAAGCGCGGGGCCCCAAGCAGGTCCCGCCATATTCTGTTCGGAAACACAAAAATTGAAGCCTAGCAGAGGTGAGGTATGACTCGTTATTGTGAAAATGTCAGTCGCAGCTCCGTTTCAGGTACAGCCACGATCTTCGGATCCCCAGCCAAAACGCTCTTGCTCGCCGCGACCTTTCTGCTGGTCGCGCTCGGTTTTCCCATCCGGTCCGTAGCAGAATCGACCATCTCTTGCCCCTCGGGGATGTACGACATGCTGGATTGGATGACCTTGGACTCCGACCTCCGCTCTACCTACCATATGGAGGGGACTTCCAATCCGATATACACGGTTATGCAGCCCGGCAAGTTCTATTGGGTCAAGGGCGGACTGGGTTACCCGTGGGACATTCAACTCTATGACAGCAAGTACATCTATTTGTGGGTCACGGAACTCTCCTGGACCGTGCCGCAAAGCTATAAGAAATTTACCAACAACACGAATCTGCCATTGGTTCCCCGGTGCGCAACCGCGGGAACTAGTACGGCCGGTTCCACGATCAAAATCGCAAATACTAATTTCGACCTGCACACAAACTGCTCCCAGACTTGCTCAGTGACCCTGGGCCTGCAGAGCGGGATCAATCAGGTGTGGGGACCGTATTACTACTCATTCGGGGGAAGTCTGCCGAACAACTTGAAGACTCTGGTGATCAGCTATCGCTACAACTGCGATGCCAATTACCAGAATTGCGTCGACAAGGAAGAGTATTACGTAAGCCAGCGCTACGGACTGGTGCAATGGGTCCATTACGTTCTCGCGAATGGAGTGTATGCACAGCTGCAGAAGACCATCATTAATAAGTTGGTGGTCGGAGTGGTTACCCCGGATTTTCCATGCTTTTGATACGGAGTGGATCCGGTATGTCGCGCAGAGGGGTGGAAGATCGATCTCTGAACCCGCGAGCAAGTCACGTTCGGTTAGGTTGGCGTTTCCCACCCTTTCGCAAAGCCGCGAAGGATGCTTACGGAACTGAGATTTGACATCCCGCACACCCAAGTACATTGATTGCCCGACAGTTTCTCGAGCCTGACCAAGACTTGCTCCTACTCGGCATCGGGCTGGCGCTTTTCGGACTCATGGGCCCGCACGCTTTTCGGATTGTTCCGAGAGATCTTCAAGCCCGCAGGTTGATTTCAGGGGTGTCGTTGTCGAAGTGCTTTTTTTATGCTGGTGATGGTAGAGGTGGCGCGGCTCGTGATCCTCTATCTCAGGGAACATCGAGCCCGGGTGGCCCACCCTAACTACCATCCCCCGAGCAAAGCTGAGGGACCTTGTTCGCTTGGGCGCGGATTTTCTCTCGTCGAACAAAATCAAATCCCCACCCTAACGTCGCAAAAGATGCGCCGTTAGGATGGGCACCCACTTCACCACTTCGGCAAAGCGTCGCAATACTTGTCAGTCCTTTTGGTCCTTGTCGTGACTGTCTTTATGGCCTTTATCTTTATCTTGGTCGGAGCATCCGCTGTCGGGACCACCATTGTCATTGTGGCAGCACCTATGGATCTCAATATGTCCACCATTCAGATCACCCGAGGCGCTGTAGCCGTTTGACAGGCGGAGAGCAAAACTGGATGAAGCCGATTCGTCGTCGGTCACGTCCAATTGAAATGTGCCGTCTTGCCCGTTGATTTTGTCTGTACCTTGAATGCGCCGCGAATTCGGCCCCTTCTCAAGATATGCGGTGACGCTCGTGCTCTTCATTCTGAGGTCGATGCCGTGGTCTTGATAAACGACCTGCCCTCGCAACAAGCTGTCCTCGCCTCTGTTGCACTTGCATCCGACTTCAAAGCCAAAGGTCGCTTTGCCGCTAGATGGCCCGGTAATGAAGCCGCCGCCGGTGGTGAAGTCGTTGCACGATCTGCCGTTGCCGGAGCCTGCAACTGTGATCACGTTAGTGTCCAGCGTGACTGCACCATTCAGGGCAAATACGCGGCCGTTAATGCTGGTGCCGGTAGTTACGGTGTCGCTGGTCAGAGCGAGAATGCTGCCTGCGAAAACGGTGTCTGTGCCCAGAGTTGCAGAGCTGCCGACCTGCCAGAATACATTGCCTGCCGCCGCTCCGTTTACCAGCACGACAGAGGAATTGCTTGCCGTCGTGAGTGTGCTGCCTATCTGGAAAACGTACACACCGCCGCCGTCGAGCGTGAGGGTTCCGGTCAACTGCGCCGAAGAGCTAAAGCAATAAACACCGGGCGAGAGCGTGACCGCACCCGGACTGGTGCCCAGAGTCTGCCCGCTAAGGTTAGTTCCGCAGGGTTCCGCTACTAGATCGTTGTAGGCAATCAGTGCCGAACTCTGGGCCGCGCCAGCCAGAGACCCCGCGCCTGTGTATATCGTCCCGTTCACCACTCCTGGTCCGCCGGTGCAGGGAACTGGGAATCCAGTACATGAAGTGCCTGGACTCACACCCAAATCTCCGGTGATGATTGTCGGGCCCGTGTTGGTGACGGTTGAGGCTCCCAGGACGGCAAAGCTCTGCGCGGAACCGAGTGGCGGGGTCGTCTGCGTGAAAGCCAGGCAGACCATTAGATTTAGCAGGCAAATAACCAAGAAAAGCTTTCTCATGACTCTTTCTCCTGATCTTTTTTGGGTAAAAGCCCACGTCGGTCTAGATTCATTTCGAACATCCTCCGAGGGCTGATTAGTAAGTGGGCGGCAGCTTGGACGAAACCCTTCACAAGCCCGCATCGCTATTGAGATACTGCAGAACCACTTCACCTGGTGGACGTATCAATTTCTTGTTGTCAGGACTTTCTTGCCTGACCTTGTATGCTCATCGGCGAGGCCGCCGAAAGGTTTAGGGGCCGCGGATCCCGGGTAGTTTCGACAGTTCGCTTCGCCCTGCGTGACTCCGCTAACCGGCCCGCACGAACACTAAGACGCAAACGCAATAAAAAACCCCCGGCGACTTGCGCCGGGGGGGAATAGGTTAGCTGAAAGGGTTGCCCTAGTTCGACGCCGACCCCTCGGTAATGATGTAATTATTGGTGGACGATGAACAGTTCTGGTAGTAATAGCCGTCGAGGTCCGGGCCGTAGTTGTAGCAGGTCTCTGGCTGACTGTTGGTCTGCTGAGTGCTGCTTAGCGAGACGCTGATGCTGCCCGAAAACGTGGCGCCCGCAGCGTCCTGTGTGTCTACAGTAGGTACCCAGGTGCCTCCCACGGGAACGACCGTTCCATAAACGTCCTGGCCCGGGCTGTTCCACGTGTAGTAGTCGGATGGGTTGTTGCAAGTGCCGGAGGGTGAGTCCCAATAGTAGCACTCGTAGCCGTAAGAGAAATAGGTAACGTCACCAGCGTATCTTTGGCTCTGGACAGTTTGCCCCAGGAAGAGAAGGTTTCCGGCGCTGTCGTAATATTGATAGGAGCTGAGATAGTTCCAGTGATCACTGGCATAGGCGCTGCCATACTGGAGCTTTTCGTTTGCAACCATACCGCGACAGATCGGGAAATTGTATCCGGTGTACGAGATACTGTTACCACTGATCCCCTGATCTGTGAAGGAGTAGACAGGTGCCCCGTCCATGTTTTCCGAGTACGTCACCTTGACGGGGAACTGCCACGGGACTGCATTAGTACTCCCAGTGCAGCCGGAACTGGAGAACGTAGCATTAGAAAGTTGGCTGCGCCCAGTTTGCCCGGACGTGTCGCTAACGTCCTCAACTAAGTTTCCGAGATACCATTGCTTAGAAGTAGTGGTGCGGCTCAACGGGAAACCGCCGTTGTTATCTTGAAAGGACGCAAAAGCACTCTCGGCGGTCATGGGATTTGTGATATCTATCGTCCCGGAACTGGAATTGTTGCTGGTGTCCCAATCTCCCGGAACCACGTTGGCGGCGGTTACTTGGATGGTGTGGGTGCCTGTTGCCTTAAACGTGTAGACAAAGGCGCAGCTTACGCTGCCCGCTGCATCCACGTACACATTCCTCATTTGATCTACAACGTTGCCATCGATGGTCAGCACGCAGGTCGTAGCGGCCGAGGCGTCTCCATTCAATTCCACAATGTTGGCGCTGATGTTAACCGGGTGGTTAACGAAGGCTGAACTTGGGAAAGTAAGGTTTCCCACAGCCAGGTCCGGTCGTGTTTTCACCACTTCCACGACGGTCACCACATCGGTGCGGTTCCTGTCGATGCCGCTAATGTTGCCCTGAAGTTGTATTTGTTCCGCCCGGTGCAGTGACGGCGAAACGAAGCTGTAATAGCCGCTGGCGGTAGACGGAAAATAATTGTGCACGAATAGCGCGTTGCCCGCGGCAGTCAATGGCTTAAATTGCACTTTGCGGAAGCTGCCCGGAGGCGTGTTCGCAGAGTCGATCGTCCCGGTCGTGACTTCAACGATGGTGTTGCCGTCCTTGTCGAGCAGGGCACGGGCGACCATATTGGCGGATCCGGAACGTCCGGTGGCGTTGCCGACGCCACTTTCGCGGTAATGCTTGGAACTCTTGACCGCGTTTCCTGGGACGTTAGTTTGCGACCATGACGAAAGCGATGCGGCCAGAACTAGCAAGGCTAAAGTGGCACTCTTCACAAAGTTCTCCTTTTGGCAGATGCCGTCTTCCTCGCGCAACGTTTAGTGCTTCTGCATACCCCCTAAGAGCGCAGTAACACTGGCAACTCCGCCAGGCGCGATCAAACTGAGCCCACGATAGCGTCCGCATGGTCACGCCACAAGATTACAAAAGGGGTTGAAGTAACACAGTTGTAAGTTATTGACTTACATCGCAATAAAACGACTTACACCGGCAGCCATGACCTACTGGAATGGGCAACGTCCTGCGAGCACGTTTGGTCGAGATGTTCGCCGGGTGCCCCAGTTCTCGCGTAGTGTGCGAGAAGTGGGCGCGGCCATCACAAATAGAAGGCAGGCAATCCTGCTTCTTGTCCTCGGTTCATAATTCTCAAACGCTCCCAATCAGAAAAGGTCCTGGAGCACACTGTCGGAATTGTGCTTCTTCTACTCGCAAGGCTCTCCAGGATGGCGATTCAGAGTTGGTCAGCTTTCGATTTATGTCATTCCTTTGATCTCCGTTTTTCCATGTTCGCATCAAAGATTCAACCTTGCCTGCTGAACAATCATTGTAGGGATAACGATTATGTCGATTAGTAAGTCTCTGAGTGTTTATAGCTGCTTTGTTCTCGTCGTCTTTTCGCTGTCGGCAATGTCTCAAGAGACCACACCATCAGCACGGCCCGCGGGTGAGAGTACGATCGAAGGCACCGTGGCTTCTTCGGGCCGCCAAACATTCGTCGTGAGGACAGCAGACAACCAGTTTTATCTATTTGTCTTCAATCGCTACACCAGCAAGCCTCGACCGATTGGCGTTGGTTCTCGCGTACGGGTAGAGTCACTGCCCGGTGCAGAATCAGGAAGTCGGCTTGCGACCAGGGTCACGACCCTAGAAGCAGCACCCAAAGAAGACCACGCGGCCGAGGGGGAGGCAGCTCCGATTCCTCCGGCGGTTCGGGATCTGGAGACTAACATTAAACGCGAAGCCCAGCGCTGGCGTCTTGGCGTGCGAGCTGGAGCTGCTTTCGATCCTGAACTATTTCTGTTTGGTGTGCACTCCCAAATGGGTCCTATTTTTCACTCTGACGTCTTTTTTCGTCCGAATGCTGAATTTGCGTTTGGAGAAGTGACCGACCTTATAGCTCTTAATTTGGAGGGTGTCTACAAGATGCGACCGTCAGACCACCGGGATTGGTCGCCTTATGCTGGAGCGGGGCCGGCCCTCATCTTCATACACCAGAGTTTTCAGCACGGCAGAAACATCGACTTCGGCAACTTTGATTTCGATGTGGGCTTTAACATTTTGCTCGGCGCGCAATTCCGCCGGGGTACATTTTTGGAGGCAAAGACGAGTTTGTGGTCACGACCAGCTCCCGTCTTTCGATTAATATTCGGCTACAACTTTTAACCGAGGATACGAGCCGAGCTAGAGAGGTAATTCTTCAGTGCTGGGGAAGTGGTGCTGTTCGCGCCCAACTTTGCCGTCATACTTGGTGGTCATTTTGAAGAGTTCATAGCGTCCGTCAGCCGCAAACTGATGGCATTGGTCTCGCAACTCTTGCAATTCGGCAGCCGAGAATGGTTGGAAATTCGTGGCGACAGCGAGGTTCTGATCGAGAACTTCCATCGACTCAATACCACTAATCGTAGTTGCAACCGGCAAGCTCATGGCATAGCGCAATCCCTGCTCAGCCGTTACACCGCCATGTCTAACCATTTCCCCACTGCCGCCCAGACTTTTCATTCCCAGGACAGCGATCCCGCGGCGCGTTGCCTCTGGCAATACTTGCTTCTCAAAACTGCGAAAGGTGGCGTCAAAACAATTCAGCGGCATCTGCACCGTATCGAACGGAAAATCGTGGGCCAGCATTTTCAAGTGAATCTCAGGACCCTTGTGCCCGGTGAATCCAATGAAACGAACCTTGCCCTGTTTCTTGGCATCCAGCAGAGCTTCGGCCACTCCGCCCGGCGCGAAGATCTGGTCAGGATCGTTTTCATAAATAACTTCATGGATCTGCCAGAGATCCAGATGGTCAGTTTGCAGACGTCGCAGGGACTCTTCCAACATGCACATGGCTAACTTCTTGTCTCGACCGTGAGTACAAACCTTTGTCATGAGGAAGGCGCTCTGCCTTTTTCCCTTCAACGCCCTTCCTAGCCTCTCTTCGCTTAGGCCGTCGTGGTACTCCCAGGCGTTGTCGAAGAAATCGATCCCATGATCGAGCGCCTTAGCCACTATCTCATTTGCAATCTGATCTGTATTCGCGGAACCCAGGTGGTAGCCGCCTAGTCCGAGTGCTGACACCTGAACACCTGTTCGTCCCAACGTTTTCTTCGGCACGCTGCCTTCAGGGCTTTGTGGCGGAACTCTGTCAGTGGCCGAAAGAGCGCGGTTCGGCATGAGTGGTGCTGCGCCCATGATTGCGGCTCCTTGCATAAACTTTCGACGGCTAAGATTCGGCTGCTTCGGATCCATAGCTTCTCTTCAGCACTTTCTCTGCGGAAAAGGATGGCCCGTATTCTCAGCCGATCCGAGCATGTCTCGAACCTCCGACTGCGTGGTATCAAGCGGAAACCCGTGTGCAAGACGAGCTTCCGGATTATCGAATCTCAGCGACAGCTTGTAGACCTCATACCGTCCATCGGCCGCGTACTGCTTGCAGCGGTTTCGCAGTTCGTCCATTTCGGAAGTGGTCATCGGCTTGAAATTCCGCGCGATCTGCAGGTTCTGCTGTAATACTTCCAGACTATCTACGCCGCTGATGGTGGTCGCGACCGGGAGACTCATCGCATACCGCAAAGCTTCCTCAGCCGTAAGTGCGCCGGCCTTGATGGGCTCTCCATGGCCGCTTAGAGGCTTCATGCCGAGTGCCGCTATGCCACGGCGGTTCAGCTCTGGCAGGACCTGTCGTTCAAAACTTCTAGTAAAGCCGTAATCGAATGGATTTAGTGGCATTTGAACGGAATCGAACGGAAATCCCGTATTCAACATTCCTAAATGCACTATTGGGTTCTGGTGTCCGGTGAATCCCACAAATCGCGCCTTGCCATCCTTCTTTGCTTTGGCCAACGCCTCGGCTGCTCCATTTGGCCGAATGAAGAGCTCAGGGTCATTCTCGAAAGCCATCCCGTGAACCTGCCACAAATCGAGATGGTCGGTTTGCAGACGCCGCAGCGACTCTTCGAGCATTTGCAAAGCCAGACTTGCATCTCGTCCGTGCGGACACGTTTTCGTCATCAGAAAAATTTTGTCTCGGCGTCCCTTCAGGCCAGCTCCCATCCAGAGCTCGGTCTTGCCCCTGCGGTATTCCCAACAGTTGTCGTAGAAAGTAATTCCGTTGTCGACGGCTTCTTGAACAATGCGAATCGCGGTTTGTTGATCAGGTGCGTCGCCCAGGTGATGACCGCCAAACCCGAGAATGGAAATTTTGGCGTCAGCGCGTCCAAATTGCCGGAGGGGAATACCTGCGCTTGAGGAGTCTTGCACAATTTCTCGGTGTGACTTCGAAGTCCACTTCTTGGATGCCGTAGCGAGAATCTCGTTGCGGGGATGTCAGAGCACATTGCGACCGTGGAACCCGAAAGTGCTCCGGCAAGCTACATTGAATCATCATTGATCTCCATGTAGGGCGGGTGGCTCACCCTTTCGGGCAAACTACAACCGAGGGTGCCCCATCCTTCGCGTTTTTTGCGAAGGGTGGGTATTGCGGACGGTTATGAGTGCGCTACTATCAGGCCCATGGAAGAAAGTTCCGTCGCATTGCGCGCGCTGTTAGATCGTGTCCCTTTAGTCTTAAAAGAACTCAGCACAGAGTTCTATCGGGTCGGGGGCCGGTGTATGGATATAGACCCGACTTCTCAGGCGACGGCCTGCTTCTTGCTTGGGTTCCGTTCAACATCATTGCTTTGGGGCATGAGGTCCGTCTTAGAGCCGGCAACCCGCGATAGCTGGGATGTTCTCGTCAGATCATTTATGGAAACAAGAGATCTTCTCTTGACCTTCCGGTTTGATGACGATGGCATTCGACACACGATACAGGCCTGGTTCAAAGGGTTGAACGACAACACCTGGAGAGCCCGCCACAAGAAAACCGAAGATTTTATAAAAAAGATTGGAGGCGGAGACACGGAACTTGGAAAACGTTGGAGTGTGTTCTCCGCGCTTTCCCATCCTACGGTTCATGCGGCCAAGCATTCGACTAACCTTGTGGTCACCCGAGTGACAGAGCGACCTGAAAACTATGATGCTGCCTTAAATCCAAAGATCGCGGATTACCTGGCTTCAATCGGTACCCTTATTGTCATCACCACATTCGACGAGTTCCCTCATTTGATTCCTTTGGGATGCGACTTGAATCGAATGCCGAACGTCGAGCCCTTCCGGTTACAAGTGGCCAAATTGGTCACGCCGATTCTCGAATCAACGAAGAAGATCAACCTGCCACTCGGCAGCTATCGATCTTCGTGACAACCTACTCTTCGTCTTCCTCTTCATAATCCGGATTCGCTTCCCAGAATAGCTTTTCCAGCAGACGGTCAAGCTCTTTGTTCGATGTGCGAGAGATGTCCTCGCTCACGAGTCGCTGCAACCGCTCCTGAGCCTTCTCGTCCAGATTGTTCAGCCAATCCTCGCCCGAACGGAACAGCCGCAGTACGACTCGCTCGTCCTTCCAATGTGGAACGATCAAAGCGTAGTCTCCGAACTGCAAGCCAGTCTTGCCTTCTTGCAGATGCTTCACCCTGGACTCTTCGGTTAGCCGGGGATGACGAATGATGAACTTGATCAATGCATCGAGCATCGCCTTGCGGCGCTCTATTGCTGTGATCTTTTTCCGGGCGTTAGTGGAGAGTTGGCGAGCCATTGAAATGGGAAGTTCGTTATTCAGACACGCTGCCGCTCACATCCACAATCGGTGCAAGAGAACATTAGTGAACGCGAAATTCCGGAATAAAATCCCTTATCGAAGGGTCAATCTCATAGCACCAACTCAGAAGATCCCTTAGCAAGGGTATCCCTTCTGCCCATGGCGCGGCCGTACTCGACATCAGCCCAGCAGCCGCGAGGGTACGCCAGAGAGATGCAGCAGACAGAACGAGGTTACGGGCGCATTTTTCCAGATTTTTGGGATTCCAGTAACCCGCGACAGCCAGAAGGTCATCGAGAAGCGGCATTTTGTTCGTTTCATAGAAACGCGGTGCCACAACCCAATGCAAACCAGCGCGGCTGTTCACTATGTTTAATCGATCGAAGAGTATCCATGCAGCGAGCACCGCAGCGACTTCCTTCGTCCGATCTTCATCGACGATGTCGTCGTGTGTGACATGGGCTATCGGACTGCCTAGCAAAATCTCCTGAGTGCCGTCTTGGAGGTCGCGGACGTGTGGCCACTTGTCACTTGTTTGGTCGAGACGCAAAATGATTTTCGTCGCAGCCCTCGTGACGGTGTGTCCAGCGAGTACCCCACATAATAAGTTCCATGTCGAATAGATATCCATCGATGTCGTGTCTCGATCAGCGATGCAAATCAGCATCGGGTTTTCCTGTTGAGTGATCCAGTCCACTTGGTGCGGTTGTTCGTACAGGATCTCTTCCGTGCCCTTACTTTTCGCTTGAACAGTGAAGAAAGGTCCGGCGCGCAGAAGCCCACTACCTTTCGTCTGTCCGATCAAGCTGCACAGAAAGTCGAAACCAATGTCCTCCTGCCGAGGCACGGGCGTTGTAAATGCGAGACCAGTGAGAAGATGTTGCACGAGCAGCTCAGAGCGATCCCCAAGGCGGAAACTTCGCAAACGGGCACCTGGCATCTTCAGTCTCCTTGGGGCACGATTATATTCAGAAGTTCGTCACCCAGCGCCGACCCATTCTGTCCCAAAACTTGCGGCTTGGTGCCCACTCTTCCATCGGTGCGTACTCGCCAAGAGCAACTTGAGGCAGATGTTCGTCGCACGTGGGACACGGATCTCTTCGCGGCAGTTCGCAAAACGAAGGGGACGCGCCAGGCACACGGTCAAAGTGTGCGTCCAAATTGAATTGAAAATAAAAGGCTTTGGATTTGGTGGAGGCGGCGGGAGTCGAACCCGCGTCCGAAAATGTTACTGGTCAAGAGACTACATGCTTATTCGCGTTCATGCCCTTGGCATTACCCAAAGACGTTCGCGACCGCCGCTCAGAACGGACAAGAAACGGTTGCCGCTAGCCTGAAGTCTTAACCTCTCTGCCCAGACGTAGCAGAGAAGAGCAGCCCGCTGTGTGACGTCCGCTCGCAGCCCACGGGCGAAGCTGCGGAAGACGGCAACTTAATTAATTAAGCTGCGTATGCCATCTGTTGATTGGCAATTATCATTTTGCCCTCGATTACGGGTGAGTGCACCCCGGCATGCCTCTTGGCCGCAAGCATCTCCGTCGAAGCCGTGACGCCCCCAATTTTTCACCCCATTTGGGGCTGAAGTCCCGCAAATGGGGACCCCGTGGGATGGACCATTCAAAGAACTGCTTCCAATCTTAGTAGAACCAGACCGGAAGTCAATGTACCTAAAGAATTAGATGCGGCAGGGGGCGGCGGGACACATAGCCTTCTATCCAGAACTAGTTTTGAGCTAACGAGCTGGTAAAGGGCGTCATCCCGAAGCCCCGCGCTTTCACCAGCGGAGCGAGGGATCCGGCGTGCAGTTGCACTTCATTCCCCCATCTCAATTCCCACCTCGCGATGCCACTCAGAATCCAGCTTCGAATGAAGCAGGCGAGCACAGCGGTTCCAGCGCAGGATGGCGTCATCATTGCCAGTAGGGCGGATTCGTTCGGCCTCTTCATAGTTGTGCATTGCTTGTTCCAGCAGAACAGTTACGGTGTGCGCCGGACGGCGGGTGCGAAGCTGCGCCTTCGCGCGTCTCTCATGTAAGAGCCCGGTGTAGTAGAGACGTTCGTAAGCATCGGTAAGCTGCTGAAACGCCTTCTCGGCGTCAGCGTAACGGTCAGAACTCTCACCAGTAAATTGGTCAGTCAGCGCCAGGCCAAGTGTACGGACCGCCAGCTGATGGCCCGATTGCACGGCGAGCACGTCTTCGCAAATGGATTCCGCTTCCTCCGGTTCATTCAGAAAACGATAGAGTTCGGCTTTGGAGAGAGCGGCATCGATTCCTTCGGGCGAAATTGTCTTCAGCTTGAATTCCATATGCTCCTCCTATAAACCTCCCGCCTTCGCGCCTTCTGGTATTTAACTACAAGTAGAACCAACAGCTTTTAACCACAGAGGCACAGAGGACCACCGAGTAGATCAGAAATGTTTGTTCCCTCTGTGCACCTCTGTGATCTCTGTGTCCTCTGTGGTTATGCTTTTCGGTTTCTTTCAAGCGCCTCTTATCTTTCTTACCAACCGCAGCACGGGATCGTAAAACTCATCGACCACGCGTTCCTTCAGCGGGATGATCGCGTTGTTGGTAATGTGAATTTCTTCCGGACAAACCTCGGTACAGCACTTCGTAATGTTGCAAAGACCCAGTCCGAGTTCCTTCTTTAAAAGTGCCGTTCGCGAAACTCCATCCAGCGGATGCATCTCCAGTCCCGCAATTCTCACGAAGAAACGCGGCCCGCCGAATTCCTCATGCTTGTCGTGGTCGCGCAGAACATGGCAGACGTTCTGGCACAGGAAACACTCGATGCACTTACGGAACTCCTGCACCCGGTCCACATCTTTTTGCCACATCTTCCAATCGGTTCCCGGGCGCGGCTGGAACGCAGGGATTTTCTTGTTGACCTTATAGTTCCAGGAAACGTCAGTGACCAAGTCTTTGATGACCGGAAAAGACTTCATCGGCAGGATTGTGATGGGCTTGTCCTGCGGCAGGGAATCCATGCGGGTCTTGCAGGTGAGGCGAGGACGTCCATTTACCTCCGCCGAGCACGATCCGCACTTGCCGGCTTTACAGTTCCATCGCACTGCGAGATCAGCCGCCTGGTACTTTTGGACGTAATGCAGTGCGTCTAGCACAACCATTCCCGGCGTCAGCGGAATTTCGTAATCAGCGGTCTTGCCGCTTTCGCGATCACCGCGAAAAATTCTCAGGGTCACGTTCGGCATGCTAGGCTCCCGCTCCCTTCTCACCATCGACCAGCTTCTGCAATTCCTGCGGCATTTCTGGGGTGGGCCGCTGCTGCAAACTCATCTCACCACCGCGCCGCGAAATAATATTGTTCTGCTTGCCCCAGATGGGGTCGAACTTCGGGAAGTCGAGGCGACTGTGTGCGCCCCGGCTTTCTTTCCTCGCCAGCGCGCAGAGCGTGACCGCTTCAGAAACCGTCAACATGGATTTCAGATCTGCGCACAAGTGCCATCCCGGATTAAACATTCGCGAGCCGCTGATGCTGAGTCTCTGCGCTCGTTCTTTTAACGCCGCAATCTTGCCGAGGGCAGACTGAAGGTCTTGCTCGATCCGGAAAATCCCTACCAGACTTTGCATTGTCTGCTGAAGATCCGCGTGCAGCATGTACGGATTCTCGTTCGTGCTGCGCTCGAACGGAGCGAGCGCTTCACGTTCCGCCGCATCAATTTGTGCTGAATCGACTGACGCCACGCTTTGCTTTTTCGCATACTCGGCAGCCGCAACTCCGGCTCGCCGGCCGAAAACTAATAAATCCGAAAGCGAATTGCCCCCCAGTCGGTTCGCGCCATGCAATCCCGCCGCGACTTCGCCGGCCGCGAACAATCCAGGAAGAGTCGATGCCGCAGTTTCCGCCTCGACTCGAACCCCGCCCATCATGTAATGACAGGTCGGTCCGACTTCCATAGGTCCTTTGGTTATGTCGACGTCCGCGAGTTCCAGAAATTGGTGATACATGCTCGGCAGCTTGCGTTTCACGTACTCCGCCGGCTTGTGCGAGATGTCAAGAAACGCGCCACCGTGCTCAGTGCCGCGTCCTTCTTTTACTTCGGTATAAATAGCGCGAGCAACCACGTCGCGAGTAGAGAGCTCCATGCGCTTGGGATCGTAGCGCTCCATAAATCGCTCGCCATTCTTGTTGCGCAGTATGCCGCCTTCTCCGCGCACCGCTTCGGTGACGAGCAATCCTTGAACTCCGGGCGGCCAAACCATTCCCGTGGGATGGAATTGCACAAACTCCATGTCCATTAATTCCGCGCCGGCCTCGTAGGCGAGCGCCATTCCGTCGCCGGTGTACTCCCACGAGTTCGACGTGATCGGCCAGGCTTTGCCGATTCCGCCCGTAGCCAGCACGATCGATTTCGCCTTGAACACTACGAAGCGCCCGTTCTCGCGCCAGTAGCCGAAGGCTCCCGAAATGCGTCCGGCATCGCTGAGCAGTCTGGTGATCGTGCACTCCATGTACACGTCGATCCCCATTTGGACGCCGCGGTCCTGCAATGTGCGGATCATTTCCAGTCCGGTACGATCGCCGACATGGCACAGTCGCTTGAAACTATGTCCGCCGAACGCGCGCTGCAGGATTCGGCCATCGTCGGTGCGGTCGAACAACGCGCCCCATTGTTCGAGTTCACGCACACGATCGGGGGCCTCCTGCGCATGGATTTGCGCCATGCGCCAGTTGTTCAGGAATTTGCCGCCGCGCATGGTATCGCCGAAGTGCGTGCGCCAGTCGTCAGCCGCATCCACGTTCGCCATCGCAGCTGCGATTCCGCCCTCGGCCATCACTGTGTGAGCTTTGCCGAGCAGCGACTTGCAAACGATTCCAACGCTGGCCCCGTGACCTAATGCCTCGATCGCTGCGCGCAATCCTGCTCCGCCCGCGCCAATGATCAGGACGTCATGCTCGTGAGTTTCGAATTTGTCGTTCACAGGCTAATGATCACAGAATTCGCAGGTCCCTGATTGCGCCGCTCGAAACCAGGCGCACGTAAAAATCAGCAAACCCGACCGAGAAGAGGCTTGCCCAGGCAAACAGCATGTGGTGTTCATTCAGGAAGCTCAAACTTTTCCAGGTAGAGTGGCGCGCGCCCCCGAACTTAGAGCACGAGAAACAATCGAGCTTGCCGCCAAGTAAGTGCCGTAATGAGTGGCATGAACCGAAATAGAGCGACAGCAGAATAACGTTGGCAAGCAGCACCAGCGTTCCCACCCCGATTCCGAATCCATCAGGAAAACGGAAAGCGCCAATCGCATCGTGCCAGAGAAATGCGAGAAAAATGATAGCCACGTACATGAAATACCGGTGGGCATTCTGCAGTATGAAAGGGAAGCGGGTCTCGCCGCTATAGTCGCGCTTCCGCTCAGGCACCGCGCACGCCCCAGGATCGAGAAAAAAAGCGCGGTAATAAGCTTTGCGATAGTAATAACAAGTAGCTCGAAAACCCAGCGGCCCGCCTAAAATCAGCAACGCGGGCGAGTATGGCCAATAACGATGATGAATGTCGATCAGCGGTGAATAAAAAGGAGAGAGATACGGCGCTGCCCAAAAGTATGCGCCTTCAAATGCCCTCCAGGTTGCGTACGCGCCGAAGCCGCCCAATATGACGACTACAGGAACGACTTGCGTCCACCAGGAACCCGTGCGGGCGGCCTGATACGCGGTTTGTGAAGCCGAGGCCATGACACCTCCATGACAAAAGATCTGCAATCCAGCGCGACAATGGCTCTCACTGGAACCACGCATTATATTGCGAGCGCAGAAAGAAAGTAGGCGTTTTTTTTCAAACGTGTTCTTCTCGGCGATCGTGAACGGACATCCCCGGCACACCGCCGCATTGCTGGGCGTTAATTGCTCCGCTATGATCTAAGCATGAGTTTTCCCGATACCGTCGTTTTGTTCATTCTTGCCTTGCTCCTCTTCGGTCCCAAAAAGCTGCCGCAGATTGCTCGTCAGGTAGGGAAAGCTCTCGCCGAGTTCAAGCGCGCATCCAACGAGTTCAAGGCGCAGATTGAGTCCGAAATTTCGCAGTTGGAGTTCGAGGAGAAACGGAAGGAGCAGGGCCAGTCGCCTAAGATCGAGCCAATGGCGGGATCCATTCCTGCTTCGTCTTCCCGATTCGCTTTGCCCGAGAACCAGCCCGATTCTGATGCACCTTCGCCGGACGTAAATTCGCCCGCCCATAGTAGCCATGCCTGAAGCCGTCACCGAACTGGAGCCACAAGAGTCCGAACGCGAGCCCATGACCTCGATGAGTTTCCTCGAGCACTTGGAGGAGCTCCGGACCCGGATCTTCCACTCGCTCATCGCGGTCGCCGCCGGCATGGGCGTTTGCTGGTGGTACCACCAAGCCTTGTTCGGATACATGCAGAAACCCATTCTCGATGTCCTCCGGCAGAACGGCCTTCCGCAAAAACTGGTTTATTTGACCCCCGCCGAACCCTTTAACCTTTACTTGAAGGTGTCTGCGCTGGCAGGTTTGTTTCTCACTTCGCCTTACGTTCTCTATCAGGTCTGGCTGTTTATCTCGCCAGGTCTGTATCGCAAGGAAAAGCGCTACGCCATTCCCTTCATGGTTTCCACGATTTTTCTTTTCACGGCCGGAGGCTATTTTGGCTACCGCCTAGTCTATCCGGCAGCCCTGAAATTTCTGATCGGCATCGGCACCCAGTTCACGCCCATGATCACCATCCACGAATACACTGATCTTTTTTTGACGGTGATCTTGGGACTTGGGCTGGTCTTTGAAATGCCAATTTTAATTTTCTTCCTGGCTCTCATGGGAGTGGTCAGTGCCGGCTGGATGTGGCGCAACATCCGTTATGGCATCCTGGCTATTTTCATCATCGCCGGGGCTCTCGCGCCCACACCCGATATCAGCAGCATGTGCGTTTTTGCCGCCCCAATGCTCGTGTTGTATCTGGTGAGCATCGGCGTCGCATATATCGTTCATCCTACCCAGCGCCAGGCCCGCGCTGCCAAAAAGAACGCATGAGGACCCGCAAACTTTTTTTCCTGGTTTTCGTTCTGGCGCTGTTCGCGTGCTCAAAGGGGAAGAATGCCGCTGCCTCCAGCGCCGGCGCCGCCTCGACATCCGCCGCAAGTACAGACGCGTCGAATTTGCCGCCGGACAGCGTCCCGGCTCCAACCTTCAACGCCAATCGCGCCATGCAATACGTGAAAGAAATTGTTTCCTTCGGCCCTCGCCCGATTGGAAGCGAGAACCACAAGAAAGTCGAGAACTACATCCTCTCGCACCTCAAAGGCGATGACGTCGAACAGGATTCGTTCAATGTTCATCCCACCGAGGGAACGTTCCCCGTGCACAACATCATCGCGAAATTTCCCGGCACGCGGAACGGAATCATTGTGATCGCGAGCCACTACGACACCAACTGGCCTCTACGAAACACGTCATATATCGGAGCCAACGATGGCGCGTCTTCCAGTGCGCTTCTGCTTGAGATCGCCAACCAGTTGCGCGGCAATAAGCTCGATGGTTACAGCGTGTGGTTGCTATGGGATGACGCGGAAGAGTCCATGAAGCTGCCGTGGGACGATCCCGAATCGCTCTATGGTGTCCGTCACCTGGCGCAAAAATGGCAGGACGATGGAACCCTGAAAAAGATTAAAGCATTCATTTTGGAAGACATGGTTGGCGACGCCGACTTGAATATCGAACACGATACGAATTCGACCCCTTGGCTTGAAGACCTGATCTTTAAGGCTGCAACTCGACTGGGATATCAGTCCCACTTCTTTGCCCGGTCCATGGCCGTGACCGACGACCATATGGCATTTCTTCAACGCGGTGTGCCCTCCGCAGATTTGATTGATTTTGATTACGGCTATAACGACGTGTTCTGGCACACCACCGATGACACCGTCGACAAACTTAGTCCAAAGAGCCTGGAGATTGTCGGGACCGTAACGCTGGACACGGTGCATCTGCTGAATCAGCGCTAGGTCGAATTGAAAGGGCACGGCTTCAGCCGTGCCGTAATCTTCCACAACTTAGCCGGGCTTTAGCCACTGAGGGAGAGTTGACTAACCCTCGTGGAGTTGAGAACCTTCCTGCACTTTCGCTTTTTTCTGATTTCATTTCTAATCCCCACAGCACCTTAGCCCATGAACCAGACGCTGGCTTGGATTTTGTTCAATGTATTTGTCGCTGCCATGCTGGTACTCGACCTCGGCGTCATTCACCGTCGAGCGAAGACTCCCAGCCTGCGCCACTCACTCGCTTGGACGGGTATATGGATTGCGCTGGCCGCTGCGTTCGCAGCGATTCTCTATGGCGTACAAGGGCGCACCTCCGCACTTGAGTTTTCAACCGGCTACGTCATTGAGCTCTCGCTGAGCGCAGACAATCTATTCATCTTTCTTCTTGTCTTCCGCTATTTCCGTCTGCCCGAGCCAGAGCAATATCGCGTGCTGTTCTGGGGAATCATCGGTGCAATCATCATGCGCGCGGTGTTTATCTTCGCCGGCGTGGGCCTGATCCGAAGATTTCACTGGATCATCTACGGCTTCGGGCTTCTCCTCGTGTATAGCGGTATCCGGCTGCTGTTTCAGCGCGGCGGCGAAGTCCATCCCGAGAAGAATCCGTTGCTGCGCCTGGTCCGAAAATTCATGCCTGTCACTACAGATTACGTGGGTAGCAAATTCTTTGTTCGTGGCGAACAACTCTGCGCGACTCCGTTGCTGCTTGTGCTCATAGTGATTGAAACTACGGACGTAATTTTCGCCGTTGATTCCATTCCTGCCGTGCTGGCTATTACGCTGAATACTTTTATCGTGTACACCTCGAACATCTTCGCGATTTTGGGGTTGCGGTCATTGTTTTTCGCGCTCTCCTCACTGATGGACATTTTCGAATATCTACACTATGGGATTTCCTGCGTGCTCTTATTTGTCGGAGTCAAAATGCTGCTATCGCACTATTACCCAGTCCGCACGGACATTTCGCTGGGCATAATAGGAGGAATTTTGCTGGTGACAATTGTGGCGTCGGCCGTGCACCGCGGTGCGCCACGAAAGGTCTAAGCTGGATACCCTTCGAATTAACCATAATTTGACAAGCCAGCCCTTGCAGAGTTGTACAATCAGCGCCGGAGGATCGTTATGATCTCACGCAATGTTCCGACGACTTCCGTTTTGTTCTTCCTGTTGGCTGTTATTTCGATTGCAACTATCGGCTGTGGCTCGATGAACTCAACATCGAATCGCGTTCTTCAGTCAATGACTTTGAGTCCCGCGAATGCCGACGCGCAATCCACGCAGGGCAAAGTGCAGTTTACCGCTACGGGAGTATTCAGCAAGGCGCCTTCCCCTGCAACCGTGCCGTTCGTCAGCCCATATACCGGCACTTGGGCCAGCTCCAATTCAAACATTGCAACCATCACTCAGACTGGACTAGCGCAGTGCGTTGGGGGAGCCGCCGGCACCGTCATGATATCGGCGATCGCCTCTACCAACTCGGCGACAGGTCCGCAAATGTCGACGGCCGTACATGGCAGTGCAAACCTTACTTGCCCCTAAGGGTTGCTTGACCAGCAGAGCATCTACTCGAACCCTATCTTCTCGCTCATGACCACGGAGTGTTTCTTGAACTTGGCGTCGTTGTGGTCAGGGAAATCTGTCCGATAGTGCGCGCCTCGGCTTTCTTCCCGCGCCAGAGCCGAGCGCGTAACCAGCGTTCCGACGATTTGCAGATTTCTTGCCTCGAACTCGCGGCGGCTATGCGGGCGTGAAACCTTTTCTCCAATTTCTCCTAACCTCTTTATAGCTTCCGTCAATCCGCTGCTAGTGCGTACGATTCCCACGTTCTTCCACATGAGTTCTTGAAGCTCACTGACTGAAGTGTCCACCGGAATACTTATCGGACCATTCGAATATGCGGCAGGCGGAAGGCTGGAAGCCCGCTGCGGCAGTGCTTTGAGTTCGTCGCGCATCTTTCTTCCTGCGCGGGCACCGAAGACTAAACCCTCGAGCAGGGAATTGCTGGCCAACCGGTTCGCGCCATGGACTCCGGTTCCCGCCGCCTCTCCGGCAGCATACAGCCCGGGCAATGTGGCGCGGCCGTCAAGGTCCGTACGAACGCCGCCCATTGCGTAATGTGCCGCCGGACGGATAGGGACAAATTCACTGGTGATATCGATGTTGTACTGCATGCAGGTCGCATAAATTCGCGGAAACCGTTTGCGAATGTGACCTTCATCTAGATGCGTCATATCGAGATAAACCACTGGCTCCTTCGCCCGCACGCGTTCCAGTTCATGCATGATGGCTCGGGCCACCACGTCGCGCGGGGCCAATTCGCCCATCGGGTGGTACTTCGACATGAAGCGCATCATCTCCATGTTGCGGAGATATGCCCCCTCACCGCGCAATGCTTCCGAAAGAAGAAAGCGCGGCGCCTTCTTTAGATATAGCGCCGTGGGATGAAACTGAATGAACTCCAGGTCGGTCACTTCCGCGCCGGCCCGGTAGGCCATGGCAACCCCGTCGCCTGTGGCGACGCCGGGATTCGTGGTGTTCACATAGAGCTGGCCCATGCCTCCGGTAGCAAGCAGCACAGCGGAAGCCTGAATCGTGCTGTGCATGCCATGATCATCAATTACGCGCACTCCGGCGACCCGTCCATGCTCGATAACCAGGTCAGTGGAGAACTCAAATTCGCGAATGGAGATTTCCGAAAGAGTCTTGGCTTTCGCATAAAGGGCGCGCTGGATCTCCCGTCCGGTCGAATCGCCGTGTGCGTGCAGAATCCGATTGCGGCTGTGTGCGCCTTCGCGCCCAAAGGTCAGCTTGGTGCCCTCGCGGTCGAACTGTGTTCCCCAGGCGATTAGTTCTTCGATTCGCGCCGGGGCATCTTCGACCAAAACCTTCGCAGCTTCTGGATTGCACAAGCCGTCGCCGGCGCTGAGGGTGTCCTGCAGATGCAGGCTGATTTCATCCTCGTCGCTGAGCGCGGCCGCGATTCCGCCTTGCGCAAATTGCGTGCTGGAGTCAGCGACTTCGCGTTTCACCAAAACGATGACCCGGCCCGCTGCCGCCAATTCGATCGCCGCGCGCAGGCCCGCAATTCCGGCGCCAATCACCAGAAAATCAGTCTCGGAAGGAGCGGCTGGCATGATCGAAATGGTATACCTGAAACCCGCGGCATTCTACAAGCGAGGCCGCAGGCGCCATCTGAACCACTTGGGGCAGCCGCTCTCGGCTCTTGATCGAGCGATAGACCACGTGGGACAGCCGCCTGCGGCTGTCCGGTCGAGCCCCGCTCAAGAGAGAAGCTGAGCTCTACCTGACGGCTGATGGCTGACGGCTTGTTATCATGTTCGCAATGCTCCGCGTCACGGTCACGACCGCATCACGTAACTACGAAGCTGTGATTGAGCACGGCCTGCTGTCCCGCGCGGGTGAGATTCTGCACGACCTGTTCAGCGGAACACCACCCGTATTCGTGGTCACCGTCCCTCCAGTCCGCCGACATTGGGGAAGAGTCTTGCTGCAATCCCTTAATGGTGCCGGTTTTGCTCCCAAGGTTGTCGAGATGCGCGATGGCGAGCGGTTTAAGCGGCTTTCCAGCGTAGAGACTCTCGCAGAAGACTTGTTGAAGCTGGGCGCGGATCGCAAAGCCGTGGTCATCGCATTCGGCGGCGGCGTAGTTGGCGATGTGGCTGGCATGCTCGCCTCGGTTTACATGCGTGGAGTAAAGCTTGTCCAAGTCCCTACTACCGTCCAAGCCCAGCTCGATGCCGCTATTGGCGGCAAAACCGGAGTGAACCTCAAATCCGGCAAGAATCTCCTGGGTACTTTTTACCAGCCGGCGCTCGTGCTCATCGACCCGGCGACGCTTTCCACTCTGCCGGATCGCGAATTTCGTGCCGGCATGTACGAAGCTCTCAAGTGCGGCGTAATCGGCAATCCGGAATTGTTTGCCCGCCTCGAGCGATGCTCAATTAAATCATTGCGAAAAGATCGCGACCTTCTCACCTGGGCGATCTCGGAATCCGTCAAACTCAAAGCGCGAATCGTCTCCGCCGATGAAAAGGAGGGCGGCTTGCGTCGCGTCCTCAACTTCGGGCATACGCTCGGCCATGCGCTTGAGACTGCGACCTCCTATCGTCATTTTTTGCACGGAGAGGCAGTAGCCTGGGGAATGATCGCCGCTGCCAAGATCGCCGATGAAGTTCGCTTTTCGAATAATGGGACCTTCGATCGTATTCGCGACGCAAGCCTTTCTTGGGGATCGCTTCCCAAGGTCAACGTGACCACCTCGAAAGCGATGACGCTGATTCGCTCCGACAAGAAAACTGAATCCGGCGTGGTGAATTTTGTGCTTCCCAAAGAAATCGGCAAAGTCGAAGTCGTAAAGGACGTGCCGGAACAGGCCGTCGCGGCGGCGCTGGCGCAGATTCGGCGGCTTTCGCGTGAGTAGGGAAGTTACGGATAAACAGGCAGACACTCCCGTTCGCGGTGCCGCTCCTCAAGGTACTTCCGACCGCGACTCAGCCTCCCGCGCCGTTCGCGAGATGTTCACGGCGATTGCGCCCCGCTACGATCTTCTCAACCATCTGCTATCCGCCAATATCGATAAGCTGTGGTGGCGGCGTACTGCGCGGACTTTCGCGAATATACTTGCGCAGCCCGGAGCGAACGCCCTCGACCTCTGCTGCGGCACCGGCGAGATGGCGTTGGCCTTGCGGCGGCAGGGCAGAAACGCCGAAATTACCGGCGCAGATTTTTCGCACACTATGCTGGTGCTCGCTTCGAAGAAAAAATCAGCAGAACGTCCGATTCGATGGATCGAAGCAGACGCGCTGCAACTTCCATTTCCCGACCAGAGCTTCCACCTGGTGACCTCCGCATTCGGTTTCCGCAATCTCGCCGATTACGACGCTGGCCTGCGAGAAATCCTGCGAGTGCTGCGCCCAGGAGGCGAATGCGGCATTTTGGAATTCAGTGAACCGCAGGGATTCTTGGGCAAGATCTACGACGTGTACTTCAAGTCCGTTCTTCCGCGCGTCGGCAGGCTGATCTCCGGCAACGACGGGGCCTATTCGTATCTCCCCGCCTCGGTCGAGCGTTTCCCCCAGCCACCGGAGATTCTTTCTCGCATGAAGCTCGCCGGCTTCCGCGAAGCCTCGTGGATACCATATACATTCGGAATCGCCGGCCTCTTCAGCGGAAAGCGTTAGTCTTTTCCCGCCGGCGCCGCTTGGACTTTCGCTTCAGTCTGGCGGAAGCACTCGCCAAAGGCATCTGCAATCGGAAAGCGAACAACATTCTCGTACTCGCTCCCCAGGAATTGCTCCAGACGAGAGGTGTTCATGACCGTGTCCGATGTCATATAAGGTGCCACATCCGGAGGAATAGTCGAGAGCTTGATCGACCACAAAATTCGCAGCACCAGGGCAAACAGTTTCTCGGTCGGTACGCGCACCAGCTTCGCCTTGGCGAGACGAACACATTGTTCGTAGGTGAGAGGCCCGCCACGCCCCGCAACGTTCATAATGCTCAGCCGTCGCCCTTCAGGTTCGGTCTTGTTCAGGATGAACGCGACCAAGCGCGCCACATCATCAATGTGGACAAATTGAATTCGGTTGTGCAGATATTTACTGCCCGACGGCAACATGCAGGGAAGCCGTTTGCCCTGCCTCCGCATGCGAGCCGCGCGTTTGCTGGTGCCACCGGGAATTCCGCGAAACGCTTCCATAAAATAATTCTCGATGCTGACGCCGGCAAAAATGTGCGGCCGCAAGATATAAACGCTGCACCCTCGCAGGGCCGGAGCGCGCTCCTGCACGACCCGGTCCGCCTCCATTTTGTGGATCCCATAACCATAGGTATGCGCGGCCAAGGGGCTCTCTTCAGTCGCCGGAGTGGAGAGTCCCGGACCGTATGCAGAAACGCTGCTCATGAAAATAAATTTCTCGACCATCGGCCATTCGCGATTCGCTTCAGTCACAGCTTCCATCACCCGCGCGGTTCCCGCCACATTCACCTGCCAAATGCGGTCGCGATCCAGAATTCCCGTGCGCACCGCGTCCATTACGAACGCCAGGTGCACAACCGCGACTGGCCTCACCTCGCGCAGTAGTTGGATCATATCCAGGCACGACGACTCCCGGCTGAAATCCATCTGCACGAATTGCAAGGGAAGATCAGCCTGCGGAGGACGGAAGTCCACACCCACCACGCGGAACCCGGAAAGCATGGGCAGCAGCCGCTGCCCGAGGTTTCCGGAAATTCCCGTCACAATAATGGACGGAAGTGGGTCCGCCATTTATTTCTTTCCAGGAGGGGGAGGCGTGGTTGTACCCTTTGCCGCAGGCGCTTCGCCTGGGTTCCTCAACGAAGGTGGCGCAGCGGTGGCAAAATACGAGTCGTCAAATGTAGTCTTCGCGGAATTCTGCAGTGAGTCGAACGAGTTCTTCATGTTCTGTCCCTGCAGGGTGCGCGCGATTTCATCATGAACGCTCGCGAGCGGCAGGTCTTTGATCTCTTCTATCTTGTAAATCCGATAACCTGAAGCATCGCTGAATACCTGCGAAACCTCGCCTGTCTTCAGCTCAAGAATAGAAGCATCGCTTGCCGGAATGCTGGCCTTGCGCATGCTCTCCACTTTTGCAGTTGTGACTTTCGCTTTGCTTCCGGCGAAGTCGTTAGCTTCCTGTTGCAGCTTGGTCGGATCTTCCCCTGTAGCAGCACGAGCGCGCAATTTGTCAGCTTCATCTTTCATTTCGGCTTCTGACGCTTCTGGTGCTTTTTGCGAATGGAGTTTACTCGGGTCTCCTGAGCTCTCCACCTGTTTCTGCTTGGGAACAAATATTCGATCGAAGCTGATGGTCTTGTAGTCAGCCGCGTGCTGTTGATAGTAGTCACTGATTGAGCTTTCGGGGACGTTCGCCGCATCCCGTTGCATCTTTTCCCCAGCCTCGCGGGAAAGGAGCTGCAGGCGCGCGAGAGACAGCTGCTCATCGAACTCAGGGCTCTTATCTATTCCCAGCTCGTGCGCTTTTTCGGCAAGCAGCAACACGGTCACGTAGCGGGTCGCAAACTGCTTTCTGGCAGCCGGAGGCATGTTGGGCTGCACCGCATTTACCACCTTCTCAAAATCCGCCCTGGTAATTACAGTGCTGCAGTCGGCCGGTGTGGCGTTGCTGTTTGCCGGCTTTTCGCAAAGACCCTGCACCGTAATGACGGGAGCATCCGGCGCAACATTCGAGCCTACAATTAACTCATTCGGATCGGCAGGGCGTGGCTTCAGGCTCGGAGCTGGTTTAGTCGTCTGGCCTGTCGGGGCTGGTTTAGTGGTCTGACCTATCGCTGCGCCCGCCAGCAGCAGACAGACGACGCCAATTAAAACGCTTTTCAAAGGATACCTCCGAAGAATTGTGAAAGGATAATAGAGAATCCTAGCACAGGGCGAGCGGATCAACTTTCTCTTGCTGACTTGGCCGGAACCACTCCACAAAGCGATAATCCCTATATGTCAGGCGTGCCAGCGGCGTTCAGCTCTGAGTCGATGCGGGCAGAGAAGCGCAATGCCGCCGCCAATTCTTTGTTGGCCGCGTTGGCTATTACCGGTCTGAAAATTTTCGTAGGAATTACCAGTGGCAGCCTCGGCATCTTGTCTGAGGCCGCACATTCCGCCTTGGATCTGGTCGCCGCGGCCATCACGCTGTTTTCGGTACAGGTCTCTGACAAACCAGCTGATGCCGACCATCAATATGGCCATGGCAAAATCGAAAACTTCTCCGCCTTCATAGAAACTGGCTTGCTGCTCATCACCTGCGTGGTGATTATTTACGAAGCGGTCAAGCGTCTGTTTTTTCACCACGTCGATATTGAACCGACACTGGCGGCGTTTCTTGCTTTGTTTTTCTCGATGGCGGTCGATTTCTGGCGTTCGCGCGCGCTAGGGACCATTGCCGCCAAGTACGATAGCCAGGCCCTGCAAGCAGATGCCCTTCATTTCTCGACCGACATCTGGTCTAGCGGAGTCGTGGCCTTCGGACTTGCGCTAGTGGTATTGGGAAGGAAGATGCATGTCTCATGGCTGATTGATGCCGATCCGATCGCTGCGCTTTTTGTAGCTGGCGTCATCATCTTTGTCAGCACACGGCTGGCCCGCCGCACCATTGACGCACTTCTCGATGCCGCACCCGTGGGCGCCCGCAGCAAAATCATCAACGCCCTGAAGAGCGTGGAAGGTTTGCTCGAAGTCGATCGCGTGCGTATCCGGCGCGCCGGCAACCGCTATTTTGCAGACGTCTCCATTGGCCTGGCGCGCAACGTTACGTTCCAGCGCTCAGGCCAGGTAGCGGACGAAGTAACCAGCGCCGTTCACCGGCTACTTCCAAATGCCGACGTCGTTGTCCATCCCATTCCGCTGCCGGCTTCCGCGGAGAACATTTTCGATCGGGTGCGTGCGGTTGCGACTCGCCACAATTTGAACGTCCACGACGTCAGCGTTCAGGACCTGCACGGCCGTTTGCACGTGGAGCAGCATCTGGAGATGGATGAAAAGCTCTCGCTCAAACAAGCGCACGACGTTGTAACCAAGCTCGAATCCGAGATCCGTGACGACATTCCAGAAATTGCATCGATCCTGACGCATATCGAGAGTGAGCCTGCCACCATCGAAGCCGGTGAGCAGATCGAACGCGACGCTCGCCTGGAAGAGCGCCTGAAATCAGTCTCTGCAGAATTTTCGGACATTCTTGATACTCACGATATCGAAGTTAAGCGCGTCAACGGGCGAGTATACATCTCCTGCCACTGCACGTTTCCCGATGACATGCCGCTTTCCCGCGTGCACGATGTGTCCACCACGCTCGAAACGCGTTTCAAGCAGGAAGCACCGGAGCTGTTCCGAGTGTTAATCCACCCAGAGCCAAGCACTGACAATCGGAGATGAGATGTTGAAAGCAACTGCGAAGTGGACAGGGCAAATGCAATTCGAGGGGACCGGCAATGCCGGGCATACCGTGCTCATGGATGGAGAAAGCAAAGCCGGGGATAGTCCAATGGACCTTGTGCTGATCGCGTTGTGCGGATGCACGGCCTCCGATGTGGTGAGCATTTTGCAGAAGAAGCGCGAACTGCCCACTGCGGTTGAAGTTAGCGCGCACGCCGAAAAAGCCCCAGAGCCTCCGCGCGTGTACACCGAAATTAAACTGGTCTACCGAGTTTCGGGGAAGGTCACGCGCAAGGCAGTGGAAGACGCAGTCCGTCTCTCCGAAGAAAAGTACTGCTCGGTTGCCGCCATGCTGAACAAGACCGCGCGGATCACCTACGAAATTCATTTGGACAACGACGACAAAGACAAAGAATGACGCAAAACGCGGGCGTATCCTCAGAATCGCAAGTCTCAGAATACCCAAGCAAGCACTCGGGTTCACTTCGTGGGTTTTTGTACATCGGCGCGGCCGCATTTTTCTGGGGCGTATCCGCCAGCTTAGGCCGGGCGGCATTTACCGGTCGCTTGTTGCCACACTCCGGCATCCGCAGCGTCGATCCGATCATTCTTTCCCAGTGCCGGACCAGTTTTTCGTTTATTGCTGTCGCCCTCGGGTTATTCATGCGACGCGGTTTCAAACCATTGCGGCTTCCTTGGCAGGATTTGGGAAAATTATTTGTGCTGGGCTTGGCGGGAGTGGCCGCCTCGAATTACTTCTATTACCTTGCCATTCAACGAACGAACGTCGCGACCGCCATCATTGTCCAGTACACGGCGCCGGTGTGGGTGCTGCTTTACATGGTGGCGCGCGGGGCCGAGCGCCTGACGCCTTCGAAGATCGGTTCAGTGCTGCTCGCAATTACGGGAATTGCTCTAGTGATCGGACTATTTCGCCATGGCGGATTCCAACTCGACGTCATTGGAGTCATCGCAGCGCTGGTCGCCGCCTTTTCGTTTGCCTATTACAACGTCGGCGGGTACTACCTGCTGGCGCGATACGACCGCTGGACCGTGCTGCTTTACACGACGCTTGCGGCCTCTCTGTTTTGGCTCGTAGTAAATCCGCCTAATAAGGTTGTAGCCGCGCACTACTCAGCAACCACGTGGCTGTTTCTCGCTGTCTTTTCGTTTCTCTCCGTGTTGTTGCCGTTCACCTTTTACTTCGCGGGCCTGGAACGTCTGGCGCCGACCAAGGCAATTATCGCGAGTTGCCTCGAGCCCGTGTTCTCCATCCTGATTGCGGCGATTGCTTTGAAGGAAGGCGTAGGCCTGGTGCAAGCGATTGGAATCGCCATGGTTCTGAGCGCGATTGTGCTAGCGCAAAGGTCTGGTTCAGACCTTCGGCGGATTACCGGTCCGGTTGACTAACCGGGCCCGAAGCTTTTGACCAATTTTTTACAAATAGTTCCTGCGCCGACACTTTGGTTACCTCCACTTCCGCGGTAAGTTCAGCTAGCCTGATTTGCGGAGTGACGGTATGAATCTAAGGATGTCCCGCTCGGCCGCGCTGCTTCTATTTGCCGCGATCTCCGCCGTCCCATGTTTCGCGCACCATATGGCGGTCGTAGTTTCGAAGCAGAATGTCGTTACCGCCCTGTCCTCTGCGCAACTGCGAAAGATGTTTCGCGCGGAAACTAACAAATGGCCAGACGGTAAGAGTATTCAACTGGTACTGCACCGCGCATCTACCGGTGAGACGATCACGCTTCAGCGCTTGAACAAAATGTCCGCGCAGCAGTGGCAAAGTTGGATGGGTGAGCACAAGAATTCCGTGAAGTTTGTAGATTCGGACGACGAAGTTTTGAGTTACGTCGAAAGCACGCCGGGAGCTGTCGGCTTAGTGGAAGTCCACTCCCTGAACGATCACGTGAATATTATTCGCGTGGACGGCAAAGTTCCCATGGAAGACGGGTACCTGCCTCACTAAAAGTCTCAGCAATCTGCGGTCAAAGTCTTACGTTTCATCAATCCGAAATAGTGCCGGGCCTTGGCAATATCCTGCTGGATCTGTTCCCGTAGTTTCTCGACCGAACTGAATTTCATTTCGTCTCGAATGCGGGACAAAAAGAAAATCTCAATTTCGGTCTCCGCCGTTATGTCGAGCGGATGAAAGTCCAGCAAATGACTCTCTATGGCAAACGAATCACTGCCGAAGGTTGGCCGGTTCCCAATGTTAGTGACCGAATCAAAACATTCCTGCCCCACGCGAGTCTGAGTGACGTATACTCCGTCGCGCGCCACCAACTCTTCGTAGCGGCTGAGATTTATCGTAGGCACCGTGTACTTCGATCCATAGCCTCGCCCCCGTCCCGCAGTTGATTGAATACTGAATGGACGTCCAAGCAAAAACCGCGCGTGGCGAATGTCGCCTGCTTGAATCAGTTCGCGAATCCGCGTACTCGATACTGATTCCCCGCGCAGGCGCATCTCCGGATATGCGACCACTTCAAAGCCGAACTCAGCGCCGAGTTGAGTTAGCAAGTCAACGTCACCTGCCGCCTTGTGGCCGAAGCGGAAGTTGTAACCCTCGTGGACCTCAATAGCCCGCAGCTTATAGCTGAGAATGTGCTTCACAAATTCCCGCGGACTCATCAGCGAAAGATCGCGGGTGAAGGGAATTATGGCCACCCCGTCGATTCCGGTTCTTTCAAGCAGCCGCAGTTTTTCAGGAGTCGGCGTCAGTAGCTTGAGACCGGAATCCGGCCGCAAAATACGCATGGGATGGGGCTCAAAGATCACAGCCACGGAGCGCGCCCGCCGCTGCTTCGAGCGGGCCACAATCTCCTTCAACACCCGAACGTGCGCCCGGTGCACACCGTCAAAATTGCCGACGCTGACCAGCGACGGCCCGAAGTCCGCCGGAATCTCTTCGAGTTTACGAAAGACTTTCATGTCGTTCTTTGCGTTCTCTGCGCTTTTCTCTCCGACCTCTGCGGTTAAGAGCTTTTGCGCTCAAATGTCGAACTCCAGCTTCATCCCGTCGTACGAAAGCTTCACGTTGTTCGGCAAGCTGGCGTTGGTTGTCTCATGAGGCAAGTCGTGACAGATGTGAGTAAAAAAGGCGCGCCGCGGCTTCAGCCGCTCAACCGTTTGCAGGGAATTTTCCACCGTTGAATGAGTCGGATGCGGCTTGTATCGCAGCGCATCCAGGAATAGCACGTCCAGCCCTTGCAGCTTGGCCAAAGAGTCTTCAGGAATGTCGCTGTGGTCAGTTAAATAAGCCGCCGATCCAAAACGAAATCCGTAGATTTCCGCGTCACCGTGGATCAACACGATAGGCTCGAATTGCGCCCCAAACAGTTCCACTGAGCCGTCGATCGGCCTCAACTCTACTCGCGGCAATCCGCCAAATTTGTAATTCGCGTCAAAGATGTAGCCGAACATCTTGCGAATGAAGTCGGCGGCATCGGGATGCGCATACAGCGGCAGCCGGTTCGGTTTGTGCAGGAAACTAAGCGGCCGCAGATCGTCGATTCCGAGGAGATGGTCCGCGTGCGTATGCGTGTACAGCACCGCATCGAGACTTCGGATATTTTCGCGGATCGCCTGTTCGCGAAAATCCGGCGTGGTATCAATCAGCACCGAGCGCGCGTTGTATTCGATGAGTACCGACGGCCGGGTGCGTTTATCCCGTGGGTCCGACGAATGGCAAACCGCGCAATCGCAGCCAATCGTGGGGACACCCATCGACGTGCCGCTGCCCAGCACGGTCAGCGTGGCCTTCATTTTGCGGCGGGAACCTGCTGCGCGCTTTTGGCAATGGCATTCGTCACTTCCACATAAGCCATCCGCAGCTCATAGAGCGCATTCTGCAGAAAATTCTCTTCCTTCGAGGTGAGATTGTCCTTGGTCTTGTCCCGCAGCAGCGTCATAGTATCAATGGTCTGCCGCGCGCCAATTAAATCCACCTGCGGCGGCATTCCTTGTTCATGCATGAGGCCGAGTTGCAACATGCCGGTCATGTACATCTGAGCCAGAAAGCGCTCAAACGTGATCTCCATGTCCTTGGCGGACATTCCGCTTGCCTCAGCCTGCCGATCCATCTCCGCTGAAGATTTCTGATATGCCTGAGCCTGTTCGTGCTGCTCGGCGGCAGTCGGACCCTGCGGCTCCGGGCTTTCCGGGGGCGAGGTTTCCTCGGCCGAACTCAATGGAGCGGCCTGGGGCGGTTTGATCGCAACCGGCTGTTCCTGCTCTTCCGGTGCATCTTTGCGCAACTCCCCATCGGAGGTAAAAAGCCGCCGATCGGTTACGGTGAACGTTTCTTGTTTTCTCTCTGCCATAAGATGCACGTGTGGGTCGGACATTCTTGTCCGACAGTTATTGCCTTGCTTGTCGTCTATAGTATCCCGGAAAACGGCAACGTCGTCGGTTTCACTTGTGCCTCGCCGGCAGTCAATTGTTTCTCGCCAGCGATGAATTCTCTTCGCAGATAACCCAATGCAAGTCGTTTTTGCTTTAATGCTTCCGCCGCAACGCTGGTGATCTCGCCCACGTCCTTGCCTTCGCTCTGGATCTTTGTTCCCGCGGAAGGAACCGGCCCTTCCACTTCGAATCCCACGAAGGTCTTATGCACGGCGCCACGCGACCTGATGCGCTCAACAATTTCCTGCCCTATGTAGCAGCCCTTGTTGAAATTCAGCGCGCGCTCCTGCCCGGTTTCGTGCGGAAGAGTTTTCTCTCGGATATCTTGGCCAACCTTAGGGATTCCACAAAGAATTCGGAATGTCTCTAACGTTTGCTCGTGGACCTCAACCCCGCCAGCCTGCAACAAAGCATTCCAAACAGCCTCAGATTGTTCCGCCGGAACCCACAGCTCATAGTTTGGGAAACAAGGATTGTCCCCGCGAATCAACGTCGCCAGGATTCCATTCCAATTCGTTTCCGCAAGCTGTAGCGTCTCGGGAGTTTCGGTCAAGCCTAGCGAGGCGAGCACGTCGCCAGATTTCGGACCCGTCACGCTAAACACAGCAGTTTTCTCGCTTAACTCTTCAATCTCGACCTTATCCATGATTATGTATTTGCGAAAAATTTGCAGTAGCCCTGCCGACTGCGCTGTCTCTGTTTCGACCAGCAGGCTCTCTCCGCGATTGAAAGCGTACAGGTCGGCCTGAATGTGCCCTTGCGGCGTAAGAACGAACCCATAAACTCCATGACCTGGCGCCAGATCGCGAATGCTATTGCTGACCATTCCATTCAGCCAGCGCACTCGATCGCGCCCCGTCAGGGCGATCAGCGCACGATCTGGCTGGCAAATTCCGCAGCCCGCGACCAGCGCGGTCAGCTCCCGCCGGCTGTCGGTCAATCCGGACGCGTCCTGCTCTTGCTGCGCTATAACATGCATGCTTCCTTTGATTATAGCGGAGCAGTTCCGGTCGCACCCGGTCCGGTGGCGGACGGTCGACACAGGGTTGTATCAGGGCATGGGTTGTATCACGGCACGGGTTGAATGAGGAAATGGGTTGTATCAGGGCACGGCTTCAGCCGTGCCACCGTTTCCCGAATATGGGCTTTAGCCCCTGAGGGTTCAGCGCATGTTTGTCACCACCTGGATTTCTGATATCTTCCTCCCGTGAACAACAAAAAGATCGCCGTCATCCCCGGTGACGGCATCGGCAATGAAGTCATTCCTCAAGCCGTTCGTGTCCTTGAAGCTTCAGGCGCGCCGCTCGATCTGACTTACTTCGATTGGGGCGCCAACCGCTATCTTGCCGACGGCACCACCGTCCCGCCGGGCGTTTTCGAGATGCTGGGACGTGATTTCGACGCCATTCTCGTCGGAGCTTTCGGCGATCCGCGCGTGCCCTCGAACATTCACGCCAAAGAAATCCTGCTCGGCATGCGCTTCAAGATGGATCTTTATGCCAACGTCCGCCCGGTGCGCCTGCTCGATGCGTCTCTTTGTCCGCTGAAGGGAATTGAGCCGAAGGACGTCGACTTTGTCGTAATTCGCGAAAACACCGAAGGCGTTTACGTCGATTCGGGTGGTATCTTCAAGCAGGGAACCGCCGACGAAGTTGCGATCCAGGAAGACATCAACAGCCGCAAAGGAGTCGAACGCGTTGTTCGCTATGCGTTTGAATACGCCGTCCACAACAAGAAAGCTGACGGCAAGCCACGCAACCGCGTCCTCATGTGCGACAAATCCAACGCCATGACCTACGCCGGAAGCCTGTGGCAGCGCGTCTTCAAAGCCGTCGGCGCGGAATATCCGCAAATTAAATCCGAGCACATGTACGTGGACGCACTGTGCATGCAGATGGTCCGTGACCCGCGCAAGTTCGACGTGATCGTCACAAATAACATGTTCGGCGACATCATTACCGACGTCGCCGCTGCACTTCAGGGTGGCCTGGGCATGGCCGCCAGCGGCAACATTCATCCGGGCAAGACCTCTATGTTCGAGCCCGTCCACGGCTCGGCCCCGCCGCTCGCAGGAAAGAATGTCGCCAATCCTATGGGAGCAATTCTCACTTCAGCGATGATGCTGGCTCACTTGGGAGTTTCCGACGCCTCGCGCAAGATTGAAACCGCCGTTCTCGAAGCCGTGCGCCAGAAGAAAACAACGCAGGACGTCAGCGGGAGTTTAGGAACGAAGGAAGTTGGTGATTGGATCGCAAAACAGATCGCCTGAGCTCATTTCCGGCACGCCTTGCGCTGGATGATTGCTTAAGAGGGTGCCTTCTTATGACGAAGCAAGAGAAGAAGAGGCCTTCGACGGTACTCCGAGCAACTGAGTATTTGTTGCTAGATAACACCCCACCCAACTGTCATCCTGAGCGGAGCGAGAAATTCGCAAGGCGAATTTCTCGCAGAGTCGAAGGACCCCATGTACATCGGGAGTAGCACAGGCGAGTTTAGGGAATTTCACCACGGCACGGCTGCAGAATTCATCGTTAGACTGCCTAGAAGGTTTACATAAGGGAAGCAGCCGTGCAGAGATCCTTCGACTGCTTCGGATCATTCGCGAGCGAATGATCCGTTTCCGCTCAGGATGACAGACTGTTGCCTTACCGCAGCCGTCCCATCTTATCCATCGGCCAATAGCCAAACACAGCTTTGCCATAAATATAAGAAGCGTCCACCGGCCCGAAGTCGCGGCTATCGTTCGATAAGCTCCGATGGTCTCCCAGCACAAAATATGAGTCCGACGGCACCACTACATCGGGATACGACCGGTCGTCCCGGTAAAGGTGAGGAACGTAATCCTCGACCAGCATTTTGTCGTTTAGGTACACGCGCCCATCCACAATACGCACGCGGTCTCCGGCAACCCCGATCACTCGCTTGATAAAACTCTTGGCCGGATCGCGCGGGTAGCGAAACACCACAATATCGCCGTGTTGGATGGGCTCAATGCGGTAAACGAACTTGTTGATGAAGATGCGCTCCTGATCGTCCAGCGACGGCATCATGCTGGTGCCTTCAACCTTGACCGGTTGATATAGGAACACAATGATGAAAGCGGAGATCGCCAAAGAAATTACGAGATCGCGCACCCAGGCAGAAAATAGCGCCGCCGCCCGGTTGGCGGTCCTCGGCTTATCAGTTTTGATCTCGTTAGCTAGCTGGGGGGCTTCAGGTGCTGCGGCCATTTCGGTTTCAATTCTACTGGATTGGATGCATTCAGTGTAGTTGAAGCTTCCTCTGCGTCTTCGGCGACTTCTCAGGGAGTTCAGCGGTTAAAGCTTCCGATTTCCAGGTCGACGGTTTCCACTGCTTAGGTACTCCAGTGCCGAAGGCACGGGAAACGAAAGCCCGGCATGGCAATGCCGGGTTCGTTAGGAAATTTGATCCCAGTCCCGAAGAGACGGCACCGCGGTAAACTTCCAAAGACAAAAGCATACGCTTTATGAAGGCAAACACCTGGGAATTCGCGCGGCATGAGGATGGCACGTATTCTGTCCTCCATAAAGGGGAGGCATTGGCGGACTGCATTCCCGAGAAGTGGCTAGAACGAACAATCTGCGAACCGTGGGGATTTTGTGGGGAGGAATGCAAACATATCGTGAGCGAACTGGCGAAGTCTGGTAAGTGCGTACTCATCATTTGAGGAGGAATCCAAATGAAAATTTTCGCCCAACGTAAATTCCTCCTTCGCGTAAGCCGCCACTTCTGCTAAAATCTATAAAATCCACTCCCTGGAGATCGAATGCAGGCTATCCTTGCGCTCGAAGACGGCCGCGTCTTCCGAGGCAAAGGCTACGGCGCCAAAGGCGAATGCTACGGCGAAGTCGTTTTTAATACTTCCATTACCGGCTACCAGGAAATTTTCACCGATCCTTCCTACGCCGGACAGATCGTCGTTTTAACCAACCCTCAAATCGGCAACTACGGCACGAATTCCGAAGATAACGAAGCCACCCGTCCCTACATTGAAGGACTCATCGTCCGCGAGTTTTCCAAGGTCAGCTCCAACTGGCGCTCGCAGCAGGTGGCCGAAGAATATCTCGAGCAGTTCAAGATTCCCGTTCTTGCAGAGATCGACACCCGCGCCCTCGTCCGCCACTTGCGCGACAACGGCGTTATGCGCGGCGTAGTCTCCACCATCGAATCCGACGTTGAGAAGCTCGTCGCCAAGGCCAATTCCATTCCGAAGATGGACGGCACCGACCTCGCAAAAGTAGTCACTACGAATCGCCCTTACGTCTGGGAAGTGGGCGAGCGCTCGCATGAACCCATCGAAATCGTAGGCTTCAAAGACGAGCCTGAGCGCTTTCATGTAGTGGCGTATGATTTTGGCATTAAGCAAAACATTCTGCGTAAGTTACGCAGCGAATGTTGCCGTGTCACCGTCGTCCCCGCGCAGACTCCTGCCGAAGATGTTCTCGCCTTGAAGCCCGATGGAGTATTCCTCTCCAACGGCCCCGGCGATCCCGAGCCTTGTACCTACGCAGTCGATAACATTCGCCGCCTAATGGGACGCCAGCCAATCTTCGGCATCTGCCTCGGCCACCAACTGACCGGCATCGCCCTCGGCGGCAAAACTTTCAAACTCAAGTTCGGACACCACGGCGGCAATCATCCGGTGAAGCAACTGAAGACCGGCAAAATCGAGATCACCGCCCACAACCACAACTTCGCCGTCGATCCCGACTCTCTGCCGCAATCCGAGGTCGAGCTGACGCACATGGACCTTAACGACTCAACGCTCGAAGGTTTGCGCCACCGCAATCTGCCGCTGTTCACTGTCCAGTACCACCCAGAAGCCAGTCCCGGCCCGCATGACTCGCATTACTTGTTCAAAGATTTTGTGAAGATGATGGAGGAGTGGAAGGGGTGAAGCGCGCAGTTGCACTCTCATTGTTCGTCATGACTGTTGCCTCATCGATTTTTGCGGAAGAACCGGACAAGCGTTTCCTGTGGAGTTCAGAGAAATTTGCTTCCGAGTGTGGCGTTGACTGGCCTGCCTATCTGTCTGCGACTCGAACTTGGTTCAGTGACCGGAACTATTCGAACAAGTGGTCGAGATTTCACCCTGAGACACTCAAATCATGTGATGACTGCTACCGAGTCGGTGACGTTGCCGAGCTTCCAGCGGGCAAACGGATCGCTCGCCTTTCTCTGAGTAGCGAATCAGGCGATTGGTTTTATGAGATAACGTACTGCTTCGACAGCAGCGGCAAGCTACAAGGCGTTATGTCTATCTTCAACTACAACTGGTCGTACGTTCGCCTGTACTCAGTCGAAAACGGTGTTCCAAAGGTGCAAGCTTCGAAGTGGCAAGAGTTGATCAGCGGGAAGGAAATCGCGCGTCCCGACACCGGCGAGGACTTTAAAGCTCAATGGAGTAACGTGCCAATTTATAAATCGTTCTCGAAACTGCCATTTTCACGACTCATTCAAAATAATGCCCAAACGAACTGACATCTCCAAGATCCTCATCCTCGGCTCGGGGCCGATCATCATCGGACAGTCCGCTGAGTTCGACTACTCCGGCACCCAGGCCTGCAAGGCGCTCAAGGCCGAGGGATACGAAGTCGTGTTGGCCAACTCGAACCCGGCCACCATCATGACCGACCCCGAGGTGGCCGACCGCACTTACATCGAGCCGCTCACTCGCGAGTATCTGGAAGAAATTATTCGTGTGGAACGCGAGCTTTCTCCCGGCGCGGGATTCGCCATTCTTCCCACCGTCGGCGGACAGACCGCGCTGAACCTCGCCATCGAGCTTTCCGACAGCGGCGTGCTCGAAAAATACAACGTCAAGCTGATAGGCGCGAGTGTCGAGTCGATCAAGAAGGCCGAAGACCGTCTTTACTTCAAAGACGCGATGCAGAAGATCGGCCTCGACGTTCCAAAATCCGCGCTGGTCAATAATTTAAAAGATGGCCTTGAATTCGCGGGGAAAATCGGCTTCCCGGTGATTGTGCGACCGTCCTTTACTCTCGGCGGTTCCGGTGGAGGCATGGCCTACAACCGCGAAGAACTGCTAGAAGTCCTGGCCCGCGGTCTCGATTTCTCTCCCGTCCACGAAGCGCTGATCGAAGAATCCGTCCTCGGCTGGAAAGAGTATGAGCTCGAGGTGATGCGTGACTTGAAAGACAACGTCATCATCATCTGCTCAATCGAAAACTTCGATCCTATGGGCGTGCACACCGGCGACTCCATTACCGTCGCCCCGGCCCAGACTCTTTCCGACCGCGAATACCAGGCTATGCGCGATGCGGCCATTGCCGTAATCCGAGAAATCGGAGTCGAAACTGGCGGATCGAATATTCAATTCGGTGTACATCCCCACACCGGACGTATGGTCGTGATCGAAATGAACCCGCGCGTGTCACGTTCGTCGGCATTAGCCTCGAAAGCCACAGGATTCCCTATCGCAAAGATTGCCGCCAAGCTCGCTGTCGGATACACGCTCGACGAAATTCCCAACGACATTACGCGTAAAACTCCTGCCTGTTTCGAGCCAACCCTCGACTACGTAGTCGTCAAAATTCCCAAATGGCAGTTCGAAAAATTTCCCGGCGCTGATGAGAGCCTTGGTCCGCAGATGAAATCCGTCGGCGAGGTCATGGCCATCGGTCGCACTTTTAAGGAAGCGCTGATGAAAGGCGTTCGCGCCCTCGACACCGGCAAGCGCATCGGTGGGGAGAAAATCGAGCCTAAGATCCTCACTCAGCGCCTGGTGACGCCGCATCCCGAGCGTCTTTCGTACATTCGCTACGCCATTCGCCAGGGGCACACCGTCAAGCAGGTTGCGAAGATGACCGGCATCGATCCCTGGTTCCTCTACCAGCTCAAAGAAATTAATGACATGCAGCTCGAGGTCGAAAAGCACCCGATCGAATCTGTCCCGACCGAAGTCTTGCGCGAGGCCAAGCGCATGGGATTTTCCGACGGTCGACTTGCTGGAACTTGGCGCTTGAGCGGCAAAGGTGATCAGGAAAAAATCCGCCATCTGCGCAAGAAGCACAAAGTACAACCTGTTTATAAGCGCGTTGATACTTGCGCTGCCGAATTTGAAAGCTACACCCCGTATCTGTATTCGACCTACGAAGAAGAAGACGAAGCCGCGCCGACTGACAAGAAAAAGGTCATCATCCTGGGCAGCGGTCCCAACCGTATAGGGCAGGGAATTGAGTTCGATTACTGCTGCTGCCATGCGTCGTTCGCCCTCCGTGAAGACGGCTACGAGACCATCATGATCAACTGCAACCCGGAGACGGTTTCGACCGACTACGACACCAGCGACCGCCTCTACTTCGAGCCGCTCACCTTCGAAGATGTATGGGCAATTTACGAGCACGAATCCGCGGCAGGTGCCGAGGTTGGAGTCATTGTCCAGTTCGGCGGACAGACTCCGCTGAACCTCGCGCTCCCGCTTAAGAAGTCGGGCGTAAAGATTATCGGTACGTCGCCTGAGTACATTGATCTCGCCGAAGACCGCAAGCGTTTCGGTAAGCTGCTCGATGAACTCGAAATTCCGCAAGCACCTGGGGCAATGGCAGCGTCCCTTGAAGAAGCCGTCGCCGGTGCCGCCAAAATCGGCTATCCAGTTCTCGTGCGTCCTTCTTATGTGCTCGGCGGGCGTGCCATGGTCATCGCCTACGACGAAGAAACCGTCGTCCGCTACATGAAGGAAGCGGTCGAATATTCGCAAGACCGACCCGTACTGATCGACCACTTCCTCGAAGACGCAATCGAAGTTGACGTGGACGCGCTCTCCGACGGCGAAGACGTGGTCATCGGCGGAATTATGCAGCACATCGAGGAAGCAGGAATTCACTCCGGCGATTCCTCGTGCGTACTTCCGGCGGTTGATATTCCGGAGCACCTGCTCGCCCGCATGCGCGAATACACGTTCAAACTGGCGCGCGCGTTGAAAGTCGTCGGCCTGATGAACGTGCAGTTCGCCATCCCGCGCAGCGGATACGCCGAAACAGACACAGACCATGGAGCGACGGGCGTTCGCGCCCGTCCAACAGAAGACCACGTAGGGGCGGACACCCTCGTCCGCCCAACTGGAGCCAACGGAACCGGCGGCAAAGTTTACGTCCTCGAAGTCAACCCTCGCGCCTCCCGCACTGTGCCATACGTTTCCAAAGCTACCGGCGTCCCCATGGCCAAGATCGCCGCGCGCTTGATGACTGGCCGCAAGCTGCGCGAATTTCTGCCCGAGTACATCGACCAGCAAAAAGATCTCGACACCGGTTCCTGTTATTACGTAAAGTCTCCAGTCTTCCCGTGGAATAAATTTCCCGGCGTCGATACCGTCCTTGGACCCGAGATGAAATCCACCGGAGAAGTCATGGGAGTGGCGGACAACTTCGGCGAGGCCTTTGCTAAAGCGCAAATCGCCGCCGGACAAAAGCTGCCGACCCAAGGGTGCGTCTTCGTCAGCGTCACCGATCATGACAAACCGCACGTCGCCGAAGTCGCCCGCAAATTTGTTGACATGGGATTCAAGCTGGTCGCCACCGCCGGCACTGCCGACGTTATCGAAGGAGCTGGCATGGCGTGCGATCGGGTTTACAAAGTGAAAGAAGGCCGTCCTAACGTTGTCGATCTGATCAAAGGCGACCGCATTCAGCTCATCGTGAATACTCCGCAAGGCCCTGATCCATTCTTTGACGAAAAGGCAATCCGGCGCGCCGCCGTGACTGCCCGCATTCCCACGATCACGACACTCGCCGCCGCCCGCGCCGCCGCCGAAGGAATCGCAGCTCTACAGCGCGGTGAAGTAAACGTAAAAGCGCTGCAGCAGTTGCACGCGGAGCGCGAGGCCATCTCTAAAGCGCCATCACCTAGAAGGACGTAGCTGACCTCGCTTTGGAATAATGAGCCTGCTTCCACGTTCATATTGTTCAACTGGCCGCATAGGAGGAAAGAAATGAGTGAACACTACCACGACGTCAGCGATCTGCGACTTTTGAAGGAGATGGGTAAACTCGCGCCCACCGAATTCAACGCCTGGCTCGCCCTCGACAAGATTGTTGGCCGCGACGGCGGCGCCATTCCGAAAAAATATCGCGAGCTCATCGCATTAGGTGTGGCTTTCACGACCCAATGTCCCTATTGCATCGAAGTGCACACAAAGGCTGCAAAGGCCGCAGGCGCGTCTCGCGAGGAAGTCACCGAGAGCTCAATGATTGCCGCAGCCTTGCGCGCTGGCGGAGCGGCAACCCACGGTGCCATGGCGCTGAAGTTCTACGACTAGGTCTGAACTCGACTACGAACTCTGTCTCGAGCTGGCAGGTCCAACACTTCCTATTGGGCTTCGACAACTATGCAAGAAATGCCTTAGTCTAAGAAGGCATCCTATGCTCCTCCACGGCATCTTTCCGCCAATCACTACGCCGTTCTATCCCGACGGGCGGGTGTATCTCAAAAAGCTCGAGCACAATGTCGAACGCTATTCGAAGACCCCAATTGCAGGAATTGTTGTCCTCGGCTCAACCGGCGAAGCCATCATGCTGTCGGACGACGAACGTCGTGAAGTTCTCAAAACGACGCGTGAATCCTGCGCGCCCCACAAAGTTCTGATTGCTGGCACCGCTGCAGAATCGGCTATCGAAACTCTGCGCCTGACCGAGTATGCCGCCGAGCTCGGATACGATGCCGCTCTTGTCCGTACGCCTCATTTCTACCGGCCGCAGTTGAAGCCGGCAAACATTCTCGCCTTCTACCGCTCGGTGGCCGATCATTCGCCCATTCCCGTCCTCGTCTATAGCGTCCCAGTGTTCACCGGATACGACATTCCGCCTGAGCTGGTCATCGAGCTCGCCAATCACCCCAACATTATCGGCATCAAGGAATCCGGCGGCGATGCTGAAAAAATCCGCCGCATGGTCGAAGGCACACGAACCATCAAGCGCAGCGCCACCGTAACCGAGACCTTTGCCGCGGTAACCCCACGCATGTTGAAGTCCGCGAAATCGGAGTCACCAATCGGAAGCGGTGACCTTGTTACGGTGGCGGCACTTTCTGGCGAGCAGAAGATGGCTCACGTGGGGGAGGCGAGCCATGTGGGGAAGACTAGCCATGTGGGGACTGTCGCCCTCGCCCGTCCTGCGGAGCAAGGCTTCGTAATGAAGATCACGGAATCGCGGCCTGAAGCGGAGCGACGGGCGTCTCGCCCGTCATCGCCGTCCGCTTCCTCCTCCATCAGCATCATTGGCGGCCTCAAAACCCGCCAGAAGGAAGCCGGATTCCAAGTCCTCGCAGGCACGGCGCAAAGACTGCTTCCCGCGCTTGAGGCCGGAGCAGTCGGAGCAGTTCTCGCCTTTGCCGCTCCCGCGCCCACCGCCTGTTATGAAATCTATGCGGCTTGGAAGGAAGGCGATGCCGATCTTGCCCGCCTGAAGCAAGAGCGCATTTCCGCAAGCTCGATTCGGGTCGCCGGCGAACTCGGAATTCCTGGTCTGAAATACGCTCTCGAGCTCAACGGCTATTACGGCGGCCCGCCACGATTGCCTCTCCTTCCGCTCACGTCCGATCTCAAAGCTGAAGTCGACAAGTTAATGTCAGACATACGCAACTAACCTCGTATTCTTTGATTGCACTGACCGGGCATCAGGAGTACGATCAGAACGAACGTTCGAACCATGGCATCGGCATCTACTAGACCCCGTCCCCATCGAGCCGTGCGCCGTCAGCAGGCCGAGCCGCGCTTCGATCGCAAGCTGGGCAAAATCCTCGAACATGCCACTGAAGTTTTTTGTGATAAAGGCTACGAGGGTGCGTCGATGCGCGACCTTTCCCGCGCAACCGGCATGTCATTGGCTGGGATGTACCATTATTTCGGCTCCAAGGAACGCTTGCTTTACCTCATCCAGCAGCACACGTTTTCTACAGTTCTGTCCCGTCTTCGCGCCCGCCTTTCCGAAACGAACGATCCAGGGCACGGCGTTCGCACTTTCATTCAGAATCACCTGGAATATTTTTTGGAACACCAGCAAGCCATGAAGGTACTTTCGCACGAGGATGAAGTGCTCGACGGCGAATACGGCCGCAAGATCGCGCTCATCAAACGTGAGTACTATCGGATTTGCCGTGACCTGCTGGACCGTTACAAAAAGGAAAAGGGACTAGAATTTGACAGTCGGACGGCGGTGCTTTCGCTGTTCGGCATGATGAACTGGATTTACACCTGGTATAACCCACGCCTTGACGGCGGGGCAGAGCAGTTGTCGCGCGAAATGGGAAACATTTTCTTTAGAGGGATCTCCGCGCGATGACGATGGCAAGTGCGGCCGATGAGAATCGGATGCAAGTGCCTCAGTCGCGAAGCGACGAAATTTGAAAGCCCGGCACGGCAGTGCCGGGAACAGAAGCACCATAGGAGCGAGTCCCGCCGAGGGACGGCACGCTACTCAAGGAGAATGCTATGGCGACCACACTTCAACCGGCAACTGAGCAATCGGCAAAACAACTCGTCAACTACCGCGTGGATGGCGGGGTGGCCGTCATTGAAATGAATGATCCGCCAGCCAACACCTATACCTACGAAATGAACCGCCAACTCGATGAAGCAATTCTGAAAGCGCGCATGGACAACGACGCGCATGTCATTCTGCTCACCGGGGCCGGCGACAAGTTTTTCTCCGCCGGCGCGAACATCAAAATGCTCGCCAGCGTTGATCCCACATTCAAGTATTACTTCTGCCTGCACGCTAATGAAATGCTGCTGCGGTTAGAGCACACTCCGAAGCTGGTGATTGCCGCAATAAACGGCCACTGCGTTGGCGGAGGCCTCGAAATTGCCATGGCGGCCGATATTCGCATCGCCCGCAAGGACGCAGGAAAGATTGGTCTGCCGGAAGTGAATCTCGGCGTACTGCCCGGCACCGGCGGAACACAACGTCTGTCGCGGCTGGTCGGCAAGAGCAAAGCCATCGAGCTGATGGTGACCGGAAACACATTCTCCTTCGAAGAGGCGCTCGAGCTCGGCATTATCAATGACATCTTTGAGCGCGAAGGCTTTATGGAAAACATCATGGAGTACGCGCGCCAGTTCTGCCCTCCCAACAAAGCCGCAAAAGCCGTGGGCAGGATCAAGCGCGCCGTGCAAACCGGCTGGGAAATTCCCATGGAGTCTGCACTCGCGGTCGAGCGCGAGAATCAACAATTGCTCTTCCAAAGCGAAGACGCAAAAGAAGGGTTGGCCGCGTACGTCGAAAAGCGTCCGGCAGAATTTAAAGCCAAGTAAGAAAGCACTTGGCATTTAGCAATTGGCATTTGGCCACCACACTGTCAAGCTAAGTGCTAAGAGCTAATTGCTAAAAGCAGAGGTTTCTATGCCTGGCAAAGTAGCCAAAATCGGAACGTTCAGCGATTGGATCGGCCTGTTCGACGAATGGCGCAAAGAAATCGGCGTCAATCGCGACGAGATCGCCAGCTTTAAATTTGACACCCTTTTCGGCGCCATCGAAACCGAAGAAATTCAGTTCGGTCATTACAAAGGACGCCGCAAGTGGGAGAACCTTCGCCAGATTCCTACCCAACAAATGCGCGACGCGCTGATGAACATGATCGTCTACCAGGGCGATACCGAGTTCGCGAGCTGTGAGCAGCAGAGGCACTTGTTTGAAACCGCCCCTACCGATTGGGACCGCCGCGCCATCACTCGCGTCATGATCGAGGAGATGCGCCACGGGTGGCAGATGTGCGCGCTTCTGGTCGACCACTTCGGCTACTCCGGAAAAGTCGAGGCGCAAAAGATGCTTGAACGCCGAGCATTTGAAAATAAGCGCTTGCTGGGCGCGTTCAACGTCGATGTCGACAACTGGATGGACTTTTTCACCTACACCGATTTCGTGGATCGCGATGGCAAGTTCCAATTGCAGATGCTCAAGTATTCAGCCTTTGCCCCACTCGGCCGCTCCATGTCTTACATGCTGCGTGAAGAGGCATTTCATATGGGCACCGGGAATGACGGCCTACGCCGCATCGTGCAGGCCGGAGTCGTCCCCGCATGGCTAATTCAGAAATATCTAAATAAGTGGCTATCGAGCTCTTACGACCTCTTCGGCACCGATCACTCTTCGTCCGCGCACTGGGCGTACGTTTGGGGGATTAAGGGCCGCTACGACGAACCGAAGAACGACAAAGAGGCGAATCTCGACGATTTGAATGACTACAACCGTCAGTTATATCGCGATGAGGTTGCCGGGTTGATCGAACGCTTCAACACTGTTCTAAAGCCGGGAGAACCCAAACTTTATGCGCCTGACATCAAATTCAATCGTATGATTGGCCGCTGGGCGAACCAGAAATTTCATCCTCAGAACGGCGCGCCGCTGGAAGACAAAGAATACGACCAGCAGCTGCCCGAATTTCTTCCCAGCGCCGACGACAAGAAACTCTTGCTTGAAATCATTGCCAACGAGAAGAAATGGATCGTACCTAAAGAAGGCGCGCGCGATCCTTTTGACACAATCGCAGAGCCTCGCAAATCGGCGATCAATCTTTAACTTCTACCGACATGATGACTGAGACCACTACCGACCGTGTGGGAACGGGCGCCCTCGCCCGTTCGGTCGAGCCGGGCTCGACAAATGCTACATACACACTTTCTGAACTCATGGTCTGTGCCGCCGCCCGCGACATTAAAGATGGCGACCTCGTATTCGTCGGCATGCGACTACCCTTGATCGCATTCGTAGTCGCTAAGAAAACGCATGCCCCGAGTGCAATTGGACTCTTCGAGAACGGCGTGATCCGTTCGACAGCTGCTCCTGAGTTGATCTACACCATGGCTGATCCGCCGAACATTCTGGGCGCAACCCAATGTCTGGACATGCTCAGCGTGATGGGCCTGCTGCAATCCGGACGCGTCGATCTCGGCTTTTTGGGCGCAGCCGAAGTCGATCGCTTCGGCAATTTGAACTCGACCCAAGTAAACGGAGCCGGCACTATTCGCTTGCCCGGTTCCGGTGGCGCGTGCGATATCGCCTCACTCGCCCACCGTTTTGTCGTGTTGCTCGACCACAAAAAAGAGCGTTTGCCTGAACGAGTTTCATTCATGACCAGCCCCGGATTCGGGGATGGTCAAGGCTGGCGAAAGAAAGTCGGCCTGCCGCGCGGCGGCCCTTCAGCCGTGATCACTACTAAAACCGTTCTTCGCTTTGGCGACGATGGTGAGGCGTATGCGGACTCGGTGCATCCGGGCATTGAACTTGAAGATGTGCTTTCAAATACAGGGTGGAAATTACAGCTCGGGAAAACCGTGCCGCAAACGCCGGAGCCGTCTCCGGAGGAATTGCAAGCAATTCGCGAATACGACAAAGAAGGTTTCTGGACCAGCTAAACACGTGTGGGTCGGACATTCTTGTCCGACCAGAGCATATGGCGACTCAAACCGTTAGCAAATTCGATCGTCTGGCGCTTGAACTTCGAGGCCACGTCGCGCACATCACCCTGCGCCATGCTCCGCTCAATGTGATCGACATCCCGCTGATGGAGGACATGGCTACCGCTCTGGCCGAAATCGAAGCCCAGCCGGAAATCTCAATCGTCGTATTTCGCGGAGAAGGGAACTGCTTTTCCGCGGGCGTTGACGTCGCCGCGCACACGCCTGACAAAGTCGCCTCCATGCTGGAGAAATTTCATCACGTAATCCGCAGCCTGATTGCGATCAACAAGGTGACCATAGCCGAAGTCGAGGGGCATTGTCTCGGCGGAGGCGCCGAGATAGCTATGGTCTGCGATCTGGTTTACACAACCGAAGACGCGCAATGGGGATTTCCTGAAATCCAACTCGGCTGTTTTCCGCCGGTCGCGGCAACCGCACTGAGCGCCCTCATCGGGCAAAAGCGCGCGTCGGATCTCATTCTCACAGGTCGCACCATCACCGGCTCAGAAGCGGCTGGAATCGGACTGGCGACCAGCGCACTCGCTACGAATCAGCTTGCGACGGCTGTCGATGAGACTATTGAGAAGCTTTCCGCACTCAGCCCCTCTTCCCTAGAGCTCACGAAAAAAGCAATTTACGCCTGGGATTCCATCCATTTCGACAAAGGTCTCGCCCGCGCCGAGAAGATTTACCTCGATGAACTCATGAAGACCGAAGATGCGAGGGAAGGCATCAGAGCATTTATGGAGAAGCGCAAGCCGCAGTGGAAGGGGCGGTGAACCCTTGCATGGATTGCGCCCGGCCAGGTTTGAAAGGGCACGGCTTACAGCCGTGCCGTATCGAGGGATCATCCGATTCGGCTTTAGCCGCCGGGGGATGAATCCGGTTAGAGATTGGTAACAACACCATGAGCAAGCTGCTCTCCATGCGCGAAGCGATCGCCGATTTGGTTCCCGACGGCTGCTCAGTCGCCATGGGTTTGCAGATGGAGCAGATGATTCCATTCGCCGCCGGTCACGAAATCATTCGCCAGAAAAAGCGGAATCTCACTCTGATTGGGCCCATCTCCGACATTCTCTTCGATCAACTTATCGGGGCTGGATGCGTCGAGCAAGTTATTGCAGCCTGGGTAGGCAACGTCATGATGGGATCGGCTTACAATTTCCGGCGCGCCGTCGAGCAGGACGGCATGAAGGTCTTCAACATGACCAACTTCACTATCGCTTTGGCCTTGCAGGCGGGAGCCATGGGCGTACCGTTTCTACCCACTAAAACTGCCCTGGGCAGCGACACAGCAAAAGGCAACCACTTCTTCTATCAAATCTTTTCGCCATTCGCCCCCACAGAGTCGTTGTGGGCGGTCCGCGCGTTGAATCCAGACGTCACCATCGTTCATGTGCAGCGTGCGGATTCAGAAGGCAACGCGCACTGCTGGGGAAATTTCGGAGTGATGCTCGAAGGAGTGCGTGCCGCCAAGCGGGTGATTGTCGTGGCTGAAGAGATCGTCGACCCCGAGGTCATCGCCAGTGATGCCAATCGCACCGTGATTCCAGGGTTCCTGGTGAATGCCGTCGTCGAATGCCCCTATGGCGCGCATCCTTCGCCGGTGCAGGGATACTACAATCGCGATAACGACTTCTTCCGCGAATACCATGAGCAAACCAAAACGAAAACAGGGAGCGACGCCTGGCTGGATCGCTGGGTGTACGGCGTTCCAGATCACGAGGCGTATTCGGATCAACTCGGAGCTGATCGCGTTGAAGCGCTCGGCGTAAAGCAACATGCGTATGCAGCACAAGCCGATTTTGGCTATTAAGAACGGTATGAACTAAGAAAAGCTTGTAGGGGGGGCGTCCCTTCGACTGCGCTCAGGGCAAGCTCTCGCCCAGGACGGTTTAAGCTAAAAGCTAGGAGCTAACAGCTAATAGCTGTTTTCATGAAAAAACAACTCTTCGAACTCCGCGTCAATGGCCGCTCGCATGAGCTGGCGATCGAACCGAACAGACTGCTGCTTGACGCTCTACGCCTGGACCTGCAGCTTACCGGCTCCAAGCGCGGCTGCGACGATTCCTCGTGCGGCGCATGTGCTGTTCTGGTTGATGGCACGCCCATGCTCTCCTGCACCATGCTGGCGGCGAGTTGCGAAGGCCAGGAGATCACCACCGTGGAAGGCGTCAGCGAACACGGAGCCTTGGCTGCAATTCAGAAAGCCTACGGCGATTGGGGAGGCGCGCAGTGCGGCTTCTGCACTCCCGGATTCATGATGACCGTCAAACACCTTCTCGCGACAAATCCTAATCCGACAGATCCCGAAATTCGCGACGCGCTGAGCAGCAACCTATGCCGCTGCACCGGCTACAGCCAGATGTACGAAGCTATCAAAGCCGCAATCCAAGCTGAGCAGAAGGGAATGGCGGCCCGAACGTGAATACCTTCTACAATTTCTGTCATTCCGAGCGAAGAAGATCGTTCGCTTGCGAACGATCTTCACAGTCGAGGAACCTGCTGTTTTGGAAACGGAGATGAAAAAGACACGGTCTGGATGAAAACCTATTCCGAATTTCACGATGGATTTTTCGAGGGACTGCGCATCCCTGACGATACGAAAGTCGTTCACGTGTATCTGTGTACTTTGGAGAAAGAGCGGACCACCGCTGTCCTTACTGGGGTGGTGATGTTGAAAGCGGGCGGATTCAGAGCAGGCAACATCATTCTGGAGGTGTCGACGCGGGACAGTGGCGAAATTACACTAGCGGACATAGCTGATCTTTACGAGCTGGATTCCGGTCACGAACCAAAGCCGTGGGAGCACAAGCTGATGGAAAGAGTAGGAGAACAGCACTTACAGATTTTGGACGTGAGCGCTTCCTACGGTGGTACGTGTTCGATCCTCGCCCAAACAATTGAATTCGTAGCGGGCGAACAACTATGACCACCTTCTCCATCATCGGTAAGCCTATAGCCATGGTCGACGCAGCTGGCAAAACCACCGGTGCCGGCAAGTACACCGACGATCTCTCGTTGCCCGGAATGCTGACCGGCAAGATTCTGCATTCGCCGCATCCGCACGCCCGCATCAAGCGAATTGACGCCAGCCGCGCCGAGAAGTTGGACGGAGTAGTTGCGGTCGTCGTTGGATCAGACGCCCCCAACCCATATGGCATTCTTCCCGTCGGCCATGACGAGCACGCTCTTGCGGTGGACAAAGTCCGCTACGTTGGCGACAACGTGGCCTGTGTGGCCGCCGAAGACGAAGCCACCGCCGAACGGGCGCTCGAGCTGATTAATGTTGAATACGAGCTCCTTCCGGCCTACTTCGATCCTGAAGAGTCGATGAAGGCCGAGCGCGACCTTATTCATGACAACAAACCGCACAACGTTGAAAAGGATTATCACCACGTCTTCGGAGATCCCGACAAAGGCCTTGCCGAAGCAGATCACATCGAAGAAGCCCGCTTCATTGCTAACGAAGTCACTCACGCCGCCATGGAACCCCATTCGACGCTCGCGACCTTCGACATCGATTCGCAAACCGGAAAGCCGGGGCGCCTAACAGTCTGGTCCTCTACGCAGGTGCCGTATTACCTGCAACACAAGCTTTCGCTCGTGCTCGAAATGCCGATGTCGCAGATTCGCGTCATCAAGCCTTTGGTCGGCGGTGGCTTCGGCGGTAAGAGCGAAGTCATTCCCCTTGAAATTATTTCAGCTGTGGCCGCCCGTAAGGCTCAGCGCCCCGTCAAAATCACTTACACTCGGGAAGAAGTTTTCTGGGCGCATCGCGGACGCCCCCGCACCATTATCGATTTAAAAACTGGCGTCAAGAACGACGGCCGCATCACCGCCGTTAAAGCCCGCGTGGTGCAGGATGGCGGTGGCTATTGTTCTTACGGCGTGGTCACGATTCTTTATTCCGGCGCTCTGCTCGGCGCTCTCTACGACATTCCGACTATTCAATACGATGGCTTCCGCGTTCTCACTAACAAGCCGGCCTGTGGCGCGATGCGTGGTCATGGAACGGTTAACGTGCGCTTTGCGTTCGAGTCGCAACTTGATGAGCTTGCCGCCAAACTGAATATCGATTCCGCCGAAATTCGACGCCGCAATCTTTTACAGGCCCCCTGCATTACAGTGAATGGACTTCGCGTTCAGAGCTACGGCCTTCCAGAGTGCATCGACAAAGTCGTTGATCGCTCGCGATGGAAAGAACGCAAAGGCAAACTGCCCAGGGGACGCGGCCTAGGCGTCGCATGTAGTCACTACGTCAGCGGCGCCGCAAACTCGATCATTCGCTCTGACATGCCGCACTCGACCGTTAACATCAAGATCGATCGCGATGGCGGCGTTGTGGTTTACACAGGTGCATCTGAGATCGGCCAGGGCTCCGACACCATGACCGCGCAGATAGCCGCCGAAGTTCTCGGTTGCTCCCTTGGGCGGGTAAAAGTCGTTGCGGCCGACACCGACCTAACTCCCATCGACATCGGTTCTTACTCGAGCCGCGTGACCTTTATGGCCGGCAACGCAACGTTACGCGCAGCCGAAGCAGTGAAAAAACAAATCGCCGCTGCGGCCTCCAAGAAGATGAACTGCGATCTAGTAGATCTCGTCTTCCGTGATGACGCAGTGCGCAGAAGTAATGGGATCAGCACAGGCCATGTGGGGACGGACGCCCTCGCCCGTCCTGCCGAGGGTGCCCCATCCTTCTCGCGTTCTTTGCGAGAGGGTGGGGATGTTGACTCGAGTTCACCAACCGTCTCTGGCCGGGTCGAAGGTCAAATCCTTCGCGGCTCGTTGCAGCAGAAACGCAAAGAAGACGACGCGCCGAAAACTTCTATGTCCTTTGAGGAAGCTGTGGTTGCCGCCATCGATTTTCACGGCGCGCTCACCGGCACTGGATCTTACGCTCCGCCGCCCGAGGCTCGTGGCGGCAAACACAAAGGTGGAGGCGTTGGGCCCTCACCAGCTTATTCGTACTCTGCTCAGGTCGCGGAAGTAAGCGTTGACGAAGACACCGGGGAAGTCACTGTCCACAAAGTTTGGGCAGCACACGATTGCGGGCGCGCACTGAATCCGGTTGCTGTCGAAGGCCAGGTAATCGGTTCAGTCTGGATGGGTATGGGCCAAGCCCTCACTGAAGAAATGATCTGGAAAGACGGTCTCCTCATGAATCCCGGTTTGCTCGAATACCGCAGCCCTTCCTCAGTAGAATCTCCTGAGGTAGAAGCGATTATCGTGGAGAGCATCGATCCTGAAGGCCCGTTCGGTGCGAAGGAATGCAGCGAAGGCGCGCTCGCAGCCACCATCCCCGCGATCGCGAATGCAATTTACGACGCAGTTGGAATTCGCCTGCACGAATCGCCGTTTACACCAGAGCGCGTGCTCGCGGCATTGCGTGCAAAGAAGAATGCCAAGCCGCTTAATCTGACCGAGGGAGTCGATCCAACTTCGCCGACAACATTCCGTGAGCATGGGGGCGCACTTTGGTTCAAAGGCAAAGGCCCGGAGCGGCACGAGGGTAGTGTGGGGCGGGCTCCCTCGCCCGCCAGTGGTGAACAATGAGTCTTTCCGATTTCAGATTATCCCGCCCGCGCACCCTTCCCGATGCGCTCAAACATCTCAGCGAGCGTGCCGGAAGCATTCGCGTCCTTGCCGGCGGCACCGACCTGCTGCCTTCAATGCGGCAGAAACTCTTCGAACCAGAGCACGTTCTAGATCTGCGTCAGATAAAAGAACTCCGGGGAATTCACGAGACAGAACAGGGAATCGAGATTGGCGCGTTGACTACTCTTCACGAGATCGAACATTCTCAGCTCCTCCGCCAGCAATATCCCGTTCTCGTCGAAGCTGCAAAGACTGTCGCTTCTCCGCTGATCCGTAACATGGGCACTATCGGCGGCAACATCTGCCTCGACACACGCTGCCTCTGGTACAACCAATCTCTCGCGTGGAGAAAGTCGTGTGGCTTCTGTATCAAAAAAGACGGCAATCTTTGCCATGTGGCGCCCGGTGGGACCAAGTGTTGGGCGGCATTTTCCGGCGACACTCCTCCGGCGTTGCTATGCTTGAATGCCGAGGTTGAGATTGTTGCTGCTTCCGCAATCCGCCGCATTCCTCTTCGCGATTTTTACACTGGCGAAGGCGATGACTACCGGCGGCTCCGGCCCGGTGAGTTGGTCTCTAAGGTCATTCTCCCCCATTCTTCATCCGGATATCGCGGAGCTTACCGCAAGCTGCGCGTTCGTGGGTCGATCGACTATCCGCTGGCCGGAGTAGCAGTTGCCGTCAAACGGTCGAACGGACACATTGAAGATATTCAGATTGCGCTGACCGCCGTGAATCCCGCGCCAGTCCTGGTCAAAGGTTTAAACATCTTTCTAAACAACGGTGGGATCGACGAGAGTGCGGCTGACCACGCGGGCGAACTCGCGGCCCGGACCGCCAAACCGTTGACAACTTCCGCGCTAACTCCTGAGTACCGGCGGGAAATCATCCGGGTATTCACCAAACGCGCGCTGCTGGCCGCAATCGAGAGTTGATACTGGCGTAAGTTCGGGACGAGTGCGGCAACCTCGCATCTCCAATACTCATCTCACCGGACTTGTGCCGCGGGTCAGCTTCCAATGGGCCGCGAGCCTAGTCCACCCGTCAGCAAAGGAGCAAAATGCGGAACCTAAAATTCTCAGTCGTAATCCTGACGACTGCACTGGCGCTGGCGATGAGCTTGCCGGTCGCTGCTCAATCGCCGGCAACGAATCCATCATCTCAGGCAGCCCCTGCTCAAACGGCGCCCGCGCCGCCTTCAGGGCAACAGAGCGCCCCGGCAGGTACAAATCAGAATAGTGCGCAATCCCAGGCTAATGACGATAATCCGTTGAACCTAAGCGACGATCAAAAAGCCAAGTTGCGTCCCATTATTCAAGACGAAAATCAGCAGATGGAAGCCCTACGCAGCGACAACTCTTTGACTCAGGAACAGAAAATCGACAAGGCCAACCAAATTCGTGCCGCGGCCTCGCCGAAAATTAAGGCGATCCTCACTCCTGAGCAACTCCAGAAGCTCGCGCAACTACAGCAGGAAAGAGTCCGCGAGCAACAGCAGCAGACCCAGCCGGCCCCTAGTAATTCTCAGCCTCCGCCGAAATAAGATCGTCTATGAAAGGGTGGCAGAAATTCTCTGTCACCCTGTTCGATGTTCTCCCTTTGATCCTTACTCCTTCTTTTTGCTTTGAGCGCTCATCGCAGCCTGGAACTTCTGCATAGTCGGACGAAGCTGCTGCGGGTCGCGAATACAGTTGACGAAAACCGATCTGAAGTCGCTCCCTTGAAACGCCATGCCGCCAAAGTACCGGTAATCTTGCACCAGCGGCGGCCCTCCTGGTTCGCCTGCAGGCGGAATGACGTCAGGAAGATGGAATACGTACATGCTGCCTCCCGCGATTTCTTCGTGCGAATAGCGTAGGAGCCAGCCACAATTACTGCCGTCGGCAATTAAGTTGGCTGATACTACAGCCCATTGCCCGCCGTCGGCTGAAGCTGGCTGCTGGCAATCCCAACTCTGTGCCTGGGCAACATACGCTTGCGGCTCAGAAAATCCATACTCATCCAACAGCACTTGCTTCAGGCCGTGTTGGCTGACGAATGCCTCAACTTCAGGAAGAGCCTGGTTCCAATCGAGATTTGAGTCATTTACCAAGAGATACCCGGGACGTCCCATGCCCAGCGTATTAATGAATGAAAAATAATTTGGATAGACGCGGATCGCGGTGACCATAGCAATCATGGCGAGTGCGATTGTCGTCCACGTCGCAACCCGTGCCGCGCCCCAATTCTCGTGGCGCAGGAATTCCAACATGCGGGGCAACGGAGCCAATAGCAGAATCATCAGCGCTAGAGGGATCGAGAAGTGGCGAATGCTGATGTCGAGCCGATTGGCTACGCAAGCGGCAGTAAAGACCACGAGCGAGACCCATACGCAGCGCCAATACAGTTCCACGCCGGGGGGAATCGCTGAAAACTCAGAGCTGTGTCTTGCCTTAATTACTGCTGCTATGGTAACGGCAAGCGCGAGCAAAAGAAGAAAAGCGAGAGATGACTTCAGAAGGACAAGTATCGGGAAATAAAACCAGACTCCGTGAGGATGGGCATGACCGAGGGTATATGTTGGCCGGCTGGTTGCTCCTAAAGCGAACTCGATCAAACCCCGCAAGTAAATCCATATTGGCATAAGCAAGCGCCGCACGAAGGGTGAAGTTGGAAAATGTGGGATGACGCTGAACGAATCCGTAGATTCGTTCCAGGAAAGAATCAGATAAACCAGATAAACAAACAGCGCGGCCCACAGCGTCCCTTTGGCGATATTGCGCCATGCCCGACGACGCCACCGCCTCCGTTCCGCTTTGTCGGTTGGCTGTTCCGCCAACGGCCACAGCCTCATGCTCAGGGCTACAGCCGGAAACACGAAAAGCATGAGCCCCGACGAAAACTTCGAAAGGAAAGCTCCGGCCAGCGCCAGGCCGAAATAAAGCACCTGTCTGCGGCTCGGGGAATGCCACATTGCGGGCAATGCCCACACTGCCAATATCCAAAATAACGTGACCACGATATCGGTTATTACCAGCGGCCCGAACGCAAGAAATGCCGGCATGGTCACGAATGCAACCAGGCACAACAACCTCCCCATGGGCTGCCTCCCAGCTCTGAACCAAAGGCATAGAGGACGAATCCCAATAACAGGGTGACAAGCAGCATGGCGACACGCGCCCACCACAAAGTCGCGATGGGATCGTTCCAGCGGAACAAAAAGGAGTGTCCGAAGACCCATTCACCCAACAATTGGTTAAACATCCTTTCGCCGCTGAAAGTCCACGAAATATCCGCGTAATCGGCGTGCGTTCGGCGCAGCACCAGAGGCAGCGCGGCCAGCACTTTCGCAAGCGGCGGATGCTCTTCATTATTCATCCGCATATCCAGTTTTTGCAGATAACTTACTCCCGCCCCGGTGTGCGCAACCTCGTCCACCGTCACCGACTCCCGCCGCGCTGCTCCGCCCGCGAGCAAGGCCATTAAAACCAGCAGCAAGGCGACCGGAAGTGCAGGAGATTTCAATGTTTTCATTTATTTGTCCGCTCCGAAGACCTTGCCAAACGCCCTGATGCACTCAGAACTCGTTCCCCATGGATTCCAAGTTCCTTTTCCACTGTGACTCCGAAGAAGTGCCTAACCAAGGCACCTTCACTTGACCTTGTTAGTTACGAAAAAAGGTGAGTCATCTGAATGTATATTGACCATCGAATTACAGGAATGCCAATAAATCTACCTACGCTGGATGAAATCGCCAAGGCGCAAAAGCTGGTCTACGCGCTGATGTCACCCACGCCGCAGATTTCCTGGCCACTGCTCAACCAGAAATTTGAGGCCAGCGTGTGGGTGAAACATGAAAACCACACGCCGATCGGTGCATTCAAGGCGAGGTCCGCGGTCGCATATGCGGCGGAGCTTTTCCGCGGCACCGACGGAATCAAAGGTATGATTACTGCCACTCGCGGGAATCACGGTCAGTCGGTTGCGCTTGCGGGTCAGCGCTTCAAGGTGCCGGTCACGATTGTTGTGCCGCATGGGAACAGTATCGAAAAGAACGTAGCCATGAGAAGCCAGGGCGCGCAGCTGATTGAATTCGGCAAGGATTTTCAGGAGTCACGCGAGCACGCGCAAAAGCTCGCACTGGAACAAGGCCTTCACTTCGTGCCGCCCTATCATCGCGACATCGTTAAGGGCGTCGCGACGTATTGGATGGAACTCTTTTCGGCCATTCCTGATCTCGACACGGCTTACGTCCCAGTCGGGATGGGATCGGGCATTTGCGCCGCTTGCGCCGTGCGCAACGGCATGAAACTGAAAACTAAAGTTGTCGGAGTCGTTTCCGAAGGTGCCCCAGCTTATGCGTTGTCTTTCGAGGCCGGCCGCACAATTGAGGCGCCCGTGACAACTCTAATTGCCGACGGGATGGCCTGCCGACTGCCCGACGACGAGGCGCTGGAAGTCATACTGAAGCACGTCGATCGTATCGTCCGCGTCAGTGATGATGAAATTCGCCACGCGATGCGAATCTATTTTTCCGATACCCACAACGTCGTTGAAGGTGCTGGCGCTGCTGCCCTCGCCGCGGCCCTGAAAGACAAATCCTCACTCCGCGGAAAACGTATCGCGCTCATCGCAACCGGCGGCAATGTAGATCGCGACGTGTTTGCAAATGTGCTGCTCGAACCAGAGCCCGCGCTCCAATCGGCAGCAAGTATCGCTTCGAAGTAGCCGCACTTCCTGCACTCTGCCTCGGTAAGTTTGTCCCAGAGGACATAAACTGGCACCGGACAAATCCAGAGAAATACAAGATAATGTTTGAGAGACTTCGCAGGCGCGTGGGAAGCATCAATGGCGTTGGATACGAACATTAAACCTCGAAGGACACAAAGTTCGACGAAGCATCTTGGCTGCATTTCGTCTTTAGCGTTCCTTTGCGTACCTGAGCCTGCCCTGAGCGAGGTCGAAGGGTGCCCTTCGTGGTTAAAGCTTTTAGCTAGTTGAACGGATCAACTTTGGATAATCAGGCAGGCACAATTCTGGTTACGGGAGGCGCCGGATTCATCGGCTCCAACTTCATCCTGCACTGGCTCGCCAATGAGCCTTCGGACGTCATTAATTTAGACAAGTTGACCTACGCCGGGAACCCAGCGAATCTCGCTTCCATTTCTTCGGACCGTCGATACAAGTTCGTGCAGGGCGATATTTGTGACCGCGAATTAGTTGCCGACCTTCTGTTGAGGACCCGCCCTAGGGCCATCGTGCACTTTGCTGCCGAAAGCCATGTCGATCGCTCCATCCACGGCCCGGACGATTTTGTCCGCACCAACGTGAACGGAACGTTTAGCCTGCTCGAGGAAGCCCGGGCTTATTGGTCTGCAATGAACAAGGACAAAGAGAAAAACAGTTTCCGCTTCCTCCACGTTTCAACCGATGAAGTTTATGGCTCGCTCGACGCCGCCGAGCCCGCTTTTTGTGAGACCACACGCTACGCGCCTAACAGTCCATATTCCGCATCCAAAGCCGCTTCCGATCATCTGGTCCGCGCTTATCATCACACCTACGGAATGCCCGTGCTCACCACCAACTGTTCCAACAATTACGGACCATTCCAGTTTCCGGAGAAACTGATTCCGCTGGTCATTTTGCACGCCATCAGCGGAAAACCAATTCCGGTTTACGGAGATGGTTTGAACGTCCGCGACTGGCTCTACGTCACGGACCATTGTGAAGCTATTCGGACCGTCCTCTCACGAGGACGCGCCGGCGAGACCTACAACATCGGCGGGCGGAACGAAATCAAGAATATCGACGTCGTGAACACCATCTGTTCCACGCTCGATGAGCTTCGTCCGAATGACCCAGTACTTCCACACAAAAAGCTGATCACTTTCGTAAAAGACCGTCCCGGCCACGACCGCCGTTACGCTATGAACGCCGCGAAAATCGAGGGCGAACTGGGCTGGCGTCCAAAAGAAACTTTCGAGAGTGGCATTCGCAAAACCATTCAGTGGTACCTGGCAAACCAATCGTGGATCGAAGGAGTCACGAGCGGCAGCTACCGGCAATGGATGGCCACACAGTATTCGCTTTAGATTTCGATACGCTACAATCCAAACCGAATGTCTAATCTTGCCATTCTGCAATCTTCAAAATACAAAGGAATCATTCTGGCGGGCGGATCGGGAACCCGCCTCTATCCCGTCACTCATGCTGTTGGCAAAAGCCTGCTTCCCATCTACGACAAGCCGATGGTATATTACCCGCTCTCGACCCTGATGCTGGCCGGAATTCGGGAGATTATGCTCATCTCGACGCCAGACGATCTGCCTAAGTTTGAGCACCTTCTGGGCGATGGCTCAAGGTTTGGATTAGTGTTGTCCTATGCCGCCCAACCCAAGCCCGAGGGCATCGCGCAGGCTTTCCTGATCGCCAAAGAATTTATCGATAAACGCTGCTGCGCGCTGGTGCTGGGCGACAACATCTTCCACGGTCACGACCTGGCCAAGAGCGTGAAACAAGCAGCCGACTGCGAAAAAGGCGCGCGTATCTTTGCCTATCCCGTGCACGATCCCGAACGCTACGGCGTGGTCGAGTTCGACTCCCAGGGCAAGGCGATCAGCCTCGAAGAAAAGCCGCGCGTGCCGAAGTCGCGCTACGCAGTGACCGGTCTTTACTTCTACGATCCCCAAGTAGTGGAAATTACGAAGGCGCTGAAGCCATCGGCGCGAGGAGAGCTAGAAATTACGGACGTGAACCGCGAGTATCTGAAACGCGGCATGCTGGACGTCGCCGTCATGGGCCGCGGTATGGCCTGGCTTGATACCGGCACCCACGAAGCCATGCTGGAAGCCTCCTTATTCATTCAGACCATCGAAACCCGGCAGGGGCTTAAGGTGGCGTGTCCCGAAGAAATTGCGTACCGCTACGGCTATATCACGCCAGAGCAAGTTGAGCGAGCGGCCGCTGCAATGAAAAACAACGGATACGGCGCCTATCTATTGCAAATGCTCAAAGAGCAAGTTTTCTAACTATCTTCCATGAAAGTTCTCGAAACTCCTCTCGCCGGTGTTCTGGTCCTCGAGCCAAAAGTCTTTGCTGATGACCGCGGATTTTTCCTTGAGAGCTATAACGAGAAAGCCTTCCAGGAAATCGGCATTCGCGACAAATTCGTGCAGGACAACCATTCCTATTCGAAACGCGGGGTCCTACGTGGCCTGCATTATCAAGTGGAGAAACCGCAGGGCAAATTGGTACGAGTAGTAAGCGGAGACGTGCTCGATGTCTTTGTCGACTTGCGCCGCAGCTCTTCGTCCTTTGGACGCTGGCATGGGGTCAAGCTCTCCGGGGAGAACCGCCGCCTGGCCTGGATTCCCCCTGGATTCGCCCACGGCTTCTACGTGCTCTCCGAGAGCGCGCACGTTCTATACAAAGCCAGTGAATTCTATTTTCCTGAGCTGGAGCGGACGGTGCTCTGGAATGATCCTGACTTGAAAATCGATTGGGAAAACGTCGAGAAGCCCTTACTTTCGGAAAAAGATAAAAAGGGCACACGACTTAAAGATGCAGAGCTTTTTCCTTAACGGGCGGCTGAAAAGGTGACGATGCGGCTTCGGCACAGGAAACAGGAGCGCCCACTTTCGTTATTGATTTTCTCTGCGTGCTCTGTGAATCCTCTGCGTTCTCTGCGGTTAAAGGCTTTTGGTTTCGCCGAGAGAGAAAAAGACTTTAACCGCAGAGTTCGCTGAGAATGACGCCGAGGTCGCCGAGAAGTTCAATTACGAACACATGAGATCTTCTTACTTGCTTTGTTTTCGGCAAACTGCAAGTGCTACTTGCCGGCCCGGGCAGCAATGGAGCGCGTGCCGCCGGATGGATGCTCTTTGATCCATCGGGAAAGCTGCTTTCGCGCATGACTTGGCATGTCTAGAAAACGAATCCCAGCCCGCTCTTTGTTGTCTTGCCAAACCATTTCCGCGGTAGCGTGAATAATTTCAGGTTCGTTGGGTAGCGAGAAGTCAAGGTTGACGCCCCCTGATGCTGGCACGTGGTCTAAGTCACAACGAATGGCCGCGCCGGTTTCGCTGAGATCGGTAATGAGGATCTGCTTTCCTGTGCCTCGTGCATGCGATGGGCTCATCCTCGCTGCCAGCGTCGTTGTGACGCGCCCGTTGCCGCGGCGGCGCTCACGTGTCATCAAATTGCGCACCGCACGCAGCGCATGCCTTACGCGATCGGGCGAGAGAGGCTTGTAAATCACTACTTGAGTACTAGCGCGAAAAACCGGGTGCAGCGCGATCGCAGGATCGGCCAGCACGATGCGGACTGAGGTGCTGCAGGAAGGCAGCTCTATCAACTTCGTCAAAGCGACGTGAGGCTCTTCCATGGAATCGTCAATGATGATCGCGTCGTAGTGGTGCTCTAGGGCCTGCGAGAGCGCAGTGAAGGTCTCCCCACAGGTATCCATATCAACCTCAAGGTCCTTGAAGACCCGGCTGACCACTCGAACGGTATTGCGATCATTACTGAGCAGTAAACTGTGCAGCATACCTGCGTAAATGCTAGGCAGCTGCGTTAGTTACGGCAAGTTACCGAAGTCAGTTCGGTTCCTTGCCGTCAGTTTTACCCAGTTGTTCGCCTCGGCAGAGGCTTCCACAGCTTCCAAGACGGCCTGTGTTTTCACCGCATCTTCGAAGTTCGGATGGAAGGGTTCACCTTTGGCAAGATTTTGCAGAAAATCCCCCAGAGTCGCAATAAACGTGTGCTCGTACCCCACTAAATGCCCCGGTTTCCAGAAGTTCGTGGAGTAGGGATGCCCCGGCCCCGTCACCAGAATATTGCGATCAGCTTGCAGACTAGCCAGGTCCGAAGCATCGTAAAACCGCAGGCGGTTCATGTCCTCCAAGTCAAAACCCAGGCTGCCCTTCGCGGCGTACATCTCGAATCCATTCCCGTTTCGCCGTCCGACTCCGAAGCGGCTCGCTTCAAAGCTGCCCAAACTGCCATTCACAAAACGCGCCATGACTATGACTGCGTCATCCACATCACGCCCCGGGATGAACGTATGCTTCATGGCCGAGAGTTCCGCGATTTCCCCGTTCAGATAGATCGCCATATCCACCGAGTGCGAAAGCAGATCGCCAATAGCCCCCGAACCCGCTTCGCCTCGGCGGTAGCGCCAGGTCTGGCCCTTTGTCGGATCTGCACCGGATTGATTGAAGTAATACGCGCGGTAATGGTAAGCCTGACCCAGCCGGCCCTCATCGATAAGTTGCTTTGCGAATGCCACCGCTGGCACGCGGCGATAGTTGAACCAAACCAGATTACGGACATCCCGCGCCGCTGCGGCCATTGTCTGCGCTTCTGCCAGCGACAGAGCCAGCGGCTTCTCGCAGAACAACATCTTCCCAGCCCTGGCTGCGGCCAGTGCAATTGGAGCATGCAGCGCGTTAGGCACCGCTATGTCGACAACGTCAATATCTTTGCGCGCGACTACATTTTCCCAGTCGGTCGCAGTCTCAGCCCAGCCCCACAGCCGCGCGAACGCCTCCAATTTGGACTGGTTCCGTCCACACACCACCTTCAGATTAAGCGAATAAGGAATCTCAAAAAAGTGCGCGACCTGATGGAATGCATTCGAGTGTGCGCGCGCGATCGATCCGCTTCCGATCATCGCAATGTTTAATTGTTTTGTGGTATCTGGCATTGGCGGAAAAAGAAGCTTATCGCAGAAACGTCCCAGTCACGATTCAATACCCTGACTCTGCAGGTCTTTTTTTAACTGAGTAAGATCTCGCATCACGACCGTACGCAGCCCAACTTTGGCGGCGCCGTCAATATTGACCTGCCGATCGTCAATGAAGCAGCACTCTTCAGGCGTTTTCTGGATCAAGTCCAGCGCCAGACGATAGATTCGTTCATCTGGCTTGCGCAGCCCCACATAGCACGAGCTCACGAACAAATCGAAAATTTCTAAAAGATTAAACTGCCGAATCCGGTACTCATTCAATTCGCGCGACTCATTATTGAGAGTCGCCATCAGGTACTTGTTCGCAAGACTACGGGCAAACTCCAGCACCTCGGGTTTCGGTTTGGAAAGCGAAAACATAAAGCTCTTGAACTCTTCTTTGGCGAACTTGCGCGGCTGGTAAAAAATCGTCCTTTCCAAATACTGCTCCAGCGTGACCTTGCCCTCCTCAAATGCAGTCACAATTTCCTTATGCCGGGTCTCGAAGTCGGCTTTCTGCAGCTGAAACTTTTCAATCGCACGATCGCGTTCCTCGTGGTCCCACGCGTTAGTGAGCAGCACGCCACCAACATCCCAGAACAAAGTTCGAATCGCTTTCACAAGGCTCCAACCCCAGAGGTTGATGATACAAGGTGGGACTAAGATGCCGCGTGAGGCCACGACGGCTTCGTCGCAAAGTGATCTTAACGGTTTGTGGTGCGTGCCGATCTTACGCTTTTAACGGCATCTCCGCCGCCACGGCCTCGCGGAAGTAATCCAGTGACATTTCAAGTCCGGCATTGAGCGCGATCTTCGGCTCCCAGCCCAGCAGCTTTCTAGCCTTGCTGATATCGGGTCGCCGCTGCCTCGGATCATCCTGCGGAAGCTTCTCATAGCGGATATTGCTCTTCGAACTCGTAACTGCGATTACGCGCTTGGCGCATTCGAGCACCGTGAACTCGTCCGGATTACCAATATTTACCGGAAAATGTTCTTCCGACTTCGACAACTTCAAAAAGCCATCGATTTCATCATTCACATAGCAAAAGCTGCGGGTCTGTTTGCCGTCGCCATAGACCGTCAAATCCTCTCCGCGCAGCGCCTGCTTCATAAAATTCGGTATGATCCGTCCGTCATTCAACTGCATTCTTGGCCCGTACGTATTGAAGATCCGCACGATCCGCGTATCCACGCCCCGGTATCGGTGATAAGCCATAGTTAAGGCTTCGCTGAAACGCTTGGCTTCGTCATATACCGAGCGCGGTCCGATGGTGTTTACGTTTCCCCAGTAAGTTTCCTTCTGGGGATGTTCCAGAGGATCGCCGTAGCACTCTGATGTCGAAGCAAACAGGAATTTCGCGCGATGCTTGTGTGCAAACTCCAGCGCGTGCATGGTTCCCAGCGATCCCACCTTCAGCGTGTCGATGCCGTGGACCATGTAATCCACCGGGCTGGCCGGAGATGCGAAGTGAAAAACATAATTCACCGGCCCGCATTCGAACGGGCGATTAATGTCGATGTGAAGAAATTCGAAATTCCCCTCGCGCCGCAGGTGCTCTATATTCGACATGCGGCCAGTGAGCAGGTTGTCCACCGCGACAACCGAATAGCCGTCGGCCAGCAATGCGTCGCAAAGGTGTGAGCCAAGAAAACCCGCTCCCCCAGTGACCAGCGCGCGAGGTTTCATGGACGAGTGCTCTTTCTGGTCCGCGATTCCGTAGCAGGGGAGGGAATCGGTTCCGGGCTTGCGGCGGGGCGCCCAACGCTGTAATAGGTAAAGCCGTTGGCCGCCATGACCTCGGGATCATAGAGGTTCCGGCCATCGATGATGATGGGATATTTGAGCTCCGCTTTCAGTCGTTTCAGATCAAGCGCCCCAAACTCCTCCCATTCCGTCAGGATAAGCAACGCATCGGCGTCCCGCGCTGCTTCATATGCGTCTTCCGTCATGCGCACGCTGGAGTTGAGCGCCTCCTGCGCCCGCTCGCGCGCCGCCGGATCGAAAGCGGAAATCTGACATCCTTCCTGCAATAAGGACTGAATCAAAAGTATCGCCGGCGATTCCCGGATATCGTCGGTTCCACCTTTAAACGCCAGGCCCAGCACGCCCAGCTTTTTGCCCCGTAATGTCCACAACGCGCTGCGCACCTTGCGGATGAACCGGTGCCGCTGTTCCTCATTGATTTTCATTACTTCATCAAGCAGGCGGAAATCGTAGCCGCACTCGCGGGCCACAGCGCGAAATGCCAGCAGGTCCTTCGGGAAGCAAGAACCTCCATAGCCTACTCCTGGGTTCAGAAATCGCGGTCCGATGCGGCTGTCGGTTCCAATCCCCTGGCAAACCTGCTGCACATTCGCTCCAACGCTCTCGCAAATCGATGCGACCGCGTTAATGAACGAAATCTTCATCGCCAGAAAAGCATTGGACGCGTGCTTGATCAACTCCGCGCTTTTTGCGCTGGTCACAATCAGCGGAGGTGGAATCTGCGCGCGATCGGGGCGGGGAATAGCATCCGGCTTTATGTAGTAAGTGCCGTCGGCCAGCGGAGCATAAATCTCGCGCAGCACAGCAGCGCAGCGTGGCGTGTCCGCGCCAACCACAATGCGGTCGGGATACAGAAAATCCGTGACCGCGGTCCCTTCACGTAGAAACTCAGGATTAGAGGCGACATCGAATTCCTCCGCCTCCGCTCCGTTTCGCAGAATAATTTTCCGCACCCAGTCACTGGTGTAAACCGGGACCGTGCTCTTCTCAACTACAACTTTGTAATTGTTGATCGCGCCGGAGATGCTGCGCGCCACGGACTCCACGTACGAAAGATCGGCCTCGCCATGTTCCGTAGGCGGCGTTCCCACCGCAACAAAAATAGCGGAGCTTGCTCGAACCGCGCCCTCAAGATCGTCGGAGAATTTGAGACGCGTTCCTCGATGACGATGTAGCAATTCCGGCAGGAATTTTTCATGAATCGGCACTTCACCGCGGTTGAGCGCAGACAATTTCTTCTGATCATTGTCGACAACAATAACGTCGTGCCCGAGGTCCGCAAAACAAGCACCGGCGACTAATCCCACGTATCCGGAACCGACTACCGCTATCTGCATCAGTCTTCCTCCAAACCGCGCTGAATCTAAATAGATGTCATGAAAACGCGAAAAGCTTACTTTACCAGCTTAAATGCGTGCCAGAAATGACAATGGCCGCACAAATCCCCCACCCATTCCCGACTCGGACCCGGTCGCTGAAACCCTAATACCGCAGCCGTGATGTTCACCGGCAATTTATACCGGAATCCCGTCGCTGCGGGTAAACTTCTAATTCGTCCCCAACTTCCATTCGAGGCGCGGCATGCGATGGAGCACCAGAATCAGGCAAAGGGCGGCGGTGGCTTTTATGGCGTCCGCGTTCAGTGCATTTTTGCAGGGGCAGCAGGCCATCCCGAATAGCGGCCAGCAGATCACCCCCATGGCTCCAAGCGGAGCCACTTTTGTCCCGCTCAATCCAGGCTTCGCCGATAACCCTCAATATGTCGCAGGTCAGGCTGTGACCACTATCGTCAGCCCCGACGGTAAAACTCTGCTGGTTCTGACCAGCGGATACAACATGCTCCACGACTCTTCGGGACAAGTCATTCCGGCAGAGTCAACCCAGTTCGTCTTCATCTACGACATCTCGCAATCCAAGCCGGTTCAGAAGCAGGTAATCCAAATTCCGAACACTTACAGCGGCATGGTCTTTGATCCCTCAGCTACCACCTTTTACATCACCGGCGGCGTTGACGACAACGTGCACGCCTATTCGCTAGGGCCTAACGGCTTATGGGCGGAAGAGCAGGGAAGCCCTATCGCTCTTGGCCACGGTGGGGTTGGTGTTGGTTTCTCAGTCAAGCCGCAGGCCGCTGGAATCGCGATCACGAAAGACGCCTCCAAGCTGGTTGTAGCCAACTACTACAACGACTCCATCAGCGTTGTTAGCAAGTCTCAGGCTGGATGGAGCCTCTCAACTGAACTTGATCTCCGTCCTGGCAAAACGGATCCGCGTAATTCCGGTGTTCCCGGCGGCGAGTATCCGCTCTGGGTTGCGATCAAAGGCAATGACACTGCTTACATTTCCAGCATCCGCGACCGTGAAATTGTGGTTGTGAATTTTACTGCCCAACCGAAGGTCGTCGCGCGTATTCGCGTGCCAGGCCAGCCTAATCGCATGGTGCTGAACGCCACCCAGTCCACTCTCTATGTGGCACAGGACAATACCGATTCCGTCGGAGTAATCGACACCAGCTCGAACCAGCTCGTGGACAACATTGCAGTCACCGCTCCCTCTGGCCTTCTGCCAGATCGGAAATCGAATCTCAAAGGAAACGACACAAATAGCGTTACGCTCTCGCGCGATGAAAAACTGCTCTACGTAACCAATGGCTGGATGAACGACGTCGCGGTCATCCAGCTCAGTTCCGCCCCCAAACAATCTAAAGTCATGGGATTGATTCCAACTGGTTGGTATCCGAATTCAATCAGCTTCGGCGCCGACGGAAAATTCATCTACGTGGTAAATGGCAAATCACCAACTGGCCCGAACCCCGGCCACTGCCGCGGCCTTGCGCTCGAAGAAAAGGGTAAATGCCGCGGCACCAATCAATACAATCTGCAGCTGATCAAAGCTGGTCTGCAGAGCTTCCCAACTCCGACTGCTGACGCGCTCCAGGCGCTCACCCAACAGGTCGCAACCAATAATAATTTTAAGATCACATTGAGCGCGGCTGACTCCGCGAAATTAGCTTTCCTCCGCCGGCATATCAAGCACGTTATCTACATCATCAAAGAGAACCGCACCTACGATCAGGTCTTGGGCGATCTCGAAGTAGGCAACGGCGATCCCAACCTCACCGAATTTCCTCAAGCAACCACCCCCAACTTTCACCTCCTGGCGCGCAACTTCGTCACCCTCGATAACTTCTATGACACCAGCGAAGTCAGCTTCGACGGATGGTCGTGGTCCACTTCCGCGCGCTCGCCTGATCTGGTTGAGAAGGAGGTAACCATCAACTACGCCGGACGCGGCACCAGTTACGACACCGAAGGCACAAACCGCGACATCAATGTCGGCTATGGCAAGCTTGCCGAGCGAAAAAAGGCTAATCCAGCGACGCCTGACGATCCCGATGATTTGCCCGGCACCGCCAATGTCGCGGCGCCCGACGCCCCCAACGGAGAAAATGGTACCGGGTACTTATGGAATGCCGCACTGCGCGCCCACCGGTCAATCCGCAATTATGGTTTCTTCATCGACCTCGCCCGTTACGATGTGGCCCATTCGCAGTACAAGATTCCGCTGCTGCTCGATCCGGCCTCAACCAAAACCCAGGTGTCCTACCCAGCGAATGCAGCGCTAGCTCCCTACACAGATATTTATTTTCGTAGTTTCGACAATGCCTTTCCCGACCTCTACCGCTTCAAAGAATGGGCGCGCGAGTTCGACACGAAGTTCGCCAAACGCGGCCTGCCCAGACTTTCCCTGGTCCGGTTCATGCACGATCACACCGGAGACTTCGGCGATGCGATCCTGGGCGTGAACACTCCCGAGCTTCAGGTTGCGGACAACGACTATGCAGTCGGGCTGCTCGCGGCAAAAATCGCCCACAGCCGCTACAACAAAGACACGCTGATTTTTGTCATTGAAGACGATTCCCAGGATGGCGGCGACCACGTCGATTCGCATCGCAGCGTCGCCTTCGTGATTGGCCCTTACGTGAAGCAAAAAGCCGTTGTTTCCGCGCCGTACACCACGTTGAGCATGTTGCGCACTATCGAGGAAATCCTCGGCATCGGCAATCTCAGTCTCAGCGATTCTTCAGCCAATCCGATGTCCGGCGTCTTCGATACCAATCAGAAAACCTGGACATACGACGCCGTTCCCTCAGCTCTGCTGTACAACACACAACTTCCGCTTCCGCCGCGACCGACGGGTGAACTGCCGCACCCAACCCATGACGCCGCTTATTGGGCCGGCGCCACCAAGGGCATGGACTTCTCCGTCGAAGACCGCTTGGATCCGTTGGCGTTCAATCAAGTGCTGTGGCAGGGGTTGATGGGATCGCAGCCCTATCCCGCCACTTCAAGCGGCGCTGACCTTCGCGTGAATCGGGAACAACTTCTCCAGCAATATCGAACGAGAAAAGGAGAATCCCTTGAGGACACTGATCACTAACCACTGCTCACCGATCATTAAAAAAGCCGGAACCTTTCGGATCCGGCTTCAGTGTTGGCTGGTTCGCCCGGATAAAGCTTGTCTGTGTGGGTCGGACATTCTTGTCCGACGCTGTTGAGTTTGCTTCTTTAACTCAATATTGTTCGTTCAACCTTTGCTCATAATCAATTGGACCGGAATCCTGTCGCACAAGAATGTCCGACCTACACCGTCTACCTAAGCCGTCCTTCTCGGCCGCATCGTCAAATCCCTTACCTGGGTCAGAATGCTCGACATCTGCATCCCATTCAGTTGCGAAACGAACGGCAGCATCTCCGCAATGAACGGATCTTTCACCAGTTCACTGATCTCGTCCTGACGGTTTCTTTCTCCGCCGCTTAGCAGGTCGGGCACAGTTACCTCCAGAGCCCTCGCTAACCGCTCTAAAGACGAGAGCGTCGGCGTGGCCTTTTCGTTTTCGATTTTCGACACGTAGGTTCGCGGCACGCCCATGCGGCCAGCCAGTTGACGCTGGCTCAGCCCATTGCGCAAACGCATGCTGCGGATTGAAGATGCGAGGTTAAGGTGGCCGCGGTGCGCAGCGGGTACTAGCTGCGGCGCAGGCGCCTGTACAATCTCTGGCTCTTCTTCATCCAGCGAAATGTGGCATCGCCGGCAAAGGTTATTGGATGTGCGAAATTGAACCAGAAGGCAATGGTCGCACCGTACGACCTCCCTGGAATCTACCGGGGCAAGATTAGTGGCCATTTACAGGTGGGAGTTGCCAGAGCTGACAAGCACCCTGGAACTCATCGCTGAGTTCCAGCTACATGCGTAATCTGCGGTAGCAGGCCTGTGGAAGTCAAGTAAATTCGCCAACTCACATACCAAATCATTCCTACAAAACCCAAGCAGATCAGGCGAAAACCAGAGAATCTCGGTGCGACGACTCATCAACTGAAACCAAGAGTGGTGTTTACTAACTGTATTCCACCCGAAGCGGCCATTAATCAATGGTGATTCGAGAAAACAACGAAGTTGCAGTTCTTTGATTTCCTTGGTGAACCTTCGTGCGCTTTGTGGTTAGCGGGTTATTCAGCGGGGAAACCCTTGGATGGTAGGATGTCCGCACATTATGACTGACCGCAGCGCAGCCTGGAATCTACTGACCGAATTCACCCAATCAGAAAGCTTGCGCAAACATGCTTTGGCGGTGGAAGCGTGCATGCGTGCCTATGCTCGAAAGTTCTCCGCGGATGAGGAACTGTGGGGTGCGGTTGGCTTGATCCACGACTTTGACTACGAGAAATATCCCACGGCTCGGGAGCATCCCTATAAGGGCAACGAAATTCTGAAACAGCGCGGATACTCCGACGAAATCTGCCGCGCGATCATGTCGCACGCCGAGTACACCGGAGTGACTCGCGATACTCCGATGGAAAAAACTCTCTTCGCCTGCGACGAACTGGCGGGATTCATCACTGCCGTCGCCTTGGTCAAACCCGGCAAATCGCTGGCTGAGGTCGAAGCCAAATCCGTACGCAAAAAAATGAAAGACAAAGCTTTCGCCCGCAGCGTCAGTCGCGAGGACATTGTGAACGGCGCTCGGGACCTCGGCGCAGATTTGAATGAGCACATCGCGTTCTGCATTGAGGCATTGAAGGGGATTGCCGGAGAGCTGGGTTTGGCAGGGAATTCATCGGGATGACTCCCGTTTCGCGAATCGGGCAGGGCACGAGTTTCACTCGTGCCGATTTCATGGCAAAAAATGCGCGGCTTCAGCCGCTGAGGGATTCACTCGGGGGTTGCCCCCGAATAAGGCAACTCAGCAGCACTTAATTTTCGGCTTTTTGCTTTGATCGCTCTCTCGCAAGAATCTGCCATACGAGTGTTTACCCGCAGCAAAGCCCTCCCGCACGCAGAACCTCTCATATGCCGCCTCTTCAAAGATCTCCCGCAACACCGCTCTTATCAAACGTAAGAACCTCATACCTGCTCCTCCGCCAATCGCGTAACCACAAACGGCGACTCTTTTGTCTGCGCTTCCTTCTTGCCGCTGAGAATTCCAAACCACTGTCGGAGCGACTCCACCAGAATCAACCCCACCATCACGATCAGCGCTCCGGTCACAATCGCGTCCAGCCAGTTATTGAAGATCAACCGCGCGCTTCCGGCATTCACTGCCAGTCTCCGCGCCTGTGCCAGAAAACCAATGCGCGGATCGGGATCAAAGATTTTGTGCCATGAAGCGGTAAACGTCACAATCACCAGCCACGCCAAAGGCGTAAGCGTCACCAGCATGTATTTCGCGCGATGCATCTTGATGATGATGGTGGTTGCGACGCACAGCGCCACGGCTGCCAGCAACTGGTTCGCGATCCCGAACAGCGGCCACAGTGAGTTGATTCCGCCCAGCGGATCGCGTACGCCTTGCCACAGAAAATAACCCCACGCGCCAACGATCAAGCCGCTAGTCGCAAGCACCGATGGGTACCAACTCGTCCGGCCCATCGGCTTCCACGCATGCCCGAGCGCATCTTGAACCATGAAACGACCGACACGCGTGCCCGCATCGAGTACGGTCAGGATGAACAACGCCTCAAACATCAGTGCGAAGTGGTACCACAGCGCCATGACTGCTTGGCCACCTAAACTGCTCGAAAAAATATGTGCCATGCCAACCGCAAACGCAGGAGCGCCTCCCGTGCGATTGAACAATGTCTGCTCTCCGACACTTCCTGCCAGCGCTTGCATGCCGGCAGCTGTCACAGGAAATCCCCACGCGCTGATCGTGCTCGCAGCTTTTTCAGGCAGCTGTCCCGCGATTCCCGCTGGGCTGTTAATCGCGAAATAGGTTCCCGGCTCGAGCACGCAAGCCGCTACGGTTGCCATGATTGCGACCATCGATTCGGCAACCATTGCGCCGTAACCTACCAAACGAATTTCTGTCTCACGCCGGATCAGTTTCGGCGTCGTGCCACTTGAGATCAGCGAATGAAATCCACTGATCGCGCCACAAGCGATGGTGATAAACGCAAAAGGAAAGACCTTCCCGGCAAACACTGGCCCGGTGCCGTCCACAAACTTCGTCAGCGCCGGCATGTGAAGCGTGGGATGCATCAGCACAATTCCCACCGCCAGCAACCCAATGGTTCCCAGTTTTACGAATGTACTCAGATAATCCCGTGGCGCCAGCAGCAGCCAGACCGGCAACGCCGAAGCTGCGAATCCGTAAAGTATGAGTGCGATCGCCAACACTGGCGCTGTCATAGTGAAATACTTCGCTACAGCTGGACTTTGAGAAACCCATTGCCCGCCCCAGATCGCGGCCAGCACCAGCACGAACCCAATCGCCGACGTTTCCAGCACGCGCCCCGGCCGCAGTCGCCGCAAATACACGCCCATTAGAAGCGCAATTGGAATCGTCATCGCGATGGTGAAGGTGCCCCACGGGCTTTGCTTAAGCGCATTCACCACGATCAACGCACAGACCGCGAGCAGAATTACGAGAATTGAAATCACGGATGCGTAGGCCACCACTCCCCCGACTCGGCCAACCTCTTCTTTGGCAATTTCGGTCAGCGATTTACCGTCGCGGCGCACCGAGACTAGAAGGATCACCAAATCCTGTACGCAGCCGCCAAACACGGCACCCACTAAAATCCACAGGGTGCCAGGGAGATAACCGAACTGTGCCGCCAGCACTGGCCCGACCAGCGGCCCCGGTCCCGCGATCGCCGCGAAGTGATGTCCGAAGACAACCCACTTGTTGGTAGGAAGGAAGTCACGCCCGTTCTCCAGGCGTTCGGCAGGAGTTGCGCGCTGCGGATCAAGCCCAAGGACTTTGGCCGCTATGAAGCCGCTGTAAAAGCGGTATCCGAGCGCATATGTGCAAATCGCCGCCGCCACCAGCCACAGCGCATTGATCTGCTCGCCGCGATGCAAAGCGATAGTGGCAAGCGCGAGAGCACCCACCAGGGCAACAACCGTCCATAAAAGAAAACGAATGCCAGAATTCATCGCGTGAGAAGCGAGACGGAAGTATTGTGTCCGGTTTAGGTAAGCGGTGCAAGGGAAGGTCAGTAACCGAAGTGGCACTTCAACGAGCTGCCACAATTAGAATTTGAGGGCGACAAATCGGCCGAGCTTTACATCTTCGGCCTTGTACACAACACCCGTACCGACGCCGCCAAGCTTCTCGACGATTCGGTCATGGGAGATTCGTCTGGGCGATAAGCGGGGACATTGCACCCACCGGCGGAAATATTAGGTCGGAAGTGGCGACGCGTCAACCGAACTCCAAACGGTCAATCCTGACTCTAGCCGCATCCTCCAAACTTGCCGCCATTCCCGCCGCGTGTTAGCCTTATCGGGACAACTAAACGTTGAAAATTTAGAAGGAGTGCATCAGGTTAGTGCTAGCCAGAGAGCAAAAGAAATCCCTCATTGATCAGTACGGGACACACCCCACTGATACGGGCAGTCCAGAAGTCCAGGTCGCTCTGTTGAGCGAACGCATTGGTCAATTAACGGATCACTTCAAAACGCACCAGAAGGACCATGGCTCACGCCGCGGTCTTCTCATGCTGGTCAGCAAGCGTCGCCGCTTGCTCGACTACCTCAAACAATACGATTCCGAGCGCTACAAGACGGTTGTTCAAAGACTCGGCCTCCGCAAGTAGGAGGCTGTTTCTGTTGGACTGTTCGTTCCCCTGTCATCGGAACCGGGCCGCAGTTCGTCTGGCGGCTTGAGGTTTGAAGGTTGCATTCCCATCCTCTCTACTCAGCTATAGCTTTTAGCTCCTGGGCGTAAGCAGGTCCAAGAGCTCTGAAGGCCTTACTAGACGCTGGCACACTGGTTCGCTAAAAGCTAACGGCTGAGAGCTAAGAGCTGGCTCCCGGTGCCCTCCGCAAAGGAAAACCATGAAACAAGAAATTTCTGTTGATCTCTCCGGCGGTAAACGAATCTCATTTGAAACTGGAAAATTGGCCAAACAGGCCCACGGCTCGGTCGTGGTGAGAATGGGCGACAACGTTGTGTTGGCCACCGCGACGGCTAACCCTGATCCGCGCGAGGGAATCGACTTCTTCCCGCTGACCGTTGATTACCGCGAATACACCTACGCCGGCGGACGCATCCCCGGCGGCTTCATCAAACGCGAAGGCCGTCCCAGCGAGCGCGAGATTTTAACGAGTCGTCAAATCGATCGCCCTGTCCGTCCTCTTTTTCAAGAGGGCTTCCGTTGCGAAACTCAGGTAATTGCTTTCGTTCTTTCCGCCGACACAGAAAATGACCCTGACGTTGCCGGCATCAACGGCGCTTCCGCCGCCCTTACCATCTCGGATATTCCGTTCCTGGGCCCCATTGGCGCAGTGCGCGTTGGCTTGGTGAATGGCCAGTTCATCATCAATCCGACCTACACCGAAATGCGGGAGAGCCTGCTGAACATAATGGTGGTCGGCACTTCTGACGGCATCGTGATGATTGAATCCGGCGCCAAAGAAGTGAAGGAAGAAACCGTCGTTGATGCGATCGAATTCGCTCACACCGAGATCAAGAAGATTTGCGCCGCGATCAACCAGCTGCGCGAAAAAGCCGGTAAGCCGAAGAGGGAAGTGAAGCCGCCGGAGTTCGATCAGGCGTACTACGATCAACTGAAGTCCAAGGTTGGCGCGGACTTGGCTGATCGCCTCGACACCGAGAAGCACCCCAAAGCCGAAAGCTACGCGCTGGTTCGCGAACTAAAGAAGGTCCTCGTCGCAGCCCTTCCTGAACAAGACGAAGCGGCCGAGGCCAAGTTCAAGACCTACTACGAAGCCCTCCGTGAACGGATTTTCCGCGAAGCCGTAATCAAGCAGAAGCGCCGTCCCGATGGACGCGCTTTCGATCAGATTCGCGATATTTGGATCGAAGTCGGCGTTTTGCCCCGTACCCATGGCTCCGCCATCTTTACTCGCGGCGAAACTCAGGCGCTGGTCACAACCACTCTCGGCACTAGCGACGACATGCAGCGGCTTGAAGTCTTCGAAGGCGAAGCCAAGAAACGCTTCATGCTTCACTATAACTTTCCTCCGTTTTCCGTTGGAGAGGTTGCATTTCTGCGTGGCGCCGGACGCCGTGAAATTGGTCATGGCGCGCTCGCGGAGCGGGCGATTTCCGCTGTTCTCCCTAGCGAAGACAAGTGGCCCTATGCCATGCGCGTGGTCTCCGACATTCTGGAGTCCAATGGTTCGTCTTCGATGGCCACAGTCTGCGGCGCAGCGCTTTCGCTGATGGACGCTGGTGTTCCGCTCAAGGCTCCAGTGGCCGGAGTAGCGATGGGCCTGGTGAAGGAAGGCAACGATTACGCCATACTGACCGACATCGCCGGCGCCGAAGATCACTATGGCGACATGGACTTCAAGGTCGCTGGGACGAAAGACGGCATCACCGCGTTGCAGATGGACATCAAGGTTGGCGGCATCACGGCGCAGATTATGCGCGAAGCTCTCGCTCAGGCACAACGCGGCCGCCTCTTCATTCTCGACAAAATGGATGAAGTAATTTCGACGCATCGCGAGAAGGTTTCCTCCTACGCTCCGCGTATTTACACGCTGCAGATTCCAGTCGATAAGATTCGCGACGTGATTGGGCCCGGTGGCAAGATGATCCGGAGCATTATCGAGCAGACCGGAGTGAAGATCGACGTCGAGGACACCGGCAAGATCAACGTTGCTTCGAACGACGAAGCTTCGGCGAATAAAGCTCTGCAGATTATTCGCGATCTCACCGCAACTGCCGAAGTAGGGAAGACCTATCTCGGCAAAGTCACGCGGCTTGCTGATTTCGGCGCGTTCGTCGAAATCATCCCCGGAACCGAAGGTCTGCTGCATATCAGCGAAGTCGCCGAGCATCGCATTAAGGATGTTCGCGACGAACTGAAAGAAGGCGATCAGGTGCTGGTGAAAGTGCTCGCCGTTGAGGGCAACCGCATTCGTCTTTCACGCAAAGCTATTTTGAAAGAGCAGCGCGCAAAAATGGGCGGCGCTCCTCCTTCCGATGGCGGTGAAGGCGGTGAAGAAAGAGCTCCAGTGGAATCCGTCGCTGTAGCCGCGCCGGTAACTGGCGGGGGCCTGACTCTCGAAGGTGGAGCTGAATTCGAGGAAGGCGACGAACCTAACTTCAATCGCGTCGATGCTCCGCAACCTGCTAGTGCCGGTGCTGGTGATCGTGGCGGAGATCGTCCACGCGGCGGAGGCCGGCCTGGCGGTGGTGGAGGTGGCGGCGGACGACGTCGTGGCCGACGTGACGGTGGCCGCGGAGGACAAGGTGGCCGCGGCGGTCCACGGGGTGGTCACGGTGGTGGCGGTGGTGGTCGCCACTAAGTTCGTCATTGATTCAAAGGTCGCGACAAAATTCGCGGCCTTTTTCTGCAGCTCGTGACCTAAACACACTCCGAAAATCATGTCATCCCGAACTCGTGCGCGGAACGCGCAGGAGAGAGGGACCTTACGTCCGTTTGCATCGACGTTGCAGTGGTCAGGACGAACTGGACAGTTCGGGGCGGCACGTCGCAATCCTCCGCCCTTGCCGCTCAACTAGCATCGTACGATCCCTCTCTCGCCTTCGGCGAGTTCGGGATGACATCACAACGAAATAAGTTACGCTGCGCCTGATCCACGGCGCTTCGGCAGGATTTCTCCAATCCGGCGAATCTGCGCTCCAACTCCGCGCAGCTTCTCTTCGATATTTTCGTAACCGCGATCGATGTGATAAACGCGGTCGATGATCGTCTCGCCATCTGCAACCAGAGCGGCCAGCACCAGCGAAGCCGAAGCACGCAGGTCAGATGCCAGCACCGCAGCCCCGCTGAGTGGCGTTTTCCCACGAACGATAGCCCGTCGCCCTTCTATCTTGATGTTCGCTCCCATGCGCAACATTTCTTGCGCGTGCATGAAGCGGTTCTCAAAAATATTTTCCGTAATGATCGATGTGCCCTCAGCCTGCGTTGCCACCGCCATGTACTGAGCTTGCAGGTCTGTCGGAAATCCCGGATATTCTTCAGTGACCACGTCCGCGGCTTTCAGATTCGCATTGCCCTCGACTCGCACCGAATCCGGGGTGTGTCTTGTCTTGACCCCGGCTTCTTGCAACTTTTGCAAAAGCGATCCCAAATGAGCGGGATCGCATCCCGTGATATTCAGGTCTCCATCAGTAAGCGCGCCAGCAATGATGAACGTTGCAGCCTCAATTCGGTCAGGAATGATTCGATGTTTCGCGCCGTGCAGCTTGGCAACCCCGCGTACGCGAATCGTCGTGGTCCCCGCGCCTTCGATCTTCGCCCCCATTTTGTTTAGCAGGTCAGCCAGGTCGGCGACCTCCGGTTCGCGCGCGCAGTTCTGCATTACAGTTTCACCTTCGGCTAGGGTCGCCGCCATGAGCAAATCTTCCGTGCCTGTCACCGTGATCTTGTCGAAGGTGATTTCCGCGCCTTTGAGCCGCTCGGCGACCGCCTCAACATAACCGTGCTCTTGATTGATCTTTGCGCCCAGCCGCTCCAGGCCCTTGATATGCAAATCGATCGGACGCGTCCCGATCGCACAACCTCCGGGCAATGAAACTCGCGCCCTGCCGCAACGCGCCACCAGCGGCCCAAGCACAAGGGTTGAAGCCCGCATGGTCTTCACCAACTCGTAGGAAGCTTCCGGCGCATTCAGGTTACGGCAGCATATCGTTGTCCGGTGCTGTGCCCGTCCATAACCAAGCTCGACCTCGGCCCCCATCGCGGTCAGCAGCTTCCGCGTCGTCTCAATATCCCGCACCTGCGGAATGTTTTCGAGAATTACGGGCTCTTCCGTAAGCAGAGCAGCGGCCATCGCCGGCAAAGCGGCATTCTTGGCGCCGCTGACGCGAATGGTTCCCAGCAGCGGGTTTCCGCCACGAATTACGAATTTATCCATTGAAGAAAATCCTAACTAGATCGGATGATTGCTGAGATACTGTCAAATTTTAGCTGGAAGTTGGAAAATGCGAAGGTTACCTCTGTGCATCTCCGTGGTCTCTGTGCCCTCTGTGGTTAAGTGTCGTTAGCGGCTGCGCGGCGGCAATAGCTTTACGAACGTGTCCTCGTGCGGCTTGCAGAGATTTGTCAGCCTTCTCCCGCGAAACGCCTGCCTTAGCCATCACAATCGCAACCGGAACGTCCCTCCCAGCCCGTTGCAATGCCTCCCGTGCCTGCTCACGGCTTGTATCCAGAGCCCGCGCAACAATGGTGATGGCTCTCTCCGTCAGCTTGCTGTTTTTCTGATGCAGGTTCACCATCAGATTGCCGTACACATATCCCAGCCGGACCATGGCTCCGGTTGAAAGCATATTCAGTACCAATTTCTCTGCGGTGCCTGCTTTCATCCGCGTCGATCCCGCGACAACTTCCGGGCCGGTCTCAACCACTATGGCCAACTCTGCGGCGTTTTCAAGCGGGGAATCGGGATTGCATGTCACAGCGATCGTTTTCGCCCCGGCCTTGCGCGCGTACTCCACCGCCGCCACCGTAAACGGAGTCCGTCCGCTGGCAGCGATTCCGACAACCACATCCTTCTTTGTCGGCTTTTTCTTGCGCATCTCGCGCATGCCGAGTTCGCGCGAGTCTTCGTTTGCTTCGACTGCTTTGCTGAGGGCACGCACACCACCGGCCATCACAAACTGAACTGTGCTCGGCGGAACATTAAACGTCGGCGGACACTCGGAAGCATCCAGGGCTGCGATCCTGCCGCTGCTGCCGGTGCCAACGTAAATCAGCCGGCCACGATTCGCGAGGGCCTGCGCAATCCAATCGATGGCGCGGGCAATCTCCGGCAGAGTTCGCTCCACACCTGCCGCGACCGTCGCGTCTTCTGTGTTGATGATGCGAGCAATCTCCAGCGAAGGCTTCAGATCCAGGTCGGACGAAGCAGGATTCAATTGCTCTGTAGGTAACTGCTCCAGCTTGGGTTGCGCGGTTTTTCTCACGCGGATACCCCGAGCGCTTCCATCACCGCATCATGAAACTTTGGACGCACCTCTTTGATCGCCTGGTTGGAGCAATCTGGCCAAGTGCGGTTGGTAAGCAGAGTTATTGAAATCTGCCGCTCAGGATCAATCCAAAGCGACGTTCCCGTGTACCCCAAATGCCCGAATGATGTTCGTGAAAAATATTTGCCGGATTGCGACGGAGTCGAAGGCGTATCCCAGCCCAGTGCCCGCGAGGTTCCAGGCTGCGAACTCTGACGCTTGGTGAACAGGGCCAGCGTTTGCGCTCGCACAATCCCGGCCCCGCCGTTCAGCATGGCATTCGCGAAAATCGCTATGTCCCCAGCATTCGCAAAGAGCCCTGCGTGACCGGCAACGCCGCCGATCACGCTTGCGTTCTCATCCTGCACTTCGCCCTGGATGACATGTTTTCGAAATGTCCGGTCGTCTGCCGTCGGCACAATTCGCGATTTCCAGGCTACCGGGGGATTAAATGTCGTGTGCGACATTCCCAGCGGACCGAATATTTCGCGCTGGCAGAACCGGTCAAGTGATTCCCCTGCAATTCGCTCGAGAGCAACTCCGAGAAGTATGAAACCAATATCGCTGTACTCGGCACGAGTTCCTGGTGCGTTCTTTAGCGGAACCGAAGAAGTTTTGTGCAAAAGTTCATCTTTGGATTTCGCGCGCATGAAAAGCTTTTCGTACGCTGGAAGTCCGGAGCTGTGCGCCAGCAGGTAACGGAACGTGACCGTAGCGCGTAGCGGATCTTCACCGCGAAATTCCGGCAAGACTCCGACGACAGGCGTTTCGATATCCAGCAACCCACGCTCGTACAGAATCATCGCCATGCTGGTCGTGGCGACAACTTTAGAAACAGACGCCAAGTCGAAGATGCTGTCCGCATCGACCCTCGGAGAGTCTTCCTCGTAAGTAAAGCGCCCGAACGCCTTCAACGCTACGAGCTTTCCAGCGTGGGTTAAGGCAACCGATGCTGACGGAAAGGCCCGCTGCTCGATTGCGTCTGCGAGAATCGCGAAGGCGCGCAAAAAAATCTTGTCCTGATTCTCGTAATTCGATCGAGGAAGTCGGGCCTCAGATGTGATTGTGGTATCCAGAAGGGCTCTTCAGAAAATTGTCATGCTATCGCGGTTATAGCAGACGCATGTTGCACGGTAAAGGCGGAGTAGCACGGATGGCACCCCGTCTGCCGTAACTTGATCGGTTCCGACAACAGTGAGGTACATTCAGAAATGCTGCTGCAAACACTTAAATGACCTACAAACACCTTTACATCGCTCTGCTATGGATCGCGGGGTGCGCGCCTGTTTTCGCCCAACAAGCCAGCGCACCCAATCTGAACGATCTTGATTCGATAATTCAAACCTCCATTCACAACCATGAAATCCCTGGCGCAGTTTTGTTGGTCGGCCACGACGGGCAAGTGATCTACCGTAAAGCGTTCGGCAATCGCTCGCTCGAACCCAAGGTCGAGCCGATGACCGTGGATACGATTTTCGATCTTGCGTCATTGACCAAGGTCATCGCGACCACAACCGCGGTAATGCAGCTTGAGGAGCAGGGAAGAGTTCGGCTCAACGATCCGGTGGTGAAGTACATTCCGGAATTCGGTCAAAACGGCAAAGGCGATATTACGGTCCGCGATCTGCTGACTCATCATTCTGGGCTTGCGCCGGATATCGATCTCACACCCGCCTTCACAAGTCGCGATACGGCGTATAGCCTGGCATTCGCGGCTACATCGGTTGCTCCGCCTGAAACGCAGTTCATCTACAGCGACACCAACTTTATTGTGTTAGCTGCGTTGGTCGAGCGGATCAGCGGAGTTCCGCTCGATTCCTACTGCGCCCAAAATATTTTCGTTCCATTGGGGATGTCGCGCACCCGCTTTTTGCCTCCGGCAGACTGGATTTCGCAAATTGCTCCAACCGAGTATGACGAGCAAAAGCAAATGCTGCGCGGCGTAGTGCATGATCCGCGGGCCCGCCGCATGGGAGGAGTTGCTGGGCATGCTGGATTGTTCTCGACCGCCGATGACCTGGCCAAATTCGCGCAGGCCCTGCTCGATGGAAGCCGGGTTCTTTCGCCGCTTGCCATTCGCAAGATGACCAGTCCGCAGCAGCCCCCGAATTTGCCCGCTATTCGCGGCTTCGGTTGGGACATCGACTCGCCATTTTCGTCCAATCGCGGCGAGCTGTTGCCCGTCGGCTCATTCGGTCATACCGGATTCACAGGCACTTCGCTGTGGATCGATCCCACTACTCGCACCTACATCATCCTTCTCGCCAACTCCGTCCACCCGCGAGGGCAGGGTTTTACTGTGTCGCTGCGGACCAAAGTGGCCACCGCGGTTGCTGCCGCCATTCCACTGACCGCCGATGAGCAGGAAGCTATGCGCTGGAAAACGCTGACGGGTTACAACGAAGCCATGATCGCGCAGCGGCACCTGGATGACCGCAACGGTTCCGTCTTGACCGGAATCGACGTTCTTGAAGCCCAGGACTTCGCGCTTCTGCGAGGAAAGCGGGTCGGCGTTCTCACCAACCAGACCGGTGTTGACTCCGCCGGTCGTCGCACCATTGATGTGCTGGCGCATGCACCCGCAGTTCAACTGACCGCCATCTTCAGCCCCGAACACGGAGTCACCGGCGAACTCGACACTACCAAAGTCGGCAACTCGCGTGACGCCGCTACTGGAATTCCGGTTTACAGCGTGTACGGTGGCACTGACCAGGCACGTCGTCCGCCGCTCGATATTCTCAAGCAACTCGATGCAGTGATCTTTGATCTGCAGGATGCAGGGGTGCGCTTCTACACCTACGAAACCACTCTCGGATATTTTTTGGAGGCCGCCGCGAAAACCGGAACTCAGATCATCGTGCTCGACCGTCCCAACCCGATCACCGGAGTACTTGTTCAAGGCCCGCTTTCAGAACCAGGCCGCGAAAACTTCACCAACTATGGTCCGGTCCCGGTACGTCACGGCATGACCTTGGGTGAACTCGCGCAGATGTTCAACTCCGAGCACAACATTCACGCCAAGCTTACGGTGGTGTCGATGCAGGGCTGGATGCGCGGCGACTGGCTCGATTCCACCAGCGTGGAGTGGATTAATCCTTCACCGAATCTGCGAAGCCTGACCGAAGCTACGCTGTACCCCGGAGTGGGTCTGGTCGAGGGAACGAATGTGTCCGTCGGTCGCGGTACTGATACTCCCTTCGAGTTGCTCGGAGCGCCATGGATCAACGCCCGTGAACTTGCGGCATATCTGAACGCTCGGCAGATTCCCGGAGTGCGTTTCGTCCCTATTACATTTACTCCGACGTCAAGCAGTTACTCCGGCCAGCCCTGCCACGGCGTGAATCTTGTGCTGACCCAGCGAGACTTTCTTGATGCTCCAGAACTTGGCATCGAGTTGGCCTCAGCTCTGCTGAAGCTTTATCCCGAGCAATACCACATCGAAAAAATAATGGAAATTCTGGCGAATAAGGCGGTGTACGATGCGCTCCTTCGAGGTGAAGACCCGCACCGCATCGATCTTGAGTGGCAAGACGAGCTGCTTAAATTTCAGCAGACCCGCGAGCGCTACCTGATTTACAGATAAACAGATTACGCAGCGGCGGGCCAAAAAAAGTCGAACTTTTCCACGTGAGCGACAATTCCGAATGGCGTGCAGGCGAAAATCATTGACCACAGAGGCCATTAAGAGCACAGGGCGTTTCTAACAAGGGACAAGCAACGCTAGTACGAATGCAGTACAAACGATCCTAGGATTGTCGGTTGTGAGTGTAATGGCGATTTGTCATCAACTATCGACCGTTGCTGGCCTTCGCTATTTATTTTTGGGTATCAGAACCCAGCCCCCCGACCAGTGTGGAAGATTCAACTCATTGGGAGATTTGTATGCCCAGAACAAGAGTACGTCTGACTTCTTCATCGCATTAGGATCTCGGATGACGTACCGCAAATCAATGTCACCCGTCAGCGTTTCCCCAGGCTTCACAGATACCTTGGTCGGGCCGGGGTCGTGTATGGGTAAACTCAAATCGACGGGTTCTCCGTTGGGTCTCACTGCTGCGAAGACCATGCTGTACCTATTCCCCCAAGGTAAGTCAGAGCGGTAGAACGTCGTGGTAGTCGCAGCACCCGACCTCAAGCTCACTCGCAAGTGCAAAGGATTCTGCCCATCTAACTCCACTGCCACGCCAGGTTTCCGCGCGTTCTGTGCGACACCCGCAGTCGAAAGAACGGTAAAGCAGATGAAGGCAACAAGGAAAGGCCGCATGCCTTATTGGACACCGAAGCCTTGTGCCTGGTCACCGTTACGTGCGTAACTGTTGTTAACAGGCGATTACACTCACAGTGAACCACTTTAATGAATTGTCAGGTGGCGTTCCTCCGTGCGCCTCAGTGCTCTCTGTGGTTCAAGGGTTTTCGATGTGAGCGTCAAATCCGAATGGATCAGTCGATCAACCGGCTCGTAATCAGCGCGTAGGCGTCGATACGTCGATCGCGCAGAAACGGCCAATTCCGCCGCGTGTCTTCGAGCACACGCAGATCAACTTCGCCAATCAGGATCTCTTCTTTGTCATGCGAGGCCTGCGCCACCACGCGGCCAAAAGGATCTGAAAGAAACGATCCTCCCCAGAACTCCAGCCCTTTTCCGGGAGCTTTCTTCCCGCGAATGTCACCCTGTTCAAAGCCGACCCGGTTCACCGCCGCCACATAAACGCCGTTTGAAATGGCGTGCGCGAGATGCATAACATGCCAGGCGTTGTGCTGAGCTTCACCCAATTCTTTCTTCTCATCTGGATGCCAGCCAATAGCCGTCGGATAAAAAAGCACCTGCGCTCCCTGCAACGCAGTCAGCCGCGCGCCTTCCGGATACCACTGGTCCCAGCAAACCAGGGTTCCTACTCGGCCCACTTGCGTATCAAACGCCTTGAAACCAAGGTCGCCAGGAGTGAAGTAATACTTTTCGTAATAAAGAGGATCGTCCGGAATGTGCATCTTGCGGTACATGCCGCGCAGGCTTCCGTCCGCGTCAAACATCACCGCGGTATTGTGATAAACGCCCGGTGCGCGCTTCTCAAATAACGAACCGATCAAGACAATGTGCAATTGCTTTGCCGCGTCAGCCAGTTTTGCCGTAGTTGGTCCCGGAATTGGCTCAGCCAAATCAAAAAGTGCAGCATCCTCACGCTGGCAAAAATATTGTGTCTGGAAAAGTTCTGGCAGGCACACGATCTGCGCGCCCTTGTGCGCAGCCTGATGCAGCTTCTCAAGCGCGCGCGTAAGGTTCTCGTCTGGGTTGGGCGTTGCCGACATCTGCACCAGCCCTACGCGAAATTTATCGGGCAAAAAGTCCTCCTCCGGAAGGACTAGCATAGCAACACCTTGGGCTGCTAGCTACCGGCAACCGCGATCAGGAGGCTTTCCGGTCGTGCTTGCTCGATCGAGAGATTTGCACCAGCTCAACCCGGCGCGTGTCACTCCAGCGAGGTTGTTTCTTGCCTCGGAACCTCCCCACGAACTCTCCTACAGCGGAGGATGTAAACGCGATGTCTTCCACTTTCAGGCCGGGTGCTAAGCGGATATTCTTTACCCAATGCAGGCCACTACTGACCGCACAGCCGCACTGTGAGCAGTTCGGATCGCCACCGAATACGCAAGGCTCTACACGAGTCTTTAGATCAGCACTGTAATTTGTGGACATCCGGGCAAACATGCATTGCCGCGGACTGGATGGCGGATCCACCATTGCCTGCGCTAATCCAGTACTCATCAGGAGTTTGGGATGACGAGCTTTCGCCCTTAAAAGCTCCTGCGTGACGAACTGACGATCGCCAGAGGTCAGGATCTCCGCGGAATGTTCCCCATTTTGAGGAGTGTACGTGCTGGTCCAGATGCGAACAACTTCTCGCCGGGCACCCCAGAACGAAAGATATTCTTCTACGTATCCGGAACGTTGCAGCATCGGACGAGTGATTGTCCAATGAATATTCACCTCACATCCGCTGATATTTTTCAAGATCCGGTCATATGTTGCTGGCTTGCGGCGAACATCGTGATGTTCTGGAAGACCGTCCACTGATACCGATACGCGAACGCGCGGGATTCGCATCCATTGCCGGGGAATGGGGATTACAGCGCTCGTGACCACCATGGTGTGAATTTTTCTTTTGCTCAATAAGGGCAGAAGGCGAGTTAGTTCTCGATGTCGAACGAGGGGCTCACCTCCTACCAGCGTCACATGCAACGGCCGATGCTGTTCGACCAAGCGGATGACTCCATTTACCAGTTCGTCGCCGGAATAATCGCTTAGGCTTCGAAGGGTCGCCGAGCCACCCAGATGCGCGTCGCCGTACGCGTAGCAGCCCGGACAGCTCAGCGGACATTCCCGGGTGACTTCAATCGACAGCATGGGGGCGCTGCCCGTAAGGATCGACCACCAGGCGTTCAACAACTGAAAAACGCTTAATCCCGGTTTGGCAGAGTTGCCATTCACGCCACGCCTCCTTGCGCCTTAACAGCCACTCGGGCAAGTCTTTCGAGAGCTGGCTAATGTATGGTTGGGGGAAGAATTCCACCCTGCTCATTGAGCACGGCCAAAGCAGTTCTTCTCATCGACAACTCCCGCGCTCTAACGATGAGCAAAACCCCGCCATCTTCAAAGCTGGTTTCGTAATACAAAGCATGCGCCAGCGGCACGCCAATGGCCTCACAAATTCCGGTTAGATTGCTGACAGGCCCGTCCAGCATACCCAGCATGCCGATATCACCATCTTCAAATCCAACTTGATTCAATGCCTGGATCGCGTTCGCTGCTGTAAAAGGTTCATAAAAACCAGCGGTAATCAGGATCTCCGAATCGCAACTTTGCAGTTTCAATGTCTCACTCCCCCGTGAATTTGCAGCAAAATATTGGGCGCCTGCTCGACGCCGGCAGCTACTGAAATTGGGTCCTTGGGACGGGACTGGAAAGAGCCGGGCCCTAGCAGAGGAGAACGCAGGTAAGCGCAAGTAAGTTGCCGCGGTTTAACCCAGTGGTGAGTAAAAACTGCAGCTGTAGTCCGCCCAGAGTTTCGAGGGAAGGCGAACGGAAATACGTTGAGACCAGAGCGAACGTTTTGTCCAGCGAGTGCGGCCCGGTGCTGGGAAGCTCGTCAGGCGCAGGCGTAATTAGAACGAACAGAATACCCGCAATGGCGACGATGGCAACCAGGCCGATCCAGAATCTAGGAGCTCTAATCACTGCTTCCTCGTTTAAGCATCGATTATAGATTGTCGCGTACAAACCGGAGTTGGATTCCCTGTTGAATTGTCACACACACTTCTTTGTACAGACCGGCCCTCCGAAGCCGCAAAACTGGCGTGTCTTCCTGTGGCTCTAGTAAAGTAGTGCTTCCATCAGAACTCGGGGGAACGGATGAAGCACAACAACCATGACGGCGCGGGCATCGACCGCAAACTGCACAATCCAATCGAGGACCGCCTAGTCCCGCTCGAACCGCTGGATCTCGGCAGCGTGCGCTCTATTGATGATCTTGTTCGCGCCATGTCGAAAACCGCCTTCACTGGCCGCCAGATCGGCGAAGCCGCCGACGTGCTCGAAGCCATGGCTCGCGACAAGGATTGTTTCGTCGTCATGACACTAGCCGGCGCGATGACCGTAGCCAAGCAGGGTCTAATCATCTCCGAGCTGATCGACCGAGGCATCGTGAACGCGATCGTCTCGACTGGCGCGCTTATGGCGCATGGCCTCGTCGAGGCCACGGGCCGGGCGCATTTTCGCTACAACCCAGAGGTTTCTGACACGGAACTCTACGAGCAAGGCTACAACCGCGTTTACGACACGCTTGAGCCGGAACAAAATCTTAACGAGGTCGAGCGCGTAATGGCGGCAGTGCTGGCCGACTGGGAGCACTCTGAGGTGATGTGCTCATACAGGTTGAATCATGCCATCGGCGAACATTTGACCAAGCACGCGAAGGGTCAGCGCGGGATTCTGAAATCAGCTTATGAAAAGGGCGTTCCGGTTTTCGTGCCCGCTTTCACTGATTCAGAGCTCGGGCTCGATGTCGCTTTGCACAATCGCATGCGCGAAAGTTCGGGCCGCCACAAAATTCGCTTTGATCCTTTTGAAGACCTCGAGCATTTCGCTTCCACTCTGCTCCGTCAAAAACGGCTAGGGATTTTCACTATCGGCGGCGGAGTTCCCCGCAACTGGTCGCAGCAGTTTGGCCCATTCATCGAGCTGCGCCATCGCCGACTGGGCGAAAACCTGCCATTGAAGCGCTATCACTACGGCGTTCGAATCTGTCCAGAGCCGGTCTATTGGGGAGGCCTCTCAGGCAGTCCTTACAGCGAAGCGATTTCGTGGGGAAAGTTTGTTCCTCCAGCAGAGGGTGGCCGCTTCGGCGAAGTCTTCGTGGACGCCACGGTCGGGCTGCCATTGATCGTGGCCGCGGTGTTGGAGCGGTTGGGAAAAAATACAGGTCACGTTGTGGAAAAATCCTCTGCGAAAGGCAAGAAAACTCCGAGATAATTCTGCAGCACACCAGCCAAAAACGGCGGGTAAGACGAGGGAGTGGAAAATCCCACGCCAACGCAGCAGAAATGGATCCTTAGTACCCCTGGAAAAAGATGCGTCTAAAAGAATTCGTGTATCAAAATCCCCTGTATAACGTCGTCAAGAAGCTTATGTTTACGGGACTGTTTCGTTCCGGAATTGTGCACCTTTTTCGCCGCAATCGTCGTGATTCCGTGCTTGTCCTCATCTATCATGACGTCCTTCCATCCGGCTTTCCCGAGCACAATCCGTTATTCGGCATGACAGTCAGCACTACAGAATTTGAGTGGCAGCTCGCGTATGTGCGCCGGTATTACAATCCCATCACGTTCCAGCAGTTCGCAGATTGGTTTTTGAAAGAAGCTCCTCTGCCGCCGTACCCAGTCCTTATCACTTTCGATGACGGGCATTCGAATAACTTTGATTTTGCTCTTCCGGTTTTGTCGAAATTAGGCATTCCCGCCATTTGTTTCGTTGTATCGGGTAGCCTTGGGCTGCGGACTCTAACATGGTTCGAAGACGCATACTATCGGCTCATGTTTTCAACCGCCGCTATCTGGAAATTGAGGAATGGCGAGGTCTGGCCGCTGACTACCGATAAACAGCGAGCCGAGGCGTGCGGCAGGTTCTTTCTCATTTCCCGTTGCTTGAAAGAAGCCGAGCAGCGGGAAGAATTGAAGTCTCTTCGGTCCCAGCTGCAACTCGGTGCTGATCGCGAATTCCCCGGACGATTCTCATTTCTCTCGGAACAGCAATTACACTCACTGCTGCAGAGGGTATCGAAATCGGAGCACACACGGTAACACACCCAATTTTATCGACTCTATCCGCCGAAGCTGCGGGAAAGGAAATAGCCGCCAGCAAATCGCAACTCGAAAGTAGTTCAGGTGTTGACATCCGAGCGTTCGCTTACCCGTTCGGCGCTCCCGGCGTAGACTTTACCGATCGCGAACGTGACTATGCGCGTCAGAGCGGCTTTTTGTTTGCCTTTGCAGGCGAGGGAGGTTTCGTAGACCGCGACAAAGATCCGTTCAACTTGCCTCGAATAGGCATTGGGAACATGACTCGCTCCCAATTCGCCGCCACGATCACCGGCACTACTGACTCCTTGAAAGCGTTTTTTCGCCGAAGTGGCTGACCCAATCATGTCTCTGCGAGTGGATGTCGTGACTTCGGTGAGCGATTGCGACCCGCTGCGGGAACCGTGGGATCGGTTACTTTCTCAATGCGAAGACGTAACTCCGTTTGAAACCTTCGAATGGACCAAAGCCAATCTTATTAGCTTCGAGAACAACGGGGTGCAGGTGCTTGCATTCCGTGATCACAGCTCAAGGATCGTCGGCATTGTGCCCCTTGTGTTGCGTCGCGGACGGAAATTTCTGCGCCGCAGAAGGTGGCTCGAATTCGCCGGTCTGCCCTACGCCGATTACGGAATATGCTTGGTATGTTCGGGATTTGAATCGCAGGTAGCAGGGGCTCTCGTCGATTATTTGCGCTCGGTGCGACCTACTTGGAACGGCGTATATCTGGACAACATCAGACAAAATGATGAATTCACGCGCAACGTGCCTGCGGCTGCACGCGAGGTCGGATTATTCGCGATTATGCAACCCACCTTCCGTATCCGCCGCCTTACGAAGGCAGCCTTCACGGCAGATCCGCATTCCGGGCTACAAGCCAGCAAGACCTTGGCGAAAGCGAGAAGAAAAATTTCCGAAGCAGGAGAAGTCACCTTCGATGTAAAGAAGACGGAGGTTGACATTCGTGAACATTTGGAAAGTTATTTCAAAATGCACATAGAGCGCTGCTCATCGAAGGGAGTCATCAGCCCTCTGGCGGAAGCCGGCCAACAAAGGTTCTTTCAGAACATCGTCAAAACATGTGCTGCTTCAGGCCAGGTTTGGCTTTCCATTCTATCCTGCGGAGGCCGGCCCATCGCTTACAGGTTTTCTTTGTGTTACCGGGGCTCCCTGCATCTTTATTCGACCTGCTTTGCGCCTTTATTAGCGAAATACTCACCGTCGATGCTGCTTCTGGAATCATTACTCGATTATGCTTTCGGACACGGTATTCAAGTTGTTGATTTTGGGATGGGAGCCTCGCCACAGAAAGAAAAAGCAGGAGCCATTGCAGAGCAGCGAATGGCGAGAGTGGAGCTATATCACAGCCGACACGCGTACGCGGAAGGCCAACTCTACCTTGCGGTACAACGAAACGCAGCCAAATCGAAACTGCTTCGCAATGGCTCCCGGATGTTACGGAAACTTTTGCCGTATCGGCAACAATAAGTAGCCATGCCTGTAACGTTACTGTGCCTGGTGAAGCGCCCGAAAGCAGTGAAATCAATTTCTAGTCAAAAATAAAAATTGCCGCCGCAATCACCGTCGTCCACAATCCTCGTTTGTCTCCCACAGCTGATTGCGTGACATTCGCGGTACGCACGATCTTGTTCGAAATCCGATAGATCTCTTTTTTCTCATCCCAAGACCGGTCGGAATCAAACTCGACGTTCAAAGTTGTCGCCAGCATCTCGGCCGCAAGTTCCTCAGCGTAATCTCCGGCAGCATCTTCGGTTTCTCCAAAAGAGTGGTGCTCGCTCAAGTAGCCGTAGGTATTGCGGTCCGCAGGAATCGCCACCCCAATGCTGGCCGCGAGCAATCGGTGAGGCTCGTGGGTGGAATTTTCCGCCACTACGGAAAACACCACTTCGCCCGGATTCAAATATGGCAATCCTTGCGCTCGCGAGATCAACTTGCATTGTGGCGGGAAAATGGAAGAAACCCGGACCAGGTTTTGGGCCGCGACTCCGGCATCGCGCAGCGCCAGCTCGAATGACGTCAGGCGCTCTTTGTGTTTACCGACCCCCTTGGTGAAGAAGATCCGCTTGGGGACCATGTCTTTGGACAATTCAGAAATCCTCCAGGTTTTTGAGTGAATGAATCGTCAAACATAACACAGCGAGTCTGCGCGCAACATGAAAACTGAGAGAAAAAATATTGACGAGGCAATCCCCGCCATCTCTCAGACGCAAACACAAGGGAGAGGCGGTGCCACCTCATCCCATCCGCTATTTCGCAGGCATGACTTTGCTGACCTCGATCGTATCTCCGTCAGCCGTACCAGAAACCTTAGCTTGTTCGCCCGCGAGCGTGTTCAGTTGGTCCAAAGCAGCCTTGTCACTGGTATTGAGCTTATAAACCTTGTCGCCCACGACCAAAGCATAGCTCGATCCCTTGCTGATGCAGGCACGAGTGCAGTCTGCCTTGTTCTCCATCATGTGCTTGGCCCCACACATCGAATCCGAGACTTCGCCGGTGAAGGTTTGAGTTTTGGAAGCTGCGACGGTAATCAGCACTGCAATTGATAAAAGAGCTATCAGGTTGAATTTCTGCGATCTCATTGCAAAACACCTCCGAAAAGTTTTCTGGGAAACTGTTCACATATGGATGCTTAAACCGCGAACTTAAGTATGCTTTAATTACAACTCCAAACCAACCCAATTCAACTCAGCCTCTCGGCACAAAATGAAGAGTCACCGATACGGTCTTCTCCTGCCGGTTAATCGCCTCTTTGGGGGCAACGTCGTAAGACCCATGGAGGCCGAAATCGCGATACATGATACTAAAGAACCTTTGCGGATAACTGCTATCGTAAGGATCGCCTTTTTTCATCTGCCACTGCGCCAACATCTTTTTTGCGTTCTCTGGGGGAACGCCGTCAATGCTCAACTCGCCCATACGGTACATTTCCTCTTCGATCATGTTGAGCTGATAACCAACCGTCGCGGCTGCGTCGTCCATGTTTGGCACGGCCTCCACGTGGGCGAACAAATAGCCCTTGGTTCCATACAGCTTATGGAGTTGCTGGAGGTCGTCTGCGAGTTCAACGGAATTTGCCGGCTCGCCCGGCTTCAAGTGAATTAACTCCCGCAGTTTTTCGGCAGGGAAGACTAAATTACCGGCAAATTGCACATCAGTTACCTTGTAGCGAAGTCCGGGACTCACCGGAAAGCTGACATCGACCTGCGTCTGCGCGCCGTCCTGGATCACTTTGGCCTGCGCCTCCGCGAATTGGGCTTTCAAGTACCCGCGGGCGTAGTACACAGGCAGGAAATTAAAATGCTCTTGCACCTGCATCTTTGTGCGCAGATAGTCTTGCCCCGAAAGCGGCTTTGCCGCGGCCTGCAGCGCGGGAGTCTCCTCAGCCGTTGCGCCGGGGAAATCCATATTGCGGACCACGACCGCGTGCATGGCTACTTTGTAGTCGTAGGCCTCAATCGGACCATCGTGTGAAGCCGAAGCCATGTACTCGACTCTGCCCGCGAGTTTCTTTTCTTCGAGAATTGTGTTTAGAACTTCCGCGATCTGGTCGGTGAGATGGCCTTCGCCCGGAACCCGTCCATTAAAAAGTGGGACTCGCGCATGAAGCATGCTCAGCAGCTCGTCATCCGAAAACCACACAAAGTTGTCGAACACAATCGGGATCAGCTTGTCGTTCTCCGCTACTTGCAGCTGCAGCTCGCATCCCTCGGTGGAATACTTGTAGGTATAGTTCAGCTGCGTGAACATACCGGTCTCACCCAGCTTTTGGGCTGCCTGCTTGAATTCTTCTTCCCCTGCGAACCGGCCCAGCTTCAATCCCGATGCAGCCACAACTTGATCTTCGGTGAAATGCTCCAGTCCCTTCACATGGACGGAGAGCAATTTGTAGCTGATCTGGGCTTTCTGGGTAGTCTGCGCGATTGTAAGGGCCGATATCAGTAGGAGGGGAAAGAAGCGGATTTTACGACCAATCACGGGCGAATTGTACAACAGCGTGGCATGGAAGTTGCGAAGAGTCTTCGTGGGATTTCTTGTGGAGCAATCCTTCGTCAGCTCACATCGCGAACGCCCAATCTTGACTGCAGTTGTTTTCGATAACCTCGGCTTAGCCGAAGAGTGATTCTATTGGCAAGCAAAACTTCGTAGTCGCCGTCCTGGTTGAGCTTCAGCCCTTCTACGCGATCCAGATTGACAATACTCGAGCGATGGATGCGGCAAAATACATTTGGGTCTAATTCCTGCTCCAGCTCCGCCATGCTGCGTCGCAGCAAATGTGTTTTTGCTCCAACATGCAGGCACGCGTAATAATCAGCGGCCTCGATCCAATCGATATCGGACATTTTGACAAACGAAACATGGCCACTCCCCTTGATGACCAGGCGGTCGGTGTGCCGCGGCAGGTTCCTGCTCTCCTTCAGCTTTTCTTTGGCGCGTTCGAGTGCGCGGTAAAAGCGCGCGTTGTCGAAGGGCTTCAATAGATAGTCCAGCGCCCCGGCTTCGAACGCCCGCAGTGCGTATTGATCGTAGGCGGTCACGAAAACGATAGCTGGAGGCAAGTTCGGGGCCAGATGTTCAAGTACATCGAAACCGTCGCATTCTGGCATTTGAACATCCAGAAAGAGCAGGTCAGGCTGTTTCTCGGGGATCGCCCTCAGCGCGTCCGTGCCAGACCCATATTCGCCCACGATTTCAATTTCCGGATCGCGACGCAGCAGCACCGATAGATTGCTGCGCGCCAGCGGTTCATCATCCACCACCAGAACGCGGATTTTCGCGGACCGTGCTTCCGATGGAGCCAATCACTTCTCCCTGAATGGCACCGAGACCGATGCCTCGACGCCGTGCGAACCCTGATTCTGCAACTTTAATTCGAACGAATCTCCATACAAACTTCGAAGACGGGCGCGCGTGTTTGATATGCCCACTCCCGAGCCGGTGCCCTCATAATCCGCAGCCAGGCTGGGACCGTCGTTATAAACCTTGAGTGTGAGCATGCCATTTAAACGAAACGCGCTAATCCGAATCTCTCCACCCTGCGCTCGCCTTGAAATTCCATGCTTGAGCGCGTTTTCGACCATCGGCTGCAAAATCAGGCTGGGAACCTGAGACCTCAGGAGTTCGGAAGGAACCTGCAGCGTCAGCGCAAGGCGGTCCGCAAATCTCACCTTCTGAATGTCGAGATATTTCTGTAGGTATTGAATCTCTTCGCCCAGTTGTACTTCTTGCCGGTTAGAATCCTCGACCACATGGCGCAAAAAATCGCTCAAGCCTGCAATCATGTTTACCGCTGCATCGTTCCTGTTCTCGCGAATCAGGCCAGCGATCGAATTCAGCGCATTGAAAAGAAAGTGGGGCTCCAATTGCCGCCGCAAAGCACTGAGTTGCGCCTTGGAGAGTTGCTCATTCAGACGTGCAGTCTCGGTTTGCTGGTGCGCCAATCGCTCGCGCGATTCGAGAGCGTACCCGATTCCCAGTACGGCGATATACAGCACCAGATATGAAATCAACCCACTGAGGAACTTGAAAAATATCAAATGCGACAACGTTCCTGGGCCGGAGGGATCAGCCCAGGGATTTAGAAGCGCTTCAAAGCTTGCAGTCCATGCGCTGGCAATCAGACAAATCGCACAGCAGGACAGCAGGTGGATAAGCCAAGCAGAGACCGCCCACAATTGCCATGGAGGGTATCGGCGTCCGAGCGCCAAAATGACGGGGGTAGCCAACGCTAACGGTAGCCAGGCAAACAGCAATGTGAAGAACAGCCGTGCCCACGCGTGGTGCATGCCTTCGGCACGCATGGTGAAAACCGTCTGGGTCGCGTCAAATAGTCCAACGCCGAACCAAATCGCGGCGATCCAAAACCAGCGTGGCAAGCGAGTGCCTGGAGCGCTAACGTCCATATTCAAAATCGTATTCCAGTTCTCGCGTTAAAAGCGAACAATGCAGCCAATCGCCGGCGCGCTGCAGGGAACGGCCTGGTGCACGACGCCATGTGCTGCAATACTTGCCCGCATGCTCAACAAAAAGACAATATTGCTCCTTACAGCGATTCTGACTTCTTCGGTTGCTTTCAGCCAGTCCGCGCCCGAATACACGGGTGACGGTCAGCTCAAAGTTCCCGAGCACTACCGCGAGTGGATCTATCTGACCACCGGCTTTGACATGAGTTATAACCCGGGTATGCAGATGGCCGACCATCACATGTTCGACAATGTCTTCGTGAATCCCGAAGCCTACAAGTCATTCGTTGAGACCGGCACCTGGCCGGACAAGACTATGCTTGTCCTCGAAGTTCGGGGAGCCGAAGGCAAAGGCTCAATCAACCAGAAGGGAAATTACCAGGGAACGGACAGGATGGGCCTCGAGGTTCATGTGAAAGATGAAAAGCGCTTCCCCGACAATTGGGCATTCTTCGGTTTTGATGACTCTAAAACGGCGAAAATGGTTCCGCTTGAGGCGACTTGTTATAGCTGCCACGCCGCACACGCAGCCGTTGACAGGACATTTGTTCAGTTCTATCCGACCTTGCTGCCCATCGCGCAAAGCAAGGGAACGCTCTCAGACGCTTACAAAAAGGAGACCGCGGCTTCTGCCAAGAAGTAGTTGGATTACCGTTTGCCCGACGCCACCGTCTCAGCAGTTTTGATCTTCACTGCAATGTCGATAAATGCGAGCGCAGCTCGGCTGAGCGCCTTATCTTTACGGAAGACCAACGCCAAGTCGCGGCGTATCTGCGCATCGGCAAATTCAATCGTAACCAGAACGTGGGCCTTCACATCTTCCTGAACGTTTGAGCGGGAAATGAATCCTACCCCCATATCCGCTGCCACAAATCTCTTCAGCAGTTCGCTAGAGTCCAGCTCCATCGCGTAGCGCGGCTTGAGCTTGTGCTGGTGGAAAAGCTCGTCGAGGGCATCGCGGGTGTGACCAACTTTCGGCATGACTAGCGAGTATCGTGCAATCTCAGCAGCGGTGGCCGATTTTAGTTTTGCGAGAGGATGCTTGGGGGGAGCGATCACGACCAGGTCATCTTTGTGAATAAGGACTGCGGTCAAGCGAGTGTCGTTCACCGGCAGCGAAATCACTCCGAAATCGACGGAGTTGTCGATCACAGACTCCAGCACCTTGGAATAGTCGGCGCGTTTGATGTTGACCGAGACATCCGGATATTGCTTTTTGAATTCGGCAAACACCTCGGGAAGTATGTGGAGGCAGGTTCCCTCGTTCGCGCCCACCACGATTTCACCACGCGGAACCCGCTCGGTCTCGGCGATCGAGGTCACCGCGGCTTTGCGGGCATCGAGCGTGTCCTCGGAAAATTTCAGAAACAACTTGCCGGAGGCCGTCAAAGACACTTTTCCGCCTGAGCGGTCAAGCAGCTTGGCGCCCACCTCTTCCTCAAGCGAACGAATCTGCGACGAGATCGCCGGCTGGGTGCGAAAGCGCTTTTCCGCCGCCCGGGAAAAGCTTAACAACCGCGCAACTTCAATGAACGTTTCTAGCTGGTCGAAATCCATAAAAAGCTGTTAGTACTTAGCCCTTAGCATTTAGCTATCCAGATCGGAATTGGCGAACGGGAAAACGTTGACGACCGAATGCCAAGTGCTAGGTGCCAATGGCAAGATAACCTCTCCTTATCCAGCCCATAAAAACAATCAATTTCCTAGCATGTTCGACCGCATCTAGACTGTGGATAACCTGCGAGTTTGAACGATTGTAGCAGGTGTACAATTCTCCAGATTCCCTGAAAGTCTTGGTTGTGCGCGTTATGGCTGAAGTAGTGTGTCCCGATAAATTTCACCAGTGTCTCCCGACTTCCTAAAGGAGCTTTTCCATGGCAGATGCAAAGACTGTTCTGGAGTTCGCGAAGAAAAACGGAGCCAAGTTGCTCGATCTCCGGTTCACGGACTTGCCAGGCTTGTGGCAGCACGTTTCATACCCTATCAATCAATTGAGCGCTGATTCCTTCGAAGAAGGCTTCGGCATGGATGGGTCGTCTATTCGTGGCTGGGCGGCCATCAACGAAAGCGACATGCTACTGATCCCAGACCCCAGCACCCACATGATGGATCCCTTCACCGAGCTCCCCACGCTGGTGATGGTTTGCGACGTAATCGATCCCGTCACCAAACAGCGTTACGACCGCGACCCGCGCTACATCGCGAAGAAGGCCGAACTTTATCTTGCCTCCACCGGCATGGCAGATACCGCCTACTTCGGAGCCGAAGCCGAATTCTTCATCTTCGACAACATTCGCTTCGATCAGCGCGAGCAGCACGGCTTTTATTTCATCGACGCGGAAGAGGGACGCTGGAATTCGGGGCGCGAGGCCAACAATCTCGGATACCGCCCACGCTACAAGGAGGGCTACTTCCCGGTGCCACCCATGGACCACTATCAGGACCTGCGCAGTGAAATGGTCATGACCATGGAAAAGTGCGGACTCGAGGTCGAGTGCCATCATCACGAAGTCGCAACCGGCGGCCAGACGGAAATCGATCTCAAGTACGATTCGCTGGTCAACTCCGCCGACCACATGCTGTTTTACAAATACGTGGTAAAGAACGTGGCCAACCAGTACGGCAAGACTGTGACCTTCATGCCCAAGCCGATCTTCCAGGACAACGGCAGCGGCATGCACACTCACCAGTCGCTGTGGAAGGGCGGCAAACCGCTCTTCGCGGGCGATGGTTATGCCGGACTCTCGCAGATGGCGCTGTGGTATATCGGTGGATTGATCAAGCACGGCCCGGCGCTGGCTGCGATCATTGCTCCGACCACCAACTCCTACAAGCGCCTGGTGCCCGGTTTCGAAGCTCCGGTGAACCTGGCATATTCGCGTCGGAACCGCTCGGCGGCATGCCGTATCCCGATGTACTCGGCCTCGCCGAAAGCCAAGCGCGTTGAGTTCCGCCCGCCTGACCCGAGCTGTAATCCTTACCTGGCGTTCGCGGCCATGCTGATGGCAGGACTGGACGGCGTCGAAAACAAAATCGATCCCGGCCAACCACTCGACAAGGACATTTACGATTTGGGTCCGGAGGAGCTGGCAAAGGTTCCATCCATGCCAGGCTCACTCGAAGACGCGCTGGACTCCCTCGAAAAAGACCACGCCTTCTTGCTAAAAGGCGACGTCTTTACCGAGGAGCTGATCAGTACCTACATCGACTACAAACGCACGAAGGAAGTGGACGCTATCCGCTTACGTCCGCACCCTTATGAGTTCGCTTTGTACTACGACATTTAACCTGTAGCCCTTGCTAGTAGCAAAGGCCCGGCGCAAGCCGGGCTTTTTTCTTCTGTATGCCATTCATCGCTGCGGCTCCGTCCAAGCCTTGTCATTCCGAACCGCTTTAACGGTGAGGAATCTGCTTCTCCTCGGCGAAAAGAAGGTTCCTCGTTATCTCGGCCCACGAACTCGAAAGAATCCGACTCCCCAAACCGCCACGGATGTACTTCACTGCTTGAAGCGCATGAGCCATCTCCTCCAACCTGAGTCGTTTCGCGATATAACTTCATCAATAACTTATAGGGAGAGTCAGTGCAGGTGTCAGAAGCCATGGCCGCACCCAATCTAACTCCCAGCGGAATCCAGAATGCCGCCCTTTTTGAAGGACTGTCTCCAGAGGATCTGGAGCTGGTGGTGAGCCGAGCATCTCTGAGAGAAGTGCAGCAAGGAGTATCGCTCTTCCGTCAAGAAGATCCGGCGACCGAAATGTTTCTTCTTGAGTCTGGCCGGGTTCGGCTGCAGGAAATCACCGCCGATGGTCGCGAGTTGCTGATTCGGTTTGTTCGACCTGGTGAGGTATTTGGAGACAAAGCGGCAATTCCAGGCGCGAGTTACCGGGCCTCCGCCCACAGCGATACCCCTGTCCGAACCTACGCATGGACAACCGGCACTGTAGTGGCCTTACTGGAAGAAGTGCCGCGCCTGGCCATAAATCTGTTTGCTGTTGCAACTCGATATTTGCACTACTCGCGTGAGCGCTACCGGTTGCTGGCGACAGCCCCGGCCGAGGATCGAATTCGTTGGGCTGTGGCGGAGTAGGCCCGCAATTTCGGCTCCGCGCATGGAAGTGCCACGGCGATCACGGGTCGAGCCCTCCAACAAGATATCGCCGACCTATCTGCCACCACGATCTTCACTGTGAGTAGGGCGCTCCGACGCTACGAAGAACGGGGCATGTTGAGCAAGAAGCGCGGACGCATCGTCCTTTCTCCTAGTTTCCGATAGGCCATAGCTTGCCCTGAAGCAGCTGCCAGGGACACTCAGAAAATACAAAAGCCCGGGAACCCGGGCTTTAGACGCAAGTCGATATGGGTAAAAGGTCTAAACGGTAGCTTTCATCCGTTCGGAGGCCGGCGCTGGCATAGTATGCAATCGGGGCACGGTGTCGGTGTGAACTGGGCGATGGAGTTCAAAATCTTGCAAGTCACTCAACCCACCCGATATCGCCGCAAGCGTCGCATTGGATTTAGACAGGACCGACAACAAGTGCTTCCGGGCAATTGGCCGATCCGCAGGATGGATGTGCTTCCACCAGCGTTTTACAGATTCCTGAACATCATCCTGGCTTTTGGCGTCTTCCACTAGACTGTCAATAAGGCGGTAAACCTTACTCTTCACTGCCTGATACGAGACCGAGATCTCTTGGCCCATTGGTTCAAGTACTCCTTGAAAGCGTTTAAGAGCACGAGCGTCGCCAAACTGCCTCTCTGATTTCGCAGGGAGTTAGCATTCACCGTTCTTTCACATTCTCCAAGTTGTTGGAGAATCACAGCCTAAGCTATGGTTTTTCGTAGAGACATCCGCCAAATTGCGGGATTTCAGAGGATGTACAATTCGGACGCTGAACTTCGGGCACATGATTAGTTCGGTTCGGCGTCGTTCAAGTCCACTCGCGGCGGAGGCCAAGTGAAATCCTTTTACATTGTGGTTGTAATTGCCCTGTCAGGCATGGCGTGTCAGGCGCAACAGGCTGCAGGAACCAACGAACGTATGTTCTTTCCCTCGGATATGTTCTGGGGCTACGCCCAGTTTGACCTAGCGCCGCCTCATAATGAAATTGACCCGAACATCTGCGCCTCTGACGCCGGCAAGTTCGGTGGCAGAAACGCCCTGTGTAACGCCTTTGCCCGCTATATGATGTCCGGCCTGCTCGAAGTTCGTCCCTTCGGACGCGGTCCCTTCCGCCGCTTCATGCTCTTCGGCGAGCCCACTTTTCTGTTCGGCCGGAATGTTCCTCAAACTCTGTACACCTGGTCATTCGAACCCATCGGCGTGGAACACTCCTGGGGAGCTGCCATCTATTTGGGTAAGGGATTTGAAGCGCGGGTTACGCAGCACTTTCTGTTTGATCGCTTTGGCGCCCGTGATCGAAACCTCGGGGCTGCCGACCTCGGCCCGAACGGCCCTTGGGGACGTTACAACGCCATAGGGGTCCGCAAATACTTCGGCAGCCGCCGCTGGTAGGAAGTTGCCAGCCGTCCAGTGGCTAGCGAGCAGTGAGGGTCATCAATACCTGACCGCACCCGCGATCACTCCGGCATAGCGGATATTTTTCAATGATTTGGCTCTGCGACCTTCGCGCTATCTCTGCGTGCTCTGCGGTTAAAGGTTTTGAAGAATGCTGCTGGTAGCTGCAGTTTTCCTGATGGCTGATAGCTGACGGCTGATAGCTAGCCTCATGCTATCCTGATCTGCCAACCCACCGTGAGTTCTAGCGGACCCCCATTCGGACAAATGCAATCGAGCGAAAAGCCCGGAGACCTCCGAGACCATTTGGAAAGCATTCCGTTTCAGGCTCTGGAAGCAGCGCGCCAACAACTTGCGTCGGTTTGCAGCCGATTATCCCCTTCGTTGGCAACCGCCCTTCCGGGACTGCTCGCGGAAACTCCCGATCCCGATTCCGCGCTGCTGCTCTTCGATCGCTTGCTTAGCGGAGATTCGTCAGAAACCTTGCGGCTGATCGAGTCCCATCCCTTTCTCGCGCATTATGCGATCGCAGTTTTCGGAAATAGCCGCTATGTGGGCGAAACCTTGGTCCGAAATACGGATCTGCTGCAAACTTTTCTTCGTGAGCGGAAGCTTGACCGCAGTCTCTCCCATGAAGAATTTTCTGAGGCGCTGGCCCGCTTTCGGTCGCGATCCTTCGAGCGCGACGTCTCGCTGCTATTGAGCCGGTTCAAACGTCGCGAGTACGTCCGCATTATGCTTCGCGACGTGCTCCGTATTTCTCCCTTGGCCGAAACCACTGGCGAAATTTCAGCTCTTAGCGACGTTCTAATCCAAGACGCCCTCCGCGAAGCCGAGAGCTCCATGGAGCTCCGCTATGGCTTGCCGCAGCACCTCGACGCAGAAGGCCGTGCTCTAACCACTCCCTTCGCCGTGCTCTCGCTCGGGAAGTTGGGCGGCAGCGAGCTCAACTACAGTTCCGATATCGATCTCCTTTATTTGTATGGCGACGGACAGGAGCCCGTGACCGCGCCAATTTCCAATCGCGAGTACTTTGTCCGGCTGGCCCAGCAGCTTACCGAGATACTCTCGCGTCCCACTGCTGAAGGCGCGGTCTTCCGCATCGATTTGCGCCTGCGTCCCCAGGGGAATGAAGGCGAACTGGCGATCAGTTTGTCGAACGCGCTGCGCTACTACTCCGAAACCGCGCACGACTGGGAGCGGCAAGCCTTGATCAAGGTCCGCCACTCTGCCGGCAACATTCCCCTGGCGCGCAGATTCGTTCGCGGTGTGCAGTCACAGGTCTACAGCGAGAAGGTCAACTTTGTAGCAATCAAGACCGCGTTAGTGGCCCGCGAAAAAATTGACCGCAAGCGCAGAAAGCAAGTCGCCGCGGAAGGCGAATCCATTAACGTCAAGGTTGATCGCGGCGGCATTCGCGATATTGAATTTCTTGTTCAATGTCTGCAACGAGTCTATGGAGGGGCAGAGCCCTGGCTTCGCTCCGGAGGCACGCTGTTCTCGCTGCAGAAGTTGCACGATAAGCGGCACATAAGCGGGCATGACTTTCACGAGCTAACCTCCGCCTATTCTTTTCTGCGACACCTCGAGCACCGTCTCCAGCTTCGGGAAGGACAACAGGTGCACCGGCTTCCGCGCTCGGAACACGAGCTGCAGATCCTGCAACGTTCGATGGCCGGTCTCACTCCCGGCTACAGCCTGGCGGATCTCCGAAGTTCCGTGCGGCAGCGCATGGCCGCAGTCGCTGAAATCTATCAGCGAGTCATTTACCAGCAACAGGCGAATACGCCTCAGCAGGAAAAAGAGGGCGAGTTCCAGTTACAGACTCTGTCTGGGATCGCGACTGCCGAGCAATCGAACCAGCAACTCCTGGAAAAACTCGCACGCGATGCGCCCGAACTTTTTCAGGCAATTTCAGGCCTTAGCCCAGTGGGACGCAAGAACCTGATCCGCTTCCTGAGTTCCGCGTATGCCAGCTCCGAACGCTATGCCGCCGTGGTGCGCGATCAGCAGGCAATCGCCCGCGCCTCATCGCTGTTCGAGGTCAGCGACCATTTGTCTGAATCTCTCGCGCGCTATCCGGAAGAAGTGAGTACGCTGGCAGAAATCTATGCAATGGCGGCGCAATTTCTGGGCGCGAACCTGTTTGATGTTTCAGCCGGGGGCTTTCGCGATTCTCCATTCGAGAGCAGCGACGCCACATTCGATTACATCGCCAACTCGACCACTGGCCACGCTGAAAAAATTGCGCTCTTGCGGCGACACTTCCGCCACCTCATCTTTGCTTCAGGCGTGCGCGATGTCGCCGAGCATCGTTCCGTATATTCCTCGCTCGCCCAAACTACAGCTGCGGCCGAGCACGCAATTTCCGCCGCATTCCGCATTGCTGGCTCACCTCGAGGTTTAGCGGTTCTAGCTCTGGGAAGACTGGGCACGCGGGAATTCGATCTTCTTTCCGACGCTGACCTATTATTTGTCTGCGATGGATCACAGAACCGCGAGGCGCTCACTAAATCAGCTGAGCAAATAATGCAGGCTCTTGCTGCCTATACTCAGGAAGGCATGGTTTTTCCCGTAGATGCCCGCCTGCGTCCCCGCGGTGCCGAAGGTGAATTGGCGGTGAGTACGGCGCACTTGGAATCCTATTTCGCCACCGACGCCCAGCCCTGGGAGGCCCTGACCTACACCAAGTTGCGGCTGATCGCGGGTAGCACAGATCTCGGCCGGCAGGCGTCTCAGATATCGGAAAGTCTATTCAAAAGATTCGCGGCCGATTCCGGCTTTCCTCGAGCCGTGCGCGAGATGCGCACCAAACTCCAAGACGCCACTGCTCCCGCGAAGAGTATCCGCACCTCGGCGGGCGGACTCTACGACATTGATTTTCTCTCCAGTTTCCTGCTGGTGAAAAACGGCGTGCGTCCTAAGAGTGGCACGCTGCGCGACCGGCTCTGGAGGTGTTCCAGTGCGGGTGTCCTCGATAAGCACGAAGCAGCCATTCTCGACCATGCCGGCGAACTTTATCGCACCGTCGAGCATATTCTGCGCCTCGTCACCGGCAGAAACGGCCGCTGGTTGCCCTCAGCCGAACACCCACGTCACTCTGTGGAAACATTGACCTCACAAATTTTGCGGCGGGAGTTTCCTGAGGGTCTCGAGCAAGAGTTGCTGCGTACGTTCGCGGAAGTACGAAGCATTTACGACCGGGTGGTGATCTGAAGAGCCGTTGTCGATAGGACAACCGGAAGCTCACGGCGCTCACTTAACTCTGTCATCCTGAGCGGAGTGGATTGATTCGCTCGCGAATCGATCCACGCAGTCGAAGGACCTGGTGTTTGCCGCTCTGGCACGGGCCTGAAAGGAGTTCTCTTCCAACGCTTCCGCTCGCAGATATTCCAGCACAGCCCACCTCACCCTGCCACCATTTATAATCCTTGGTTCCTAACCACAGCGGAGGATCCAGTAGATGGCAGATTCATACAATGGCGTGCCCGTGCCGCGTGACGGCGGACGCATCGCATACAAGGACGGCCGGATTCGCGTTCCGGATAATCCAATCATTCCGTTTATCGAGGGCGATGGCACCGGTCGTGACATCTGGAAAGCTTCGGTTCGCGTATTCGACGGCGCTGTTCAAAGGGCCTACAACGGAAAACGCCGCGTGGCCTGGTATGAAATCTTCGCCGGGGAAAAAGCCAAAGCAAAATTCAATGACTGGCTTCCTCAGGAATCCGTCGACGCGATTCGCGAATTCCGTGTCGCCATTAAAGGCCCGCTCACAACTCCTGTCGGCGGCGGTATTCGCTCGTTGAACGTCACTCTGCGGCAAGTGCTGGATCTCTACGCCTGCATCCGGCCCGTGAAGTATTACAAAGGCACGCCTTCCCCCGTGAAGAATCCTGAGCGCATGGACGTCGTCATCTTCCGCGAGAATACCGAAGACGTTTACGCGGGAATCGAATGGGAGCAGGGAACTGCCGATGCTGCCAGGATCATCGAATTCATCAACAAAGACATGCTCAAGGGCGGCAAAAAGCAGGTGCGCACCGACTCCGGCATTGGCATAAAACCGATCTCCATCTTCGCGACCAAGCGCCTGGTTCGAATGGCCGTCCAGCATGCGCTTGAAAGCGGCCGCAAGACTGTCACCCTGGTCCACAAGGGAAACATTCAAAAGTTCACCGAAGGCGCATTTCGCAAGTGGGGATACGAGCTCGCGACTGAAGAATTTCGCGACAAAGTTGTCACCGAACGCGAGAGCTGGATTCTCGACAACAAAGACAAGAATCCGAATCTGTCAGCCGAAGAGAATGCCGCACTGGTCGAGCCCGGCCTGGAATATGCTCCGCCTGAATTCGGCAAGTCAGTTGCCGAAGAAGTCCGCAGCGTACTCGACAGCATCTACGCAACTCACGGCCACGGCGCATGGAAAAAGAAGCTGATGATTAACGACCGCATCGCCGATTCCATCTTCCAGCAGGTGGTCACGCGCGCCGACGAATATTCCGTGCTGGCCACTCCCAACTTGAACGGTGATTATATTTCCGACGCGTGCGCCGCGCAGGTCGGCGGCTTGGGTATCGCACCGGGCGCGAACATTGGCGATGGCTACGCGGTATTTGAGGCCACACACGGTACCGCGCCGAAGTATGCGGACAAAGATGTGATCAATCCGGGATCGGTGATACTGTCCGGCGTGATGATGTTCCGCTATATGGGATGGAACGAAGCCGCCGATCTGATCGAAAGTGGCCTGGAGCGCACCATCGAACAGAAAAAAGTCACATACGACTTCGAGCGCCTGATGCCGAGCGCAACCAAAGTCAGCACCAGCAACTTTGCAGACCACATTATTGAGAACATGGCCGCCGCCGCGATGAGTGCGGTGTAAAGCCTTTAACCGCAGAGATCGCAGAGGTTTACGCCGAGACCGCAAAGAAGATCAATTTCTTCTAGGTTTTTATGAGGTTTCTCTGCGCTCTTTGTGAAGTCTCAGCGAACTCTGCGGTTAAAAGCTTTCGATCTTCTTAGAGGAAAAATATGCGTAAGAAAGTCACCATCGTAGGTTCCGGCAACGTAGGCGCTACCGCCGCCCATTGGATCGCATCGAAAGAACTTGCCGACGTCGTCTTGATCGACATCATCGAAGGCGTGCCGCAAGGCAAAGCGCTCGACCTGCTTGAGGCCATGCCGATCGAGAAGCGTGATTCGTACATCCTCGGTACTAACGATTACGCCGATACCGCGAATTCCGACATCGTCATCATCACTGCCGGCATTCCGCGCAAGCCCGGGATGAGCCGCGACGACCTGCTCAATACTAACCACAAAATCATGAAGGATGTGGTCGCCAAAGCCGTCCAGCATTCGCCTAACTGCATTCTGATTATCGTTTCCAATCCGCTGGATGCTATGGCCCAAGCCGCGTACAAAATGAGCGGCTTCCCCCGAGAACGCGTGATCGGCATGGCTGGCGTCCTCGACTCCGCGCGCTTCCGCGCCTTCATCGCTGATGAGCTGAAAGTCAGCGTCGAGAACGTGACTGCCTTCGTCCTCGGTGGCCACGGCGACACTATGGTTCCTCTCCCGCGTTATTCAACTGTTGCCGGTATTCCGATTACCGAGCTGATCGCGTCAGAGAGACTTGCACAGTTGGTCCAACGCACCCGTGACGGCGGTGCCGAAATCGTGAAGTATCTCAAAACCGGCAGCGCGTACTATGCGCCATCGGCAGCGACCACTGAAATGGTCGAAGCGATCCTCAAAGACAAAAAGAAGATCCTGCCCTGCGCCGTTTACCTCGAAGGCGAATACGGAATCAAGGGTCTTTATGTCGGCGTGCCGGCAAAACTCGGATCAAAAGGAATCGAGCAGATCATCCAAATCAAACTTACCGCCGAAGAGCAAGCCGCATTAAACAAGAGCGCCGACGCGGTGAAGGAGTTGGTGGGTGTGATAGGAGTGTAGGTTCGCTACGGCGAAACCTTTAAGCCAGCAAGTCAGTAATCTTGTTCTGATGTTCATTCGTCACAGACATTCATTCCCAAAGTTCCTTATAGTTTCCATGTCATCCCGAGCGAAGAAGGTCACTCGCTTGCGGATGACCGTCACAGCCGAGGAATCTGCAGTTGAGCCTGAAAGCCTACTACGTGTACATCATGGCTAGTCGCTCCCTTAACCTATACACCGGGATTACAAATAGCATTTATCGTCGTGCGCTGCAGCACAAACGCGGCGAAATCGAGGGATTTACAAAGCGGTACAACATCAACCGACTGGTGTATTACGAAATATTTCATCAAGTGGGAATCGCAATTGCGCGCGAAAAACAGATCAAGTCTTGGACACGAGTAAAAAGGCTCGCCCTGGTTGCAACGAAGAATCCGACGTGGCAAGACCTGGCCGAGGGTTGGGGAGAAAAGTTCGAACTGCAGATCCCTCGGCGCTCGGGATGACATGACGATTAGGGAGCGCCCACTCCGATGATAAAATCTACCCATCCCCGAGTGGGGCTATAGCTCAGCTGGGAGAGCGCATCGTTCGCAACGATGAGGTCGTCGGTTCGATCCCGACTAGCTCCACCAATCCTGCCAACAACTTGCGGACGCTTTGCGCCATTGCGAGCACTTTGGAAACCTCGTTTATTGGACCGTTTTGGACCGTAATTCCGGAAAGGGTTCGGAACCCGAAAAATCTAGATCGAGATCCCTTGCCGTTTGCTGCGCTACAGGAATGCCGTTGACCCCAGCAAAAGCCGAGAGCTGCTCAAGTGCTCGGCGCTGAGACTTGGGTACGATCTGCGCGTAAATATCCATCGTCGTCGAAATGCGAGAGTGCCGCATTTGTCCCTGCACCGATTTCGGGTCGGCTCCCGCCTGCACCAACCAGGTCGCGTGTGAGGTTCGCAGGCAGCGCCAATTGACGAACGGCAAACCGAGTTTGTTGGCCGCTGGCTGCAGATGTCGCTTCAGGATGTTCTGATCGTTCATGGGGGCACCTTTCTGCACGCTCTGGAATACCAGATCATCCGCTCCTCCAGATTTAACCAGTTTGTGTTTTCGGATAGCACAGCCGGCTCGCACTTCCACGGTTAGCGTGGGCAGGCGAAGCAGGCGCGCAATGACTTCAGGGTCCACACCGATCGTTGCAGCGCTGGCGCCGGTTTTCGGCTGCGACCAATCACCTCGACAGTAGCGTTCTTCGATGGTGATAGAGTCCGCATGAATACAGCGCCATTTGAGGCCGATCAATTCGCTGACTCGAAGCCCGGTCCACACGGCGGTGAATATCATCGTCGCGTAGGGCTCGGAAAGGAGTTGCACGAGATTGGCGAACTGCTCGGGCGTGATGGTGGGCTTCGGTCGCCTGGGTCGCCGGTCCTTCGGCAACCGCAGCCCTTCCATCGGGTTTTTGTTGAGGTACTCCACGTCAACCGCAGAGCGGAGAACCGAAGAGAGTGCATCCCTAATCTTCGACATCGTCGGATACGACACCTCAGCCGCCTTGTACGAAAAATACTCTTGCAGCTTCGGGCGGGTGAGATCGCGCAGGCACCGCTTCCCGAGATCCGGCTGCAGGTATTTTGAGATCACGCCGCGGTAGCATTCGCGAGTACTGCTCGAAAGTTCCGCCGCGCGCCCTGGCGCCGCCGATCGCAAGTAGCGTGGTATGTAACAGTCTTCCATGAAGTCACTTAAACTCATCGCCGATCCGGTGAGACCCAACCCCTGATTCATCGGGCGGAGTCTTTCGTCGACGATTTTCTGCACTTCGCGGACCGCCATGTCCGCATTGGCTAGCTTGATGCGTTGACGTTTGCGGCTGCCCGTCTTGCTCGTATCCCAGACACGCAACCACCAAAAATTCCCCTCCTTGAACGGTGTTGGTTGTTGGAACCTCCGTCTCGCCATCGCTTCGTTCTCCCGATGGCTCGCCGGGTTAGTTGCCTCAGCGCGAATCGTATCATTCGTTGCACACTGTACGTTTGCACAGTTCGAGGCGTCCGTTATCTCCGGTGATGCGGGTCGGCGCGCGCTCATGCGATGTTGACCGCCTTTGAGCGAGACCTTCCGTTCGACTTCGATTCCAGTGAAGAGCGCCCGGCCGCAGCTCTCACGAGCGAAGGATTAAGTTCCCAGCGATCACACGCTATTTCGAAAATGGCCTCTTTGTCAGCATGTCCAGCGAGATCACCCGCACTTAGTTCCTGCACCTCCCTGGCGACGTTTCTGATATCGCGACTTGTGAGTTGTGCGATCCCAGCAGTCGCAGCCGAGGTCCTTTCGCATGGGGATATAGGGGTTGCTTCTGGAGAATTTGAACCTGAACCTGAACCTGAACCTGACTTCTGAGCATTGCGGTTCGCATTGCGTTTCGCATTGCGATCCCACCGCGTCTTTGCGCTCTTACTCGCCGCAGCGGATTTTTCTTTCTCCCTTTCCATGCGCCGGCTGTAAAGGCGATCGCCACGTAATTCGAAGAGTGGGAGACAGTGCGAAAGGTTCTGAGAAACGTACGACAGCTTACAACGTGTCAACCTGGCGAGTTCTTCAGGATCTGATGGACAGTATCCATGGATGTGGCAGACGCACCACATGCGGAGAAGTAGTTCTCCTGCCTCGCGAGGCATGGCATCGACGTCGGCATCAAGCAGATAGTCCGAAGCGAATAACTTGAACCATGGCTCGTGCATCAGTCCGGATACCTCGGCGTAGGTTCGAGATCACCGAACAACGACTCACACACAGGACCAGAAGTAGGTTCGGTCGCAGACGCGCTCGCCGGACCTGGCACGAGACGAAACGCACTGCATCGGCGCCCGGCTCGCTGCTCGATGCGGTTTTCAATTCGAAACCCGAGTTTGCGAAGCTCGAACACCCTGGTGTTGTATTGCGCAATGCCCAACTCGAGGATTCGCGGAAGAGGAACCCACTCACCGCGGGAGCGGATGAGCAGGCCCAGTATCTGACTGCGTTGGGTGATGCGGGAGTCTTGTCGAGAGTGCCCCATTCAGGGCAAAGCGTAGTGCAGTATTTCGACAGACAGCGTCGGAGTTAACTAACAAAAGAGGTGGAAAATTGTGGAAGGTTAACTAAAACCATGCCGAACGCCTAGAGAATAAAGGGCAATGGATGTGGTGAGGTTAACTAAAACAAGAGGCGCAAAACACGCGGCGTGAATTGACAAGCATTTTCACCGGCCACGTCTGCCTGGCCTGCGAATCCATTTACGCACATCGTTTACCAGCTTCTTAAATGCTTGGTTGTTTCCTATCTCCTGGGCGCTCTGACCATAGCGCTCAAGAGAGATGAGGGTTCTGCTGGACATTAGGCGAGTGATTAGTTCTGCGTTGGGCATGTGATCTTCTCGCGAGAGCAGTTCCGTCGCGATTAAGCGCCACGATGCCGGCTGGTCACCCCAATTATCTGGGCGCCACGCAAGTCGCTTGCGGTTTGCATAGAGGCTCCTGCCGAACTTGGCCTTGTTATCTAGTTCTTCCGCCGTCATGATTGGCCACGAGCGATCCCTGCGATATTCTTTCGTGCTCATCCCGTGTGCGTTGTCCAGGTGCTTAGCTAGGCGGCAAATACTCTTGAAGCCGCAGCGCTCGACTCGGCAAATCACATATTGAGTTATCCCGTTGTCCTCTTCGTAGCGAGGATTTTTCTGCGCTGCCTTCAGCTCATCCGGCGTCCCATAGTTCGCGACCTCCTTAGCCACGTACTTGTCGAGATCGATGTGCGCCTGGCGAGCGATGCGCTCGAAGGTAAAAATGCGCACGCCGGGATTGCGCCGCCAATAGGTTTCCAGACTCATCTTCTTGTGGATCGTCCACAGGTGGCCTCGCTTTCCGTGCATGGCGCCGTCTCTGAGTATTGCGAAGCACTCGCGACAGATCACTCGATCGAGGATTCCGTTGCGGCCTTCATAAGCGGGGTCCTCTCTGCAGGTTGCGCGTTTATTTTCCGGCAGATATTCAGTAGAAGGGTGCGGCTGGCCAGCTTTCTCGGTGCGGTTCCAAGGAAGCTCTAACCTGCGCACGCGGCCCCAGTAAGCCTGGAGTGTCCAATCGAGCCCCATCTCGCTGTTAATTGTGTTCGTAATCTGCGTGCCTGGCATTCGCGCCAAACACAATTCGCGCAGGCGTTGATCAACGTTGTCCGATTGCTCGCGTGGTAGGATGGTCATGGTTTTCACTCGATCTAGTCTCCAGAATGGCCCGCCTGACCGCGGGCTTTTTTACTGTTTAAAGTTCAGCATCTTGTCGCGAAGGACCTTCGTGTCATAAATTAAGAAGTCCGCTCCGCGCCAGCCGACATTGCTCTTGGCCTGGTACTGTTCGTCCTTCAATTTCTCCATCTCCGATACGACGCGATCCAGCAACGCAATAGATTCTTGGATGTGGTCTGTCATCACCGTTCCCCCTACAAAGTCTGAAACAGCTTGCCAGGACGGGTTTGCAGCGCACGAGCCAGGGCTTGGATATTGATCAGCGAAACATTCCTTTCTCCGCGTTCAATTCCGCCGATGTAGTTGCGGTGCAGCCCTGCCCGGATCGCAAGCTCGGCTTGACTAAGCTCCAGCTTCAGCCTCAGTTCGCGAATCGTGTTGCCGAAGATTGTCTTTGGATTTGGGTTCATGGCGGCAGAGATACTAACCCCGCCCACTCCGAGTTTGCAATGGGAAAATACACACTGGAGTGGGCTGGAAGATTTGTGCGGGTCACGGCGAAATTATTGAGGCCGTGACAGGGCGATATTCTGGCAGCCATGCAAAACCGTCTTTTGGGGTGACCTTTGCCATGTGGATGTGGCCGCCTATGGCCGCACAGATTACGGGGTCAATCTTTATTACTTCTGGATCTGCGCAAGCTAGGATGTACTTCTTGGCAGCTTCCGCAACTTCTCCCAAGGTTACGTTCTCTGCGTCATTTACCCTTGGAACTCGGTACTTAGCGAAGGTCGGGTCGTCGGTGTCAAAAAGTCGTCGCGCAATGATCTGTGAACCGTAGACTACGGGCGGTCTGTATCCCTTTTGGAGCGGCATAATTTCTGGCTCTGGCTCAAGCAATGTTTGCTTTATGTGTGGGAATCGGATTGCGATCCAGGAAGGCTCTTTCTCGTAATAGCCAACGAGTATCAGACAAGCGACAAGGGCGGGCTCTTCGACTGTTCCTTCATCCTTAAGGCGCTCCATTCTTTCATTTGTTAGCGCCTTCGTTAGCCCCTCGTGGAGACGGGCCACAATCTTGCCAGCATATGATTTGAAGTTTTTGTGATTGGTCATTCTCAGCGATTTAATGATTTTTAAAATCTCATCACGCAGATCGAACAGGATCAAATCCTCATTTTCTTTGTCGGTAAACCCAACAGTTCCACCAAAGGCATAAGCGAACGATCTACCCGGCTCTGCAAGCTGAAAAATCTTTATCGTCTGATCGTCGCGCTTTTCTCCATTGACTCGCGTCCTGCCATCCGCAGCGATCAAGAACCCCTCAGACGTGTAGAACGGAAGAATTGCGCTGGGCATTTGTATGCACTCCAATGCAGGCAACAACCACAGGACGCCATCGTCTTGACCACCGGCACACACGGCGACTAGACTCCATTTCTAGAGCTTGCCGCTCACCGAATTTAGAAAAGGCCCGATTCGCAGTCGGGCCTTTTCTATTTCAGTACAAGCTGTTTTATCTGGATTCCTTCGGCTTCTTCGCCTTCGCCCTACGCACTTTCCCGGAAGCACGGCCGGCTTCTCGAGCCAATTTCGTGCGCTCCTCTGCGGTCAACTTACTCATGCGCACTTTTCCGCCTTTTCTACCGAGAGCTGCAGCGTGCGGGTTCTTTGCCATGGCTGTGGATTGAAATATAGCGGAACTAAGCGGCTGGTTGCAATCCGGAAAATTAGCACTTGACAACGAACCAAGCGCTTGGTTCAATAGGAGAAGAAATAAGCAGCCCGACCGGCTGTTATCAGCAGCCGGCCGAGCTTGACCGACATCGCCCACTAAGGAGGCAATGTGGCTTCACAAACTTTAGCATCCCATCCCGCCTTTCTTGTTTTCCCTACCCTCAACTCCACCTTCACTTGGCGCGTGGCTGCAGTCGCCACCAACCGGACAATCTCCGTACACCGAAATCTAGAACTGGCCGTGCGCAAAGCCGAGCGGCTGAACGTCGTTGCCTTGCTGCATGAAGCCGTCGATGCGGTGTGCGTCTACGAAGACGACCGTCACGAGTTCGCCTGCGGAGCGAAAGCCACGGTCACTGATCTCGAAAGCCAGAAGGATCTGTGCGCGAAGCACGGGGAGGTGGTCTGTGGGTGAGCGCATTAGTCCACCCGATGTTCCGCGCGAGGAACTATTCAACCGCACGCTCAAGCTCAGCGCGTTTCAATTGCGCGACATGTTTTTTCAACTCATGGGCTGGATGCGCGACGATCCGGTGTTCCTACGCGGCTGGTCAGTCTGCCTGTATTACGCCGAGAAGGATGGCAAGCGATGAGGTTCCACATCGGCAACTCCCGCGGCTACGACCGTTGGGTAAACGAAGATGACTTCACCCTGCTCATCAGCCAGGACGGGACCGCAGTCACGTCGCTCTGTGATGGGTACTCAAGCGAACAACTGCTCTCGGCGGAAGAGACGGAGAGGGCGATCGAGGAACTGAACGACTGAACGCAAGTAGTTAATTTCGCAAATTCACAAAAGGAGAAACCATGAAATACCTCAAACTCTCAACTGATGGCCCGAACGGTTCGGGCAAAACCTGCACCATGGCACAACTGGCCGCTGGCATCGCCAAAGACTATTGCGGTGCAGGCGCGGTCCACGTCTACGACTCCTCCGACCGCTGGGGCGCGTGGAAGGTTCACATCTTCGACACCGAAAAGGTACCCCTCGTTATCACCGTCGGCAATTCGCTCGCCGCCTTGAAGCAGTCGATGAATGACTTCCTTAAGGCCAAGGGCGCCGTGTACGTGGCCGACGATCTCACCGTGCCATGGTCGGAAGGACTCTCCACCTTCGCATACGAGAATGGCAACCTACCGTTCGACCGCAGAGCGCAGCTGATGAATGAATGGAACCGTTTCGTGCTGCCATTTCAGGCGGGCGAGTTCCATGCGATCGCCTGCGGGCGTTTGGGCTACTGGTGGGAGAACATCGAGGACCCGGACACCGGAGAAAAGAAGCTGGTGCAGGGTGACTCGAAATTCAACGCGGGCGGCGGGCAGAACTTCGGCTTTGAATGCGTACTCGAAGCCGAGATGCGCCGTCGCAAGCGCAGAATCGCTGGGCTGTTGCGCGGCAAAACCACCATGGAGTACGTCTGCGACGTGGTGAAGGACGCCGACTCGATCATCAACAATCAGCAGTTTGTGTTCAAAGATTTCGATAAAGGCTACAAGCAGGGCGATTACAAGCGCGTGCTCGACTGCTTCCGGCCGCACATCGAATTTCGCGCCAAGTTGGGACAAGCGAACCGCGCCACATCTACGAGCCGCGACCTCATCGTCTCCGGCAAGACTGATTGGGCCAGAGATCAGGCCGACCGCAAAGGCCTGATCGAGGAGCTCGACAACCTACTAAATCAGTGCTTCCCTGGCGGCGAGAAGCGTTCAAAGATCGACACCATGTTCCGCCACCTCACGCTTGAGTACCTGAACGGATTCAGCTCCTGGTCGCGCATGGAGGATGAGATAGAGACGAATAACCTGCGACGCAATGTCGAGATCATCAAGAAAATGCGGGCACGGCTGCAGGCGGGCGAACGTATCACCGATCAGAACTCGCTGGTGGGCATGCTGCACCTCTCAACCGAAGACGTGCTGCATCCCGGCAAGAACATGACGCTCGTCGAACTGCTGACCTCAACCAGCGCAAACAATAAAAACGGAAAGCCGCAGCCCGTAATCGCCGCGCAAGACGCCGTGGCAGAAGAAGAGATTCCCTTCTGATGGCCTACGGACACTATCAACCGTGGAAGGACAATTACGTGTTCACCTGCGCGGGATGCGGCCAGGAGTTTGAAGCTTCTGACTGCATCTCCCCGCTTGACGGTCTCGATTGCTGCTCGGCGGAATGCGACCAGAAGGTCGAGGCTGAGTTTGAACAGCGACTAGCCGCGGACCCGGAACTTCGGGCTCTGCTTGAAGGAATATTCTAATGCCAACCCTAACCATTCAAGTCACCGAGAAAGACATCGAGGACGGGCAGTGCCGCGATACGTGGACGTGCCCCGTCTGCCTCGCGCTGTTCCGCTCCACCGGCTTCAAATTCGTCGTCGAGCAGACCACATGCTACGCGCTGGTAAACCGGAATGCTCCTATTCCACTGCCTCCAGAGGCGATCAAATTCATCCGCGCTTTCGATGCGAGCGGCCATGGGAAACCGTTCGAGTTTCAGCTGGAGATGCCGTGAGCGCGCGGCTAGAACTTCTCGAATAATTTGGCGGGGCGGACCTGCAGCGCTTTAGCCAGTTTGAGGATGTTGTTTAGGCTCAGGTTCCGCTCACCGCGTTCCACGCTTCCTACGTAGTTGCGATGCAGTCCGGTCAGATCGGCGAGGGCTTCTTGGGATAGACCTCGCTTGATTCGCAATTCGCGGATGATCTGGCCAAACATGCGCTGGGAGTTCACCGCATCATCTTGGGGCAGGTGAACACTTTCAGTCTACACTCTGCAGTATTCAACACTAGAGTGTTCTTTTTGTGTTGCACACTATTGTGTTCTCGCGATAGAGTTCCTGCCGACAGGAGGTCGGAACCGCCAGTGAGCCAGGAAGTTTGGAGCCAAGAGAGCGAGCAGCTCGGCATCGAGCTGATCAATCGCCTCATCGATCTGAAAAACGCGGGAGTGCTTTGCAGTCCAAGTCAGCTCGATGACTGGCTTTCCTACCTGAAGGCAAAACTATTCCGGGCCCTCGATTTCACTGCCACTGCGAGTCCACAGGGTAAGGAGATGGCTGCTGTCTTGGTTCGGGATCTCTTCTCGCTCATCGAACGCGACTACGCGACCAAGAAGCGAAGGAGCCTACGAAACATCAAGCTCACATGGAATAAGCACCTTGGCCCGCAATTCGGGGGCCGGCGCGCCGCATCCATCACCGCAACCGAGATCTCCTCTTACATCGCGGAACGCCAGCAACAGGGAGCGATGAGCGCGACGATAAATAATGAAAGTGCAATGCTCAAGCGCATGTATCAACTGGCGATCGAGATGAACGTCCTGAAACCCAGCCAACGTCCTTATGTCCCAATTCTTCCGACGAACAACGCGCGTTCGGGTTTCGTTCCCGATGCCCAATATGAAGCTCTCGCTCGAGAGACGCAGAAGGTCGGGCTCTGGCTTCGTGCAATGTTTGAGGTCGCGATCACGTATGGCTGGAGGAAAGGAGAACTTCTCGATCTGAGGGTTGGCCAGGTGAATCTTTCAGAGCGCACCATCTCGCTCGAAGGATCCCAAACAAAGAACGGAAAATCGCGCTGTGTGGTGATGAGCGATCTAGTTTTCGAATTGCTCACGCAGTGTGTAGCCCGCAAGAATCCCGATGATCACGTGTTCACTCGGCTGCCTCGGACAGGCACAGTGTTCAGATATCGCGCGAGTAAGTTTTGGTGGACTCAATTCTGGCAGGACGGCAAGCCGGTCAGAGAAAGCGCCAAAACCGAGAGCGAAACTGAAGCTCAGGAAATCCTTCGCGCGAGGATCGCTGCTACAAACACAACCGGCCGGCCGGTCGCGAATTTTGCGAAAGATTGGAAGCGAGTCGTCAAGCGAGCGGGCTGTCCGAACTTACTCTTTCATGATTTGCGACGATCTGCAGTCCGGAACATGGTCCGCGATGGTGTGCGCGAGAAGGTGGCAATGGAGATCTCGGGACACCAAACCAGGTCAATTTTTGATCGTTATCACATCATTGATCCGGACGATCTAAGAGACGCCTCGGCTCGCATGCAGCGAGGGGCAGCGCAGCGCCTCCAGGCCACCAGGAAGCTGCCACAGCGCGAAGGAGTGGGCAGCGGCGCACCATCTGATGCGATGGCGTCAGGCTAATCGCAGTCCCTCTACGAACAGCCATAGAACCGCCATAGTCAGAAAATGCTCCACTTTGGATTCAAGCGATTAGAGACAGACCCTCCGATTGATAGTCGGATGTCCTACCGCGCCAAGCTAAATCCGATGTGCTACCGAGTCAGGAGAAGTTCCTTCACGCGCGTCAGGGGTTCCAAAAAAAGGCCAAAGTTGGGAAAGTCGCTTCCGCCACAGAACAGGCGGATAAATGGCGGAAAACCACCAAAAAAGGAAAAGCCTTCCACGCCACATAAAAGGCGTGGAAATGGCGTGGAACTGCTAAATGGCGGCGGCGGTTTTTAGAAGTCGCGAATGCCTGAGAACAGGCATTAAACAGGCTTTTAACCGCCAGCGCGCGCCAAGCTTTGAAGTTGGTATTCGAGCCGCCGGATGGCTTCCGCGATGTGCGGAATGTCCTTGACCTTGTTGCACAGGCACAGAGGCGTACACCGGTGCCTGGGATCGAGCACGAGCGCTGCGACCCATTCCGCGACCTCCACAGTTGGCGTCGTCATGCCGCCCCGCTCAAATCGAGCTTCGCCCATCCATTCCACGCGCTGTCTTTCGATCCTCCGGTCCTCTGTCTTGCTTCCCTCCTGCACTCGCGACAGCTCGGATACTTTGCGCGAAGCGCCGCCGGAGAAAACAGAAATGGCAACTTCATTTGCTTACACCTGTGGCAGTGGATGAGTTGAATGGTCATGCGGTTACCGCCTCCGCGCTCGCCATTCTCAGATTTTCTGCGTAGTGCGCTGAAAGTGCAAGGCTTACAGCAAGAAAACGGCAGAGGCGACTGCCTCGCGACTGTTAAGGAATGTTAAGGTCGGGAACTTCGGGTTTTTCAAAAGGGCGGGATTTTTGACCTCGCAGGCTAAGATGGAAACATGGATGCCACAGCAGTGATTGAGAAGGGCTTTGGGGCGCGCGGCTATGGACCCGGGGAACGCGCCCTCACGAGTGGCGGCCTAACGGTTGCCGACGTCTGGAAGTTGGCCGATTTCGCATTGGTGATGGTTATAACCAACCAGAATTTATCGGACGAAGAGCGCAAGGATGCTGTGCGCCAAGTCGAGATGCTACGATCTGACCTGCACCACTCATACGATGATTGCGATCACCGCCGCTCGAGAACCTGCCCCTATCCGGTAGGAAAGCCGTAATCATCTCTCCGACCCGAATTTGACCCTCACAACTTTCGTCACCTACTACTTGCTCGCGCTTCCGCCTATGGTTGAGTTAATAAAATTATCAATCGATTCAGTTGCGGAGGGCGGCGATGAGGTGGAAGCAGCATCCATTAAGAGTATTGCGGGAGAGCTCTGGACTCAACCAACATGAGGTCGCGAAACGGGCAGGCGTTAGCCAAGCCAAGCTGAGCTTAGTGGAAAACCATCTGGCAACGCTGACCGAAGATGAAACACATAAAATCCGCACGGCCATCCTCGAAGTAAGTAGGGATAGCTATGCTGCGGTGCTCCGATCAGCTGATCCCCGCCTGGCCGCCGCGATTGAAGAGATTGAGTCCAGCGCTTCAAAAAAGAAGTTATTCGACAGGCTGCAAGAGGGGCGCGGCTTCTCTGAACTGGAAGCGGCGATCGCTGTACTTGGCCGCGGCTATCCGGCTCGTTAAAGGAGAGTAAGCAAATGGCAACAAAAACAGAAGGGAAGATGGACGTCTCTCAATACGACGCCACAGTTGACATGCGCGATGCGCGGAAAAAGGAAATCGAGGAAGGCGAGCTACGCCTGTCGAGACTCGGCGTGCAGCGATCTACCGCGGAGCAGATATTGGCCAGTACCGACGCAACTTCCGCTGAGCGGAGGGAGGCAGCGGAGGTTCTCGATCAGTGTAAGGCCCGCATTGCGAGACTCAGCGTTCTGGTCGATCGAGCGCGGGCGACCATGGATATTTTCGCGAAGCGCGTCGCAGCGATGCAACCTGAATACAACCGTCAGCAAGATCGCAGGAAGGCGAGCCACCGGGCCAGCGCGGCTCTGCGGTGAGACGAATGTCCAAAAAGTTTCGTCGCGGTGAGGTGTTCTCCTTGGCCGGCCAGTGACGATTTCGGTGGCGGGTCTTCGGGGTCTTGATTCGTCCCCGTCCAAAGTTTTCAGCCCGCCACCGCTGCATTCCGGTGGCGGATCTCATACGGGCCGCCACCGGGGTTTTTGTCCGATTAAAAAAAGACCGTGAAAGGAAAACAATCATGGCACGATTTTTCGTTGAGCTATCGGGGACCAGATACGAAAAGAAATTCAAGAGTGACAAAACCCCGTTCTATGTGGACCCGCGCGGGAAGGTTGTCGAGAGCGCTACCGCGAAACGACTGGACGAGGCGCTGGCGCGGCATGCAAACAAAGCGCGTTCTGCAGCTGTGGTGGATTTGGATGAATCCGAACGTCCACGGTACTACAAGCGTTTCCGGCCGAATGGCGACGAATTTTTCGTAGATGACCGTGGCGTTGTCGTGGACGAAGCCACCGCCAAAACAAATCTCGTCAAGTCCGAGAATTTGGCAGAGTCGGCCAGGCGCCAGCGGATCGAGCAAGAATCCGCGACCCGTCGGCGCGAAGCGCAAGCGCGCAAGCGCGGTCCAAGCAACGTCTCGGAAGCCGACCGCACCGCCCGGCGCGTAAAACAGCTTATGAGTGCCGGCATGAACCTGAAGGAAGCCACAATCGCCGCGGTCGGCCGCTACGTTGACTCGCTTCCATGTGAATGAAATCTTCCGAGTAATTACTTAAGGGGTGTGCGGTGGCCATTGACATAGGAGATTGCGTGTTGACTCTGCTTTTTGATGAGCAGGCGGCAATGGCGCAGATTGCCTCGCTTGGCGAGGCTGTCCCTACGAAGCTCGCGCCTGCTCAAGCTGCGATCAACGCGACGTCGGACTCAGTGGACCAGATGACCGGGCGCATGGCGGTCAGTTCACGAGGTGCGGTCGAGATGGGCGAAGTCACTCTGCTCTCGGGCGAGAAGGTCAAAGAATCGATGTATGAGGCCCGCGGGGAAGCGGCCTTACTGGGCGAACAGTTCGGCATTCATCTGCCGCGCCACGTCCGGTCCTTCATCGCGGAGTTGCCCGGAGTCGGTCAGGCGCTCTCCTCAGCCTTTGAAGCGACGGCTATTCTATTCGTGATTCAGGCGATCATCCAGGCCGCCGAGAAGATGAGCGCGTGGGTTTCTGAGACATTCATCTTCACTGAGGCCATGAAAGCCTCTAACGCCAGCATCGCGGCAACCAATAAGGCGATTCTCGAACAGGTAGCAGCCTACGGCAAAGCCCAGAAAGCGCTCGAAGAGTTCGGGCTGACCGGCTCAGCGCTTACGCAATCAAAGATCAACGATCTCACTGAATCGATTAACAAAAACAAGAACGCAGTACGCGCGGCGGAAGATCAGCTCTACGGCCTGCGCAACGGCTTTGTGGGCGTCACCGGAGAGGCCAGCACCTATGAGAATAAAGTAAACCAGCTCACGGCGACGATCAAAACCCAGACCGAACAGCTGACGCTTTTTCAAGAGCAGCATGATGCGCAACAGACTGCGGAAGTAGTGAAGGCGGAAGAAGAACGCATCGCTGCGGTAAAAACCGCATCTCAGGCCAGAATTTCCGTCGCGGAATCCGAAGCCCTTCTGAAGCTAGCGATAACGGGCGGCAGCTATTCGCGGATTCTCGCGGTAGAGAATAAAGCCAATGAAGATCAGCTTAATAACCAGATTCGTGCAATCGCTCTGCGCATCTCCGCCTTAACCTTTGAAGGCGACAAGACGAAAGGCGAGCGGCAGAAACTCAGTGCCGACATCGAGAAACTAATCGACGAGCACAACAACAAGATCAGGGCGATCTATGCAAAGGCGTTTACAGAACTCCGGCAGCTCGGCAAAGAACCCATCCCGCTCGTCACCGAAGCCCCGCCGGGAATGGACGAGATTTCAAATGCAATCACCAAGGGCTTCCAGCAAGCAGATGCTGCCGCAAAGGGATTGGGAATAACCCTTCAAAGCAACCTGCATTCCGGACTCGCCGCTGCCTACGACGCTTACGACAAGCTGATTCAGTTGCAGAAAGTAGGCATCGTCACCCAAAGGGATGTCGATAAAGGTTACGTTGCTTTAGTCAAGGCCGAACTCAATTTTGCGCTTCAGACCGGGGCCTCAAGCGACGCCGTCAGGAAGCTCGTAACCGAGCTGCGCCAGTTACTTCAGGTTCAGCTACAGCAGGCCATCGCATCGCATGGCGGTGTGCAGCAGATTCAGCAACTCCAGAAGGCGATCCAGAATCTCGATCACGACTTTGGCAAATCAAAGAATGCCATAAAAGAATGGGAGCAGGCTCTAACTACGGAGCTAGCGGCTGGAGCTAGCGCCTTTAAGCTTTTGGAGGGCACCGCAGTCGGCGTCATCGCCAACCTTGCAGCAGGCATGAACCAGGCTACCCAAGAGATGGTCGCAGGCACGGCATCAGCGGCTCAAGCGATGGAACGCCTTGTCGCCAAAGCTGTCGCTTCGATGGCTCAGTATTGGGGAGCGTTCTTTATCGGCAAGGCCACTGCTGACATCTTTCTTAATCCGGCAGCAGCAGCAGCAGAGTTTGCAGCTGGTGCTGCCTTAGAAGCTCTCGCAGGAGCGCTAGGCGCTGTCGGGTCGAACGTCGGTGGCTCAAAAGCTTCGTCATCCGCGTCTGCTGGTTCCGCTGCTCCTGCTGCGAATAGTCCCAACATCAATTCCCAGCAGCCATCGCAAGTAGTGAACGTCACCCATTTAGCTTCCGGGGGGCTAGTGACCGGTCCGACTCTGGCCGTGATCGGCGATTCGCCGAATGGCGGCAGCTCGCGCGAAGCTGTGATTCCGCTCGACAACGGGCCAGCACTGAAAGCGATCGCCAGCGCAATTACAGCGCAGATGAAGAACCTCGGCAATTCTGGCGGCGTTCCCGAAATCCATTTGCACGGCAGCTTATCGGCACTGGTTACAGAGATCACGTACCAAGCCAAAACCGGCCGCATCCGCCTGCACGCAACCACTTCGGATAAAACGATCAGGAAGGCTTAAGCAGGGGCAAATATTCTCGCCTGGTACAGGTATTAAAACTATGAACAAATTGTTCAACACATTTCTCGTCCTACTTTGCATCTGTCTCACGACCATCGCCATTGCTGGCCCTTCCATCCTGCAAATCTACATGGGCGGAACCGGAGCGAGCACAGGCGCGCAAGCGCTAATCAACTTGATCGCTGGCTCACCGTCAACTAGCCAGGTGTTGACCTGGAATGGCAGCGCATGGGTTCCCCAATCTGGATCAGGCGGTTCTAACACCGGCGTTGCGAATCCAATCACGGCTCCAACGTTGACCACAACCGGAAGCGCCGGATCAACCGCTTATTCGTATTGCGTGGTTGCGAATCTTTCCGGAAACACCACCTGCTCCCCGGCGGCGCGCATAGCCACAGGTAATGCCACGCTCACGAGCTCGAACTACATCAATCTTTCCTGGACCGCGGTTCCGAGCGCTTCGAGCTATGACGTTTACCGAGTGATCTCGGGCGGAACGCCGGCGACCGTCGGAAAACTCACAACCGGTGACTGTCCAGCAGTGGCCAGCACGAGCTGCCACGACAAAGGCGAAACCGCCAATGGAAGCATCGCACCGAACGTCTCCACTTCCGGGCAGACCGTTGCAGCCTCGTTTGCTACGGCTGGCGGATACGGAACAGCGGATCCTCGCTTGCAGGTCTATTTGAAGGATGAGTTCTGCGGAAAGAACGGCGATCTGGATTGGGTAGCGACCGGAACAATTACGGTCACACAGCCAGCGGGCTCGAACGTCAACCAGCCCTGCACGTTTGAACTGAATGCGAACGGCACTACAGGCACGATTTCGCTAACCGGGACTTTCTATTTGAATGGCTCACTGCCCTTGGTCACGCGCGCCTACATGCGGCTGGTGTCTGGGAACAATGCCACCAACGCTACTAATCAACAGTTCGGACTGGTAGACGGTCGCGGCTTAAATAATCCGACCGGCGCTAACATGATCGCGTTCATGGGATCATCGCGGACTGGAACCGCAACGAACTTTGGCTGCGTGACGGGTGGATCAGGATTTGGATACAGCTTCTTCGACAGCGGCATCGCCCAGGACACCAGTTATCACTGGTTTGAAATTGATGTTGCTCCGCTGACGGCCACCGGGAACGGGTCACCGAGCGGATCAGTAGTCACCTTCAAGATCGACCATTCCACCGTTTGCACATCGAGCGGGGTAAATATTTACGTTGGCAACGCCTTCACGCCTTTCTTTGGAGTGGCAAACAACGGGGCGGTGAATGGCGACATGCAGATCGACTACTTCGACGCCACCGAGGCGGTAGCCCGCCCCTGACCAGAGCGAGCGCACGAAGATCGCAACCACGAGGAAGGCTTAAAGTTCGACATCGAAAAAGAGGGAGGTAAATTGTATGACTAACAGTTCTGATTCCGAGGTTCTGAAAGAGCTGAAGCTGACATTCGGCGAACAAGAGTATGCCGTACCTGTGCTCAGATCCATCCCGGCCGCCAAATGGCGGGAGGAGTACTTCACGCTAAACAACGAACTTTTTGACGCGATGCCGGCGCAGTTTGAACAAGAGCATGATCCACAGGCACTGGCCAAGGCGATCGGGCGCGGACTGATGGGAGCTATGCTCCGATTTCCGGAGAAACTTCCGGCGCTCATCTTCTCCTACGCACCGAGCTTGATAGAGCACAAAGAAGAAATCGCCGCAGCTGCGTATGACCGTGATTACACCCGGTCCTTTGCGCAGATTTGGCAGGTGGCGTTCGAGCCTTTCCTCGCGTCATTGGGAATGATCATGGAGATGCAGAGGTCGCAGGTTGCTCGAGCTCCCTCATTGAAACATTTGAACTGATATCTCGGAATCGTAGATGAAAAAAGCGAAAAAGGAAAAGCCTTCCACGCCACAGAACAGGCGTGTAAATGGCGTGAAGCTGCTAAATGGCGGCGTCGATCCTAGCATCGGGAAAACCACTCAATTCAAGTCAGGCGAGTCTGGGAATCCAGGCGGTCGTCCAAAACGAAAACCCCTCCTTGATGCCATTGAATCAGCCATCCTGGCGGACCCTTCTCTCATAAAACAAATCGCCGAAAAAGCTCTCAAAGAAGCCGCTCGTTCGCTCGGCTGGTTCACCGAAGTCCGCGACATGCTCGACGGAACGCCGGACGGTGGGGAAGGAACCGAAGTCACTTCTAACGTCGATTTCAACCTCAATGTCAGGTTCGTGGACGAGCAGCCCAAAGAGTTGAGCAAGTGAATTGCATCGCCGGGAGGAAACCGTGATCGCGACCTCTTCAGCGTTTCAGTAAGCTAGCAAGATGAGCAAATCACTCAGATCACCAAAAAAAAGAAAAGCGATACTCAACACCAGAAAGCGTGCGGAGATGATTGCCTTGCGCAAAATCAAAAAAGCCATCAAGGGCGATACAGCGGCGGCGAAAGAGATCGCCGATATTACCGAAGGCCCTTGCAAGTAGTTGTTAGGGTGGCGGAAACAGCCGATTGAACTCATCTAACAGTTCGAGATCTGTCAGCGGCCGTTCGGGGAAAAGATAATCGAGCGCTTGCTCGAGGGACTCCGGTTCCGACTTAACGCAGACCGATTCACTGCTCACCTGCTTTGGGGAATCTGCAGGCGGCCGCTGCAAATTGAGGCGCATCTGCCCAGCCCGCTCTAGTCGGCGAAACCTCGACATCCTGCCGCGCCGCGGAAAACCGATATCGAGCTGCTCGCCATGCAGCGGTGTTCTCCTCGCGGCGCGCTGGTAGCTGCAATTGAACATGCGCGAAATTCTTTAACCCGGGGAAATCCCGCCTGAGGCATTTCCCCGGATTTGCCGTTTGCACCATTTTCGGTGCAGAGCAACTTGTCTCACGTTATCATGGGGTTCTCGCCTATGGCATTCCATTTGGCACCGCTATCTCAGCCGGCATTCGTCCGCTCTGCCTCCGCGCTCCTGGATCACTTCCTCGAAGCAGAAGCAGCGGCTTCGCATGAATATCAGGCTGCTTATTTGCTCGATGTGCCAGCGGAGCGCCTGAAGGATCGGCTGATTGCGTTGGTGCAAGAATTTGGGATTCCCGACGCTGGCGGATCACAAAGAAAACTGCGTGTGCGCGACTTCGAATTGACGGTCACGTCGGTCCGATCCAGTCGCATCGATCACATTGCGGTGAAAGATTTCCGATATGCGCTCATTAAAGACGGACGCGCGGCGCACGGCATTGCTGCCGATCTCTTCGAGGGATTAATGGTCTACGCGATCCGGCCGTGTGCGCGGGAAGCACTCTCTGGCATGAGACTCAGCGGGAATCTTCGCGAGCTGCTCGACAAGTGTGAAATTGTTTCAGGGGCGCCGATTCTGGATGTGAGCCGGGTCGAGACTCAACGCAATAGCTCTTGATACGCTACAAAGGCCATGGTGCCGAGGAAGCGCATGAGGTACGCGTTCGAACAAGAGTGGCGATGCATTCGCATGTTGAAACGTCTGGAACGCAAAGCAGGAGAGATTTACGTTGGGCAATTCGATCCCGGTGCAATCCAACACATCGTTATCGCCGACGAGTGTTCCATTAAGAAAGAGTTGCATGATCTCGTGACCACGGATGTCCGCTATCGTGACCTAGAAATCATGGCCCGCTGAGCACGTCGCGAAGAGTGGGAACGAAGCCGGAAAAACTGTGAGGCAACTTTCCCGGCAAGCCTGAAAGTGTTGGACCGTTTTGGACCGTGATTGTTGTCGAATGCCGCTCTGGGCGCGGGCGGGAAGGGCGGACGCCATCGTTCGCAACGATGAGGTCGTCGGTTCGATCCCGACTAGCTCCACCATCTCACGACTAGAAACATTCACATTCTGCGCGGCTTGCGCGACCTGCACAGTGGTTGACGAAACGCAATCCCCGCCCAGTTCATTTCCCACTTTTAACGTGGACCCGAACCCCGACTTCATCAAGGTGTTGTAGCAAGTCGTTGGGATCCTGATAAACCCGGTACGCGCCTGCCCGCTCGAGTTCGTCCTGACCATAACCGCCCGAAAGAACGCCTATTCCGAGGGCCCGAGCGCGCTGCGCCGCTAGTAAATCCCAGACACTGTCTCCAACGACCCAGCAGTTGTGAATGTCTACTCCCAAGCGCTCGGCAGCGGCGAAAAATAAATCCGGATCAGGTTTTGCGCGTTCGACTTGGTCGCGCGTGATGATGGGAATTTTAGGACCGACCTGCAGTACATCAATGGCGCGTTGGGCAAAGTCCAGACGACCACTTGTAGCTATCGCCCAAGGAACACCTTCCTTCGTCAGCACGTTCAGCAACTCACGCGCGCCGGGGAGGGGCCGGACCTTGCCAGCTTGCCGGGCGTAAGCCTCGGCGTGACGGCGTTGCAGTTCCGCGGACTGCTCCGGAGTGACCGGCTTACCAGTTTCGCGGAGGAGCGCGTTAGTAAGAAGACCTCCGCTCATGCCCACGCGGCGATGAATGCGCCAGACAGAGAGCTCAATGCCACAGCTCTCCAGAGCTTCCCGCCAGGCGAGCACATGTTGATAGACGGTGTCCACCAAGGTGCCGTCCAGGTCAAAGAGAAAGGCCGGTCCGCTTGAGGCTGCTTTCATTGCACAACTCCTATGGTTGGATCAGACATGATTCCATCGGAGGCAGTCAAGCGGCACCGGCCTGTTGGGTTTGAGGTTGGAAGCGGGCGTAGGTCTTTGGTAGCGCAGAAGTTACCAACGTAAGCTGAAGGTCTTGCGCGGAGCTGAAAGAATTACTTCAAGCAATTTCTATCAAGCTCGAGAAATCAGGCATGCGTTTTCACATCGTCTCATTCAAAGATCCATCGCAGATCCGGCGGATTGCTCTGGCAATCGCACGCAAGCCGGAACTGAGCCGTCAGGCATTCCGAGAAGTGGCGCGAAATCGGCGGCTGCAGAAAGAAGTACTAGCTACGCTGGCCAAACATCCCGCCGCTCAACGCCTGTTCATTACGGAATTGGCCAAGAATCCGCAGCTCCGGCGTGAAGTTCTAAAAATAGCCAGCAACAATAAACGCGCATAGTTTAATTCTGTAACCCCTGGGGTTTGTTCCCGCTGTTCGAAGAACGAAAAACATACAAATGTTTCTCGTCAGAGGTCGTGGCGAGCGGCACTTTGTGCCTCTTAGCAGCTCGATGAATTGCCGCACGCAGCTCCGCTTTATTTTTCCCGATTTCCGCTAGATTAATTTTGATAGCGCTGAATTCGTCCAGTCTCGCCACATCGGTCAGGATGTCGCGCACGATTTTATAGTGTTTGCTTGCGCGCCTGTTTGCTTGCGCCAGTGGTACCGATGGAAAGTGAAGCGAGGCTCCCTTACTTTGTTTTTTCTTCATGGTCGGCACCCTGTCCCGATGGAGAACCGGTAAGGTTGCTATCCAAACCTGGTCGTATCACAAACGTATCGAGTGTACGCGACACGAAAATAAACGTCCAGCTAATCTTAATCGCGTCCTAATAAATCTCGGCCTATGATTTAACCAGCTGTACAGGAAGTGCAAGATGAGTCCGCCACTCGTCAATAGTTTTGATATCAAGGTTTTGTTTGCCGCTGTGAAATGTGACAGAAGACCCACTCTATATCGCAAGAACCAGGTTATTTTCTCGCAAGGCGATCGGAGCGAAGCTCTTTTTTACATTGAGAATGGCACGGTGAAGTTGACCGTGGTGTCCAAAGAAGGCAAAGAAGCCATTGTGTCTGTCGCCAGCAGCGGCAGCTTCTTTGGAGAAAGCTGCATTTCGCGGGACCACCCGGTTCGATTTCAGAGCGCGATTGCCCTTACCAACGTCCAGCTGGTGAAAATCGACGCTTCGCTAGTGAAGCAGATGATAGTGGCGGGCGGGGACGCCGTTTTGAGCTTCGTCGCTCTGCTGGTCGCGCGCAATGTAAGAATTCAGACCGATCTCGCGAACCGTCTTGTTGATCCAAGTGAAGAGAGCTTGGCGCGAGTGATCTCCTCCCTTGTGCAATTCAGAGATAGGCAGGGTAGGACCCCTCCACCAAAAATTAGCCAGCAAGCCTTGGCAGAGATGATTGGTATCAGCCGCCAGCATGTGAACGCTCTTATGAAGCGATTGAAAAAGGCGGAATTGTCTGCGCTCTCGTCAGTTCCTTCGAGCACATCCGCTACGCCGAACGATTCCGCTCGCGAGGAGTCGGTTGATTCAGATTCGGAAATTGTTCAACGACGTGAGCGACGAAGAGCATGATGAAGAGTACAGAGCGTTAAATTTTTTTCTACGACTGTCCGCTTTTTGACTGTGCCGTAACGTACCTCGGTTAATCATGAATTTGTCGTTGCGAATGTTAGCCGACGTCCGCATCTATAGGGCTCCTCGCCGTCGCAGCAATTGTAAAAACTGAATCCACGTTGATTCTGACGCACGCTTAAGACGACGCGGTGTCAGTCCTTGATCTATTCGGCAGTCAGAGTCTCTATGTAGCTTGCCAGAACGGAGTAGCTTGAGCCTTCGGTTCTGTTCGTTCTTCAAAATATCGAGAGGTAGAGAGTGTAGGCCGGGCCGAACAAGTCATAAACAACGAACGATCATAAGCACAAGAATGGAGTTTTTAAATGCCTACCAGTCAGAAGACTTTTCCTTCTCGCGAAAGCTGGGATCGTTCCTCAGCTCGCATCCAGACCAGTTCCCCAGAACCAAGAGTCCAAGAGATCCCGCACAAAGCGGACCTGCCTTTGCCGGGAAATTACGGCAATTTTAGACGTAGTTATGGGATCGAGCCTGAACAGCGTACACCGGTCAGCGCTCCCGATCACCACACGGGTGTACTCACGGTCCTGGTTGCTGACGACCATCCGGTAGTACGAGAAGGTTTGGTTTCCTTGATCAGCCGAGAACCGGGTATGCGAGTTGTCGCCGAAGCCAGCAATGGACGTGAAGCGGTGGAACAGTATTTCAAGCACCGTCCTGCTGTCACGTTGCTCGATCTCAGAATGGCTGGTGTCGATGGGATCACCGCACTTATTTCTATTTGCGAAAAAGAGCCAAGCGCTCGTATCGCTGTGATCAGCAGTTATCAACTGGAGGAAGACATCTACCGGGTACTACGGGCTGGAGCGCTGGGGTACATCCTCAAAGATGCCACGGCGAAGCAATTAGCTGACTGCATTCGCGGTGTGTCCGAAGGTAAGACATGGGTCCCGCCACAGATCGGAGCGCGGCTGGCAAGGCGTGTGGCGGATCGAGAACTGACCCTGCGAGAGACTCAGGTTCTAAGTGCAGTTGCCGCGGGAAAAAGTAACAAAGAAATTGGGACAGCGTTCAACATAAGTGAGTCGACCGTCAAAGTGCATATGACCCACATCCTGGAAAAGCTGAAAGTTACGGGCCGTACGGAGGCGATCAATGTAGCAGTCAAGCGAGGGCTTGTTCATTTGGACCTGGCTGCTGCCACATAGGTAGCCCAGAGTGCAGCTCGCGATGATGAAACTGCGCTGGTTGCACTGCTCGCCCGTTTCAATGTGTTCCGTCCGTTCTTCTGGCCAAACGGAGGCACCAAATGCAATCGACTGCGCACGCCAACGGGGGCGATTCAAGTCCACGTCCTCATAGTATTCGGGCTGTTTCGTCTCCTCCCAAGTTTGAGGTAATTAGACGTTCCTATGAAGGTCTCACCGGTTTCAGCACAATCGCACTGCTGCACCTTTTTTTAGACAGGTTGAGCGTGGGGATCGTGTTGTGCAATGCGGCCGGGAAAATAACCTTCGTCAATGAGGAAGCAAGGCAACTTGCGCAGAAGGACCCCGAAGGGGAGCTGGTTAGCAGGGCCCCAAGTATCTGGGGTGAAATGTTCGACGTGAATGGCCGCGATATTCCTATAGCGGAATGGCCCTGCGTCAGAGCTCTGCACGGCCTGACTACTTCAGGCTCGGAATACCGTCTGGTACGGCGTAAGGGCGATTATCGCGACGTGCTTTTCGGCGCGTACCCCATACCAGGACGGCAATCGCAAACCGCGGGAGTTCTCAGCTCACTGACCAACATTACTGAGCATAAGAGAAGGGAAGCGGTCCTCCGGGAAGATGCCGTATTGAACGAACGTTCCCGCATGGCGGGGGAAATCCACGATACCGTGGTCCAGGGCCTAAACGCGGTTGTGCTACAGCTGGAAGTGGCGGATAAGGAACTCGGCGAGAACTTCGAACAAGGACGTCAGAGGCTTCGCCGTTTGCGAAAACTTGCCAGCGAAAATCTTGCTGAGGGTCGTCGATCGATCTGGGCGCTCTCTAAGGAATCGTTCGGCAACGAAGATCTGGCAGTCGCTTTGGGGTTTTTGGCGCGGAGACTTTTTGAGGGTGTTCCGATCGAGTTGCGCCTGCGCATGGAGAAATCAGTCCGCAAGCTTGCACCGGAAGTCCGCCTGGAACTCTTGCGCATTGGCAAAGAAGCAATGGCAAATGTGCTCAGGCATGCCCGAGCCACCGTGGTCCGAGTTGAAGTGGCATATAGCGAAGGACACGTGCGCTTGGCAATATTAGACAATGGGCGAGGCTTCTCGGCGTCCCCGCTTTCGTCTGCAACGAAAGGTTTTGGTCTATTCGCCTTGCGAATGCGGGCTGAAAACATCGGTGGCAGGTTGATGGTCCACAGCAAATTAGGGAGGGGCACGCGCATCGTAGCAACCATCCCTTTATAGTGTCTCAGCATTTCCGCACGTGTTGGCAAATAGCTTGAGACAGTCCGCGCTGAAGGGCAATGTGACTATCACGAAAGTTTTACGACTGAGTTGAACAGGCATCTCAACTGCGAATATTCATCAAAGCGGAGTTTCTGTTTAGTCCTTTAAATGATTGTGCATGCCCGGTTCTGTCACTAACATCGGAATTCTTCCGGAACGATATGTATTCCTTTCGGGTGGAGGCTTTTGTGCTAAGTACAAGAACGCTCAAACTAACAGGAAACATAACTGAGATCTCGCGTGCCGGACTTTATGAAGATCACCGGGAACGTGTGACCGTCTCAGTGGAAGGCGCGGAGCCGCTTTATGCGGAGCTGCGGTTGCCAAACCGGGAAGGCTGGAACCTAGGACAACGAGTGCTCATAGTGATCGCGCCGGCCGATGCAGACGACAGCGGCCCTGTCGCGTAGTCGTTCGATGGTAGAGGCAGCTGACTCAATCTTAAGCTGCCCGGCGAATCTCAATGGGAACTGC